>NZ_JAATON010000001.1:0-1165798 GCF_011882165.1 Croceivirga sp. JEA036
CCCTTCCCATTCCGAACAGGGTAGTTAAGCCCGATAGCGCCGATGGTACTGCCACACCAGGTGGGAGAGTAGGTCGCCGCCTCCTTCAAACCCCTTTACAATTCGTAAAGGGGTTTTTTTATTGCTTATTTTTACTACATGCAAACACCTAACACAATTTTAGAGGAGAAATGGAATGCTTATTCTCATGGTATCGGTATTTTATTGTCTTTATTTGGGGTTTTATATTTATTGTATAATAATGCTATAAGGAGCTTGCAGTGGCCCTTAATGGTCTATGGTGTTTCTCTGGTTCTGATGTTTACGGCTTCTACCATTTATCATTCTGTTTACAAGAGCTCTCTTAAATTTAAGCTACGAAAACTAGATCATATAAGTATCTATTATTTAATTGCGGGTACTTATACTCCCATTTGTTTAACCTTACTTAAAGATGGTAGAGGTTTATTGTTATTATATTTAGTTTGGGGAATAGCCATTTTTGGAACTATTTTAAAGTTATTTTTTACAGGGAGATTTGAAGTGTTTTCTCTTGTGCTTTATGGTATAATGGGTTGGTTAGTAGTCATAGATTTTCCATTTATCTTAAGCTTAAATGATGTTAGTTTTGTTTGGTTGGCTATTGGTGGGTTCTTCTACACTTTTGGAATTTTTTTTTATGCCAATAGGCGGATTTCTTTTAATCATTTAGTTTGGCATGTTTTTGTATTATTAGGTGCAGCGTCGCATTGGTATTTTATCTATTCTGAAATAGTGATTTAATAGAGAATTAAATTAAGTATAGTTCCTCATAATTTTACATTATATTTTACTTTTTGATAAGGCTTATTTAAAGCATCTTACAATATAGTTTACGTTTTACCATGTTATTTTTGGAAATAAACGTTAGTGCTATGCGTGTAGTAATAGAGCGATTGTTTCCTTTTTTAATTATGCTATTAGTTTTGACTCCCTTTTTGTTGTTGAATAAAATTGAGTTAATGCAAGAAATAAATCAAAGGAGGACTATTTTTTTAGATGCTTTATTTCTTAAAGCAAGTTCCTTAGGTAATGCTATAACCGTATTATTAGTATTACCAATCTTATTACGTTTTAGGTTGAAATGGTTGGCCATTTTTATAATTGGTTTTTTAATTCAAGCATTTATAGTAATACTTTGTAAAAAAGGCTTGTTTCATGGTGAGTTGCGACCCTTATTGTTTTTTAGACGTTCTGGTTTAATGCATACCGTTGACCTGATTCCTGGTTTAAAAGTTAGGCACGTAAATACGTTTCCTTCTGGACACACAGCTACTATATTTTATTTGGTTTCCTTTTTTGCAATATTGGCTAGAAATAAAGTTGCCAGTTGGGTTTTGGTTGTTGTTGGTCTTTTTGTAGGATTTTCTAGAATCTATCTTTTTCAACATTGGTACGCTGACGTGTATGTGGGTATGTTTTTCGGAATTTTATCTTCGGTTTTAGCTTACTTGTTCGTTAAGAATGTACCTAAAGATTGGCATTCTAAACAATTAGTGCTTCGTAATTCTAAAGTGTTTAAAAATGCTCAACAGGTTTTAAAACAATTGTTTAATTGATAAGTTCTTTCATAAAAAGCAAGTCTTTGTTACTACAAATAAGTATAGTGTTTGTAGTCAGTTTTATGTGCTGTATAGCTTTTTCTTGGACGTATCCTATTTACATTTTAGATGAGGCCAGAAATGCTGAGGCAGCAAGGGAGATGTTTGTAAATCGTAATTTTGTTACTCCTTTTTTTAATAATACACTTAGAACAGATAAACCTGTGGTGCATTATTACTTTATGACTATAGCGTATCATTTATTTGGGGTAAATGCTTTTGCTGCACGCTTTTTTTCCGCTTTTTTTGGAGCTCTTACATTTGCTGCCACTTTTTATTTTTCTCAAAAGTTTACTTCTATAAGGGTGGCGGTAATCAGTTGTACGGTACTACTATCTTCTCTTTTTTTTATTCAAGAATTTCATCTTTCAGTACCTGATCCTTATTTAATTTTTTTTACGAGTTTTGGTTTGTTTAGTTTATACAGCTTATATATAACTAACAACCGAAAATGGTTTTTTCTAGCATATTTTAGTTTTGGTTTTGGTATTCTTAGTAAAGGACCTATAGCTATAATTTTACCTTTATTAAGTGTAGCTTGTTATTTGTTGTATAGTAAGCAATTATCTTTAAAATCTATATCTAAATTAAAACCAATAGCGGGTTTTTTATTGGTAGTTACAGTTGCTGTACCATGGTTTTATTTAGTCCATGTAGCTACGGAAGGACAATTTACTAACGGTTTTTTTCTAGACCATAATTTAAATCGATTTAATACTGGTAAAGAAGGTCACGGTGGTTTGTTTTTACTTACGTGGGTATTTGTTTTAGTTGGATTACTGCCATTTTCATTTTTTTTGATTCCCGCTTACCGCCATTTTTTTAAATCTAAGGATAGAACTTCAATCGTTGCGTTTAGTGCAATTATTGGTGTGGTAACTATTGTTTTTTTTAGTGTGGCTAGCACAAAACTGCCTAATTACACTATGCCTTGTTATCCTTTCTTGGTTTTAGTGATTGCTGTTTATTTTGATATGGTGTTTAGGAAGATTGAAACATATAAAAAGGCGATAGCTAGAGGATTATTGCTATTACTCATAATTTCTTGCTTACTACCCGTAGGGGGATATGTCGCTTTGTACTTAGAAGAAGGAGTAACTCAATATAGGTGGTATTCGTTACTGTTGCTTGTTCTACCTATTGGTTGTATTCTTTGTCTTTATCAATTTAAAAATAAACGATTTAAAAATTCCTTTTTCTATTTGGCAATTAGTTGGGTGGTTATGGGTTTCTTTTTATTTGGTATTATTTATCCTAAACTAGCCAAAGAGACTCCTACAGAAAAAGTAAAAGCAGTATTAGGGAGTAGTCCTCAATTTGTAGCCTTTCAACGTTTTGATAGTGCTTTTCCATTTAATTTTGAAGCTACATTTAATGTGGTATTCACTATAGAGGAACTAGAATTGTTTTTAGATAATAATCCCAATTATTACGTACTTACCAATACAGGAGACAGGTCTTTATTATTTCAACTTAACCAAAAGTATCAATTGCAATTAAAGCAAAAGGCATTATTTGAAAATCACACCACTCGAGTTTACAAAAAGTAAGCTGTGGCAATTCCTAATATAATTACTAATAGTTTTTGCAGATTAAAAGAATGTCCTTTTGAGCTTTCGAATAATATAATGGTAGCAATGTGTAAAAATACCCCAACGGCTAAGGCTTGTAGGTATATTTTGTATTGTGTAAACCAGGTAGATTCCAGAGCTAAAAAGCTTCCTAACGGTGTCATAAAGGCAAATAGTACAATAAATAAAACGCTTAAAGAAAATTTTAAACTTGAATTAATCAAGAATATAGATAAAATCAAGGCCACCGGGACTTTATGAATTAAGATGCCATAAAGTATATTAGAATCGCTAGCAACAGGCATGCCTTCTACTAGAGCATGTATGGCAAGGCTTAGGAATAGTATCGTAGGGAACTCATTTTTTTTGAGAACAAAATGCATATGACCATGTTCTGCGCCTTTAGAGAAAAACTCTAAGAATACTTGCAACAACACTCCTGCTAAAATAAATAAGGCAACAACTTTAGAATCGGTTTCCTTATACACTTCTGGCAATAACTCAAAAAAGGTTATAGATAGCAGAAAAGCACCACTAAAAGCTAGCATTAAATTAATATATAAGGTCTTTTTAGGCTTGGTTAGATAAACAAAAACAAAGCTTAAGAGTACCGCTATTATGGGTAAAACGTAAATCATTAGGCAATTAAAAGCGTAAGGTGCAAAATTACCCTATTTTTGGAGAATTGAATGTATTTCTATGAGTGGTAATTTTAAAATGTTAGCAAAAACATTGTACGGTTTTGAGCCTTTATTGGCGAAAGAGCTTCGCAATTTAGGAGCTATCAATGTAAAGGAGGGAGTACGTAATGTAACCTTTGAAGGTGATACAGGTTTTATGTACAAAGCAAACCTTTGTTTACGTACAGCATTAAAAATTTATAAACCTATTAAGGAATTTAAAGTTTTTAATGAAAAACAGTTGTATCGTGAATTATTCTTGTTGGATTGGCCATCTTTTTTTGATGTAGATAAAACCTTTGCCTTTGATACTACCATGCATACAGAAGTTTTTAATAATTCCATGTTTGTTTCTCAGCGTGCAAAGGATGCTTTGGTAGATAAATTTAGAGAGGTGACACAGAAGAGACCTAGTGTAAATTCTCAAAATGCAGATGTTAGAATTAATATTCATATTTATGAAAATAACTGTACAGTTTCTTTAGATAGTTCTGGGGCTTCTTTACATCAACGAGGGTACAAAATTGCCACTAATATTGCTCCGATTAACGAAGTTCTAGCGGCGGGCCTTTTGTTGCAAAGTGGATGGGATGGATTAACAGATATGCTAGACCCCATGTGTGGTAGTGGAACCTTCTTGATTGAGGCGGCTATGATAGCTTGCAATATCCCGGCTAATATTAACAGAACATCTTACGCATTTGAAAACTGGATGGATTATGATGAGGAATTGCATCATATAATTATTGATTCTTGTTTAAATAAAGTAAGAGAGTTTAAACACAAAATCATTGGTTACGATAAGGCACCTTCTGCGGTGCGTAAAGCACAAGAAAATGTGGATAACGCAAATTTGAGTGAATATATTACCATAGAACGAAAAGACTTTTTTAGGACAGAAAAGCCAACGGAAAATAAACTTCATCTAGTTTGTAATCCGCCCTATGGAGAGCGTTTAAATGTGGATGTGCCTACATTTTATGCTAAAATAGGAGACACTTTAAAGCAGAGCTATCCAGGAACAGATGCATGGATAATTACTTCGAATTTAGAAGCACTTAAGTCTGTTGGATTAAGACCTTCAAAAAAGATAAAAGTCTTTAATGGTAAGTTAGAAGCACGTTGGTTAAAGTATGAAATGTATGAGGGAAGTAAAAAAGCTAAATATCAGAATTAATACTAAAAAAGTGCCTTAAAAGGCACTTTTTTAGTATTAAGATTATACATCGCAACGCAATAAAGCATCTTTAAGTGCTGCTATTTCATCATCCCAAGTAACCACAAATTCTTGTGCTACATAGCCAGTAAAACCAGTATCTTTTATTGCTTTGATAATTGCAGGGTAATAAAGTTCCTGTGATTCGTCAATCTCATGCCTACCCGGAACCCCTGCCGTATGGTAGTGACCAAAGTATTCATGATACTGCTGTATGGTATTTATAATATCGCCCTCTTGTATTTGCATATGATAAATATCGTATAACAGTTTAAAGTTATCAGAACCTAAACGCCTACAGAGTTCTACACCCCATAAGCTGCTATCGCACATGTAGTCTGGATGATTAATTTGATTAAATAATTCCATCTGTATCACTACTCCATATTTTTCCGCTATGGGCATTAGCTTAGAAAGTCCTTCATAACAATTGTGTAAGCCTACAATATCATTCATGCCACGGCGGTTGCCACTAAAACAAATTAAATTAGTGTAGCCAGCATCAGCAACTTTTGGTATTACCTCTGTATAATTTTTAATAAGTTGTGCATGATTTTTAGGGTCGTTAAAACCATCTGTAAGACCTAATTCGGCACCATTACACATGGCACAGTGGATATCATATTTCTTTAGTAAATCAAAATTGTCAGGTCCAATAAGATCAATCCCTTTAACACCCAAATCTCTTAGTATTGCAAGAAATTCTTCTAAAGGATACATATTAAAACACCATTGCGCTACGCTATGATTAATGTTGTTTTTTAATTTAAAATCCTTTTCTTGTGTCATGGTTTGTGCAGCTAGATTAGTAGTTGCTACGCCTGCAGAGGCAGCCGCGGCAGTGGTAATAAAATTTCGTCTTTTCATTGTTTGCGGTTGTTAACTCTAGAAAGATACCAAATTAGTTATAAATGTATAACCAACACCATAAAGAAAAACTATTAGAGTTAGCGCATTATAAAATGCCTTTTGGTAAATATAAGGGTCGCTACTTGGTAGATTTACCTATTGCTTATTTAGTATGGTTTAGGCAAAAAGGCTATCCTCCAGGCAAATTAGGAGAACATATGCAAACTATGTTAGACGTTAAGTCTGATGGACTTGAGCCATTAATCCGAAAATTACAAAAAGAATTTCCGATATAAATTCCCAATTTTTTTACCGTTTGTTGTAATTTTACGCCCCGTAACGTTGAATTTTGAACATGTCAGAGACCAAGTACATTTTTGTTACGGGAGGAGTAACGTCATCTTTAGGTAAAGGAATTATAGCCGCTTCATTAGCTAAACTACTACAGGCCAGAGGTTATAGAACCACAATTCAGAAATTAGATCCTTATATTAACGTAGATCCAGGAACGTTGAATCCGTATGAGCATGGGGAATGTTATGTTACCGATGATGGTGCAGAAACAGATTTAGACCTTGGTCACTACGAGCGTTTTTTAAACGTGAGAACTTCCCAAGCCAATAATGTAACCACAGGTAGAATTTACCAAAGTGTAATAGAGAAAGAGCGTAGAGGAGAATTTTTAGGAAAAACGGTACAGGTAGTACCGCATATTACCAATGAAATTAAAGAACGCATCCAAATTTTGGGTAAAAGTGGCGATTATGATATTGTTATTACAGAAATTGGCGGTACTGTAGGGGATATTGAATCTTTACCATACATAGAAGCAGTTAGGCAATTGATATGGGAGTTAGGTGATAACAACGGTATTGTAATTCACTTAACCTTGGTGCCGTATTTAGCCGCTGCTGGTGAATTGAAAACCAAGCCAACCCAGCACTCGGTTAAAACGTTGATGGAGAGTGGTATAAAAGCAGATATTTTGGTTTGCCGTACAGAGCATGATATTTCTGAAGAAAAGCGAGAAAAGCTAGCTCTGTTTTGTAATGTTAAAAAAGAAGCTGTTATACAATCTATAGATGCAAGTACTATTTATGATGTGCCTTTGTTAATGCAAGAACAGGGGTTAGATACAGTAGCGCTTAAAAAATTGGCATTAGCGGATAATACAGAACCAGATTTAGAAAACTGGAAAGGCTTTTTACAACGTCATAAAAATCCAAAAAACGAAGTTACCATTGGTCTTATTGGTAAATATGTAGAATTGCAAGATTCTTACAAATCTATTTTAGAGGCTTTTATCCATGCAGGTGCTGCAAACGAGGTTAAAGTAAATGTAAGATTTATTCATTCAGAATATTTAAAGCCCAATAACGTGGATAAAAAACTAATGGGCTTGGATGGTCTTTTAGTAGCTCCAGGATTTGGAGAGCGTGGTATTGAAGGTAAAATTAAGGCCGTGCAATTTGCACGAGAAAACAAGGTGCCATTTTTAGGTATTTGTTTGGGAATGCAAATGGCGGTTATAGAGTTTGCTAGGAATGTTTTAGGGCTAGAGAACGCTAATTCTATAGAGATGGATTCAGATACGCCACATCCAGTAATTAATTTGATGGAAGAACAAAAATCGGTTGTAGATAAAGGCGGTACTATGCGTTTAGGGGCATGGGAATGTGTGTTGACTCCGGGCAGTTTAGCAAGTACCGTATACAATGGTGCAGAACGTATTATGGAGCGGCATCGTCATAGATTTGAGTTTAATAACGCATATAAAGAAGAACTAGAAAACGAAGGCATGTTAGCTACGGGCTTCAATACAAAAACTAATTTGGTAGAAATTGTAGAAATTCCAGATCATCCGTGGTTTGTTGGAGTGCAATATCACCCAGAATATAAAAGTACTGTAGCCAACCCTCACCCTTTATTTGTAGGGTTTGTAAAAGCAGTTTTAAACAAGAAAGTAGAACAAAGCAATGCCAGTTTGGCATAATGCCTAATTTTGGACATATATTTGCTAGCTAGTAGCGTATAAATTATTCTAAGTTATTTTCATGGAAGAAAAGAAATTGGACGTCAAGTCTATAATAGGTTTCGTATTAATTTTTGGAATCCTATTAGGCTGGATGTACCTAAGACAGCCTTCTAAAGAAGAGTTGGAAGCTGAAAAGGCCAAACAAGAACAACTCGCAGCTGCAGAAAAAAAGGCAGAAGAAGCAAAACAACAACCTAGCCAAAATCAATCTAAACCAAGTTTAAATCTTAATGATTCTACGGCAGTAGCAAATTACAAGAGTGCTATTGGTGCTTTCGGATTTACAGAAGCCACAAATGGAACAACAGTTTTAGAAAATGATGTGCTGTATTTGGTTATTGCTAATAAAGGAGGTCAAATAGTAGAGGCTAAAATGAAGGAATTCGTCACTTTTGATAGTATTCCGGTGTATTTAGTAAAAGATGGTAATGCGGATTTTGGGATTAGTTTTTCCACAACCGATAATAGAACGTTAGCAACGCAAGATTTATATTTTGAGCCAAATCTTACCAAAAGTGGCGATAATCAGGTGCTTTCTATGAAAGCTAGGGTTGCAACAAATCAGTTTTTAGAATTTAGGTATGAGATGAAGCCTAAAGACTACTTAGTAGATTTTACAGTTAGGTCTCAAGGCCTGGGTAGTGTCGTAAACTCATCTAAAGAAGTAGATTTAAAGTGGGATTTAAAAGGGATAAGGCATAACAAAAGTGTGCGTTATGAAAACAGATACACCCGCTTAACATATAACCATGAAGATGGTAAAATTAGCAAGCTTTCTGAAAACAGTGATTTAGACGAAGAAACAGAAGAAGAAGTAAAGTGGTTGTCTTACAGGCAGCATTTCTTTAGTTCCATTCTTGCAACGGATAAGCCTTTTAGTACTGCTGCTATCTCCTCTAAGAATTTAGTAGAAGAGGAAAGTAGAAGTATTAGATACACTAAAGATTATTCGGCTAAAATGCCATTGAGTTTGCAAGGAGGCGAATTTAATCAAAGCATGTATTGGTATTATGGACCAACCGATGTTGATGTACTTTCTTCTTATGAAAAAGAAGACAAATACAAAGATTTAGACTTGGTAGAATCTATACCTTTTGGATGGGGAATTTTTGGTTGGATAAATCGCTATGTATTTACGCCACTTTTTGGATTGTTAAGTTCTTTTTTGCCTTATGGTATCGCCATTATAGTAATGACGATAATGGTGCGTTTGGCCTTATCACCAGTAACGTATAAGTCTTATCTATCTCAAGCTAAAATGAAGGTGTTAAAACCAGAGATTACAGAGCTTAATGAGAAGTATAAAGACAATGCTATGAAAAAGCAGCAAGAAACGATGAAACTGTATAACAAAGCAGGAGTTAGCCCAATGAGTGGTTGTGTGCCTGCATTGTTGCAATTGCCAATATTCTACGCATTGTTTATGTTTTTTCCAACATCATTTATGTTGCGTCAAAAGCCTTTTTTATGGGCAGAAGATTTGAGTTCTTATGATACGATATTTGAACTTCCTTTTTCCATTCCATTTTATGGGGATCACGTAAGTTTATTTCCAATTTTAGCGTCTATTGCTATCTTCTTTTATATGACGCTTACCACTGGGCAAACTATGCAAATGCAGCAACAACCAGGTATGCCAAACATGAAATTTATCATGTATTTGTCTCCTATTATGATGTTATTTTTCTTTAATAACTATGCTAGTGGATTGAGTTTATATTACTTTATCTCTAACTTAATTACCATCTTTATTATGTTGGCTATTAAGAACTATATTATAAATGAGGATAAGATTCATGCTCAGATACAAGAAAACAAGAAAAAGCCTAAAAAGGAAAATCGTTTTCAACGTAAGATGAGAGAAATGATGGAAGAAGCAGAAGCGCAAAAAAATACTGGAAAAAGAAGGTAAATGTTTCTGTTATTTTAAAATTCCTGGGGGGAACTTTTTTAGAAAGTTTCCCCCTTTTTTTAGGGGGGAAACATTTCAACATAATAGGTATAGTTTGGAAAGATTTAGGACCCCAAAGATGCGGGCTTTTGAGTGCTTAAAAAATTTTTAGTTGTCAATTACCCAATTTTGTATGGTAAAATATCCAAGGTTGATGTCTCTCCGATGAACGGTACTTTTGTCCATAAAAAAAGCCCTGAGACATAATTTTCTCAAGGCTTTCTATTATTTTTTTGTATCTGATTGACTATCCGTGCAATGCGTCTATTACCTCTTGTGGCAACAATACTTTGTCAATAATATGTACAACGCCGTTACTAGCCTCATTATCCGCACCTGTAACATTTGCATTAGTATCTGTCTTATCGTCTAATTGAACTCCTGCACTTAAATCTATGGTAATAGTTTCAGTCTGTAGGGTTGTCACCATTTGTCCATTTGTTAATTGTCCAGATGTTACCGCAGCGCCAGAAACCACATGGTAAGTTAAGATTTTAGCTAATAAAGCTTTTTCTTCTGCAGTGTCAAAGTCTGCAAGACTATTATATTCACTTCCTAAGCTATCTAATAGCGCAGCAAAAGCTGCGTTTGTAGGAGCAAAAACTGTAAAAGGTCCTTCGCCGCTTAAAGCCTCTACTAGGCCTGCATCTGCCTGTACTAAAGCATCTACTAGTAAACTTAAATCGTCTACAGACATCGCCAATTCTGGAATGTTAGGCGTGTGTAAACTAGCAACAAAATCTACAGCAGCTTGTGGTAGTAAAACTTTATCTATAATGTGTACCACTCCGTTAGAAGCATCTACATCTGGCGTTACAACACTCGCAGGCATATCTGTAGCATCCGCTATAAAAACACCGCCAGTAAGGTTTACTGTTAACATATCTTCACTTACTGTAGTTAACATTTGACCATCTGTCAAATCTGTAGAAAAAGCTTCTGTACCCGCAATTACATGGTAAGTTAAGATATCTACCAATAAAGCTACTTCTTCTTCGGTATCAAAATCGTCTAAAGAATTGTAGTCATCACCTAATGCTTCTAATAAAGCGACAAAAGCAGCGTTGGTTGGAGCAAAAACTGTAAATGGACCTTCACCACTTAAAGTGTCTACAAGACCTGCATTGGCTTTTACTAACGCATCTACCAATACGCTTAAATCATCAGTCTCCTGGGCAAGTTCTACAATATTTTTCATATTTAAACTAGCTACAAAATCAATAGCAGCTTGTGGTAATAAAACTTTGTCAATGGTATGTGCAACACCGTTTGTTGCCATAATATCTGTACCCGTAATGTTTGCATTTGCATCAGAAGCATCTCCAATTACAAATGTTTCTCCGCTTGCAATAACTTCAATAGAGTTATCTGTTAAAGCTGTGCCAACAGTGCCTGCTGCTAAATCAGCAGCTAAAACCTGAGCCGGAACTACGTGGTACAATAAAATGTCTTTAAGTAGTGCAATTTCTTCTTCTGTATCAAAATCATCTAAAGAATTGTAATCATCTCCTAAGGCTTCTAACAAAGCAATAAAAGCATCATCAGTAGGCGCAAATACAGTGAAGGGACCGTCAGATTGTAATGTAGCAACCAAATCTGCTTTTATTACAGCAGCTTCTAAAACAGTTAAAGTTTCTGATTCAACTACAATTTCCACTAAATCTTGCCCTTCTTCTTCTGGCATAAGCGCATCTAAAACTTCTTGAGGTAATAACACTTTATCAATAACATGCACTATTCCGTTGCTAGCCATAACATCTGCAATTACAACTTCCGCATCTGTTTCGGTGGCATCGCCAATAAACACACCACCAGTTAAAGAAACACTTACACTTTCTCCTTGCACAGTAGTTATGGTTTGTCCATCAGATAAATCTGTTGAGGCCGCAGCAGTTCCTGCCACAACATGATACTGTAATATTTTACCTAATAAGGCTTTTTCCTCTTCAGTATCAAAATCTTCCAAAGAATCGTAACCATCTAAGCCAGCTAATAAAGCTGTAAACGCCTCGTTGGTAGGAGCAAATACTGTAAAATTACCCTCTGCACTAAGCGTACCTACTAAATCAGAATTTGCATTTTCATCTGCCTTTACCAATGCGGCAACTAATGAACTTAGCGCTTCCGTGTTTTGGGCAGTAGCAACAATGTTTGCTTCCATTTCTGGTTCCATTTCTTGCCCGTCATCGTCATCACTGTCACAAGACAGGATAAATAGTGAAAAAAAAGCCAGTACTAGATAATTACTGATGCTTAAAAAATTTTTCATAGTCAAATAGTTTAAAAATTGTTTAATTGAATATTTAATTAAGTCAACATTATATTCATATACGCTAGTAATTAGTTACTTATTTGTGTAAGCATTTATGATGTTTGTTGAATTAAACACTATAAAGATTAAACAATATTCTTAAGGTTGCGTCTGTTTAATGTAATTTTGCAAAAGTTTAACAAAATGAGATTAAACAAAAAAAAGACCGCAACAATTAGCGGTCTCTTTTTAATTAGGGTGGGTGTTTATTATAAATGCTTTAAAACAGCTTGTGGAATTAGTACTTTATCTATAAAATGTAAGGTGCCATTACCAAATGCGATATCGGTTTTAGTCACTTTAGCAGCTTTATTAGTTTTGTCAATTAAATTGATTTCACCATTTAAGTGTACCCTTATCGCTTCACCTTGAAAACTCACAAGATCTTCACCATCTATAAAATCATTTGCATTTTTGTTTTGATAAAGAACCAAATGGTAGGCCAAAATTTTACTCAGGATTACTAATTCCGCTTCTGTATCAAAATCAGCTAAACTTTCTATTCCATCTAAACTTTTAAACAGGTTTAGGAATGCGGCATTGGTAGGCAAGAATATAGTAAATTTACTTTGGGTAGTCAATCCATTTTTTATTTCATCACCAGCCATTAATAAAGCGGTCATTACAATTCTATTCTCTTTTAATTCTGCTGCTAAAGCATTAAAAGTTGATGTAGTTTGTTCCGCTAAGCGGTCAACTACTGTTGCCGGTAGTAAAAGGTTGTTTACAATATGTATGGTTCCGTTGCTTGCTGGTATATTTCCATATCTTAACGTAGATGTCAGCCCAACTCCGTCAGTAAAATTTATTGTACCATTAGTGTTGTTTATAGTGATAGGTTCTCCTAATAAGGTAGTAATGTTACCGCTTTTGAGCATGTCTTCAGTAATATTTTTTGGTATTATGTGGTACTGAAGTACTTGTCTTAGTATATCAATTTCAAAAGATGAAGTATAATCATCTAAGGAAGCATTACCTAAAAGAGCAAACAAAAATATGATAGTCTCATTAGCGGGTGCTAAAACCGTATATGGGCCATCTTCTCCTAAGGTATCCAATAAACCAGTAAGTTCTAACGCCTGCTGCAGAAAGCTAAGTTCTGTAGTTTGTTCTACCAACGCTTTAATACTAGTAGCATTTGGGTCAGGAATATCATTCACATCAATACCTATACTGGCCAATAACTCTGCTGTTTCTGGTGAGATTAGAATTTTATTAATTACATGCACTACACCATTGGTTGCAAGTTTATCAATTTCTGTTAGAGCGGCATTGGTGTTAGAGGCATCATTAATTTCCCATCCGTTAGCCGTGGCTACTAACTCAAAGTTTTGGTTGGCTTGTAAAGTAGCATATGCAGTTGCTTCCAAATCTGCTGCTAATAGATTCTGATTTACAACATGGTATTTTAAAATATCTTGTAACAACAAGATTTCTATACTATTATCAAAATCACTAAAAGACGCATATCCTTCTCCCAATAAATCAAAAAGTACTTGTACAGCGTCATCCGAAGGGGCGAAGACCGTAAATGGACCTTCTTCATTAAGAGTGCTTTCTAAACCAGCTACTTGTAAGGCATCTTTGAGTAAGCTCAAATTTTCTGTGGTGCCAATTAGTTCAGCAACTGTTTTATCGGAATTTTGTTGAGGGTTTAGAGCATCTAATACAGCTTGTGGTAAAAGTACTTTATCTACAAGGTGAGCAATACCATTGCTTGCTTGGTTATCTGCTACTATTACACTAGAGCGTGTATTGGTTTTATCTTGTAATTGTACACCATCTGTGGTATAGGTTGTTACGGTTTCGGATTGTAGGGTTGTGTAGGATTTATCATTCGTTACTTGGGCAGCAAGTAATGCTTCATTAGCGATAACATGGTATTTTACAATTTCTTCTAAAAGCAGCAAATCCTCCTCAGAAGAAAAATCATTTAAACTATTATAATCCTCTAGTTCTGCTAACAAGTTCTCAAAAGCGGTGTTTGTAGGAGCAAAAACAGTAATATCTCCTTCCTTGCTTAGTTGCTCTTTAATAGCAGGATCAATTTTATCTAAGGCTAGCGCCAAAAAACTTAAGTCATCAATGCTAGTAGCAAGGTCTAATAAATGTACTGCTGTACTGCTATTATCTTCTTCTGTGCCATCAGAGGCATCAGAATCGGTATTTTCCTGTTCGTTTTCAACTTTACTTGGTCCATCATCTCCTTTGCTACAGGCCACGATTAAACAGGTTAAGGTGAAGATAATTAGGGAATTAAATAGTTTTGGGAAGGCTTTCATTTCCAATTTTAGTTTGATTGTGTTCTCAGCCGATGAAATTACTTCCTGTACCTATAATTAACTTAAATGCAAGCTTAACTCTATGTTAACCCTTTTGATTTAAAAGCACTTTTATGTTAAGTTTCTGGTTGGTAGACCGACGAATATTGTTCGTATTTTTGCAGTGTTATGAGCAGTACAAAGAAAAAAGTAGTAGTAGGACTTTCTGGTGGAGTAGATTCTAGTGTAACCGCATACCTATTAAAGGAGCAAGGATATGAGGTTATTGGCCTGTTCATGAAGAATTGGCACGATGATTCTGTGACCATTTCTGATGAGTGTCCTTGGTTAGAAGACAGTAATGATGCCCTAATTGTAGCAGATAAATTGGGGATACCTTTTCAAACCGTAGATTTAAGCAAGCAGTACAAAGAACGTATTGTGGATTATATGTTCCGTGAGTACGAAATGGGGCGAACACCCAACCCGGATGTACTTTGTAATCGGGAGATTAAGTTTGATGTTTTTTTAAAAATAGCCTTAGACCTAGGGGCAGACTTTGTGGCTACCGGGCATTATTGCCGTAAAGGCACATTTGTTAATAAAGAAGGTAAAGAGGTACATCAACTATTGGCAGGTATAGATGGTAATAAAGACCAGTCTTATTTTTTGTGCCAACTCTCTCAAGAGCAATTGAGTAAAACGCTCTTTCCTATTGGGCATCTTACTAAACCCGAAGTGCGTAAAATTGCAGCAGAAAACGATTTGATTACTGCGGATAAAAAAGATTCTCAAGGCCTTTGCTTTATTGGTAAGGTACGCCTGCCAGACTTTTTACAACAACAGCTAAAACCTAAAAAAGGAGTTATTGTAGAGGTGCCTAAAGATGCTGAACAGTATCAGCTAACACAACCAGTGTTTAATAACAAAACAGAGGAACTTGCCTTTAAAGCTCAAAAACCGCAATATGCTAAAACAGATGGCAAGGTGGTTGGGGAACATATAGGCGCCCATTTTTTTACCATAGGTCAACGCAAAGGATTGGATGTTGGTGGGACTAAAGAACCTTTGTTTGTCGTAGAGACAGATGTGCAGGAGAATATCATTTTTACGGGTCAGGGTAAAAACCATCCAGGATTATTTAGGAGTACATTGTTTGTTAGTGATGCAGAACTGCATTGGGTTAGAGAAGACATGCGGCTAGAATTAGATGGTACTTTAGAAGTGATGGCGCGCATTAGGTATAGACAGCCTTTACAAAAAGCTAAATTGTATAAGGCAGAATCAGGTTTGTATGTAGATTTTGAAGCACCGCAATCCGCTATTACGGAGGGGCAGTTTGTGGCCTGGTATATAAATGATGAGTTAATAGGCTCTGGTGTTATTTCTTAAACTATGACAAATAGGATTACCCAACTTTTTAATATTCAATACCCCATTGTTCAAGGAGGGATGATATGGGCTAGTGGTTATAAGCTTGCCGCTGCAGTTTCTAATGCTGGTGGGTTGGGAATTATCGGCGCAGGGAGCATGTATCCAGAGGTTTTATTAGAACATATTCAAAAATGTAAAAAAGCCACCAATAAACCCTTTGGTGTAAATATACCCATGCTGTATCCAGATTTGGATAAACTCATGGAAATAATCATGAAAGAAGGAGTGAAAATAGTTTTCACTTCTGCTGGTAATCCTAAAGTTTGGACGCCTATTTTAAAGGAAAAAGGAATTACCGTGGTACATGTAGTGAGCAGTCTAAAATTTGCCCTTAAGGCACAAGAAGCAGGTGTAGATGCGGTGGTTGCAGAAGGTTTTGAGGCAGGCGGCCATAATGGTAGGGAAGAAACTACAACAATGGTACTTATCCCTACGGTAAAAGAAAAACTGGAAATTCCCTTGCTTGCTGCAGGTGGTATAGCCACAGGGCGCCAGATGTTAGCGGCTATGGCTTTAGGTGCAGACGGGGTGCAAATTGGCAGTCGGTTTGTAGCGAGTATAGAAGCATCTTCTCATACCGCATTTAAGGAGCAAGTAGTGGCTGCAAAAGAGGGGGCAACTCAGCTAACTTTAAAAGAATTAGCGCCTGTACGTTTGCTTAAAAATAAATTTTATGAAGATGTACAAAATGCTTACGCTCAAGGTGCTTCGGTAGCCGATTTAAAAGCAGTTTTAGGAAGAGCTAGGGCTAAAAAAGGTATGTTTTTAGGAGACTTAGAAGAGGGCGAATTAGAAATAGGGCAGACTTCTGCCTTAATACACGATATTTTGCCCGTTGCAAAAATTATGGAACGGTTACTAACGGAATTTGAAGAAGAAAAGAAACGCTTGACTCAGATGGCCTTTTCTTAAACTGGTATACTTCTAAGCTTTTATATCTTTGCCATCATGAGTAGAATTATAACCATTTTTCTATTATGTTGCTTTTTTAAGACCCATGCACAAATAGAGAATGACAAAGCATTGCATTTTTTAGGTGGTAACTTATACGGACTGGCAGGTGCGGGGATTGCAAAGCAAATATCTAAAGGAGACCGTTTTTGGACGTTTGCTGGTGCGGTTGGGGGCAGTGCTCTAATTGGTCTTGGTAAAGAAGCTATTGATTCTGGCAAAGGCGGTTCTGGTTGGGATAATGATGATTTGTTAGCAACAGTTCTAGGCGGACTTACCGTAGGGGTTACCATAGATATTTTTACAGACCACAAGAAAAAACGAAAGTTACCTACAAATAAGGCTGCAAATAAGGTGGGCTACGTGCCAGAAATAAATGCTGAAAATTTTACCAACGCGCCAATTCCTTCTCTTAGCCAGTTAACATACCCATTTGTATACTAAAGGGTTAATGGTCTGTTTAATTGGTAATAAGCTTTACATTTATAGCAGTTCTCCCGTGTTTTGTACCTAAAAAGCTAGTAATATGCAGAAAGCAACTACCATTCAACAAGTTTTGCAGCAGTTAGATGCAATCATTGCAGAAAGTATACAAGAGAATAATTCCATAGGCTTGTTCGCCTATGTATACAGGCGTACTACGGCAGAAATTGCTAAAGAATTGGCCTTAGGCAACTTTGAGAACGGCCAACGATTAGAGCGTATGGATGTCGCTTTTGCTAATTTATATTTAGATGCTTACAAGGCCTACAAAAATGGTTTAGCCGTGAGCAAGGCTTGGGCAATTGCTTTCTCTAATGCAGCACAACCTTTAACTGTTTTACAGCATATAATGTTGGGGATGAATGCGCATATTAATTTGGATTTAGCTATTGCAACTGCAACCAGCATGGAGAACCAAGATATCAAAGCTATTGAGAATGATTTTAATAAAGTAAATGATATTCTCTTTCAAATTACAGACGAATTACAAGACCGCCTAGGGCGAGTTTCTCCATTGCTTTTTGTGTTAGACTTATTAGGACGAAATAACGATGAAAAGATTATCGACTTCAGCATGAGAAAAGCGAGACAACAAGCATGGAATGCAGCCAATCTACTCTGGTCTCTTGGTCCAGAGGATAACCAACAAGCAATAAAAAATTTAGATATTTTGATAGAAAGACTTGGTGCTAAATTGGCTAACCCGCCATCATTCTTAGTTAAATATGCATTAAAACTAATTCAAAAGTTTGAAAAGGACGAGGTGGGTGTGATTATTACGAAGCTTTCTGCAGACCAGTAAAAAAAAGTCTAAAGCACTTATAATAAACCTCTAGCTTTTATTTCCAGATACTTATTAATAGTGTTAACGGTGAGTTCTTCTGGCTTAGTTAACAAAGTTTGTATACCATGTTTTCTTAACTCATTTACAATTAATTTTTTCTCGTAAATAAACTTTTCTGCAATGGTTTGTTCAAAAATTTGATGCACATTTTTAGCTTTCTTAGTGATAAATTCTTCAAGCTCTGTATTTTCAAAAAAGATGACTACCAGTAAGTGATGTTTGGCTATGGCTTGCAGGTAGGGTAATTGCCTGTGCAAGGCATCCATGGTTTCAAAATTGGTATATAAAAGCAGTAAACTTCGCTGATTTAAATTGCGTTTTACATCTATATATAATCGGCTAAAATCACTTTCTAAAAATTCTGTATCTAAATTGTATAAGGTTTCTAGAATTAGATTCATCTGAGCACTCCTACGGTCTGCCACTACGCGGTTTTCTACTTTGGTATTGAAAGAAAACATGCCTGCTTTATCCTGTTTTTTTATGGCGATATTGCTAATTACTAAAGTGGCATTTATTGCATAGTCTAATAATGATAAGTGATTAAAAGGCATCTGCATTACACGCCCTTTGTCTATTACAGAATAAATGGGTTGGGATTTTTCGTCTTGGTATTGATTAACCATGAGCTGATTGTGCTTGGCAGTGGCTTTCCAATTAATGTTTCTAATATCATCACCACGAACGTATTCCTTAATCTGTTCAAATTCCATAGTATGGCCAATACGTCTTATTTTTTTTAAGCCATACTCAAACAATCTGTTACTAAACGCCATTAAATCGTACTTACGTAGCTGTAAAAAGGAAGGATATACTGGAACTTCGGCCGCATTGTCAAATTGAAATTTTCGCGATAGCAAACCTAAAGGAGAAGAGGCAAAGGCATTAATAGCTCCAAAAGAATATGTGCCCCGCTCTGTTGGTCTTAGGGTATATTCGTACGTTTTTGTTTCGCCCTTCTCTAATTTACTTTGGTACTCAAAATCACGTTTCTGAAATTGAAACGGAATTTCATCTATCAATTTAAGTGTGGCTTTAAATAAATACCTATTGGTAATTTTAATGCTAATTGGATTTTCATCACCGTTAGATAGTTTGTCTGGTACAATCCGGTTTCCCTCAAATTTACCCTTACTCAAGAATAGCAAGATAAAGTCTACCAAAAGGGCTAACACAAAGAGGTAAAATAGTAATTGTATACTGCTTAAGAGATTACCATAAACAAAAGCCACCATAAAAGCTAGGGTAAACAGCCCTAAAGCAATAAAAAACCGCGGGTTTAAGTATGTATTTTTAAAGAATTGTTTCAAACTATTATCTTGGGATTTCTATGGATTCTATTAACTGAGCTACCATTTTACCTGGTGTTAAACCTTCCATTTCTCTTTCTGGTGTTAGAATAATACGATGCGCTAAAATAGCAGGAGCTACTTTTTTAATATCTTCTGGAGTTATAAAATCCCGGCCACTAATAGCGGCTAAGGCTTTTGAAGCATCCAAGATGGCTATTGAAGCTCTAGGAGATGCTCCTAAGTACAAGTTAGCATTGGTACGGGTGGCATTAACCAACTCTGCTATGTAGCGGATAAGGTTATCTTCTACAATTATTTCTTTAATGGTTTCTTGGTACTCAGCTATTTCCTGAGCAGTAAGTACAGCTTGTATTAAATCTTCTTGGTTTTTTGTTTTCTGCTCATGTTTACTCATAAGTATAGTTACCTCTTCTTCTAAAGAAGGGTAATCCACATTTATCTTAAAAAGAAAGCGGTCTAACTGCGCTTCTGGTAAGCGATAAGTGCCTTCTTGCTCTACAGGGTTTTGAGTGGCAAAAACTAAAAAGGGTGGTTGCATAGTATATGCAGCGCCGTCTATGGTAATTTGGCGTTCTGCCATAGCCTCAAATAAAGCTGCTTGTGTTTTTGCAGGGGCACGATTAATCTCATCTATCAAAACAAAATTGGAAAATAAAGGGCCTTTCTTAAATTCGAATTCAGAAGTTTTTACGTTGAAAATAGAAGTTCCTAAAATATCACTAGGCATTAAATCTGGAGTAAACTGAATTCTATTAAATTCCACATCCATACTCTTTGCTAATAATTTTGCAGTTACCGTTTTGGCTACTCCTGGAACACCTTCTATAAGGCTATGACCGTTAGCAAGGATTGAAATGATTAGCAATTCTATCATTTGTTCTTGCCCAATAATTACTTTGCCTAATTCTAATTTTATACGCTCAACGGCATCTTGTAGTTTGGTTAAATCTACACGATTGTTGAATTCCATTGGACTCTCATTAACGCTATTTTCTTCCATTGTTACTGCTTAAAGGCGGTTAGTTTTTTATTTAATGCAACCAAATCATCTTCAGAATGCATAGTTTTTTTATTAAGGTAATTTATATAGTCTATTAGCTCTTTTATTTCTTCTTTGCTTTTGCCAGATTTGCCTGATAGTACCATTATGCTTTTATGATTTAGCACCGTGGTGTCCATAAAATATCTACTTCTTAAATGGGCCAAAAAGTAGTTAAGTTTTTTCTGAATTAAATCCGTATAATCTTTATTTTGATAATACAATGCACCCACCGTTCTAGCAAAGGATACCGATGTATTTTCTTTTGGTGTGATGATAGGAATAATGCGTTGCTCTCTTTTGGCTTTAAAAATCATAAATAATAGCAATCCACTAACTACTAAATAGTAGGCCCATTTTAAAGCCTCTTCATTTAATACGAAGCGTAGGGGAGAACTCACAACTTTGCGGCCTGCTTTTTTAAAATTATCCCAGTATAGTTTATCGTCTTTTAAATAAGAAAAGGTTTGTGCTATATAGTCTTTATTACCTTGTTTTAGGTAATAGTTGGTATAAGCTTGTGGTATGGTATTGATGTAGAAAGCACCTTTACCAAAAGTGGTTTTAATAAAATTGACTTCATGATGTTCCTTATGTTTATTTACATCTAAATAATCCTCAGTTTTATAATCTACATAACCCAATACCGTAGTGTTAGCGGTGTCTACACTAGTAAAGTGAGACTTATCATAACCTCTAGAAAAATAGAATGGTTTTTTAAATTTTGGATGGGTTAAACTTACCTTTACGGTATCTTCTTGTAAGCCGTAGTCGCTATCTATTTCAATATTTAAAGTGTCTGCTAAAAAGTAACTAAAAGAATTTGCGGCAAGAAATACAGTATTCCCCTTTGCTACATATTCCAAAAGTTTATTGGTTTCTTGTTGGTCCAAACTAACATGTCCGTTGATAAGCATATAATTACTAGTAGCATAATCTTCTGGTAAGTTGTATATAAAATCATACACCGATTCTTCTACCGTTTCTATTTCAGAATCAGGAAAAAGGGTTCCTAATTCTTCAAAAAGGATATGGCATCCAAACGGTATTTTATCCGTTTGGGTATAAGAAGGTCTCCAATTTAAAGGTCTTGGCTTTACAATTTCTGTGATGATAATGCCTAAGAATACCGCAAAGAACAAACCAATTATAATTTTAGAACGTTTATCCATAGTTTATTGCGGAATAATTTGGTTAATACTATGGAACTTTTTGGCAACGGATTGATAACCATTATGGTCTAAATACTGTTCACCATACCAAATATAGTCGTATAAATAGGCTAACTCAGAAAAGCCTGCCTTTAATCGTGCTTCTTTAATTTCTATACGGTAGTCGGCATTGGTTTTTTCAAAATGCCAGTCTATTAATTCGCGCTGCGATAACGTTTTTAAAAACCTTAAAAAGTGATATCTAATAGCTAAGCGGTAATCATTGGCGGCAATGGCTTTTTTAAGCAAAACATCAAAATCTAAGGTTTCTATATGTTGTTCTGCCAATTCAATGTCATGTAAAGCACGAGCTTTTTTTATAAAAATGGTGTTGAATTTCTCATTTATAAACAATCTTACAAATAGATAAATAATTAGAGCTCCCATTAAGACATAGACGCTAATTTCCATAAACTTGTAAAATTCTGGAGAAATATCAATTCCAAAATTATCTTGCAACCAGCCTCCTAACCATCTAAAAAATCGGTCTAAAAAATTCTGTGATTCTCCTGTTTTTATAGAATAATCAAATTCTTCACCGTTGTATTTGCTATCTATATCTGTAGGTAACTCGCGCAGCATTATGAGCTCCCCAGTATCTTCTTTTAAGCGTAGGGAGTCTTGTTCTATTTGAGCGTTACCCAATAGAAAACAAAAACTACTTATAATTAGGAATAATTTACGCATCTAAATGTTCTCCTATTTGTTCTATGCGTTTACGTGTGTTAGTATTATACGTCTTTTCGTGTAGTGTATAGTATAGAAATCCATTTACCAATTGCGATAAACTTTGGCCGTAAATCATTATTCCCAAAAATAAAGAAAGCGATAAGGTATATATTACCGTGGCTACCACATTGGAGGTAAGACTAACTTCGTTCTCTACGACATGGAATGTATACACTCCAAAAATTACTCCAGGGACAAAAGAAGCTAATCCTAGCAGTATGGTGATTAATAGTCCCATTACAAGATTAACCCCAACAGATTTCCAGAAACTTTTAGTAACTAAATTCCATCCTTCTCCCAATGATTCTACCACCCCTTTGTTATTCTGTAACATTTCAAAAAAGGAGACTCCTAACCAAGATGCTAAAAAAAACTGTAAAATATATTGCGCAAACATGCCTAAAATGGGAATCAAAGCAAATAATACAGAGATAATTAAAAAGCCAAAATAAATGGCTACTAACAGCAATACAAAAAGTACACTCTTGCCAATATTCCCCTTAAAATACAACCAAATATCTTTTTTTGTGAACGCGTTGGTAGGGTCTTTATCATATAAAATCATAAAGCTAGTAGCAAGACCATAATTAAGAACTCCTAAAATCACAAAGATGATGAAATATAAGCCCATACCAATAAAGAAAATCATCCAATAGGTATCATCATCATTGCTAACCGCACCTAAAAAAGATGCGTTTTCATTAGAGGCAATTAATCCAAGAATACCAGAAACTAGTACATAACTCGTGATTACGATACCAATAAAAAAGATACCGTTATAGCTAATAAATGTGTTGGTGAACTTTTTTATATTTTGCTTAAAAAAATCAAAGTAATCTGTGATAATATCACCGAACTCCCTATTAATTCGTAATTCTATGTAATTTTTTATCATTAAGTTTTTTTAAATAAATAGGATATAGAATGTAATAAAATATGATTAGCACTGCAGATGAGCCTATAATTAAAAAGGCCAGCCAGTTAGGCATGTTGGTGTATCTAGTAATGAATCCCTCTATAAACCCAGCAATAATAAAAAATGGTATAGTACTAACGACTACTTTTAGACCATCTTTAGCCCCTTTCATAAAAGAAACCCGTCTAGCATAGGTTTTAGGAAAAAGTATACTATTACCCATGATGATACCTGCACAGCCAGCTATTACAATTACAGATATTTCTATAGTTCCGTGTAGCCAAATTTGTTTATTAGCTTCAAAGAATACCCCTTTGGTATAAAAAAAGGTTATAAAAGCACCTAACATTATACCATTTTGGAATAAGATATAAACAGTGCCAATACTGGTAATTACGCCAAATGCAAAAGCTAAAAAGCCTACGCGTATATTGTTGATAGTGATACCTAAAAACGACCCAATTTCACTTCCACCTTTGTAAATGGCAGCAGGGTCTCCGTTAGCAATGTTATTTAATGTCTCGTTTACATAGGCATCGCCCAAAATTAGACGAACAAAGCTAGAATCGTTTAAAGCAGAAATACTACCAATAGCAGTAGCTAAGGCAAAGATTAAAAACGTGACGAGCAGGGTTTTGTGGTATTGCACAAAAAATAATGGAAACTCGTAAGCCCAGAAATCTACAATACGGTTGCTACTCTCTTTTTTATTCTTATAAATCTTTTGATGTGCTTGGGAAGCTAAGGAGTTTAAATACAATAAAGTGTTACTTTCTGCGTAATAGGTTTGCGCATAAGCTAAATCGTTGGTTAATTGTATGTATCCGTCGGCAAGGTCATCTGGATTAGGATTTATACCTCCATTTAGTGCTTTTTCAAAAGCAATCCATTTTTCCTTATTTTGCTTAACAAAAGCAGCTTCGCGCATAAAAGAGTATTACAATTGTTAAATTAAATTTTTAATGAGCAATCTCCAAATCAATACAACGCAAAATGTTAATTTAAATTATAAGATAGTTAGCATTGGCGAAAGAATAATAGCATTTTTAATAGATGGTTTTATTCTATATCTCTATGCTATTTTAGTGAGTTTTATTGGGGATGCAATAGGTTACATTTATGAAGATAGGTGGACTCAAAGAGGGCTCGTTGCATTAATATTTTTACCAGCTATGGGGTACAGTTTATTTATGCACGCGCTATTTAATGGCCGTACAGTGGGTAAAATGTTACTTAAAATGCGGGTGGTTAAAGTAGATGGCTCTCCTGTGCATTGGAGTAATTATTTAGTACGATGGATGCTGAGGTTGGTAGATATTTATCTGTTTATAGGTTCTGTGGGTATTCTTAGTATTTTGTTTACAGATAAGAGACAACGTTTAGGAGATGCTGCAGCGGGTACAGTGGTGATAAGTACTAAGAATAAAACTAAAGTGAGCCATACCATTTTGGAAGATGTAGCAGAAGATTATATACCTACTTTTACCAATGTAACTATGTTGACAGATAAAGACGTGAGATTGATAAAAGATACTTTTAGAATTGCTAAAAAAAGTAACGATTATAAAACTTTAACAGCGCTTAGAGTTAAAGTTGATAGTATTTTGCATACCAATTCTGAGTTGTACGATGTGCAGTATATAGATACCGTGCTAAAAGATTACAACTTTTATACCCAAAAATTGTAAGCTTGTTTTTACAAATTGTAGATGTTTTAGGAACTATTGCCTTTGCTATTTCTGGAGTGCTAATAGCGATGGATAAACGGTTAGATTTTTTTGGGGTGATGATTATTGGTTTTGTTACTGCCATTGGTGGCGGTACCTTACGCGATTTACTAATCGGGAATACACCCGTTCTTTGGATGCGAGATGCCAATTATATGATTATTATTAGTGCTACCGTAATCTTGGCAATTGTATTTGCAAAGCAACTAAAATATCTGCGTAAATCTTTATTTCTGTTTGATACTATTGGTATAGGTCTCTACACTACAGTAGGCATAGAAAAGGGATTAGACGCAGGTTTATTACCTATCATTTGTATTGCTCTTGGTACTATAACAGCAAGTTTTGGCGGTGTAATTAGAGATATTCTTTGTAATGAGATACCAGTAATTTTCAGAAAAGAAATTTACGCTACGGCTTGTATACTAGGTGGTATAGCGTTTTTTCTATTTAGATTATTGCCAGTTGTAGATGTGTATGCCAATATTGCCGCAATTGTGGTTGTAATATTAGTCCGTTTGGTTGCAGTTCGCTTTAAAATATCTCTACCTAGTATTTACAGCGACTAGTCTATTACTTCTGCTTTTAAAATGTAAATGTTACGCATTGGCCATTCGCCACTGTCTATGGGAGTCTGGTTAATTTTATCTACTATATCCATACCTTCGATTACTTTTCCAAATGCTGTGTAATCACCATCTAAGTGGTAAGAGCCAGGGTCGGTAACAACAATAAAAAATTCAAATGGGGAGGCCAATTTATGTGGATTATCCCTTTCACTACTTGGCATAGAGATGGTACCTCTGTGGTGTTTGTGTCCTTTTCTAGTGTCTGGCGGCAACAAATAACGCCCTATTTTACTTCGTTTACGACTTGTTCTTTTATCATCAGAATTGCCTCCTTGGATAATAAAATTAGGTACCACACGGTGAAATTGTGTGCTATCAAAGTACTTTTGCTTTGTTAGGTAAATAAAATTTGCCTTATGGTAGGGGACATTGTCATAGAGCTCAACCGTAAAACTGCCTTTAGTAGTGGTAATTTTTACTTTATTTTCTTTTAGACTTTTGGCATAATCAAAGAAGAAGTCAATGGCATTTTCTTCTGTTAATTCAAAGGTATCTTGGGCTTTTTCTATTTTATCTACAGTATCTTCTGCGGTCTTACTGGTGTCATTACTTTTTGATTGCCCAGTAGCCACTGCTTTTTTTTTGTTTTTTTTAGGAGCGTCTCCACAGTGTGTAAACAAAATTAGTAGTAAACTTGTTGTAAGTGCAATTTTTAAAACGCGCATGAATTTTACTGATTTTCGTGAACAAGTTGTAAAAATAAAAAATCTGGATTTGCCTGCAGATGCTTCTCATGCCAAGATGGAGCCAGAAGTGCGTAAAAAAGTAAGGCAAATGCAGCAGGCTAAGCTAAAAGATGCTCGTAAGGCAGCAGTTATGGCTTTGTTTTACCCTAATCAAGAAGGACAAACGCACTTATTGTTAATTCTTAGGAAAACGTACAAAGGCGTACATTCTAATCAGATTGGGTTTCCTGGGGGCAAAGTGGAGCCCACAGATGCCAATTTATTAGCTACCGCTTTAAGAGAAACGGAGGAAGAAGTGGGGGTTGACCCCAAAGATGTGCAACTGTTAAGACCGTTGTCTAAAATTTATATACCGCCTAGTAATTTTTTAGTACAACCGTATTTAGGGCTGTATGGAAAGCCTAAGCCTTTTGTGAAAGATGCTTACGAAGTAGAAGATTTAGTAGAAGTTACTTTGGTAGATTTTATCAATGATAGCAATTTAATACAAGAAAAAATGAACACTTCTTACGGTTCAGATATTAGGGTACCTGCCTTTAAGTTAAATGGTTACACGGTTTGGGGTGCAACGGCAATGATGCTAAGTGAAATCAAAGACCTATTAAAGCAAGTGGTTTAGTCTCTATTTTGTATTTTAGCCTTTCTTAAAATGCCTATGGATATATTTAAATCTACTCCATTTGGACATAATTTGTTCCTAAAAAAATGGTTAATCCGCATCTTGGGATTCATCACCCACTCCAGATATAAGGGTTTTAACAAGTTAGAGATAGAAGGTTCAGAAGTTATCAGGGAATTACCAGAAACAGGGGTGCTGTTTGTAAGTAATCACCAAACCTATTTTGCAGATGTAGTGGCCATGTTTCATGTATTTAATGCGGCTCTAAGCGGCAGAGAAGATAATATTAAAAACGTAGCCTATTTATGGAAGCCTAAATTGAATTTTTACTATGTAGCGGCCAAAGAGACTATGAAAAAGAATTTGCTGGCTAAAATCTTGGCTTACGCAGGTTCTATTAGTATTGAGCGTACATGGCGTTCTGATGGGCAAGATGTAAAAAGACCTGTTAAATTTAGCGATATCTCTAATATTGGTACAGCTTTAGAAGATGGTTGGGTAATTACTTTTCCACAGGGTACTACCAAACCTTGGAAGCCGTTACGTAAAGGAACAGCTCACATCATCAAAAAATATAAGCCTATTGTAGTACCTGTTGTAATAGATGGTTTTAGACGTTCTTTTGATAAAAAAGGGCTATACATTAAAAAGAAGGGAATTTTACAATCTATGATTATAAAAGAACCTCTTAACATAGATTATGATAATGAGAGTATTGACCAAATTATAGAAAAGTTAGAATATGCTATTGAGCAGCATCCTTCCTTTTTACGCGTAATTCCGCAAGAAGAATTGGCGGCTTATGAGGAAGACCACCAAAAGCGTAGGTATAGTTATAAGGGAGATTCTTAAACTTCTAATTTCTTTAACTCCTTGTAATTAATCAACAATCGTTTTAATAAAATACCATAAATTAAACGATAGAATAGCCATAGTGCGCCACCTAAAAGTATAAGGCAAACTACAATTAATACTGCCATTAAAACATAAATTAAAATGGGATTATCTCTAGCGGCTATATTTTCTTGTATAGATTTAAATTCTGGTTCGTAAAAGAACATCTCTAAAGAAATAATGATACCAGATAACATAGCTATAGACATGCTGGCCCAGACATAATTGACCACCGTTTTCCTTGTTTTTAAAATCTTTTGCATTAATGCTTTAGCAGAATCTGTATTATTAATTTGCTTGTAATTAAGGTAGAATTTTACCATAAAAAATAGCATTACCGAATAAGTTATTCCTTCTAAAACCCACGCTAGCGTTTCTGTATAAAGAAAGTTTTTATCTGTTTTAGATTCTTCAAGAGGCAATTGCCCAATTAAAATCCAAAAGAGAAATTCGGCAATACTTATGTAGAAAATCCATTTTACAATGGAGCTCGATTTTTTCAAAATCATTCTATAGATTTCGTCATAACTAAGTTTTGGCAGTTGGTCACTCTTTTTCTGCCAATCTTTTTTCAAAAGTTCCAATTCATCCATCATGGTCTAGGGATTTAAAATGGTCCTTAATTTGGTTTTCACTCTGTTCATCTTCACTCTTGCATTAACTTCACTAATGCCCAATGTATCTGCTATTTCCGCATAATTTTTATCTTCTAGATATAAAAACACCAAGGCCTTATCAATATCTCCAAGCTGTTTAATAGCATTGTACATAAGCTTTAATTGTTGTTCCTCCGTATCATCGTACTCATGAGCTTTAATCTTAAATATTACCGAATCATAATCCTGCGTTTTTACACGCTTTTTAGATTTTCTATACAGGGTAATAGCGGTATTTAAAGCAACTCTATACATCCACGTACTGAACTTAGCATCACCTCTAAACTTTGGGTATGCTTTCCAAAGTTGAATGGTAATCTCTTGGAACAAATCGTTATGGCTGTCCCTATCATTGGTATAGAGACTACACACTTTATGAACAATGTTCTGATTGTTCTCTAGTTCCGTAACAAATTGATGTTCCAGTTCTTTTTTCACTAATGGTTGGGTAGTTGATTGCTTATTAGTTGCAAAAGTCAGCGTATTGTTACAAAAATTAATTACGATAATCCAAGGCAGGTGGTCGGTTGCCTAGTAAAGGTTTGTAAACAAAGTTGTTACCTCTTTTTTCTTTAAATTCATTTTTTGCTTTTGTAATAATTTCTGGAGAGTTAAAAAGCTCTAACGCAGTTAAGCTTATCGTTTTGGCAGCAATCATCATTCCTTTTATACCAATAGATGTTCCGCCGGCAGCTACAGCTTGCCAACTGTGAGCAGCTGTCCCAGGTACCCATGTTGCAGTGCTAAAACCAACTGTTGGTACCACAAAGCTTACATCACCAACATCTGTAGAACCATAAGCTCTGGCTTCTGTTTTATAGGGTTGTATGGCAAGAGCTATCTCTTCTTTTAGTTCTTCTTGCCCTAAAGATTGGGATATTTCTTGAGCAAAAGCTTTTTCTTCTGAGGAATAAGTCATTCCGCCTACTGCGCTTAACTTATCGTGAACTAATTTTTGTAGGGTAAGGTTAGGGAGTAACTCGTGCGTTCCACCAATCATTTCATAGTCCATCGTAGTTCCTGTTCCTAGAGCGGCACCTTCTGCGGCCTTAACCATGCGGTCAAAAATTGAAACAACCACATCTCTATTACCGTGACGGGCATAATAATAAACTTCTGCAAAATCAGGAACAACGTTTGGTGCTTTGCCACCATCTGTAATAACATAATGTATTCTAGCATCTTGCGGTATATGTTCTCGCATCATGTTAACCATTACATTCATGGCCTCTACGCCATCTAAAGCAGAACGCCCGCGTTCTGGAGCTCCAGCGGCATGAGCAGAAACACCATAAAACCTGAATTTAGCAGATTTGTTAGCTAGTGCTGCACCTGCACTAGCAGCATTCTGAGCGCCAGGATGCCAATGTAAGGCAACATCTACATCATCAAAAACTCCAGAACGTACCATGTATACCTTACCAGAGCCACCTTCTTCTGCTGGGCAACCGTAGAAGCGTATTCGTCCCTTTTTTCTATTGGCTTTTAGCCAATTTTTAATTGCAACTGCGGCGGCTGTACTGGCGGTGCCAAATAAATGATGCCCGCAGGCATGACCAGCAACACCTCCAGCACTTTCTTTGGTAGGTATTGCTTTTTGGGATAACCCTGGGAGGGCATCAAACTCTCCTAAAATCGCAATAACAGGACCTTCCGTACCATATTCTGCCATAAATGCAGTTGGTATATCTGCAATGCCAGAAGTGATTTTAAACCCTTCCTTATTTAACGTTTCTTGTAGTAATCCAGAGCTTTTTACTTCTTGATAGCCCATCTCTGCCCAATCCCATAGTTGCAAGGCAATTTTAGAATAGTCTTTAGTTTGTTGGTCTAATTGGTCAAGCAGTTTATCAGCCGATTCTTGTGCTTGTAAGAATAAGCCAGTGAACACAAGTACTGCTATTAAAAACTTTTTCATAAAGTTGGTTTTGGTATAGGGTTTTAAAGATAATATAAAATATAGGCGTATGCTACACGTTAAGGAATGGCTTTATGCTTAAATTTGCGATACATGAGTTCAATGAATATTCCACAGTCTAGTTTTTCACGGGTAGTCATTATCGGTGGAGGATTTGCCGGTATTGCTCTGGCCAAGAAGTTAAGCAAACAAGAATTTCAGGTCGTGCTTTTAGATAAGCATAATTATCATACGTTTCAACCGCTATTATACCAAGTATCCACGGGTGGTTTAGAACCAGATTCTATCGCTTACCCTATACGGAAAGTGCTGCAGGGGTATCCTAATTTTTATTTTAGACTGGCAGAGGTATTGAATATAAATACAGAGCGAAACATCATTGATACCAACATTGGACCATTAAAGTTTGATAAGTTGGTGGTGGCTACGGGTACAGAAACCAATTTTTTTGGGAATGAAGAACTGGCACGCAATAGCATGTCCATGAAAACCATTCCACAATCCTTAAATCTTAGAAGCTTAATTTTAGAGAATTTTGAGCAAGCTTTGCTAACGGACGATTTACACGAAAGAGAAGCATTGATGAACTTTGTTATAGTTGGTGGTGGACCAACGGGAGTTGAACTTGCAGGTGCTTTAGCAGAAATTAAAAAGGGTATTTTACCGAAAGATTATCCTGATTTAGATACCCGGAGGGCACAAATAAATTTAGTGCAAAGTGGAGACCGTTTACTGCCAGCAATGAGCGAAATTGCCTCTAAAAAGGCAGAAGATTTTTTAGAGGAATTGGGCGTTAATGTTTGGAAAAATCTAAGAGTAGCTAATTTTGATGGCAAAAAAGCAACAACGAACGGAGATACCATATTTGAAACCGAAACTTTGATTTGGGCTGCGGGTGTAAAAGCGGTGACAATTCGTGGTTTGGATGGGGAAAATTTTGTAAGTAGGTCTAAAAGATTGTTGGTGAACCAGTATCATCAAGTAAAAGGTTTTGACCATATTTATGCCATTGGTGATGTAGCCCAAATGGAATCGGAAGATTACCCCAGAGGACACCCTATGATGGCGCAACCCGCAATGCAACAGGGCGAAAATTTAGGAGATAATCTGGTAGCTAGTCTAAAAGGCAAAGCGCCTAAACCATTTAACTACAAAGATAAAGGTAGTATGGCTACTATTGGCAGAAACAAAGCGGTTGCAGATTTGCCAAAATTTAAGTTTCAAGGTGTATTTGCTTGGTTTGTGTGGATGTTTGTACATCTTTATTTCTTAATTGGGTTCAGAAATAGGGTAGTAGTATTTATCAATTGGGTATACAATTATATAAAGTTTGATAGGGAAGCACGTTTAATCATTCGTCCTTATAAACAACAATTTAAAACAGACCGTTAATTTAATTTCTGGGATGATATTTTTCCAGGGTAGCACTTAAATGGGTGCGGTCTACATGCATATATACTTCTGTAGTAGTTATACTTTCATGACCTAACATTTGTTGTATAGCTCTTAAATCGGCACCATTTTCTAATAAATGAGTGGCAAAAGAATGCCTAAAAGTGTGTGGACTAATTACTTTATTAAGTCCAATTTTAGTAGCCAATTGTTTTATCAAGGTAAAAATCATGGCTCTAGTTAATTGTTTGCCTCTTCTGTTTAAAAATAAGATGTCTGAGTGTTCTGGGGCTATGGTTTGGTGTATACGTACCTGGTCCGTATAAATGGTGATGAATTTCTTGTTGAGGTCACTAATGGGTACAAAACGTTGCTTGTCTCCTTTACCTGTAACTTGAATAAAATCTTCATCAAAATAGCAGTCTGATAGTTTAAGGTTGACGAGCTCACTCACCCGTAATCCACAGCCATACAAGGTCTCTAAAATAGCTCTATTTCGTTCTCCTTGAGGATGACTTAAATCAATTGCGGCAATTAGCTTGTCAATCTCTTTTGTAGATAATGTATCTGGTAATTTTCTGCCAATTTTGGGAGCCTCTATCAAATCTGTGGGGTTGTCTGCTCTTAAATCTTCAAAAACCAAGTAATTAAAGAAACTTTTTAACCCAGAAATTATTCTTGCTTGCGTACGCTCATTGACTACTTTAGCAATGTCATAAATAAACTGTTTTACTTGGTCTTGGTGTATTAATACAGGGCTTACAGTCATTGCATTGTCTTGTAAGTAACGCATTAATTTTAAAACATCTAAGCTGTAATTCTCAACAGAATTAGTCGCTAATGCGCGTTCAATTTTCAGGTAATGTTGATAATTATTTAAAGCAGTTTCCCACGTCATAATAGCAAATGTACATTCAAAACATAGGACTTAAAAATGGTGATGTTTAAATTCTTACCTTATAAAACCATAGTATAACCGCTGTTTTACAACAGAATAAGAACATCTTGCAACTAATTGTGGTATGTAAACAAGAGATGCTAGAAATTGCAGTACAATTAACAATCAAACCATGAAGAAAAGAATTTTTTGTTTTGTCATTTTAGTATCAGCAATAGTTGCAGCACATGCACAAAAAGTAGACCGTTCCTTTTTTAAAGCAGGCTTACAGGTTTCTATGCCAATAGGTGATGCAGGCGATATTTCTAATTTTGGATTAGGAATAGATTTACAACAACATTACGGAGTGGATAAAATTTTGGATTTAGGATTTGCAACAGGATTTATAAACTATTTTGGTAAAACAGAGACCATTTCTGATGACTTTATAGAAGTAGAGGCAGATTTTCCTAATATTCAATATGTTCCGCTTGCAGGTTTGGTAAGATTTTACATTTCTAAAGGCGTTAATTTTGGCGCAGATGTAGGGTATGCACTGGGGCTAGATGAGATTTCTGAAGGTGGTTTTTACTACAGGCCAACTTTAAGTTTAGGGATGTCAGACACCTCTGCAGTAGAATTTTCATACACGGGTATTTCTGATGATGCGGTGGACTGGTCTTCTGTAAATTTAAGTTTGGTTTTTCTGTTTTAAGAACTAACTATAATAAATAAGAGTTGTAAGAGTTATTTTATTATTATTGTAACGTTTTAATATATAATCAAACAACTTAATTTATTATGAAAAACTTATTATTTTCTTTAGTAGCAATACTAGGTATTACAATTGGCGCTAATGCACAAGACACTTCTTTTGGTGTAACTGCAGGTTTATTTAATGCAGATGCAACTGTAAAATTTGAAGGTGAAAAACAAGATGTAGATGGCAGTACAGGTTTCTACATTGGAGTAGTTGGTGATTTTTCCATCACTGAAAAATTTGGGATTAGACCAGAACTACTTTACGCCAATATAGATGAGAGTTCTGCTATTTTTATTCCAGTTATGGCTAAGATTTTTGTTGCCGATGGATTGCATTTTCAAGCAGGTCCTCAATTCGGTTTCTCTTTAGAAGACTTGCCAGAAGATGCTAGTGCATTTGATTTAGGATTAGGAGCAGGTTTGGGCTATGATTTCCCTTTTGGACTCTTTTTAGAAGGGAGATACACTTTCCAAGTTAACAATTCTTATTCGGGTGATTTAGACATTACTGCTAAGGGTAAATACTTAACTTTTGGTGTAGGTTATAAATTTTAAGATTGTTTTATTCTTAAGATTTATTTAATGTTGAATTATATACATTTGAAGTTTCAACAACAAACACTACATATTATGAAAAGACTTTTAATTACATTGACCTTAGTTTTTGGTTTAGCCTTAACAGCTCAAGCGCAAAACTATAAAGGAGCCATTGGTTTAGGATTAGATTTAGGAGAAGGTTTTACCTTTGTTGGACCAAGTGGTAAGTACTTTTTTGATGAAAATAATGCAGGTCAATTTGATCTTGGTTTTGAAGATCAGGTAACTGCTTTAACTTTCTTGTATTCTTATCACGGTCAGTTTTCTGGTGCAGATGGTTTACAGTGGTTTGCAGGAGCAGGACCAAGCATTTGGTTAATTAAAGATTTTGACACACAATTCTCTTTAAGACCACATGTAGGTTTGGATTTTAAAATCCCTAATGTGCCTTTAGCTTTTTCTGGAAGTTGGAGACCTATCTTAGGATTGAGTGATGGTTTTGACGGAAACCGTTTTGAAGCTGGTGCGTTTGCTTTAGGCTTTAGATACGCTTTCAACTAATAAATTACATAATCAACAACTAAAAAGCAGTGCCTTGGCACTGCTTTTTTTGTTTTGTATTTTTGCTAACACTTAATTTGGGAATGTGTCATTAAGAATATTCACCAAGTCTATGACCCACCATACCCCTAAACCACCTAGGGTAAGGATAAACAAAATATTGTATCCTGTTGGTTTGCCAGCGTACCATCTATGTGCAGCAAAGAAACCTAAGAAAAACCACAGTGCAAGTGCTACCCATTTGTTGTAAGAAGCGGCGGCTAGAGGAGTTTCTAAATCGGCTACGGCAACTTCAATTAATTCGTTACTTTCGTTGTTATTTTGATGCCTTTTAACAGGAAAAGATGCAGAAACATTAGTTAGCATAAAAATCATGCATAAAAATGTAAAGAGGAATTTTAATTTCATAGTACAAATTTTTAATATTTTTAAATGTACAAATCGAGGAATACCCTTTTAACCCTTTTCATTTTATTATGGACTGTAACCCACTTAGAGGCGCAAAAACATGAATTTTTAGGAGTTTTAACCCTTAAAGATACGGTACACGTGGCCTACCGTCTACAATTAGAGCTAAAGGGTGAAAAGGTTTCTGGGTTTTCTGTTACAGATTTAGGTGGAGCTCATGAAACCAAATCCTATGTTACTGGTGATTATTATCCGGAAACTAATACACTAAAATTTCAAGAATACGGTATAGAATATACCAAATCTGATGTAGATACCTATGATTTTTGCTTTGTGCATTTTTCTGGCAAAGTGAGTAGCTTACCTAAAGAGAATATTATTCAAGGTCAGTTTGTTGGTAGATATGATGATGGCTTTGCGTGCTTGGATGGGGAATTAAATGTAAAGTCTATAGCTAAGATTTATAACAAGGCTAAACGTATTGATAAAAAAATACAAAAGGCTAAAGTTGTGCCAGATAGTATTAAGGCAAAAACAAGTATGACGAAGACCATTGAAGAAAGACGGTTAAATATGCTTAAAGCCAACGAAAAAACCTCCATTTTTATAAATGCAAATAATCTGCACTTAACCATTTTTGATGCTGGTAAGATAGACGGTGATGTAATTAGTGTGTATGTAAATAATGAGCCGTTAGTTGTGAAGCATGTGGTTGGTAAGAAAAAAAGAATCTTTACCATTCCTCTTAAAGATAAAGTTACAACACTAAGAGTGGTAGCGGAGAACGAAGGTGAAATAGTGCCTAATACAGCTAAAATAGAAATAAGCGATGGATTTAAAAAAATAGAAATGTTGAGTAACCTTAAAAAGGGAGAGACTACGCAACTTGTTATACATAAATTATACAAATGAAATTAATTATTATAAACGGACCTAACCTAAACTTACTGGGTAAGCGTGAGCCAGAGGTTTATGGTAGCAAAACATTTGAAGATTATTTTTCTGAACTTCAGTTTAAGTTTAAAAATACGCAATTGGAGTATTACCAGAGTAATATTGAGGGTGAGTTGATTAATAAAATACAAGAAGTTGGCTTTAGTTATGACGGCATTATTTTAAATGCTGCTGCGTATACGCACACTTCTGTTGGGATTGGGGATGCTATTAAAGCGATAGAAACACCGGTTATAGAGGTACATATCTCTAATACCTTTTCTAGGGAAGAATTTAGGCACCAATCCTTTATTTCTCCAGTGGCTAAAGGTGTAATTTTAGGCTTTGGACTGCAAAGCTATGATTTGGCTATACAAAGCTTTTTAGGTTAAATTACTTAAATACTTTTTGTCTACGTAGAAGGTTCCAAAAGGAAGTAGGGAGGCTACAAAAAAGATGAAAAAACGTTTAATACCCCATTTTTTCTCCCAGCAAAGAATCCCTGCCAAGACTACAAAAAGTATAAATAAAACACCATGTGCCATGCCAACAGGTTTGTTTGGACCGCCAAGGCCTGCCCAATATTTTAGAGGCATGGTAAATCCAAATATCGCTATGTAAGATATGCCTTCTAAAATGGCAGTAAGTCTAAAAAGTTTCAACATAAATTTTTGTAAAAGAAACCGCCAAAAACTAGGGTTGATGGCGGTTTAGTTTATATTACTTAAGTAGTACTATAAGTGGATGACTTCATCATAAGCGTCTGCAACAGCTTCCATAACAGCTTCACTCATAGTAGGGTGTGGATGCACTGCTTTTAAGATTTCGTGCCCAGTAGTTTCTAATTTTCTAGCTACAACAGCCTCTGCAATCATATCGGTAACCCCGGCTCCTATCATATGGCAGCCTAACCATTCACCATACTTCGCATCAAAAATCACTTTTACAAAGCCTTCAGAATTACCACCTGCTTTCGCTTTTCCACTGGCAGAGAATGGGAATTTACCCACCTTAATATCGTAACCTTCTTCTTTAGCTTTTTTCTCTGTTAAACCTACAGAAGCCACTTCTGGCATACAATACGTGCAACCTGGAATGTTGCCATAGTCCAAGGCTTCTACATGCATGCCTGCAATTTTCTCTACACAAAGAATACCTTCTGCAGAAGCAACGTGTGCAAGTGCTGGTCCTGGGGTAACATCACCAATAGCGTAGTAGCCCGGAATGTTGGTTTGGTAAAAATCGTTTACCAATATTTTATCTCTATCGGTAGCAATACCTACATCTTCTAAACCTATGTTCTCTATGTTGGTTTTAATGCCTACCGCAGAGAGTACAATGTCTGCCTCTAACACTTCTTCCCCTTTTGCAGTTTTTACGGTAGCTTTTACGCCTTCGCCGCTAGTATCTACCTTGGTAACCTCTGCATTAGTTTTTATCTTAATACCTGCCTTTTTAAAGCTACGTTCTAATTGTTTAGAGATATCTTCATCTTCTACGGGAACTACATTTGGCATATATTCCACAACGGTTACTTCCGTACCAAGAGAATTGTATACGTAAGCAAATTCCATACCTATGGCACCACTACCAACAACAATTAACTTTTTAGGTTGTTTTTTTAGGGTCATTGCTTCACGGTAACCAATTACTTTTTTACCATCTTGCGGTAAGCTAGGCAATTCTCTGCTTCTGGCACCAGTAGCAACTATAATATGGTCTGCGCTATATTCTGCAGGGTCTCCGTTTGGGCCTTTTACTATCACTTTTTTGCCTGGCAATAATTTTCCGTAGCCGTTAAGAACTTCTATCTTGTTCTTTTTCATTAAAAACTGAACACCCTTAGACATACCGTTGGCAACATCTCTACTACGTTCTATTACCTTGTCAAAATCGTGCTCTACTTTTTTTGCACTTAAACCGTAGTCTTCTGCGTGCTTAAGATATTCAAATACCTGAGCGGATTTGATCAACGCTTTTGTTGGGATACAGCCCCAGTTTAAACAAACACCTCCAAGGCTTTCTTTTTCCACTATTGCGGTCTTTAAGCCTAGCTGTGAGGCACGGATTGCGGTAACGTAACCACCGGGTCCACTTCCCAAAACAATTACATCGAATTTGCTCATTATTTTTTCTTTTAGGTTTTGTATTTACAACGAGTGCAAAGATAGTGAACTCAACAAGATTTTGGTAGCCCAAAACCAAACCGCTTTTTTAGAAGTTAAGACATCAACGTATCATTAAATTCTTGTGATTTTCCTTTAGCGATAGAAGGAGATATCCAAGCTTCTTTTTTAATTAGTTTTGCTAAATAAACCATTTGGCCTATATGATTGGCATAATGTGCTAATTGACGGTGAAACGCAGCTATTACTGTGTGTGGTTCTTTTCTAATGTAGATTAAACTATTAAAATTATCAGCATTCACCATTTCTAAAGCACCAAATAAACATGCCCAACCAGCATTCCATAATTGATGGAGTTCTTCTTTGGTTTGTGGTGGTGTTATAAATTCAGTATCCCTATTGCGCCAAGATTTTTCCCCATCTTCTGTAAAGAAATTAGTGAATCTACTGCGCATGTTGCCTGCCATATGTTTTATGATAATGGCAATGCTATTAGTACCAACATAGGGCTCCCATAGTAATTCCTCTAGAGTTAAGACGGATAGTGTGTAATCTCCAAGTTTTTTATAACGTTTAAATTCAAATGTTAGACTATGGATAAATTCTTCATGACTCATCCGATAAATTTACCAAGTAATGGTCAAATAATTGCTTTATCTTTTCTTGGGTTAATGGTTTTCTTTCAAATCCTTGAACATCGCCGTATGTAGCTGCTTTTTTTTCATCTTCTGGATTTAAAGAAGTTGTAAGCATAACCACTACAGGAATTTGAAAATAATCTTCTGATGCTTGATATTCATCTAAAAATTCCCAGCCATTCATCCCAGGCATGTTGATGTCTAGGAAAATCATGTGTGGTAAAATGTTATTATTAGATTTTTTCAGGTATTCCAAAGCGTTTTCAGCACTAGTCATGGTTATCGTATCTTTAACCATTCCAGATTTGAGCAAAGCTCTTTTATTTAAAAAATTTGTGGGTGCGTCATCATCTATTAGCATAATAACATAAAGGTTGTCTGTACTCATGTTGTGGTTTTAAGTATGGTAAAAAAGAAGGTGCTGCCTTGTTTAGAGGCAGAGCTGACCCATATTTTTCCACCATGGATTTCTACTATTTTTTTGCAACTCGCTAGTCCAATTCCGGTGCCAGAATAGATCTCTGAACTATGGAGACGCTGAAAAATACCAAAGATTTTTTCCTTATATTTTTCTTCTATACCTATGCCGTTATCCTTAACGGAAAACAGATAGTCCTGTGGTCTGTCTACACATTCTATGGTTATTTTAGGTGCTTGGTCTGCTCTTCTAAATTTTAAGGCGTTGCTTATTAAATTCTGGAATAGTTGCCTCAATGCATTTTCATTACCATATACCTTGGGAAGTTTTGCAATTTCTAAAAAAGCTGAACTTTGAGTGATTTTTACATTTAAATCTACTAATACATGGTCTACAATTTGGTTTAAATCGCAATAGCTTTTTTCTAATGATTTATTAAACTTGGCATACTCCATTAAGTCACCTACCAAATTTCTCATACGGTTAGTGCATGCAGAAATAAAGTCTAAATATGTTTTTGCTTCTTCTGGAAATTGACCTGAAAAATCATCTTCTAAAATATTTACAAATGAGGATATGGTACGTAATGGCTCTTGCAAATCATGAGAGGCGATATACACCATATTTTTTAATTCTTGATTTTTCCCTTTCAGTGATTTATTCAGTTTTAAGATTTCTTCCTCTGCATTTTTAATACGTGTAATATCTATTTTTATAACCAAATATCTTTTAGGAACACCGTTGATGTCTTTAATTGGAATCACGGCAGCATTGGTCCAAAAGGTAGTAAGGTCTTTTCTCAGATTTTTAATTTCGTTTATCCAAATATGACCACTACGCACGGTTGCCCATAGCTGTTCAAAAAAGTAATGGTTATGATTATGCGCATCTAATCGTTGACTGTGCGTTGCTCCAATGAGTTCTTCTTTGCTATAACCAGACACTTGGCAAAGCATATCATTAGCATAGGTAATAACCCCTTCATTATCCATCACAGAAATCATGGCGACCTGATCTATGGCGTGTCGAAATTGTTCTAATTCTGAGTTGGAATTTTCTAAGGATTTTTGAAGTTTAATACGCGATTTATTGGTTTTGTTAATAAAATGATTGCTTATCATTAAAAAAGCAAAAGCAGCGGTAAGTAAAATGACCGTTAATAGAATGATTGCAAATTGAGGGTCTAAAAGATGGTTTTTTATTAAAAGTTGATGTAAAAAACTAACACCTAACGTAAATAGTATCATATACGGTGTAGTTCTTCTTAAAATTTTGCTTCCTAAATTTTTACCATGGAATAATGCAGCTGGCCCCCAGGTCCTTTCTTGATAGAGATAAGATATAGCAATGGCTAAAAAGAAAAAGGCTGTGGAAAAAGCCATTGTTTCTAGAAAGGAAGTTCTATTTTCTCCTGGAATACCCAAAATTATGGAAATGATAGAGATGGAGGCTATGATGAATATACTTATGAATAAAAGCTGCGCAATTTTAGGACCTTTATTTTTAGTATGCCTTTTAAGTAGAATGGCAATTACTGATAATTGAAAACAAATTGCCGTACCCTTAGACATTTTACCAGGATTTACGGTATTGTAATAATCTTTAGCAAAGACATTATCTATTTCTAAGGGGAAACTAAAGTAGTAGCTAATAAGCGTGTAAAACGCTACGCTAAATACAAATAAACAAATTACAACAACAATAGGGTTGAATGGAGATTCTGCTTTTTCTTGCGATAGAATTAGTGCTACTAAAAGGCATAGAAAACAAAGAGCTGTATTGAATTTCATGGTATAATTATCCCCCGCATACCTAAGGATAAAATCAAATTGCAAAATCCAACCAAACAGTATAAAAACTAAAAAAAGCATGGCAATACCCATGCCTAAAATTTTGGCCTTTTCTTTTAAAAACGCTGCGGTCATTGGTTTTGAGTTAGATAAAACTATACTTATCTAACTCAAAAATACCAAGAATATTCTTACAAATGTTAAGGAAAATAAATAATTATTAGTGATTTTCTTGCTTCTTAAAATCCAAACTAACAGAATTTATGCAGTAGCGTTGTCCTGTAGTCTCTCTAGGGCCGTCATCAAATACATGCCCTAAGTGGCTACCGCAATTAGCACATAAGGTTTCGGTACGTAACATACCATGAGACGTATCTCTTTTGTACTCTATTGCACCTTCTATAGCTTGGTCAAAAGAAGGCCAGCCACAACCACTCTCAAATTTAGTGTTACTATGAAATAATTTAGCATTGCAGGCTTTACAATGGTAATCTCCTTTTTCAAAATGTAGGTTATACTCACCCGTAAAAGGTCTTTCTGTTCCTTTTTGGCGTAGCACATAATATTCTTCTGGACTTAGCTGCTCTTTCCACGCCGCATCAGATTTGTTTTTATCGCTTGTGCTCATATTATTGGTTTTCTACGTTTGGAATAAAATTTAAAGCTACGCCATTAATACAGTGCCTTTTACCAGTTGGTTCTGGGCCATCATCAAAAACATGTCCTAAATGCCCCCCACAGGTAGCACAATGCTCTTCTGTTCTGGCATAACCAATGTTATAGTCAACATCAAAAGCAACATTACCTTCTATCTCTTGGTAAAAACTAGGCCATCCTGTTCCAGATTTATACTTGTGCTCGCTTTTAAACAAAGGAGTGCCACAAGCTGCACATACATAAGTGCCGGCCTCCTTATTAGTGAGTAAATCACTCGTAAAAGCTCTTTCTGTACCTGCTTTACGCAATACATAATACTCTAATTCTGTAAGTGTGGATTTCCACTCTGCATCAGACTTGGTAATTTCAAAGGTTTCTTCTTTTTTAGTTTCGGTCTTTTGAGAATTGCCCTTGCAAGAAGAGAACAAGACCATTAAAAGTATAGCAATATTTTTCCCCATCTTTTTTTCTTTTTGGTCGATTAAATTAGGTTAACCTTTCAATTTTTAGGCTAAAATTAAAAAAACCGTAGCCAACAATATATTTGGACTACGGTGTCTATTTAACTAACTAAAGAAATTTAATTTAAACTAATTTTTTCTATGTTGCTTACGTCTAATTTTAAGTTGCTCATTACTGCGTTAAAATCATTTGCATTAAAATCAGCACTTTGTGCAAATTCTGCGGGTACCACAACAATTCTAAATAATTGATTATCTGTAAAGTCTATATCAATATTAGATAGGTCGTAATTGCCGTCAATAAAAATTTCAAAATCTACAAAAGTATGTGCAAATACATACTGTAACGTACCTTCTGCGGTAAAGAAGTTTTGCGGTATTTGGCTCCACGCACTTGCAGTAGAACCATCAGATAATTCTACCTCACCATCATAACGGTAAACTAAAACAGCATCGCTTTCAAAAACTTCTGTTATTCCAACCTCTTCAAAAGAAATGGGCGTAGAGGTCCATAAATTACCCTCTAAATAATCAAAGTTTATATTTTCTACTTCTACCACTTGGCCAAGTATGTTTACACCGTCTTCACCATCAAACCCGGGAGGTCCTTGCGGGCCTTCTGGTCCTTCACAGGCAACAACAATGGCTAAAACGGCTAATCCTAAAAGTGTTTTTAATTTTGTCATGTTCAATGGTTTTTATGATTTTTTGCTTTCTAAATAATCTTCTAGAGGGTTAAATCAAAAAGCGTTCCAAAAATAATCTAAATACTTTATGCGGTAAGATTAAGATTACTTGCTCAAAGTTGTTTAATATTGTATTAACCCTTTACAGTAGCATATGGCCAACGTTATACCGCATAGTTTCTTTACTGAGTTTGATATTAATCTTTTTAAAGCAGGTAAACACTTTAGGTTGTACCGTAAATTAGGTTCCCATATTACAGAGGTAGATGGCGTAAAAGGAGTATATTTTGCGGTTTGGGCACCCTCTGCAAAGCAGGTTTCAGTGGTAGGTGATTTTAATCAGTGGAATGCAGATGAACACCAGCTTTTAGTACGTTGGGATAGTAGTGGCATTTGGGAAGGCTTTATACCTAACGTGGAACACGGAGCTATTTATAAGTATAAAATAGCTTCTCACCATGATGGAATATTTACGGAAAAGGCAGACCCTTTTGCTCGGTATTGTGAACATCCCCCTAAAACCGCATCCGTAGTTTGGAACGCAGCTTATCAATGGAAAGACCAGAATTGGATGGATACCAGGGAAACACATAATAATCTGGATCAACCCTATTCGGTTTACGAGGTGCATTTAGGCTCTTGGAAAAAGAAAGGAGATAATCAATTTTTGAGTTATACAGAACTCGCAAAGGATTTGGTTGCTTACGTAAAGGAAATGGGTTTTACCCATGTAGAGTTTATGCCCATAATGGAATATCCTTTTGATCCCTCTTGGGGGTATCAGTTAACAGGATATTTTGCACCCACTTCTAGATTTGGAACGCCAGAGGATTTCAAATATTTGGTAGATGCATTTCATAATGCAGGGATTGGAGTAATCCTAGACTGGGTTCCTTCTCATTTTCCAGAAGATGCGCACGGTTTAGGTTATTTTGATGGATCTCATTTGTATGAACATCCAGATAGGCGTAAGGGATATCACCCAGATTGGAAAAGCCTCATATTTAATTACAGTCGTAATGAAGTACGTGCATTCTTGATTAGTAATGCCATTTTTTGGTTAGATCAATACCACATAGACGGCTTACGCGTAGATGCCGTAGCATCTATGCTGTATTTAGATTATTCTAGAGAAGATGGGGAGTGGGAACCAAATATGTATGGCAATAATGAGTATTTAGAGGCAATCTCTTTTATAAGAGAAATGAATACAGAAGTGTATGCCAGTTTTAAAGGAGTACAGACCATAGCAGAAGAATCTACAGCTTTCACAGGTGTTTCTAAACCCGTACATTTTGGAGGACTTGGGTTTGGTATGAAATGGATGATGGGGTGGATGCATGATACCTTGGAATATTTTAAAAAAGAACCAGTACATAGAAAATACCATCAAAATGACCTTACGTTTAGCATGACGTATGCCTTTACGGAAAATTTTATGTTACCTTTTTCTCATGATGAGGTGGTATACGGAAAAAATTCTTTAATCTACCGTATGCCTGGTGATGAATGGCAGCGTTTTGCAAACTTACGCTTGCTTTTTGGTTATATGTTTACCCACCCTGGAGCTAACTTAATTTTTATGGGGGGTGAGTTTGGGCAAACATCTGAATGGAATTTTCAGCAAAGTTTGGATTGGCACCTTACCCAATTCGGCTTTCACAATGGAATACAAAAACTGATTAAAGACTTAAATAAACTGTATAGAACCGAGCCTGCATTGTATCAAAAACAATTTAGTCCAGATGGATTTGAATGGATAGAATGGAATGATGCAGAAAACTCCGTAATCTCTTATATTAGAAAAGGGGAGCAACCCAAGGACGATGTTATTGTCATTGGTAATTTTACACCAGTTCCAAGAGAAGATTATAGAGTAGGGGTTCCAACAGGATCTAAACTCAATCTACTATTTACAAGTGATGCAACAGAATATGGAGGTAGTGGAATGGGTGCTAAGACCATAAAACCAAGCAAAAAGGCATGGAATGGCAGACCAAATTCGGTAGTGCTAACATTGCCGCCGCTAGGGATTTTGGTCTATAAAAGGTAAAACATTAACTAATAACGTTTTAATCACGGACCAATACAGTTATGGACTTCCAAAAATCAATGGAATGTCCTTTTTTTGTTAGTCTAAAATCATACATACTATGATTACCAATACAGAAATCGAAAGACGGGGAAATCAGTTTCCAAACAATGTTGTTGACTTTAAGCACGACAATGAAAAAGTATGGATTACCACACACAATGGGGTAATACTAGAAATTACAATCATGAGAGATTCCATGGTTCGGTTTAGGTACGCCACTGAGCACGCGTTTGAACCAGATTTTTCTTATGCCATTAGTGCAGACGTAAATACAGGATACAATTCTTTAACAGTTAAAGAAGAGATTCCAGAGTTTGTTATAAAAACTTCTAAAATCATCATTTACGTCCAAAAAAAGGATTTAAAAGTACAAATAACAGATTTAGAGGGTGCTGTTATTAATGAAGACGATTTAGGTTTTCACTGGGAAGAAAACTTTGATTACGGTGGTAACATTGTAAAAATGACCAAGGTTACCCAATCTGGTGAAAGTTTTTATGGTATGGGAGACAAAGCTTCACATACCAATCTAAAAGGGAAAAGAGTTTCTAATTGGGTTACAGATTCTTATGCCTACGGTAAGGATCAATCACCACTTTATAAGGCCATTCCTTTTTATGTGGGCTTGCATAATGAAAAAGCTTACGGAATATTCTTTGATAATTCCTTCGGGACTTATTTTGACTTTGCACATGAACGCAGAAATCTAACTAGTTTTTGGGCAGATGGTGGAGAAATGAATTATTATTTCTTTTATGGTCCAAAAATTTCGCAAGTAGTAGAAGCGTATACGGATTTAACAGGAGTACCAGAATTACCACCCATGTGGGCGTTAGGTTTTCATCAATCTAAATGGAGCTATTATCCAGAAAAAAAAGTAAAAGATATTGCCGCCAAGTTTAGAAAACTAAGAATACCCTGCGACGCTATTTACCTAGATATTGATTATATGGAAGGGTTTAGGTGTTTTACCTGGGATAATAAAAAGTTTCCGGACCCTAAACGGATGATAGACGAGTTAGAGGCAGATGGTTTTAAAACCGTAACTATGATAGACCCTGGCTTAAAAATAGACCGGGATTATTGGGTCTATCAACAAGCTATGGACAATGATTTTTTCTGTAAACGAGCAGATGGGCCACATTTTAAAGGAAAGGTTTGGCCAGGAGATTGTAAGTTTCCAGATTTTACAGATCCTAAAGTAAGAGAATGGTGGGCTACATTGTATAAAGAAATGATTTCTGAAATGGGTGTGCATGGTGTATGGAATGATATGAATGAGCCTGCAATTATGGAAGTGCCTACCAAAACAGCTAACCTAGATGTAAGACACAATTATGACGGGCATCCTTGTAGCCATAGAAAAGCACATAATGTGTATGGTATGCAGATGGTGCGTGCTACCTATAACGGAGTTAAAAAATATACATTCCCTAAGCGACCTTTTGTATTGACAAGAGCGGCATACTCTGGCACACAAAGATATTGTGCAACTTGGACAGGAGATAACGTAGCTACATGGGAGCATTTATGGATTGCAAACGTGCAAATGCAGCGTATGTGTATGAGTGGCTATTCTTTTGTAGGGTCAGATATTGGTGGTTTTGCCGAACAGCCTAACGGAGAATTGTTTGCGCGCTGGGTACAATTAGGAGTTTTTCATCCGTTTTGTAGGGTGCATTCCAGTGGAGACCATGGGGACCAAGAACCTTGGTCTTTTGGTAAAGAAATTACCGATATTGTTCGCAAGTTTATAGAACTTCGGTATGAGCTATTACCATACTTATACACAGCTTTTTATAAATACGTAGAAGACGGTGTTCCCATGCTTCAATCTTTAGTATATTTTGACCAAGCGGACACACAAACTCATTTTAGAACAGACGAGTTTATTTTTGGGGAACAAATTTTAGTTTGTCCTGTACAAGAACCCAATTCTCAAGGGCGCAGAATGTACGTGCCAAAAGGGAAATGGTATAATTATTGGACAGATGAACTTGTGGAAGGCGGTGTAGAAAGATGGGTGTCTGCTCCACTAGATAAAATTCCACTCTTTATCAAAGAAGGCGCAATGATTCCCAAATATCCTGTACAACAATATGTTGGTGAAAAGGAATTGGTTGAGTTAAAGATAGATGTTTACTTTAAAGAAGGTAAAGAAGATTCTGTAATTTATGAAGATCAGCAAGAAGGTTTCGATTATAAAAAAGGAAGATACAGTTTGCGCAACTTTAGACTTTTAGGTAAGCCTAATGAATTAATTATACAACAGTTTAAGGATGGCACCTATACTACTAGTTATGAAACGTTTAAAATACAATTTCATGGGTTGCCATTTAAAATAGAAACTATAGAGATAGATAATGAAGAAGTAACTTTTGAATCGGTTAAGTTTGACGGTAATAGAACTATTGAAGTTAGCAAGGACATTACTGCCATACACTTAATCGGTAAATAAAAAGTTGTATTTTACGATTTAAACACAATTACCATTATGAGAAAGTTAGGATTATCCCTTTTGGTTTTTTTAGGCGTAGTAGCGTGTAAAACCAATCCGTTTACGGGGCAAAGGACGTTGAACTTTTATGGCAATCAGCAAATTTTCCCCATGGCTTTTGCACAGTACGATCAGTTCTTATCAGAGAACAACGTGATTACAGGTACTACAGAAGCACAAATGATTACAAACGTAGGTCAGCGCATAGCTACAGCTGCAGAACGTTGGTTAGATGCCAATGGATTTCCCGGATATTTAAATGATTACAAGTGGGAGTATAATCTGGTTAAAGATGAAACGGTGAATGCGTGGTGTATGCCAGGTGGTAAAATTGTTTTTTACACAGGTATTTTACCAATTTGCCAAGGTGAAGCTGGTATTGCAGTGGTTATGGGTCACGAGGTTGCACACGCATTAGCGGACCATGGAGCACAACGTATGAGTGCGGGTACACTACAACAAATTGGTGCAGTTGCTGGTAATGTGGCTATCCAAGACCCTCAGAAAAGAAATATGTTTAATCAGGCATACGGTATTGGTTCTCAGTTAGGGATTATGTTGCCATTTAGCAGAAGTCATGAAACGGAAGCTGATAAAATTGGTCTTCAGATTATGGCTATTGCAGGGTATAATCCAGATGAGGCCGCTGAGCTTTGGAAGCGTATGAAGGCAAATAGTGGGGGGCAGGCGCCACCAGAATTTATGAGTACACACCCGTCTAATGACACTAGGATTAACAATCTTACGGCGTGGGCACCAGAAGCTAAGCAAGAAGCAGCCAAGTTTGGGGTTACTTCTTTTAAGTAAAAAAATAGATTTAGTATCTTGAAAGCTGCTTAACCAAGCAGCTTTTTTTTATTTAGTTATATGACACAAACATTTGCGCTCAAAGGAGAAAAAAAGCTCCTAAATGCCTGGGCTTTTTATGACTGGGCAAACTCGGTCTATAGTCTTGTAATCTCTTCTGCTGTATTTCCTATTTTTTATGGAGCATTATTTAGAACTGCAGGTATAGAAAAAGTTTCGGTTTTTGGTTTTGAAATTGCCAGAGCTCCGTTAATTAGTTATACAACCTCAACTGCATTTGTTTTTATTGCACTAATAACACCATTAATATCTGGTATTGCAGATTATTTGGGTAATAAGCGTTTTTTTTTAAAGTTCTTTTGTTATTTAGGAGCTATTTCTTGCGCCGGACTTTATTGGTTTTCTTTAGAAAATATTTATCTAGGTCTTTTGTGTTACTTCTTTGGTTTGGTAGGCTTTTGGGTAAGTTTTGCTATCAATAATTCTTACTTACCAGATATTGCCTTTCCAGAACAACAAGACCGTATTAGCGCCAAAGGTTTTTCCTTAGGCTATATTGGTAGCGTACTTTTATTGCTCTTTAATTTGCTAATGGTAATGAAACCAGATTTCTTTGGCATTACAGATGCTTCTGAAATAGGGGGAGATAGCGCTAAAATTAAGGCTATGAAGTATTCTTTTATTACCGTGGGTTTTTGGTGGGCTTTATTTAGCCAATATACTTTTAAACATCTACCTAAAGGCTATAAAAAAGAAGGTGCGCGTAAAAATGTATTGTTGAACGGTTTTCAGGAGTTGCAAACTGTTTGGAAACAACTGCAAGGACAATCACAACTAAAACGGTATTTAGGTGCTTTTTTTGTATATAGTATGGCGGTACAAACAATAATGCTTATTGCTACTTATTTTGGTGAAGAAGAGATACAATGGGGGACAGATGAAGAGCGAACCGTGGGACTAATAATCAGTATCTTAGTAATACAAATTGTTGCTGTTTTAGGAGCAACCGTAACCGCTTGGTGTTCTAAAAAGTACGGAAATATAAAGACCTTAGTAACCATAAACATAATGTGGCTTGGCTTATGTGTATATGCCTATTTTGTAATAACGCCTTTAGATTTTTACATAGCAGCTGGTTTAGTAGGCTTAGTGATGGGCGGAATACAAGCGTTGAGTAGGTCCACTTACTCTAAGTATTTGCCAGACACCACAGATACTACTTCTTTTTTTAGTTTTTATGATGTATCAGAAAAAATAGGCATTGTAATCGGCACCCTTATTTACGGTTTGATTGCGCAAGTGACAGGGGGTATGCGTTTAAGTACAATTTTTTTGGGTATATTTTTTTTAATAGGGGCTTTTTTATTAACTAGAGTGGAACGGTCTAAGTAACTGTTAAAATAACGGTTATTATTATGGATTCCTTACAATTAGTTTAGTAACTTACCGTTCTAAATACAAATGCAAAGCACAATACACTAACCAATCTCCCACAATTATGAAATTTATTATAACTCCTTTATTAATCTGCATTTTATTGGCTTCATGCAGTAGTAATGTAGATTTAGCTATAGATAATCCTACGGATCAACCTGTTTTTATTAAGGTAGATGATTTAGAGGTAGAGATACCTGCGAACGAAGTTGTATGGGTAGAAATGGGCAAAGGTGACCATGAGTTAACATTACAGAACGATAGTTTGGTTAAACATAACTTTGATCAATCCTTGTATATGATAAACCCTACCTTGAACGAATATTTGTTGATGGAAGAATACTATGGTAGCGATGCATTTTATAGTTCTTATGAAATGACAAGTAAATTTAGCTCTAAAACTGTCAATTACATGGGTATTGAATTTGAGGGTAACTATGATGTGGTAGATAAACTTATCAATACAGTAACTTGGGACTACGGACCTAGAGAAAAATTACCAGAAATGGTACAAGTAGAGTCTGGAGAAAACTACACTGTTTTAAAAAAGCTGCTTAGTCCTACAGAATTTATAGAAATGGTTCAACAAAGTGCTGGAGCGGAATAATCCAAGAATTATGCATATTGGTATACATGCCACTTGGGACGCCTATAACTGCAATGCAGATGCAATTTCTTTTGTTGATAAAGTAGAAGGAGTTTTGCATGCAATTACAGATACCTTAGACTTAAAAGAAGTAAATGGTTCTTTTAAACAATTTGAGCCTATTGGGGTAACCGGAGTTATTTTATTAGAAGAAAGCCACATAAGCATCCATACGTGGCCAGAGCATAACTATGCGGCGATAGATGTCTTTTCTTGTAAGGCTTTTGATGCGGATTTAGTTACAGAAATTATTAAAAAAGAGTTGTTATCTAACCAAGTTGAAACTACAATTTTAAAAAGAGGTAGTTTAGAAATGGTAAAAAACGTACAAAAAGTTCTTAGATAATGTAATGTGTCATAAACTCACAATCATCCGTAATAATTGGGTTATCTTCTGTTCTTAAATTAATTGCTGAAGCTTTATGGGTATAAAATACTCCCGTTTGGTAGGCATATTTTTCTGAGTCTTCTGCTAACGGAATGTACTCTTGATGAATCTTTTGTTGATGTGCATAATCGCCTTTAGACGTAGTTTTTTTAGAAGTATGTATTTCTATATTTTCTCCTAAACGGCCAAATATTGGTTTTGCAACATAATTTCTAAGGCTTGCTGGAGTTAAATAAGTATTAGCAATACAAACATTGGGATAGTTTTCTGTAAGGTACGCCAAGAATTTTTTGTTTTGCCATAAAGCCGTAATTGGGGGATTTAATACCGTGCATAAATCTTTTTGTATGATGGTCGCTAAATCCTTGGCTAATTCTGGTTCGTCCGTAAACATCCAATCCCAAGGTATCATTTTAAACCATATATCTGCAATTTGGTACTCTCCATTTATCTCATACAAAATGCCATTCTCATGAGAGAATATAACATCTTCTAGGTGTGTATAAAATACTTTATAGCCTTGTTTATAGCCAATGTCTAAAATTGCATTAACATTGAGTACATCTTCTTCATAACCAAAAGAAGACCCTAAAATAAAAGGTTGGTCATGGGGTATTTTTGTTTTTAAGTGTGCTAAAGTATGTCCTATGTCCTCTGCTAGTGTATTGAACTGACTTGCACCGGTAAGTAGGTTTAATTGTGCTTTTTGCCAAAGAATCGTTTCAGGTAGCGTGCTGCACGTATCTGCATTAAATTCTATCACCTTTGCTGGTGTGTTCCCAAAACCTCCGTTTACATCAAACCGGCCATATAAAAAGGGGTGTTTCTTACGATGCTCCCAAGTGTACTGTATACAATCCCAAAAAAACTTGGGAATACCAAAATCACTCAATTTTTGGTCATTGATAACCTTTTGTGTGGCGCTTTGAAATAATTCAAAAGCCACAGTAGCTGTTTTGCTAAACGTATCAACCTCTTCCCGGTAAAGGCCTAAAAGCTCTTCAGAGAAATAATCTTGCTTTAAGTACCAATAAAGCTGGTGTGGTAAATCTTTCTTTTTTAATCGTTTAATGCTTTTAAAACGATTATCCTCCAAAAGAACGGAATGATTTTCCTGACCCATAACCTTTAGATGAACTTCCTGGAACTTTTACTTTTCTGCTTGTAGCCGTACTCTTTAATTCGTTTTGTAGCCCGGTAGATTTGTTATAAGCTGTAGCATCCTTGTAGTAACTAGAGTTTGGTGCTACATTACCTAATCTTCTATTAAAATAAGAAGCTGCTAAAGAATAGTATAATACACTTCTTAATCCTCTACCGTAGCGCTGTTCACTTTCATTATTTTCTATTTTGGCTAAAGAGAGCGTATCTACCTTTCCTTCTAGTGTATGAACAATGGCTATGGAATTTTCTTTCTTATCTATTAAGCGCTCGTCAATAATTTTGTATTCATCGCCTGGCTCAACTTCTTCTACCTCTGTAATAGTACCTTTCGTAGCTTCGTAAATGGTTTCTTCTTTAAAGTCTTTAAGCTTTGGCTCGCCATTACCACCACAGCTGCTTGCTATGATACCCGCAGATAAGGTACTGGCAAGCATCAATTTTCTACCAAATGCTCGCCCGTTTAATGTTTTTTTATTCATCTTTGAAAGGATTGTTTATACGTAACGTTATCAAACCTAGCTAAATTTTATGAGAAACAAAATTCTTTTATCCATTGCCGTATTTATTGCAGGATTGTGCTCTATAATTTATGAACTTTTGGTGAGTACAACGGCGACCTATTTTTTAGGTGATGGGGTAAGGCAGTTTAGCATAATTATAGGTGTTTATTTATTTTCCATGGGGATTGGCGCTTTTTTATCTAAATACCTTTCTAAATTACCTATTCGGTTTTTTGTGCATGTTGAATTTTTATTGGGATTTATAGGAGGTATTTCTGTTCCCTTGCTTTATTTTTTGTTTGTACAGGTAAGTCCGCTAACCTTGCAAATTCTTTGTTTGGTAATCATATTTGTAATTGGCCTACTCACCGGCATGGAAGTGCCGTTGCTAACATTTGCTTTTGATGGGGTAAACGTAAAGAACGATTTGTCTAACGTATTGTCTTTAGATTACATAGGTGGCCTATTGGCAACGCTAATTTTTCCATTTATTCTATTACCTTTTGTGGGGTTGTATTATTCGTCGCTCATCTTTGGGATTCTCAATATTGTGTTGGGTTTAGTCATCAGTTTTAAATTTTTAGACTTTTCTAAGAAAACTTTTGCCTTTGGTATTACTACTCTTATTGGGTTATTGGTATTAGTAGGTTATGGAGGTAGATTGTTAAAGGTATGGGATAATGCTATTTACAAGAGTCCTATTGTTTTAAATGAGCAAACGCCTTATCAAAAAATAGTAGTGACAAAAAAACTAGAAGATGTACGTTTGTATTTAAATAGAGTTATTCAATTTTCTTCTTTAGATGAGCACCGCTATCACGAGTCCTTAGTACACATTCCTATGGGGGCTCACGAAAACCCAAAAAAAATATTAATATTAGGTGGGGGCGAAAATTTAGCTAGTAGAGAAGTTCTTAAGCATGCAACAGTAGAAAGCATAGATGTGGTAGATATTGATAGTACTATGTTTTATTTAGCAAAAGAGCATCCCATATTTAAAAAGATAAACCAAAATGCTGCTGTGCATGCTAAGGTAAATCTGATTACAGCAGATGCTTTTAGTTATTTAGCAAATACCACAGAAGTTTATGATGTAGTCATAGCAGATTTACCAGATCCTGTGAATGAGGCTATTGCGAGGCTCTACAGCAGGCAATTTTTTCTTCTTGCAAAATCAAAACTTTCTAAAAATGGAGTGTTTGTTACACAGGCAGGAGAAATTTACTTTTCCAATACGGTTTTTAGTTGCATTAATACTACATTAAAAGAGGTTTTTAAAACCACCCATGCCTACCATACCTATATTCCATCTTTTGGTGATTGGGGTTTTGTTATGGCTGCAGACCATGACTTACCACTACAAAGCGTACCAGGCAAATTCCCTAAAACCAATAAATTTTTAACTGCCACGCAATATGGTAATATGTTTAATTTACCCGCAGATTTAGAGGTTGTAGAAACTAAGGTGAATACCATGGATAGCCCAGTAATCTTAAATTATTATTTAGATGATTGGGCAAAATGGAAAACTGATTTACAACAAGGAACGCCATAGGTTTTAAGTTGTAAATCAGTTTTAGTTCTGAACAGGAGTTGTTACGCCCTACTTACATCTCCAGAACCAGAGCTTTTGCTTTTTACTTTAGAAGGATTGCCCTTATATGTAATGTTGCCAGAACCAGAAACTCTAGCATTTAAAATTTTTTCTACAGTGATTTCTATATCTGCAGAGCCAGAAACGGTAGCCTCTACATTTTTCGCAGTTAAATCATAAGCGGAAATGTCCCCAGATCCAGAAATAGTCACCTCAAAGTTAGAAGCTTGCCCACTTAAATCCATATCTCCAGAGCCGGATAATCTTGCTTCTAAATGATTAACATCAACATCTAAGGTCACGTCTCCAGAGCCAGATACACGTGTTTCTAAACTAGCGCCTTTAAGGGTAGTACTGCTCGTTATATCACCAGAACCAGATAAACTCAATTCATCTATTTCTTCTACAGGAACTGTGATATAAATACCGTTTTTGTAACTAGAAGGTTTTAGATTTACTCCTTTTTCTGTTTTAATTACAAGCACCCCATTGTCTACCTCTGTAATGACATAGTCTAATAAGTTTTCTTCGCCTTTTAAGGTTAATTCGCCCTCACTGCCGCTTACCAATTTAACATCGAACCAGCCGCTAATAGCTATACCGTCATAATCGTTTACAGAGCGTTCCAGAGTTACTACGTTTCCGTTTCCTTTTATTCGTTTTCCCCATTGGGCGTGTGCGCTTATGGTAAAAATACAAGTTAGTGCTACTAAAATTCCGTTTTTCATGATGTTCGTTTTTTGATTGTTAGTTATTAAAGAAAGATATGCCTCCATATTCGCTATTTATAGTTACGGTATTGGGTGCATTAGCATTACCGTGAAAACCTTTATAATATTTTCTTGTAGATTTTTCATTACTGTAATTAATTTCAAAATCTTCCTTACCACTGACCCCAGCGTATTCGGTATTGATTTCAAAAGTAAATTGATAATCAGAATCATATCCAATTTTTATTCCTGTGTAATCTGAGTTGATGTCAATATTACCAGCATTCGGCATCATTCTATTAATCTTTACAGAACCGTAATCTGCATTGATATCCACATTACCTTCTACATCGCCAAGTTTTACACTTATGTAACTGCCTCTTCCTTGTACATTTTTGGCGTAACCAACATCTATGGAACCGTAATCACTAACATAATCTAGATGCTCCATTTTTTCTATGTTGGAGTGGGTGTAATCTGCTCTTATGATAAGGTTACCTGCTTTTTCTATAGTAAAACCAGAATAGTCGGCAAAAATTTCAGCACTGTTTACGTACTCAAAGGTGGATTTAGAAGTGTAATCAAATCGCAATTCATTATTTCTACCTCTTAATTCCCCAATTTCCATTTTACCGTAATCGCAACTAATTTTGGCATGTCCATCAATTCTATCTAAAAAAATAGAACCATAGTCATTGCCTAGATTTACACTGTTTTTTACGGGTACTTTTATGGTGTAGTTCACTTGTACGTTCACATTGTGTTTGCCACCCCAGTTCCATCCCCAACTGCTTTTCTTTTCTGTGAATCTGGTAATAGCAGAAACCATGCTAGCAGTGTTTTCAAAATCTACATCTATTTCTGCCAAACGCTCTTTTACGCGTTCTTCATCATTGCCATTGGTTTTAATATGTACTTCTATTAAAACTTTGTTTTGGTCCCAAGAAGAGATGTTTAAATTACCGTAGCTATTTTTTACCCGTAGTAAGGCATCCATATTTACAGTGAATTCCTTTTTTATGGTTTTTTCTTTGGTGTGTTTACCGCTCCAATGTGTATCATTAGGAGCAGCCTTAGCGCTAGGCGGTGCTGCTACCAATAGGAGTAATAAAATTTTAAATAGTAAAGTTCGCATCATTTACTGTGTTTATATTTTTAATCTGTTCTATATTTTCTAAAACCTCTTTTACTAAGGCTATCCGGGTTTCAAAGTTGATTATCATGGCGTTTAAAATAAATTTGCTGTTTCCGCCATTTATCAATTCCTGCTCCAACGCTTTATAATCCTTTTCTAGTTTTTGCAGTTGCAGCAAAGTGTCATCTACAAGTTTGGCAGTTTCAGGAGATTTGGCTTCTTGCAATTCTACCACCTGCTCGTCTATTAGACTTGTAAAATAAAATGCTGTTTGTTGCGCTTCTGGGGCAATTTTTACCACTTGTTCTTCTATACTACTAGGAGTGTTTAGGTATTGAAATCCTAGTACACAAACCAAAGCAATACTAGCTGCAATAGAAAGTGGTTTCCAAAAATTACGTTCTTTTTTAGGTAAGGTTGCAACTCCTTTGCCAGTATTTAATTTATCTAAAAAACGTAGTTCATGACCCGCTGTGGGTTCCGCAATATCTAATTGCCCATCTAGTCTGTTAAATAGCTCCTCTATGGTATCCTTCTTCATGGCTATATATTTACAGTTATTAATTTTTTTCTAAGACTCTCTTTTGCCCTACTAATTGTAGTTCTGCAATTGGCGTAACTTATATTCATAATGTCACATATTTCATCATAATCATAACCCTCTATTAAATGTAAGGTCAAAGAAAGACGGTAATTGTCTTTAAGACTTTTCATGGTATCCATCACTTTTTGAGCCTTCAGTTCTGTAAAACCACTTGTTTCTAAAGCAACATCGCTGCTTTCTTCAACCCTGTACATTATATCTTCCAAGTCTACCGTACTTGTTTTTTGTTTTTTTCTATAGTGGTGTATACTGTTGTTGATTACTATCCGTTTTAACCAAGCCCCAAAGGTGACGTCTCCTTTAAAACTTTGTAACTTGGTAAAAGCGCTTAAGAAGGATTCTTGCATAACATCTTCTGCCTCTGCAGTATGTTTTACAATGCGGAGTGCCGTGTTATACATTGCCTTGTAATACAGGTTGTATATTTTTAACTGGGCACTCTGTTGTCCTTTTAAACATTGCTGTAACAACAAATTTATATGTTCACTATTGTGGCTCAAAAATGTGATAGGTTTGTCTTATAGATGAGGTAATTTAACCATTGTTACACTTTTGCATAATTTTTTTATAATGCATTGGCATAACTATTGTTTTAGAAAGGAACATAAATGTAGTAAATCGTCGTTAACAAGCAGTATTACTGGGTGCTTTAAGAATCTGACGGGGTAAAGAATATAATACGGCTGTCAAGGGTTAATGACAGAATGACTTAAAAATTGATATGGGTAATATAAAATTTACAAATTTTGACAATATGTCTCTTCAAGGATTGGATGAAGATGCGGAATTAATTCCTTTACTAACTCCAGAAGATGAGGAGCAGATGAACAGGGAAAGTCTGCCAGAAACTTTGCCTATTTTACCATTGCGTAATACCGTATTGTTTCCAGGTGTTGTAATCCCAATTACTGCAGGTAGGGATAAGTCTATTAACCTAATAAAAGAAGCTAACAATGGTAGTAAGGTTATTGGGGTGGTTTCTCAGAAAGATGAAAATATAGAAAATCCTGCAGCAAAGGATATTAATACTATTGGTACGGTTGCTCGTATACTTAGAGTATTACAAATGCCAGATGGGAATACTACAATTATAATTCAGGGTAAAAAGCGTTTTGAAATAGATAACATCGTTACAGAAGAACCTTTCATTACTGCAAATATTAAGGAGGCTTTTGAATCTAGACCAGAGGAAGATAGTGAGGAGTTTTTGGCCATTATAGAATCTATTAAAGAGTTGGCGTTCCGCATTATTAGAGATAATCCGAACATTCCTAGTGAGGCAACCTTTGCCATAAAAAATATACAGAGTAATTCTTTCCTAATAAATTTTGTGTCTTCTAATCTAAACTTAGATGTGGCAGACAAACAAAAGTTATTGCAAATAGGAGACTTGCAAGAGAGAGCTCTGGCTACATTAAAATATATGAATACTGAGCTTCAAAAGTTGGAGCTTAAGAATGATATTCAATCTAAGGTTAAGAGTGATATGGACCAGCAACAGCGGGAGTATTACTTGCACCAGCAGATGAAAACTATTCAGGAGGAGTTAGGTGGCGTTTCTTATGAAGAAGAAGTGGAAGAAATGCGCCAGAAAGCTAAAGATAAGAAGTGGAGTAAAAAGGTAAAAGAGCATTTTGAAAAAGAAGTTGCCAAAATGCAACGAATGAATCCGCAAGTGGCAGAATATTCAATTCAGCGTAATTATTTGGATTTATTTTTAGAATTGCCTTGGAACGAATATTCTAAAGATAAGTTCGATTTAAAACGAGCAGAAAAAATATTAGATAGAGACCACTACGGTTTAGAAGATGTTAAAAAACGTATTGTGGAATATCTAGCGGTGCTAAAACTCCGTAATGATATGAAATCTCCTATCCTATGCTTGTACGGTCCTCCTGGGGTAGGTAAAACCTCTTTAGGTAAATCTGTAGCAGAAGCATTGGGTAGAGAATACGTACGGATGTCTTTAGGTGGTTTGCGAGACGAAGCGGAAATACGTGGACACCGTAAAACCTATATAGGTGCTATGCCGGGTAGAATAATTCAAAGTATTAAAAAGGCAGCGACCAGTAATCCTGTTTTTATTTTAGACGAAATAGATAAGTTAAGCAACAGCCATCAAGGAGACCCGTCTTCTGCCATGTTAGAAGTATTAGACCCTGAACAAAACGAGGAGTTTTACGATAATTTCTTGGAAATGGGGTACGATTTGTCTAAAGTGATGTTCATAGCTACCGCCAATAACCTCTCTACCATTCAACCTGCTTTAAGAGACCGAATGGAAATTATAAATGTAACAGGTTATACCATAGAAGAGAAAGTAGAAATTGCTAAGAAACATTTACTTCCTAAGCAATTAAAAGAACATGGACTAACAGGGAATGACCTTAAGATTGGTAAGCCTCAATTAGAAAAGATTGTAGAAGGCTACACACGAGAATCTGGGGTGCGTACTTTAGAAAAGCAACTAGCCAAAATGGTTCGTTATGCGGCTAAGAATATTGCCACGGAAGAAGAGTACGAGGTTAAGGTAAGTAATGAAATTGTAGAGAAAGTTCTTGGTCCGGCACGTTTAGAGCGAGATAAGTATGAAAACAATGATGTAGCTGGTGTAGTAACTGGTTTGGCATGGACCAGCGTTGGGGGCGATATTTTATTTATAGAATCTATCTTATCTAAAGGTAAAGGGGCTATGAATATTACAGGTAACCTTGGTAAAGTAATGAAGGAGTCTGCCACCATTGCCATGGAGTACATAAAGAGCAATGCAGAAGAATTTGATATAGACCCTGCTGTTTTTGAAAAATACAACGTACACATTCACGTACCAGAAGGAGCGACTCCAAAAGATGGTCCTAGTGCAGGTATTACCATGCTAACTTCTTTAGTTTCTCTGTTTACTCAGAAAAAGGTTAAAAAGAGCTTGGCTATGACAGGAGAAATTACTTTACGTGGTAAGGTATTGCCTGTAGGCGGAATAAAAGAAAAAATTCTTGCAGCGAAAAGAGCTAGAATTAAAGAAATCATCCTTTGTGAGGAAAACCGTAGAGACATAGAAGAGATAAAAGCAGAATATTTAAAAGGGCTTACTTTTCATTATGTTTCTGATATGAAAGAAGTGGTAGAAATAGCGGTAACAAAACAGAAGGTTAAGAATGCCAAGAAGTTGTAAGTAAGCTTAATTTCTTGATTAACTTTAGGGTATGAAGCAGATTACGATAGCAATAGACGGGTATTCTTCTACAGGCAAAAGTACTGTGGCCAAGCGTTTGGCAAAAGCGCTTAATTACATTTACGTAGATACAGGTGCAATGTACCGTGCTGTAACGTTATATGCTCTAGACCAAAATTTAATTACAGATGAGCATTTAGATGTACAAGGTGTTGTTAATGCTGTAGAAAAACTAAAGCTCAATTTTGTTTTAAATCTAGATACCCAACAAGGCGAAATTCACCTAAACGGTGCTAACGTAGAAGGTAAGATTAGAAACCTTAGGGTAAGCAGAAAGGTAAGCAAGATAGCAGCCATACCAGAGGTAAGGGCCAAATTAGTGGCGTTACAACAGAAAATGGGTGAAGATAAAGGTGTAGTTATGGATGGCAGGGATATTGGCACGGTAGTTTTCCCTAATGCGGAGCTTAAGTTGTTTATGACAGCTTCTGCAGAAAAGAGAGCCAACAGGCGGTATAAGGAGTTATTGGAGCGCGGAGATAAAGTTTCTTATGACGATGTATTAAAAAACGTGCAAGAAAGAGACCATATAGATAGTACCAGAAAAACTTCACCTTTAAAAAAAGCAGCAGATGCAATTGAGTTTGATAACTCTGATATGGGTCTTGATGAGCAGTTTGAACGGATACATCAATTTGCTTTACGCCTAATAAATAAATAAAAAAAGCCACTCAAGAGTGGCTTTTTTATCAAATTTACTTAATCTTATTATAGATTTGGAATTACCAATTCTTGGTCTGGGTGAATAACATCTGGATTGCTCAACACCCCAGTGTTTGCTTCAAAAATTTGCTTGTACTTCATGGGGTCACCGTAGTAGTGTTTTGCAATTAAGCTTAAAGATTCACCACTTTTAACCGTATGTCTATGGTAAACAGAGTCATCAGCAACAGTAATATTAGCTTTAACGTCTGCTGGGCTATCGCCACCTATTTCTTTTATTTTATCCCAAAGTAAGTTTTTTTCATACTGGGTGTTTGCTTCACCTTTTATTTTTAAAACGCCACCTTCTTCAGAAACGTCTCCATTTTTAATAGCTAATTCTTCGCCTAAATCTAAAACAGGTTGGTATTTTGCTTTAACGCTCATAGTGTAAAATTTTTTAATGGTTACTAATAAGAAACAAGATAACTATAAAAGTCACACCTAAGTATAAATTAACTTTAATTGTTTTTCAGTTTTGTTTTAAGATAAAATAAAGCTTTGTAAAACAAGGAATTAATTGTATTTTTGCACACCTTTTTAACGAGAGACAGGAGAAAAAAGGGTTAATTTATATATATAATCACTTCTACGGTAAGCGTTAGCTCCTGTAAATCCGTAGGATACAAATTAAAATCAGCAAATGGCTGAAGAAAAAAACGCTGCCGAAGTAACTGAACAAGCTACGGCACCAGTTGTGTCTCAAAAAGACCCTAAAGAATTTTTAGAAAACTTTGATTGGGACAAGTACGAAGAAGGTATTGAAAAAGTAGACGACAGCAAACTTAACGAGTTTGAAAAGTTAGTTGAAGAAAACTTTGTAGATACTGCAGATGAAGAGGTTGTAGAAGGTACCGTTGTACACATGACGGACAGAGAGGCAATCATTGACATCAATGCTAAATCTGAAGGAGTTATCTCTTTAAACGAGTTCAGATACAACCCAGACCTTAAAGTAGGGGACAAGGTTGAAGTATTGATTGACATCCGTGAGGACAAAACAGGACAATTAGTATTATCTCATAGAAAAGCTAGAACAATCATGGCTTGGGATCGTGTTAACGCTGCCCATGACAAAGAAGAGATTGTTACAGGATTCGTTAAATGTCGTACCAAAGGTGGTATGATTGTAGACGTATTCGGTATCGAAGCTTTCTTGCCAGGTTCTCAGATAGATGTTAAACCAATCCGTGATTACGATCAGTATGTTGGTAAAACTATGGAATTTAAAGTGGTTAAGATTAATCACGAATTTAAGAACGTAGTTGTTTCGCATAAAGCACTTATCGAGGCAGATATTGAAGAGCAGAAGAAAGAAATCATCGGCCAATTAGAAAAAGGTCAGGTATTAGAAGGTGTTGTTAAGAACATCACTTCTTACGGTGTATTCATCGATTTAGGAGGTGTAGATGGTCTTATCCACATTACAGACCTTTCTTGGAGCCGTATTAACCACCCGAATGAGGTTGTTGAACTAGACCAGAAACTTAACGTTGTAATCTTAGACTTTGATGATAACAAGTCAAGAATTCAATTAGGTCTTAAGCAATTAGAGAAGCACCCATGGGATGCGTTAGGAGAAAACATCCAGGTAGGCGAAAAAGTTAAAGGTAAAGTAGTTGTAATCGCTGATTACGGTGCATTTATCGAGGTTGCAGAAGGTGTAGAAGGTCTTATTCACGTATCAGAAATGTCTTGGTCTACGCACTTGCGTTCTGCTCAAGATTTTGTAAAAGTTGGTGATGAGGTAGAGGCTGTAGTATTGACTTTGGACAGAGAGGAAAGAAAAATGAGCTTAGGTATTAAGCAATTGACTCCAGACCCATGGACAGATATTACTTCTAAGTACCCAGTAGGTTCTAGACACAAAGGTATTGTACGTAACTTTACTAACTTTGGTGTGTTTGTAGAAATGGAAGAAGGTATTGATGGTCTTATCTATATCTCTGACCTTTCTTGGACTAAGAAAATTAAGCACCCATCAGAATTTGTTAACGTAGGTGACGAATTAGAGGTTGAGGTACTTGAACTAGATGTAGACGGTAGAAAATTAAGCCTTGGTCACAAGCAAACTACTGAAAACCCTTGGGATAAGTACGCAGCTGACTTTGGTGAAGGTTCTGTACACAAAGCTACAGTAACAGACATCGTAGATAAAGGTGCAACAATCGTATTGAATGACGATATCACTGCATTTGTTCCTTCTAGACACATGGAGAAAGAAGATGGCAGTAAAATCAAAAAAGGTGAAGAAATTGAATTTAAAGTAATAGAATTCAATAAAGACTTTAAGAGAGTTGTTGCTAGCCATACTGCTATTTTCCGTGAGCAAGAGGAAAATAACATTAAAACTGCCAAGCGTAAAGCTGCTGCATCTGCAGAGGAAAATGCACCTACTTTAGGTGATGCTAACGCTCAGTTGCAAGCATTGAAAGAGAAAATGGAAGCAGACGCTAAAAAATAAGCATCGCTTGTATTTAAAATAGAAAGCCTCGAACGTAAGTTCGGGGCTTTTTCATTTATCATCGTTACTTAGAAATGTGTACTTTTGTAATAAGTGTTGGAAAAATTGCCAATGAGTCAAAAAATACTGCTTTCCGCTAAAGAAATAAACATCATTCTACATCGTTTGGCTTGCCAATTGTTAGAAAATCATTTAGATTTTTCAGAAACAGTTCTAATCGGTATACAGCCAAGAGGCACCTATCTTGCAGAAAGATTGGCTAAAATTCTTAAAGAAGAATACAAAGTTAAAAATGTAAAAATAGGTTTCTTAGACATTACTTTTTATAGAGACGATTTTAGAAGAGGTAATAAAACATTAGAAGCCAACTCTACCAAAATAGATTTTATAGTGGAGGACAAAAGTGTTGTATTTATAGATGACGTTTTATATACAGGTAGAAGTATACGGTCTGCACTAACAGCCGTGCAGTCTTTTGGTAGACCAAAGCAAATAGAACTATTAACGCTTATAGATCGCAGATTTAGTAGACATTTACCTATACAGCCTAATTATAGAGGTAGACAGGTTGATGCAATTAATAATGAGAAAGTAAAGGTAATGTGGCAAGAGAATGATGGGGAGGATGCCGTTTATCTAGTAGAAAAAGTATGAGTGAATTAACTGTAAATCATTTATTGGGCATAAAATATCTTAAAAAGAAAGATATAGACTTGATATTTGAGACAGCAGACCATTTTAAAGAAGTAATTAATAGGTCTATAAAAAAAGTCCCTACGCTTAGAGATATTACAATAGCCAACATCTTTTTTGAAAATAGTACTAGGACAAAACTTTCTTTTGAATTAGCACAAAAAAGGTTATCCGCAGATGTAGTTAATTTCTCTGCTTCTCAATCTTCTGTCAAAAAGGGAGAAACACTAATAGATACAGTAAATAATATCTTGAGCATGAAGGTGGATATGGTGGTCATGCGCCATCCTAATCCCGGTGCTGGTATCTTTTTATCTAAACACGTAAATGCAGCAATCGTAAATGCGGGTGATGGTGCACACGAGCATCCTACGCAAGCATTATTAGATTCTTATTCAATTAGAGAAAGACTGGGAGATGTTGGGGGTAAAAAGGTGGTTATTGTTGGTGATATTTTACACTCTAGAGTAGCCTTATCCAATATTTTTGCCTTAAAATTACAAGGTGCAGAAGTTAAGGTTTGTGGGCCTAAAACATTGCTGCCAAAATACATAGAGTCTTTAGGGGTAGAAGTAGAAACCAATTTAAGAAAAGCCTTAGAATGGTGTGATGTGGCCAATATGTTACGCATACAAAATGAACGCCTAGATATTAGTTATTTCCCAACTACTAGAGAATATACCCAACAATATGGCGTAAATAAGGCTTTGTTAGATAGTCTGGATAAAGAAATAGTTATAATGCACCCAGGCCCAATTAACAGGGGGGTAGAAATTACTACAGATGTTGCAGATTCCGGACAATCCATTATCTTAGATCAAGTAGAAAACGGTGTGGCCGTAAGGATGGCAGTAATCTATCTTTTGGCCTCCAAAATTAAATAGCCATGATATTTGATAAAGAAGGTAATACTACCATTGTTTTGCAAGAAAATGCATCTTTAGCTACTTTTTTAACCAATTTAAGGTCGACTTACGATAAGTTACAACATGATCATTTGATCATTAATCTTTTTTCTTTTGCCAAGTTGTCTCCCGATGATGTTTTAGAGTTTCTAGAACTGTCTAATACACACAGAGCACGTAAAAAGTCTTTTGTGTTGGTGAGTAATAAGGTAAGTTTTGAAGAAATTCCAGATGAAATCTGTTTAGTGCCAACACTACAAGAGGCAAAAGATATTATTGAGATGGAAGAAATTGAGCGCGATTTAGATTTATGAAATTAACCATCTTGGGCTGTTATTCTGCCACCCCACGAACTTTAAACAATCCTACAGCACAGGTATTAGAAATTAAAAATCATTTGTTTTTAATTGATTGTGGAGAAGGTACACAAGTGCAGCTAAGAAAGAGTAAGCTTAAATTTTCTAGAATAAAACACATCTTCATCTCTCATTTGCACGGAGACCATTTTTTTGGTCTGCCAGGTCTAGTGTCTACTTTTAGGCTATTAGGGAGAGAATCAGAATTGCACATCTATGGTCCAAAGGGGATTAAGGAGGCGATAACACTTTTATTAAAATTAGGTGATTCTTGGACCAATTACCCACTTTATTTTCATGAGTTAGAGTCTAAAGAACCACAACTCATCTTTGAAGATGATAAAGTAAAAGTAACTACAATTCCATTGCAACATAGAATTTATACCAATGGTTTTTTATTTGAAGAGAAGGAAGGTGCCCGTACTTTGAATGCGGAGGCAGCACAGTCATGGAATGTAGACCGCAGTCAATATCATAATATTAAGGCAGGCAAAGACGTAGTTTTAGAAACTGGAGAAATAGTGGCGAATAAATTACTCACTTTTGATCCTCCGAAACCAAAAAGTTACGCTTTTTGTAGTGATACAAAATATAATGAAGCCATAGTGCCACAATTGAAAAAGGTAAACTTACTATATCATGAGGCTACGTTTTTAGAAACAGAAGCACATCTAGCAGAAAAAACTAAACATAGTACCGCAAAACAAGCTGCTACTATAGCTTATATGGCCCAAGTTGAAAAACTGGTCTTAGGGCATTATTCTACGCGTTATAAATCTATTGCTCTATTTAAAGAAGAAGCAGAAACAGTTTTTGGTAACGTGGTTTTGGCAGAAGACGGTAAGTCTTTTGTTGTTAACTGATTCCTTTTAAATCTGCATGCTTTTCACCAACTTTGTAGTATGCAGCAAGACTTAAGTAATTACAGAAAAACATATCAGAAAAGTCAGCTAACAGAAGCTGAAATTGGTGATAATCCTATGCAACTATTTCAACAATGGTTTTATGAGGTAGAAGCATCCGATGGCGTTGATGAGCCTAACGCCATGACTGTAGCAACCATTGGTTTAGATGGTTTTCCTAAGAGTAGGGTAGTTCTCATGAAGCGGTTTACTCACGAAGGATTTATTTTTTACACCAATTACAAAAGTGAAAAGGGTAAAGCGATTGCTGTTAATCCAAATCTTTGTCTTTCTTTTTTTTGGCCCAATTTGGAACGTCAAGTAATTATTAAGGGTACAGCAGAAAAACTAGCAGAAAATTTATCTGACGGTTATTTTGAGTCGCGTCCCAGGGGTAGCCAATTAGGAGCTTTGGTTTCTGAACAAAGTGAACCTGTAACCTCTAGAGATGTATTAGAAGAAAGGTTGCAGCAATTAGAAAAAGAATATGACGGTCAAGAAATAAATCGTCCAGAGCATTGGGGAGGGTATCTAGTGCGGCCAGTTTCTCTAGAGTTTTGGCAAGGGAGGCCTAACCGTTTGCATGATCGCATTCGTTTTGAGTTACAAGAAGATTATGATTGGAAAATAGACCGACTTCAACCGTAAATAATGAAAAGAATCATTTTTATACGCCATGGTAAATCCTCTTGGGATTACGATGTTGCGGACAAGGACAGACCACTTAAAGAAAGAGGCATCACTGATGCTAGTAATATTGGGGTGGCTTTGGCAAAGATGGATTTACCAATAGATTTTGCATTCTCTAGCCCTGCAAATAGGGCTTTACACACAGCAATGATTGTTTTGCATACGATGCAGGCAAACTTAAATGATTTTAAGGTGGTTGAAAACCTATATGATTTTGCTGGGGAAGAGGTACTTAGTTTTGTGAAATCACTAGATAATAAACTAGAAACAGTACTGTTGTTTGGACACAACCATGCCTTTACCCATCTTGTAAACACTCTGGGAAATAGTAATATAGATAACCTTCCTACAGCAGGCATGGCAATAATAACATTTGATGTAGAAAAGTGGACTGACCTAACTGAGGGAAGAACTGAAAAACTTATCTTTCCAAAAGAATTAAGATAAATGGCAAAACCAAAAAACGACTACGTAAATAGAGAAATTAGCTGGCTACATTTTAATGACCGCGTGCTGCAAGAAAGTGCAGACAAAGATGTGCCTTTAATAGAAAGACTTCGGTTTTTAGGAATCTTTAGTAATAACCTAGACGAGTTTTTTAAAGTACGCTACGCCACAGTAAAGCGTATTGTAGATGCAGGTAAAAGTGGTAAAAGCGTTTTAGGTGGAGAAAAAGCGAAGGATTTGTTAGAAGAAATTACGCGTATTGTAATTAAACAACAGACCAAAAGTTTAGAAATACTAAATAAAATACAACGCGAGTTAGCTACAGAAAATATATTCATAATTAATGAAACGCAGGTGCCAGAAGCGCTTGCGCCATTCGTAAAGGAGTATTTTCTAAAAAAGGTAAACCCAGATTTAACCACCATTATCTTAAACAATTTAAGGCAGTTTCCTTTACTAAAAGATACAGCAGCATATTTAGCGGTACGTATGGTTTTGAATGACCAAGTAGGTAATTTTTTAAACCGTAGAAATGAGGTGCAATATGCGTTAATTGAGATTCCAAAAGGTATTGACCGCTTTGTGGTGTTGCCAGAACAAGACGGTAAAAATTATATTATCATGCTAGATGATGTTATCCGTTTTTGTATGGACAGCATTTTCACTATGTTTCAGTATAAAGAGATCTCTGCACATATGATTAAAATTACTAGGGATGCAGAGTTAGATATTGATAATGATTTAAGTAAAAGTTTTATACAGAAAATATCTTCTAGTGTAGAGCATAGAAAAATTAGTGACCCCGTACGTTTTGTCTATGACAAAAAGATAAAGGTAGATACCCTTCGTTTTCTAAAAGAGAAAATGGAGATAGAAGAAACGGATAGTGTCATCCCTGGGGGTAGATATCATAATCGTAGAGATTATATGGGCTTTCCTAGCTTGGGTAGAACAGATTTGTTGTACGATAAGATAAAACCGCTACCGGTAAAAGGTCTAAGTTTAGAAGGGAGTATTTTTGAAAAGATTGCGCAAAAGGATTACATGATTTATGCGCCCTACCATACTTATTCTTACGTAGTCAAATTTTTAAAAGAAGCAGCCTTAGATCCATATGTTAGGAGTATTAAGATTACTATTTATCGTTTAGCTAAGAACAGTCAAGTAGCGGCTGCATTAATTAATGCAGTCAAAAATGGTAAGGAAGTTACAGTTCAGATAGAATTGCAAGCCCGTTTTGACGAGCGAGCCAACATAGATTACGCCAATAAACTTCAAGATGAAGGTATTAAGCTCATCTTTGGGGTGCCTGGTTTAAAAGTACACAGTAAAATTTGTCTTGTAGAAAGAGAAGAGGAGACTGGTGTTAAATTTTATGGTTTTATAAGTACGGGTAATTTTAATGAAAGCACAGCTAGAATTTATACGGATTACACACTATTTACCGCTCACGATGCTATTTTAAAAGAAATAGATAAGGTATTTGGATTTTTTGAAACCACCTATAAAATAAATAAATACAAACATTTAATTGTTTCACCTCACTATACGCAAAGTAAGTTTTCTAAATTAATAGATAACGAAATTGCAAATGCAAAAGCAGGTAAAGAGGCCTATATCCGTATTAAGATGAACAGTTTTACCTCTTATAAGATGGTAGATAAGTTGTATGAAGCGAGTAGAGCAGGGGTTAAAGTACAGTTGATTATTAGAGGTATTTGTTGCTTAATTCCAGGAGTGGAAGGAATGAGTGAAAATATTGAGGCTATTAGTGTTGTTGATAAATTTTTAGAGCATCCTAGGTTATTTATTTTTGGAAATAATGGAGACCCAAAGGTGTATATTTCTTCTGCGGATTGGATGACTCGTAATATTGAATTTAGGGTAGAAGTTGGTTGTCCTATTTATGATGAAGATATTAAGCAAGAATTGATAGATACATTTGAACTTTCGTGGAAAGATAATGTAAAAGCCCGTGTATTCTCAGAAAAACAAGACAACGCCTACAAGGACGATGACCAACCACGTGTTCGATCTCAATTTGCTACGTACGACTACTATCAAAAGAAATTAGAAGGAGAATAAATGGGTATAAACATTAGAAAATTTGCTGCTATAGACATTGGTTCTAACGCAGTACGTTTATTAGTGCAAAATGTGATAGAACGAAAGGGAAAATTAGTTCAGTTCAAAAAAAGTGAACTGATTAGAGTTCCTATTAGGCTGGGAGAAGATGCTTTTGTTTTGGGAGAGATTTCAGAGAAAAACCAGGCCCGTATGATCAAAGCTATGCAGTCTTTTAAACTTTTGATGGATGTATACGGGGTAGAAAATTATTGGGCTTGTGCTACTTCTGCCATGAGAGAAGCTAACAATGGCCTAGAGGTGGTAGATAAAATTAGACAAGAAACGGGTGTTGCTATAGATATAATAGATGGTAAAATTGAAGCTAAGATAATTGCATCTACAGATTTAAAAGAATTATTGCAAAAAGGAAAAACCTATTTGTATGTAGACGTTGGTGGGGGGAGCACAGAATTTACGGTTTTTAACGGGGATCAAGTGGTGGTTTCTAAATCTTTTAAAATAGGAACAGTACGTTTATTGAATGACCAAGTAATAGACTCCGTGTGGGATGGCGTTAAAGCTTGGGTAAAAGAACATTTGGCAGCAAAAGATAATGTAGAAATTATAGGTTCTGGTGGTAATATTAATAAGTTGCATAAAATGTCTGGTCGTAAAATGGGACAGCCTTTATCTTATATTTGGTTAAACGCCCAATATCATTTTTTAGACGCTATGAGTTATGAAGATAGGGTATCGGAACTTGGACTTAATCAAGATAGAGCAGATGTCATTGTGCCGGCTACAAAAATATTCTTGAATACGGCTAAGTGGTCAGGCGCTAAAAAAATTCATGTTCCTAAAATAGGATTGTCAGACGGTATGATAAAAACGCTTTATAAGCGCGAAACTAGCCATGCATAGTTTCCTTGGTACCTAAATCTTTCATTATTTCGGCTTCATAATCTAGTAAATCTTGCCATTTTTGGTCTACCTCTTCTCGATTGCCATAATGTCTTGCAAACTTTAAAAACATGGTATAATGGTTTGCTTCACTAACCATCAACTTTCTGTAAAATTCCGCTAAATCTGTATCAGAAATATTTTCAGAGAGTAGCCTAAATCGTTCACAACTACGAGCTTCAATCATAGCAGCATATAACAATTTATGAACCAAATGAGTGGTTTTGCTGCCCCCTTTTGGAAAGAATTGCATCAGTTTGATTACATACTCATCCTTACGTTCTCTACCTAATTTTAAGTTCCGTTCTAAAATTTTTTCATGTACCATGTTAAAATGACCCATTTCCTCTCTAGACAAGGCAATCATTTCTTTTACCAATTCCGTTCGGTCTGGAAATCCGACAATTAAGGAAATAGCCATGCTGGCAGCCTTTTGTTCACAATAGGCATGATCCGTTAGAATTTCTTCAATATTCATTTCCACAATGTTAACCCATCGTGGGTCCGTAGGGAGTTTTAAACCTAGCATCAATCACATTTTTTTTGGATGATAAAGATAATTGTATAGAATTAAATATTTTAAGTAGACCCTCGTTATATTTGTAAGACAAACAGAATTAAACCAAAAAACGCTACCAATTGACCACGGAAGTATATACTACACTTTTAAAAAAATGCCTTTCCACAGAAGAATATAACTGGTTGCAAACAGCTATCGCAGAAGTAGTAGCCACTCAAAATAAGCAAAAACTTTACATAGCTTACAGCTTATGTGCTACTAAAATACATGCCGAAACTGTTAAAGAATATGACATTTTCCCAGGTGATAAAGCATCATGGTTATCTTCTCAAGAAATAAATTTTTTAGAGTTATCTAGAATTGTTTTGTTGAGGTCTATTTTAGAGGCAGAACCAAAGATGGAAGGTGCAGTACAAAAATTAATCCAAGTTGCAGATATCACCGAATTAGAAACCTTTTTAAAATTTTTAGTATTACTGCCTAAACCAGAAAATTACAAATTTGTTGCTGTAGAGGCTTTACGTACCAATATAGCTACGGTTTTCAACGCTATTTCTCAAAATAATCCATACCCGTCAGCATATTTTACATCAGCGGAATATAACCAGATGTATTTAAAATCGGCCTTCATGCAACAAGATTTGACCAAAATTATCGGAGTTGATGAAATGGCGAATGCAGATTTAGCACGCATTATTTCAGATTATGCCCACGAAAGATGGGCAGCGTCTAGGACAATTGACCCCGCATTTTGGAGGCCTGTATCCAATTTTTTAGACGGAACTCTTATAGATGATATCGAACGACTATTTAAGAGTAAAGATGCAAAAGAGCGTAGAGCAGCGACATTAGTTTGTTATCATTCTAAGAAAAAGGCAGCACAACAGCTATTGCAAATAAATATAGAATACCTAGAAGAGGCTAAGAATGGCACTCTTACTTGGCAAAACTTATAGTCCTATGGAAGACAAATTAATGATAATTGACCCACATGTGCACATGAGTGCTAGAACTACTGATGATTACGAAGCTATGGCCGCGGCAGGTGTTGTGGCCGTAATTGAGCCTTCTTTCTGGTTGGGACAGCCTAGAACACAAGTGGGCTCCTTTCAAGATTATTTTAGTAGTCTCGTTGGGTGGGAGCCCTTTAGAGCATCGCAATTTGGTATAAAGCACTACTGTACTATTGGTTTAAATTCTAAAGAGGCGAATAACGTGCCCTTGGCAGAAGAAGTAATGGAATTGCTACCGCTTTATTTACATAAAGAAAATGTAGTTGCTATAGGTGAAATTGGATATGATGACCAAACCGAAGCTGAGGACCGTTTTTTTAGAGCTCAATTAGAGTTAGCCAAGACCTTTAATATGATGGTCCAAGTGCACACACCGCACCGAGACAAAAAAGCAGGAACATTAAAAAGTATGGAGGTGTGTCTAGAACATGGTTTGGACCCAGGGATGGTAGTTATAGATCACAACAATGAAGAAACCGTAAAGGATGTTTTGGATAAGGGGTTCATAGCAGCTTTCACTATTTACCCAAAGACCAAAATGGGTAACCAAAGAATGGTAGAGGTAGTCAAGAAGTATGGCAGTACCAATATTATTGTAGATAGCTCTGCGGATTGGGGTGTGTCTGATCCTTTAGCAGTGCCTAAAACTGCCAACTTAATGCTTCAAAACGGAGTGGCTAAAGAAGATGTGGTAAAAACATGTTATCAAAATGCCTTAGATTTCTTTGGGCGTTCTGGAAAAATGAAAGATGAGCATTGGTTAAATCCAGAAGCTATAGATCAACGTAAATTATTTAATGATAATAGCGTTTTGCGTGGCCAAGAACCCAAAGTGGGGAATAATAAAATAATCTAATGGCGCAAAAACTAAAAGCCTATTTGCAACTTTGTAGACCTGCTAACTTACCTACTGCTGCTGCAGATATTTTAGCAGGTCTTGCTATTTCTGGTGTTTTCTACCAACTTGGACCGTGGCAATTTCCATTTTTGTATTCTTGGAGGCCAATATTGCTCGTTTTGTCGTCAATTTTCTTGTATGCAGGGGGAGTAACGCTTAATGATGTTTTTGATGCAGATTTGGATGCTGTGGAGCGTCCAGAAAGACCAATACCTAGAGGTAGTGTGAGTCTTAAGCAAGCACAAATCTTAGGGTATAGTCTTTTAAGTCTAGGTGTTATTTTGGCATTTTTAGCTCAATCTGTATGTGGCATTGTTGCCATTGCATTAGCAACAGCCATACTCTCTTATGATAAGTATGCTAAGCACCACCCCTTTATTGGTCCATTAATTATGGGTGTGTGTAGAGGGTTGAATTTACTAATGGGTATTTTATATTTAAATACTTTAGAACACTGGCCTTATACGCTGATTCCTGTGGCCTTTATTTTTGCTATAACGATGATTAGTAGGGGAGAGGTTCATGGAAATAACACAACAAATATTGTTATTGCGGCAGGGCTGTATGCATTAGTTATTTCTGCAATCGTTGGCTTGCACTACACATTTGCAAAATACAGTTGGTGGTATTTAATATTTGTAATGCTATTTGCTATAATGGTTTATTTACCCTTGTTAAAAGCGTATAAAATCAATAGCCCAGAAAATATAAAGAAGGCAGTAAAATCAGGGGTAATTGCTATTATTATATTAGATGCTGCTTTTGCTGTAGCGTATACAAATATAATTTTCGGACTTTTAGTACTTCTTTTACTTCCCTTATCTATATTCCTTGCAAAAAGATTTGCGGTAACTTAAATTGAATGCATGAAAGAGTTAATGCCGATAACGCAAAGTTTTACAGTCAACTATCAATATCAATTGCTGTTTACTAATGGATTGTTTTCCTTGGATAATACGCTGCTTAGAGCAATTATAAGGAAGTATAAACCTGTAGGTGAGGTAAAGTGTTTTTTTGTTTTAGACGATAAAGTATTAGAGTTTCATCCCAATCTAATAAATGCAATTAAAACGTATTGTAATCAAATTGGAGATGCTATTAAATACACGCAGACATTAGTTGTACCTGGTGGAGAGGCGAGTAAGAAAGATGATGCAGCTGTTCAGCAGGTGTTAAAAGGAATTAATGATTACGCTATTTGCAGGCATTCTTTTGTTATTGCAATAGGTGGTGGGGCGGTGATAGATATGGTAGGATACGCTGCCGCCATTGCACATAGAGGTGTAAAGCTAATTCGTGTTCCAACCACAGTATTAGCACAGAACGATGCTGCTGTTGGCGTGAAAAATAGTATCAATGCCTTTGGAAAAAAAAATTTCTTAGGCACGTTTGCTCTACCCTATGCCATTATCAATGATTTTCAGTTTTTGGAAACTTTAGAGCAACGAGATTGGATTTCTGGCGTTGCAGAGGCAGTTAAAGTGGCGTTAATTAAAGATGCAGACTTCTTTCAATACATAAAGAATAAAGCACAAAATTTAGCTGCTAGAGAAATGGAAAGTATGAGTTATGTAATTCACCGTTGTGCAGAATTACACATGCAACACATTGCGTTAGGTGGTGATCCATTTGAGAGTGGCTCTTCTAGGCCATTAGATTTTGGACACTGGGCGGCTCATAAATTGGAACAAATGACACATTATCAATTAAGACACGGAGAAGCCGTGGCTATTGGTATGGCTTTAGATTTAACTTATGCGTATTTGGTTGAACTTATAGATTTGCAAACGTTAGAAACCATTCTAACAGTTTTGCAGCAAATAGGCTTTAATTTAAAAGTTCCTGTTCAAACCGAAGTAGAACTTAGTGTACTTCTTAAAGGGATTGAAGAATTTAGAGAGCATTTAGGCGGAGAATTAACCATCACCTTAATTTCAGAAATTGGTAAGAAGCATGATGTGCATACTATAGATTACTTGGTGATGAAGGATGCTATTAGAGTTTTAAATCAAAAAGTGGCGTAAAAGGATGTTAATAAAAGATACATTTCACCTTACGTATTGCACCAACATTCATGCAGGTGGCGATTGGCAACAAACTTTAAAAAGTCTTAAGGAAAATTTACCTACAATAAAAACAAAGGTAGCTCCAGATAGCTCATTTGGGCTTGGCTTACGGCTATCAAATAAAGCCAGCTTAGAATTAAATCAGGCAGATAATCTCAACAGATTTAAGTCGTATTTAGCGTCTTTAAATTGTTACGTTTTTACAATGAATGGATTTCCTTACGGTAACTTTCATGGAGAACCTGTTAAGGATCAAGTTCACGTTCCTGATTGGACAACAGATGAGAGAGTTACCTATACGCTAAGGCTTTTTAATCAATTACATGTATTGGCTCCGGAGGGGCAAGACGCGGGTATTTCTACTTCGCCTATTAGTTATAAACATTGGTATTCCAGCGGTAAAGAGCGTGTTGATGCCTTTGCTAAGGGAACAGAAAATATGCTTAAAGTGGTTTTAGAGCTATACAATATAGAACAAACCACAGGTAGATATTTGCATTTAGATGTAGAGCCAGAACCAGACGGGTTTTTAGAAAACACAAAAGATGTGCTTCATTGGTATAAAACATATGTAATTCCACAAGGCATTGCCGCATTTTCTTATTTAAACATTACAGAAAAAAAAGCTATTCAATTACTCAAACGATATTTGACAATTTGTTATGATGTTTGCCATTTTGCTTTAGCTTTTGAAGAGCCAGAAGATACTTTAAGGCAATTAAAGACAGCCGGAATACAAATAGGTAAAATACAAATTAGTGCGGCACTGAAAGTAGTTCATCAGGCTGGCAAGGAGAATCAAATATGGGAGGAGTTAGCCAAATTTAACGAACCAGTATATTTACATCAGGTAACGGAAAGGGTAGAAGGAAAGGTTAAAACATACAATGATTTGCCCATCGTCCTAAAAGAAAAAAAAGCCTTTACAGAATTGCGTTCACATTTTCATGTACCTATTTTTTTAGAAGATTATGGGGTATTACAATCTACCCAAGACCATATTTTAAAAACGTTGCAAGTGCTCAAAGAACACCCAGTAAGTGGGCATTTAGAAGTGGAGACCTATACTTGGGATGTATTGCCTAAAGATTTAAAACTCCCTATTGCAGATTCTATAGTTAGAGAATTAAATTGGATGAAATCGCGTTTGGAATGAATAAAACTGTAGTTATTAATGTAGTTGGCCTTACCAAAAGGTTACTTGGAGCGCATACACCCTTTCTTACTACTTTTTTGGCTGCATCTAAGCAGCAATTTATTCAGCCAGCGTTCCCGGCGGTAACCTGTACAGCACAGAGTAATTACCTAACAGGAAAACTCCCAACTAATCATGGAATAGTTGGGAATGGATGGTATTTTAAAGAGGAGTGTGAGGTAAAGTTTTGGCGGCAAAGTAATAAGTTGGTACAGGTGCCAAAACTATGGGATGAGCTAAAAAAGACCAATCCAAATTTTACCTGCGCCAATATGTTTTGGTGGTATAACATGTATTCTACGGTAGATTTTAGTGTTACGCCCAGACCGAATTATTTAGCAGACGGTAGAAAAATTCCAGATATTTATTCGCATCCTGCTGAGTTAAGAGATACCTTGCAAAATCAATTAGGTACCTTTCCATTATTTAACTTCTGGGGTCCTAAAACATCTATAAAATCTAGTCAATGGATAGCAGATGCTACTATAAAAACAGACCAATTACACAATCCTACACTCACTTTGGTCTACTTGCCGCATTTGGATTATAACATTCAACGGTATGGATTAGATTTCTCAAAAATAGGTAAAGACTTATCAGAGATAGACACGGTTGTAAAGCAATTAGTATCCTATTACGAGGCTCAGCAAGCGTCTGTTGTTATTTTATCAGAATACGGTATAACAAACGTGAATAATCCTGTTCACATTAATAGATATTTAAGAAAAAAAGGATGGTTGGGCATCCGGGTAGAGCGCGGTTTAGAGTTATTAGACGCTGGAGCTAGTGAGGTATTTGCAGTAGCGGACCATCAAATTGCGCATGTCTACATAAAAAATAAGGAACAATTAGAAGTTGTAGCCGACTATTTAAAAAAAATAGATGGGATAGAACAAGTTTTGTTGGGAAAAGAGAAAGAAACTTTAGGTATGGCCCATGAGCGTGCCGGTGATATTGTTCTAGTAGCCGATTCCAAAAGTTGGTTTACCTATTATTTTTGGGAAGACGACGCTAAGGCACCTGATTATGCCAGAATGGTAGACATTCATAAAAAACCGGGATACGATCCTGTGGAAATGTTAACCGACCCAAAAGACCCATTTGTGGTGCCCAAAATTGTTGGTAAACTACTTAAAAAGAAACTCGGTTTTAGAACAGTTATGGACGTAATTCCATTAAAAGCAGAATTGATTAAAGGCTCTCACGGTAGAGTACCAGAAGACCGTGACGACTGGCCAATTTTTATGAGTAAAAATGCTTTTAAAGAAACGGTTATTTCTAGTACCCAAGTATACAGCCAATTAAAACAAATTGTAACGCATTGATTATGAGATTATTTTTAAAAATTTTTGCAGGCTTATTTACCATCTTATTTGGATATGCTATGGTAGTACAATTTAACGACCCGGATGCATTTAAATGGATTGGATATTATGGTATGGCTGCCTTGGCTTCTATTTTATTTCTGTTGAAACAATTAAAGGCTTTTACTTACTTTTTTTTAGGAGGTTTTTTCCTTGTGCTGTGTTATATGTACTGGCCAGAGGCATTTGAAGGTGTACAGTTAGACCAAGGAATGAAAACCGAAAATATAGAAAAAGGGAGAGAATCTTTAGGTTCCTTAATCGCAGCAATTGTTCTCTTTATTTACGGTATAGCTACTTTTTTTAATAAGCGCTAAAAATCCAAATCGAACTCTTTTCTTAAGATATCTATTGCTGGATTTTTCTCTCTTAATTTTTCGAATTTTTCCTGAGGTGTAAAGGCATATTTTTTAGCTGATGCTTCGTTTACATCTATTTTCAATTCAATAGAATAGTTTTGTAACTTCTCTCTTAGATAACGTATAAGCGGTCCCTGTTCTCTTTCCACTTCTTTTTTCATGGTGCTATTAGGGAGTTCCATCCATAGCGTATGTGTACCTCTTAGTCTAGGCGTGTCTGCTTGCAAATTACTTGATAATATTTTTTTTCCTTCGTTTTCTAACTTATTCACAAAGAAATTCCAGTGAGCTAACATAGCCTCTTCTGTAAAAGGCTTTTGCGGTAAGTCTTTCTCGTCTATTTCTTCCCCTTTTTTAGACTCTAGGTGTTCTTTTTTTGCCTTAATACTAGATAGGGATAAGCCAGAAACTCTTTTTACTCTATTTTTTAGGTTGATGGGTTTTATTGGTTCTTGCGGAGTCTTTTCAACTTTACTGGTAGCTATAGATTGGTTTACATTTGTCTTAGAACTGGGCACTGCTGCTGCACTACTGGTTGATGTTGCTGTAGTATTAACTACCGTTTCGTCTGTAATGGAGTACGATTTAGGTGCCTTTACAAAAGGTTGTCCTCTAAAATGTGTGGCCGGAATTATAAAATCAGGCTTTTTTTTTTCGCCCTCAAAACTTAGCGAAGCTAATTTCATTAGGGTTAATTCTACCAGCAAACGTTGATTTTTACTGCCTTTATATTTTAAATCACAGTCATTGGCTAAATCTAACCCTTTAAGTAGTACATCTCGATTTATTTTCTTGGCCTGCTCCAAATACTTGGTTTTGGCATCTTCCCCAACTTCTAAGAGCGAATGTGTTTGAGGATGTTGACATACCAGCAAATCTCTAAAATGTGAAGCCAAGCCGGCAATAAAATGATGACCATCAAAACCTAATGAAAGGGTTTGGTTAAACAGTAATAACAAATCTGGAATAGCATTAGCTAGCATCAAGTCTGTTGTCTTAAAAAAGGTATCGTAATCTAAGACGTTAAGGTTTTCAGTTACCGCTTTACGTGTAAGTTCTTTGCCAGAAAAACTAACTACTCTATCAAAAATAGAAAGTGCATCTCGCATAGCGCCATCTGCTTTTTGAGCAATAATATGCAATGCATCATCTTCTGCAGCAATACCTTGTTCTTCGGCAATGTACTTAAGATAATCTGCAGCATCCTTTATAGTAATTCTTTTAAAATCAAATATTTGACATCGAGATAATATGGTTGGGATTATCTTGTGTTTTTCCGTAGTTGCTAAAATAAAAATAGCGTGTTTTGGAGGCTCCTCTAAAGTTTTTAAAAAAGCATTAAAAGCAGATTGAGACAACATGTGTACCTCATCAATAATATAAACTTTATATTTCCCTACCTGTGGTGGTATCCGAACTTGATCTATTAAGTTTCTAATATCATCTACGGAGTTGTTAGATGCCGCATCTAACTCAAATATATTAAAGGCAAAATCTTCATCTTCACGCTCTGTACCGTCTTCATTTATTTTTTTGGCTAGGATACGAGCACAGGTGGTTTTACCCACTCCTCTAGGACCACAAAAAAGTAATGCCTGTGCCAAATGGTTGTTGGCAATGGCATTTTCTAAGGTGTTGGTAATAGCTTGTTGCCCAACAACATCCTTAAAGGTTTTTGGTCTGTATTTTCTTGCTGATACTATAAATGGTTCCACGCGTAAAATTTAAGCCGATTACAAATATAAAAATAGCCTCTGTGTTACTTATTGTATTTGCTTTTAGGTTACCTAATATTTATTAACAATTAAAGTATATTTGCGGCTTGCAGGCCACCTTATCGCTGCTGCGTTTTTGCGCAGGAGAGGAAAGTCCGGACACCATAGTGCAACATAGCGGGTAACGCCCGTCCGCCGAAAGGTGAGGACCAGTGCAACAGAAAGCAAGTACAGTTAGGCTGTAGTGAAATCCGGTAAACTCTATGTGGTGCAACGTCATGTATACCAGTGTTCTGGCAACAGAAAAGGGCGGCACGTCCAAGCTGGAGGGTAGGCGGTTAGAGCACAAAGGTAACTTTGTGCCTAGATAAATGATAAGGCCCCATTTTTGGGTACAGAATCCGGCTTATGGCCTGCTTTTTATTATACCTAAGGGTTCTTTGCACTACTAAATAAGGGTAATTTAATAGGCTATATTTCGATTATATTATTCGTTTTTCTAGAATTTTTTAGGTGTAAATTAAATTCTAATTAATGGGTATACTCCCATACCCGGTAAAGTCAATATTAAGGAATTATTGAAGGGATTGTAACCAGAATTAAACCCAAGAGAATACGTTTTTTCGACAATTGCAATCTTAAAAGGAATTGATAGAAGAAGTAGTAGTACTGTGTGCGAATTTAAGGAGGCAGAAGCTACTATAATCATAGAAAAAACGAAAGCAGATGAATCAAGTTTGCCTTATAGTTTTATTGCATCTTGGATAACTCTTACCCTACATTCTTTTTAGGATGCTGTGGATTTAACAGCAGTTTTTTCTATTGAACTACCTAGGAACCCTCTAATTTGCAATGTTATAGCGGGGTATTCCCTTGATTAAATATTTGTAGTTACAGTAGATGCAGAAAAAGCAATGTCCTATCTAGAAACGGGTAGTAAACAATGCTATTTTCCTTAGGTAATAGCTTCAAAAAAGCTAAAGACATTGCTACCGTACTTTCTGTTTTCTTGAAAAAAGGGAAGGTTTTCTAAGTTGGTTTGTGGGCTATGTTCTACAATTAGTAAACCTTCTGGAGCTAATAGGTTATTTTCAAAAATTAAAGCGGGTATTTGCTCAAACTTTTCCAAAGGCATGTCGTAAGGAGGGTCAGCAAAAATTAAATCGTATTGTGTTTTGGTCCGTTCTAAAAATTTGAATACATCGCTTTTGATAACACTTATATCAAAATCAAATTCTTGGGCGGTATTATGAATAAATTTGGTGCAACCTGCATGCTGGTCTACAGCGGTAATACCTTGCACACCTCTAGAAGCCATCTCAAAACTTATATTACCTGTACCTGAGAATAAGTCAAGCACACGTAAATCTTCTAAATAATATCGGTTTTTCAAAATATTAAAAATCCCCTCTTTAGCCATATCTGTAGTAGGCCTTACAGGTAATTTTTTTGGGGCAGTAATGCGCCTGCCTTTATGGGATCCAGAGATAATTCTCATAATTATAATGTGCTTAAAAGCGAATAATCTAACAGATGGGCTTTTGCTTCAGCTATATTGTAGGTGCCTTCTTCTGGTCTAAATACAGTAACGTCCTTAATGTATTCATAACAAAGTTTGTAGTTGTTATCTTCTGTGGTTATGGCACCGAATAATTTTAAAGGTGTAGACGCTACATTTAGTCCTAATTGCTCATAAGTAAATAGGATATAGTACAAGAAATCCTCTTTTACTTGATAGGTAAATTGATTATAAAGTATTAAATTTTTTTGCTCTAGAACTGCCATTTCTAGTTGAGTTGGTGTTACATGAACATAACAAGTGGTAGTTGCACTACTATTTTGTAATAAAGTCTGTAAAAGCGAAACGCTAGCATGTTTATACTCAAATTCTCCAAAGAGAGTAAAAAGATAGTTATTGATGTTAGTAAATGGCACATAAACACATACCATTTCTGTGTTAGGAATCTGGTCGTGTACAATCTGGTCTGTAGCTAAAATCTTAGTATTGAACTTTAAATAATTGGCAAGTTCATTTTTATCAAACAAAGCTACGGGGACTAAGCTGTACAAATTATTTCTATGCAGCACTAGCACTTCTGTAAATTCTCGCTCTGCTAACTTATGGTGCTCTACAAGAGCTTTAAGTTCTTTAAGTACTAAGTAGGGAGTAAGTTCTGTTTTAAAGAACTTTTGTTCCATTTCTTCTAATTGTAAAGAAACGGTGTCTTGAATACAAAAAGAAAGTCCATTCAAGCTTACCTGAATGGACAATTTTTTAAAAGTTGTGTTAGGATTGTTCACCCCATTAATTTTCTGTCTTTCTATCATAGATAGGAGGCCAGTTACCGTTGGTGCTAACTTCTGTTAAAGAACCAACTTTAATTTCAGTTCCATTAACTTCTTCTACACTTACGTGAGCGTTTTCTCTAGCAACTAAATCTTTAGGCTGATCGTATAATAAAGCATCCTTTTTAATCTTAGCTTCAAAAACTGGAGCTTTATAACCACTTTTATCCACTTGCCCTGCTTTCATGTCAAACTTAACATCTCCCTCAGCGTAAGGCACGTTCATCATAGTTTTATAACGGTCGTCTGTGCCGAATAATTTTTCTTTTACTTTTTCAAAACCTAAAGTATCAATTACTACGGTGTCTACCTGTAAGTCAATTTGATAAGTTTTGTCATAACGCATAAAAGAAGAATCTCTTTGCTGGGTAATGGTAAAACTTGCGGTGTCTATAAACTGTACAAGGCTGTTAAAGTCTTTTGCATATGTGCCAGTTACTTTTTTGTGAGCTTCTTGTGAATCTCTGATATCCTTAAGTTTAGCAATTACTGCAGAAAAACGTTCTTCACGGACTTTGTTGAATTCAATCGGTGCATTAATGGATTGGTAAATCATATAAGCCAATACCCCGCATACAATCCAAAGAACAATTTGTAAGATGGTCTTCATTTTATATAGTATTAATTACATTTAGTGGTTAGAAGCAAATCTACAATTTTTTTTGAATGATGAAAGTTTTTGTCCTAAAAATGATAGCTATCTTTGGACATCTATGGATAGCATAACACCGCAGGTTTTTCTAAAATTTTTAAAAGAAAAGTTTCCTCACGAGCCTACTTCGTTGCAAGCCTTAACGTTACAGCAATTAGCAGACTTTATTTTATCTAAGAATAATGAGCGTTTATTTCTTTTGAAGGGATATGCCGGGACAGGTAAAACAACCATAATTGGTAGTGTTGTAAAAAGTTTATGGAAAGTAAAGAAAACTGCAGTTTTGTTGGCTCCAACAGGTAGGGCAGCAAAAGTGATGACCAATTACTCTAATACCCAGGCCTTTACAATACATAAAAAGATTTATTTTCCTAAAAAACAACAGGGAGGTGGTGTTCAATTTACATTAGCACCAAATAAACACAGGAATACTGTTTTTATTGTAGATGAAGCTTCTATGATACCAGATGCCCCGTCTGATTCTAAGTTGTTTGAAAATGGTTCACTTTTAGACGATTTAATATATTATGTTTATTCGGGATTTAGGTGTAAGCTTATTTTGATTGGAGACACAGCGCAATTACCACCCGTGAAATTAGATTTGAGTCCTGCTTTAAATGAAAATACTTTGGGACTAAACTATAATAAAGAGGTTACCAAGATTGAGTTGGATGAAGTAATGCGGCAGTCTTCAGAATCTGGTATTTTATTCAATGCTACTAATTTAAGGGAGCAGTTGCAAAACGACTATTTTGATGATTTTAAATTTGCTTTATCAGGTTTTAAAGATATTGTAAGATTGATTGATGGTCATGAGATACAGGAAGCAATAGATAATAGTTACGCTACCAATGGTAAAGAAGAAACGGCGATAATTGTACGCTCTAATAAAAGAGCGAATTTATATAATGAAAACATTAGGCAACGTATCTTGTTTTTAGAGAATGAGATTTCTGTTGGGGATTTTATGATGGTGGTTAAGAATAATTATTATTGGCTAAAACCTACCACAGAAGCTGGATTTATTGCCAATGGAGATATCATAGAAATCTTAGAATTATTTGCCATTAAAGAACTTTATGGTTTTAAATTTGCAGAAGTTAAAGTTCAAATGGTAGACTATCCTAATCAAAAACCATTTGAAACAGTTCTACTTTTAGATACAATTACAGCAGAAACACCCTCTTTAAGTTATGAAGATGGTAATCGTTTGTACCAAGAAGTCAATAAAGATTACGCTCACGAAACCTCTAAATATAAACGCTTTCTAGGGGTTAAGAATAATAAGTATTTTAATGCTTTGCAAGTAAAATTTTCATACGCTATCACTTGTCATAAATCACAAGGTGGGCAGTGGGATACCGTTTTTGTGGAACAGCCCTACTTGCCCAATGGTTTAGATAAAGACTACCTAAGATGGTTGTATACAGCTGTTACAAGGGCCAAAAATAAATTGTATCTTATTGGTTTTAAGAAGGATTTTTTTCTTGGGAATGAATAGGCTATTTTAGTCCAAACCATTAACTATGACTACGGAAACTATAATTAGTATATTTTTAGGAGTAGGCCTTGCGGCATCTGCAGGTTTTAGGGTCTTTCTTCCGCTTTTTGCTTTAAGCTTAGCTGCTTATTTTAACATATGGGAACTTAATGATTCTTGGCAATGGATTGGTAGTTTAGCTGCTGTACTTACTTTGGGTGCTGCAACCGTTTTTGAAGTGTTTGCTTATTTTATACCTTGGGTAGATAATGCGTTAGATAGTATTGCAATTCCGCTAGCTGCTATTGCTGGTACAGCGGTAATGGTATCTACAATGGCAGATTTAGACCCTGTAATAACTTGGTCACTGGCTATAATTGCAGGTGGTGGTACTGCCTCCGCTATCAAAGGCGCAAATGCAGCAGGTAGATTAACTTCAACAGCAACAACTGGTGGTTTGGCAAACCCATTGGTATCTACTGTAGAAACGGGAACCGCTATGGTGGTTTCTACCGCATCTATTTTTGCTCCTCTATTGGCAGTTGTTTTAGTTATCTTAATTTTGGTTATCATTTTTAGGATTTACAGAAAGCTAAGACCTAGAGTATAACAACCAAAAAAATAACAGACTACCTATTATGAAGGTAATTTCCATGATTCCTGCCCGTTACAAGGCTTCTAGATTTCCTGCCAAATTAATGCAAGATTTAGCAGGTAAACCCGTGATATTGCGTACCTATGAGGCTGCAGTAAATACTCAGTTGTTTGATGCTGTTTACGTGGTAACAGATAGCCAAGAAATAGAAGAATTAATTGCAGCTAATGGCGGTAAGGTGATACGTAGTAAAAAAGAGCACGAAAGTGGTAGCGATAGAATAGCAGAAGCTGTATTAAATTTAGATGTAGATATTGTGGTTAATGTCCAAGGAGATGAACCCTTTATAGATGCAGCTAGTTTAGAAAAGGTAATACAAGTATTTAAAAAGGACCCGGAAAAGGTTATTGATTTAGCATCTTTAATGACTCCTATTACAGATTGGGAAGAAATAGAAAACCCAAATACTGTAAAAGTTATAGTTGATCAAGAAGATTTTGCCTTATATTTTTCAAGGTCGCCTATTCCTTATCCTAGAGATAAAGAAGTGGGTGCAACCTATTACAAACACAAAGGCATCTATGCTTTTAGAAAAAGAGCTCTATCAGATTTTACTAATTTACCCATGCTTTCTTTAGAGGCAACAGAAAAAATAGAAGCTATTCGATTTTTAGAATACGGCAAAAAAATTAAGATGGTAGAAACTACGGTCTCTGGTGTAGAAATAGATACTCCAGAAGATTTAGAAAGAGCTAGGAGAGAATGGAAGTAGACTACAGTAAAATAAAAGTTATTGGTTTTGATGCAGATGATACCCTGTGGATAAATGAAACATATTTTAGAGAAACAGAAGAACATTTTGCATCATTGTTAGAAGGTTATGAAACCAAAAACAAAATAGACCAAGAGCTTTTTAAAATGGAAATTAAGAACCTAGAATTATACGGTTATGGTATAAAAGGGTTTGTGCTTTCTATGATAGAATCAGCTTTAGACTTATCTAATAATAAACTGCCACAAGAAACACTTTCTAAAATTTTAGACCTAGGTAAAACCATGCTAAGGCAGCCGGTAGAATTGTTAGATGGGGTAGAAGAAGTGTTGCAGAGATTAGAACAAAAAGGCTACCGTTTAATTGTGCTTACTAAAGGAGATTTGTTAGACCAAGAGCGTAAATTAGAAAAGTCTGGATTGTCTAAGTACTTTCACCATGTAGAGGTGCTAAGTGATAAAAAAGAAAGCAATTATAAAAACTTACTAGAGCATTTAGAAATTGATGTAAATGAATTTTTGATGGTAGGGAATTCCCTTAAGTCAGATGTTATACCCTTATTAAATATTGGTGCACAAGCCATCCATATTCCATTTCATACCACTTGGGTACACGAGACTGTGTCTGAGAAGGAAGAACAAGAAAATGATTATCTAAAGTTGAATTCTATAAAGGATTTATTGAAGTATCTGGATTAATGACAAAAGAAAACAACGCACAACTAAATATAAAAACACTGGAACACTTAAATCAACATAAGAATTTTCCCATGGTCCCTAGAGTGGTATTTGGCAGGGGAAGTTTTAGCAGCTTGGGTAGTATTTTACTGCCAAAACGTAGAAATTCTGATGCTCCATTTATCTTTCTAGTCGATGCTTTTTTTGAGGGGTCAGATTTGGAAAACAGATTGCCTTTGTTGTTTAACGACCAAGTAATATATGTTTCTGCAGAAGAAGAACCTAAAACAGCACAAGTAGATGCATTAGTTCAAAAATTAAAATCAGATTACACAGAAGAACCTTCTGGTATTGTTGGGATAGGTGGGGGTACACTTTTAGATTTAGCCAAGGCAGTAGCATTATTAATGACTAATGCAGGTTCATCTTCTTTATATCAGGGATGGGATTTAATTCAAAAGCAAGGACTTTACCACGTGGGTATCCCAACCATAAGTGGTACAGGAGCAGAAGTTTCTAGAACAGCGGTACTTATGGGGCCTGAGAAAAAACTAGGCTTAAACTCAGATTATACGACCTATGACCAGGTAGTGTTAGACCCAGATTTTTTGGCTACAGTGCCTAAAGACCAGTGGTTTTATACGGGAATGGATTGTTTTATACATTGTGTAGAGTCGTTAGAAGGTACTTATTTAAATGCTTTTAGTCAGAGTTATGGGGAAAAGGCATATGACCTTTGTAAAGAAGTATTTTTAGGTGACATAGACCAAAAAGAAGCCGAAGAAAAATTGATGATGGCTTCGTGGCACGGAGGTATGAGTATAGCATACTCGCAAGTTGGTGTAGCACACGCCATGAGTTATGGCCTTTCTTATGTGTTGGGCACAAAACACGGGATAGGGAATTGTCTGGTTTTTCAATTTTTAGAAGAATATTATCCAGAAGGTGTGGCATTATTTAACCAAATGATGCAAAAACATCAGATTACGTTACCAAAAGGTGTTTGTGCCAATTGTACTGCAGAACAATTAGATACTATGGCAACCATCTCTTTGTCTATGGCACCACTATGGGAAAATGCACTTGGTGCAGATTGGACTTCTAAAATTTCTAAAGAAAAGCTAATCGCTATTTATAAAAAGATTTGATGCTAAGGAGCCTATCTAAATTTATTTTATTCCGTTTACTGGGGTGGAAACTAGAAGGCAACTTTTCTAAGCTTAAAAAGTACGTTATTATAGTAATACCACATACCCATTGGTTAGATTTTCCGTTGGGCGTTTTTGTACGTAAGATTGTGGGGTTAGATATGCATTATATTGCCAAGAAAGCACTTTTTAAGCCGCCTTTTGGTTGGTTTTTTAGGTGGACAGGAGGTACACCAGTAGACCGTAATAAAAACAATAATACGGTAGATGCCATTGTTGCTCTTTTTGATGAAAAGGATGAATTTAGGCTAGCGCTAGCCCCAGAAGGTACTCGTAAAAAAGTTACAAGTTTAAAAACAGGCTTTTATCACATTGCAAAAAAGGCAGGTGTTCCTATTGTTATGGTCGCTTTTGATTTTAGGAACAAAGCTGTTAGGATTAGGGATCCTTTTTATCCAACCTCAGACATTATAGCTGATTTTAAACTCATTTTTGAGTACTATGATGGCGTTACGGGAAAAGTCTCAGAAAATAGTTTTAATGGAGATGTGACTACTATTTGAAACCAAAAAAGACCGCTATTGCGGTCTTTTTTAGTAAGCTTACATGTATACCTTTCTATTACTCTTGCATGGTATGATATACGTTTTTAACATCATAATATATAACGTAAAGTATTTATTTTAAATATATTATATTTATGCCTTATGAAGTTTGTTCGATATTTGTTCGTATTCAGACCAATTAATTAGGCTATGCTATTAGCCATTCGGGCACTTATTCTATAGCTTGCACAATGACCAATAACACTTAAATATTTAGCCTGAAATTTGTGTTTTTAAAACTATAATTCAAACCAAACACAGCAGGACACTTTCCAATTAAGAGTTAGATATATTTGGTTTAATGCTGTAGCAATTGTTTAATGCGTTTTAGCTTAACAAATAGTGTGCTAGTGGCTTTCTAGAATGTAATAACGATGAAACTGTTTCATAATATTAGAACCATCTTTACGATTAGTTTATTGGGTTGTTTCCTTTTGAGTTGCCGGACCGAACCTACGTTGAAACCCGCTCAAGACCTTACCTTAAATGAAGGTTTTGTGAACCCTATAGGTTTTTATGACGCTACGCCTTCCTTTTCGTGGAAATTACCACAAGAAATACAAAAACAAACGGCATATCATTTAGTTGTGGCCTCTTCGCCAGAACTCTTATCAGAAGACCCAGATTTGTGGGATACGGGCAAAGTCAGTTCAGGTCAATCTTTATATATTTCTTATGAAGGAAAACCTTTGTTATCACGTGATAAGATGTATTGGAAAGTACGATTTTGGAATGCAGAAGACCAACCCTCAACATGGAGCGAGATTGCCCAGATGGAGCTAGGATTATTACAAAATGAAGACTGGCAAGCAAAATGGATTGGGTTGAATACCAGAAAGGATAGTATCAAGGGAAAAAGTAATATCATAATTCATACACCGCAATACCTAAGAAAAGAATTTGAGGTCAACAAGCAACTTGTATCTGCAAAATTGTATGTGACAGCTAAAGGGGTTTTTAAAGGATTTATCAACGGTAAGGCTATCAGTGAGGATGTAATGTCGCCAGGGTGGACACCCTATCAAAAACGCATAGAATCGCTCACCTATGATGTAACCGATTTGCTGAAAGAAGGGGATAATGCTATCGGGTTTCAATTGGCTTCAGGGTGGCATTTTGGACGCCTATTATGGAATAAAATGATTTGGGGGCAAAACGGTTCCCCAAAAGTGTTGAGCCAACTGGAATTGCTTTATAAAGATGGAACCAAAAAAAACATTGTTTCAGACAACAGTTGGCAAGGTACAACCAGAGGTCCTATTCGTTTTGCAGAGATATACGATGGGGAGATTTATGATGCCAATTTTCAAATGCATGGGTGGGCCACTTCAGATTTTGAGGCGAAAGAATGGAGCAAGGTTGAGGTCGCTCCGTTGGAGAATGCTATAGCCATACGACCAAAAAGGCATCATTCCGTTAGGCAAAAAACAACTTTGGATACCAAAGAAATCATCACACCGAAAGATGGTAGTGGTGTCATATTCAATCTACAACAGAATATGTTAGGTGTGCCAAGACTTCGGGTTCCCATGAAAAAGGGAGATACCTTAAAAGTCCGTTTTTCTGAAATGTTAGATCCAGACGGTTCTTTTTATACAGATAATTACCGTTCAGCAGAATCAACCGATTATTATATAGCAGCTGAAGATGGTAGGATAGATTGGCATCCCACCTTTACCTTTCACGGCTTTCAATATGCAGAACTTAGCGGTTTTGATACCTCAAAAACCCCTAAAAAAGAATGGGTTACGGGTTTAGTTCAGTACTCCGACTTTGATAAAACTGGGTACTTTTCTTCTTCACATGATAAACTAAATCAACTTCAGAGTAATATCAATTGGGGTTTAAGGGGAAACTTTTTTGATATTCCTACTGACTGTCCCCAACGTGATGAAAGATTGGGTTGGACAGGGGATGCACAAGTAATTTCTCCGACATCCATTTTCAATAACAATGTTCACGCATTTTGGGCAAGTTGGTTGCAAACACTAAGAGAGTCTCAATATGTAGATGGAGGAATTCCTTTCGTCGCCCCAGATGTATTAGAAAATAATAAGGTTAGCTCTGGTTGGGGAGATGCAGCAGTAATAATACCATGGGATATCTACACCCGAACAGCAGATACTACTGTTCTAAAAGAAAATTATGAAATGATGAAGAAATGGGTTTCACATCATCAATCCATTTCAGAGAATTACATTTCTCAGATGAATTCTTTTGGTGATTGGTTACAGCCCTTTCAAGCTAAGGAGAGCAATAAACGAGGTGATACATCAAAAAAGTTGATAGGCACCGCGTTTTTTGCCCATGCCGCTCATCTTACATCAAAGGCAGCAGAAGTGTTGGGTTTGAAAGAAGAAAAAGAAGAATATCAAAAACTTTATCAAACTGTGGCTAACGCTTTTGAAAGTGAGTTTTTTGATAACGAAGGGAAAATTAAAAATGGCAAGGCTACTCAAACAGCATATTTATTGGCCCTACATTTTGATTTGTTATCGGATACTATTACCAAAAAAGCTGAGCAACATTTGTTGCATAAGATTGAAGAAGCTGACAATCATTTGAGAACAGGATTTTTGGGTACACCTCTTTTGCCAAGAGTTTTGGATGCTATGGGTGAAACGGACTTGATGTACCAAATCTTATTAAAGGAAACTTATCCTTCATGGTTTTATTCTATAAATCAAGGTGCTACTACTATGTGGGAAAGATGGAATAGCTACAGCCGGTTAGAAGGCTATAATCCAGAATCAATGAATAGTCTAAACCATTACGCCTATGGTGCTGTTGGTGAATGGATGTATGAGCGTATTGCTGGAATTAAACCACTTGAACCTGGATATAAAAAAATACGGATAGCCCCTATACCCGGTGGGGGATTGACTTCTGCGGAAGCCACTTATGACTCTCCCTATGGCGAAATTAAATCCACCTGGAAGATTGAGGGTGATACCTTTTATCACGATGCAACCGTTCCGCCGAATACGACAGCCTTGTTGTCGATTATTTCAGATAATGTACAAAGGGTTATTGTAAATGGAGCGTCTTTAAAAGACTTTAAATATGGTCAAGTCATAGAAAATGAAGACGGCATCATAACCATTGAAGTACCATCAGGTAACTACAGCATACAAACTTTACGTTAAAACACTCAAAATGAAAATACGCAACCTAACTATTTTATTGTGGACAGTGTTGGTTTGTTTTGCTTCCTGTAAGGAAAATAAGCAAAACAACGAAACCGCCAAAGTGGAGGAACGACCACCGAATATTGTTTTTATCCTATCGGATGACCAAGCGTGGACAGATTACGGTTTCATGGGTCATAAAGCCATTGAAACACCATATTTAGATAAGTTGGCGGCAGAGAGTCTTACGTTTGAACGAGGTTATGTGCCTACTTCATTGTGTTCACCGTCATTGGCATCGATTATAACGGGTGTTTATCCACGTACGCACATGGTATTGGGTAACGATCGGGTGCTACCGGGAGATGATAGATCTAGTCCACAACCATGGCGTTCTTCATGGAGGCCTAAAAATTATGAAGCAGTTATCAATCATTTTAATACGCTAGAGACGCTACCTAAACTATTAAAAAATAAAGGTTACCTTTCTTTTCAAACGGGAAAATGGTGGATAGGAAATTATAAAAATGGAGGTTTTGATTATGGGATGACACATGGTGACCCTAATCGTGGTGGACGCCATGGCGACTACGGACTAGAAATTGGTCGCAAGGGTATGGATACCCTTTACAATTATATAGACTTGGCCCTTGAAAAAAAGAAACCATTTTTTATGTGGTACGCTCCTTTTCTACCTCATGCCCCCCATACACCACCAGACAGTTTATTACAAAAATATCTTCCTAAAGCTCCAACACCATATGTAGCTAAATATTGGGCAATGTGTGAATGGTTCGACAAGACCTGTGGTGATTTAATGAATTATATTGAAGAAAAAGGAGAAACAGAAAATACGTTATTCGTATATGTATGTGATAATGGATGGATTCAAAATGAAGATAATTCAAGTTATGATAAAAACTCCAAACGCTCCCCTTATGATTTTGGACTCCGAACACCAATAATGTATAAATGGAAAGGAAAAATAAAACCACTTAGAGATAGTATCACATTAACAAGTAGTTTAGATATGGTTCCTACGGTTTTAGATTTAGTAGGTATGAGTAAACCTAAAAATTTAGATGGAATTAGTGTTTTAGACGAAAAAAAATTAAAATCTAGAAATGCTATTTACGGTGAAATTTATGACCACGATTTTAATACTGTAGATAGTAGCTTGCAGTATAGAATGGTGATGACTAAACCATATAAATTAATTCTTCCAAATTTGCAAAATGCCCAGATTAAAAAAGAAATTGAACTCTACAATATCTATACAGACCCAAAAGAACAAAACAATTTGGCCAACGAGCATCCAGAAGTTGTTTCTGAACTCAAAATGAAAATAGAATCCTCTTGGCTAGAGAACTAATAGCATTTTATGTTTATTTCTTCTTTTTTTAACTTAAAATTTTAAATCAGAATTTAGGATACTAATGATTTTATTTTCCAAGTAATAATAAGATAAGTTTTACTTAAAAAAACATCTAGGCCGATGGTGTTACTCTTTTGGATGTACTACAAAAGTAATTTTCCCCTTTTCAAGAAATACTACTTCATTTCAATTCAAAATTTTTAAGCATAGTGATTACCACTAGGCTTGTAGCTGATTTCCTAAATCGTTTGTTGTGTACAATAATTAAACTCGCAAATAAGACAAATTGCAAATTCATATACTAGTGTAGTAATTAGTAAATAACATTAATTTCTGTTAATATTTAAATGATATTAAAAATTAAACAAGGATATGTTGTGAACTTGAAAATTGCTAAAGCCATTAATTACGGTCATTTTAATGTTATTTCTTGATCTGTTTATTTAACCAGTACAGTACAGTACAGGATGTAATAGAATATCCTTAATGTTATTTTTCTTAATATAAATTAACTAGCTCTTTAAGAGAAACTGTATGAAAAAAACTAAATTAAATTCTAACAAACGAAGGGTAGAAGTAGTAGTTCTTCTATTATTCTTCAATTTATTTACAGTTTGGTCACAACAGACCGTAACTGGAATTGTATCCGATTCGGATGGTCCATTGGCAGGAGCATCAGTAATTATTAAAGGAACAACCAATGGTGTGTCCACGGATTTTGACGGTAATTTTAGTGTAATCGCAAAACCGGATGATGTACTTGTAATTTCTTACATTGGTTATAATCCAAAAGAGATTAAAGTAGGTAATCAAAACCAACTAAGAATTGTTTTAGAGGCAGGTAATCAATTAGATGAAGTAGTAATTATTGGTTACGGTACACAGCGTAAATCTGATTTAACAGGATCAGTCGCTTCGGTAAGTTCCGAAGATATTACCCAGGTACCAGCCTCTCGTGTCGATCAGGTTCTGCAAGGTAGGGCTGCGGGTGTTCAAGTAACCCAAGCAAACGGCGCTCCTGGTGCAGGGACAACTATTAGAGTAAGAGGTGGTAACTCTATAACAGGTAGCAACGAACCTCTTTTTGTAGTTGATGGTATTGTGGTTGGGACCAACTTCAACTTGAACAATATAAATCCTAGCGATATTCAATCTCTTGAAATTCTAAAGGATGCTTCTTCCATTGCTATTTATGGTTCTAGAGGTGCAAACGGTGTTGTTTTGGTTACGACCAAAAGTGGTCGTGGTTCAGGAGCCTCAAAACCTGAAGTGAGTGTTAACGTATTTACAAGCATGCAAATGCTTCCTGAACTGCCCGATGTATTAACTCAAGAAGAACAGATTGCCTTTACAAATGAACATAACACTTTTAGAGGAGTGGCAATACCTTTTCCAGATGACCCATCTAGCTACCCCAATAACGATTGGGTTGATTTAACTACGGGGCCGGCTCCAATTTATAATGTAGATCTATCGGTTTCAGGGGCTTCAGAAAATGTCAATTATTACAACTCCTTCAATTATTTTAATCAAGAAGGTGTTGTAAAGACTTCTGGACTCGAAAGATTTATTTTTAGATCTAATTTAGATATCAATCTAAGTGATAAGTTAAAAACCGGATTTCGTATAAATTACTCTAGATTAAACCAAGATAATGGTCTTACTAATTTTGGTGCCAATCTCTTTGGAACCTTGCGTACACAACCTGCATTTAATGATGATGGTACTTTCAATGGATTTGATGACGTTGTAGGTGCGCCCTTCAATAATCCGCTAGCCAATTTTGAGTTGAATACCAATGAGACCTTTACCAATAACTTATTGGCAACAGCTTATTTGGAATACAAACCAGCAGCTGGTTGGATAATTCGTTCTACCTTCAGTCCAGAGTTTAATAATGTTAAGCGCAATAGATTTAATTCTAGTCAATTGCCAGGTAACCTTGCTGTTGGTATTACGGATGGTGGTAATGCAAGCGTAAGAACTGTAGCTAGTGTAGGTTGGAATAATGAAAATACAATTCAATATCAAACAGATATTGATGAAGACAATAGTTTAACTGTTTTAGGAGGAGCTTCTTTTCAAAAAGTAGAAACAGAAATTACGGAGGCAGAAGCCTTTGGTATTACAAGTGATGCCACTGGGTTTAATAATTTAGGTAATTCAGATCCCATTAGATCAGTTGTTAGTAGTGGTTTTAGTGGATTTCAGATAGCATCGTTTTTCGGCCGAATAAACTATAGCTATAAAGATAAATATCTCTTAACCTTGGTCGGTAGAACAGATGGAAGTTCGGTTTTCGCACCTGGCAATAAATATGAATTTTATCCCTCTGTCGCCGCTGCCTGGAAAATCAGTGAAGAGAATTTCATGCAAAACCAAGAAGTATTCAAAGATTTAAAACTAAGAGCTAGTTGGGGACGTTCTGGTAATCAGGCTATTGGTCCCTATAGAACATTAGGTGTTTTAACTGAAGCAAATACAACCTTAAATGGGGCTGAGGTTCCTGGTTTAACCTTGGGCAGACCTTCAAATCCAAACTTGCAATGGGAAACTACCACCTCTTTTGACCTTGCACTTGAAGCATCATTATTCGGGGGTAGAATCTTTACCGAATTCAATTATTATTATAAAGAGACCAACGACCTGTTGTTGGATGTTACCATTCCAAGACAAACGGGTTTTACAAGTCAATTGCAAAACGTTGGTGCTCTTAAAAACAAGGGCTGGGAACTATTGTTGAATTCCACGAATATATCTAACGAAGATTTTAGTTGGAACTCTACCTTAACCTTAGCTAGTAATAAGAATGAAATATTAGATTTAGGCGGTCAAGAATTCATTGACCTTGTTGTAGATCCTATCATAGGTTCGGGTAATACACGATTAATTGTTGGTGAATCGGTTCCTGTTTTCACAGGAGTAAATTATTTAGGTACTTGGAAAAGTCAGGAAGAAATTGATGCTTCAGGTTTATCATCACAAGTTGTTGGTGGGCCAAGATTTGAGGATTTGAACGGAGATGGTATTATCTCAACTGAAGACAATGTGGTTCTAGGTAGCCCTTTTCCAGATTTGATTTTTGGTCTCGAAAACTCATTCTCGTATAAGAATCTTGATTTTTCATTTTTCTTTCAAGGTACTACGGGTAATGAGGTGTTCAACCTAAGAATGCGAAATCACTATTTTAATCGCGGAGAAACGGTAAAGTTTGGTGATTTACGAGACCGATGGACTCCTGACAATCCAACTTCCAATATACCAAGAGCAGGGGCGGACTCCGTGACAAATACACCAATAAATTCTGAATACGTGGAAGATGGCTCACACATACGTCTTAAAGCAGTACGCTTGGCCTATAATTTTCCAACTGAAAAAATAGGCTTGGATGGTGTAAAGAATGCACAGGTTTATTTATCTGGAACTAACTTGTTATTATTCTCTAAAACTCGTTTAATTGAGCCTGAGGCTAATAGCTTTAATGAAGGGAACAATCAATTTGGTAATATAGCACTAGGATTCTTAAATGCGAATTATCCCAACCCAAGAGTTATTACATTAGGTCTAAACGTAACTTTTTAAAAAATAGATATGAAAACAAAAAATTTATATATACTTATACTCATAATCTTCACTTGTATTGGTTGTGAAGATTTCTTGGAAGAAGACCCAAGAGCAATCATTGCTCCAGAAAGCTTCTTTGCCTCTGATAATGATGCGCGACAAGCCGTACAGGGTACTTATGCCATTTTAAAGAATAATTCTATTTATGGTCAGGTGGGTCTTGATCATTTTTATGATAATGGTGCTGATATAATTGAACCGAACCGCCCTGCAAATTTTGTACAGCCAATTGGCGATTATAGTTTAGACGAAGCTTTGGCCGATGTATCTGTTCAAAAAATGAGTGTTTCCGATACATGGAAAGACCTGTATAGAGTTGTATTTAATTCAAACTTCATTATTGATCGAGTAACGGATAATGAGTCTATAACGGAAGACGTACGTACAGAGGTTATCGCAGAATGTAGATTTTTGCGTGCATTAGCCTATTGGCATATTACCAATCTTTGGGGTAATGCACCGTATTATACCGAGGCTTTAACACTAGATGAAGTACGGGTTTTAGGTAGAACGGATGAGAACATCATCATTGACGGTATAATTGAAGATTTACAAGTTGCACAAGCAATTTTACCGTCAGCATATGCAGATGACCAAAGAGGTCGTGCTTCAAAATGGGCCGCAGCTATTATTGAAGCGAAAATCTATATGAAACAACAAGACTGGCAAGCAGGATTGACTAAATGTCTTGAGATTATCAACCAATCACCACATATGTTATTACCGACTTATGAAGAGGTATTTGACCCGTTAAATGAATATAATGCTGAAATTATATGGTCTTTAGATTTTGCGCGAGATATCACTGGGCAATTTGATCCGGCATTTCCAGGTGCAGCTTTTGCAGGTAATAGTAATTGGAGACCCAGTATGTTCAACCCTCGCTTAAGGGACGAACCTGCTAATTCGGACGAAAGAGGTGCTTTGGGTGATGCATTAAGGGCAAGAGGCGAGGCTTTTAACGGTACGGGCTTACAAGTAGCGGCAAAAGATTTTGCTGAAAAATTTCCATTAAATGATTTAAGAAGACCTTTGAACATTGTTGATAATTATTTGGGCTTTGAATTAAACTTTCCTTACATGGCTAAATTCTGGAATTTGGATCTTGCAACATCACCACGATTCAACCATGAGGACAATAGAATGGTATTTCGTTTAGCGGATGTGTATTTGATGGCTGCAGAATGTGAAAACGAATTGAATGGTCCAGCAAATGCTTTTCAATATTTAAATCCAATTCGCCAAAGAGCTTATGAAACTGAAGAAGAATGGGATTTAACAGGATTAGATCAACAGGGCTTAAGAGAGGCTATTTATGATGAGCGTAAGTGGGAGTTGGCTGGTGAGGCCCACAGAAGATATGATTTAATTAGATGGGGAATTTTGTTTGACGTAATGGAAAATATTGAATACAGGTTTTGGAACCCTGCCCAGAATATTAAACCATGGCACGTGTTGTTACCTATACCATTGCAAGAATTGGAGCAGAACCCCGCTTTGTTGGAGTCAGACCCAACAAATAATGGATATCGTTAAAATGGCAGTATTTTTTGTTTTTAGTTATAGTTCAGTTTAGTTAGAAGAGGGCAAATTTATTTTGCCCTTTTCATTTTAATACAGGATGCTACGGGATAACCTTGTTAGCATATATTTTTATTTTTCATCGTTTTTACATTTATATTATGAAGAAGAATATAATTTTCTTTTTAGGTTCGATTTTAATTACCCTTTTAACGCATAGTCAAGTAGACCAAACCGCTGATGATAATGCCTCTGAAGTAGATTTTAAAGTTTCAAATCTGCTTAATAAAATGACGCTTGAGGAAAAAATTGCAGAAATGACCCAAGACGCACCAGCTAATGAGCGTTTAGGTATTCCGTACATGAAGTATGCAGAAGCATTACATGGAATGTGGCTAGTTCTAGATTATTATGGTAATACAACAGTTTATCCCCAAGCTATTGCTGCTGGTTCTACTTGGGAACCTAAGCTAATTAAAAAAATGGCCTCCCAAACAGCATTAGAGGCGCGCGCTTTGGGAGTTACGCACTGTTATTCCCCTAATTTAGATGTAATATCTGGTGATCCTAGATATGGCAGAGTAGAAGAATCTTACGCCGAAGACCCTTATCTGGTGTCTAGAATGGGTGTTGCATTTATAGAGGGTTTGCAAGGTACTGGTGATGAGCAATTTGATGAGAATCATGTTATAGCTACCGCCAAACATTTTATTGGATATCCTGAAAACCGACGTGGTATTAACGGTGGTTTTAGTGATATGTCAGAGCGACGTTTACGCGAAGTGTATTTACCACCTTTCGAAGCAGCAATAAAGGAAGCTAAAGTAGGTTCTGTGATGCCCGGTCATCAAGATTATAATGGAGTACCAAACCATATGAATACCTGGTTACTTAAAGATATTTTACGAGATGAATTAGGTTTCGACGGTTTTATAGTTTCAGACAATAATGATGTTGCGCGTTTAGAAACGATGCATTTTATTTCTGAATCGAGAGCCGAATCAGCCATTTTAGGTTTAAAAGCTGGTGTTGATATGGATTTGGTCATTGGCAAGAGTATTGACCTTTCATCGTATCATTCAAATGTATTACTGGATACGCTAACAAAGAATCCTGAATTGGTAAAGTATATTGATAAAGCAACATCACGTATTCTAACCGCAAAATATAAATTAGGTTTATTTGATACGGAACCCAAAAAGATTGACCCCAAAACGGTTGATGTTGGTAAAAAAGAACATCAAGATTTTGCCTATGAAATGGCGCAGAAGGCCATCATCCTATTAAAAAATGAAAACAATCTATTGCCTTTAGATAAGTCAAAAATTTCTTCACTGGCAGTTATAGGACCGAACGCTACCGAAGAAAGGCCTGAGAAAGGCACTTATTCTCTATTGGGCGGTTATTCTGGACTACCACCCTATTATGTCTCTGCATTGGAGGGTATTCAAAAGAAGGTTGGGGATGACATCAAAATTAATTATGCCAAAGGCTGTGACTTATTGAGTAATTCTAAAGATGGTTTTACAGAAGCTATTGCAGCCGCCAAAAAATCTGATGCCGTGGTTTTAGTGGTAGGAGGGTCACGCAAAACGGGTGGCGAAGGTGTAGATCGTTCTGATTTGGATTTGTATGGTGTACAAAATGAGCTAGTCGAAGCTATACATAAAACAGGTAAACCAATTATAGTGGTTTTAATAAATGGTAGGCCATTGACCATTAATTATATCGCGGAGAATATTCCATCCATTCTAGAAACCTGGTATTTAGGTATGCACTCGGGTGATGCTATAGCTGATGCTTTGTTTGGTGATGTAAATCCTGGAGGTAAATTAACAGTTTCCTTTCCGCGTTCTGTTGGTCAATTACCTGTTACATACCTTGAAAGACCAGACTTTGTTGGTTCAGGAAAAGGTTTATATAAAGACAATGATAAATCACCTCTTTTTCCATTTGGATTTGGTCTTAGTTATACCACTTTCGATATCAGTGAACCCATCTTAGCTCAAAATACCATTTCAAATACCGACAGTACTAAAGTTTCAGTAACAATTACTAATACTGGAAAAGTTGCAGGAGATGAAGTAATACAAATGTATATAAGGGACGATTTTGCATCCGTCGGCAGGTACATTAAACTTTTAAAGGGTTTTGAACGCGTAGCTTTAGCTCCGGGAGAAACAAAAACTATTAGTTTTAATTTAGGTTTTGATGAATTAGCACTACTAGATGCAAATTTAACCAAAGTGGTTGAACCCGGTACGTTTACAATTTATGTAGGAAGCTCTTCACTTAACAAAGATCTAAAATCAGTAAAATTAATAGTTAAGTAATAGCATCATCTTACACTTGCCTTATCATTTACTAAATCTAGCCATTAAAAACAGAACTGAAATGCAAAACTTAGACTCCTTAGACTGGATAGTAATTTGCTGTTATTTTATTTTACTACTAGCAGTGGCCTGGTGGGTCATTAAACAAAGACAGAAAGATACTCAAGACTATTTTTTAGCAGGTAGAAACTTAGGATGGTTTGTTGTAGGTGCTTCCATATTTGCTTCAAATATTGGATCAGAACACGTTGTTGGTCTTGCAGGAAATGGAGCTGGAGACAAAATGCCATTACTTATTTATGAACTACATGCTTGGATTGTTTTAATGTTAGGATGGGTTTTTATTCCATTCTATGTTAGAAGTGGCGTTTTTACAATGCCAGAATTTTTAGAGAAACGTTTCGATGCTCGGTCAAGATGGGTCTTGTCTGTGGTATCTATCATCGCTTATATTCTCACAAAAGTGTCAGTTACCATTTATGCTGGCGGTGTAGTAGTTTCTTCATTAATGGGTATTCCATTTTGGATTGGGGCGGTTGCTACGGTGGTATTAACTGGTCTTTACACTGTCTTAGGAGGTATGCGGGCAGTTGTATACACAGAGACAATTCAAGCAATTGTTCTGGTCATAGGTGCAGGTATTCTTACCTATTTGGGGTTATCTGAAATAGGAGGGTGGTCCAACTTAAAAGCCACTGTCGGTACAGAATATTTTAATATGTGGAGGCCAAACACGGATCCAGATTACCCTTGGTTACCCTTATTTATTACAAGCACAATTGTTGGTATTTGGTATTGGTGTACTGATCAGGTTATTGTTCAACGGGTACTTACTGCAAAAAATATCAAAGAAGCACGTAGAGGAAGTATTTTCGGAGCATTATTAAAGTTAATGCCAGTATTCTTGTTTTTAATCCCTGGAGTAGTTGCTTTAGGATTAAAAATGCAAGGAAAATTAGAATGGAGCAGTCCAGATGAGGCTTTTCCGGTTTTAATGAGTAGTATTCTACCATCTGGATTAAGAGGTTTAGTGGCTGCTGGTTTATTGGCAGCCTTAATGAGTTCGTTGGCTTCGGTATTTAATTCTTGCTCTACTTTATTTACGTTAGATATTTATAAAAAACTAAAACCCAATAAACCAGAAGAAAGTCTGGTAAAAACAGGTCGTATAGCCACTTTTATTGTTGTAGGTTTAGGATTATTGTGGATACCTATTATTACAAAACTTTCTAGTGGACTGTATGAGTATTTACAGAATGTTCAAGCCTATATATCACCTCCGATTGCAGCAGTTTTCCTTCTCGGAATATTTTACAAGAGAATTAATGCTAATGGTGCTATTGCTACATTAATTGCAGGATTCGCAATAGGGTTTTCTAAATTAACATTAGAAATTGTAAAAGATAGTTTTGCTAAGGAGTCTGTATTATATGTTATAGCAGATATTAATTGGTTGGTGTTCGGGGCTTACTTTTTTATGATTTGTGTATTAATATGCGTAGGGGTAAGTTTACTCTATACGAAACCCTCAGAAAAGAAAATTGAAGGTTTGACCTTTACCAGCGTGACTAGCGAACAAAAAGCTATAACTAGGGCAAGTTATAATTGGAAAGATATTGTTATAACCATAATAACCATATTGATAGTGGTTTACATAATGATAGCTTTTAGTAAGTTAACACTGTAAATCAAGAGGTTGACTAAAATTTTCTTCTAATAATTTCACTTGGTAGAAAACCAATACGATGTGACTGGACCTCAATTTCAGTGTTCTTTTCTACTGAAAAGGGTCCAGAATAAACAGACCAACTTTCAGGTTCGTTACCATCTGTTATTATTTTATACCCGATGGACGCCGCAGCTGTAGCACAGTTCACACGTACCTCGTTTCCTTGAATGCTGATATTGGGTATAGCAGTTTTGGGTTGTGTTTGGTCCCCATCCCATAATCGCTGTACCAATTCCTTTTCCGGTAGGTTGGGTTGGTCTCCAATTTCAATCAGCCAACGGTCCATCTCAGTTTTAAGTTCAATAAGCTTCTCGGCATATTTTGGGTCATTTGCTAGATTGTGTAATTCATGTGGGTCATTTACACAATCAAATAATTCTTCTGGGTCCTTTGTTTCACGGAACCATTGCATTTGTATGCTATCCAGCTTTCCAGCATCACGCAATCGAAGCAATTCTTGCATGGTGGGTATCTTTTCTCTGTAATCAATTGGTAAATAATAGCCTTGTTCTGGGCGGTAATTTCTAATGTACTTAAACCGTTCATCACGCACGGCACGGATTGCATCGGTATACCCGTCAAAGCGGTCCGCGGCCGCGTGAATGTATTTCCGTTCTTTTTCTGTCTTAAATTCACCCAGAAAGGCTTGACCTTGTAAATATTCTGGTGGATTGCTTCCAGTAAGGGAAAGCAAGGTTGGCGCAAAATCAACGAAACTAACCAATTGTTCATCGACGGTTCCTGCTTTCCATTTGTTGGGGAAACGCACAATCATAGGCGTATTCAATCCAGAATCATAAATCAATCTTTTTTGTCTTGGCAAGGGCCCGCCATGGTCCCCGTAAAAGAAAATAATCGTATTATCCAAAAGGCCATCATCTTCTAATTGTTTTAACACGGCCCCAACTTGTCGGTCCATTTCGGCAATATTGTTGTAGAGTTTCCACATGTCCCGTCTAACTATTTCAGTATCCGGAAGGTATGGGGGAATATCAAAATCGGTATCCTTAGGCAGGTGTTTTGGGGTTTCATCCTCGGTCATCTTACCGGGCTTCCATGTGAAATCTCTGTCACCGGAATGATGATGTCGCTCTTCTATGTACCTATGGCCATAAGGTTCAAAAAGGCCTGATTCGTGGGTATCCGTAAAATTCATTACGGCAAAAAAAGGTTGTTCATTTTTACGATTGCGCCAGTGCGCATAGGGGCTACTTTCGTCCCAGGCCGTCACGGGTTCTTTAAACTGATAATCGGTTTTATAGTTGTTGGTGCAGTAATAGCCTTTGCCACGTAAAAGTTCACTGATCATTTTTACCTCTGGTGGCGGTACCGCCCCGTATTTTGGTAAGCCGGTGACCTCGGTGTATGAAGTAGTTCGCATATGGTTGGCACCAATACTTGAAGGATACATACCTGTGGCAATAGCGGCCCTACTAGGTGCGCAGACTCCAGAGGTTGAAAAAAGATTTGGATAGACCACACCTTCATTTGCCAGTCGACTCAAATTAGGAGTCACGATGGTAGAATCCCCAAACATGGATAAATAGGCGCCCATATCTTCAGTAACTAACCATAGAATATTGGGTTTTTTAGGTAATTCAACTTCTTTTATTTTGCTACTGTTTATTTCACCTGTTTCATTTTTACAACCAATAATGGTCATTATTAAGGTAATGAACAAACCTGTTCTTATTTTAATGTTTATTGCTGAGTTAATCATAATTTAAGCTTATGTAATCAATGGACCAACACAATATTACAAGCTCAAACGTAAATTAATATCCTGTGCTGTTACGTGTAACATGTTATTTATTTAACAGGGTTTAGAATAAAGCTTATCCTCAGGATAGAACAGGATGGGATTGCCACACCTTAAAATTAAGTTTGATTTTATTGTTGAATGCTTATTGTATTTAGTTCAAACTACTAACTTAACTGCAAATTCTAAACTATTTTGAAGCAAATTAAGATTATTTCAATCATTACTCTTTTTTTCGTTAGTCAAGCTGTTGTGGCACAGAATAACGTGTCTAGTAAAGAAAAACCCAACATCATTTTTATTTTGACCGATGACCAACGTTTTGATGCTATTGGTTATGCAGGAAACAGCTTCGTTGAAACTCCTCAAATGGATAAATTGGCAAAAGAGGGAACCTATTTTAAAACCGCCATGGTAACCACGCCCATTTGTGCGGCTAGTAGAGCCAGTATATTGACAGGTTTGTATGAACGTTCCCATAATTTCAATTTTCAAACGGGTAATGTACGAGAAGAATATATGGCGAACTCCTATCCAACGTTACTAAAAAACAATGGTTATTATACTGGATTTTATGGTAAATATGGGGTGCGTTACAATGATTTAGATAAGCAATTTGATGAATACGAATCTTATGATAGAAATAACCGCTTTAAAGACAAAAGAGGGTACTATTACAAAACCATAAATAAGGACACCGTTCACTTAACTCGGTATACGGGCCAACAGGCGCTAGATTTCATTGAAAAGAATGCGGGCAATGAAAAACCATTTTGTCTCTCCCTTAGTTTTAGTGCTCCACACGCCCATGATCCGGCCGAAGACCAATATTTTTGGCAAGAAGCCACAGATGGTATGTTGCAGAACACAATCATTCCTAATCCCAAGTTAGGAGCCGATAAATATTTTGAAGCACAACCAAAAGCAGTGAGAGATGGCTTTAATAGATTAAGATGGACGTGGCGTTATGACAATCCAGAAAAATACCAACATAGTCTAAAAGGCTATTATAGAATGATTTCTGGTATAGATTTAGAGATTGAAAAAATTAGGAAGAAATTAGTAGAAACCGGTCAAGACAAGAACACTGTCATCATTTTAATGGGTGACAATGGATATTTTCTTGGAGAACGTCAATTGGCTGGTAAGTGGTTAATGTATGAGAATTCCGTAAGGGTTCCTCTATTGGTTTACGACCCGCGAGTTTCTAAACCAAGAGATGTAGACGAAATGGTTTTGAATATAGATGTAACTGCTACAATTGCCGATTTGGCAGGAGTTAGTATACCCGAGACCTGGCAGGGTAAAAGTTTAATGCCCATAGTCAATAAAGAAACCAATACCATGAACCGCGATACGGTACTTATTGAGCATATTTGGGATTTTGAAAATATTCCTCCTAGTGAAGGTGTGCGCACTAAGGAGTGGAAATATTTTAGATATGTCAATGATAAAACAGTAGAAGAACTTTACAACTTAGAAAAAGACCCTTTAGAAATCAACAATTTAATTGGTAAAAAGAAGTATCAGGAAGTGCGAGACAAGTTAAGTGCTAAACTAGATGCACTAATTAAAGAAAACAGTAATGAATACAGGGCAGCCCCTTCAGACCTTACCGTAGAATTGATAAGAGAGCCAGAAACTGATGTGAAAATATTCGACCTAAAACCAGAATTTGGATGGACGGTGCCTTTGACCTCAAAATTTCAATCTGGTTACCAGATTTTGGTTTCTTCAAGTCAATCGAAAATAGAAACCAATAATGGGGATGTTTGGGATAGTAAACGTGTTGCTTCCAACCAATCGACAGATGTTGAATATACGGGAACTTCTTTAGAACCCAACAAAACATACTATTGGAAAGTACGTATTTGGGATGAAGAAAATCGTTTGGTTGATTATTCTGAGCCGCAAAAATTCACCACCGGTATAAGCGATAGCTATATCATATCCACAGAAAATAAATACCTTATAGATAAGGTACATCCTACCAAATTTGAAAAAAGAGGAGATTTTTACTTTTTAGACTTTGGCAAAGCTGCTTTTGCCACCATAGACTTCAATTACGAAGCTAAAGAACCACATACCTTGACGGTCAGAATTGGAGAAATGTTGGATGACGAAGGAAATGTAAACAGAACACCACCGGCAAAAAGTAATATTCGCTATCAAGAAATTAAGGTCGATGTAACCCCTGGAAAAACAAAATATCAGATTAACATCGAACCTGTGCCTGATAACCGCATGAAAGGACCAAGTAAAGCTATTCCCTTACAAGAAGGGTGGCCCGTTTTACAGCCGTTTAGATATGCGGAAGTGGAAGGAGCCCAAATCACTTTAAAAGCCGAAGATTTTGAGCAATTGAGATATACTAGTTATTGGGATGATACAGCAAGTAGCTTTACCAGTAACGATGAAATTTTAAACCAAATTTGGGAGTTTTGTAAATACTCAATAAAGGCAACCACTTTTGCAGGTCTTTATGTAGATGGCGATAGGGAACGTATCCCGTACGAGGCTGATGCCTACCTTAATCAGTTAAGCCACTACACAACCGATAGAGAGTATGCCATAGCGAGGCGTACCATAGAGTATTTCATGAAAAATCCTACATGGCCAACAGAATGGCAGCAGCATGTGGCACTATTAATTTATGCCGATTATATGTATACGGGCAATACTGAATTAATTGAGCGTTATTACGAACCATTAAAACATAAAACGCTTTTTGAGTTATCCAATGAAGATGGGTTAATAACATCTACAAAAGTTACCGAGGATTTTATGTATAAGCTTGGCTTTGAAAAAGGGTATAAAAAGCCATTGACTGACATTGTAGATTGGCCTTCAAAGAATTTTGCAGGAAGCAAAACAAAAGGTGAACGCGATGGTTTTGTGTTTCAGCCTTATAGTACGGTAATCAATGCCTTCTTTTATGAAAACATGAAAATCATGGCGGAGTTTGCCAAGGTTTTAGGAAAGACGGATGAGGTTTTAGATTTTGAATTACGCGCCGCCAAAGCCAAAAAAGCAGTGAATGAACAAATGTTCGATAAGGAACGTGGTATTTATGTGGATGGTATTGGCACCGACCACGCCTCTTTACATGCCAATATGATGCCTTTAGCATTTGGCTTAGTACCAAAAGAGCACTATGAAACCGTAATAAACCATGTAAAATCTAGAGGAATGGCCTGTAGTGTTTATGGGGCACAATTTTTAATGGATGGTTTGTACAATGCCGGTGAAGCGGATTATGCCCTCGATTTATTGACAAGTCAAGCAAAAAGAAGTTGGTACAATATGATACGTGTAGGCTCAACAATTAGTTTAGAAGCCTGGGATTATGAGTATAAAGTGAATTTGGATTGGAACCATGCTTGGGGGGCAGCACCTGCTAATGTCATACCCAGAGGCTTGTGGGGCATAAAACCTAAAACGCCAGGTTTTGGTATTGCTACGATAAAGCCACAAATGAGCAGTTTAAAAAATAGCAGTATTGAGGTGCCGACAGTACGTGGAACCATAAAGGGAACCTACACCTATATCGGCCCCAGATTACAGACCTATGAATTAGAAATTCCGGGTAATATGGTTGCGGAGTTCTCTTTGAATGATTTGGACGGAAAAGACTTTATCCATAACGGGGAAAAAGTACCAGCGGCATTTGATTATATACGACTTTCCCCAGGGAAGCATACGATACAGTTGAAGATTAATTCTTTCTAGGATTAGCTTGTTGTTCCAAATGAGTCACAAAGGGGAATCTCAAAATAATAAGATTTCCCTTCGCATGTTAATCGCCCTGTTGAAAATATAAGGGTAGTGTCATTTCGAGCGTAGTCGAGAAATCTCAAATACTGTATCTTCAATACGTTTTGGATTATGCTCACCTGAAAAGAAATCGATGGGGCTGAAAGACAATAGCATATAAATTAATTTTTAGCCAAATCAATTGAAATTATAGAAATCATAAGTACAATAAGGCTTGGAGAACTACGAATAGAAATACAAAACTTGAGTGGTTTTGATTAATCAAATACCGATTAGATTATGAGAAAAAAGGGTTTTCTCTATTGCCTTCTTGTCTTTGCCTTTTTAAATACTCATGGGCAAACAAAAAATCGTCCATTTATTTGGGTGGATGCTGACGACCGCCACATCATCCTGAACAAAATAGAGACCAAAGCATGGGCGAAATCATCTTATGAGGAAGTTAAACAAAGGGTTGATAGCACTTTGGTATTTTATCAAGAAAACCGAGACAAATTTCTTAGAAATTTACCGTTGGATTGGAGTCAAGCGAAAACCAATAGTATTCCTCCCCTAACTTACACGACTACAGGTGAAAAGGGAAAACATGAAAATCTAGATAATGCCTCTGACGAAGAGATGGCCAATTTCTTTAAACTGTCCGAGTATCTGGAGCTGGCTAGAGATGCTGGTTTTTTGTATTACCTAGATAAGAAGAATAGCTATGCCCAGTTTGCTACAGACATACTATACACCGCGGTCATGGGTATTTCGCAATTGGAACCTTCGGATTGGAGACCCCGTGGTGGCTGGCTATGCCCTGATGATATTCTGAGGGAAGCCCGCATAATTGGAGAAAAATTTCCTATTGTTTATGATTTTGTCGCCCCTTTTATTGCAAAAGGTGGTAAACCTTATGATGTGGCACGCCAGTCTCATGTTGATTTTCCTATGGCGAAAGCCCAAGAGGTTTTCCTAACTTATGCAAGATTGGTTGTAGATAATGGTATAATCAATTCAAATCATCCAGTATTGGAATCCAATTGTTTGGTATACAATGCGCTGGCTTTAGAAGATATTCAGGAGAGGAATATGTATTTGGAGTATTATTTAACCAAGAATACCTCCAATCAAGATGCGCTTGCTAAAGTGGCTGAATTTTATAAAAATGAAGGGGATATCTGGCCAGAATCTTCGCAGTATACGAATGATGTTGCTGAGCGCTCTACGAAATTGATGTACGTATTGACCAAATATGACCCCTCTTTACAAATGGGCCGCACTTACCCAAATATTCCCTGGGCAATTCAGCGCTTGGACTATTTGGTAAATCCGAACGGAGAACTCATACTTTGGGGCGACGGCCATCGCAAGTACAAAACACCTTATGATGCCTATGAGTTAGCTTATAAGCTGGGTAAAATTGATAGCGTACCCAAATTAGAAAAGCAGTTCAGCAACTTATTGGGCAGCGCAATGGCCAAGGGAGAATATCAAAGAGAAGGGTTAGAAGCATTGATGTGGTACCATGATGACTTTGAACAAAAGGAAACCACTATTGAACTGCCCCGAACCGACGAACAGCCCCATGCTGGAATTTTTCTGCAACGAAATTTGAGTAGTACGGGTAATCCTGATGATGGGTTAATGTGCTTTGTTGGTGGTGCTTCTATGGTGCACGGTCATGCCTCTGGAATGTACATGGAACTATATGGAGAGGGTAGGGTATTGGGAGTAGATAATGGTCGTGGAAAATACGCTCAAGACATCCACGAAAACTACTCCCGAATTTTTGCGGCCCACAATACGGTCATCGTAAACGGAGCATCACAAGGCGAAGGCGAATGGGTAAATCTAGGAATGGATACAGTTACCTTGGAATGCATGGAACCAATGCCTAAACAAAAAGCAGTATCCCCCAATTATTCTTTTACCACGACCAATTTTTATGATGGTGGAGGTACAAAAGCAGAAGCCGAGCAACAACGTACTATGGCCTTGGTTCGTACATCGTCAACAACAGGCTACTATTTGGATGTTTTTCGTTCGAAATCTAAACTACCCATTGAATACCATGATTACCTCTACCATAATTTGGGCGAGTCCCTTACTTTTTTAAATGAAGACCTTGTTTTAAATCTGGATGCCAATCGATTCATGGCAAATGCGAATGCAGAATGGAGGCGAAACAGAAAATATCGGAATCCTGGATGGCACTTTTTTAAAGATGTTGAAACTTCCGAAAGGTATTCAGAAGATGTTGAACTACTTTTTAAAGCAGAACGGTTTAAAGACAAAAACCGATATATGAAGGTCTTTATGCCTGGTTTTGAGGGTAGAGCTTATACCAAAGTGATGGCTCCCAAAACATTTGAAGCACCAGAACCTTATGATAGCTTACCTACACCAACACTGGTCGTACGTCAACAAGGTGAGGCACATACCAAACCCTTTGTGGGCGTTTATGAACCCTTTGCCGAATCAGCGAACAATGGCTCAGTGCTATCAGTAGAAAAGTTGGAACAAAACGGACTATTTCAGGGGGTAAAAGTGACAAGTAAGATTGACTATAAAATCTTGGTACAGTATCATCTAATGCCTTTTGAAAACGGTACGCTTTCCCTAAGAGAACACGCTATTGAGTTTCAGGGGCATTTTGCTATCATCACTTTTGATGGAAACAATGTGTTAAAAGACATTTATATCGGAAATGGAAAGCGTCTCAAAATTAAATCTTTTTTAGTTGAGAGTAAAACCGATAGATCCAATAAGGTCTATATCGATTTTAATACTGAAACTCCCATAGTAGAAGGTGATTTTAACATAGGTAAAATAAAGCAGGAAAGGTAGTTTCTTATTGATGAAGTGTAAGGGTATTCTACACCTCTATTGGAGCGATGCAACATTTCTTCTACCATTTACATCATTTCTGATTTAAAGTCATTTCCGCAGAAACTATTTTTACATAAAAATTGGTTTTATGAGGAATTATATCGTAGTAGCACTATCCGTAGTCTTTTTCTTTTCATGCAGTTCAGATTCGGTTGAGGTAGTCACAGTACCCAATATGGAGTCTACAGAAGAACCTGTTGACAATACCAATGATGGTGGTAGTAATAGTGACAACAGCAATGATAATAGCGACAACACTTCTCAAGAAGTAGATGTTACTGTTTATGGTGATGACCTTGAAAGTGACGGAAGTGATTTTGATAATGGCGTAATGCGAGGTTTAACACCTATCCAGTTCGCTGCGGAAATGAAGACGGGTTGGAATTTAGGAAATAGCCTTGATGCTGAGGGGCCAGACGAAACATTCTGGGGAAATCCTAGAATTACTAAAGAGATGGTTGACGCAGTGGCCAATCGTGGTTTTACAACCTTAAGGTTGCCCGTAACATGGCGTTTTCACCAAGGTGATGCTCCAAACTATGCAGTTGAGATTGCTTGGCTGGATAGGGTTGAAGAAGTTGTAAATTATGCAAGGGCGAATGATATGTATGTTATTGTAAATGTGCATCATGATGATCCTTGGATTATTCCAACTCAAGCCGAAAGTGATGGAGTTAAAGACCGTCTTGCGAAATTATGGACGCAGATTGCAGTGAGGTTTAGAGATTACAGTGATTACGTGATTTTTGAAACCTTGAACGAACCTCGTCACGAAAACACCCCTGAAGAATGGTCAGGAGGAACAGTTGAAGGTAGAGACATGGTAAATGCTTACCATCAAGTAAGTCTTGATGCCATAAGGGCGACAGGTGGCAATAACGAGACTAGAAAAATTATGATCTCTACCTATGCGGCCAGTACGGTGCCAGTTGCCATGGATGCTCTTATTATTCCTAATAATGACCCAAATACAATGGTTTCATTACATTCTTACTTTCCATTCCCTTTTACTTTAGAAGGTACGGATACTACATGGGGATCAAGTCAAGATAGAGCAGATTTATTGGCAGAAATGAACCGAATCAAGACTAGGTTTTCAGACAGGGGCATGGCTGTGGTCTTAGGTGAATGGAGTTCTGCTAATCAAAATAATATTGAAGACCGTTTAGCTCATGCAGAATACTATTCGCAACTAGCAGCAGAACGGGGCTTTGCAAGTATTTGGTGGGACAATGGGGACACCAGTGCGAACAGGGACGGATTGGCCATATTTGATCGAGATAATCTGACCTTTACTTTTGATAACATTGCGGAAATCTTGATTCAAGCGAACGAATAAATTCTAACTTTTTTTCAACTGTTTTAACAGTTGTATAGTTCAAAAGGGAAGCCTGAGTATACTTTACTTAGGCATCCCTTTTTTTATTGAGATTGTGCAAGTCGATTAAAAGTTAGTAATGTAAGTTCTATATATTCGGTGCTTTTGTTTTCAAAATCAATCGGTAAAATAGTGTCATTTCGAGCTTGGTCACTAAGCGACCCGTTAGAATTGCAGCAGAGAAATCTTAAAACCCGTGCTTTTCAATTAGATCTCTACTTTAGTTAAAGAATTTCAACAAAGTCCAAGAAATCATTGTTGTTGGCAACAAGGATATAGTTCTTCCCCTTAATGGTTATCATGGCCAAGTCTTTGACGTCACCATCAACAAACAAACCGGTTTGTGATGCGCCCAAGACATTGAAAGCTGCATTTTTTGATCCTTTTAAAAAAGAACCAAAACCAGCATCGGCTCTTGGGGTTTCAACCTCAGAGGCGAAAAGGTTACCAGCAAGTAACAGGTCTTTTATTCCGTCTTTATCAAAGTCAGAAACTAAAATTTGGTTCGTAGGGGCCATTTGCGCTTTGAGCGGTAAATCTTTTCGAACAAATTTTCCGTCAACATTTTCAAAAACTGCACTTTTAAAAGACTTTACAGAGTAATGAATACTGTTTTCCAATTTTTTCTCGTCATAAACATCTATCAAAGTCGCTTTAGAAAAAGCATCATAGTTTTCAAATTTCTTTTTAATGTTTGGCATTTGTTGTGAGCTACATTCGCGCCCTCTAACCGGATATTGTTCTCCGTCGTTGTAATAGCTTAAAACAATATCATTGGTTCTGTTACCATCAAAATCATTTAGAAAAATATCAAAGGTGGCATCTTCGGAGGCTTTGTATTTATAGTTTTCTCCCAAATTTCCTGCGACAAGGTCAATATCCCCATCATTATCAATATCATCGGCTTTTAAACTAAACCACCAGCCAACGGTGTCTTCCAACCCTAAGTCATTGGTAACTTCTTTAAAGCCATTTCCTTTGGCATTCTTAAAGACTTTAATACCCATCCACTCACCGGTAACGGCAAGGTCTTGCCAACCATCTTTGTCAAAGTCTGCCCATTGCGCTGATGTTACTAAACCAATTCTAGTAAGTTCAGGGGCAAGTTTCGGTGTACTATTAACGAACCTGACATTTTTGCCCGTACTTATATTTTCCAATAAGTAGCTGTTTGATGGATAAGGATAATTGCCCGGTATTAACCTACCACCAACAAAGAGGTCCAAATCACCATCCTTATCAAAGTCTGCGGCATAGACCCTACTGCCACTTTCTGTTATACGTGGCAGTGCGTTTTTATTTTTCACAAAAGTTCCATCACCTTGATTGATGTACAAACGGTCTTGAAGTAGTGGTGACCCGGGTTTAAATTCATTACCTCCACTCACGATATAGATGTCGTTATAACCATCGTTATTGGCATCAAAAATTAAGGACCCGATATCTTCGTGCATCCTATCCTCCAATAATAATTTGAATTTTTGTTGCTCAAATGAACCATCTTGTTTTTGATAAAATAAGCCGCCAGGATATTTGTTGGCTGCCCCAATGTAAAAATCATCCAATCCATCTCCGTTTAAATCCCCAACGGACAACCCTGGTCCAAATTGTGAGGTTTTATGGGGCAGGAGAATTTCTTTTTTAAAGTCATCATAAACATTCTCTTTGTGCTTATAAAGCGCAGGAGGAGTATCGACATTTGAAAATAATGATGGTTTGGTTTCCTTTGGTGAGAATTTTTCCGCTGCATTTAGAACGTCGACGGTTAAAAGTTGATTTACACTGACATCTACCAGTTTTTGTTTTTTCTTATTGGGCCAGATGACCAAAAGGCTGTCAATTTGCTCATCTTTTCCTAATCCAAAATGGATTCTTGGCGCTACGGAAGATTGAAAACCCCTACTTAATGTTAGTTCTTGAAATTGATGTGTATTGTTATGGTACAGCTTTATTTTGGCTCCAATACCCAATTTATTTCCATCAGGCCCGTTGAGTTCTAAAGCGAGATAATTGTTTGTTTTTGAACTGTTATTGTTGAAAATTGAGGCTTTTTGGTCAATATTGTTCACAACAAGCTCAAGATCTCCATCATTATCAAGGTCTACATAAACGGCCCCATTGGAAAATCCTTTATCATTAATGCCCCAATTCTTATTGTTTTTTGTAAAAGTAAGGTCGCCGTTATTCTTGAATATAAAATTATCAATGGGTTCTGATGGAATACGCAGACTTTTTACAAGTAGACTGTCTTCATGTTTTTTTTCGCCTTTTAAGCTTTCAAAATAATCTTTGTTGTTGATTTCCCTGCGGGTTCCGTTGGAAACGAAAAGGTCTTTATGACCGTCATTGTCAAAATCTGCCAACAGCGGTGCCCAACTCCAATCTGTTGAAGATATTCCCGCCAAACGCGAGATATCCTTAAGTTTTGGAACACCAGCCTCTGAGTAGCCTGTATTCAATTGTAAACTGTTTTGCATGTATTGGTATTGAAACCCGACCCGTTCAATATTTGCAAACAGTTCAGGGTTCATACTGGCCATGTTGGCTTTTGACCTACGGTTAGATGCGGCATCCATGTCCATCTGAATAATATCCAGCAAGCCGTCATTGTTGAAATCGGCAATATCAGCCCCCATACCATAGAAAGAAGTATGGGCAGTGGCAGTCTTAATTTCATTTTTAAACGTACCGTCTTTTTGGTTGATGTATAGGCAATCAGGCGTGCTAAAATCATTGGAAATATAAAGGTCTGTCCACCCATCTTGATTGATATCCGATGCTGTTACGCTAAGTGAAAGACTATATTCTTTTACACCCGAAGATGCTGTTATTTTAGTAAAGCGATTACCATCATTTCTGTAGAGATTGTCGGTTTCGGTATCGGTTACCCGATCCATGCGCATTTTGTAATTAAAGCTGTTGTATTCGAAAGGGGTAATAGGGTAGTTTGCAACGTATACATCAAGGTCACCATCGTTATCAAAATCAAAGAAGGTGGCATCAACACTGTTTCCTTCATCGTTTAAGCCATAGGCTTCAGCTTGTTCAGAAAACGTGTTATCCCCATTGTTAATGAATAGTTGGTTCTGTTTGTTGCCTGATTGACCGGCTACCAAGCAGTATATGTCCAAAAGGCCGTCGCCATTTACATCGGCCATGGTTGTGCCTGTGTACCAACGGGTGTCACCTTCAATAGATGCATTATCGGTAATATCGGTAAATTTCAAATCGCCATTATTCAAATAAAGCTTATTAGCAACCATATTCCCGGTAAAGAACAAATCGATAAGGCCGTCATTGTTAACATCGCCTGCTGAGACACCACCGCCCATATAAATGTAAGGATAGGTAAAGTAGTTGAGGCTATCGGTTTCTGTAAGTTGATTTTCAAAGTGGATACCTGTCGAATCTGACGAAAGTTTTGAAAATATTGGGGTTGCCTTTTTAGGCAATTTATCTGCACCTTGTTCAGTTTTGTTTTTGCAGCCAAATACCAAAATGATTCCGAAAAGAGTTGCGAGAAAGTAAATCTTCAGTTTCTGCATTTTCAATTTTTCCTTCTTGTTCTATCGTTGAATTTACTAAAAAGTAAATGAGCAAGAATTTATATTCTCGCCCATTGATTGTGAAATAACTAAACTAACTCGAACAATTAATATCCAGGGTTTTGATCAGCCTCAGTCAATGCAGTGTTGGCGTCAATTTCATTTTGTGGTATGGGCATCACGCGATGCACATTTGGATCATAAACGCGAACGTTACGTAACGATTCATCTGGATTGTCAAAATTAGCATCCGGGAAAAAGGATAATTCTTGATCATCGAGATTCCATCGAACAAGATCATCGAATCGCTGTTGTTCTCCAGAAAGTTCTACAAATCTTTCATGGACAATGGCCTCAAATATCTGTTCTGGTGTATTTACTTGAAAGCCTCTGGCATCCATAGTGGCGGTACCGTATCGTGGCATTTCTGCACGATCTCTAATTTCATTCAATAGGTCTATTGCACCTTGGGTATTCCCCAAGTTCAATTCTACCTCAGCACGCATTAAAATTACATCTGCATAGCGCATGATTCGAACGTTTACACCACTGTTTTCAGAAACATTTGTTTCGTCATACAATTGGGAGAATTTATACCATGCCGGCGCTCCCACACAACCGGGACACGGAAACTGGAGGGAAAAATCTGGGCCGTAGAAGGTATTTTCATTATCTACCAAAATGGCGAATTCAAGTCTAGGATCATCCTCTTCAAATTCTTGTATCATTTTATCTGAAGGTCTGGCATTCGCCCATCCAGTGTAATCTTGTGACCTAAATGTTATTTCTGAAGTACCGATACCAGTCTGAGCCCAACGTTCGCTATCAGTACCTACTCCTGAAGCAACTTGATATCCTATCTCAAACATTGATTCGTCATTATATTCGCCAGAAGCATTAAAGTTATCGGCGTAGTTTTCTAGTGGTAATAAGCTATGATTGGTTACATTGTTAAAAGCTTCTCGTGCTTCGATGTACATTTCGCGATGCAAATATACTTTGCCCAACATGGCAAAAGCTGCTTCACGTGTCACCCGACCAGCTACAGAAGTTCCTTTTGGAAAGGTCAATTGGGTAGAAAGTTGCAAATCTGCTATAATTTGGGCGTAAATCTCATCTACTGTAGCTCTAGGTGAATCCACAGTAGCTTCTTCTAATTCAACCTTTAATGGAACCCCTCCAAAGCGTTTTACCAAATGGTAATAATATAAAGCCCTAAGATAATATGCTTGCCCAAGGGCATTGTCTACATCTGATTGTGTATAATCACTTGATGGCAAATCTGCAGTTGTACGCATTCTTTCTTCGTTGCCAATAACAAAATTACAGGCTCCAACACCATTGAAACACGATGTCCAATACTGGGCGATGTTTTCTAAAGTTGGATTAAACTCAAATCGATTGAAAGGTGCATAGTTTGGATCCCCACTTGAAAGTACTTCATCAGAAATAGCATCTTGCAAGATATAACCATTACGTTGATACAGTACTTGAAATTGATTGTAGCTTGCATTCACTGCAGCCTCAACTTGGGTCAACGATTCAAAGAAAATCTCTGGATTCAGCGCATTGGTATTCTCAACAGGCACTTCCTTATCACAGCCTATTACAAAAAGTAGTGCCGCAAAAGGGATACACTTTAAAAGGTTAAAACTATTTTTTTTCATTTTTCTCACACTTTTTATTAAAACTCTAATTGAATTCCTGTAACTACGGTAATCGGTCGTGGTTGTGCACTTCGATCTATGCCCAGACCATCAACCAGGCCAGCTGCATTATAGAAAGGTGCAACTTCAGGGTCAAGACCTGAATAATTTGTAAAAGTTAATAAATTTTGCCCTTGTGCATACACTCTGAACTTTTTAAGAAAGCCATTCCCAGATTTATTAACCATGGTATTGGGGAAGGTATACCCTACAGTCACATTACGCAATCTAAGAAATGAACCATCTTCAATATATCTAGAAGATATTTCATTATTGATATTGTTACCGAATCTAAACCTTGGGATATCAGTGATATCTCCAGGGTTTTGCCATCTACGTAATACCTGTGTTCCGTAGTTCAATCCATTATCCAATCCTTCCAAATAAAATACATTACTGTTCAATATATCAACACCTTGTACCCCATTGAAAAGTACATCAAAATCCCATCCACGGTAATCCGCTCTTAAGTTAACGGCGTAGGTAAAATCTGGGTTGGGATTACCAATTACGGCTCTATCATCCAAATCAATAAGGCCGTCACCGTTAATATCACGGTAACGAACGTCACCAGGTTGCACAGGAACCGCTGTATTTCCGTTGTTGGGTAATGCTTCGTCAATTTCAGCCTGCGTTGAATAGACACCGTCAGCTACTAATCCAAAAAAGTGAAAGGGGGCTTCACCCACTGCCAATCGGTTTAGCGCAGATGCAAAAGGCGGATTCAAGCGTGCACGTTCAATAGGCTCACCCGCCAGTCCTAGGCGTTCTACCCTAGCTTCTGCCCGAGTTACATTTGCCCAAAAATTCCATTTAAATTCACCTTTGTAGTCATTATAACCCAATGTCAGCTCTAGTCCTTCGACATCAACAATTCCAACGTTTCTGATTACTGTTGCCCCAGTTTGTGAATTACCTGGTATACCGGCTGATGAAGGCAATTCCACTGGAATTAACAAATCTTCACTACGGTTTTTGAAATAATCCATGCTGAATTGAATCTGGTCGTATAAAAATCCAGAACTGAACCCATAATTTTGTTTGATTTGTGTTTCCCAACGTAAATCAGGATTGGCTGCATTATTAGGACTAATCCCAGGAACTACCACATCATTTAATACAGTAGGTAGATTTAGGCCTAAGGTGGGAAGAAACTGGTTCACTACGTTACCTGTTCTGTTGTTACCGGTCTCCCCATAACTACCCCTAAACTTAAAACTATTGATAAAATCAATATCAAACCACTTTTCATTTGAAATATCATAGCCAAAAGCACCTGAAAAGAACCATTGTGAGGCATTCTCTGGCGAAAAGCGTGAAGAAGTATCTCGTCGACCAGAGCCACTGATGGAGTACCGATTATCAAATTCATATCCTGCAAGAAAGAGAACGGAATTTAAATTTTCTGGTACCGAAAAAGATAGAGAACTGGCGTTCGGTGAAAAAATCTCAGGGATTTCTGAAGAGATTTCTTGGTTATCCGAAAGTAACCCTGATTCAAAATTGATTTGGGTTTGTTCCAACACAGCAGAGGCATTGACAGAATGTTTACCAAAGTCTTTATCAAATGCCAAGGTATTTGTAAAAATGGTCTGTGTTGTCGTTTGTCGTATTTTATCAACAAAATTAATTGGATTAGCAAAAGTGCCTAATTCAGCAAATGCCCGGCGCTCATTATCTTGTAATAAAAGGCTCGCATTCAATCCAAATTGGGAACGAAAACTAAGTCCATCAAATATTTTAGCATTTACAAAGACGCTACCGATTGCTGATGAAAACCTTGTAAGGTTATCTTGGCTATTCTGTATTCTAATTTGATTTCGAGAGTCGTTTAAATCCAATTCGGTGGTACCCCCAAAGCCATCCACAGGATTTCCAACTTCGATGTAGGGTGCCATTCCTAGTATATTTTGAAAAGGATCACGACCACCATCGCGTTCTGGTGATACCGTTCTATTATGTCCCAATGATAGGGTCTGACCTATATCGAGCCATTCTGAGATTTTGGCATCGGTATTGATATTTAGTGTGGTTCTTGAGAATCCAGTGTCAATGAAGATTCCCTGTTGATCCAATCTTGAAAATCCAACATTATATCTAGCCTTTTCACTACCGCCGTTCACATTAGCACTAATGTTATTAATAGGAGCTTGTCTAAAATAGGCATCTTGCCAATTGGTATCTACCCCGTTGCCATTAAAGTTTGGGTCTAGGTTAATTCGATCTACAGGAAAATCAGGCCCACCTTGCTGTCCGGCCAAAGCGTTGACTTCGCGCAAGAACTGAATGTATTGTTGTGTGTTTAAAACGTCGTAACGGTCGTTAAATTCTTGTACTCCACTAGAGGCATTAACGGTAAAAGAGGCGTTGCCGACTTTACCTTTTTTGGTGGTGATGAGAATTACCCCGTTGGTACCCCTTGATCCATAAACCGATAATGAGGCGGCATCCTTCAGTACATCTATTTTTTCAATACTTGCTAAATCAATACTGTTGATACTGTTAGTGAAAACCCCATCAACAACAAAAAGTGGGGTACCATCTCCAAAGGTATTCACACCGCGTATTTGAATCAGTGTCTGTGAACCGGGTGAACCACCATTGGTAATCGTAACACCGGCTGCCCTTCCCTGAAGTGCCTGCCCAATGTCCGTAGTAGGAAATTCACTTAACTCTTCACCATCTACGACAGATACAGGTGTGTTTCTTTGTTTACCATATGACACTAGTACGACTTCATCTAAACTGACCAAATCCCTTTGTAAAGTAACATTAAGCACAGTTTGATTGGTGTAGTTAATCTCTTGCCGGCTGTATCCTACGTAAGAAAATATAATTGTGGCGCCGTTGCTTACCCCTTTTAAGGAGTATCTGCCATCAAAATCAGTTACCACACCATTGGAGGTGCCCTCTACGAAGACCGAGGCTCCTGGAAGCGGTCCATCAGCATCGCTTACTGTTCCGGTGATTTCTTGAGATATCATTTGCGCTGACAACAATAGTAGCAACACAAAACTTAATTTTTTCAGCATTTTCTAAAAGGTGTTAATTGAATCTTCGGTTAAACCCTTTCCCTTTAGTAATAAGGAAAAGACGTTAAAATTTGTTAAAGTGCAAGTTAGTTTACTTGAAAATTGAGCTATAATCTATTTGATGCAATGTTTGTAGCAAATGTTGCATAACATTGAAATTGTTGTTTGTTTAAAGAATGAATGTCTTTTAGGAATGCCCTTATTATCCCCTTTTCGGAAGTTCGCCGAATTGTTTTTTGTAACAAACGGTAAAGTATGAAGCCGATAAGAATCCTACACTATGGGCAACCTCACTTACATTCAAGTTTGTGTCATTTTGCAATAATGTTCGGGCTCTTTCCAACCGGATTCTTCTAATAAAAGTTATCGGTGATAGTCCAGTCAGGTTTTTTACTTTTCGGTAAACCTGGCTTCTGCTAAGACAAAGATGTGAGGATAATATTTCAACATTTAGGTCAGGGTTGTCGATGTTACTTTGAATAAAATCGACTACTTTTTGTATAAAATCATTATCAAAATCAACAAGATTCTTTTGCTCTTTTACTGGTGTTGCAGCTACCTTCTGTAATTTGGAGAGGTCATTTTTCTTAAGTTGTTGTGCAACGATTGCTTCTAGCTCTTCTTTGTCGAATGGTTTGGTCACATAAGCATCGATACCGATTTGAATGCCTTTGACCCTATCTTTTGGCAGGGCCTTGGCCGTCAGCATAATAATTGGGGTTTGCCTTAGCTTTTCGTTATTTCTGATTTTTTTACAAAATTCAATGCCGTCCATTATGGGCATGATAACATCTGTTATTATTAAATCAGGTTCATGCTCAATGCCTTTTAGCCAACCTTCTTGCCCGTCTGATGCCAAAACCAATTTATATTCATTCTTGAAGATTGAACTTATATAATCTTGAAGATCAAGATTGTCTTCGACAATCAACAGCGTCTTTTTTCTCTCTTTGACGCTCAATATCTCGTTTACGTCATATTTCTTTTTCGATTTTATTGTGTTCGATATTATGGCACTTGTAGTTCTTCCAGTTTTATTCAATTCTTTTTCAAAGAACTTTTCACCATGTGGTATGATGACTGTAAAGACTGAGCCCTTACCTAAAATGCTTTCGACTTCAACAATGCCCCTATGGAGTTCAACGAAACTTTTTACCATTTCAAGACCGATTCCTGTACTTCCGTAATAGGTTTTGTTCTTCTCCCCAATTTGATAGAACCTGTTGAATATCTTTTTGTACTCTTTTTGATCTATGCCGGGACCGCTATCTTTTACGCTTATTTCAATGACCGGTACCGATTTTTCGGTATCTATGTTCGGTAAGACTGTTTGCCCTTTAGAGCGGATTTCTACTTGGATCCGACCATTATTTGGGGTAACCTTAAAGGCATTTGAAAGGAGATTAAAGAAAATCTTATCCAATAAGCCTTTGTCGGCATATGCCTCAAGGTTAATGTCATCATACTTAAGGTCAAGACGAATTGCCCTTCTTTGCGCTTCCTCATTGAAAAAACTTAGAATGTTCTTTGTCTGCTCTGTCAATTTAAAATGACTGAGCATTAGTTGAAGTTTATCGGATTGCAATTTTCTAAAATCCATCAACTCATTGATAAGCCTTGACAAACGATCTGCATTTTTATGAATGATTTGATGTTTCTCACGAACATTTTTTGTGAACTCGGTTTGGTTCATGTTCACTAGCTCTTTGATCGGATTTATTATAAGGGTCAACGGCGTTCTGAACTCATGTGAGATATTGGTGAAAAACTGGAGTTTTTGTTGTTGGAGTTCTACTTTCTGTTTCCTTCTTTCCCTTTCAAGTCTGCGGGTGTTTTTTATTTCTATTCTTTTTCTGTAGGATAACATAATCGTAGTGACCAATGCTCCAATCAGAATAAAGAAAAGTAGGTACGCCCATTTGGTTTGCCACCATGGCGGTAATACTTCAATGGTTAAAATGGTTGTGGCTGGGGTCCAAAGCCCATCATTATTTGACACTTTGAGGTAAAACGTATAATCTCCGGGTTCTAAATTAGTATATGTTGCCATTGTGGATGTACCGACATAATTATAGGTATCATCAAAATTTTCTAGGTAATGGGCGTACTGATTATTGCCAGGTCTCGTATAACTAATGGAACCATAATCGATGGTCAATGCCGTTTGATGGTGTTTTAATTTGACGGTGTTTTTACTGTCACTGATTTGTAGCGGACTATCCTTATCTTGACTATTTACCTTTTTGTTAAAAATTCGTAGGCCTTTTAAATAAGGTTTGGGTAGATTTGGATTTGAAGGTATGTTCTTTGGATTAATTGTGTTTAGTCCATTTTTTGTGCCCAGATATAAGGTGTTTTCCCCTGCTAAAACGATTGCCCCATCGGCAAGAAAGTTTTTCAAAAGGCCATCTTGAACTGTAAAATTGGTGACTTTGTTTAACGCTCTTTCTATTTTTAGAACACCCAATTTACTGCTGAGCCAGAGTTCATTTTTGACCGGTTCATAAATTGCGTTTACATAGGTCAAATCTTGACCGTCTAGCTTAAATCGTTCAAAACCTTTTGTTTCTCGATTATAAGAGAAAAGACCTCCTCCATTGGTTCCGCACCAAACCGTTCCGTCTTGGGTTTCGTATATATCGAGTATCTGATTGGAACTCGGGTGGCCACCAAAAGTTGATGAAATCGCGTTATTGTGTGAAACGACATCAAATTCAGTTTTTTTAGCAACGTTGATATGGTAAAGCCCTGAAGAAGTGCCTACCCATAGAAAACCATTACTGTCGTGATGAATGACCTTTATATCTTTAATATTCAATTGAGAACTTTGATATTTCTCGCCGGAGGGTATCTCTATCGTTTTTTTTATCGGATCGTAATAACATACGCCCTCTAAAAAAGTACCTATCCAAACCCTACCGTGGCTATCTTCCGAAATACTTTGGGTTTTATCTGTGCGAAGCTTCCCTCCAGTAGTCTTTTTTGTGAAATTCACGAAGGTTTTGCTTCCTTTTTTTAACCAATAAATTCCGTTCCCCCAGGTTGCAATCCATAGACCATCCATACTATCAACGAATATGTCTTCAATAAAATTACCCTGCGGAAAACCAGTGTATAACGTATTCTTTTTCCCGTAAATTGCGGTGACTTGCCCTGAGGTCGTATTCAAATAATCGATGGCGTTGGTTTGGGCAATATAGAGATTACCATTACTCGTAGTGGCAAAAGCCCTAATGTCATTGGATTGAACCGTATTACTCCCAACTTGCATTCTCAAGGCCTTGAACTTATTATGGTATTGGTCGAGAAAACCCAAGCCGTCTTCATAATAACCTAACCAAAGCCTGTTTTCGTTATCATATAATAATGACCAAACCGAATCAGACCCTATACCCTGTTTGTTTTTTGGATCATACTTTAAGTTTTTTAACAAACTGCCATCATCATTCAGAATTGCCAAACCCTCATTTTCAATAGCTATGAATGTTGTGTTTTCATTCCCTGTAATGGCCATAACCTTGTTATTGGCCACGTTGATTTTTTTTGCTGTCTTTCTCGGTTTTTTCAGGTCGATTGTAAATACGCCATTTTTGACAGTTCCTATCCAAAGGTTTTCCTTTTGGTCTATATGAAGTTTAGTGATGTTAAAGATACTTTTCGACCTAGCTACCGGTAGGTCTTTTATGGTACCTTTATTAAAGTATTGTTCGGTCTTTAATCCTTTATTGGTTGCAATGTAAAGGTTGCCCTTGGTTGAAAATTTTAAATCGAGTATCGCATTTCCTGGGATTGCATAGTTTTTTATGGAAAGATTGGATAGGTCGATTTTTTTTATGCCGTCATATGTTCCAACGAGAATAGTTCCTTCAAATTCAGCAAAGCAGAGTACGTTGATAAAAGAATTATCTGAGTTTTGGTATGTCTTATTCGAGATTCTTACAAATTCATTTTTGAGTTTGTCGTATTTACTCATACCGGCGTTGGTGCCGACCCAAAGACCGCCTTTTGCATCTACGAACAATGAATTGATGGTATTGCTACTAATGCTATTTTTGTTATTGAGCTCATGCCCAAAGTAGGTGTATGAAAGACCATTAAAACGATAGAGGCCAGCACCATCTGTGCCAATCCAAATAAAACCATTATGATCTTTGACCATGGCCGTTACCGGTCGTTGAAACAAGTTTTTTTCAGCAGTATGAAATTCAAAATCCTCTTGATCAAATTGTGATTGAACAATGTTTGTTGTAAAAAGTAAGATAACGACCGCTAGTTGTACTAAGCGCTTTGAATGCTTCATCATTAGGTACATTGCTTGTAAGTCTTGTTTACTGTAAAATTGAACTTAAGTTTTAACGAGAAAAATAAAATTTGTAGCAATTTATCCCTCATATGTTGCAAAGAGTCTTTTTGGATGTAACTAAAAGAATGTTAATAAGAGTTAAAAAACTATATTCATTTTTGATTTATTAAAGTTAATGAAATATGAAATCGTTTATTCTTGGCCTCCTATTAATTCTATTTATCTCATGTGAGAAAAATGAGTTTAAAGCCGTTTTACAGGAGGGGGCTCCTCCTTCCGAGGTTCGAGCCAACATAGTTTTTAATAATGAAGAAGCGCCCTTTTCGGTGACCATAAGTCCTACTGCTATGGGGGCCACCGCATTCGAAGTGTTGTCTGGAATTCCTGGAGAGCCTGCCAAATTAATAGGTATTCAACAATCTGTTACTTTTTTATATCCGGAAGCGGATGAAAACTTTTTTGCAATCGTACGCGCCATTGCACCCAATGATTTGGTGACGGAAGAACGTTTTGAAGTAGTACCGCCTGCAGACCCTTGTACTCAGATTTTCAGTGCCCCGGTTACTTGGGATGCTGACGGCCCCAGTGCCTTTGAATTTGGTTTCAACGGCGCCGAAGTGTCGGTGGTGCCAAATCCTGATCTATCTGGAGCCAATCCATCAGAATCTAATGTTTTGCAAATCACACAAGATGGAGGTGGAAACTTTGATGGCTTTGGCGTTCAAATGACGTCTCCTGCGCTCTTTACCGCAGCTGATAAGATTGTTCGATTGACATTCTGGTCAGATAGGGAAATTCCTTTAAGACTTACAGTACAGCAAGATCCAAACAATACAACTGAGCGTGAAGCCGAGGTTAACTTAATACATACTGGTTCAGGATGGGAAGAACTTCGTTTTGATTTCTCTACTGCAACTGCTGGCTTCACAGGTAGCCCTGATGGCGCATTGGGTATTCCAGATTTTGTTCCTTTTGTTCCGACTGGTGACTATATTAGATTCCAAATGTTCATAAGCCCTGGTGATGACGTTTCAGGTACGTTCTATTTGGATAACGTTGGTGTGTGCCCAGACGGCGGTGCAGCGCCTCCACCGGTTGGTGAAGAAGAAGAGGTGGAAGAACCAGATCCTTGTACTGCGATTTTCGAGACCCCAGTTACTTTAGATAATGGTGAAGAGTTCTTTGGTTTTAATGGTGTAACGGTGCAAACGGTTACCAATCCCGATCCTTCAGGGGCAAATCCCGAATCAAATAACGTTTTGGAAATCGTACAAGATGGCGGAGGTAACTTTGATGGCTTCGGAACCGTATTAGGAACACCAACCAACTTCGCTGCAGACGATAAGGTGGTTCGTGTATTATTTTGGTCAGAGGCGGAAGTTACTGTCAGACTGAACATGCAACAAAACCCTACAAACAACGAGACCGAACGTGAAGTGGAAGTTGCGGTAGCGCACGGGGGAACTGGATGGGAAGAGTTGCGTTTTGATTTCGCTAATGCCACTGCTGGTTTTGTTGCTGAAGGTGAAGCTCTCGGAGTTCCCACTGGCGCGCCTTTTGTGCCAACAGGGCAATATAATCAACCAACCTTCTTTATAGCACCTGGTGAAAATGTTGCCGGTACATTTTATATTGATAATTTAGGTTCTTGTCCTGAATAGGACTTAAGACATATATTCATAAGAAGTAAGGCGAGTTGGTTTATTACTCGCCTTACTTTTTAAACAAATCAAAAAACTTTTTGTTAAAAAAAATCGCTCTTAAAATTTATTTTTTATGAAAAATCGGGCGATCACTAAACCATATAATTTGTGGTTTGGTAGATATAACTAACTCAAGGTTACGGTTAAATACAAAGAGTAGATGAATTTTCTTCTGAATACTAAAAAAGCGATTATACTGATTCCTTCACTTTTTTGTGTCTGTTTATTGTTTGCGCAGACTGAAGAAGTGTTCTTGGTCACTGATTTTGATGGAGGTGGAATTTTACCAAGTACTTGGGAATCTTTTGGTGATTTAGGATTGAACGGTGTCCAAAGAAATAATTCCCTTAGAGATGGCAAGTATTATGAGTTGGCTTGGAACGGCACCTCTGATAAAGGTTATGTGGTAAGCCAATCCGGCATCACTTTTAGATTGATTCCCAAAAAGAAATTGAAAGGTAAGACCATAGACAATGTTTTTTTAAGGCTTGATGTCAATTGTGGTGGAGCACCGGGAACGGTTGTAAATATTGTTTTGGTAGATGGTCCTAATGATTGCTGTAAAAATGAAGTGAATTGGCAATATACTTTTACAAAAGAGACATGTGAGTGGGAATCTTTAGAAATAAATCTAGCTGATTTTGGGTATGCCTATGATCCTAATAATCACGAAAAGACCATAGATTTCACAAAAGTTGGTCGAGTGAAGGTAGGTATTAACCCTGAACAAGGACCAAAAAAGCAAGTGGTCCAATTTGATAATGTGCAATTGGTGGTTAAAGAAAACGTGACTGCCCAAGGATACCAACCAAATATTGTGATACCTGAAAGCACAACACTAAAAACCGCTGCTAAAGATTTTTTTGTTGGGGTTGCTGTCAATCCTGATCGAGTAAGGGCTACAGACCATAGTAGTGTTTATACCAGAGAGTTCAATAGCATTACAGCTGAAAATGCCATGAAGATGAAAAGCATTTTTAAGGGTATTGATGAAAATATGAAGATTATATATGATTGGACACAATCAGACGCTATTGTTGATTTTGCGGAAAATAACGGAATGAACCTTCATGGACATGCTTTGGTTTGGCACGAAAGCATACCTGATGTATTGGAAAACTTTAAAGGTACCAATGCCCAATTTGAAGCCATAGTAGGGCAATACATTACCACTGTGGTTAAAAGGTATAAGGGTAAGGTAGATTCGTGGGATGTGGTGAATGAGGCCATTGCAGACAATACTACCAAAATGCGGGAATCCTTGTTTTTAGAACGAATGGGACTAAATTATGTAGAAAAGTGTTTTGAATTTGCGCGAAAAGCGGACAATAAGGTCAAATTGTTTTACAACGATTACGGCTTAGAACATGACGTTCAAAAGCAACAGGGTGCTTTTAAGCTCATCGATGGTTTAAAGAACAAAAACTTGATTGACGGCGTAGGATACCAAATGCATTTGGATTATAACTTTCCCAGCAAGACTACGCTTCAAACTGCGACCAATCTAGCTGTAGATCGTGGTCTTTTAATCCATTTTTCGGAGTTGGATATAAAAACAAATCCGAAAGGGGATGTAACTGAACTTACAGAACAACGTAACCAAGCGCAGGCAAAAAAAGTTTACGAAGTGGTTTCAGTATATAATAAGATACCTGAAAACTTAAAATACGCCCTAACAGTTTGGGGACTTAAGGATGATGAGTCTTGGATTACACCGCGATATGGTTTTCCAGATTGGCCCTTGTTGTTTGATGCCAATTTTAAACGAAAGGAAGCTTTTTCAGGCTTTGTTCAAGCTTTAGAATAAATAAGGAGTAATAGGTCGTAAATAGGTTAAAAAATAATAATAAAGACAAATAGTTCAACTAATATAATACGTATGAATTCGGTTAAAATCATAGGAAGTGCTCTGGTAATCTTTTGTTTCTTAGTGGGCTGCTCAGAAACAAAAAAAGAGGCAGATAATGTAAAAATCATCAGTAAGTCTGAATTTGAACAGCAAGCAAAAGACTTGGTTGCTCAAATGACACTTGAAGAAAAAGTGTCGCAAATGAGTTATGAATCCCCTGCTATAGAACGCTTGGGTATACCGGAATATAACTGGTGGAATGAGTGTTTGCATGGTGTTGGTAGGGCAGGGCGTGCCACTGTGTTTCCACAGGCTATAGGGTTAGCGGCAACTTTTGATAAAGAGAACATGTCTTTTATTTCAGAAATTATTTCAGACGAAGCGCGTGCCAAACATCACGATTTTGCTTCAAAAGGTAAAAGAGGCATTTACCAAGGCCTTACGTATTGGACACCAAACATCAATATTTTTCGTGATCCAAGATGGGGCCGTGGTATGGAAACCTATGGGGAAGACCCCTATTTGGCAGGTGAACTGGCCGTTCGTTTTATAAAAGGATTGCAAGGTGACGACCCCAATTATTTAAAATTGGTTGCCACAGCAAAACACTTTGCGGTGCATAGTGGGCCAGAAGCTGATCGTCATCGATTCAATGCAGTGCCCAGTCCTCAAGATTTTTTAAATACCTATAGCCCACATTTTGAAAAAGTGGTGAAAGAAGCCGATGTGTATTCCATTATGTGTGCTTATAATAGTTACAATGGTGAACCCTGTTGTGGTAATCAAGAATTAAGCGGATTGTTACGGAACGATTGGGGCTTTGAAGGCTATATCGTTTCCGATTGTTGGGCCATTAGAGACTTTTATGATGAAAATGCGCATCACATAAGTCAAGATGCAAAAGAGGCCTCTGCATTAGCCGTAAAGGCAGGAACCGACTTAAACTGTGGTAATTCATACCCAGCCTTAGTTGAAGCCGTGAAAGATGGCTTGATTTCAGAAGCAGAGCTTGATGTTTCTTTGGAACGATTAATTGTTGCTCGTCTAAGATTGGGCTTATTTGCTCCTGAAGGGGCGGTAAAATATGCTGATATTCCTTATGATGTAGTTGACTCTGAAAAGCACCAACTGGCAGCCCTTGAGACAGCCAGAAAATCTATGGTGTTATTAAAAAATGAAAATAAGATTTTACCACTTGATAAAGCAAAAACAAAAAAACTTGCCGTTATAGGTTCCAATGCTGATGATTTAGAAGTGTTGTTGGGCAATTACAATGGGTATCCAACCACACCAATTACTCCTTTAGACGGTTTAAGAAATAAGTTGCCGAATGCAGAAGTCTCTTATGCCATAGGATGTAAGTTGGCAGAAGGATTGCCAGTTTTTGAAGCTATGCCAGAGTCGGTATTGTTTTCAGATAGTTCACTAAAGACAAGTGGTCTTAAAGGAGAATATTTTAATAATATCACTTTTGAAGGGGAACCAAAACATACCAGAATTGATAAGACAATTGATTTTACTTGGCGCACAACACCTCCTTTTGAGGACATGGATCCAGACACGTATGCGGTACGTTGGTCCGGGGTACTTACTGTGGATAAAACAGGATCATATGCTCTTGGTGGTGAAGCTTTTTCATCTATGAAATTGTTTTTGGACGATGAATTATTGATGGAGCGTAATGATGTACACCATCCGAAGAAAATATACGAATACGTCACCTTAAAGGCGGATAAGAAGTATGATATCCGATTTGAATGTACCCAAAATAAGACGGAACACTCTATTATGAGATTGCTTTGGGAAGCACCAAAAGACAATCTAGAAGAAGAAGCTATCGCATTGGCTAAAGATGCAGACGCTGTAGTATTATGTATGGGTATCAGCCCGTTATTAGAGGGAGAAGAAATGAAAGTTAAGGTAGACGGGTTCTCTGGTGGTGACCGGGTACATACCAAATTGCCAAAAACCCAATCTGATTTGATAAAGAAAATTGCAGCCTTAGGCAAACCAACTGTATTGGTGTTGTTGAATGGTAGTGCACTATCCATAAATTGGGAGCAAGAAAATATCCCGGCCATTATTGAGGCTTGGTACCCAGGTCAAGCAGGTGGTACTGCTATAGCCGATGTTATTTTCGGAGATTATAATCCATCGGGTAGGCTACCTGTAACTTTTTATAAAGACATCAATGATATTCCTGCTTTTAGCGAATATGATATGCGAGGGAAAACCTATCGTTATTTTAAAGGAGAACCCTTGTATGAATTTGGATATGGCTTGAGCTATTCGACCTTTAAATACAGTAATCTGAACATTCCTGATGAGCAGAAGACTGGTGATGAGGTTACCGTAACGGTTGATGTTCAAAATACCAGTAAAGTAAAAGGTGACGAGATCGTACAGGTCTACGTTCAAAACACGAATGCCGATGAATTTAATCCGCATAAAACGCTCGCAGCCTTTGATAGGGTTTCATTGCAACCGGGAGAAAAGAAAACCGTGTCGTTTACGATTGCTAAAGACCAGTTAAGTAGTGTGACCACGCAGGGGCAAAAAGTTATTCAACCTGGAGCGTATGCCATATCAGTAGGTGGGGCACAACCTTCTACCGAAAGAATTGAAAATGGCACAGTAGCTCAGAAAATAATAATGCTTGCAGGAGATGTAGTGAAATTATGATAGCTTTTACATCAGAACCAAAAGCGTCGATTGCTCTCAGGAGTTACTTGAACCAATAACTATGCTAAAAGAGTGTAAAAAAAAACCATCATTGGCATATTCGCAATGATGGTTTCATGGCTAATGTTTAGATATAATCTAAAGGGTTAAAAATTTACTTTTCCAAGATTCCTCATAAGGTTTGCCCCAATGGTTCATGGCATCCCTGTTGAACATGGTACCTTTTATATCATCTACTTCAAAGTTTTGTTTTATTCGCGAAGAAACATTGGCATAATGCACCATTGCCATGGATATATTGGCATCTTCAATAGGTGCGTATAACTTTGTTTTCCCACGAATGGCATCGAAAAAGTTTTGCACATGAAGTGTAGACATATCGCCACCACCACCAAGGGCAACGCCTCCTTCTTCACCGCCACTGCTCACTTCTTCAACCAATTGTCCTTTTCTATCAAAAAGTCTATAATGACCTCGGTTTACAAAAACGGTACCCTCGGTTCCGTAAATGATTACCCCACGGCCACTACCGTAGGTATTGTAAGCATTTCGGCTTTTGCCGTCCCATTCAATTTGCTTGTTCCCTTCAAAAGTAAAACGGGCCAACATGGTATCGTACATCTCCCAGCCATCATCCTTAAAATGCCTTTTGTCAGACTCTACTTCCACCAATTGCGGTAAGTCCACATTTAAAGCCCATCTAGCCACATCTAATTCGTGGGTTGCGTTATTACCCATTTCGGCGGTGGCATAGTTCCAACCGTACCAGTGCCAATTGTAGTTCCAAGTTTCTGACGTATACTCCCGATGCACCGCTGGACCTTGCCATAGATTCCAGTCCAATCCCTCAGGCACAGCGGCTTTTTGCTGATTGGGTACTTCCCCACGACCATTGCTATAGAATGCTATAGCTTTGTAGGCTTCTCCAATAGTACCTTCATGAATTTTTTGGATGATTTGCTGAGTATGTCCCGATGAACGTTGCTGATTGCCCATCTGAACAATCTTCCCATACTTTTTGGTTGCCGCTACGAGAAGTTCGTTCTCCTCCATGGTGCAACTACTGGGTTTTTCAACATATACATGCTTACCGGCCTTCATGGCCATAATGGCTCCAGGGGTATGCCAATGGTCGGGCATGGCATTGATTAAAACATCTACCTTGTCATCATCAAGCACTTTGAAAATATCCTGTTCTAAGGTGGGTTTATATTTGATATGTTCTGCAAACTTTTCTGCTGCTTTGGTCATTTGACTCTGTTTGGCATCACACAGATATGTTAACCGAACGTTGCTATCCTTATGGGCGATGGGGGCGTAATAGGCACCTAATCTTCGGCCCAAACCTGCAATGGCTACATGCAAACGGTCATTGGCCCCCATAATGTTCTTATAGCTTTGGGCACTCATACCCATTGATGAAGCACTTGCTAGACCTATGGTCCCCAAAGTTGTTTTCTTCACAAAACTTCTCCTACTATTTTGCTTACTCATAAGTCTTTATTTTAATGTTTTTAAAGGAAACTAGGTCGCCATGGTCCTGTAAAAGAATATTGCCTTTTTCCAAAAGTCCAAAATTTGGCCAGTCTTTGTATTTGCTTTCCGCTACCAATTTTAAGAACTCGTCACTACCACGTTCGTATTCCAAAACCTTAACACCATTGAGCCAGTGTTCAACCGTGTTGTCTTTTGATACGATATGTGCGGTGTTCCATTCTCCAACGGCATTCATGTGTTTATTGGGGTTGGCCTGAATCAAATCGTACAATGATGCCACTGTTCGGCTACCTTCATGACTACCCTTTTTTGCGTCGGGGTGACGCTCATCATCCAAAATCTGGTATTCCAATCCTATCGAAGATCCTTCACCCTTGTTCAGTTCGGTATCCACGTAATATTTGATGCCGCTGTTTGCACCTTCGGTGATTTTAAAATCGACTTTAAGTTCAAAGTTGGCATACATTGCCTTGGTGACAATATCACCACCCGCGGCAGATTCCGCTCCACCACTTGCAAGTACACTGAGTACACCATCCTTGATTTCCCATCCTTTTTCTGGGAATTCCTCCAATTTGGCACCACGCCACCCGTTTGTGGTTTTTCCATCCCAAAGTAGTTGCCAGCCCGATTTTTTTTCTTCAAAAGTGAGTTGGTTTTTCGTGACAACTGCCGGTAGGGGTGACGGTTGGGTATATTGATTAAGATTTTCCGTTATAAACTCAATATTTCGCCATTTGATATCGACCCCAGGTTTTCCTTTTTTGCCAATACTGTGTACTTGAAGGCCTAAAAAACCTTCTTGGTTCATTTCGTCCACTAAATGTGATGCAGGTACACCATTAATCCATGTTTTTAAGGTGTCACCAATGGCTTCGATTCTAAAATGGTTCCAATCGTTGGGCTTATACGTTTTTTGTGCCGCTTCATTACCTTCTAATGGATGCAACCACTTTCGGCGCTTTTCATCATAAATACCTCCGCTCCAAGAGCGTTCAGACGGGTCTATTTCCACTTGATATCCATGAACAATGCCATCTCGGTACCAATCATAACTATTGCTACGTATCTGTACCCCAGAATTGGAAACGGAATCGGTCTTAAAATCAAGTTCCAAAATAAAATCGGAATAAATGGAATCGGTAACCAAAAACGTATTTGGGGTATTGGCAACTGTAGTTCCAATGATTTCTCCATTTTCAACACGATAGGTAGCCTCACCGCCCAGGGTATGCCATCCCGTTAAGGTCTCACCATCGAATATGGAGGTTAGATGGTCTTTGTTTTCTTCCATGCAACTTGTCAAAAAGACAAAAAGAAATAGAAAGCATATCCTTGGAAAATAGTGTTTTACGTCAGTTTTTTTCATTAGTATTTGATTTATTAAGCATAGGTCTAAAGTTATCTTTTATTGACCGTAAACTATCCTGTAGTCTCATGTCAGCATGATTGGTACTAAATTTTAATTTGTACCAAACACCACAGGATAGCATAATTAGGTCAAAACACTAGCTTGCTCGAAGCCAATGACTTCATAAAAACTTTAAAAATTGAATGGTAATAAGCAAACACTAAGGGGTTTCAAATGGCTTTTTATGATGGCCTTGATTTTTTATGCCCTTCAACTTCGTGCACAACATAAGTTTCCACAGTTGGTTGAAGAGGATTCCATAGGTTTTACCTCCATCTTCGATGGAGAAACCTTAAACGATTGGGAAGGCGACCCCACCTATTGGCGCGTAGAAGATGGCAATATTATTGGGGAGGTTACTTCGGAAACCTTACTGAAGCGAAACTCCTTTTTAATTTGGCGTGGGGGGCAACCGGCTGATTTTGAACTCAAACTAGAATATAAGGTTTCAAAAAGCGGAAATTCAGGTATTAACTACAGAAGTGTGGAAGTTGAAGACACCCCTCATGCGCTAAAGGGGTATCAATGTGACATTGATGGTGGTGGCCGTTGGAGCGGTCAAAATTATGAGGAACGAGGGCGAAAATTTTTAGCCTTGCGCGGGCAGTTTTCACAAATTAAAAATCAAACAGAACCTCAAGCCTACGGCACTATTGGTGATAAAGACGATTTGCTTGAATTTATCAATGATGAAGATTGGAACATATGCCATATCATTGTTCGAGACAATACTATGGTACATATTATTAATGGTCAGGTGATGAGTGTGGTTATCGATAACGATGAGGAGAATAGAAAAAACAAAGGTTTGATTGGGGTACAGGTACATACAGGACCACCCATGACCATTGCCTATCGAAATATAAGATTAAAAGAGTACTAAAACATGAATATGAAATTCGCATTGGCGTTTGCATTTTTGTTGCAGATAAGCATTTTAGAGGCACAAGAATCAGTCTTGTCCTTACCCCTTTTGGAAGAACAACACTTTTTTGAAGAAAAGGATGGAATGGTTGCCGTAGAAGCAGAATTCTACTATAAACAACAAAAGTCCGATACGCGCCAATGGTACCGCTTCAACAAGCACGAATCAGCAAACACCAATAAAGAAAACCATAGCCTTGGAACTGGTAATAACGGCTATATTCAACTATTGCCCGATACTAGGGTAACACATGTCGATAGATTAATAAAGGGTGAGAATTTTTCAAATGAAGCAGGTGCTTTAGGTATCGTTACCTATCGTGTTAAAATAAATACCCCGGGGCGCTATTACGTATGGTCTAGGGCATTTAGTTCAGGCAGTGAAGATAATAGTGTACATGTAGGAATCAATGGTCAATGGCCAGAGCACGGGCAGCGTATGCAATGGTGCGATGGAAAAAACCAGTGGACGTGGGCTAGCAAGCAACGTACAAAAGAGGAGCATTGTGGAGTTTCTAATGAAATTTACCTCGATATTCCCGCAGCGGGCTATCACAACATTGAATTCAGTATGCGTGAGGATGGTTTTGCGATGGATAGATTCCTATTGACCACAGATAAGGATTTTGTACCATCTGAGATAGGTCCTCCAGCAAGAATCAAATGGCCGGAGCCTTCCTATTACGAAACCATAAGCACTTCGGTAATTGAAAATAAAACATTGCCTGTTGCTGACTTTCCAATGCAAAACACAGGATTTTATAAAGACGCAGGCGGTAGGTGGTTTGCCATTAATCCCAATAAAAACAAAGAAGCTTCCACTTCAGTGGATTTCAACTTTAAAAGTGGTTTATATGACGTGGTATTTGTTGGGGTAGGCGAAAATGATGGGCAATCCGAATTTACGGTGTTGATTAACGATAAAGAATTGGGAACCTTCTCGCCCAAACTATCACAGAAACTGTTTTTTGAAGGAAACGGTTCCAACAAGGTTTGGGAGAAAGTAAACTTACAAACTGGTGATAGGATTACCGTAAAGGCCAAAATAGGCAGTAAAGACGGTAATGAATGGGCCAGGGCCCGTTGGTCGGGATTGATTTTTGCTCCCGTGGGGCGGGGAATATTAGTTAGTAATGCCCCAGGAATATTAGTTTCTGGTAATACCAATCCACCTTCAATTAATCCCCCAAAAGGACGCATTGCCATAGTTGCTGACGGAAATTCACCTGATCCTGATGATTTGGGAGGTACTGCGGTTTCCCTTTCCTTATTACGTGCCGCAGGCCTAGAGGATAGGTTGGTACATTACTCCCATAGCTGTGATCTGGTACGTGTGGAACGTATATCTGAACGCGCAGAAAGAGAACGTCATGCCCTTATGCAATCTGCTTGTGATGTAACCGCTAGGCGGTGGGGCGGATTTGATGACCTCACTTTTTTTGATGCCAAGTGGCAACAAGAAAAAACCGTAGCTGATTTGGCAAATGCGATAAATGCTTCTTCTGCCGATGACCCTTTGTGGATCGTTGAAGCTGGGGAGCCTGATATTATCGGACTCGCTTTGGATGCTTCAAACAAAGCAAAACACCCATATGTGAAAGTGGTGACGCATCATCCTGCCAATGATGATGCCGGTGATTTTTATTCGTGGCAACAGATTTTGGATTACGGGGTGGAAGAAGTGCGTATTCCCGACCAAAACGTGAACCTAAAGGTGAATATTGAAAATTGGGATTGGGCCAAAAACCATCCGGACCCACGAGTGCAATGGGTTTGGCTGCAAGGCAAGATTGCTGAGGTGGACGATGTAGTCAGATTTCAAAAAGGAAAATGGGACTGCTCGGATGCAGGGATGGTGCTGTATTGGATTACAGGCGCAACTAATGGAGGTTTAAGATTGGGAACGGTGGCTGATGTGAAACACATTTTGCTGAGTTCCATCGAAAATAAATAACAATAGATGGCAAGATATATTTCAGATTTCGGCTTGGTTACAATGAGGAAATTCATAGGAATTCTCTGTGCCTTATTTTTTGTAGGATGTGAGCAAGACGTAAAACCAACCAAAAATGTCTTGTTCATTCTTGTGGACGATTTTGGGTATAACGACCTAAGTTTCAGGGGCAGCAAATTTTATGAAACCCCCAATATAGATGCTTTGGCAAAAGAAAGTACCATTTTTAACGAGGGCTATGCCAACTCTAGGGTTTGCAGTCCGTCCAGGGCCAGTATTATGACAGGGAAATTTACTGCTCGTCATGGAATTACCGATTGGATTGGAGCTCCCACAGGTGCAGAATGGCGAAAGAGGAATAGATTCAACCAGCTTTTGCCACCGGAATACGTAAGGCAATTGCCTTCAGAAGATATCACTTTAGCTGAGGCCCTTAAGGAACAAGGGTATACCACTTTTTTTGCTGGTAAATGGCACTTAGGCGGCGAAGGTTCCTGGCCAGATGACCATGGATTTGAGTACAATGTAGGCGGTTGGGACTCCGGTAGTCCAAAAGGGGGGTTTTTTGCCCCGTATAACAATCCAAAGCTAAAGAACGGACAGCCTGGTGAAAATTTAAGTATGCGGTTGGCAAAAGAAACCGTAGCCTTTATGAAGGACCAAAAAGAACAACCCTTTTTTGCCTTTCTTTCTTTTTATGCCGTGCATGCACCCATACAGACTACCCAAGAAAAATGGAACAAATACCGAAATAAAGCTGCAGCCAACGGGTTGGCAGCATCGGGTTATGGCATGGAGGCCGTGCTGCCCATACGCCAGGTTCAAGACAATCCCATTTATGGCGGATTGGTCGAAAGTATGGACGATGCCGTGGGTCATGTTTTGCGATCGCTAGAGGAACTGGGGCTAGATAAGAACACCATGGTGGTATTTACTTCGGATAATGGAGGCGTAGCTTCTGGGGATAATTATGCAACATCCAACCTTCCGTTACGTGGGGGTAAAGGTTATCAGTTTGAGGGAGGTATTAAAGAGCCTTACCTCATAAAAATCCCTTGGCTCGAGAATCAGGTGGTTGAGACCAATGTGCCGGTAACCGCGGCCGATCTCTATCCAACCATTTTAGATGCTGTTGAAGCGGAATTGATGCCTGCCCAACATCAAGATGGAATTAGTCTTCTTCCGCTGATGGGCGGATTGCCCACAAAAGAGAGAAGCCTAATCTGGCATTACCCGCATTATGGAAACCAAGGTGGGCAACCCTCCTCCATTATTAGAAAGGGGAAATGGAAACTCATTCATTACTATGAAGATGGTCGGAACGAATTGTATGATTTGGAAAGGGATATTTCAGAAAAGAATAATATATCAGAGGAAAATCTAGAACTCACAAAGGTTTTGTATGAAGAGCTAATGGATTTCTTGAATGGGGTAGATGCTAAGTTTCCCGAAAAAGACCCACTTTACGATGCTGCAAAGGAACGGGTTTATTTAGAGCGAATGGCTACAGAAAAGCGGAAAGCTTTGGAGCAACAACGTTTGGAAATACTTGAACCCAATTTTCAGCCCAATGAAGATTGGTGGGGCAGTCAAACCACAAAAGATTAAATATGAATCAATCCTTCTTCTTTAAATATCTTTTATGCTTTTTAGTGCTTGGGATGGTTCTCATGTCGTGCAGTAAAGAAAATAATGCGTTGCCAAAAACGCTTGTTGATGATTTTAAAAATCCACCTAACGCCTTTAAACCTATGCCCTTTTGGCATATTAATGGAGAATTGACTTCTGAGGGTATTCGCCGGCAGATGAAAGATGCCAAGGAATTGGGTGGTTTTAGTGGTATAAGCGTTTTGCCTCTGGCCCCTAAAAATGATGGAAGACCCGGTACTACGCCTAAATTTCTATCGCCTGAATATTTAGCACGTTTTCAAGATGTACTAGAGACTGCTGAAGAATTGGATATGGAGGTGATTTTATATGACGATAATGACTTTCCCAGTGGTATGGCAGGTGGTCAATTAGGTGAGCTATATCCGGAACATACTATGAAACGCTTGGATAAGGTGGAACAAACGGTGCAAGGCCCTATACGATTCAATCAAAGACTACCGGACGGAAAGCTACTTTCCATAGTGGCCATGAATACCGAAACTTTGGAAAGAATTGAACTTACTCCGTTTATTAAAGATAATTTTTTGAGTTATGAACTGCCATCAGGTACATGGAAAGTCATGAGCTTCGTTTTGGTAAAAGATAGCTATCATAAGGCCTATCCCGTGGTGGATTATTTGGACACTACTGCGGTGCGTAAACTCATGGAACTGACCTATGAAGTTCACCAAAGAAATTTTGGCGACTATTTTGGGAAAACCATCAGAAAAGTATTTTTCGATGATGTGGGCTTTTGGAAGCACCCCCGTACATGGACGGGCTCATTCAACGAAAAATTTGAGGAAATCAATGGTTACGACCCCAAACCTTGGTATCCTGCCCTTTGGTACAATATTGGTCCCGAAACGGAATCCGTACGACATGCCTTTTTTAAAACCCGGGCAGAATTGTTGGCGGAAGGTTTTCCAAAATTGGTAGGTGAATGGGCCATAGAAAATGGCTTGGAGGATACGGGGCATCCCCCGGGGAATTATGACCCAACTCCGATTGATATGAATGCCGACATATTTAAATTCTACAGGCATATGGCCATGCCATTAACGGATGCCATTATTGGATATCAGTTTGGTCAAAATGGGCACAAACTCATCAGTTCGGCGGCTGATTATTATGACAGACCTGTGGTGTCCACAGAAATCTATGGGGCGTACAAAGAAAAATCTTTTGACTCCTTGATGCTCTATCGCTCGGCAATGGACCTCTTCTCTCGGGGCGTGAATTTTGTGGTGCCCCATGGGCTATGGTATAATCCGGAGCAGGTGTATATTCCGCCTTTAGTTTCGCCATACAGTGAAAAACTGGCCCCTGCTTTGCCCAACTATTCTGAATTTGTGGGTCGTAGTTGTATGCTACTCCAAGGCGGCAAACGGGTATCGGAAATAGGAGTGTTTTATCCTTTTGAGGAATTGGCGGGCTGGTACCGTTTTGAAGACCCTGCTAATCCCCGACAGGGCTTTTTTATATCGCCAGAAACCAATTACCAGGAAATTAGCGGCATGTTGACCAACGACTTACGACAAGATTTTACGTTTATCCATCCCGAGTTTTTCCTAGATGAAAAATATAGTATCGAAGAAGGTTCGTTGAGTCTCAACAATACCGAAAACAAACAGACCTACAGCACCTTAATTCTAACCGGATGCAAAATCGCCTCGGTAAAAAGTTTACAAAAACTCAAAGACTACTACGATAAAGGTGGATTTGTGATTTCAACAGGCCAGTTACCCTTTAAAGCTGCTGAAATGGGCCAAGATAATGAAGTACAGGCGTTGATTAAGTCCATTTTTAATGTGGAGGCAACAGGAACAACAACCGAGGAGTTCGTGGTAAATACCAATGAAAAGGGTGGTCTGGCCATTCATGTTCCCAACCCAACTCCAGCGTTATTGGCCAAAGCATTGGAGAACGGACCTACCCAAGATGTGCAATTTGGATCCAACCCTGTTTTGGCCACTGATTTTGGAAAATTCAACTACATTCATAAAATCAAGGATGGGAGACATATTTATTTTTTCTCCAACTCCAGTGATGAGGTCATTAATACAGAGGTAACCGTAAGAGGAAAACTGAAATTATTCGAAGCAGACCCTCATACAGGTGATATCCATCCCGTCAAGAATGTCAAACAAAAATCCATTGAAAATCAAGACTATACAACGGCAAAGTTAACCTTGTCGCCAGTTAGTAGCATGTTTTGGATATCAAATCAATAAAAACAATACTATGAGAACACGGCTACTTATTTTAATGATATTCATCGGATTTTGGGTAAATGCCCATGAAATCAAAAATTTGAAGTGCGAGAATCAAATAAATCCATCGGGCATAACAAATGCCAGACCCCATTTTAGTTGGACGTTTGTTCCAGGTGGGAACAGTACCGAACAAGGGGGCTATCGCATCATGATGGCCACTTCCATTGAAAAACTCCAGTACCCGGATATTTGGGATACTGGCCCAACCAGTACTTCAGAAACCGGCCCCTTCGAATATTGTGGTGAGCCTTTAAAATCTGGTCAGCGTATTTATTGGATGGTTACGGCCTGGGGCAATAATCGTGGTGTTACGCACAGCGAACCTGCATGGTTTGAGATGGGTGAAATCGAAAACTCTGAAACTCCGTTCAAACCTCATGTTTTTGATCAAGAACAAGGTGTTGTTAAAATAGCCCTGAATGGGGATGATAAAGGAAGGGTCTTTGAAGGAATAGGAGGGGTAAGCGCAGGTGCTTCCACAGATTTATTATATGATTATGAGGATCCTATAAGAAGTCAAATTTTGGATTTACTTTTCAAACCAAAATTTGGAGCGGGCTTTCAACATTTAAAAGTGGAAATGGGTGGAGGTGAGAATTCAACCTGCGGTTCAGAACCATCCCATGCCATCACCCGCGAAGAGCTACAGCATCCCGTTTCAAGAGGTTATGAGTTCTGGTTGATGAAAGAGGCTAAAAATCGAAATCCGGATATGATTCTGGAATACCTACCATGGAGCTTTCCCGCTTATCTTAAGCCCAACATTTTCACCAAAGAATCTGCGGAGTATTTTGTTACATTTCTAGATGTCGCGAAAAAACAATGGCAGTTGGATATAGATTGGGTGGCGGCCGCGGAAAATGAGAATTATACGAATAGGGATTGGTTGGTCAATGATGTACGGCCATTACTGAATGCCCGTGGATATGAAAATGTAAAAATACAAGGGCCTGATGACAATAGTGGTGACTGGAAAATATTTAATGAATTTGAAAACGACAAAGCCTTTGATGATGTAGTGGAGGCCGTTGGTTATCATTATGTCACCGGTCGTGAATTCAATGAAAATATGGTAGATGGTCGAGGACGGCCAACTACTGATAAAGCCAAAAACACTGGCAAACCATTATGGGCCAGTGAAGATTGGAGCTGGACGGGCAAAGATTGGGGAGGTGCTGGAGCGTTGAATTTAGCGCGTATGTACAATAAATTCTATATCAGGGATAGAATTACGAAGACCTTAATATGGGCTCCAATTGGATCTATCTACGAAACGGTTACCTGGGATAAGGCTGGGGCAATGAAAGCCAATAGTCCCTGGAGCGGATACTATGAAGTTTGGCCAACCATCTGGGCCACTGCCCATACCACTCAATTTGCAGAACCCCATAATTGGAGGTATCTAGATGATGCCTGTGGTCTTTTTGATAGCGATACCTACAAAGGAAGTGCCGTTGCACTTAAAGAAACCAATGGAACGGATTGGAGCCTGATCTTATGCACCGAAAACAAGGAAGAAGTGGAAATCAAGATAGCGGAAAATCTCTCCAACGGTAAAATCAATATTTGGAAATCCAATAAGGAAGAACAATTCATAGGACAAGAACCTATTTATCCTAAAAATGGTACCATTAGGCTTTCTTTGGATGCACAAAGCATCTATTCCTTAACAACTACCTCTGGACAGCAAAAAGGGAGTTACGAAATTCCGGACAAAACGTCTTTTCCTTTTCCCTATAAGGAAGGTTATGAGGACCGAAAAGTTGGGGATTTGCCCAAATACCATTCGGATCAAACAGGCAGTTTTGAAATCGCCCTTAAAGAAGACGGGACACAATGCTTAAAACAAATTGTCCCTGAACAGGGTTACGATTGGATGCGCGTATACCGACGTTCCAATATAAAGCCCAATACCTTAATTGGAGATGCCACTTGGAAAAATTATACCTGTAGTGTAGATGTATTTATCGAAGGCGGTGATGTGGAAATTGGTGGAAGGGTCACGGGTAGTTATTTGAAGGGCTATCGTTTTCAAGTGACCAAAGAAGGTGATTGGAAAATGTTGTTTGATCAAGAGACACTTCAAAATGGTACCATCGCCAATTTTGACCCAAAAATGTGGCACAAACTCCAGTTGAAATTCAATGGGAAAGCGATTGAAGCTTTTGTTGACGGACAGCGAGTAATGAAGACATCGTATCAAGAGAAAAATGGATATGTCATGCTCGCCAGTTCTTATGATGGAAACCGTTTTGATAACCTTGAGATAATACCTTAACATGCTATTAATGGCATCCATATCCAACTGTATTTTCAGATGAAGATCAACTTTCACATTCTTGTCTGTCTTTTCTCCATTTGCTTTTCATGGGTGACCGATGCACAATTGAATTCCTTGAATTTGGAGGAAGGTTTCAAAAATCCGCCAAAATCCGCCAAAGCCCGTACGTGGTGGCATTGGATTAGTGGCAACGTATCTAAAGCGGGCATCACCAAAGATTTAGAGGCCATGAAAGCGGTTGGTATCCAAGAAGCACAATTGTTTAATGTACACTTGGGTTTCCCGCAGGGACCTGTGAAGTATCTAAGTGAGGAGTGGTTGGATTTGTTTCATTTTTCGGCACAAGAAGCCAAGCGTTTAGGACTGGAACTGGCCTTTCACAACGGCCCGGGCTGGTCGTCTTCCGGAGGGCCTTGGGTTACCGAAGAACATGCCATGCAAACGGTGGTTTTTAGCAAACTTGAAGTTGTCGGTGGAAAAACAATAGCACAAAAATTACCACGGCCAGAAACCAAATTCGACTACTATAAAGACATAGCCGTTTTGGCCTTTCCAAAACCAAGGCAAGATCAGAAAATTGAGGGTTTGGATTATAAAATGTTATCCGAACGCATCCGGAATCATTTACTACCTGACCCTAAAGCGATTTCAAAAGATGCTATTATCCCCACGGCATCAATTATCGACATCACTTCTAAGCTTTCTGAAGACGGGAGCCTGGAATGGACTGTTCCTGAAGGCGAATGGATTATTCTACGATTGGGGCATACCCCCATTGGCACAACCAACCGCCCAGCACCACCAGAGGCCAAAGGTTTGGAAGTGGATAAAATGAGTACTCAAGCGCTTGATGCCTATTGGGCAGCGGGCGTGCAACCCATGCTCGATAAGTTAGGTGATTTGGTAGGTACTACCGTAAACAATTGTTTGATTGATAGCTATGAGGTGGAAACCACCAACTGGACAGTAGGATTTGATACCCAATTTGAAGATTTAAGAGGATATAATTTAACCCCGTATTTACCAACATTAGCAGGTTATTACGTGGAAAGTGGTGAAGTTTCTGAGCGTTTTCTTTGGGATTTTAGAAGAACCATTGGTGATTTAATTGCCAAAAACTACTATGCTCATTTTGCAAAATTATGTCATGAAAATGGACTAAAATTCTCTGTGGAACCCTACTGGGGTCCATTTGATAATATGCAAGTGGGCGCTACGGGCGATATCGTTATGTGTGAGTTTTGGAGCGGTGGCTATCCGTTTTTTGATTCTCCAAAATTCGTGTCGTCCATAGCGCATTTAAATGGAAGTTCCATCGTAGGAGCGGAGTCATTTACGGGTATTGGAGGCTGGGACAAACACCCAGCAGATTTAAAAACGATTGGGAATCGAGCCTGGACAGAAGGCATCACCCGATTCATTTTTCATACCTACGTACATCAGCCTTGGGATTTTGCTCCGGGCTTGGCCTTAAGTTATCACGGATTCGATTTTAACCGATTGAACACCTGGTGGCCGCAAAGCAAAGCCTATATGGAGTATATCGCCCGTTCCCAGTTTTTATTACAACAAGGCAAAAATGTCGCTGATGTGTTGGTCTTTACCGGAGAATCATCACCAAACACTGGGTTTATTAAACCTGAAATTCGGGCCATGGGTTTTGATTATGATTTGATTGGAGCCAACAAATTGAAAGACATAACGGTAAAGGAGGGAACAATGTATTCCTCCGTTGGAAATGCCTATCAACTTTTGGTCTTACCAGAATCCGATTTTATTCAACCTGAGACCTTGGAAAAAGTAAAAGAATTGTTCGATGGTGGCGCAAAGATAATCGGTCGAAAGCCTATACAATCGCCTAGTTTAATGAATTATCCTGCCTGTGATGAAGCCGTTAAAACGTATGTTGATGATTTATGGGGCAATGGTTTGGTTCAAGATACGAGTATTGAAGAAGCATTAAGCAATATAACTCCAGATTTTAAGGTGGAAAGTAGTGATGCTGCCGATATCAGTTTTATCCATAGAAAAACAGATGAGGCCGATATTTATTTTATTGCCAATACCAGAAAACAGGCTAGGGAAATAATGGTGCGCTTTCGAGTAACGGGCAAGCAACCCGAATTCTGGAATGCAGAAACGGGTACAATGGAGGATGCTGTGGTTTTTAAGGAAAATAAAGATGGTACAATAAACGTAGTATTACAACTGAATCAGGAAGAATCGGTATTTGTTGTTTTTAAAAAGCCAATAAAACAAAGGCATTTGACAGAAGTTGTTGAGAGGCTAGAACAACCCGAAGCTGTACCACTTCCAGATTTAAAAATTGTAAAGGCAGAATACGGTACGTTTCTGCAAGAAGGACTGGTAGATATTACCGAAAAAGTAGCCGATGCCGTTAAGGATGGAGTTCTCGATTTTAAAATGACCCGTGCGTTTTGCGATTGTGACCCTGCCATGGGATATAAAAAAGCGTTTAGAATGGCCTATAGCTTAGGTGGTGTTGAAAAGGATTTGTATGCCGAAGAACGCGAGCATATAAAAATAGGTGCTGGAAATAAGGAGCTAAAAGTTTTAAAGGCGGTTTTCGGAAAATTTAAAGCGGAAACCAAAGGGGTGCCACAGGCCTATAAAACTTTAGATGTTACCGATAAAATTATCGACCGAGTAGCAAAAGGAAATTATAAAATACCAGTTACCGATGCCTTAATTGAAAACAAAGGTTTAGAAAGTCCAAATACGGTTTTAAAAATAACGTACATCACGGAAGGTGAAGATTGCTCGTTGACCATTCCAAAAGGACAGTTTTTAGACTTATCAAGAGCTATCCCCAAACCAGGACTAGTGTATAGAAATGATGCCATGCATTGGGTAACACCTTATGCTGGAGATATCGAATACACCAGCGTATCGGGAGCGGTAGAACGTAAACGAGTTACATCAATACCGGGTCCTTTAGATTTGTCAGGTGGTTGGGAGGTTACCTTCCCAGGTAAAAATGAAACATCAAAAACCGTAAAATTCGATTCGCTTACCTCATGGTCCAATCATGCCCATGAAGACCTAAAATATTTCTCGGGAACAGCTACCTATAAAAAAACCTTTGAACTAACTGCTGACTTGCTTCAGAAGGACAAGCAGTTAGAACTGGATTTAGGTAGCGTGGCCGTAATAGCCGAAGTTTTGGTAAATGGCAAAACAGTAAGAACCCTATGGAAAGCTCAATTTAGAACCGATATTACCGATTACGTCAAAACAGGTTCAAATACTCTTGAGGTAAAAGTGACCAACCTCTGGCCAAACCGTTTAATAGGTGATGAACGCTTTGATTTGGACTATGAACTCCAAGGAAAGCGACCGAAGCAGTTACCGGATTGGTTATTAAATAATACAGAACGAACCTCGCAACGCACCACTTTTGCCTCGTGGAAGCATTGGGATGCAGATAGTCTGTTATTGCCGTCGGGACTATTGGGTCCGGTTGTTTTAAGAACGTACCAAAAAATAAAATTGAAATGATAAAGACCAAATATCTTGTGGGAGCCCTTGCCTTAATGATCATCGCTTTTTCCTGTAAAGGTCAGGTTAAAAAAACCGCTTCGGTTGTGAAGCAAAATGAAACGGTCGATTTTTTTGCCGATAATGGCTACGGTAACGCTGTTGCCGTGGTGCAACATCCGGCGGGTATTTACCATGATGGCATCACCTACGTTTGTTATCAAGGCCCTGAAGAAGATCCGTATGTAGCCTCCTATAATCACGAAACCAAAGAGTGGCAAGGCCCATTTAAGGTGGGTATAAGTGAAATGGGAAAAGACCCTAACCGCAAGAAAAAAATTGACAACCATGGTAAACCCTCCATATTGATTGATGACCAGGGCTACATTCACATTGCCTTTGGAGGTCATGGCGGTATGAGGAAACACGGGGAGAATCTTTTGGGAAACCATCATTACGGTAAAAATTTACATGCGGTATCTAAAAAGCCATTGGATATATCCAACTGGGAAACCTTGGATAACATTTCGCCCTTTGGCACCTATAATCAATGGATTAAAATGGACAATGGCGATATCTATCTTTTTTACCGTCATGGTGCGCATCGCAGTAATTGGGTTTATCAGTTGTCAACAGATAACGGACGTACATTTTCTGAACCCATCTCATTTCTTAAGCATAAAAGGCGCAATGATATGGCCGCAGTAGATTCTTGGTATCCTTGGATAACCAAGGGCGAAGGCAACGAATTGCATGTGGTATTTGATTATCATTTATGTATGGATGTGAAACCCAGCACCATGGGCCTTGGACATATAGCCAAAAGATACAATGTGTACTATATGAAGTTCAATGCCAAAACTGGGGAGTGGACCAATATCAACAATGATATCCTTAAAACACCGGTAACCCGAGAAATTGCAGAAGCTAAAACTTTAGTCGCTGAAACCGATGATAATTGGACTTTTCAAGGGGTAATGGACCTTGACTCTAAGGGCCGGCCCCATATTGGTATGACAGTAGGTAAAGAAATACCCAATTCTAGACGTAGTCCCCCTAAGAAAATGCACTATTTCTGGTGGAATGGTACGCAATGGGTACAAAATACCAATCCCGGCATGCCCGTTGGTAATGGGGATATGGAACTGACCCCTTCTAATGAAATACAATTTTATCTCGCCGAACAAATTGCTGGGGGAACAGGGGAAGTCGCCCTATGGGATGGCGGTGTGAACGGTGAAACCTTTCAAAAAACCAAAATTCTATTAACAAAGCCCAACGCCAATTTTGCCATTTCGGCCTTAATTGAAAACCCGCACCCCGACGCAAGACTGATAGTGGCTGAAAGAAAACCGGGTACCGATTATAGAAAAATGTATTTGTTGGGGGATAATGGCCCTATACCAAGAGTTAAGAAAGAGGCAAACGTACTGGAAAAATCAATAAAATAATGCCGTTATTTTATGTTAACTGTATTTACCACTATTAATATAATTTAGAATTAAATGAAATTTATAATAAGCCTAAACATCCTGTTCATTACCATTTGCACATGGGCCAATCAACCTTTATTGCAGAACAATTACTTAAGAAACGGTCAAAGCTTGAATGGAAGGTGGCACTACATTGTGGATGTGTATGAAACTGGGTACTACAATTACAGAATGGAACCTCACGATGGCACCGAAAATCCGGGTTCCAGTGCTTTCTTTTTAAATAAAAAGCCCAAAAATAAAACCGATAGGATCGAGTACGATTTTGATGCAGCGCCTACCATGAACGTTCCCGGTGATTGGAATTCACAAAAAGAAAAGCTGTTTTATTACGAAGGAACGGTTTGGTACAAAAAGTCCTTTAATGTAGAAAACTATGATGCCTCCAAACGGTATTATGTGCATTTTGGTGCAGTAAACTATAGGGCAGACGTCTATTTGAATGGCAAGAAACTAGGTGCGCATGTGGGTGGTTTTACACCTTTCAACTTCGAAATGACGCACCTTTTACAGGAAAAAGACAACTTTTTAATTGTTAAGGTCGATAACAAACGCGCAGCAGATGAGGTGCCCACCCTGAGTACGGATTGGTGGAATTACGGGGGCATCACCAGGGATGTCACTATTTATGAGTTAGATGAAACCTTTATTGAAGATTATAAGATTCAACTCACTAAAAATAACAATAAGGAGGTGTCTATATACATTCAATTAAATGGAGAAAATAAGGGAAATCAAAACGTTAGCCTTTCCATTCCAGAATTAAAAATAAATAAAGCCTTTATTACAGATGACGAGGGTTATGTTGCGATAAAAATTCCTGTGAAACGTGTATCGTATTGGAGTGATACCAATCCAAAATTATACGAGGTAACTATTGCTATTGCAAAAGATAAAGTCACCGATAAAATCGGCTTTAGAACCATAGAAACAAAAGGCAAGGAGATTTTATTAAATGGTAAAAAGATTTTCCTGAAAGGTATTTCCATCCATGAAGAAAACGTCATGCGAGGTGGTAGGGCATGGTCTATGGAAGATGCCAAGGTATTATTGGGTTGGGCCAAGGAATTGGGTTGTAATTATGTCCGTTTGGCGCACTATCCCCATAATGAAAACATGATTCGTTTAGCGGACCAAATGGGCATTTTGGTCTGGGAGGAAATTCCCGTCTATTGGACCATTCAATGGACGAATGCCGAAACCTACCAAAAGGCCGAAACACAGTTGACTGAGCTGATACAACGCGATAAAAATCGGGCCAGTTCCATTATTTGGTCCATGGCCAACGAAACGCCAACGTCTCAGGAACGATTGACCTTTTTGACCAAATTGGCCACCAAGGCTAGAGCATTGGATGATACCCGTTTAATCAGTGCGGCTTTGGAGGATCATGGCAAGAAAGAAGACAAAAATATTATGATTGTTGAAGATGAATTCGCTGAGGTTGTGGATGTGTTGAGTTTTAACCAATACTATGGCTGGTACGGCGGGGAAATTGACAACATCAAAAACATCCGTTGGGAAATAGATATCGATAAACCCGTCATCATTTCAGAGTTTGGAGCTGGGGCCCTTCAAGGCTTTCATGCCGATAAAATGACGCGCTGGAGCGAGGAATTTCAGGAATTATTATATGAGGAGACTTTACCCACCCTGGCCAAGATACCTGGAATAAGCGGTATCACGCCCTGGACCTTGGTCGATTTCAGGTCGCCCAGAAGAACCTTGCTTCCCTACCAAGATGGATGGAACAGAAAAGGTTTGATATCAGAAACGGGAAACAAGAAAAAGGCCTTTTACACCTTAAAGGCGTTTTATGAAAACATCGAATAACTCATAAGAGAAAAATGAGAAAAAAACTTGTAATACTAGCCGTTTTTGGTTTTTTGATAAGCTCTTGTAAAACCAAACCTTCACTGGATAAAGCGATTTCCGAAGAACCTTCAAAGCCCAATATATTATTTATTTCAGTGGATGACTTGAACAACATGATTGGGCCAATCGACAACTTTTCAAATATAAAAACACCCAATTTTGATAGGCTGGCCAAAATGGGCGTAACCTTTACCAATGCTCATGTACAGGCGCCACTTTGTGGTCCTTCTAGAGCATCGATTATGACGGGTCTACGGCCATCAAATACCGGGATATACGGAATGGTGCCAGATAATGATATCAGAAGACCTGGAAATGAAGTTACTGAAGACATTACCTTTTTGCCAGAATATTTTGGAAATAATGGATACCATACCATGGGTATTGGCAAGTTATTTCATAACCATGCGCCCGATAGTATGTTTCACGAATCTGGTGGTCGAGTACCAGGCTTTGGGCCAGTTCCTGAAAAACGATTTGTTTGGGATGGATTTGGAAAAGGTACCAAAGGTGTTCATGGCAGAACAAGTACGGATTGGGGGGCATTTCCTGAACAAGATAGCTTAATGCCAGATCATGCATCCGCCAATTGGGCCATTGAGCGCTTACAAAGGGATTATGATAAACCCTTCTTTTTAGGACTAGGGTTTTTACGGGTTCATGTGCCTTTATATGTACCTCAAAAGTGGTTTGATTTATATCCATTGGAAGCCATTGAAACACCGCCCTACCGAGCAGACGATTTAAATGATATTCCTGATGTGGGCTTGCAGATAAACGATTTGCCCATGATGCCAACTACCCAATGGGCCAAGGAAACTGGTAATTGGAAAAAAATTGTTCAGGCATATTTAGCTTGTATAAGTTATGTAGATAATGAATTAGGTCGTGTTTTAGATGCCTTGGAAAGTAGTAATTATGCTGATAATACAATTATAGTATTATGGTCTGACCATGGATACCGTTTAGGAGAAAAAGAAACCTTTGCAAAACATGGCTTGTGGGAGACGGCAACAAAAGCACCTTTAATCTTTGCCGCACCAAATTTACCTAATGGGAAAAAAATTGATACCCCGGTAGAGATGTTATCGATTTACCCGACGCTTTTGGAATTAAGTGGACTTCCTGCTTATGGTCGAAATGAAGGGAAAAGCTTGGTTTCCATGATGACAAAAGATGAAGGTGTTGACGATTCTTATGCCTTAACAACCTATGGTATGAACAATCACGCGGTACGAACCAATCAGTTTAGATATATACAGTACGAAGATGGTACAGAAGAGTTGTACGACCATTATAGCGACCCCAACGAGTGGACCAATATTGCAGCTAACAAGGAGTACAAGAAAACCATTGAAGAATTAAAGAAGTTACTGCCTGCTAACAATGCCCAATGGGATGAAAAATCCATGTATAAATTCCAGCCTTATTTTGTGGAGCAGAAAGCCAGAACAAGTTTAAATAAATAAACCAAGCTAGAATTGCGTTTAATGAAAGCAATCCTCATCTGTATTGCGGTAATGGTTGTTGTGATGAGCTGTAAAAACAACCAAGCGTTAGTCTCGGAAAAAGCTAGTGATCGTGGAGAATGGAAGTTGACATTTCAGGATGACTGTACCGAAGATTGGTCAAAACTTTGGTTTTTGGACGGTCTTAAAGCTAGCGTGGAAAACTCCGATAGCGGAATGCATTTTAAAGCGGGACCCGATGCGGAGAATGATGCCCACCATGCCGTTTTATGGACCAAAGAATCCTTTTCCGGGGATGTAAAAATAGAGTTCGATTACACCAGGACGGATGCGGCCAATAAATACGTGAATATCCTGTATATACAAGCTACCGGTGATGGGGAAGGTGATTATGTAGAAGATATTTCTAAATGGAATAAGAAGCGTGAAGTACCGGCGATGCGTCAATATTTTGAGAATATGAACGTTTTTCATATCAGTTTTGCGGCTTTTGGAAACACGGGGGATGGTTTTCATTACGTCAGGGCAAGAAGGTATCCAAAGCTGAAAGACCAATCTTTCCAGCTCACCCAAATTGCACCTTCTTATGATATGCAGGGTTTTTTTGAAACTGGTAAGACCTATCATATTACGGCCATCAAAACTGCTGAAAAACTTAGTTTTAAAATGGAGCATGATGGAAGGGAACAATATTTTGAATGGGATATTTCCAAAATAGCTCCAATTAATGACGGTAGAATAGGACTAAGGCATATGTATACACGTTCTGCACGATACAGTAATTTCAAGATTTACACGAAGTAATTACTGCAAAGATTTGCTAAAAATTTTATTAACCACGTGGTTTATCTTGTAATCAAGATTTTAGTACCATCGCTTCAAATTCACTAAAATAAGCCTTTGACTTTTGTATTAGTTCGATATTTACCTGGAGACATTCCCATTTTCTTTTTAAAAATCCGGTTAAAATAATAGTCCGATTCAAAGCCTAGTTCAAAGGCTATTTCCTTTTGGGTTTTGTTGGTGGCCAAGAGAAGTTCCTTTGCCTTTTCAATCTTTAAACTTAAAAAATATTGTAGTGGGGATACTCCGGTCTGTTTCTTGAAATCCAATCGAAACTTAGAATAGCTTACCCCTAACTGCTTGGCAATTTCTTTAAGCTCAATATTGGAATTAATACGATTGTACATAATGGACTTTACTCGGTTAATCATAGTGTTCATGTCCGCTATGTTTGATCCACCTGTCTTTAAATTATACAATTCGGCCATGAGCTGTAAACAGAGGGCGGAGGCTGTTCGTTGAAAACCAAAGTCTTCCCTTTCAAATAGCAAAAAGAGCCTATCAAATAGGGTTAAAATTTGAGCTTGGTCGGCATTGGAAATTATCGGGTCTTCAGGGCTAAAAAATCCGTTGGCTATAAACTGCTTGGCAATCGTACCCGAAAAACCTATCCATCGTTCCGTCCAACCCTTATTTTTTTTGGGTCTATACCGGTGCCAAACCCCTGGAAAGAGCAAGAATACATCTCCATCCAAAAGCCTAATTTTTCCTGTAGGTCTACTTTCAAATTCGCCTTCCCCTTGGGTAATCAACACCAAATGGAATTCGTCCAAAACCCGGCCGTTTTCCCAAGCAAACATATAAGAATCGGGATGGTCTGTACTTGGGTAATTGGAGTATGCTGGGATTTCGGTCCGTCCCAAATTGTTGATGTAGAATCCCCATGCCTTGTCCCGATCAAAGACCATCAAGTATTTTTTATAGCTATTTTTCATATCATTTTGTGCAATAAAAATATCAAATTGTCAATTGGTATTGGTTTTATATTTCTAGAAATTGTAGGAATTATGGAAATAAAGGGCGGATTTATTGTAAAAAATATAAATCATCCCTCATAATGTGATTAGTTTGTCAATTAAGAAATCGAACACAACCTTAAAATAAAGAAACAGAATATGCTATCAGTATTCGATAAAGTAAATAACTTTCAATCCTAGACGACATGAAAACTTTGAAATTCTCTTATCTCATACTATTGATGATTCTGGGCAGTTGCACCTCTGAGTCTGGGGTTGCCGTTGCAGATTTAAGATGTGAGTACCGTGAGAATCCTTTGGGGGTTGATAATACCACACCTCGATTTAGCTGGAAACTATTAAAGGACAATTTTGCCAGGGGTGAAAAACAAACGGCTTATCAAATTTTACTGTCAACGGATTTTGAGGATGAAAAGGCCTTGGTTTGGGATTCTGGAAAAGTGATGGAAGACCAATCGGTAAATGTACGGTATGGAGGAGAGGAACTGGCATCGAGTAAAAAGTATTTCTGGAAGGTTAAGATTTGGGATGCAAAAGGTCAGACTTCGGATTGGAGCGAGGTTGCCCATTTTTCGATGGGACTCCTGCAAGCTGAAGACTGGAAAGGCGAATGGATACACAAAAAAGACCAAAAGAAAATAGACCACAACTGGTATCGAAAAACCTTTGAGCTTTCAGAAGAGGCCGAATCAGCCTTTGTCTATATAGGCTCTTTTGGCTACCATGAACTATATGTAAATGGCGAGAAGATTACTGAAAATGTAATGAATCCTGTTTCCTCCTACATGAAAAAACGTATTCCCTACCTCACCTATGATGTTACGGATTTACTTCAAGAAGGAAAAAATGTCATCGCCATTTGGCATGCCGCTGGTTGGGCGCGATGGGATAGGATTATGGAATACAGAAATCCACCTTTTGTGTTCAAGGCCCAAGCTGAAATAAAGACTCCAAACGATGCCCTGGTGCTAGGAACGGATGAAACTTGGAAATGCAAAAAGAGCCATAGCGAATATTATGGCGATTGGGATATTTTGGATTTTGGTGGCGAAACCATCGACGATAGAAAAAAGGAAGACGACTGGAATACGCTTGCCTACGATGATAGTGACTGGATGAATGCCAGTATTTACAATCATGAAGCATTGAATGCCTCTTTGGATGAAATCAATGAAGATGTTGAGGTTTTGGAAGATATATTAATTGGTAAGGGCAAATTTAAAAATAGGCGATTTACCCCCATAACTGCTGAACTGAGTTCTCAAATGGTAGAGCCCCAAGTACGGTTTAAAGAAGTAAAACCTATTGGAGTTTCAAAAAACGAAGATGGTTCCTACCGTATTGATATGGGGGAAAACTATACCGGTTTTTTTGAGATGGAACTGTACAAAGGGAAAGAGGGCGATTCTATTTTGTTTGAAATCAGCGACCGAGAAGAGGTCACTTCCAACTGGAAACAAAAGAGCAAATACATTTATGGAGCGTCAGGCGAAGGCAAATTTGAAAATCGATTCAATGTGGCCGGTGGTCGTTGGGTTACTGTCTATGGTTTGGGCTACGAACCAGAATTAAAAGATATTAAAGGTTATGTGGTTACTAACGACCGCAAACACATCAGTTCGTTCGAATCCTCAGACCCGCAACTGAATGAAATTTATCAAGTGAATCTCGATACCTATATCGCCAATACCATGGATGGCATTTTGGTAGACTGCCCCCATCGAGAGCGTCGGGGCTGGGGTGAGGTGACCGTCGCTGCCATGTACGGTGATGCGCTGCCCAATTTTGAAAGTGGTGCCTATATGGACCAATACCTACAATATACAAGGGATGCGCAACTGCCTGATGGACAAATACGGGCCATCATCAATGAAAACGACCGACCCTTTTTAATGTGGAAGGCCAATAATCCCTTGACCGTTTGGGAAACCTATAAAATGTTGGGCGATAAAAAAGTGCTTGAGGACAATTATGAGTCCATGCAAAAATGGATGACGTGGATGTACGAGAATTCTGATTATAAAAATGGAGGTCCGCTCATTGCTGGAGAACGCGGGGCAAGGGCATTCCCCGGATTGGGCGATTGGTGTACGCCAAGAGGTAATTTTTGGACGAGCAGCAACTCTCCCAATGCCTTGCACTTTAACAATAGTATTTATGCCTATATGTTGGATAATGCTGTGAAAATCGCATCGGCTTTGGACAAGGAAGAAGATGTGGCTATTTATTCCGATAGACTTGAAGTGCAGCGAGAGGCAACCCATCAAATGTCGTATGACCCTGAAACAGGAAAATATGTGAATGGCCAACAGGTGAATCAGGCCTTTGCCTTATTGGCCGGAGTGACCCCAGAATCCGAAAAGAAAAAAGTCTACGATAATTTGGTGGACAATATCCTGTATAAATACCCTTATTATGATACCGGAAGCTCTGGGCAGGCCTTGTACACGCGCTATTTTTTGGAGTCCGGTGAACGCATGGACCTTATTTACGAGTTGCTTAAAGATAAGCACCACCCCAGTTACGGCTACTTTTTAGAGCAGGGCAAAACGGTTTGGCCAGAACGTTGGTCGGCGGTAGGAGTCAGCCAAATTCATACCTGTTACACGGGTATTGGGGGTTATTTTATCAAAGGTTTTGGTGGCATCAGACCGCAACCAGAACATCCGGGGATGCAACAGATGATGATAAAACCCGCTGTGGTCAGCGATTTGGAATTTGCAAATACGGCATATGAATCTATGTATGGCAACGTGGTAGTGAATTGGAAAAAAATTGATGAGGGTGCTTCTTTTCATATTGAAGTTCCTATGAATACAACAGCTAAAATTTACTTGCCCGCGAATTCCAAAGAAGTCATCAAAGAAAATGGTATGCTTGCCGAAAATGCCGAAGGATTACAATTCGTAGGAACAGAAGCCAATGATGCCGTTGGCAACTATGTGATTTTTGAAGCAGTTTCGGGCAGCTACGATTTTAAAGTAGACGAACTACCAAAAACTTCTTTTCCAGCACCATTGGGTACTACTGAAAATTTAGCGCAATTGGGCAGGATAAGCGCATCATCCATGTATATCGAAACAGAAAAATTGCCGGGGTTTGAAGCCTTTAAGGCCAACGATTCGGATAATGAAACACGCTGGTTGGCCGCAGAAGCAAAAAACCAATATTTGGAAATCGCTTGGATTACACCCCAAACCTTTAGTACTGTTGAAGTGGATGAGGTTGGTAACGCCATTAAGGACTTTAAAATTCAGATTTGGAACGAAGGTACTTGGCAGGATGTATCAATTACCAGCGCTAGAGGGGCAACGAAAAAGCACAATTTCGAAAAGGCAACGACGACTAAGTGTCGGGTTTTAATTGAAGATGCCTCAGCGCCACCATCCATTTCAGAAATCAGGATATTTTAATCGGCATTCCATGAATAATAGAAGAAAATTCATTAAAAATGTGTCAGCTCTCGGAATTGCTGGCGCAACCTATCCGTTACTGAGTTCTTGTTTGGATAAAAGCAAAACAACACCACTGGATGAAAAAATAACCAAAATTGAGTTGTACCGATACGACATTAATATCCCAAGATATTTCTCCTTCGGCACCTGGTACAATCGCCAGCATTTGTTCATGAAATTAACTGCAGGAGACTTTTACGGTTGGTCCGAAATTCCCGCCTCCAGAAATGAACCCGAATTGCAACCCGTCAGTTGGGTAAACTATGTAAAGCAATTTAAGGGACTGACCGTTTCATCGGCCCAAAAATTATTGGAATCACAACAAGTGCCCAATAGTAAAACATCCTTAAAGGAAATGGAATTGATGGATGTGGCCCTCTTGGATGTGGCAGGGCGTTTACAAGAAAAGTCCGTAGTCAAGTTGCTTGATTTACCCTATCGTGGTGCCGTACCAGGGCTTTATTGCATTTTGTATAAGGATGAAGAGGAGGTTAGGAAAGAAGCAGAAAAAAGTCTGGAACAAAACCTAGGCCATCATCTAAAATTCAAGATGTACGGTGAGCAGGAGCTGGACCTAAAATTATTGAAGACCATTCGAGGTGTGTTGGGGGATGAATCGGTGGTCATCTCCGATGTCAATAGTGGTTATAAGAATTGGAATTCCTTAGAAGAACTTGCCGATATCATCAACGTATTCAAGGAAAATGGTTTAAACGCCATTGAGGACCCCGCTGAAATGAGCAACGAGCAATGGGCGACATTGCAAGCGATGGTGGGCGAACTCTCTTTGATTCCCGATAAACCCATGCGGCCTTCGTGGAAAGGTATGGAATCGATTCGGCCGGATATGGGTCGCATCTTTAACATGCACCCTTCTACCATGGGCAGTTTTAAACAAACCGCTTTATTGGCCAATAAAATCCGTGAAGTTGGAGGCAAAATTATGGTGGGGGATGATAGTTTGGTAGGTCCGGCTTGTTCGGCATGGCAACAACTGGCCATAGCTGTTGGCGCCGATTGGGTAGAGGCCATTGAGAAAAAAGAAGACTCTGCCTTGTATAGGGACTGTATTATAAAATCGCCCACTAAAAAACTATCCAATGGCTATTATACTTTGGAGGAAGCCCCTGGTTTTGGGTTGGTTTTGGATGAGGAACGATTACAAAATGAATGTGGGCTTTACATTGAGGTCTAACCAAAAAAGTAATTATGAATACAACTAAAGTTGGATTATTCGGAATAGGGTTGGATACCTATTGGCCCCAATTCGAGGGTTTGTTGGAACGTTTGCAAGGCTACCAGAAGCAAATTGCGGAAAGAATTCAGGGTTTTGGCGCGGAGGTGGTCAATGTAGGCTTGGTGGATTCTCCTGAAACGGCACGGGAAGTAGCAACTTCGCTCAAAAAAGAGGATATCGACATGCTATTTTTATATGTTTCCACCTATGCCTTGTCCTCAACGGTATTACCCGCAGTACAAAAGCTAAAATGCCCAATAATTATCTTGAATATTCAACCTGTGGCGGCTATTGATTACGAAAGTTTCAATGCCCTTGGGGATAGGGGAAAAATGACGGGTGAATGGCTGGCCCATTGCCAAGCCTGCTCGGTTCCTGAATTGGCCAATGTTTTCAATCGCTCAGGAATTGATTACCAATTTGTAACCGGATACTTAGACGAGCCTGTCGTCTGGGAGGAACTACAAGATTGGATAGAAGCTGCACATGTAGCCAAGGTGATGCGCAACAATCGACTGGGAGTTTTGGGCCATTATTATGGCGGCATGCTGGATGTGTATTCCGATTTGACGAAGCAATCGGCCGCCTTCGGAACCCACATAGAAATTCTGGAAATGTGCGAGGTCAAAAAGTACCGCGATGCAGTCACGGATAAAGAAGTTGAAGAAAAAATCAAAGAGTTCAAAAATACGTTTGTAGTGGTTGATGCTTGCGAACAAAAAGAACTGGTTCGAGCAGCAAAGACCTCGATAGCCTTGGATAAACTTGTAGCGCATCACGAATTGAGTTCCATGGCCTATTATTATGAAGGCGAGAGCGGTAACGAGTATGAAGATATCGTCACCTCGGTCATTGCTGGAAACACCCTTTTGACAGGTAAAAATGTTCCCGTGGCTGGTGAGTACGAGGTTAAAAACGCACAAGCCATGAAAATTATGGATGCCTTTGGTGTTGGCGGTTCTTTCTCAGAGTTTTATGCGATGGATTTTAATGACGATATCGTAATGCTCGGTCATGATGGTCCTGCCCATTTTGCCATCGCTGAGGGCAACGTGCAATTGGTGCCCTTACCCGTGTATCACGGCAAACCTGGTAAAGGCCTATCAATTCAGATGACTGTAAAGCATGGCCAAGTTACCTTGTTGTCTGTAGTAGAAGGTAAAGATGAGGTGTTTTTGTTGGTGGCTGAAGGCGAATCTGTTGAAGGGCCGGTATTGCATATTGGTAATACCAACAGCCGTTACCGGTTTTCCATTGGGGCACGAGCATTTATGAACGAGTGGTCAAAACAGGGGCCTTCACATCATTGTGCTATCGGCGTCGGTCATATTGCGAACAAAATTGATAAGCTGGGCAACCTATTGAACTTAAGGGTGGTGCGTATTTGTTAAGATAGAACCAGCAAAGCAGGGTTGGGCAAGATAATCAGCACGCCAGAGATGACGTTGTGCTTGCTTTTTTAGCCACGCCATTTCATCTAATTGCCACACAATAGATTAATAATCAGAATATTAATCTACTTCTGAAAAATCTACCAGCGAATACCGTTGCCTAATTTACTTCCCAATGGTATAGCGCCTATCTCCAAAATATTAGTATAGTACAGGATAGTCTTAAGAAAACATTAAGATAATTTTAGCAAAAACCTCACAATATGAATAAAATTACTTTTAAATCATTGTTATTTAGTTGTTTGGCATTCTTTTCGATTGCTTTAGCAGCACAAGATGCGCCACCCTCTGATGGTGTTTTTAGATTGCAAAATGTAGCAACTGGTGAATTCTTAACTACAGCACCTGGCAGTACCCAACCGGTTACCATGTCCGCTACAGGGGAAGCTCAAAATACCTATTGGTCTTTTGTGGAAAGTGCAAGCGGAAGTGGAATATATAATATAGATAGTGAAAGTACCTCTGGTGGTACTGGAATACTTCGTGCAACAGGGGCTAACTTTTCAGCAGGGGCCTATGCCATTGTAAGTACGTTAAAGGCTCCGCCGGCAGCCGATACCGATAAGGTGTGGACAATCGCTTACAACGCCACAGCGGACACTTATAGATTTGGGTCAAATACCACAGGAAGATTTTTGTACCAAAATGAAGATGGAACGGTAACCCATTCTCAAGCCGATGCAACCGATAATCGAAGCAATTGGAAACTGATTCCGCTGCTGCAAATTCCGCTGGAAACAACACTTACATTTCAAAATGTGGAAACCGGGGAATTCTTAACCACCGCAGCAGGAAGTAATCAACCTGTTACCATGTCGGCTTCAGGAGAAGCTGAAAACACACATTGGGCACTTGTGGAAAGCGGAGACTTTTTTAACATAGATAGTGAAAGTACCTCTGGTGGCACGGGAATACTACGTGCACCAGGTGCTGGTAGTTCTGCAGGCCCTTATGTGGTTTTAAGTACCTTAAAGGCTCCACCGGCGGCCGATACCGACAAAACGTGGTCCATTGAATATAATGGTTCAACCGATACCTACAGATTCGGTTCTAGAACCTCCGGTAGATTTTTATATCAGAATGCAGATGGAACTGTTACCCATTCCGTTGTTGAAGCTTCCGACAACCGCAGTAATTGGAGACTTAGTCCTGTTGGAGGAACCTCTGCAGAAGTAGCTCCAGATGAAGATACCAATCCAGATTTGTCGTGTTCAGGTGAATTCGACAACAACAATACGCGAAATTTTGACATTCCAAACGCCGTAAATGTAGGAACAGTTGATGATAGAAGCTGCTATGCTGATTATTCTGAAGTTGATTTATATGGCAAAACTTGGGGTGTCTATAATATTACGGACGGCTCTAACCATATTGATGCCCCCAATACTTTACAACCAAGAATAGAACGTTCTTTATCCAGATCTCAAGAAACCGGAGTAGGGAGTTTTGCAAGATTCACGGGAATTGTAAGAATTCTTGAAGTAGGCGATGCAGGTTCTTTCAACCAAGACGGAAGCTACCTAATACAAGCCAAAGGAAAACACTCAGGCGGCGGTGGTTCTGCAGACCCAGCTATCTGTTTGTATTTGGCAAAGCCCGTTTATGGCACTGGTGACGATGCAGATAAGCAAGTGGCCTTTGATATTTATGCGGAACGTATTCTGGAACGAGGCGGATCTGGTAGTGGTCGAGAAGTAGTATTTTTAAAACGTGTAGCGAAGAATGCGGAAATTGATTTTAAGTTGGAAATTGGTTTCAGGGAAGATCCAAACGATGCTTCGAAGAAGATACATTATTGTGATGCCGTTATCGATGGCGAAGCCTTTAATTTTAATATTCCTGACCCCGAAAGAGGGCTCCAATCCGGTATCAGATATGGTGCCTATCGTGTAAGAGGGGGTAGGGCTCAAATAAGATGGGCAGAGACCACCTATGAAAAAGCGGAAGTTGTCGACAATTCAGGCCCAACATTTGGCGATGACGTTGTTGTATTACGAAATGTAGAAACGGGAGAATTCTTGACCGCTGCGGCAGTAAGCGCGCAACCCGTTACCATGTCAGTTTCAGGAGGAGCAGAAAATACGCAATGGACGTTTGTCAAAAGTGGGTCCTATTATAATATCGATAGTGAAAGTGCAACCGGTGGAACCGGAATTCTGCGCGCACCAGGTGCCGGAGGCCCAGGTGGTCCGTATGTGGTTTTAAGTACCACAAAAGAACCGCCAGCAGGCGATACCGATAAGACGTGGATTATAAATTATGACGAAACTACGGATACGTATCGCTTTGAATCCAGAACCTCTGGCCGATTTCTGTATCAAAATGAAGATGGAACAATAACACACAGCAAGGTGCCTGCTACGGATAACAGAAGTGTTTGGCAGGCTATACCAGTAGGGGAATCTTTGCAATCGGAGGTAGTTGCTACAAATGTGAGATGCGCTGGCGCAGATGACGGTACGGCCAGTGTGTCGGTTACTGGGGGAATAGCCCCTTATACCTATGAATGGAGTTCCGGTGAAACAACGGAAACGATTAGCAACCTCGCGGCAGGTATTTATTCCGTAACGGTTACCGATGCTTTGAACGCAACCACCGTAGCAAGTATCGAAATTACAGCACCCGATGAAATAGTTGTTATGGTCACTGATGCTGTGACTTTGTACAAAGGGTATGAAGAAGACCAATGTGCTACCATTGGAGTAACAGCCGTTACAGGAGGAGAAGGACCTTATACGTATGAATGGAGTACCAGCGAAACAACCGAAATGATAGAAGTATGTCCTGATAGCACACAGACCTACACCGTAACGGTAACCGACGCTAATGGTTGTGAGACCAGCGCAGAAATTACGGTTGAGGTGATTGATGTAAGCTGTGGCAACAATTCTCAACGTCCAGGAGTACAGGTATGTTTTAGGGGCGTAAGTTTATGCGTTCCCAAAATTGCGGCAGAACGGCTTTTGGCAAGAGGAGCCAGTTTGGGCAGCTGCGACAATGGACCACCAGTGGAGCTTGATATTACGGTTTCCCCCAATCCTTTTACAAACCATACGAACATCCATTTTTCTGAAACTACGACAAAAAACTATTGGGCAATTATGTACAATAATAACGGTCGTATAGTTTACAGTACACTAATCCCTAAAAACACTTCTGAAAAAAGGCTTGATGTGAATTACCTTAAGAAAGGTATTTATTTCATAAATATTTTTGATAGAGGTACCAAGATAAAGAGCATTAAGGTAATCAAGAACTAATATAAGTGCAGTAAAGCTTAAAAAAAACAAGGGCCGGCGATATGCCGGCCTTTGTTTTTATTGTACCATAGGCGTAGGGCATATCTTGAATAAAATTGAAAAACTGTTAAAGCTTCCTGTAGTTCAGGTTTGTTAAGATAGAACCAGCCAAGCAGGACGTAGCAGGATAGTCTGAGCAATTCCAAATTGTATTTTCAGGGATTAAGAAATAAAGATTTAAGGTTTCCAATCGCTCAAGCATTCTCTTAAAATGAAAAAAATCCTCGTATACCTACTAACATGTTGTCTCTTAACCGCTTCATGTCAAGATAAGAACCAGAAAAAAGAAGTAAGTCAGCCGAACAAACCCAAGAATATCCTATTTATAGCGGTCGATGATTTACGACCTGAACTGAATTTTTACGGGGCAGACCAGATATCATCTCCAAACTTAGATAAACTCGCCGCAGAGAGCATGGTCTTTAATAGGGCCTATTGCAATGTTCCCGTATGTGGTGCATCAAGGGCAAGTCTACTTACGGGTACCAGACCCACACGTTACCGATTTTTAGACGCCCCAACCCAGAAAGATGTAGATTACCCTGAGGCAGTCTCCTTGCCACTGTTATTGAAACAGAATGGCTATACGACCATATCCAACGGAAAAATCTACCACAATGGTAAAGATGATAGAGCCGCGTGGGATTCCAGATGGTTTCCCAAAGGCAATGTTAGGGACTATCAATTGCCCAATAATGCAAAAGAAGCTTTGGAAACCAATTATGGACCGGCTTTTGAAGCTATTGAAACAGCCGACAGCACCTATTTTGACGGTAAAATTGCCCAAAAAGGCATTGAAGATTTAAGACAATTGAAGGATGTGGACCAACCATTTTTTCTTGCCCTGGGTTTTATGAAACCCCATTTGCCTTTTAATGCCCCCAAGAAATATTGGGATTTATACGATAGAAGCAGAATTGAATTGCCCGATAATTATGTTCAGCCCGAAAACACGCCAAAAGAGGCATTCCATAGATTCGGTGAACTAAGAAAATACAGCAATGCACCCAATGAAGGTGAGGTTTCGGAAGATTTGGCCAAAGAACTTATCCATGGATACTACGCCTGTGTAAGTTATGTGGATGCCCAGATTGGCTTGGTGCTCGATGAATTGAGGCGTTTGAAACTTCAAGATGATACCATTGTCATACTTTGGGGTGATCACGGTTGGAATTTGGGAGACCACAAATTGTGGTGTAAGCACGTAACTTTTGAAAGCTCCCTTAGAACCCCTTTGATGATCAAGGTGCCGGGTACAACCAGTGGGCAAACCACTGATGCCATAACGGAATATATCGACATCTATCCAAGTTTAGCGGAATTGGTTGGATTGGAAGTTCCCAAGACCGTACAAGGACAAAGTTTTGTGCCGCTCTTAAATGGGGAACCACAAGAAAAGGATTGGGCGGTATCTAAATTTAAGGATGCCGTGACTTTAATTAAAGGGGATTTGTTTTATACCGAATGGACAAAAGATGATGGAGTTGCCTATGCCCGTATGTTGTTCGACCATAAAACAGACCCCTTAGAGCTTAATAATCTGGCAGAACTTCCGGAATATCAAGAAGCGGTAAGCCAATTGGCAGAAGAATTAAGGGAGAAATGGGGGGAGGATTTTCTACAAAAAAATTAAAATTCCAACTACAACAAAAACACAAACACATGAATAACAATTTTTACAATTGCATCTCATGGAGAACCTACCAATTTTTACTGATTTCTTTATGTTTTTTATTTGGTAGCCCTACTGTTACTTCACAAGAGCGTAAGGCATCTTCCAACGAGAGGGAAGCTGAGCTCCAGTTATCGAAAAACGGGAAAGAATTATTGGTAGAAGGCTATATTCCGAAAGGGATTACCGAATTCGAAATTCGAATTGAATCCGATAGAAACCATCCTGTCTCCAGCGCCCGTGAAATTTACCGGGATGACCCAAATCCTGAGTGGGCTGCCAAAAATTTTCAAAAGTCCCCTCTGGACACCAGATACCCGGTGGTGGATGTTGCATTGGAACTGGGTATGGATGGGGTCTGTGTTTTTGAGGAGGAGCCAACAGGCAATTATATCTTCGGAGGGCCTTATTTCAGGGAAAGTTCACCTTTGAAAAAGGAAATCATTTTACCATCACATAAATTGGAACATTGGGAGAACTCCCTCATGCTTAACCATACCACTCCAAAAATTGAGAAGGTTTATTTGCGAAAAACCTTTCCGGTTATTCTCAGGGAATTTACACATACCTTCCGCCTTTTATCAGAAGACTGGTCGGGTAGGGTGAGCCTTGTGGTCTACAATGATGACAAGGCTGTGGAAATCGCTTCCGCCCAAATAGAAAAAACCCCAATAGTATCCAAAAAAGCTATGGAGTTGGAAAAAATGAAGGGCGGACCTGTATCCCGGGAACGACTCATTGCGGCATTGGATTTGGTTATAGCGGATGGACTTCGTAGACAAAACAATAATCCTGCCAGTCCAACCTACGGCAGCCTTTTTGCCTTTTACGATCTTGAAGCGAAACTGCACAGGACAAGTTATTGGAATTGGGCTAGCACCCAATATGTAAAAATGGTGCTCGACGCTATACATGTGCCGGAAATCCAAAAATTATATGAAACGGAGGAGTTGATAGCGTCCGCAGACAAAATTGGCCGTAACATTCTTAAGTATCAAGTAAAGGAAGAAGGACACCCAAGTGAGGGGTCTTTTTTGGTCATATGGATGCGTAGGTTTCATTCCTACGCAAAATGGATTGGTACTTCAGATTCTGGTGTGATGGTTCGATGGGCGTTAATGCCATTGTATGAAGCTACGGGAGACAGGACCTATTTAGAAGCTTCAAAGTATTGGGCTGTTAAAAAAGCCGAAATACTTGAAAATTTTGATGTGCTCCCACACTTTTACCGCTATGATGAAGATTTGTTTAACGCAAAAATACTCGATGAGACCGGATGGGACCCCGAAGGGCATGCCGCCCTTTATGAGGTGACCAGGGAAAATCAATTTCGTGAGAGTGGTAAAAAATTTATGGATAAACACATGAAGGTTTTTCAACGGGAGGATGGCCTTTGGCATCGGGCATATGATTGGACTACCAAAGAAAATGTGGAAACCATGAGAATGACCCGCGGCTCAGGATGGGCCATGGAAGGTTTGTTGGCAATGAACAGAATGTATCCGGATACCATTTACCTACAATATGCCGAAAAAATGGCAAAACATCTTCAAGAAAACCAGAATGAGGATGGCTCTTGGTCCTTTATTTTTGATAAAGACCCAAAAGAAGTAAGCGTTACGGAAAAGGGTACCCCGCTATGGAGTTTATTGTTTTACCAGCTTTATGAGGCAACGGGAAAACCCGAATATTTACAGACCGCTCGTAAGGCACTTTCATGGTGTTTGGAGAATCAATACACTGGTCCGGATATAGAAGCCATTGGAGGGTTGGTAGGCAGCACCTCACATTCCATGGTGGGCATCAGGGAGTATTTTCCTTCAAGTTGTGCCTATACCACGGGATTCTTCGGTATGGCGATTTTGGAGGAACTAAAAGTATTAGGTTCCCAGTAATGGCGACCATTCCAATAAAATGAAGAGACACTTTTTAAATCAAAAGAACGGCCGCAGACAAAAATTTAGGCTATTACTAGGTATTGTTTTACCAGCATTTCTTTTTTCCTGTGTGGAAAAAGCACACGAAAAGGAACAGGGTATTGAAAATAAGCCCAATATTATTTACATCTTGGCAGATGATTTGGGCTATGGCGATTTGAGCATCACGGGGCAGAAAAAATTTGAAACGCCTAATATTGATAAGCTCGCCCAAGATGGTATGCTTTTTACACAACACTATTCCGGTTCTACGGTCTGTGCGCCCTCCCGTTCTGCTTTAATGACAGGTCTGCATACGGGCCATACCTTCATCAGGGGCAACAAAGAAATTAGGCCAGAAGGGCAATATCCATTGGATTCGTCAGTGGTCACTGTTGCAGAACTTTTAAAATCCGCAGGCTATGTCAACGGAGCCTTTGGTAAATGGGGTCTAGGGTATCCCGGTTCCGAAGGAGACCCCAATCGACAAGGGTTTGATACGTTCTATGGCTATAATTGTCAGCGAATGGGTCATAATTACTATCCCTATCATTTATGGGAGAATCAAACCAAAGTGACCCTTACGGCCAATGAAGGAAAAAAAGAAGGAACGTATGCGCCGGATGAGATACACCAAAAATCTTTGGAGTTTTTGGAACGGAACAAGGACACTACCTTTTTTATGTATTATCCCTCTATCATTCCCCATGCGGAACTCTTGGTGCCGGATAGCCTCCTTCATAAATTCAGAGGAAAATATTTACCCGAAAAAGAATATGTTGGTCTAGATGATGGTCCACAGTATCGAAAAGGCCCTTACGGTTCACAAAAAGAGTCCCATGCCGCTTTTGCTGCAATGGTTTATCTGCTTGATAAACAGGTGGGTGAAATTCGAAAGAAAGTTGAGGATTTGGGTATTGCCGAAAATACGCTGATTATTTTCACCTCGGATAATGGTCCCCACCAAGAGGGCGGTGCAGACCCTGATTATTTCAATAGCAACGGGGAATTTAAGGGGTACAAACGTGATTTGTATGAAGGTGGTATTCGTGTTCCCATGATTGCGTATTGGCCAAACTCCATTAAAGCCAATTCCATTTCAAACCATATATCTGCCTTTTGGGATTTTCTACCTACCGTTGGGGAGATTGTGGAAGTTGCGATTCCAGAAAAGGTTGATGGCATTTCATTTTTACCGGAACTATTGGGCAAAGAACAGCGCAAACATGATTTTCTATATTGGGAATTTCATGAGCGAGGTGGCAAACAGGCGGTTCGTATGGGAGACTGGAAAGGGATTCGTTTAAAAATGGCAAATAACCCCGATGCCCCAATCGAATTGTATGATTTAAGTACAGACCCTAGCGAGGAAGATAATGTAGCAGATGATAATCCAGAGATGGTAGCTCAGATAGAACAAATCATGAAGGAAGAACGAACACCATCCGAAGTATTTCGTTTTGAATTTGAAAAGTTGCTTGAACAATGAATAGATCTCTCTGTACGCTATTACTCCTGGGGCTTGTCCTAGGTTCTTGTAGTAGGCCTTCAAAAAAATCAATGAAGCCCAATATCATTATCATCAATGTAGATGATATGGGTTGGAAAGATGTGGGTTTTATGGGGAGCGAGTATTACGAAACCCCCAATATAGATGGGTTGGCCAGCCAAGGTATGATCTTTACCAATGGCTACGCTTCCGCTTCCAATTGTGCCCCGAGTAGGGCCTGTTTAATGACAGGGCAGTGGACGCCCAGGCATGGTGTGTATACGGTTAACTCATCGGAACGAGGCAAAGCAAAAGACAGAAAACTTATTCCTACAAAAAACACCCATACCTTAGGTAAGGAACACAGGATATTGCCAATCGTTTTACAGGAAAATGGCTATACCAACTGTCATGCGGGAAAATGGCATCTGAGCAAAAATCCGCTTGAATATGGTTTTGATGTTAATATAGGCGGTGGCCATAACGGTTTGCCAAAGAGCTACCTTCCGCCTTACGGGAATGTGAAAATTGAAGATGGTAAGGCAGCATATCTTACCGATTTAATCATGGAAAAGGCTTTAGGCTTTTTGGATACGGTACAGAAACCATTTTTTCTTAATTATTCCCCCTATGCGGTACATGTGCCCATTATGCCCGTGGATAGTCTTTTGCCCATCTATCGGAACAAGACGTCTTGGGAAGGACAGGGCAATGCGGAATATGCCACCATGGTTGATAATCTGGACAGAAATATTGGCTTGCTCATTCAAAAGCTAAGAGAGAAGCATGTTTTTGAAAATACGATGCTGGTTTTTACCTCGGATAATGGGGGTCTGTACGGCGTGACCAAGCAGAAACCGTTGCGGGCAGGAAAAGGCAGTTATTATGAAGGAGGTATTAGGGAACCTTTTTTCTTTGTGTTGAAAGAAAAGATAAAACCGAATGGTAAAAGTGATATTCCTATATCCAATCTGGATATTTTTCCAACCATCTTGGAATATGCAGGTATTCAAAATACTTCCATAACATTTGACGGTGCTAATTTATCTGATGTTTTAGAGAAGAAAATCAAAACTTTGGAACGCCCCCTATTTTGGCATTTCCCCATATACCTACAAGCCTATAATGTTAATGATAATGAAACAAGGGATTCCTTGTTTAGAACGCGCCCGGGTTCCGTAGTTCGACAGGGTGATTGGAAATTGCATTACTACTTTGAAGATAATGGTATGGAATTGTACAATCTTGCTGAGGATATTGGGGAACGCAACAATCTAGCGGAAACCCATCCCGAAAAAAGAGAAGAACTTTTACGGTTATTGAAAAATTGGTGGGAAGAAACCAACGCCCCCATACCCACAGAGTTAAATCCAGAATACATTGAAAAACTTTAATAGCGTCGTATGCAAGCAATTTTAGGGGTTTTATTTCATTCGTTGGGCGGTATTGCCGCAGGTAGTTTTTACATGCCTTATAACAAAGTGAAAGGCTGGGCGTGGGAAAGTTATTGGTTGATAGGTGGCCTCATGTCATGGCTTATTGTGCCCCCGATTGCAGCCTGGTTGACCGTACCCAATTTTATGGAAATTATTGGTACTGCTTCCGGTAGCATCTTGTTTTTTACATTTTTGATGGGTCTGCTTTGGGGCGTAGGTGGACTCTCCTACGGATTGGGCATACGATACTTGGGCATGTCCTTAGGTAATTCTGTTGTGCTCGGCTTTTGCGCAGCCTTTGGGGCATTGGTTCCGCCGATTTATTACAATCTAGTTCCGACTGACGGGAAGGTGACTTTTACCGAAATGTTGGCATCTACGGGTGGTCAGATTGTACTCTTGGGGGTGGTTGTCTGTATTTTGGGCATTGCGGTTTGCGGCAAGGCTGGAATGCTAAAAGAAAAGCAACTTTCCGAAGCAGAAAAAAAGAAAACCGTCGCGGAGTTCAACCTTGTAAAGGGCTTATTTGTGGCCATACTCTCTGGAATTTTAAGTGCCTTTTTCAATTTTGGGATTGAATCGGGTAAACCCTTAGCAGAAGCTGCCGTAGCATCGGGCCATGATGCCCTATTTGCCAATAACGTCACTTTTGTGGTCATCCTTTGGGGCGGACTCACCACCAACCTGTTTTGGACCACAATGCTGAGCGTTAAAAACAAATCATATAGCGATTTTACCAATAGCGATTCTCCAATAAGCAAAAATATCCTATTTGCTTCTTTAGCGGGAACTATCTGGTTCTTACAGTTTTTCTTTTACGGTATGGGCGAAAGCAAACTGGGCAATGGGGCCAGTTCGTGGATTTTACACATGTCCACCATTATTCTGACCGCCAATTTATGGGGTATATATCGAAAGGAATGGAAGGGAGTGACACAAAAAACCAAAACAACAATTGTACTTGGAATTATGACCATACTATTATCGGTTGTCTTGGTGGGGATTGGGAATTCGATTTAAGGGATATTTATCAAAAATTTATAGACCAATAAAAAAAGCCGGAGAGAAACCTCCCCGGCCAACAATTAACCAAAAACTATGAATACACTAAAATGAATTCTATTGCGGTTGTATTTCTACACGAACTAAATTGTAACCACCTCTAGGGTCTCCTAACCAAACAACACCTGGTCCACTTGAAATCAGTCCTTTTCCAAACTGAACATCATTTAGCTCGCTCACACGACGAACAGTTGTGTTCTCATCAGCAGGACCTTCATCAGCTCCCGACTGTCTTGGGGCCTGATAGATGCCAAAGCCAACGGGCTCATCGATTTCAGTACCTGAATCGTACATGTATGATTTCTCGCTAGCACCTGTTCCCGATACCGGAACTCCGTTTTCATCGAACAATGGGTAACCAGCATTGTTATAAGCCAAGAACCAATCATTGGAGTTCACGAACATTGTTGAATAACCGAATTTGAAGTTTTGACCTTCAGGAACAGTCAATGTAAAGGTCAAAGCACCACCAGGACCAACAGGGGTAGTCTCGTTACTTGCAGCCACTGGTATTCCAAGACCTTCTAAATAAGATACTGCAACACTGTTATTTCCATCTTCTGCAATTTCTTCCAATCCGTTGTTGGGATTATTGGTTTCACCTTGCAATACAAAGGGGTCTCTATCACCATTAAAGGCATAAACAATACCAGGTGAGAACACGCTTATTGAGGATGCCAAACGCAGTGGCGCTCCTTGCTCACCTGCCTCATGAAACCAGTTGTACAATGGCATTGGGTTACCATCTTCGGCAATCGCCTCTAGACCTACACCCCTATCTTCTTCACCCAATGTGAACAATGGATTCTCCAAGGCGTGCAATACCACTATACCAGGTGTCACAACAAAATCAGTGGCTTTTTTGGTAATGGTAAGGGTAAATGTACCTGCAGAAGAACCGTCACCAGCTTCGTAATCCAAAATTGCGGAAAGGTAAAAGTCACCGCGATTACCATTACGGTCCACTAATCGAGTTGCTGGGTTTGGATCATCAGGGCCAACATTAGCACCCGCAGGAGGGAAAGAGGCAGGGTCATTATCAGCCTCAGTACCCAAATCGTATAGTACCAACTCACTCGCGATATCTACTCCATTAAGGGCTGCACCATTTTCCCAAAGGTCAATACCACTAAAATCTTCTGGTGCTAAGAACCAATCGTTACTGTTACCCATCATGGTTACTGGCGAAATTTTTGCACCAGGTACGGCATTAAACTCGAGCACATATTGGCCACCTTCCTCTGTTAACGGACCGGGCTCTGAAGCGCCTACAGGCGTATTAAAAACATGGGCATTAAAATAGTTGGCAACATTACTGATGGTAACATTGAATGTAGTGGTGCGAGCTTCAGTCGCATTACCGGCTCCTAAAGAAGGAATAGCCTCTTCTGACCAATCAGAAGCTGAATCACCTTCGCCGTCATATTCTATACTGGCTGAAAGACCTACGGTAGGTACAAACTCACCAGCTGTCCAGATACCTGCTTCAACAGCTACATTCTCACGAGCAGCACCAGGAGCTCCCCATTGTACGAAATCTACAATGGCTTCGGCATTGGTAAACTCATTGGTTGAGTAAAAACCTAAACCACCTTGCTCGTCGGGCATTTCATATGGCAATACCAAGAATTCACCTGCTCCCAATGTTATTGAACCAGATACTGGTTCTATGGTTCCAATTCTTGAATATTGACCTGGGCCAAGACACAACCAAAAATCACTGAGGTCGATAGCATTTGAGCCATTGTTCCAAATTTCCACTTGATTCAAGTTCCCGTATTGAACCTCATTGATAACAATCATTGCCTTAGCCTCTGCTGGCATGGTTAATTCATTTGCCGCACCAAAGGTTTCTGTACCAGTTTCTGACCAGTTGGCCACACCGTTACCTTCACCATCATAAATAATAGTGTTTTCAGCATTCCCGCTGACAGGAACAAATTCGCCTGCCGTCCAAAGACCAGCATCTACCGCAACATTCTCGCGAGCATTTCCACCTTCGCCCCATTGCACAAAATCTACCATGGCTTCTGCATTTGTGAACTGATTGGATGAATAAAGCCCTAGGCCCCCAGAATTTCTTGGGGTCTCAAAAAATACGGTCAAGTATTCGCCCTGTGCTAAGTTTATATTTCCCTCTGTAGTGAGGTTACCAATTTGTCCATAAGCACCTGGACCAAGACATAGAAAATAGCCACTAAGATTACCGGTTGCATTACCATTGTTGAAAATTTCCACTCGATCTCCTAAGTACTCCACCTCATTCAGAACGAATGAAGCTTGACCAGTGGGCTGTGGTGCAGGCTCCTCCTGCATTCCTTCATCTGGTGGAAGTGTTACCACTTCATTGTCGTCTTCAGAACATGCCATTACCAACAATGATAGGGCAGCCATTCTTAAAAAATTCTTTTTCATAACAATTATATTTTTGGATTAAAATTCGTTTACGGTGCAAATGAAGTCACAACAAGGGCCTACATACCACTAATTATGTGTGAAACGGAATTTTGAGCTTTAAAACGGAATAATTCCTTTCTTTGGAAAGCAATGTGTTTACTAGGTTTTTAATAAAAACCACTTTAATACAGCATGGAATTGAAAGTTTTGGGCTTTCTTTAAGAACTAATGTAGATTACTATATTTATTGGCCTGAAAATTGAGCCAAAAGCAACTTTTTAAATTATGCGCAAAGACCGATTATACCTATATACATTTTTATCCATAGCCATTATTTTTGTAATTATAGGTGGTTTTGCCACACAATACTTTGTTCAAGCGAGTGCAAATGAAATGTTGAGTTCACAATTGGAATCCAGTAAAAGGGAAGCACGTGAAATTTCAATATTGATTGGAATCCAACTTGAAAATGGTATCGAAAAAAAGGACTTTATCGATACCTTACAAAATGCCATAAATAACTCCAACAAAGAATCCCTGGGGTTTATTAGCATTATTGATTGGTCTGGAAAGGTAATCTGCCATCCGAATCGCCCACAAATCGGAACGACTATTGACCAAAATAACTCGGCCAATATTGCTGTGGATGGTGAATTTACCGCCGACCAATTGTTCGATTTGGTAAAAAAAGGAAATTCTTCACAGGATGCTTCAGAAATTATTCACCTCAACGCAGTTCCAAATTCAGACTGGTTGGTCGCTTCACATGCCAACATTGGTTTGATTTTGCAACGATTCCAAAGCCTTCGTGACCATTTTTATTTGCTGTTCAGCGTTATGGGTTTTATCATGATTCTTTCTTCGGTATTCATGGTTCGATTAATTGGGAGTGTTTATGAAAAAAGGTTGGAAACCAAGAACCAAGAATTAGAAAGCGAGGTCATCAATTTGGCCAAACTCAATAGTGATTTGGGCAAGTATAAAAAACGGGTCATTGAAGAGAAACCTAAAGTTGAAGAGATTAGTAGTGAGGAAGACCAAGAAGTAAAAGAAACGAACAAAAAACGGATTCTCACCTATTTACGTAATGAACTCTTAACGGTTTCCGTCGAAGACATCGCTTTCATTTATACCGAAAACACGATAACCTACGTAGTCGATATGACTGGTAAGCGTTCAACGACCAATAGTAGTCTTGACGAGCTATATTCTGGTTTTGACAGCAATTACTTCTATCGGGCCAACCGTCAATTTATCATTGCCATCACTGCGATAGATAAAATTATCCGCTACGGCAACAACCAATTGAAAATCGTGGTCAATCCAAATTCAGAATTGGATATCATCATTGGAAAAAACAAGGCTGCAGAATTCAAACAATGGTTGAATAGCTAGCTTTTTATTTTAGCTTTTGTTTTTTCAAGTGAAGAATAAAAATGGCGTTCACCCCAATATGTAAGCCTCCATCTTCAAAATTAAAATTGTTGGGTGTCAAAAGAATACTCGAGGCCTCGTCAAAACTTTTGGTATTGGTCATATGCATTTGCATGGTAACGTCACCAATTTCCCAGTTTAACCCGATAGCAAATGAATTGTAGCCTTCCGGACCTTGGTCTCGATTCCCTACCCAATGGTATTCGCTGGTTAATTCGGTATGCTTTCCGATACGATAACGCCCTCCTAGACCTAACGCGAAAAAGTCCGTTCGCCCTAAGGTAGGTTGCGGCCAAGTAGCATGAATGTATGTCGGTGCTACTTGAAGTGACAGATTTCTATTGAACTTTCTGGCAATAATCAACTGTTGGGTAAAGAAAAAACGGTCAGACTGCATTCGTGGTAGGCGAATACCATTGTACTCTCGAGTCAACAATGTGGTACTCTGAAGCGCTGTTATACCAAAAGGTACCTTATTGTCATCCGTTTGACGTAGCAACCGATACTTTAAAAAGCCGTTTAAAACCCCATCAAAAGTATTTACGGAAAATGAGGTGGTGAACCTATCGGTAAAGGCATAGTCAAAACCAAATTGTGCTGAAAAACGATCTACCAGAAAACTATTTCGTGGCTCTTCCATGGGTATATTCCAATAACGTGTACCGAAATAGAGCTGTAAGGCTCCTTTTTTACGCGTTTCCACCGATTGGGCCACAGAGAGTCTTGTGTTCTTGAAGGTGGCCATTGTAAGTAGCGTGGTGTCCTTACGTTCCTTGTTCAAAATATCCAATAGATTCTCTTGTGCGCTTACTTTAGATAGGCCCAAAAAGCACACAAAAACAAAAATTATGTTAGCTGACCTATTCATATGGAAAATATTCAAATCTAAATTCTACTTGTATGTTCTTAGCGATGTTGGGAGAAAGTAATGCGGGTATTTTGATATTGAAATCTTTGACCGGAACTTCAAATTGTCCTTGAAAAACCGTACTGTCTGGTGTTTTACTGACCTTGATCTTTAGTTCTATTTCCTTTTTTACCCCATGAAAATCCATTTCTCCACTTACCAAATAAGTACCGTTTTCCAATTTGGGATTTTTCATATCTTGAATCTTTCCGATGAAGGTTAACTCGGGATAAAGGTCCGATTCCACATAACTTTCGTTAAAGTGCTCTTCCATCAACGCCTTTTTAAAAACAAAGGCCCTCATCAACATATTCACCAAAATCTCCCCTTTCGGCACATCTATGATACTCAATACTTGGTTATTTGTCGCCTCGATATCCTCGACTGAGGTATAGGAAAAGAAGGACACGCTGCCCTGTCGTGCAATAATTTCATTGCTCTCTTGGGAATGGACTCCAAAATGGAGCATTGCCAATAAGAACAGTGTTTTATGGATCGGTGTTTTCATTGATTGGAACGCAATTTAACATAATTACATCAATTAAATAGCCTTTACAAACACCCACTAAAGTAATGGTGTCCTCTGTTTTAAGACTTTTTAATGTCTCTTTGTACTTTGGTGAAATATCACAAATAACAAAATGATCTTGATATCGTTTGCTTTTAAGGGTTATTGTATGACGGTTGTTTAAAAAATTAATGTTCTTGACCGTTCCTTTTACTGCTATTACTTGTTCTACAAATTCCGTTTGGGCCTTTTTTTTATTGTCTTTAAAGTGAGAAATAATATCTTCGGTATTTAGTGATTTCACCACATCACCATCTGGTTCAACACTTACTGGCCTGTTTAAATATTCTAACCCAATGGTCACACACATGAACAGTAACATGAAAATAAAAATCCAATAAGGTGATTTTCCTTTACTCATTTCAATACTTTTGTCTGTTTGGCCTTGGTATTGATTACTCAAAAATGAGAATTTATGCTACCAAATTAGGCTCACATACGGTGACAAAGAAAATATAATCAAGTTGGTTTTAGGCTAAAAAAATATGTAAAGAGGAAAAAATAGGCTTAAAGGTGAATAAAATAAAGCAATTATCAGATGTTTATTTTAGACGCTCAAAAGAAGATAGGTTTGAAGCTCATTATGGCGAGGATCACGTGAGGATGGTGGTCCGGATGCTTGGGTAAATATGCAGATGCCGGGAGAGAGAGGCGACTACGTTGAGTATATTCTTATAAACGATATGAAACCAAGTCGAAACCAAATGGGTAATATGCACCATATGTGCCTATTGACAGATGATATTCAAAAGGCGCATCGTGATATGTTGTTCAATGCCTTGCCCGATCTTGAACGCTATGAACCCATGATTGGCCGCAGCAACCGTTGGCTGTTCAATGTACACGATTTAGATGGCACACGTAGTGAATTAATGGAATCAAAGGAGGCAATAACTAAATGACTAAAATGATGAATGAGATGGTACCATCACGTTTCTCGCTATTGGCAATCCTGTTTTTAATGGTTCTTCCGCAAGCGGATTTTGCACAAGACAAGTCGGCCTCGGCTGACACGGAAAGTCCTCGTTTCTTCGGGGCAAGACGTGGAGCCTTACCCAAGGTGAAGCAAGCCATTTCCCAAGATGAATCCTCCCTTATGCCGGCCTACGAAGCCCTGGTAAAAACCGCTGATGAAGCTTTAACGGCAAAACCTCCAACGGTAACCGATAAAAAACGGCATCCTGTCACTGGCGATCTGAATGACTACTATACCCAGGCGCCCTACCTTTGGCCGGACCCATCGAAATCGGACGGGCTACCTCACTTGCCAAAGGACGGAGTAATCAATCCGGAATCCAGAGATTCGGATTTTGCAGACTATTCACGGGGACAACAGATTGGTCACTTGGTAGAATCGCTCGCCCTAGCGTATTACCTAACTGGCAATGAGTCCTACGCTGCCCATGCAGCGCGATGCCTTCGGGTTTGGTTTATCGACCCCGAAACGCGGATGAACCCGCACCTTCAATATGCCCAAGCTGTGCCCGGTAGAAACGAAGGGCGGTACATTGGAATGATAGAAGCGGGTGGCGTTGTGCAAGCGGTGGATGCTGCGGGTCTATTGGATGGGTCAATTCATTGGAAAGAAGAGGACCGAAAAGCACTGGAGATTTGGATAACGGACTTTTTGGATTGGTTTATGAATAGCGAGTACGGTCGTGAAGAGGTACAAATGAGGCAGAACCACGGCACCATGTTCGATGTGCGGGTGGTTCGCATGGCACTAGCTCTGGGCCAGCAAGACCTAGCTCGTGAAAAGCTGGAGTCAGTGAAAGAAAACCGCATCGCGCTTCAAATAGAACCAGATGGGGCCCAACCCATGGAACTGCGTCGTACCAAGTCCTTTAATTACTCCGAAATGAATTTGACGGGGCTCACCGAGCTTGCGATTCTTGGCGAATGGGTCGGAGTGGATTTGTGGAGCTACCAGACGGAAGATGGTCGCAGCGTCAAGCGAGCGTTGGAATTCCTGCGACCTTATGTCGAGGTAGTACCAGAAGGGCTACCCCCAAGGGTCTGGCATTACAAGCAAGTGGTTCCCTATCAACCAGAGATTATTGCCCCCGCATTTCGCATGGGGAGTATTGGATATGAAGATGAAGAATATGAAGCTATTGTCTCGCAGTTTGCTGGTTTTAGGGAATCAAGCTTTCAGCTAACGCATCCAAAAAACTCGTTTTGAGCAATACGAATAGCTCAATGGAGTTGAAATTGACAAGAATACATTTTGGAAACTCTCAGGAATGAGATTGACGAATTACGCTTTGTATTGTAAGTTGCAGGGCTGGAATATAAAACTATGAACAACACAATCAAGACCGGAATAGCTGCCTTTGGAATGTCTGGCAGCTTGTTTCATGCACCTTTTCTTAGGTGTCATCCTCAATTTGAATTTTCTGCGGTTGTAGAGCGATCTAAAAAAAAGGTGCATTTGGATTATGAAAATGTAAAGAGTTACAATTCCTTTGATGCGCTTTTATCGGATGAATCCATTGAGCTTGTAGTTGTAAATACACCTAATGAAACACATTTTGAATTCGCTTTAAAAGCAATTAAGGCCAATAAGCATGTGCTGATCGATAAACCTTTTACCACGACGGCCGCTGAGGCAAAACAATTATTTAAAGAGGCGAAAAAAAAGGGTGTATTCTTACTGCCCTATCAAAACCGAAGGTATGATTCCGATTTTCTCTCGGTGAAGGAAGTTGTCGAATCCGGAAAGCTTGGAAATTTGGTTGAGGTGCATTTTAGATACGATAGGTTTAGAACCGCTATTGTTGAAAATAGCTGGAAGGAGGACCCTGCACCTGGAAATGGTGTGATTTATAATTTGGGTGCGCACCCTATAGATGGAATAATTTCATTATTCGGAATACCCTTAAAATGGTCTAAACACTCCTCATCTGTTCGTCCCAACTCTCAAGTAAATGATTATGAACATGTGCATTTATTGTATCCTAATAACTTGCGAGTGTTTGTAACCATCAGTTTATTGGTTGCGGACCCTCAACCGGCATTTGTACTGAATGGAACCATGGGAACCTTTAAAAAGCACAGAACTGATGTTCAGGAAAATCAATTAAATGAGGGAATGAAGCCTGACAATGAATTGTTTGGTGTTGAATTACCGGAAAGTGAAGGAATACTAACAACTATAGATTCCAATGGATTAAAAAAGCAAGAGAAAATCGCCGCACAGAAGGCAAATTATATGAATGTCTTCGAAGATGTTTATCAAACCTTGAGAATGGGTAAGGGGTATCCGGTAACCGAAGAACAAATAATAGCACAATTGGAAATATTGGAATAGTAAAATATCGTACTAGTACCATCAACAGAGCGTGTCAAGGCTTTAGGTAACACATCCAAATCACTCATTTTGAGCGAAAAATAAAATTCACTAAGAATCATGAAAAAAATCAGTTCAATTTTACTTTATCTATGTTGTGTTACCACCTTATGGGCACAAAACGGAATTCCATCCGAGGAAGAAAAGACGATGGCGGACTCCATTTCAAATCCAACACTCCATAGAACCTTGGACGAAATAAACAATCGTTTTGAGAATATCGATGTTACGCTTGTTGAATGGCCAGATTCACTGCAGCAAAGATTGGGGAAACTGAAGAAGATTGCCTTTTTGGCGTTTCCTGTGAAGAAGCCTGGCGGAAAATTACCCTTACTTATTTCCTTGCATGGGGGCGGAGGTAAAGAAATGAGCCTACAACAACAACTTGCCCGGTCAGCGAAAGTGAAAGGTCTGAGGCTAGCAGAATTGGCCCAAAAAGAGTTGGTTTTACTGGAGCCGAACACGGCGGCCGATTGGGATGTGAATTCACTGAATGTGATGCTTGATTATGTATTGAAGAACTATCAAGAAATTGATGCGAACCGTGTTTATGTGATGGGGCATAGCATGGGTGGTCGGGGTACCTGGGCTTGGATAAATGAATCATCAAATCGTTTTGCGGCAGCCGCGCCCTGCGGTTTCTCAGCTGGTGATAAAGGTGATGCCAAGCGCTTGGTAAACCTACCGATTTGGGGCATGGCAGGCGGGGATGATGGAGATAGAGCTACTGGTATTAAAATGATGGTGGAGCGCTTAAGGGCAGCGGGGAACAAGCATGTGAGGCATACAGAATTTCCAGGCGCGAATCATGCCCAAGGAAACGCGGCCGTTTTTAGCTCGGTGGAACTGGTCGATTGGATGCTTCAATTTTCTAGGGAGATGGATTAAAGGAACCAAAGGCTTACCCTCCATGTAAACAATACTCCTTATACAAACAAAACTAAGTACAACACATTGATATTAAGTATTTTAAATCGTTCATACCGTAAATGATTACCACAGCTTGAATAGCAAACCAACTCATAAAGACTCGTATGCAAAATCGAAGAAAATTCATAAAACAAACAGCGCTCGCAGCAGCTGCTGTTCCTTTTTCAAAGGTCTTTGCAGGACCAAAAAAAATGCACAAGTCAAAATGGTATCCCATTAATTTCTTTACCAAACCACTCGATAAATATGACTGGGAATTTACGATGGATACGCTAAAAATGGTAGGGTTTGATGGATTAGATTCCACCGTTAGGCCTAAAGGTTGTGTGCTGCCAGAGCGCGTAGAACATGATTTGCCCAAATTTGTTGAAATGGCAAATAAAAAGGGACTAGCCATTGAGATGATGGTAAGCAACATTACGAAGGCTGATGATCAATTGGCTGAAACGGTTTTGTCCACCGCTGCCCAAAATGGAATTAAACATTATCGTTTGGGGTACTATAAATATGATATTGGGCTGGGGGTGCGATCTTCCATTGAAAAGATAAAAGACGAAATGGTAGCACTTGCAGAAATGAATAAACGTATAGGAATTCAAGGAGGCTATCAAAATCATGCAGGAACTTGGTTCGGAGCTTCAATGTGGGATTTAGCGCAAGTGCTAGATGATATCCCCAAAGCGTGGATGAGCAATCAGTTTGATATTCGACATGCGGTCTGCGAAGGAAACAAATCGTGGCTAACTTCTATGCACCTATTGGCGGAAAACATAGGTTCGCTCGCGATAAAGGATTTTACTTGGGATGTTACTGGAGGCCAATCGAAAGTCAAAAAACTTCCGCTCGGGGAGGGCATCGTCGATTTCGATTTATATTTTAAAACCCTAAAAACTTTGGGCATTGTTGCGCCGATAACACTTCATGTGGAGCACGAATTACTAAGTACGGCTGAAGAAGGATTATCACTATTGAAACAACAGAAAATTTTGGTTTCAAAGCTTAAATCTGATGTGGATTTCATCCGCCAGAAACTTGAAGAACATCAATTGAACTAACCGTATCTAAAATAGTTTTTTACAAAGCATGGGCTATTAGTGCCTAGTGCCACTACAGTTGGTCATCCAAAAAACTGAACGCCGGCATTAAATGGGCGGGTTATGAAGAAAATTACGATAAAGACCGAAGGTTCCAGTTTTTAAAGTCTAACCTTTCTTGAATTCCCGTTGAAACTCGGCCAACATTTCTTTAAGAATCACTTTAGGGTCACCATCCGATAGGCTTTCAAAAGAAACATACCCTTGGAACCCTTGTTTTTTTATCAGGGCCGCCATCTTGGCCATATCCGTCGGTGTTTTCTCCTGATTAGGATATACATGCTCTTTGATAAACCAATAATTGGCATAAGGTGCCAATTTTTCTGCTTCGGCATAGGGGTCGGCTGTAGTGCGCAGGCACGCAGTGTCCAGAATAAGTCCAAACCATTCTGAATCCACCCGTTTTACGATATCGATAACTTCATCGGCCGTAAACAGAAATTCATTATGGTTTTGTAAAGCGGCAATGACCCCAACTTCTGCCCCATACTGGGCACATAACTTATATTCTTCTACCAACCACGCTTTTACCTGGTCTTTGGTGTAGCCTTCGGGAATATTCCTACCCGTGAACATTCTTAAGATGGAGGAACCTATCTGAGAAGAAATCGCCAACCAATCTTTGATCATTTGTCGGTCTTTTTCTCTTGCTGTCACATCTGCGGTGACGAAATTATTCCGTACTCCGGTCCATGAGATGTTCAAACCCAATTCCAACGCACGTTTTTTTAACGCAAAAATCTCAGCCGTATCGGGTAGGTTTGGATAGGTTGAAAAATAGTAGGAAGTTAAATCCACGGCATTGAGTCCAATATCCGCGGCAAACTCCATCATATCGAACAGATCCATTTTCCCGCTTTTAAATTCATCATTGAACGAGTATGCATTAACGCTGTATTGCACTCGCTGCTCCGTGGAAACAGGTGTTACCCTTTTACTGCTTGAAGCCGCAAACAAGCTGGGAGCCGCTGCAAGTGCGGGCACCATTGTTAATTTACGAAGGGCGTCTCTTCTGCTATTTTTCATGGTCTTGATTTTTAGTTGTTCAAAAGGTTGATTACCCTATTCCAAATTTCTTCACTGACCTGCATCCCGTTTTTCTCGTTTTCAATTTTATTGGCTAGGGATTTTTCACCGGGATAGTAGGTTTGTCCATCGGGTTGGGTAGGTGTAATATCTTTGGTATATGAAATGATTTCTTCCAGCAGTTTTTCCTGTAGCTCTCCATCTTTAAAAGTTGCTGCATCCATACACAGAAAAATCTGTGAGACCCCATATTCGTGTTCTTCCAAGCCTAATTTATAGGTAGACCTTCCTGCGGAAAGCAATGTGGCAAGCATATCCAACACCATGGACAGGGCAGAGCCTTTCCAATAGCCAATGGGGAGTCCGCTTTTGGTCGTTAAAATATCCTCCGGATTTTTGGTAAGATTTCCGTCTGCATCAAACCCACCATCATAGGGCAGTTGTTCTCCACGTAATTGGTACTCGTTTATTTTACCAAAAGAGAATTGGGTCATGGCCGTATCCAGAACGATAGGGCCTTTTTTTCTAGGAATGGCAATGACCAAGGGGTTGTTTCCTAATCGTGCCTCCTTACCGCCCCAAGCGGGCATATTGGGCTCCGTATTGGTGAAAAGGATACCAATACAATTGTGTTCCGCGGCCATCCAACCGTAATAGCCAGCCCGCATCCAATGGTTGGTATTACGCAATGCCACTAGACCCATGCCGTTTTCTTTGGCCATTGCTATGGCACGATTGGTGCATTTCACCGCGTTGATCACGCCAGAACCTAAATTGCCGTCCCAGCGTTCTAGGCTGCCAAAGCCTTCTACCTTTTCAGCCTCAGCATCTTTTTTAACCAAACCACGTTGCAACTGTTCAATAAAAAAAGGCACCCGATTAATGCCGTGGGAATTTACCCCGTGAAGCGTATTTTCGGTGTGTACCTCTGCCAACAGTTTTGCTTTTTCCTTAGAAAATCCGTGTTTTTTAAAGAGTGAAAACAGTACGGAATGCATTTCTTCGGAACGAATGGTTCTGGTCATTTTTTTCTTTTTTAACTATGTTTCAGCTTAAACCGGGTAGCATTTTTAAGGCAAAGAAGCCATTCAGGGATTATGGAATTTAATCATTTTCCGCTTTTTCATAGGTAGTATTTGCCCATCTTATTTGTGCCCGACCACCTTTGACCCGGTAAGCCCCATATCTAATTCCGGACTGGATACCGCGTTCAGGTTCTGGAATGTTCCAATTAAAGGCTACCCCACCAATAGTAGCGTTGGCATAGTGTATTTTTTTGGTGGCATCGTTCGGGTCTTCGGCAAAACCAACTTCCAATTCAATTTCGGTGGGTACATTTTTCCCTATGTTGGTCAAGAAGACAATTTCCCTACCATCTGCACCAGAACCGCCCCTAAAATTGATTTGTTCCCTAAAAATATCAAAGGATTGCTGCACTTGATTGCCATTACCATCATCACCATAAACCGGTTTTGCCAAATAGAGGCAAATTGCAGGGTCGTTAGGTCCACCACCTCCGGTATGTTTGCCTTTTGCCTGCATAATGTAGGTGCCATCCGAGCCTACATTGTCGGTTTTGCCAACTTCCAGTATTCTTACGGTACCAGTAAACTTTGCAAAACTACCTACACCTGTGGTCTGGGACCTTGATAGGGACCGTTCAATTCTGGGCTGTAAAGTATTTGGTGCATCTATGTGATTGGATCCATCGGTAATATTGTAAATGCCCCAAATTGTATTGTCAATAGTAATTTCATTGTAGTTGGAATAGCAGCTTCTATCGTCAACGGCTCCTACATTGACTGGATTGGCTATATCGGTTGCCCTTTCTTGATTGGTTCCAGCCTCGGTACATTGGGTTATTGGGCCCGTGTCCTCATCAATAATTGAAGATTCTCCTTGGGTTTCTTCAGTATCCCTATTTTCGTCGACAGCATCTTCTTCCATTATTTCTTCTTGGGTGATTTCGGGCATTTCATCTGCTGATGAACAGGAGCTGAACAAACCAAAACCACCAAAGAGCAGGGAAATCACCAAGTAAATTCTTAGATAATTTAAACGGACCATAGCGATTCAATTTAATTCGAAACTATTTAATACCTCGGTAAAGACTATCCTGTAGTGGGGTGACAAAGGCTAAAAAATTCTTAATTTAAAAGGTTTTTGTATTAGATATAAGTCCTCTCTGAACCCAACACCACAGGATTGAAGTTGACCATCTGTAGGCTATGTTTGTTTTTAAGTTGTTTTATAATCAAAGAGAACATGCGTCACTTTTTACTTTTCTGTATCATTCTATTTTTTGCAATAGGCAGTACTTCTGCCCAACGGATAGAGACTAGTTTTAATGATAATTGGAGTTTCATTTTAGAGGATAATTCTGATTTTTCCAAAGTAAACTTAAATCTGGAGGGCTGGACCAATTTGGATATTCCACATGACTGGTCATTTGAGAAAGGCGTTCGTAAAGGAGGTGACCAGGGCCAAGGTGGAGGTTATCATGATGGGGGCGTAGGCTGGTACAGAAAGGACTTTATAATCAATGAGGATAAGCTAAATAAAATCCATTACTTGGAATTTGATGGGGTTTACATGAACAGTGAGGTTTGGATTAATGGTAAGCTTCTGGGCAAAAGACCTTATGGCTATATCAGTTTTCGATATGATATTTCACCACATTTAGTTGCTGGCAAGAATAGCATCGCAGTGAGAGTCGACAATAGTTTGGAGCCTTCGGCACGTTGGTATCATCCTTGCGGAATTTATGCTCCTGTAAGGATGATAGAAGTCGACCCAACGCACATCATTCCAAATGGAATTTTTGTTACTACGCCCAAAATTGATGACGACAATGGTTCCGTCTTGATAGACCTATCCCTAATGAACGTAGATGGACAAATAAATGTCGAGCATAGCATTAAGTCACCTGATGGAAGCGAATTGGCAAGCAATATTGAAGAGATATCTATCGGTCAAAAAACCGTTCAAACTGAACTAACGGTGGCCAATCCTAAATTATGGAGTCCAGAAACACCTACACTCTATACACTCGTTAGCCGCATAAGCCGCAATGGAAGTTTACTTGATGAAAAGTCTACCAAATTCGGATTTAGAACCGTGGAATGGAAAACTGAGAGTGGCTTTTGGCTCAATGGTGAAAACATAAAATTAAAAGGAGTTTGCGAACACTGGGAGGGCGGCCCAGTTGGTGGCGCATGGACCAAGCCCATGTTGCGTTGGAAATTACAGCTATTGAAGGATATGGGTATCAATGCCATTCGCCCATCGCACAATCCTACACCCCCAATGTTTTACGATATCTGTGATGAAATTGGCCTGTTGGTCATGGATGAAATTTTTGACGGATGGCATAAAAAAGCGCCCGAAGACTACGGCAAACAAGCCTTTGATGAATGGTGGCAGCGTGATGTGACGGAATGGATTACCCGGGACCGTAACCATCCCAGTATTTTTGTATGGAGTTTGGGCAACGAGACCCACAGCAATGTGGCACCGAAGCTTGTAAAATTCGGTAAATCACTGGATTCAACAAGACTGTTCACCTCTGGGGCAGGTAATCCGGAAGACATGGATATACAAGGTGTAAACGGAGGTTCTGAAACCAAGTTGTTTATTGAAAGTAAGACCTTAGATAAGCCTTTTATATCTACAGAAGCACCGCATACATGGCAAACACGTGGGTATTACAGAACGCAAACTTGGTGGAGAGATAATGAGTTGCCAGGTACCTATGAACTTCCCAACCTCACCGAAAAAGAGATTTTCTTTTATGAAGGGCTAAATCCAAAAGATTGGAAGAACAGAAAGCAGCGTTTCAATTCCTCCTATGATAATGCTACGGTACGCGTTTCTGCAAGAAAATATTGGGAGGTTATGCGAGATACCCCATGGCACAGCGGTCATTTTAGGTGGACAGGCTTTGATTACTACGGCGAAGCTGGACTGGTGCATGGCGGTCTGCCCTTCAACCTTTTTATGGGCGGTGCCTTGGATGTTGCAGGTTTTAAAAAAGACCTATATCACTTTTACCGAAGCCAATGGACCAAGGAACCCATGATACACATGTTACCACATTGGACACACCCAAGAATGAAAAAAGCAACCAAAATTCCGGTTTGGGTATATTCAAACGCAGATGAGGTAGAACTTTTCCTTAATGGAGAATCCCTGGGTAAAGATTCACCTGGAACCGTTTGGAACGAAATGCAATGTGAGTGGTTGGTCCCCTATGAAGAAGGCACTATAGAAGCTGTTGGTTATGCTGATGGAAAGGAAGTGAATAGAACCTCTTTTTCTACAGCAGGCCAAGCCAGTACATTGCGCAATACGCTACAAAAATTAAATGCGGAAGCTGGTTTTAGGGCAAGCTATATTGTGACATCTGAGGCGTTTGATATAGATGATAATCCCTCTCCTTATGCAGAGAACAAAGTATATTATGTTATTAACGGCGATGTTACCAAGGTTTCCATGGAAAATGGTAATCCAATCGACCCTACCAGTAGGACCAAGGCTAATCATCGAGCTTTGTTTTTTGGAAAGACAAGGCTCTTTTTAGAAGAAAAACAGGCGGCAACAAATGCTTCTGTGTTCATTGCCTCCATTTTAGGTGATAAAGCCCTTTACCAATCCAATGAAATAACCATAAGTGTACAGGACCTAAGGTTATTTGGTAATCAACAGCCTAAAGAAATTCAAATTTTTTATACCCTTGACGGAAAAAATCCTGAGTTCAGTGGAATTCCTTACACCAAACCTTTCAGGATTGAGGATAATACTACCGTTAAAGCCGTCGTTAAACAGAACGATAAGGTTGTTTTACACATGGAAGAAAGTTTTGGAAAAAGCGAGGGCTTGTTTTGGGGAGATGAGCATTCTGCTGATATGTGGATTGGTAGAGGTGTTAATATTGCTGCTGAAGATGGTATTTTAACAGGAACCGCTATTTCTAGCAGGGATGCCAATAGATTTAAAGGTTCAGGTTTTGTAGATTTTAAAAAAGGTGAAGGCTCAATAACTTGGTACCAAGAAAATGATGGAGAAAATGGAGATTACAGCATTCGTTTTAGATATATGCATAATAATGAGAAAAAGTTACATCCTATGAATTTGTTTGTTAATGACGAATTTGTAAGGAAAATTGAATTTAAACCTACTGGTGGCTGGGATAAAGAATGGAAGTTTACACCTACAATAATTACTTTAAAATCAGGAGCCAATACTATTAAATTAGAGACAACAGGAGAGAGTGGTCCTTACATAGATGAATTATTTATTGATTAATTAATTAAAGAACTTAACTATACAGCAATATCATCCTCAAGAATGTGCTCCTCCTCATTATTTTTAGACTTCATCCAAATGGCCAAACCAAAAGTGAGTACACCAAGTCTACCAATAAACATAAGCGCTATGATGGTAACTTTACCGATGTTTGTTAAGTCTCCAGTTACTCCAGTACTTAATCCAACAGTTCCTAGAGCAGAGGCTACTTCAAAAATAATATCTTCTAAAGCAAAAGATTCGGAAAATGTCAATATAAAGGTTCCTAGAAAGACTAAAATAGTATAAAATATAAAAGAAGATGTAGCTATGTAAAGTCGTTCAAATGGAATTACTCTGCCCAAAAAAGTAATTTTTGCACTGCCTCTTAATCTACTTTTAATGATTGCTAATACGGCAGTTAACGTGGTTATCTTCATACCTCCTGCGGTACCGGAAGGAGACGCGCCGATATACATTAAAAAAACCGTGACTACTAACATAGAGAGATTAAATGTGCCAAAATCCACGGTATTAAAACCCACAGTAGTCATTGCGGTCATAGCTTGAAAAAAAGCTGCGTAACCTTTAGAGGAACCTTCTAGAATTTGAATACTAGGTTCACAAAAGTAAAAGAACACATATCCTAAACCTAAAAGAACTATGAAACCGTAGATAATAATTTTGGTAGTAAAACTTAACTTATGTTCTTTCTTTCTTAATAACAAAGTAAAATCTGTAACTACGATAAAGCCTAAAGACCCGGCAATGGCTAAAAACGCAATAATAAAATTTACAAGACCATTATCCACATAAGCTGTAAATCCACTATTAAATAAACTAAAACCAGCAGTACAAAATGCACTTATGCTATGAAAAATAGCATTCCACAAAGCTGTCCCTGTTTCCATACCTTCGATTTTAAAAGCGATAAAGAAAAGAATGGCACCTACTAATTCCATAATAGCGGTGAATAGTATTACGGATTTTAAAAAATCATTGATTTTTATAGTAATAGGTAAAGTAAATTCTGTTTTTAATAATCTCTGGTGCCAATGGGTAATTTTTCTTGTCGTGGATAAAAGCATAAATGTGGTAAATGTTAAATAGCCAATACCACCAAGTTGAAATAGAATCATAACCACAAATTGCCCAAATAGGTTATAAGTATCAAAAACACTTACCGTAACCAAACCTGTAGTTGAAACTGCTGATGTAGCGATAAACAAGTGGTCTATAAATGGAGCGCTTTCTTTTTGTAACCACGGTAATGAAAGTAATAACGTTCCAGCAACCACATAGGTAAGAAAGCCATAAAATAGATTTTGTTGCGGTGTCTTGCTTAATTTAAATCTTCTATATCTGTTATATATACTTTTTAAAAAATCCATAGGTCTAAAACGTTCATCTATACAAAAGTAGATAGTTTAAGTAATGAAACTAGACTCAAAATAGTTATTCTAAAAAAAATATAGAATGATATACTGTAAAATTCAGATAATCAATTTTTTAATGCTAAAACTAAAGCACCTTGCCAAACAGTACAGGATACAATTTAATACACCTTAAATTACATTAGTTCACTTTCAGTTGTTTTATGAAAAACCCTGTTTTTGGTATAAGTTGTTTATTTTTTTTTCTTTTAATCTCTTGTGTTGGAGACAACATGTCTAATCAAGACTTAGAATTAGCATTTAAAAACCCACCAAAAGAAGCACAACCCAGAACGTGGATGCATGCAATGAGTGGCAATATGTCCAAAGCTGGTATCACTAAAGATTTAGAAGCTATGGCCGAAGTGGGTATCGGTGGCTTTTTACTTTTTAATGTTACCCAGGGTATTCCCAACGGACCTATTATTTACAACTCCGATGAACATCACGAAATGATAGCCCATGCTGCAAAGGAAGCAGAACGATTGGGGTTAAGCTTTGGTGTTCATAATTGTGATGGTTGGTCCTCCAGTGGTGGGCCGTGGGTAACGCCAGAAGAATCGATGAAAATGGTGGTTTGGAGTGAATCACTGGTTTCAGGGGGTGAAGTGACGATACAATTACCGGTTCCAACAAAAAGGGAAAATTTTTACAAGGATATTGCAGTGCTGGCTTACCCAAGTTTAGAAGGTGAATTGGATGATGCCAAAAACCGCCCTACTGTAAAAGCTTCAGATAAAACGACAGATATTCAATTGATTACCGATGGCAAGGTAGATGCCGAATCCAAACTAAACAAACTAAAGAATACCAATCCTTGGTTGCAGTTCAATTATAACCAAGACAAAACCATACGCTCCGTAAAAGCAGTTTTCAATGACAGACGAGCAACGGCGATACTGCAGACCAGTGAAGATGGCATTACCTTCAAGAACGAACGCGAACTGTTCAAAGTCCGTACCGGTAAAGGCGAATGGGCCATCAACGACCATTTCGAAGGCATTACCTCAAAGATTTTTCGCTTGCAGTTCAATCAAACTACCACGCTTAAGGAGGTAGAATTGACAAGTACCTATTACCTCAATAATCCGCTGGGGAGAACCTCCATCGCTAGAACGGAAGACCATGCTTTAGCACCTATTGGTAATCCTACCCAAAATATGATTATTGCCAAGGAAGGCATAAAAGATTTGAGTGAATTTATGAATGCTGATGGAGTTTTAAAAACAGAACTTCCAGAAGGTGACTGGACTATTCTTCGTTTTGGATATACTTCCACAGGGGCATTCAACAATCCGGCCTCGGATGAAGGTCGTGGACTGGAAGTGGATAAGTTGAGTCGACCCGCTTTTAAAAAACACTATGATGCTTTTGTGGGCCAAGTCGTTCAAAACACAAAAGAAATAGCCCCAAATGCATTACAGTATGCCGAAATTGACAGCTATGAGATGGGCGGGCAGAACTGGACGGAAGGAATCGACAGTATTTTTCAAAGCGAAAAAGGGTATGACCTTATTAAAATGTTACCCTTGGTGACAGGACGTTTTGTGCAAAGTGCAGAAGCTTCGGAAGCCGTGCTTTATGACTATAGGGACGTCATTACCAATTTAATGACCAAAAACTACTTTCAACATTTCACCGAACTCTGCAATGCCGATGGTATTCAGAGTTATATTGAACCTTATGGTTTTGGACCTTTAAATGATTTGGATGTGGGCGGAGTCACCGATATTCCGATGGGGGAATTTTGGATGAGTAGACCTATTACCCAAACAGCTTCAGCGGTTTCATCAGCACATATTTATGGCAAGCCCGTCATATCGGCGGAATCGTTCACCTCTACACCGCAAATCAATTGGAAAGGACACCCGGCCATGGCAAAAACATCAGGAGACTTGGCGTGGACATACGGTATCAATGAGTTTATGTTTCACCGTTTTGCGCATCAAGCCAATATTCATGCAGAACCGGGCATGACCATGAACCGTTGGGGATTTCATTTTGACCGAACCCAAACTTGGTGGAAAAATGCAGGGGCCGCTTGGTTTGATTATATTGCCAGAGGCTCTCATTTGCTACGCCAAGGGGTTCCTGTTGCAGACCTGTTGGTTTATATTGGTGAGGGTACTCCAAACTCTTCTTATTATCGGAACGATTTTAAACCTGCTATTCCTAAGCAGTTAAATTTTGATAATGTCAATACTGATGTGTTATTGAACCGTTTACGGATTGAAGGGAATAAACTAAAACTTCCAGAGGGCACAAATTACAGGATATTAGTTCTAAAAAACACCGAAACACTCTCCCTAAAAACCGCAAAGCGACTCTTAGAAATTGCAAAAGCGGGTATAACCATTGTGGGTCAAAAACCAATGCAATTATCCGGTTACCATCCATCGAAGGAAGCATTGGTCGAATTTAAAAATGTGCTAGGGGAGCTCTTACCCTTAATAGGCGAAACCAACGATTGGAAAAAAGTGATGGAACGTGCCCAACTGACACCTGATATGGATATTTTAGATGGGGATGCAGTGGACTATGCACATCGAAAAACGGTCAATGAGGATATCTACTTCTTTTTTAATGCGGATAGCATCGCCAAAACGTTTCAAACTTCTTTTCGGGTGGATCATAAAATTCCTGAATTATGGAACCCGATGACGGGTGAGATTACCAAACTGGCCCAATTCAAAAGCTACAACGAAAGTACGATTACCAACATTTCCTTAGAAGTTGGCGAATCGGTTTTTGTGGTATTTCGAGAAGCATCAAAAAATACAGTGGCAATCGAAAGTCCTACCGATAATCTCTCCTTTTCTTTGTCAGAAGAAAATAGTCCAGTAGCTACCACTGCAACTGCCGGAAGGTACAAAGTTGCTTTATCCACGGGGAAGGCATGGAATTTTTCGGTAACCGATATTCCTAAGGCTCTGGATATTTCAGACCAATGGAAAGTAACCTTTCTAAAAAAACATGGTTATGATGGTACTGTTGACTTTGACTCCTTGGTAGATTGGAGCAAACATCCATTGGATTCCATTAACTATTATAGTGGTACGGCTAGCTACCAAAAGCAATTTGAGCTCTCTAAAGAACAAGTTGCCAATAACATGAATATTTCATTGGATTTGGGCACAGTTTATATCGTTGCTGAGGTTCTAATCAATGGTGAAAAAGTAGCCGTATCATGGATGCCTCCTTTTACATTGAACATTACTGAATTTGTCAAAGAAGAGGTGAATACCATTGAACTTCTGGTGACAAATCAGTGGAGCAATCGATTGATTGGTGACGAACGTTATCCTGCCAATGATGGTGGGTATCAATTGGGACCACATCGTGCAACAGATTTGACCATGCCTGAATGGTACACCAATAATGAACCACGGCCCAAAGGAGAACGAACCACATTTACCACCGCACCTTTTTACAAAAAAGATGACCCCTTAATGCCTTCGGGAGTATTGGGTCCGGTGACTATAAACTTTTCAAAAACCATCTCATACAACCAATGATTGATACAACGAAAAATAGACTTGTTTTTGTCCTTAAAATGCTTCTGACCTTTTTGGTTATGATGGTGTTGGCTGGCTGTGAAAGCAAAGAAGAAACCAATGCTCTTTCTTTTGTAAAAGTTACCACAGACCATAAGGAAAATCCGTTGGCCATCGAAAACAAAAAACCACAATTCTCATGGGTGGTCAATGTCGATGGGTTCAATCGCTCGCAAACGGCCTATCATATTTTGGTGGCCACGTCTGAGGAACTATTGAATGAAAGCGAAGCGGACAGCTGGAATTCTAATAAAGTAGAAAGTACATCGTCCACCTTTGTGGATTATCAGGGCTCCGCCTTACAACCCACGCAAACCTATTATTGGAAAGTCAAGATTTGGGATGAGAATGGTAGACCTTCCGATTGGTCTGAAGTACAACAGTTTACCATGGGCTTAATGGACGAGAGCCAATGGGGCAATGCCAAATGGATCACATTGAATAAAGATACCAGAACATCTCAGTATCGATTCCGCGATTACAAAACCGGTAAAATGGATAAGTCAACTCCCGTAGCAGGGTTTGCGGCAAGTTATTTTAGAAAGGAAGTGGACCTACAGAAAGATGTAGAAAATGCAGAAGCCTATATCTGCGGTTTGGGATATTATGAACTATACCTAAATGGAGAGAAAGTAGGAGACCACGTGTTGGACCCCGCACCCTCGAATTACGACAAACAAGCATACTACGTAAAATATGATATTACTGACGAGGTCAAGTCAGGTGAAAATGCATTTGGCATTATCATGGGGAACGGTTTTTACGGGCAAAACATTTCTTGGAAAAACGACCCAGAATCTGAACGCGATTTGGCCTATGGCCCGCCAACGGTAAAGCTTATGATTAAGGTTACCTATGCCGATGGTTCCAAAGAAAATATTGTTACCGATGCAAGTTGGAAAGAATCCACTGGACCCATTGTATTCAACAATATTTATGGGGGTGACACCTATGATGCCCGATACGAAATCAATGGATGGAACACGGTAGGTTATGACGATGCCTCATGGGGACGACCCAAAGAGGTCACTCCAGTAGTGGGCAAATTGAGCGCACAGCAAATTTCACCAATTAAAAAATTACAAGAATTTGAGCCTCAAAAAGTATTTAAGGGAGCTGATGGCGAATGGATAGTTGATTTTGGCCAAAATATTGCCGGATGGGTAAAACTGAACGTTTCTGAAAAAGAGGGTCAATTGATAGAAGTAACAACCACCGAAGCTTTGCTTACCGATGGCAGCGATATTTTTCAAGGTTCAACAGGAGGTGGTGCTAATGGCATGCCTCAAATATATAAGTATGTCTGTAAGGGCAATGACAAGGAATCATGGGAACCCAAATTTAGTTACCATGGCTTTCGATATGCCAAAGTCAAAGGAGTTTCTAAGCAACCCGATGCAGAAATGATTAAAGCTGTTTTAGTAGCAACGGATGTTGAAGAAACAGGAAGTTTTAATTCTTCTGAAGAACTGTTCAACAAAATGCATAGCATCAGCAAATGGACCATTCAAGATAATCTGCATGGTATACCCGAGGATTGTCCGCATCGCGAAAAATGCGGTTGGTTGGGGGATGCCCACGCCTTTGCCGAGTACGCGCTTTACAATTACGACATGTATGATTTCTATAAAAAATACATGGAGGATATTCGAACGCAGATGCGCCCCACAGCAGGAACAAATGATCCTGATATTATGTTTCAGGTACCTACCATGATTGCACCGGGCAAGCGCACATCCACATACGCCAAAATAGATTGGGGTGTGGCCACCATGTATTTGCCATGGTACAATTATGTTTACTACGGAGATGATGCTATCATCATGGAATACTACAATGAAATGAAGAACCTCACCGATTTTTATTTGAACTTCAAGGGTGAAAATGGCATCATGCAAGATGGTATGGGCGATTGGTGTCCCCCCTTATGGGATAGAAGATTAAATCCAAGTGCCATGGAAACCGACCCCATCATATCGGCCAATGCCTATTTCTACGATGTTTTGGGAATTATGGAAAAGTTTGCTGAAATGAATGGGGATAGTGAATATGCAGCTCAAATGCAACTTGAAAAAGAGGCCTTAAAAAAAGCCTTTAATGCTGAATATTTGAAACCCATTACAGGAACCGAACATAAATGGTACCTCAGTCAGACCGCAACGGTACAAGCATTGCAATTTGGGATGGTTCCAGAGGATGAATTAGAAAAGGTTGTGAATGGTTTGGCACATGATATTGTTGTTGTCAAAGGTGGGCATCATTCAACCGGTATTCACGGGAATCGCTATATCTACACAGTTCTGGCTGCTAACGGAAAAGCCGATTTGGCGCATGAAATATTGACTACGCCTGATTTTCCCAGTCAGACCTACGTCATGAATTCAGGCTTTACTACTTGGCCAGAGCGTCAGTTTGTTTGGGAAGAAATGGAAGGTCCAACCAACTCTTTGAATCATCCGATGCATTCTGGTTTTGCTGCCTATTTCTATGAATCTTTAGGCGGTATTAAGTCCTCAAAAAACAATCCAGGCTATAAAGAGTTTACGGTAACCCCGCAATTTCCTACTCAAATTGAACATATAGATGTTTCCGTTCCTACGCCTTATGGCACTATTAAAAATAAGTGGGTAAATGAGAATGGCAACGTAACCATGGAATTGGAAGTGCCTTTTAATACAACGGCTCTATTTCCTTTTAAAGACATTAATAAAAACAGTATTCAGATTAACAACACCTCTTGGAAAGATTATCAAGATGAATCATTGGATAAGGTGAAATTGGGCTCTGGTAAGTATACCATAACATTTAAATTATGAAGAAATATCAGTGGGGTAAACTAGTATTGTTAAGCATGGCCATTTGCTGTTTCGAGGCCTGTAGCTCAGATAATACGGCAGAAGAACCTATGCAAGAAATGATGGAGGAAGAAAGTGCTGAAGAAGCGGCAGAAGAGTCCGATGATGACGAATCCTTACCAGACAGAATAATTTATTTAGAACGTGATGGTATTATAAGTGTGGAATTTGAAACCGTGGAAGGAGAAATCGAATGGGAACGTGGTTCAACCTTGGAAGGATTTGATGGGGAAGGCTATTTGGTGTGGAACAATCCTGATAGTTTTCAAATGCCGGGTAATGGGATGTTGACTTATAAACTTAATATAAGTACTCCAGGCACCTATCGCTTTATTTGGAGGTCAAGAATTACTGAAGGAGAAACACAGTCCGAGGCCAATGATTCTTGGTTGCGATTCAATGACGCGGCTGATTTTTTCGGAGAGTGTGATGGACGTATCGTGTATCCCAGAGGAACGGGAAAAACCCCAAATCCTGAAGGAAGCAGTGCCGATGGCTGGTTTAAGGTGTATATGAATCGAGTAGGGGAATGGTTTTGGCGTTCCAATACAAGCGACAATGACCCCCACGATATTTTTGTCACTTTTGATGAACCGGGTGTTTACACCATGGAAGTTTCTGGCCGTTCGAAATTTCACGGTTTGGACCGATTTGTGCTGTATGTTGAAGGTAAAACCTTTGAAGAGGCCGAAAGCGCGGAGCGCAGTGAAATTGTAAGACCCTAAAAATTTGAATAAAGACTGAATTTAAGGCACAGCGTTAAAATAAATCAAACATATATGAAACCATTGAAATACCAAGTTTTAATTATTCTTTCCCTTGTAACTTTTGGCTTAACTGCACAAAAGGGCAAAATGCCCTACAAAGACGCTTCCCTTTCTATAGAAGAACGGGTAAATGATTTGCTGCCCAGAATGTCTTTGGAGGAAAAAGTGGCACAAATGCGGATTTTCCACGCCAATATAGGGGTGGAATCTGATGAAAAAGGAAAATTAAAACTATCCGATAGGGTCATTGAAAAATTGAAACTGGGTATTGCGGGCATTAAAAATCCTGGGGAGCATATTTCTCCATTAGCCGCGGCAAAACTCAATAATGAATTGCAGAAGTACATTATGGAGAGTAATCGTTGGGGTATACCAGCACTCTTTGTCACGGAATCCTACAACGGAGTGGATGCCGCAGGTTGTACCAAATTTGGTCGCCCCATAAATTCAGCAGCTACATTTAATCCTGAACTGGTGAACCGCATTTGGGATGTGGTGGGTAGGGAAGCGCGTTTACGCGGTATGCATATGTGCCACTCACCAGAGGCGGATTTGGTTCGTGACCCACGCTTTGGCCGCATGTCGGAAGCGTTTGGTGAAGACACCTATTTGACGACCCAGATGGTGCTCAATGCTATTAAAGGTGTTCAGGGTGATTACGAAGGTTTGGGTAACGGAACCCACATTGGTGCCGTAGCCAAACATTTTGCTGGCTACGGACAAGTATTGGGTGGTTCTAACTTTGCAGCCATCGAGATTTCGCCGAGAACCTTGATTGATGAAATTTACCCACCTTTCGAGGCTGCCGTAAAAGAAGCAAAAACGTTAGGCATTATGGCATCTCATGGCGATATAAATGGGATAGCAAGTCATGGCAATCCAGAACTGTTAACGGGCGTATTAAGAGACCAATGGGGTTTTGATGGCTATGTGGTTTCCGACTCAAACGACATTGCACGACTGTATTATTTTATGAAGGTTGCTGAAAGTCCTGAAGCCGCTGCTCTCATGGGATTGGTAGCCGGTATTGATATCGATTTATATGCCGAAGATTCTTATGCCTATCTACCGGAAATGGTCAAAAAAGACCCCACCATTGAAAAGATGATAGACCGCTCCGTGAGACGGGTGCTTCGTACCAAAATGAGATTGGGCCTTTTTGATAATCCTTATGTGGATATCAAAAAAACTAAAAAAGAGGTACGGTCAGCCACCTCATTGGCTTTGGCAGAAGAAGCCGATTTGGAATCCATCATCCTATTAAAAAACGAAGCCAATACCCTTCCGCTAGCAAAAAGTAAAAAGAAAATAGCGCTTTTAGGGCCGTTATTAAATCAAGAAACCCAAGAAGCGTTTCAAGCTATTGCCGGAGAAGATATCACTTTTGTGGCCGATAAAGGTTTTGAACTCACGGACGGAAACAAAGGCGTTCCGGTTGTGTTGCCTACAGATGAAAAGGCCTTAGAGCAATTGACAAATCTGGCAAAAGACGCCGATGTTTCCATATTGTTTTTGGGTGGTGATGAATTTACCGCCAAGGAAGCCTATTTCAATAATGCCTTGGGCGACCGTGCTACTATAGAACCTGTTGGACCACAAGACGAATTGGTCCAGCGTATTAAGGCATTGGGCAAACCAGTAATCATCGTTTTAAAACACCGTAGAACCTTGGCTATAAATATAATGGCTGAGAAAGCTGATGCTATTTTAGATGCATGGGATTTAAGCGAAATGGGCGATACCGCGATAGCCAAAGTACTCTTTGGAGAAGTTTCTCCATCAGGGAAACTACCTGTCACCGTGCCACGTTCTATTGGGCAATTTCCGTTTCATTACAGCATGAAGGAAATCAATTATAAAAAAGGCTATCTTTTCTTGGAAGACGGCCCGTTGTACCCCTTCGGATATGGTTTGAGCTATGGTGATTTTACCTATGATAACCTACAGCTTTCAGCTGCAACGATTACGCCAACATCGGAAATTACGGTAAACGTGAAAGTAACTAACTCTGGAAATATGAAGGCCAAAGAAGTGGTACAATTGTATCTAAAAGATGAAATAGGCTCTGTTACCCGACCTGACAAAGAATTGAAGGGATTTGAGAAAATAGAACTCAATCCCGGTGAGACCAAAACTGTAACCTTCACCATAACTCCAAAAATGTTGGAGTTTACGGGTTTAACAATGGAAAAAATTCTTGAACCGGGTGATTATACGGTACAAGTTGGCACTTCTTCTAAAGAAGGATTGACCGCAAGATTTAGATTAGAAAAATAGATGAACAAACAAGTAAAACGATACAAATGAGACGAACACCAAATACAATATACAAAAGTGTCTTCCTGTTTTTGCTATGCTTAGGCGTACAGGCACAAATGACCTTAGATAAAGAAAAAATTGAACACGCAATGGTGCGTGCTATGGAGTGGCAAGAGGCCCATCCTATTTTTGCCCTAGCACCAACCGATTGGACCAACGGTGCCTATTACGTTGGTGTATCAAAGGCTCATGAATCTACTAGGAACCCTATATTTTTGGCTGCGCTTAAAACTCAGGGGTATCGAAATGAATGGAAACCGCTTTACCGAACATATCATGCGGATGATGTGGCGATTTCCTATTCTTACCTCTATGCCAACTCTACAAGGCAGAATCTGGTGGATCTAGGTCCAACTAAGGAATTTTTGGACATTCATTTGTACGAACCTAATAAATGGAGAGACGGCTCGGATAAAATGGAATTCAAAAAAATACTATGGTGGTGGTGTGATGCGCTTTTTATGGCGCCACCGGTACTTACTCTTTATGCCAAACAAACGGGAGAAGAAAAATATTTGGATGCGATGCACAAATATTACATGGAAACTTATAACCTATTGTTTGATAAAGAGGAACACCTCTTTGCCAGAGATACCCGTTATCAATGGGGCGTCAATGATAAAGATTTAAAAGAACCCAATGGTAAAAAAATATTCTGGGCACGTGGAAACGGATGGGTTTTGGGCGGTCTAGCATTGGTATTGACCGATTTGCCCAAAGACTACGAACATCGTGATTTCTACATCAACCTTTACAAAGAAATGGCCGCTAAAATTAAAGACCTACAACATGAAGACGGTCTTTGGAGAACAAGTTTGCTTTCCCCTGAATCATGGGACCATGGTGAAGTCAGTGCTAGCGGCTTCTATACCTTTGCTTTGGCTTGGGGGGTAAACAATGGTATACTTGACAAAGCTACTTATGGTCCAGCAGTTAAAAAAGCCTGGAACGCCTTAGTAGCCTGCCAGCATGAAAATGGTATGGTAGGCTGGGTGCAAGATATTGGGGCGGACCCGCAACCAGCAACGGCAGATAGCTGGCAAAATTATGGTACGGGTGCCTTTTTATTGGCAGGTAGTGAGCTGTTAAAAATGGATTAGTGAATAGGGGGAAATCTGCATATTTTTTAGTCACTTTCCTTTGTCTACTCACTTTTGTTGAGGGCTATTCACAATTGACCAATTTGGACTATGAAAAGTTGGTTGAGGTCAAAAAAGCCATTCAAAATGAAGATGCCAATTACCTGCCCGCCTACCTAAAATTGATAAATGAAGCGGACAAGGCCTTGGATGAAGGCCCATTTTCTGTAATGCAAAAAAAGCAAGTAGCGGCCAGTGGCGATAAGCACGATTACCTTAGTTTAGCGCCCTACTGGTGGCCTGACCCCGAGAAAAAAAATGGCCTACCATGGATACGAAAGGATGGTTTGGTCAATCCGATGACCCGCGGTAATAATGTGGACGACCCAGCAAAAGACCGCTTTATTGCTAATGCGCAGGTATTGTCTTTGGCCTATTTTTTTTCAAGCGAAAAGAAATATGCAAAAAAGGTACAACAACTTTTAAAGGTTTGGTTTTTGGATGAAGCAACCCGTATGAATCCAAATCTTGAGCACGCCCAAGGCATCCCCGGAAAAAACACCGGACGGGGTTTCGGAATCATTGAATTTTCAGGTATTGCGCATGTCATTACCGCCATTGAAATCTTGGAACTAAAAAATGCGCTGCCTGATAAAATGCGTTTAGGACTTCAAGGGTGGCTTAACGACTATTTAGTCTGGTTGCAGAATAGCGAGTTTGGTAAATTTGCAAAAACAAGGACGAATAACCACGCCTCCTTGTATGACGTACAAGTGGTTTCAATTTTGCGTTTTCTTAAAAAGGATGAAGCGGCAAAAGCGCTCTTAAACACTGTCTTTGAGCAACGTATAAAACATCAAATTGAACCAGATGGCAGTCAACCCCACGAACTAAAACGTACCAAAGCACTTAGTTACAGTATTTTAAACCTCTCCGCTTTGGTGAAATTAGCGTATCATGGAAAAAAAATGGGAGTAGACTTGTGGGGTACGACCTCCGAAGATGGCGACCTACAAAAGGCATATGATTTTTTATTCCCCTATTTGGATGATACAACGATATGGCCGCATGAACAATTGGGAAGTATGGAAAAAGCAATAGAAAGATTACGTAGAATGTTTGTAAATTCAGGAAGTATGATGGGTATTTCAGACTACTGTGATGTGTTGGCTCAGCTTAAAAATGTGGAGGACATCCAACAACTTATATATCCTTGTATGGCAGAATGATAACTAGATGAAACGAAGCGGAAACTTATGAAAGAAGTCAAAGAAGAAACGGTACAAACAAATAAAAGTATTTCCAGACGGAACTTTATAAGAAATACGGCCATGGCCACTGGATTAATTACTATAGTTCCAAGGCATGTTTTGGGTAGAGGTTTTACCGCGCCCAACGACAAAATAAACCTAGGCTACATTGGTTTGGGAAAACAGGGTGGTATTTTGGCGAACAAGTTCTTGACCCATACCGAAGCACAAATTGTAGCGGGTGCCGAGGTTTGGAGCTCCAAACAACGCTGGTTTAAGCGGTTGGTAGAAGGCTATTATGCAGAAAAACGAAATTTATCAGCCTACAACGGTATAACTACCTATCTAGACTATACCGAGCTTTTAGAGCGCAAAGATATTGATGCTGTAGTTATTGCTACGCCCGACCATTGGCATGCCAAACAGGCCATAGATAGTATGAAAGCGGGTAAAGATGTGTACTGTGAAAAACCCATGACCAATACCATAGATGATGGAAGAAAGTTCGTGGAGGCCAAAGAAAAATATGCAAGAATTGTACAAATAGGTAGCATGCAACGTTCTTGGGAAAAATTTAAAAAGGCCCAAGAACTAGTAAGCTCAGGAAAGCTAGGTGAAATAAAGAAGGTGTTGGTTAATGTAGGTGACCCTTACCGCAGTTACGACCTGCCATTTCAAGAAACACCTCTTGGTATAGATTGGAACCTTTGGTGTGGCCCCGCTCCTTTGTTAAGCTATCATGAGAGCATTGCACCAGAGGTAGTAAAAACCTATCCTGCATGGCGCGATTTCAAAGAAATAGGTGGCGGCCGTATTGCCGATTGGGGTACCCATATGTTTGATATTGCGCAATGGTGTTTGGGAATGGACAAAACAGGTCCAGTTTCCTTTATTCCACCAAAAGACCCAAAAGCCACAAGGGGACTACGCATGTTTTATGAAAATGGTATTGAAATGGTGCATGAAGATTTTGGTCGCGGTTGGGCGGTGCGTTTTATAGGTGCTGAAGGCGAATTGGACGTGAGTCGCAGTTTTATAGAAACCAGACCTGAGAAAATTCTAATGTCCAATGGAGGTGACCCTAAAACCATGTTCCAAGACCAAGGCAATCATTATCAGAATTGGCTAGACGCTATTCGTACGCGTGAAGAACCTATCTGCAGTGCAGAAACCGGGCATCGTTCTGCAACTATCTGCAATGCGGCTAATATCGCTTACGAGTTGGGTCGGCCTTTGACATGGAATCCCGAAAAAGAAAAATTCATAGGGGATGCTAAGGCCAATAGAATGCGGAAACGCAAAAAACGAAACTATGCGTAATCACAACGAAAACATCATACTATGAAAAGAGTGGCCTTTAAAATGAAATTGAATCCTGGACAAAAGGGAGCCTATACCGAACGTCATAATCAACTTTGGCCAGAATTGAAAAAACTTTTAAAAGAATCAGGTGTAAGCGAATATTCCATCTTTTTTGATGAGGAGACCGATACCTTATTTGCATTTCAAAAAGTGTCAGGAGAAGGTGGTTCTCAAGACTTGGCCGATAATCCAATCGTTCAAAAATGGTGGGCCTTCATGGCAGATGTCATGGAAACCAATCCTGATAACTCTCCTATTTCAACAGCGCTGGAAGAGGTCTTTTATATGGAATAGGTCTTTCACTAAAGTAGAAAATTTTAAGTCTATGGTGGTTTGCAGTACGGTACAGGATATCAGAATGCAGGAGTCTTGTTATAATTGGTATCATTAGAGTAAAACCGAACACTAATTTCATGGAAAGACGCAGCTTTACCCAACTTTCACTTATGGCCAGTATGGGGCTATTAGTTCCCATGCATGCCTGTAAGGATAACAAAAATAATACCTCCGAAATCCTAGCGGAAGAACTTCCTTTTAAAACCTTATCTGCCGAATTGTTGACCGAATGGTGTGATGCCATGCTCGCAACCCAAATCAACAATCCTGAAAATCCAGAATTACACGGTGCTTTGTTTTGCAATGCTTGCAATAGAATTCACGGAAGGTGTATGGATGCAGTGTATCCGTTTTTGTATATGGCAGATACCACAGAAGAACAAAAATATTTAGATGCGGCTCTTAAAGTCATGAAATGGTCAGAAAATGTATCTAAAGAAGATGGTAGTTGGACGGTAGTTCCTAATCCTAAATCATGGCCGGGTATAACCGTTTTTGGTGCAATTGCCCTCGCTGAGGCCTTGCACCACCATGGTCATGTTTTACCTCCTGAAATAAAACAACAATGGACAGAGCGTTTGAAAAAGGCTGCTGACTTTGTCCATAAAAATTTCAACATTGATTACAGCCATACCAACTATCCCATAAGTGCGGTTTATGGGCTTCATCTCTGGGGAACAATGTTTGATAATCAGGAATATTTGGCGCATGCCGAACAACTGGCTAGTGAATTCCAAGGAAGGCTAACCCAACCCAATCATATCATTTTTGGGGAAAACAAACCAGCTACTGAACCCAGTGAAAAGGGACTGCTTCCTGTTGATTTAGGATACAATGTTGAAGAAACCCTGAATGGCATTGCACTTTATGCCTTAGCGATAAAAGATGAAGAACTTTTGGCCTTAGTCCAAAAATCGATGGAGGGTCATTTAGAGTTCATGCTTCCCGATGGCGCATGGGACAATAGTTGGGGTACGCGCCAGAATAAATGGAGTTACTGGGGCAGTCGTACTACTGATGGGTGCCAACCTGCATTTGCCATGATGGCCGATAGAAACCCGACCTTTGGTACAGCTGCCTACCGTAGCACCGAACTTTTACAACAATGTACCGTAGATGGTCTGTTGTCTGGTGGGCTACATTACAAAAGTCATGGTGTTACCCCTTGTTTGCATCATACGTTTGCCCACGCCAAATCATTAGCGTTTGTTTTGGACAATGCTAAAATACTTCCAGAAGTCAATACCAAAACACATTTACCTAGAAGTAAAAACTATGGTATAAAACACTTTTCTGATCTTGACGTTTGGTTGGTTGCTACGGGACCATGGCGGGCAACGGTTTCGTCGAATGATGTGGTCTTTAAAAAACCACTATCCCAGGCTGCCACTGGTGGTTCGCTTGCCGTGCTTTGGCACGAAAAAGTAGGGCCATTGTTTACGGCCAGTATGGCGGAATATCTTTTGGTGGAACCGTATAATCAGCAACCCCAGCCTGACGATGAAGATATCGCCCTAACCCCAAGAATGGAAGTAAAAAAAGGCGGGAGCTGGTTTACCAATTTGTATGATCGAAAGGCCGATGTTTTAACAAGTCAGGCCTCAGGAAAATCTGTGATAAGTGTAAAAACACAGCTCACTGATAAAGACCAAAAACAACTTGCCAACGCCCAATTTTATCTCACGTATAGTTTTGATGATGAGGTCACAAAAATCACGGCTATGACCAAAAATTGGGACCAGAGTTCTGGCGCCGCTTCTTTGGTGTTACCCTTAATATCCCCTAATTACGAAAAAGTTGTACAAGTATCCAAGCAAGAAATTGAGGTGCATAAAGAAGCCGGTAAGGTGGTGGTTTCAGCCAATGCTCCGATTGTCATTAGGAAGACCAAAAAGAGTAGGGTGTTCAATATGGTTCCGGGTATGCAGGCCATACCGTTGCAAATTGATTTTGAAGAAGGGATTAATTCCATTGATTGTAGTATTAAAGTGGTATAGGTATTACTGCAGCTATAGAATATAAGGATAATGGTTTAAGAGAAATTTTATTGGACTTCGTAGGTGAACATCTGCAAGCTCGAAGGATTATTCATTTGAATTTCTTGGGAAAGCTTGGTCAAAGTCCCCGTTTTTGAATTGCGTTTAAATACAACTATATTATCACTGAACTGATTGGCCACCAATACATATTTGCCAGACGGGTCTATACAAAAATTTCTAGGGTGTTTGCCATGTGTAGGTTGATGACCTACTAAATTGAGTTTGCCCGTTTCTTGGTTAATGGAAAAGATGCTAATACTATCTTCTTCTGGTCCGCGGTTAGAGGCGTATAAAAATTTACCATCAGGTGAAATGTGAATATCGGCCGCTCTATACAAATCTTGTTCAATTGCGTAGGAGGAATAATCTTTAATAAAACTTAAATGGCCTTTTGTGTACATGTACGCTGTAACCTTACCGCTTAATTCTGCCAATCCATAGCCAAATTTTCCATTAGGATGGAAGGTGAAATGCCGTGGGCCACTACCTGGTTTTGCTTTTATATTTTCAGAGTTTTTGAGTGATATGTTATCTTCAGTGTCGGTTACTTTAAACGTCCTGATTTTATCGCCACCTAAATCGTGTCCGAATAAAAATTCACCATCGGGTGTAAAATTTGTGGAATGCAAATGTGCCTTATCCTGTCTAGCTTTTATGATACTGCTGTCCTTGAATTGGAGAAGTTGGTGGTAAGGGTTTAGGCTTCCGTTTGCATTTATGGCAAAAACCGAGATTCCCGCATCCGTGTAATTGGAGTTTACCAATTGTTTCCCAGAGGGATGCAACGATAAATGAACAGGATTTCTTCCCCCCGCATCTTGGGAACCCAAAAAAGATAGGCTTCCATTGATAGCATTCACCGCAAAAGCGGCAACCTTGCCATGTGTGGGCAACTGACTTTCCATCACGGAATATAAAAAGCGCCCATCGTCAGAAATTTTTAGAAATGAAGGATTAATGGTGTTTGATTGTTCATAAAGCAATTCTAATTCTCCTGAAGCTTGGTCAAATTCATATACCCGAATGCCGTTTGAGGGCTTACCTTCGGTAAAACTTCCAATAAAAACTAGGGTTCTGTAGCTTTTTGTTTCGCAAGAACTTAACAGAATAACTAAACCTACAATTAATCTTAAAAAATACATTAGCGCTAAACTATGGTATAATAATATATGTACCCTTAAAATTTTGATTGAGTACCATGACGGTTAATTCTGTTTTAGTGCTATCGGGAATTATCTCTATAGATGCACGCCCATTAGCCATACCTATTATTTCACTACCCGTGGGGGTACCTTGGTTTTTGAGCGTTGCTCCGCCTTCAAGGCATTGAAAATATACCTTGTCTTCATAATCCAAGCAGCGTAACCCATCTTTGTCTATAGCGGTTGCCGTAACTAAATAATTACCATTTTTCATGAGCTTGTAAGAAAGCTCAAGGCCTTTGGCTGTGTCATTTCTTTGAAAACGATAGTTCACTAGTAAGGTGTCTTGAACAATACCCTCTTTAGTGATACCCACTGCGATTAACTCATTTTTTCCTTCCTTAAAGTCGATGTCCCAAGTGAGTCCTGATGCTGGAAATTTTGAAATATCCTTTTTCTTTTTACCCAAATTAATACCGTTATGGATTAGTTCTACTTCATCACAATTACTAAATACGCTAAGGTTTCGCTTTTTTCCTGCGGGGCCTTGGCGTTCAGTCCATGTTTTGGATTCGATATACACAAAAGGATCTTTGGCCCAATGACTTTTAAATACGTAATAGGCATCTTTGGGATTACCATTGCGGTCAACCAATCCTTTTTGGTTCATGTATGGAATATCGTTTTCGGGTCGTAGTGGGGTTCCAAAATCCTTGAAAGCCCATTGTGCATTGCCTACAAAAGTGGAATCTTGTTCGGTAATGCGTAAATGCCAATCAAAGAGATCCACGATATAGTTTTCGCTCCAATCCCCAATTTGGGCGATGTTCGCCACTTTTGTTTGTACAATGGCCTCTTCCCAACCATCTGAATTAATAACGCCTTCACCTGTAATAGGGTTTTCAGTGTGCCTGCCTACGTGGCTAGAACCGCCATATTCAGTGTGTAAAAAATGGTCGTATTGCGGTTTGTAGGTATCAATAGCTTTTTGGTAACTTTTATAACTCCCTGAGTACCAGCCTGACCATATGGACGGTGAAAATACGTCCACGATTTCTGCGCCCTCATAGTATTTACGGATAGCTGTTTTTCGTGTAGGGTCCATTTCATGGGCAATGTCGTTGAGTTCGGTCAAAAATGCATTCATTCTATCGATATCATCACCATTTTCAAAATCGGGCAGCCAGTACATTTCATTTCCCAGAGACCAAATAATGATACTAGGGTGGTTGTAGTTTTGGTCTATAATTTCACGCAGCATGTTTTTGGTGTTCGTTTGCCATATTTCTTCGCCCAAACCTCCGCGGCACCAGGGTAATTCGTCCCAAACAAGAATACCCAACTCATCACAAGCCTTGTAGATTTCAGGGTCTTGTGGATAGTGCGCCAAACGAACAAAATTGGCACCCATTTCCTTAATCTGTTCCATATCTTTTCGGTGCTGTGCATTACTCATGGCTGCGCCAACTCCGGCATGTTCTTCATGACGGTGAGTTCCTCGTAAGAGCACCCTTTTTCCATTGAGGTAAAAAGGACCGTTCTTTTTAAACTCAAACCACCGTAGGCCCACTTTTTCACTTGTCTCATCGAGCAACTGGTCATTTTTAAATAGCGATACGACCACTTCGTAAAGGTTGGGGTCGTCAATATCCCAAAGCATGGGATCTTCAATATTCGTCAATGCCATTTTACTAGTCTCTCCTTTTACCGTTTGTTCCGCCGATACCACGACGTCTCCTTTAGGATTCTTAAGTACTGCTTTGATATTTAAAGGAGCTGTAGTATTATAATCAGCGATGGGAATTTCAAGATGTACATCGGCAGTTTTGTGGGATACCGTCGGAGTAGTTACCTTAACTGTGCCGAGAGCCAGTTTTGGTTTGGTTACAAGCCAGACATCTCTAGTGATTCCCCCATATATAAAGAAATCACTTTTTTGAGAAGGAATCACATCACGATTGTACCCATTGTCCACCCGAACTAAAATGGTATTATTTCCTTTGTTCAAATAGGACGTTATATCAATTTCAAAACCGATATATCCGCCAATATGGCCACCAGCCTTTTTCCCATTTACATAGACTTCAGTTGTTATATTGGCTCCTTCAAAATAAAGGCTGTATCTAGTATTTGCAGCAATCCCATCAAATGATAATGTTTTTTTATACCAACTACCACTTCTTCTATAGCCTGCCTTGTTATCCGTGGGGTCTTCACTGTTCCAAGTATGGGGCAAATCTATGCTTACCCAAGAATCTAAATTTTGTATGAGCTCAATACCTTCTGCGTTATCTTCAAGATAGTACCACTCTTCATTAATGTTGGTTTTGCTTCTAAGCGCGGTGGTACTTTCCTTGTTTTGACATCCAACAATAGGAAAAAGTAGACTTAGAAATATAATTGATGCTCTCATTTGAGGTAATTATTAAAAAAGATGAAAATATTGTCAGATTGGTTTTAATCCATCCTGTACTACCAAGGGTAGTAGAAGAACAGACCTTAAATTATTTATATTTTTTGCTGTCTTAACAAAGCCTCTAGAAAATAATAGTCACCATAAACTATAGGTTCATCCATTTCGTCGTTCTTAGGCCAATTACCTGTGCTATGCTTTAATATAAAAGGTGCATTTATACTTTTTTCTAAAATATATTCTTTTGATTTTAGGGTGTTTAAAACCTTATTGGCATAGGATTTATACATTGGAGAGTCAGTATAGGTATGTAGTTCGTAACAGGCGGATGCTATTATGGTCGCAGCAGAAACATCACGTACTGCATTAGGAATCTCTGGGTCATTAAAGTCCCAATAGGGTATACCATCATCTCTTAGAGAAGGATTGTTCAGGTAGAAGTCAAAAGTAGCAATGGCTTGCTGCAAAAATTTTGGATTTTTTGTATATCTGTAGGTCATGGTATAGCCATAAATTGCCCAAGCCTGACCGCGAGCCCATGCTGAATTAGCATCAAAACCTTGATGGGTAACCTTGTCTTTGGCTTTGCCAGTAATTGTATCATAAACCACTACATGGTAACTGCTATGGTCATCTCTAAAATGATTTTTAAGGGTAGTGGTGGCATGCGATACTGCAATGTCATGGTAGGTACTATCCCCTGAAATTTTAGTAGCTTCATAGAGCAATTCCAAATTCATCATGTTATCAATAATGACGGGAAACTCCCAGATATCCTTATTAAAATCCCAAGAACGGAGACTGCCAACATTTTTATTAAATCGAGTGCTAAGGGTTTTGGCACTTTCTACGATGATGTCATCATATGATTGGTTGGGTTGTACATTGTTACCTTGACCAAAACTGCAATAGACTTTAAAACCCATGTCATGGGTCCGGTCATTATATTTTTCTTTTTCAATTAATGCAGTCCATTTTATTGCTTGTTCTTTGAACCGTTCGTCACCTGTAAGTTGGTATAACAACCAAAGGTTGCCGGGGTAAAAACCACTGGTCCAATCTTTGGAGGGAACTTTGTTGATTTCTTTTTTCTCTAGGGAATAGCTTCTGGGGAAGCTGAGGGAGTCAACAGGATGCTTTAAAAGGTGTTCGAATCTAACGGATAATAAGGAATCAATAGTTGCCTCTTGGGTTTCCTTAGATTCTTTTGTCTCTTTCTTGCAGGCTAAAAATAGCGAGGCAAAGGTTAGGACAAAAACTAAATACTTAATTTTTGAAGTCATACATTGAAGGGTAAAAAAGAGTGGCCTTTTTCAAGGCCACATCTTCTGAGGGAATATTAATAACCTGTATTGTTCGGTGCTAAGTTTGGATTACGATCTAACTCATCAAAAGGAAGGGGGAACAAATAATCTCTTGATGGGTCAAAATTGGGTTGTGGTTCTAAGCCATTTGGACCAAAAACCTCTGATCCCAGTTGTCTTCTCTTAATATCATACCATCGCTTGAACTCAAAAGCAAGTTCCCATTTACGTTCCTCAAGTACTAAATCTCTAAATTCTTCTTGGGAAAGTCCACTAACTACATCCGCAGGAAAATCAGAACCATTACCCGCTCTTGCTCTTGCTCTTACGCGATTTATATACCCAACAGCCTCACCTGAACCGGGGCTTATTTCGTTTAATGCTTCTGCCGCAATCAAAAGCACTTCAGCATACCGCATAAGTGCATAATTAAGACTAGAGGCTCTACCATTACCTGTACCTGTGGGTCCGATGGCGCGAGTATATTTTGCGATATAAGCACTCTGAATGTTTCTTGAATCAAACTCGGGGAATCTATCGAAGCGTAATTCTTCACCTCCAAAGATACCCGTAGTGTCCAAGCTTACCGCTTTTCTATAATCACGGCCATCCCATGAGTTGTATACATTAATCGTGGGTACGGCAACAGACCAGCCACCACCAATATTACCGCGTTCGTTTGCTCTAATTCCAGTAAGTGCAGGGGTATAGTCTCTTCCATCATTACCTTCACTAAAGCCATTAAAATCTAGACTTAACAAAAATTCATTTAAACCGGCCTGTTTACTATGGTTAAATAAATCTTGAAAATCACTCGCTAAGCCAAGATTAAATTCAGCTTCACCATCGATAATAAATTTTGCTTCATTATAAGAATTTTGAAATTCTCCTAAAGTTAAGTATACCGAAGCTAAGAAAGCTGCAGCTGTAGCTTTACTGGGTAACGCTCTAACAGATTGTGTGTTTGGTAACATTTCTTTGGCCATTTCTAAATCTGCAATAATATTGGCATAAACTTGGTCTGCAGATGTCTTAGAGATGGTTTTAGCATCATCTATATTTTCTACAGGTGCATCTAAATAAGGTATGTCACCAAATAAGCGCACTAAATGATAGTAAGTATATGCTCTAAAAAAATAGGCTTGACCCACTACTGGATTTAATTGCTCAGCTGGTGAATCTAACCTAGCTGCCGCTGCAATAGCCTCATTGGTACCTGCAATAACTTGATAAGCTCTAGGCCATAAAGCGGTTACCATTCCGTTATCTGAGGCCATTGAAAACCGGTCAACATCTTGCCTACGACCAGGAGTACCTTGATCGCCTATAGAAACCATATCACTCCGTAACATAATAGGTAATGATAATTTTCTTCCCCAATAGGCTTCGGTAGCCATATTACCTATGGCACCATTTACTAGAGTTTGAACGTCTTCGGGGGAATTAATCAAGCCGTCAGGAGAAAGTTGTCCTACGGGTACTTCTTCTAAATCTGAACACCCAATAAATATGAGAGAAAGTAATAGTCCGATATATTGTAACCTTTTCATATTATTCTTTTTAAAATTTTAAATTCAATGATACTGTGTAGGCCCTTATGTTAGGGTAACTACCGTAATCGAAACCTCTATTAACATTACTATTTAGATTTCCTTGACTTTGGTAGCTTGCTTCTGGATCAGTACCAGGAAAGTCTGTAAATGTTAATAAGTTCTGGCCACTTACCCCTAATCTAACTGATTGCATACCAAACTTTGATACGATATCTTGTGGGATATTGTAGCCTAGTGCAAGGTTCTTAAGACGAATATAGCTGCCGTCGTAAACAAATCTGTCAGTTATTCTTTTTTCCCGTACTGCTGCAGATGGTATATTAGTATTAGTATTTGACGGTGTCCAGGCATTTAGCACCTCTGGGGTGGCGTTTGATTCTCCTGAAGCTAATTCAAGAAAAGTATAGCTGAAAATATCACCACCCACCGATGCCTGGAAAAAGATATTTAAATCAAAATCTTTATACCTTAAATTATTATTAAAGCCTGCAATCCAGTCTGGATTAGGATCACCAATTATTTTTCTGTCTGCTCCTGTAATTACACCATCTCCATCAATATCTGTAAATAATTCATCACCAGCTCCTGTTTCTGCAAAGCCTGCAGTCCCGGTTTCTGGTGTACCTTGGTTAACTCCTCGATACTCATAACCCCAAAATACACCTACAGCTTCACCTTCTCTTAAAAGATGTGTTTCGTCTTGTAAAAAAGACCCTGGAGAAGAATCTAGAAATATATCTTGGCCATCTACTAATTTTATTACCTCATTGCGGTTTCTTGACCAGTTAAAATCCGTACTCCAGCTGAAGTTTTCGTTAGTGATGTTTTTTGTATTTAAAGTAATTTCTAACCCTCTATTATTAATTTCACCAATGTTTCTAAGAGATGTTAAGTTTGCAAAACCTATATATTCTGGTGCAGAAGAATCTCCAAGAATTAAATCTTTGGTGTCTATGGTGTAATAGTCGAAGGTCATGGCTATTTTATTGTCTAATAACCCTAAATCAAATCCAATATTAGTTTGGTACGAGGTTTCCCATTTTAAATCTGGATTAGCCAATTGTTCAGGTACCACCGCATTAACAGCCTGGTCGCCAACGTTTGAATAAATTCTGCTAAAGCTCGCCAATGATTGGTAAGGAGAAATAGCTGGATTGCCGGTTAGACCATAACTAGCTCTAAGTTTTAAATTAGAAATGGTAGTATTGTTTCTTAGAAATTCTTCATTTGAAATTCTCCATCCGACTGCACCTGAAGGAAAAAAGGCATATTTATTATTTCTAGAAAAGTTAGAAGATCCATCTCTTCTTGCAGTGAATGTTATTAAATATCTATCATCATATTCATAATTAAGTCGCCCAAATTGTGATACTATTTCACGTTCAACGAGACTAGAAAAAGGAGTTTGTATATCTGATCCTGCTCCTAAATTAAAGTAAGAAAGGCTATTACTAATAAAGTTTTGAGCTGCTGCTCCAAAAGATTCAGTTCTGGTTTTTTGATAGGAATACCCCAACAAAGCTGTTAGATTTCCTTTTCCAATTTCTTTAGTGTAGGTAAGATAATTTTCTGATAGAATATCTTTTCTTTTAATTGCTTGTATACTACCAATACCCCCTTGATTACTTGCTTGACCTATAAGTGTTGAGGGTTGAAAACGTCCACGTGTGCTGTTTGTGGTCCCATAACCAAAAGTTGTTTTAAAAGATAAGCCATCTATAATTTGATAATCGGCATAAAAATTAGCTCTGTAATCATCTGTTTTAGTTTCGTCTATTGATTCAGTTGCAATAGCAAAAGGGTTGTCAAACTGATCCCCAACAGGATTGGTAGTATTTACCCCGTTTGCATCTTGAATGGGTGTATCAGGTGCAAAACGATAAGCCGTTGAGATAACATCACCTCCACCGCTACCACCACTGGTAGCCTGACTCTGAACGCCGTCTCTATTGCCTACATTTGCAAATGCATTGAATCCTAATTTTAATTTGTCTGTTGCTTGAACATCAATATTACTTAAGAATGAAAAGCGTTCAAAACCTGAATTAATAACTACACCTTCTTGATTAAAATAATTACCAGACACGTAATAATTAATCTTTTCTGAACCTCCAGAGAAAGAAAGTTGATGATTAGATACACTACCGGTTCTATAAATTAAATCTTGCCAATCAATATTAGCTGTACCTTGCTCATATGTTGGATTTATAGCTTGTCTGTAAGTGCCAAATTCAGAGGCATCTAATAATTCTAGGCGTTCAGATACACTTTGAGATGAGTAAGACGTGTTTAATTCTATAACCATTCTACCCTTGCTTCCTTTTTTAGTGGTCACCAAAATGACTCCGTTTGCACCCCTTGAGCCATAGATGGCTGTAGCTGAAGCATCTTTTAGTATTTCTATAGACTCAATGTCCGATGGTTGGGGTAATGTACCACCTACAAAACCATCTACTACAACTAAAGCCTCACTACTTGCACCAATTGAAGTGTTACCTCTAATACTAATAGAAATTGGCGCTCCGGGTTCACCACCATTGTTTGATTGTACGGCAACACCCGCAGCTCTACCTTGTAAAGATTGCTCTGCAGTAAGTACTGGAAATGCAGCAAGTTCTTCAGCTTTAACGGATGACACAGAACCTGTAATGTCTGATTTTTTGGATGTACCGTAGCCAACAACCACTACTTCATCTAAGGCACTTACATCTTCTTTAAGTGTCACATTTAAGTTGCTATTTCCATTTAGCGGTTGTTCTTGAGCAACAAATCCAATGTAACTGAATATTAAAATGGCATCTTTATTAGATACGGTAATGGTATAATTACCGTCAAAATCGGTAGATGTACCATTAGTTGTTCCTTTTTCGATTACATTAACTCCTGGAATACCTAGACCATCATCACTGGATACAACCGTACCAAATATTTCTTGCTGTTGACCAAATGCTGATAAGGTTAAAAGAAGGAAAACCCCAAAGAGTGAATTCTTTAGTTTTTTAAAAATTTCACTTTCATACATAAGTTTAGTTTATTTAGTTAGTAACTTAAATCAGTTTTAAATTTACCTTTCTTGTAGGTGTCTCATAATGCTATACCTAGGTTATTAAAACCTTTTCAAAACTATTACAATACAGGTTTTCAAAAGTTCAGAAATAGGGGTTAAATAATACAAAAATCTAAAAATTAGAGGGGTATGATTGTGATTTTAATTTAAATCGAAGAAGTTTTCAGAAAATTTCTGAATGTAAGCTGTTGGACTTAGATTGTATTTTTTTTGAAAACATTTACTAAAATACTTTGGGTTATTAAAACCAACTAGATAGCTTATTTCCGAAATATTTAAGTTCCCCTGTTCCAATAGTTCAGCGGACCTTTTCAATCTTAGTTCTTGTATAAATTCGTTTGGTGTGCAATTTGTCCAAGCTTTAATTTTTGTAAACAACAAAGTTCTGCTTACACCCAATTCTGTGGCAAATGTGATTATATCAAAATTAGCATTAGAGATATTACTTTCTACAATTTCTAATGCTTTTTTCAAAAGATTTTCATCCATTGACGATGCCACAATTTCGTTAGCAAGTAAGTTTTGTTTTTCAGAAAATTTGGTGCGCATTCGTTTAGACGAATCAATTAGGTTTCTAATTCGCAGTTTAAATTCTGTTATGTTAAATGGTTTACTTATGTAATCATCTGCACCACTTTCAAGACCTTCAAACTTGTATAACAGAGCTGTTCTAGAGGTTAAAAGTATAACTGGTATGTGACTGGTTTTTAAATTGGATTTTAATTTGGCACACAACTCAGTGCCAACCATTTCTGGCATTATAACATCAGATATTACAAGGTTTACGTCATGTTTTAAAGCTTTCGACATTGCTTCTTTACCATCACCAGCTTCTAAAATATTGTACTTGTCTTTAAGAAAATCTTTTATAAAATTCCTTAAAGGCACATTATCTTCAACCAAAAGAATTGTATCTTTTTGTTTTTCTTGTAATAAATCTTCGGTACTAATTAAAGCATCAAAATCAGTCTGAATAAGTTGAGATTTATACAAGCCCAAATCATCACTGAATTTGTATTCATGGTTGATTTCATTTAGCTCAATGTGGTCTTTGCCTAATTTTAACTGGACCTTGAATATTGCACCACAATTTTGAGCATTGCTTACACTAATATCTCCTTTATGCAGGTCTACTATACTTTTAGCTATAGATAACCCTATACCTGTCCCAGAACCTTTTGCATTTGCAGGTTTTTGATATTCTGGTATTTCGAAAAATCTGTCAAAGATTTTTTCTTTAAACTCTTCAGGTACTCCTGGTCCAGAGTCCGATACGCAAATTAGAATACAATCTGCTTCTTTACGTACTTGAATCTGTATCTTACCTCCTGCAGGAGTGTATTTAAAAGCATTTGATATTAAGTTATAAAAAACTTGCTCTAATTTAGGCCTGTCGTAATAGACTAAAATTTCTTCTGCCTCGGAATAAAATTTATAGGTAAAACCGTTGCATCTAGCATACTCTGAAAATGATAAATAAATCTCTTTTAAAAACTTTACAATATTACCTTCAGCTGCTTCTAAAGTATATTTTTTGTGTTCAAGCTTTCTAAAGTCCATTAATCTATTAATCAATTGTAAAAGTCTATTCGCATTACTTTCTATCACCAATAATTTTTTATAGACTACCCTACTGCCTTTATAATCGGTCAACAATTGCTGTAAAGGACCAGTGATAAGAGTTAAGGGAGTTCTAAATTCATGAGAAATATTTGTGAAGAACTGCAATTTTGCGTCATTAAGAACTCTATTTTTTTCATTTTCTAAATGTTCTAATTCCAGCCGATGTTTAAGTTTAGTTCTAGAACGAATAATGTTTGTTAACCAAAATAGTATAGCTAGAGTAGTTAATATATAGATAGCTTTAGCCCAATTGGTTAACCATGGTGAAGGACTAACATTTATTTTTAAAGATGTTGATTTTTTATTCCATACGCCGTCATTATTTGCGCCTTTTACTTCGAATACATAATCTCCTGGTCTTTGTATTATAAAATTGGCACTTGTAGCTTTCGTATGAATCCAATTTTCTTCTAAACCAAGCATACGATACTTATAACTATTACTATTGGAATTGATATAATTTGGGATAGAAAAATCAATAGAAAAGTTTGTATTATCATGGTTAAGATTAATGGTTTTGGTAAACGAAATATTTTGCTTTAAAACACCATTATTTTCATTAACTTTTACCGTTTGGTTTTTGAGTTTAAAATCGGTTAAAATTACTTGTGGGCTATGGGAATTTGTAGTTAGCTTGTTTTCGTAGAAGATTGATACACCGTTTGGCCCTCCAAATAAAAACTTTGATTTCCCTTGCTTTAAAGCAGCTCCACTGCTGAATTCATTACCGACTAAACCATCTTTTTCAGAATAATTTTGGAATGTTCTGTTGTTTATGTCATATTTAATTAATCCTTCATTACTGCTCAACCACATAGTATTATAATTACCTTGAAGCATAGCGTATATTGAAGTGATATCACTTGAGATGTTTATAGTAACTTTTTTAAATGTGTTTCCATTAAATCTAAACAGCCCCTTTGCTCTTGTGCCGACCCAGATAACACCTTTTGTATCTTGGAAAAGGGTTAAAATATCCTCTCCAGAGCTTGTATTTATATCGTAAAAAAAGCGCTTTATTTGAACTTTATTGTTTGTAGAATCAGCAATTGTCAATAGATTTAAACCGCTTTGGGTTCCAACCCAAACGTTTGAGTTTTTATCTACCATTAAACAACGAACTCTGTTACTAGATAGACTCTGTTCAGAATTGGTTTTGTTTCTGTAATTGAGGATTGATTTGTCTTTAAGATTATATCGCCAAATCCCTTTGCCAAAAGTACCTATCCAAATTTCATTATTTACACCTTTAGTTATTGAATATATTCCAGTGTTCTCTAAAAGTGAATTAAGTTCTGTAGAAACTAAATTTGGTTCTTCCTTGTTCTTTTTTAGATTGAATGTTTCAATACCCTTGTCAAACGTTCCAATCCAGAGTATATCCTGATCAATTAAAAGTGACTTTATATTGTTACTTTCTAAAAATTCAGTATTTGCGGTATTTAAATATTTAGTTTGGTTGTCATTTGTATTTAAAATGGTAATTCCACCGCCTTCGGTTCCAAAATATAAGTTGTTATAGCTGTCTTCTACAATTGAACTAACTACTTTATGAGAAAGTCTTGTTTTACTATCTGATTCTGTAAGATTGATAAAATTAGTGTTAGATTCATCCCAAATGTCAATTCCTCCATAGTATGATCCAATCCAAATTGAACCTTTACGATCTTTAAAAACAGACTTAATATAGTTATGACTTAAGCCATTATTATCATTTGAGTCATACTCAAGTCGTTTCACGTGTTTTTCTGGACTGATAATAGCAATACCTTTAGAGGTGCCTACCCATAATTCTCCATTATTGCCTGAAATGATAGCTCTTACATCTTCGGATTGTTCTAATAGTTTATTTGGAATAAATGATTCGGATATCAAATCAAACTGCAACAATCCTAAGTTTTTTGTACCAATACAAATGGTGTTGTCATCGCAAAGAGACATATTTTGAACGTATGGATAATGTTTACTATCTAATGGCGAAATTGACTTGAAATCATAAGAATGATTATCCTTTTTACTTGCTTTAAATAAGCCCTTAGAGGTTCCTATCCATATTGTACCATTTTTTGCTTGCTTTATGCTCAAAATAAAATTAGATGAAAGTTGATTATCTTTTACAAATTCATTGAGCTGATAATTGGTAAAATGATTTGTTTTTTTATTGTAAATACTTAATCCATTTGCTGTGCCAATCCAGAGTTTGCCATCTGCTGTTTCTTCTATTGCCCAAACAGAATTGTCACATAAAGAATTTTTATCCGTGTAGTAATAGTATCTTGTAAATGAATCTTCAATGGGGTCATATTTGTTCAGGCCGTTGTATGTGCCAATCCAGATATATCCTTGAGAGTCCTCTTTTATTGTTAAAATATCACTATTACTTATAGTAGTGCTGTCAGATGGGTTATTTCTAAATATTCTAAAACCACTGCCATAATATAAGTTTAAGCCATCACGTGTTCCTAACCACATTCTATCCAAATTATCTTGCTCCATTGCTATCACAGAGCTTTGAGAGAGTCCATCAGAAGTGCCAAGATGACTAAATGTATAGGGATTATAGTTTTCCTGAGGATAATTTAAGGTTATCGTTAGAAGACAAATTAAGAGATGAAAAGTTTTCATTTTTATTAGATATATCGCTAGGTGCATTTTCAAAACTGAGCTTTCAACTAATTTTATTTAAGATTAAACAATGGCATTGCAAACAAGATACAACAGGATGGGCAAACTTTATTCACTACCTAATTTTAAGCTATCTAAATGAACAGAATTAGGAGTATTGTGTACGTATTTACACCCCCTAAAAAGAAATGTGTCAAACAAATAAATTAATATTACCAAAACAAATATTTAGAATTATAAATGACAACCAAAACCATTATTTTAACTGGTGCCGGTGGTGTTTTGTGTAGCACTTTGGCAAAGGCATTAGCAAAAGAAGGTCATAAAATTGCCGTTTTAGACCTTAATAAAGAAGCTGCTGATAAGGTAGCCGCAGAAATTACTACAAGTGGCGGTGTTGCTATTGGTGTAGAAGCTAATGTGCTTCAGAAAGAATCTCTTGAAAAAGCACGAGAAACGGTTCGCTCTGAATTTGGTCTATGTGATATTTTGATTAATGGAGCGGGGGGGAACCATCCGTTAGGGACAACCTCTAATCCATTTTTTGAAATGGATGATTTAAAAAACACTACGGAAGGATTCAAAACTTTTTTTGATTTGGATACTGATGGCATACAGTTCACCTTTAATTTGAATTTTATTGGTACGCTTTTGCCAACACAGGTTTTTGCTGCTGATATGGTAGGGAAGGGAGGCTGTAGTATATTGAATATTTCTTCGATGAATGCCTTTACACCGTTGACTAAAATTCCCGCATATAGTGGTGCCAAAGCCGCGGTATCAAATTTTACGCAATGGTTGGCAGTACATTTTTCAAAAGTTGGCATTCGGGTCAATGCCCTAGCTCCAGGTTTTTTCTTGACCGACCAAAACAGGGCCTTGCTAACAGAAAGCGACGGTTCGTTGACCCCACGAGGAAATACGATTATCAGTCAAACTCCTATGGGCAAGTTTGGTGAACCTGAAGACCTAATAGGTACCACACTTTGGCTTTGTGGCGATGGCGCTTCCTTTGTTACAGGTGTGGTTGTTCCTGTTGATGGCGGGTTTAGCGCATTTAGTGGGGTATAACGAAAGTATAGATTGAAAATGAATATAGGATTAGAAAATACATGGCGCTGGTATGGCCCAAATGACCCCGTTAGTTTGGCGGACATTAAACAAGCTGGCGCAACGGGAATAGTCAGTGCCTTGCATCATATACCCAATGGTGAAGTTTGGCCGATTGAGGAAATTCAAAAACGAAAAAAAGAAATTGAGAAAGTCGGACTCTCGTGGTCGGTGGTAGAAAGTGTACCAATTCATGAAGCCATAAAAACCCAAGCTGAGGGCTACATGAATTATGTTGAAAACTATAAACAGACGCTGCGCAACTTGGGCGAATGTGGCATAGATATAGTTTGCTACAATTTTATGCCTGTTCTGGATTGGACGCGTACCAATCTAGACTATGAGGTGGAAGATGGCTCAACAGCCCTACGTTTTGAGGCGGCTGCTTTTGCCGCCTTTGAGCTATTTCTTTTGAAAAGACCGGGTGCTGAAGAAAGTTATACTTCGGAAGAAAAGAAAAGGGCAGCGACCTATTTTGAAAAACTTTCCAACGAGCAAAAAACGCAGTTGAGTAACAACATTATTGCTGGGTTGCCCGGAGCGGAAGAAGGGTATACCCTTGAAGCGTTCAATGAGGTTCTTGCCACTTATAGCCACATCGGCCCAAAAGAATTAAAAAAACATCTTTTTGAGTTTGTAGGTCATATTATTCCTGCAGCTGAAAAAGCTGGAGTACTAATGTGTATCCATCCTGATGATCCACCGTATCCTATTTTGGGGCTTCCTAGAGTGGTGAGCACCGAGCAAGATATTGTTGAACTATATGATGCTGTTGATAGCCCCAATAACGGGCTCACATTTTGTACGGGTTCTTTTGGCGTACGTGCCGATAATGATTTAGCGGGTATGGTAGAACGTTTAGGTCACCGTATACATTTTATCCATTTACGAAGCACCAAACGCGATGAGCACGGTAATTTTCATGAGGCAAATCATTTGGAGGGAGACGTGGATATGTATGCAGTAATGAAAGCCTTGGTTGCGGAACAAGAAAAAAGAAAAGCAGCTGGTCGTGAAGATACTAGAATGCCTATGCGTCCAGATCATGGGCATAAAATGCTTGACGACCTTAAAAAGAAAACCAATCCAGGATATTCGGGTATTGGTCGCTTACGCGGACTGGCTGAATTGCGTGGCCTAGAACTTGGAATACGAAAATCAATATATAACTAACATAAACAAATTATAATGTCAGTATCCTACGAAACACGATATGCTTCAAGTCCTGAAGCAGTTAAAAAATATGACACCACTGAACTGCGAGATGAATTTCTAATTGATAACCTGATGCAAAAGGGGAAAATCAATCTGACCTACACGCATTATGACCGATATATTGCAGGTTCTGCGGTGCCTGATAAGCCTTTGAAGCTGGAAACCATAGACGCTTTGAAAGCGGAGTATTTTTTAGAACGCCGTGAAATGGGTATTATCAACGTTGGCGATTCAGGAAGTGTTGAGGTTGATGGTGAATCGTATACCTTGGCTCATAAAGACGCCTTGTACATTGGTCAGGGTGCAAAAGAAGTGGTATTTAAAAGTGATGATGCGGATAAACCTGCAAAATTTTACTTGAATTCCGCTCCTGCACATACTTCCTATCCTACAAAAAAAGTAAGTTTAGCTGAGGCCAATAAATTAGAACTGGGTTCACTTGAAACCGCAAACCATCGTACGGTAAGTCAAATGATTATTGGTGGTGTGGTTACCACCTGCCAACTTCAAATGGGGATGACCGAGTTAAAAACCGGTAGCGTATGGAACACCATGCCAGCGCACGTACATGACAGGCGTATGGAAGTATATTTTTATTTGGATGTACCTGAAGGGCAATCTGTGTGTCATTTTATGGGGCAACCCCAAGAGACACGACATATTTGGATGCAAAACCATGAGGCAGTGATTTCGCCACCTTGGTCCATTCATTGTGGTTCAGGGACTTCAAATTACACTTTTATCTGGGGTATGGCCGGCGAGAATTTAGATTATGGCGATATGGATGTAGCCAAAATAACCGATTTAAGATAAGCCATGAGCGTAGAACTATTCAATCTTAAAGGTAAAATCGCCTTGGTAACGGGCAGTACTCACGGTCTAGGAATGGCAATGGCCAAAGCAATGGGTAAAGCCGGAGCTACACTTGTGGTCAACGGAAATTCTTCCCAAGAAAAAATAGACAAGGCGCTTGAAGTATATAAAGGGGAAGGTATTCATGCGGTAGGATATAAATTCAATGTTGCTGATGAGGCCCAAGTGATAGAGGCCATTGCTAAGATAGAAAGCGAAGTCGGTCCCATTGACATTTTGGTTAACAACGCCGGAATCATTAAGCGAACTCCTTTGGAAGAAATGGAAGTGGCCGATTTTAGGCAAGTCATTGATATTGATTTGGTGAGTCCGTTTATCATGTCAAAACATGTGGTAAAGGGGATGATTGCTCGGAAAGAAGGTAAAATCATCAACATCTGTTCAATGATGAGCGAATTAGGTCGAAACACCGTTGGAGCCTACGCTGCTGCCAAAGGTGGACTCAAAATGCTTACCCAGAATATGGCTACGGAATGGGCCAAACACAATATACAAATCAATGGTATTGGTCCAGGGTATTTTGCCACTTCACAGACCGCTCCCATTCGGGTAGACGGGCATCCGTTTAATGAATTTATTGTGAACCGTACACCAGCCGCCAAATGGGGAGACCCTGATGAACTTGGTGGCGCCGCTATTTTCTTGGCTTCAAAAGCTAGTGATTTTGTAAACGGTCATGTGCTTTACGTTGATGGGGGAATTTTGGCTACGATAGGTAAACCTTCAAATGAGAACTAAACGATATCTATGAAACCCTTTTCTTCAATATTAGTGGTGCTGTTAGCCGTTTTTGCTATTTCCTGTCAAGAAAGAACAGCTACACAAATGATAGTGGTTGATAATACCATGAATGTCGAACGTGCTTTTGAAACTGTTTCAGTTGACCTTTCAGTCATCAAAAACGATACTGCTTCTGCTGCTATTATTTTAAAGGAATCGGAAACAGGTGAAGTCATGACTACCCAAGAAGTAGATACCGATGGAGATGGTCTTGCGGATGCCTTACTTTTTCAACCTGAAATGGGGGCGAATGAAACCAAAACCTATGAAGTTCATTTTGGTACCGATGAAGAAGAAACCGAAGGCGACCCTGCTTGTTATTCAAGGTTTGTACCCGAACGTACCGATGATTATGCCTGGGAAAACAATCGTGTAGCGTTTAGAACCTATGGGCCTGTTGCCCAGCAGATGAAAGAAGACGGAATTAAAGGGGGCACCTTATCCAGTGGTATGGATGCTTGGTTGAAAAGAGTGGATTATCCCATCATCAATAAATGGTATAAAAAAGAATTGGAGACCGATGGCAGTTATCATAAAGATGATGGCGAAGGTTTGGACAATTTTCATGTGGGTATAAGTCGCGGAGTAGGTGGTATCGCCAAAAAAGTGGATACGTCATATTACATCTCCAAGAATTTTACCGATTGGAAAACCTTAAGTACAGGACCTATTCGGACCAGTTTTATATTGACTTATGCTGATTGGGATGCGGCAGGAAATATAATATCCGAAGAGAAAAAGATTTCATTGGACTATGGTCAGAATCTGTCCCGTTTTGAAGTTACGTTGAAAGGCACGGATACCATTTCCGCTGGTTTAACTCTTCATGAAAAAGATGGAGAAATTGGGGTAAATCAAGATAGTGGTTGGGTAAGCTACTGGGAACCTCATGAAGATTCAGAACTGGGCACAGGTATTGTTATTCCTGGCGATATGATGGCTGGCCATGAACATTATGTAACCAATACAAAAGATGAGAGCAACCTATTTGCCCACATCAAAACCAATGACCAAAAGGTAGTGTACTACGCCGGTTTTGGTTGGAAGAAAAGCGGGCAATTTACTACCAAAGCCGAATGGGAAGCTTATTTGGAAGAATTCGCTCAAAAATTACAAAATCCACTACAGGTAACTGTAAAATAAAGCGTTATGAGATTCAAGTACATTTCCATCATCCTAATTTTAATCTTCTGTTGCAACTCATGTTCAGAGTCCGAGAATTTTAAAACCTTACGCTTAGGTCACGGTTTGGATGTCAGCCACTCTGTGCACAAGGCGATGGTTAAAATGGGTGAAGATTTAGAACAGCTTTCCGGAGGAAAGCTAAAACTCGAGATATACCCTAGCCAACAATTAGGTACCGAAAGACAGTGCCTAGAGTTATTACAAATAGGCAGTTTGGATATGACAAAAGTGTCAGTTGGTGTTTTGGAAAATTTTGCTCCTAAAATGAAGGTACTGGGCTTACCTTTCTTGTTTCGTAACCGTGAACATGCTTTTACGGTGCTAGATGGGCCTATTGGGCAACAATTATTGAATGACGGCGAACAATATTGGTTAAAAGGCTTAGGCTATTACGATGCGGGTAGCCGTAGTTTTTACACTAAAGAAAAACCAGTCAATTCGCCAGAAGATTTGGAAGGTCAAAAAATACGGGTTATGGAAAGCGTAACGGCGATGGATATGGTTCGCGGACTAGGAGGTTCGCCAACACCCATATCTTGGGGAGAACTCTATACAGCATTGCAACAAGGGGTAGTTGATGGGGCTGAGAATAATCCGCCCAGTTTTTATCTTTCAAGGCATTACGAAGTGTGTAAATATTATTCGCTAAATGAGCATACAATGCTGCCAGATGTTTTACTAGCAGGTACCCAAACATGGAAAAAACTCACCCAAGAAGAAAAAGGGTGGTTAAAAGAAGCCGTTAAAAAATCTGTGGTATACCAACGTAAACTTTGGCTAGAAGCGGAAAACGAGGCTTTGGAGGCGGTAAAAAAAGCAGGGGTGGAAATCATTAGACCAGATAAAACCCTTTTTGCCGATAAAATTAAAGACAGCTTTGATAAGTACAAAGATGACAAGGTCATGTACAATCTCATTAAAGACATTCAGGCAACTGAATAATACCTAAAAAACCAAACCATGCAACTACGAAAAACTATAGACAAAATATTGGCTAATTTTTTGGTCATCATCATGGCCGTTATGGTCATCAACGTATTGTGGCAAGTGGCCAGTCGCTTTATCATTGGTACACCAAGTTCTTTTACGGATGAACTCGCTCGGTACTTAATGATATGGATTGGTATTTTAGGTGCTGCCTATGTTTCTGGCAGAAATATGCATGTGGCTATTGACGTGCTTCCTAAAAAGTTCAATCCTCCAACCCAACAACGGTTGATGTTGGTGGTTCGTTTGTTGATTATTCTATTTTGCTTGCTTGCGATGGTTATCGGGGGTTCCCGTTTGGTGTATATCACTTATGTTTTAGGCCAAAATTCCCCCGCGCTACAAGTGCCCTTGGCAGTGGTCTATGCGGTAATACCCATCAGCGGGGTGTTGATTATATACTACAAGCTATCTGATATCCTAAAAAAACAATAGACCATGGAATATATACCTATACTTGTACTAGTACTTAGTTTTGTGTGTTTATTAGCTATTGGTACTCCTGTAGCTTGGAGTATAGCTAAATCGTCTTTTTTAACCCTTTTAGTTAGTATTCCTTTCCTTCCAGCAGCAACTACAGTTTCACAACGTATCGGAACTGGACTTGATAGTTTTGCACTTTTGGCCATTCCTTTGTTTATTTTATCGGGAGAATTAATGAATAAAGGAGGTATAGCAAACCGTTTAATTTCTTTTGCTAAAACTTTAGTGGGAGCATTGCCAGGTGGGCTTGCGCTTATAAACATTATATCAGCCATGCTTATGGGGGCTATTGCAGGTTCTGCTATGGCGGCAGCATCTGCTATGGGTAGTATATTAGGACCTGAAATGGAAAAGGAAGGTTATTCTAAAGAATTTGGAGCTGCTGTAAACATTACCGCTGCAACGACGGGTTTGGTTATACCACCAAGTAACGTGCTAATTGTTTATTCTTTAGCAAGTGGCGGCGCCTCTATAGCAGCTTTATTTCTTGCAGGTTATATTCCAGGTTTGCTCACTGGACTTTTTTTGATGATTGTGGCTTCTATCTGGGCAAAAAAGAAAGGATATAAAGTGGGGAAACGCAGTAGCTTAAAAGAGGTGTTCAAGACTTTTATTGATGCCCTGCCTAGTTTGTTTATGTTGGTCGTGGTCATCGGAGGTATTGTGACGGGAATCTTTACAGCCACAGAGGCATCGGCTATAGCCGTATTATACAGTTTTTTACTAGGATTGTTTTATAAAGAAATAAGCCTACCTAAAATGCCGCAAATTTTATTGGATTCCTCAACAACCACGGCCATTGTGATGTTGTTGATTGGAGCGTCGATGAGCATGTCATGGGCATTGAGCTATGAGAACATTCCGCAAGATATTAGTACGGCACTATTAGCCTTAAGTGATAATCCTATAGTCATTTTGTTGATTATCAATTTACTATTGCTTTTTGTCGGGATTTTTATGGATATGACTCCCGCTGTACTCATTTTTACACCCATATTTCTACCTGTGGTAACGGCCTTAGGTTTAGACCCAGTGCACTTCGGAATTATTATGGTATTGAACCTTTGTATTGGGCTTTGTACGCCACCCGTAGGCTCGGTACTATTTGTTGGCGTAGGTATAGCAAAGACATCTATAGAAAAGGTGGTAAAACCATTGCTTCCACTGTTTATCGCAATGATTATTGCTTTGTTTTTAGTGACCTATTTCCCAGAGTTGAGTTTGTGGTTGCCAAGGCAGTTTGGGCTATAACAAATAGCTTGATTAGCGCCCGCTGAGTTTTTCCATAGCTTGCATAACAGTGAGTCCGTCTTCTGCTGGGCAAGGATTTTTGGCTTTACCTAAGAAATAAGCAACAACAGCTTCAATCATTGGCTGTTGAATATGTTTGGGGTTTTGAAATTTAAAAACGGTTTCACCAGCTTGATTGTTGAGGATGACTTTATCCCCATAAAAAGAAAAACGAATGCTGCCTTTCGTTCCATAAATGACGCACTCCTCTTTTTTACAGTTATCAGGAGCAGTGAAGTTCCAAACACCCCTAAACTGCACTCCATTGTTAAATCTTATAATACCGTTTACGGTATCCTCAACCTTATTTTTTTGCCCAGTCGCATAACCGTCAACTTTGTCAAATGAACCAAAATAATGATACATGAGGTCAATTTGATGCGGAGCTAAATCATAAAAATAACCCCCTCCTGAAACAGCGGGATTCAACCGCCAGTTTTCTTCAGAATTAGCAACGATATCAGAATTTCTAGGTTGTAGAATTTGGATATCTGCAAAAAGTACCGACCCAATAGCGTTCTCGATAAGTAATTTTTTGACTTTTTTAAAGGCGGATAGCTTTCTACGGTAGTGGGCAACGGATAACTTGTTATTACTATTTTTTACGATAGCAACGATTTTCTCTGCTTCTTCCGAGGTAAGTGCCATTGGTTTTTCCAAGTAAACATCTTTACTTGCTGCAAGCGCAGCTTTAGCATAGGCTAAATGGGTGGATGGGGGAGTGGCTACATAAATTGCATTAATTTCATCATTCTTTAAGAGGTCTTCCGCAGAATTCGTCCACATTGGTACACCATGGCGTTTTGCAAAATCTTTAGCCTTTTCGCCATTTCGACGCATGACGCCAATAAGTTCTGAGCCATTCACATTTTTAAAGGCAGGACCACTTTTAACTTCGGCAACATCACCACAACCAATAATGCCCCATTTTACGGTTTCCATAAGTTGAATTTTTTATAGTCCGAAGTATGTTTTTGCATTGTAATAACAGATATCACTTACAATTTTACCAAGCCATTTTTCATCAGCTGGTAGTTCTCCATTTTCAACATCTTGGCCTATTAGGTTACAAAGGATACGTCTAAAGTATTCATGCCTTGGAAAGGATAAGAAACTTCTTGAATCTGTAAGCATACCAACAAAACTACTCAACAAACCCATATTGGACAGGGTGTTGATTTGTTTTTCCATTCCGTCTTTTTGGTCTAGAAACCACCAAGCAGAACCATATTGCACTTTTCCTTTTACAGTACCATCATTAAAGTTTCCAGCCATTGTAGCAAATACCTCATTTTGGGCTGGGTGGAGGTTATACAAAATCGTCTTCGCTAATTGGTCGGTACCATCTAAATCATTTAAAAATCCGCTTAACGCACGTGCCTGCGAAAAATCGCCAATGGAATCAAACCCGGTATCTGGACCAAGTTGATTCAGAAGTCTTTTATTATTATTTCGAATCGGACCCAAATGGAATTGTTGCGCCCACCCCTTTTTATGGTACATTCTGCAGAGCAGGAGTAAAGTGGTCGATTTGAATACATGTATTTCTTTTGTTGACAGTGTTTTTTTTGAAATTATTTTCTTAAAAATACTGTCACAATTTACATCAGCTGTTTCAAAATAATATAGTTGCTCCAAGCCGTGGTCTGCAAGCCTACATCCGGTCGTATGAAAATAATCTACGCGTTGTTCCAATGCAGCAATAAGGTCATCATAGGTATTGATTTCTGAATTGGTGACCGAAGCCATTAACCTCAAAAATTCTAGATAGGCACCGCCATTTTCCACGGCATAGGCCTTGTCGGGTCTAAAAGTCGGATAAGTACTTGGATTAATATTGTTATCAGCAATATGTTTATGGTGCTCCAAGGAATCGGTTGGGTCGTCAGTTGTGCAGAGGTATTCTACTTTCTTTTGCTGTAACAAACCTTGTGTATGATACTCCGAGGTTTTCAGTTTTTCTGAAGTAGCTTCATAAACGGCTTCGGCGTTATCAGGTGTGAGCAATTCATCAATATCAAAATAACGTTTTAGCTCTAAGTGCGTCCAATGATACAAGGGATTTCTAACTGTATATGGTACAGTTTCGGCCCATTTTAAGAATTTCTCTTTGTCAGAAGCATTACCGGTAATGTATTTTTCATTTATACCGAAAGCGCGCATGGCCCGCCATTTATAGTGGTCGCCCTTCAACCAAGCCTGACTAATATTTTCAAAAACACGGTTTTGGGCGATTTCGTTCGGGGGCAAGTGATTGTGGTAGTCTATAATTGGTAAATTTGCTGCAAAGCCGTGGTAGAGTTTTTTAGCAAAATCACTCTGTAATAAAAAATCTTCTGTGATAAAGCTCATATGTCTTACGAACGTATTTTTTTTATAAGGTCAAGGGTTTTGCGCACCTTCGCTGTTAAGCCGTCATAATCCTTAGTGGCCAAGACCTCTTTACTGATTAATTTTGAACCCATACCCACACAGGTCACGCCAGCATCAAACCAGCCGCTAAGGTTAGCCTCCTCAGTACTTACACCGCCAGTGGGCATAATGCTCGTCCATGGTTGTGGCCCTTTAATGGCTTTAACAAACCCAGGGCCGTAGGTGGAACCAGGGAATAATTTGATGATTTCACAACCCAATTCTTCGGCCTTGTTGATTTCGGTGAGTGAACCGCAGCCTGGTGACCATAATACTTTTCTTCGGTTACAAACGATAGCGATATCTTCTCTAAGCGATGGGGTAACTATAAAGTTAGCTCCCATTTGCATAAACAGACTAGCTGCCGCTGCATCTGTGATGGAACCAACACCCATAATCATGCCCGGAAGTTCTTTAATTGCATATTTGTTCAGCTCTAAAAATACTTCATAAGCAAAATCACCTCGTGCAGTGAATTCCATCAAACGCGCACCCCCATCATAACAGGCTTTTAATACATTTTTACCCAATTCTACATCTGGGTGATAGAATAAAGGCACCATTCCGGTTTCCTTCATTACTGTTGCAACTTCAATTCTTGAATATTGTGCCATAAGCCCATCCTAAATCCTTCCCAAAGGGAAGGACTTTTGTTTTTTACTGTTAAAATTATATCTTTTATATTATTCCATTGAAGGATAAGGAGAAATCTATCGGGCAACCCGTCCAGAGGCATCACCACCCATCAATTTTTCTACTTCCTCTACCGTAGCCAAATTAGCATCACCTTTAATAGTATGCTTTAAGCAAGAAGCAGCAACTGCAAAATTCAATGCGTTTTGGTCATCTTCTGGGTATTTTAATAATCCGTAGATTAAACCACCCATGAAAGAGTCGCCCCCACCTACACGGTCTACAATGTGTGTAATCTGGTATTCTGGAGATTTGTACATAGTTTTACCATCATACAATACCCCTGCCCATGTGTTATGGCTTGCAGAAAGGGAACCTCTTAAGGTGGTAATTACTTTCTTAGCCCGTGGAAAACGTTTCATCATTTGTTCACAAACCGATAAAAATGCTTCGGCCTTTACGTGTTCTCCTTGAGTAGTAATATCTAAACCTTCTGGTTTAATGCCAAAATGCTTTTCTGCATCTTCTTCATTCCCCAAAACAATATCGCAATAGGAAGTAAGCTCAGACATAATTTCTTCGCGTTTAGCATCATCACAATACTTCCAAAGTTTAGCTCTATAATTTAAATCTGTAGAAATGGTAACACCCATTTCACTAGCTGCTTTTACCGCTTCTAAACATGCATCTGCTGCACCTTGAGAAATAGCTGGGGTAATACCAGTCCAATGAAACCATTCAACACCTTCAAAGACCAATTTCCAGTCTACCATACCTTTTTCTATTTCTGCCATGGCAGAATGCGCACGGTCATACACCACCTTGCTACCTCTAGATACAGCTCCCGTTTCTAAAAAATAAATACCCAAACGGTCACCACCGTAAACAATCTTATCTGTACCCACACCACGCTTACGCATTTCCATAAGAGCACATTGACCAATATCATTCTTAGGTAAACGAGTTACAAAATCTACAGGTACACCATAATTGGCTAAAGAAACAGCAACATTAGATTCACCACCGCCATACACTACATCAAAACTGTTGGCCTGTGAAAATCTTAAAAATCCTTGAGGTGCCAAACGAAGCATTATCTCTCCGAAGGTTACTACTTTTTTCATTATTTGTTTTTCTAAGTTGTTTATTGAATTATTAATTATTTATAGAAATCTATTTAAGGTGGCAAAGTACTAACTACAAAGCATTCTCAGGTTCATTATTAGAGTGATATTGTACATTGTTTCTTAAAATAATTAAGATTACCGTAAAAAAGTCTCTTTTAATTCTTTAATCTGTTGATCATTAATTGGTTTTAAATTACCAAGAGAAGCCCCCATTACAAGGGATTTAGCACTAAATTCAGCAACTTCTAAGCGGTCAAATGTTTGTAATAACTCATCTCCGGTAATCAAAACACAGTCATTTTTAATAAGTACTGCAGGTTTGGAATCTGTCCAAAGCTTATTTTCTTTATTACTTGTAAAATGATCACCAAAGGGATATGCTAACAAGTCTTGTAAAAAAATCCAACTCTCGGGAATAGTTCTTACATCTAAATGAACACCAGTAATACTAAATGCCATTAAATATGGAGATTGAGTCATAATAATTGAATTCACATTCGGATTATTACGATATATTTCTTGATGGATGGCTGTGGCCCTACTTGGATATTTACCTTTTTCTCTTGTTCCATTTTTGATTTGAACTATATCATCAAGTTGGATTTCCCATCTAGAAAAATCTCTTGGAGTAATCAAAAAATCATTTTCTTTCCATCTAACAGAAACTGTTCCATAGGAACTTATCATTAACCCTTGTTGGCACGCCCTTTTAACAATGGTACATATTTTAGCTCTTTTTTCTCTCTCTTCAGAAGTGTACTTAGGATTGTTTTTTGTTTCTGTTAACTCAGTAATTTGATTATAAAATGCTTCTATTTGTTCGTTTTTGAGGTAGTTCGGCGTTCCTAACATTTGACCATAAAGTAAGGTACTAGCACAAAATTCTAAGGTTTCGAATCTTTGATAAGCATCATCAATATCCGAACCGCCTAGAACAATACCGTGATTTTCCATAATTACGGCTTTAAAGCCCTTTTTAAATTCTTCGGCGATTACACTTCCTAAATCTTGACTTCCCGGCAGCTTATATGCTGCATAACCTATAGGCCCACAAATAGTTTTTGCTTGCGGAATTACATTGGTATTTGGAATTTTATGAACAATACTAAAAGATACTAATGCAGGCGGATGTGCATGTATAACCGATTTTAAATCTGGCCTAGTATCGTAGATTGCTTTATGAAATGGAAACTCTGAAGAAGGTTTATGTTTGCCTTCGATGGTTCCATCTAATTTAACGCAAACAATATCGGATGCTCTGAGGGTTCCTTTATCAATTGCTGAGGGTGTTATCCAAATGTTACCATCTTCATCCTTAATAGATATGTTTCCACCGGAGGTCGTTGTCATACCTCTTTTATAAATTCTATCAATAATGATAATTATCTGTTCCCTTGGATGCAAAAGTTCATGAATCCTCATTAGTTGTATTATTTATTCTTTTGAAGTTGTTTACTAAAAACTAAAAATAGTATACCACACAAAACCCAAGCTGGCAGCGTAACAAAAGACAGAAACACATTAAATTGGATTGAAATGAAATAAAATAGTCCAAAGCTAACTACCCAAGCAAGAAATACCGCTTTATTAAATTTTATTCCAGCTTTTTCTGCATAGTTTTTTTCAATGCCTGCTTTAGTATGATAAAAGTGTTCAAATACGATAACGGCTCCGAATGGTGCCAAGATAAACCCATATAATGCCACAAAACCCAATAATTTCATAGCAAACGCTGGAAATAATCCAGCTATTGTAGCTATGGTACCTGCAATAATAGTGACCCAAAATGTTGAAATCTTAGGTATAATTGCTTGGAAAGCTAAACCTGCTCTATAAATTGTAGGGTTGGCTGTAGTCCATCCGGCAAGCACAACTGCAATAATTCCAAAGACACCAATGGCATTATGTGCTAATGGTCCGGGCGCAACAGGTGGGGCTTCACCGTTAGAAAGAAAAGCTTGGGCTTCTGGAGATTTAAGATATACAGCATATAATAATGCTGCTGCTATCCACGCCATGTAATGCCCCACATACATACCAGCGGCAGTAGTCCATCCTGCACTTGATTTTTTTGCAAATCTAAAAACAGACAAATCAGACATACCTATATGCATGGCTGCATTGGCAAACCATGACCAAATTACTACGTGCCAAAAAGTAAATTTAATTTGACCGGGAAAAGGTTCAGAACCTTCTCCCCAAATATTCCAAAAATCTTTAAAACTACCAACACCTAACTGGTTAAGGGCAACAAACCCACACGCCACAAAAGCCAAAACAATCACGGGAGACATCCAATTTGCTGCTTTGGAAACCGTATCATAGCCTTTTGAAGCAATCAAAGAAATTACAGCACCAATACATATTACAATAATTATCCATGTAGGTCCATTAGGTAAGGTATCTGTAAGTTTAGGCATCTCCATATTAAAGGGTATACCAACTGCGGTTGCAGATACGGTAATCATTGCTCCTGCAAGGAAGCAAAAAAGTATACCATTGGCGAGGTTATAACCAATAACTAAATTTTTACCACAAATTTTTTCTAATTGATAGTAGAGCGTTAATCTATTATCAACGGCAATTTTTGCAGTTAAATAGCGCCAACTTAAAACAGCTAATAAATTACCTAGAAGAAGACCTATAATTAAATCAAAAGCACTTACACCTGCAGTCAAAAATAGGGGTCCAATCATAAACTCTGTACCTGCCGCGTGTTCACCGGCATACATGCCTAGAAAGCTTTTCCAACCTTTGAGTTTAGAAGTTGGTACGGGTTCTCTTTCAAATTCGCCTCCAGCGATTTCCTCAATAATTTCTTCTTCAATGTTGTATTGGCTCATATTTGGTGATTTAGTTGGTAATTAAATGCTTTGGAAGATCTTCAACACGTTCACAACAAAGTTGGTCCATTACTTGTTTAAATTGTGTTTTAAGCATAGTAATAGTATGGTCACCCCCTTGGTTTCCTAGAGCTCCGCATCCGTAAAGAAAAGAACGTCCCATAAAAGTGAATTTTGCGCCAGATGCCATAGCTCTGGCAATATCTGGTCCAGAACGCAATCCACTATCCATCATCACTTCAATTTTATCACCATATTTTGGTGTAATTTCAGTTAATGAATTTATTGTCGATTCTGCAGCATCTAATTGTCTACCTCCATGATTGGAAACAATAATACCATCAAATCCTAATCTTATAGCATCTTCGGTATCTTGAGTAGAGGCTACGCCCTTTAATACTAGTTTGCCTTTCCATCTATCTCTAATAGGCTTAATGCGCTCTTCATTTAGTCTACCAGAAAATGTTTTATCCATAAATTGGCCCAATTGTTTAAGATTTAAGCCTTCTGGGGTATAAGGTTTCAACGTCTCAAATGTAGGTTGACCGTGTTTTAAAGTGTTTAAAGCCCATGTTGGCTTACCTAATATTTGTAAGATATTCGCAATGGACATTTTGGGAGGCAAAGCAAGTCCATTTCTTATATCTCTTGGTCGATAACCAAAAGTGGGAACATCGCACAATAAAACTAATACAGGGCATTGTGCCGCTGCCGCTCGATCGATAATATCGTTTCGTATAGCATCTTCAGCCGGATTATACAATTGAAACCAAGCATTTCCGTTGGTTAGTTCACTTGCGCGTTCAATATTCATAGTAGTTACCGTACTAAGAATAAAAGGGATATTGTGCTGATAAGCTGCTTTAGCTAAAATTTCAGGAGAATTTGGCCACATTAACCCTTGTAGACCAACAGGTGCAATACCAAAGGGAGCATCGAACTCCATTCCTAAAACCTTGGTTTTAGTTGAACTAATTCCTTTATTTCTAAGATATCTTGGTTCTAGTTTTACATCCCTAATCTCACTTGTATTTCTAATGATATTAACGTCTTCATTACATCCCCCGTCTAAGTATTCAAATGCAAACTTTGGAATTCGTCTTTGAGCCTTATTTCGTAAATCTTCCAAAGAAGGATATTTCGAGTTAATTTTGTTTGCCATTTTTTTATTTTATTATGAAGGGAACGTGTTTTTTTAGGGAATAATTCTTTCTTAAAAATTTTGAATTTAATTTTGTATCTGAAATTGCGATAGCAGCACCTAAAGCGGAACCCAAAGAAGAATCTGTTGTGCTCAAATCCATATTTCTTAAATAGTGAGAAACTAATTTTATATAAACATCGTTGTCACTAAAACCACCATCAACATAAAGTTTTTCTATAACATCGTTACCTGCTGCTACTTTAATATAATTGACCTGAATTAATACTAATTCAATCATTAATTGATGATAGGCATGTTCAAACTTATTGTAACTAAACGTAGTCCTCTCTGGCATGTTAGGGTCCGTTATGGTCTCCCATTTAAAACAATAACTAAAATCCTTAATGATATCAAAGAAGGTGTCGTAATCAAAACTTACTGATTTATGATATACCTCTGGAAGATTAAAATGTGCTGCTAATTTTTTTACTTGAATACCATATTCATTACCAAGAAAAACTCTGCTAGCTTTCACAGGCTTTCCATTAATCCTCATGTAATTTATACAGTTTTTGGCAATATCTTCTTCATTTAAAGCTTGTTCAGAAAAAGGATTTAGCGCAATACTCCATGTTCCAGTAGATACTAAAATAAATTTATCTTTGATACTCCTAACATAAGGTAAAAGAGCCGCAGAACTATCATGAATTCCTACTCCAATTTTAATTCTTCTACCATTATAGTTCATATTAACACTCGTCTCCGTTGATACAATTTGAGGTAGTTTTCTATGAATTTCTTCTTCGTATACCCATTGATGATAATCTTTTTTATTATAATCCCACAATGCCGTATGGCACCCTATACTTGTATACTCGCTAAGCGCTATTCCTGTAAATATGTAACTTAAATATTGAGGTAGATGTAAGGAAAATTTAATTTTACTATAAATCTTTGGCTTTTTATGCTTTAACCAATAGAGTTGAAAGCCAGAGTTAAGCATTCCATCATTAGCAGATCCAGTACTCTTATAAAATTCCTCAGGAGGACCATATTTACCATAAAATTCTTCTATGATATCTTCGGGTAACGGTTTAGTATAGTTATATAATGGAGTTAATACTTTACCCGATTCATCTAGGTGTACAAGGCTTGCTCCGTAGGTAGAAAAGTTGATAGCTTTTATATTGTGCTTATCAGTATTTAGAATACGCGTAAATACCTCTTTCATCCATATTTTTAGTGCATCTAAATTCTCTGTTGGATGACCATCTTCATCAACAATTAAATCAAACCTAGCATATTCCCGATAAATTTCTTGGAAATCCTGATTGAATAAAAAAAACTTTTTGTTGGTTTTACCTATATCAAAAACAGCTGTTACCTCCTCCTTCATATCCTATGTATTACAAACCAGTTGCTATCGAAAAAGCCCCCCTTTTTTCAATTAAGTGATTTCTTACATTCAATTCTCTATAAACACTAATCGGTTTTATGGCACCACCCACGTCTAATCTTGATTTTTCTATTAATGGTCTTACGTCTGTTCTGTAAGCATCTTGCAATAATTCCTGGCATGCAACAACATCATGATTTAGTTGTGCTTCTAATAACTTTTGTTGATCAACAAGTAATGCTTTTGCATAGGCTTCTTGTATTGCCTCTAAAGATTGTATTAAATCTTCTAATGGGTCTTTGATGTTGTGACTTGCATCAATCATCCAAGAGGGATATGGATTAATAGGATTATTTTCCATTCCGTATACCAACGCATTAAAGATTAAAAATAACGAATAGGGCTTTATACTGCCTACTGTTAAATCATCATCACCATATTTACTATCATTAAAATGAAAACCGCCAAGTTTGCCTTTCATCATTAAAGTAGAGACAATCTGTTCTATATTAGTGTTAGGTAAATGGTGTCCTAAATCTACCAATGAATACGCTTTTTCTCCGCAGGCATTAGCTAACATGAAGGATGTTCCCCAATCTTGGATTACTGTACTATAGAAATTTGGTTCATATGGTTTATACTCTATAAATAATTTCCAGTCATTTGGAAGTTCTTTATAAATACGTTTTAAGCTATCTTCTGTATGTTGCAATGCATACTGAAAATTAGTTTGTCCTGGGAAATTGGATCCATCCGCTAACCAAACGGTCAAGCTTTTAGAACCCAATTTATCGCCAATTTTAATAACTTCAATGTTATGGGCGATTGCTTGATCTCTTGAATTTATACTTGTATTTGACAGCGAGCCATATTTATATGATTCCTTAGAATCTGGCTGGTCCTGAAATGTGTTGGAATTGACAGCGTCAAAAACAATATTGTTGGAGTTGGCAATTTCTTTAACAGCATTATAATCTTGGGGAACGTCCCAAGGAATATGTAGCGATATTGCACCAGCTGTACCAGTTAATTTATGAATAATACCAACATCATCAATTTTCTCCTCTAGTGATCTAGGTTCACCACTAAAACCAAACCTGCCAAATCTTGTGCCACCAGCACCTAATGCCCAACTTGGAATGGCTACCTGAAAATCTATTAATTTCCGTATTATAGAATCTACGTTAACCCCTTTTTTTAGCAACGAATCTTTAAGAAAATTAAAATGAACTTCATGTACGTCCTTATAAGATTTATTTATATCTGTTAATTGATTTGGATTAATTTTCATATTTAGGTAAATTATTAAAAAAGCCTCTACATATTAGATGTAGAAGCTTAATATATAAACATTTAAATTATTATCTGACAAAGGCATTGGCCATACCACCGTCAACATTTATAATATTACCAGTAGTTTTATCCAAAATTCCTACGCACGCAAAAACACCATTAGCTATATCTTCAGGATATATTATCTGATTCAATAAATTTCTCTTTGCATAATGTGCTGGTAGCTCTTCTACTGTGATACCATAAGCTTTAGCGCGACCTTCAGCCCAATCTCCTTCCCATATCTTGCTGCCAACTATAACTCCGTCAGGGTTAACAACATTAACTCTAATTTGATCTTTGCCTAATTCTGCTGCAAGTAATCTAGACATATGTTGTTGCGCCGCTTTAGAGGTGCCATAGCCAACATTGTTAGGGCCAGAAACCAATCCGTTTTTACTAGCAATACTTATTATGTCGCCTCCAAAACCTTGTTTCCGCATAATTTCTACAGCTTGTTTTGCTAATTCAAATTGACCTTTTACTAGAACATTTTGTAATAAATCCCAATCTTTTTCAGAGGTTTCTTCGAGCGGTTTTGAGATGGCTAAACCAGCACTATGTACAACAATGTCAACACCTCCAAACTCTAAGCATGCTTTACTATAAGCTTCTTTTATTGAAGCTGTATTTGTAACATCGCAAACTGCGTAGCTTGCAGTATCTCTTTTGTAGGTGTCAACGGCTTCTTTTAATCTATCTTCAGCAATATCTGTTAAAACAACATTCGCACCTTCTTCCGCAAGTTTGTCCGCTATTGCTTTTCCAATTCCACCTCCAGCACCAGTTATGAAAGCAACCCTCCTAGAAAGTGGTTTTTCCTTTGGCATTCGTTGTAATTTGGCTTCTTCTAATAACCAATATTCAATATCAAATGCTTCTTGCCTTGGCAGTGAAGTATATTCTGATATGGCTTCAGCACCGCGCATTACGTTAATTGCATTAATATAAAACTCACTCGCAACTCTAGTGGTTTGCTTGTTTTTAGCAAAACTAAACATACCAACCCCAGGATAAATAATTATTACGGGATTAGGATCGCGCATTGCAGGACTATTATCTCTTTTGCATTTTTCGTAATATTCCTTGTATCCTTGACGATATTGTTCAAATTCTGGCTTTAGCTTTTCTAGTACCGTATTAGAATTTGTAAGGTCCTCTGATGTATCTAGTGATAGTACTAGAGGTTGAATTTTTGTGCGTAAAAAATGGTCAGGGCAAGATGTACCCATAGGCGCAAGACGCTCTAAGTCATTACTATTTATGTATTGAAGCACAACATCCGTATCTGTAAAATGTCCAATCATTTGAGCTTCTGAGGAACATAAACCTCTCAATAATGGCATTAATTGCGCAGCTTTAGCAGATCGCTCTTCTTTGGGTAAACTTTTTATTTTTTCACCACCAAATACAGTTCCATTTTCTTCTATTTTCTTTGCAATATATTCAGAAGCCATTTCAATAACTTCTAAACTATTCATATAGCATTCATAAGAGGTGTCTCCCCATGTAAACAAACCATGACTACCAAGTACAATTCCTCTAATTCCCGGGTTATCATTTAAACATTTTTCTAATTGTAAGCCTAAATCAAAACCAGGTCTTTGCCAAGGTACCCAGCCCATAGTATCACCCCAAATTTCTTTAGTTATTTTTTCACTATCCTTGGCTGCGGCAACGGCGATTAAGGCATCTGGGTGTAAATGGTCAATATGCTTAAAAGGTAAAAGACCATGTAATGGAGTATCTATAGAAGGTGCTCTACTATCCAAATCATAAATACAATGATTGAATAAGCCGACCATTCTATCCTCATCATCCAATCCTTGATAGACATTTTTTAAGTTTCTAAGTCTTTCTGTATATAATCCTGCAATTCCAGCTCTAGTAAGTGTTCCTATGTCGCCACCAGAACCTTTTATCCACATGACTTCAACCTCTTCATTTGTTAAGGGGTCTTTTTCAATAGTTTTACAACTTGTATTTCCGCCTCCGTAATTGGTAATTCTTAAATCAGAGCCAAGAAGATTAGAACGGTAAAGAAAAAGTTCCACTTGGTTATCACCAAGCTCTAAAGCTTTATTCTCATTCCAGAGATAATCTACGTGTTTAAAAGTTTTTACGGCCATAGTATTTATTTTAATAACTTTTTAACGAAAGTAAATTTACTAACTAATAATGGCGTCCTGTACTATACTGTTAGTCTTAGAAATGCATTAGTAATAGTTTAGAAAAGGTATTTATGCTATTTTGCAGCACTAATAACTAAGACTGAAAAATGGAAAATATTGAAATTAATGAAGATTCACGCGTCCCAAAATATAAACAGGTGATAGACTCCATTATAAGAAATATAAATAACGGAAATCTTAAAATAGGGCAAAAAATTCCTTCAATAAATGAATTAAGTGAAGAACACCTTCTGTCAAGAGATACTGTAGAAAAAGCATACAGTACCCTAAAGAAAAGACAAATAATAGAATCTGTTAAGGGTAAAGGTTATTATATTTCTAAAACTGATTTATCTATAAAAACAAGTGTTCTATTCTTAATCAATAAATTAAGCACCTACAAGATGAAGATTTTTAACTCATTTGTAAATACATTAGGTGCAGGCACAAATGTTGATTTAGATATTTATCACTGCGAACCCTTGTTGTTTGAAAGTATCCTCAATAAAAAAAAACATCTATATGATTACTATGTGATAATGCCACATTTTAAAAATGAAGAGTTACAACATATGGGGTGTACAGATAATATTCTTAAAGCTATATTATCCATACCAAAAGGAAAGCTTATTATAATGGATCGGAATTTAGATAGCCTGTCTAAAGAGGCTGGTAGGGTATACCAAAACTTTACTGAAGACATTTTTGAGGCTCTAAATTCTGGTGCGCAAAAAATTAAAAAATACAATAAGGTTGTTCTTGCTTATCCCAGTAAGGCGGTATACCCTTATCCTAGTGGTATTGTTACAGGTTTTAAAAGATTTTGCATTATTAACGACTTAAATTTTGAAATACTTGATGAAATTTATGAGGGAATGGAACTGCAAAAAGACGACCTATATATTACTATTGAAGAAAATGATTTGGTTAATCTAGTGAAACAAATAAGGGATAAAAACTTAATTCTTGGAAAAGATGTAGGTATTATATCTTATAATGACACTCCATTAAAAGAATTATTAGGAATTACCGTTGTCACTACAAATTTTGACAGAATGGGCGAATTAGCCGCTCAAATGATACTTGATAATAATTTTATTGAGGTAAAAAATGAATTCAATCTTATAAATAGAAACTCTGTCTAGAACTTATTTTAAAGCTTTTCTCAACAGAACACTACAGGACACTTCGTTAAAATTTGGTTAATATTATTGTTAATGAATAGGCGTGTTTAAAGAAATTTTGTTTCACAGTTCGTAGCAAAATGACCTTTATTCTTGCTGAATTTATTAACTAACAAAAACTAAATTTTACATGAAAAGGATGTTTAACAAAAAATCTAGCAAACACCGGTTAGATTTAATGTTGGCTGTAGTTGTGATGCTTGTAATAAGTATTAATAGTTACGGGCAGATTAGCAATGTATCCGGTAAGGTTACTGACCCTGATGGAGAACCGATACCAGGGGTGAATGTTGTGCAAAAGGGTACTACCAATGGCATTTCAACCGATTTTGATGGTAATTACACCATAAACTTAATCGAAGGCTCTAAAACACTTATATTTTCTTACATTGGTTTTGATACCAAAGAAGTTAAAGTTAACTCTTCATCGCTAAGCGTTGTCCTGAAGCAAGATACGCAAAGCTTAGATGAGGTGGTAATCATTGGTTATGCCAAGGTGTCAAGAGAAAAAGTGCTTGGTGCATTATCTACTGTCAAATCAGAAAAATTAGCAGAAGTAACTCCAACGAATGCATTTGAAGGGGTTCAAGGTAGATTAGCAGGGGTGCAAATTGCAAGTAATGGAGGTCCTGGAGCTGGGTTTGACATTAAGGTAAGAGGTACTTCTACATTTAGTGCTGGTGGTACCGGTCCGTTGTACGTTGTTGACGGTCAACAATTGGATAATATTGATAATATTGACCCTAACGATATTGCTTCTTTAGAAGTATTAAAAGATGGTGCAACAACTGCAATTTATGGTACAAGGGGTGCTAACGGTGTTGTTTTAATCACAACAAAATCAGGTAAAAAAGGAGAAGTTAGTGTTGATGTAAATGTTGTTACCGGCGTAAATTCTTTAAACGGTGCAATTCCGGTTGCAAATACCAGACAACGGTTGTTTTACGAGGATGTAAGAAGAACAGAAGCGCAAAGGCAAAATCCAATTGGAGCACAAAGAGATTCTTTAAACTTGCTTTACAGAAATTCTTTTGATCTTCAAGATTTAATTACTAGAGCTGGTTTTAGAAATCAGGTTAATGTAGCGGTTAGTGCAGGTAATGAAAAATCAAGAGCGTACTGGAATACTGGTTTTTTAAATGAAGATGGTATTGTGGTAAATAGCAATTTTAGAAGAATAAATACGCGTCTTAAAATTGACTTTATGCCAAGTGAAAAATTAACCTTTGGCACTAATTTTAATGCCTCTTTCGAGGAACTTAGTGGACTTGAAGAAAATCAGGTTTTTCAACAACTTGTAGAACGTATTGCTTATTTTCCTGTGCTTGAGCCAAATGGAGACTTTACTCCAGAAATCGCAGGTAGACAAAATCCCTTAGCAGAAGCAAATCTAAGAGAACTTAGACTCCGAACATGGAGAGGACAGAGTTTTAGTTTTGCACAATATGAGCTATTGCCTTCTCTTACTTTAAAGTCAACATTAGGTTTAAATTTTAGATTACGTAGAAATAATGATTTTCAACCACTGTTAGTTTTAAATCCAAGAAACACCAATCCATTAGCAAGTTTTAGAGATCGTATTGATTATGATATTCAACAAGAAAACTTCGTCAATTACACTAACGAGTTTGGTAAGCACAGTGTTTCTGCGTTTGCAGGTATGCAAATTTTAAAGAGATATCAAGAAGAATTTGGTATTTCTAATGCATTATTTGTTTCTGAAGATATAAGAACTTTTAATAATGCTGATCCAGACGGATTAGGAATAAATTCAGGTCAGACATTTAATACTAGAAGTAATCTATACTCTCTGTTTGCTGGTTTTAATTATGATTTTGATAACAGATATTTAATAAGTGCCACCCTTAGAAGAGATGGTTCTTCAAGATTTGGAGAAAACAAAGAGTTTGGTTATTTCCCATCGGGGTCGATTGGCTGGAGGGTAAGTAATGAACCTTTTCTAAAAGGTAATACAGTATTAAACAATCTATTACTTAGAGCTAGTTATGGTGAAACTGGTAATGACAGAATAGGTGATTACGAATTTACATCAGCTTTAGTTCCAGGAGCTATATATGATGGTATCAGTGGGGTGCAACCTACCAGGTTAGGAAACCCTAATCTAAGCTGGGAAAGTACAAATGCCACTAACATTGGTTTTGATTTGGGTATGTTCAGAAATCGATTAACAATCAATTTTGATGTTTGGAGAAAAGATACTGAAGACCTTTTAGCTAACGTTCCATTGCCAGAAGAATCAGGTTTTAGTTCAATAAGACAAAATGTAGGTGCAGTACGTAACCAAGGAATCGATTTAAATGTTGGCGGTACTATTATTAAGGCACCAAACTTTCAGTGGAATAGTAATTTCAATATTAGTTTTCAAGAGAATGAAGTTACTAAGTTAGCTGGTGGCACACCTTTTCAATCGGGAGATTATATTATAGAAGAAGGACAGCCAATAGGTAACATTTTTGGATTTAAGAATTTAGGTGTTTTTCAATACGATGAGTCTAATGCCTTTACAGATGAAGGGGTACAATTAACCCCAAATTTTGACGCAGATGGGCAGTTTACCAATTACACCTTAAACGGCCAAGAATTTACAGGTAACGTAAATCAAATAAGAAATGATGGTAGAGTAGCCGAAGGCGGTGATATTATATGGGATGATGTAGACGGTGATTTTGTAATAACTAATGAAGACAGACAAGTTATTGGTAACGGTTTACCTACAGCTTTTGGAGGCTTTAACAACGATTTCACGTATAAGGATATCTCGTTAAGTTTTCTGTTCGATTTTACTTTGGGCAATGACACTTGGAGACGTTGGGATGAATTGCGAAACGATTTGAATTCTGCTAATGAAACTCCTGGGCCAGACCGTATTGAAGGTTCATGGCAAAATCCTGGTGATATAACTGCTTACCCTAGATTAAATAGAGTTCCACAGAACAGAGATAGACCTAATAGTTTTTATGTAACAGATGGTAGCTTTATAAAGTTAAGGTTTGTAAGGTTAGGTTATAATGTTCCACAATCTGCATTAGACAGATTAGGCTTTTTAAAGAAATGTTCATTCTTTATTTCAGGAAATAACTTGTTAACATGGACAAATTACCCTGGGTACAACCCAGAATTAGGTACACGAGGTAATCCACTACAACCAGGTTTGGATAATCTTAGATTTCCGAATGATCGTGAAGTAATATTTGGAATGAATCTTAAATTTTAAACTGTATTACAATGACAACTTTTAAAATAAGAAAATACACAAAATTTATTCTTGCGGTAACCATTCTATTTATGGGTGTTACTTCTTGTGAAGAATTGGTGGATGAATCCCCAATTAGTGAAATTGATCCAGAAAACTTTTTTAACAACAACAATGATGCACTTGCAGCTGTAATTGGTATCTATGATGCTATGCAACCTGCTTTTAGAGTTAAGCATTATTTATGGGGTGAATTTAGGGGAGATAGCTACATCAACGGTAATGATGGAGCAAACGCAAATAATATTGAACTTACATCTAATGATGTTACTTCTGGTAATTCACCTGCTTTAAGATGGGATAATTTTTATACCATGATAAATAGGGCAAATGAGGCAATCGTAAATATTCCAACAATAGAAGGATTTGATGCAAACCTATTAGCTGAAGCTTATGCTTTAAGGGCATATGCGTACTTTCAGGCAGTTAGAGTTTGGGGTTCAGTACCAGTATTCACTGAGCCTACAAGGTCACCTGAAGATCTACAGAAAGAAAGAACGTCAGCAACAACAATTATCAATGAAATAATTATTCCAGACATGCTTGCTGCCGAGGCAAACATGGATATCGGTCGAATTTCGGACCCTTTTCGGTTTTCTTTAACCAGTATTTGGGCTTTACAAGCAGATGTATACGGTTTTTTAGGAGAGGATGTGAACGCAAAAGAAGCGCTAGAAAAGATTATTAATAGTAATCAGTTTCGTTTAGCAAATTCTCCTGAAGAATGGCAAGATATGTTCTTAAATGATAATGGTGATCCGTTTGATGCAGATTCTGAAAGTGATGGTCCTTTCAAAGTAATGCAAGGTCCAGAATTAATGATGTCTATTAAATTTAGTTTAGATGAAAGTCAAGGTAGTGGTAATGCTAATAGATCAGGTATTTTTTCATTGTTTTTTGCAGGTATACCTTCTTTCACTTTATCACCAGCTTTAGAGAATAAATGGAGAGAAAAATTTCCGATAGATTCTACTTTATGGGTAACAAAATATCCTGATACAGACCCTATTTTAACCAATCCAGAAACCGGAAATTTTGTGTATGGTGATTATCGCTACTATCTATGTAGAGAAGGTTTTACAAATCTCGAATCAAAAGGTGTGGGTAATGCCCGTTTAGCTAAATATAATAAAACTAATTATAATGCAGGTCTAGATGATTCCGATATAGTACTTTATCGTTACGCTAATGTTATTTTATATTTGGCTGAAATTGAAAATCGATTGGGAAATGATGCCGAGGCATTGGCACTCATCAACCAGTTTAGAACAGCACGGCAACTGCCTTTGGTTGAAGCTTCTGAATTTGGTGCTACTGTTGAGGAACGAGAACTCTATATTTTAGATGAAAGACATTTAGAACTTATTGGAGAAGGTCAAAGATGGTGGGATTTACGCCGAACTAATAGAGCACTAGAGATATTGAATCCTATATTAGATACCTTATCTACGGGTACACCTCTTACACAGGAGCGATTATTATTTCCAATCTTTGATGAGCATTTGGTTGAAAACCCATTACTTGAACAAACACCTGGTTATTAATTAAAAATCTATTAAAATGAAATTTCTTATTAATAAATTAAAAGCGATAACCGTGTTAACCATAGCGTTAATTACAGTCGGTTGTGATTTAGAGCTTCAGGATAGATTTGTATTTGAACCTGAGGTGAATTTAGAAGACCCTTATAAAGACATTACTGCTTGGCAGTTTTTAAGTTCTAGTCAAGTTAATAATCAATTTAATGAAGACGGTGCATTAATAGGTGATAATTATGATTACATGTCGGCTGCTATAGAAGCTGCAGGTTTGATTGATGAGTATAATACACCTAATGATGGCAGAACATTTTTAATGTTGAATAATAATGCGTTTCTAGGTAATGGAGATGTAATAGCTTTAGTTACTGGTAGCCCAGATATAGAAGAAGGGGAAACTCCAGCAGAGGTAATGGCACGAGCAGATTTAGATGTACTTAGACTTGTATTACGCTACCATATAATATCAACTTATATAACTCAAAATGACCCTCTAGTTGAATTTGGAGTGAATTATACATTTCAAACTTTGATACCTGGTGAAGATGGTAAGATAGTTTTAAGAAGGGATGATAGACTACGTGTAGATATCAATAGAAATCCTGCTCCATTACCAAGCACTGCTACAGGAGGTGGTAATAATGAACGAATCAGAAATTACAATTATGTTTTTAGCAATGGTATAGGGCATAGCATTAATGATCCAGTTAGAAATAAGCCCTACCCAAAACCCAACAATTAAATTAGAGTAAGTTAGTTTATTTGAGTTAGAAAAAATCCTCCATGATACTTAGTTATTTATGGAGGATTTTTAATTTATTCTGAAAGATATTTGATTGTCGATTTCCTGATGCTTTCTTCTCTTTTTGCAAGAGTCAAAATATGTTTTATACTGTTGGTATAGGTCCATTTATGTTCTGTGAATCAAAGTATTCGCTTTAATATTTAACAACTCTTATATAAGGTTCAATGAACATATTGTTTATCGCTATTTTCTTATCGTCCAAACTCAATTTGACTAAACGGTGAAATACTTCGAAAAAAAAATTGCTTCTTTCTAAGGTTTCGTAAAAGTTTGGGTTATATTTTATTTATACGCGTTATTTCACCAATAGGCTTATATTTTTTAGATAAAATGGATTTTAGCTCTATTTTCTTGTAATATACATGGTCTAAATGCTTTTGGTTGATTCCGCATTTTTTTTCATGGTATGCTAAATGTACATTCATTGGCACCCTTTAAATAGTGGTCGGAGTAGTGCTCGTTCATCCAATGTATGAACTCTAGGTTCAGTCGGGTCTCACCCTTGGGTTTGTAATGATTATAGGACGGTGCAATTGTAAAGTTTGCTCTTTTTTAAGATACTTAGATTGGAATGATTATCCTTAAGTATTTATCTTTATTCCCTTAGGGTTTTTAGTGCAAGGCGAATTTTATATAATAGAGCTCCACTTTTGCTTGCTCATTATCTTTAAAAACAATTACAAAGGATTATAAAAAATAAAACCCTATGTAAAATAGGGGTTTATGCTAGTATTGTAAGGTGCTCCAGAGATTACTCTTGCATTGTATGATATACGTTTTGTACATCATCATCTTCTTCAATTTTTTCTAAAAGCTTTTCTACATCTGCTACTTGCTCTTCATTTAAAGCTTTAGTGACTTGTGGTATACGTTCAAAACCAGAAGACAGTATTTCTATCTCCCTAGATTCCAACTCTTTTTGGATGTCACCAAAACTTTCAAAAGGGGCATAAATAAGAATTCCATCTTCATCTACAAACACCTCTTCTGCTCCAAAATCTATCATTTCTAACTCTAGCTCTTCTGGGTCTAATCCTTCTGCATTAATTCTAAAATTGCAGGTATGGTCAAACATAAATTCAACCGAGCCAGAAGTACCTAAACTACCATTACACTTATTAAAGTAACTTCTAATATTAGCTACAGTACGTGTGTTATTATCGGTAGCGGTTTCTATTAAAATAGCAATGCCGTGTGGTGCATAGCCTTCAAATAGAACTTCTTTGTAATCCCCCTGACTTTTATCAGAGGCTCTTTTAATGGCTCTTTCAATATTGTCTTTGGGCATGTTCACAGATTTGGCATTCTGTATAACAGCTCTTAATCTAGAGTTGGCATCTGGGTCAGGGCCACCTTCTTTTACTGCCATTACTATGTCCTTGCCAATTCTGGTAAACGCTTTGGACATCGCTGCCCAACGTTTCATCTTTCTGGCTTTTCTAAACTCAAAAGCTCTTCCCATGTTTACAATATCGTTTTTTAGATAGCGACAAATTTAATCAAACCCATACAAGAAATACAAATTACTTAGCCCTTAGCTAAGTTCTTCTATACTTTGGGCTAGTTTAATGTCTTTTGTTGTGATGCCATCAGCATCATGCGTATTCAATTTAATAGTAACCCTGTTATATACATTCTCCCATTCTGGGTGGTGGTTTTGTGCTTCACATTCAAAAGCAATCCTAGTCATAAATGCAAATGCGGCTTTAAAATCTGCAAATTCATATTTTTTAAAAATTACCTCACCATTGTAAGCCCAACCGTTAAGTGTTTCTAGAGCAATTTCTATTTCTTTAGCGTCCATTTTTTTCATAGCCCTAAGGTAACTATTATTCTATTGGCAAATGATGGTCAATCACTTCTTGATAAGTAAATTGAAGATTTTTAGGCAACAAATGATCTTTGGGTAAGGCAGCTAGATAACGGTCGTTATTGGTAGTGTATACCTTTTTAAATATAGGATGAAAATTGCCTAAATTCTTAATGGTTTCTTTAACAAAATCTTCGTGATGAACTAAATCTTTGCTACCCAAATGAAATATACCGTACAGATCTTGATTTATAATAAAATGAATTTGCTGCGTTAGCTTATCATCATCTATAACATTGGTAATAAGGTTAGGAAAAACTTCTATAGGTTCTTGCTCTTGCAGGGCTGTTTTTAGCTCTTTTAAGCGGGGAGAGGCATTACCATACACCATTGATACGCGTAAAATTGCCATCTTATATTTAGGAATACGCATAAGCATATTCTCTATTTTAATTTTTAATTTTCCGTAGATACTTTCTGATAAAGTTTTATCGTACTCGTAAGAGGGGTATTTGCTATAGGCGTCAAATACATTAGCAGAAGAAATAAACAGTAAGCGCGCTTCATTTTCTTCTAGGTATTCTACTACATGTTGGTGTGCAATAATCTGAGAAGCAAAATCGCCACGTACCGCAGATATTATGATATCTGGTTTTATTTTTTCTAAAAGCGGAAATATGTCATCTTCCACCATATTGTAAGGATAAAATTGCTGATTATCCTTAAAGGAAGGATTGGTGCAATAGGTGCCATAAGTGTCAAAATATCCTCTTAATTCTTTATAGAGGGCATTACCAATAAAACCACTGCCGCCTAAAATCAATATTTTTTTTCCTTTATCTCTGCTCCTCAAATCCTCTTGGTCGTTAATTAAAAAACAAACATCCTATCTTTTACAAAGGTAGGATGCTTTATTAAAGTGTTTGTTTCTGTTTACACTTTATAAAATGGTAACTTAACCACTTTTGCAGGTACGGTTTTCTTCCGTATTTGTATTTCTATTGTAGTATCTTCTTTTGCCAGTGCAATAGGTACGTAACCTAAACCAATACCTTTATTTAAAGACGGGGACATGGTGCCAGATGTAACATTACCCACAGTTTCCCCTTCAGAAAGAATAGCATAGCCTTGTCTGGGTATTGCTTTTTCTAACATTTCAAAAGCAACCAATTTTTTGTGTACCCCTTCTTCTTTTTGTCGTTTTAATGCCTCTGAGTTTACAAAATCTTTGTTGAATTTGGTTATCCATCCTAAACCAGCTTCTAGCGGAGATGTAGAGTCATCAATATCATTACCATACAAGCAGTAACCCATTTCTAGGCGTAAAGTATCTCTTGCTGCTAAGCCTATTGGCTTAATTCCGTAGGCTTTACCGGCCTCAAAAACTTTATCCCAAACTTGTTGTACTTCAGAATTTTTGCAATAAATCTCAAATCCACCAGAACCAGTGTAGCCTGTAGCAGAAATAATTACATGCTCAATGCCAGCAAAATCACCTACCACAAAATTGTAAAACTTAATCGCAGATAAATCATGAGAGCTCAAGCTTTGCATGGCTTCTACAGCTTTGGGACCTTGAATAGCTAAAAGGGAGTAATCTTCAGAGATGTTCCTCATAGTGGCGCCAAAATCTGCATTGTAGGCAGATATATGGTTCCAGTCTTTTGCTATGTTAGCTGCGTTGACTACTAATAAATAGGTTTCTTCCTTAATCCTATAAATAATTAAATCATCTACAACGCCACCAGCCTCATTAGGCATGCAACTATATTGAGCTTTACCAATGGTAAGTTTGCTAGCATCATTAGTACTTACTTTTTGGATTAGAGCGAGCGCGTTAGGGCCTTCAATTAAGAACTCTCCCATGTGGGAAACATCAAAAACACCAACTCCGTTGCGAACGGTTTCGTGCTCTGCGTTTACACCTTCATAAGAGACAGGCATTTCATAGCCTGCAAAAGGTACCATTTTAGCACCTAAGGCAATGTGTGTATCGTTTAAGGCAGTTTTTTTCATTAGTTACAATATTAGTCGCTGCAAAAGTATTAAAACTAAAGAAGTAAATATTGCAGATGTTTGGTTAACCTTTTATCAAGAATGCTTTTAACTCTTCATATGTTTTTAATTGAGTTGCAACCTTTTTACCGTCCATAACTTTTGCTATTTGTGCAGGTATCTTTGGTGTTAAGCCTAAAGTTTCTTGTACAACGGGTAAAAATTTAACTGGGTGTGCAGTTTCTAAAAATATACCGTAGGTATTTGGGTGTTGCTCCTTAAATTTCTTTAAACCTAGGTAACCCACGGCACCATGGGGGTCTGCTACATAGCCTGTTTCTTGGTATAGTTTTTTCATGGCAGCTTTTGTTTCTTCGTCTGTAAATGAATAGGAAGAAAAAACTTTTGAAAGTTCGTTGAACTGATTACCATATAATTTTTGAATACGAATAAAATTACTAGGGTCACCAACATCCATAGCGTTACTAATAGTTGCTATGGAGGGTTTGGGTTGATAGTCACCTTGACTCTTCATAAATTGTGGTACCACATCATTTACATTGGTGGCTGCAACAAAATGTTTAACAGGCATACCCAATTTTTGAGCAACCATACCTGCACAGATATTTCCGAAATTGCCAGAGGGTACAGAAAATACTAATTCTTTTCCTTCTTTTTTAGCCTGTTTATAGGCAAAAAGATAATATAGCAATTGCGGTAACCAACGCGCAACATTAATACTATTTGCAGATGTGAGCTTGCGCACATTGGTTATTTCTTCATCTAAGAATGCAGTTTTCACCATGCTTTGGCAATCATCAAAAACGCCGTCTACTTCTATTGCTGTGATATTTTGACCTAATGTGGTCAGTTGTTTTTCTTGAATCTCACTTACCTTTCCGCTAGGGTATAGAATAACTACTTGTACACCTTTTACTCCCAGAAATCCATTGGCGACAGCGCCACCGGTATCACCAGATGTAGCTACTAAAACAGTAACCTCCTCTGTATTACCCTCAGAAAAATAGCCAAGACAGTACGCCATAAAACGTGCGCCAACATCTTTAAATGCCATAGTTGGCCCATGAAAAAGTTCTAGTGTGGCTATATCAGTTTCTAGTGGTACTACAGGGAAATCAAAATCTAAAACGTCTGCTAATATTTCTCTAAGTTTTTGATTGGGTATTTCATCACTTACAAATTGATGTATGGCATTAAAAGCAATTTCTTCTTTAGATAGGTTTTCAATATTCTTAAAAAAAGATTCAGGTAGCGGTGTAATTTCTTCTGGAAAATACAACCCTTTATCTGGTGCAATGCCTGCGATTACTGCCTCTCTAAAAGTTGCGGTATGCTGGTTGTTATTTAAGCTGTAATACTTCATATTTATGCAATTGTGCGAACTCCTTTAGTTGCTATTTTAGAAACGTGAATATCAAAATCAATTCCCGTTGAACTATATATTTTTCTCATGGCATCTGCCACTTTTTTGGCTATTTGCTCACCTTCGCTTAAAGCAAAAATAGAAGGGCCAGAACCAGATATACCAGCGCCTAGGGCTCCTGCTTTTTTAGCAGCTTGTGTTACGTTGGCAAATTCTGGAATGAGAATGGAACGTATGGGTTCTATTATATGGTCTTCTAAAGACCTGCCAATAAGCTCGTAGTCATTTGTAAATAGACCTGCAACTAAACCACCCACATTACCCCATTGTTTAATGCCTTGTGTTAATGAAAACGTATTTTTTAAAATTTTACGAGAATCTGCGGTTTTAATTTCTATCTGTGGATGAATAACAGTAGCATAAAGAGCTGTAGGAGTTGGAATAGGAATAACATCTAAAGGTTCATAACTCCTTACTAAGGTAAATCCTCCAAATAGGGCTGGTGCTACATTGTCTGCGTGTGCCACGTTACTGGCTAATTTTTCGCCTTGCATGGCAAAGGTAACCAGTTCTGATAAGGTAAAGGGATTGCCCAATAACATATTCATCCCAGCTACAGCCCCAGCAGAACTTGCAGCGCTGCTACCAATTCCGCTTCCTGGTTTTATTTTTTTGTGAATTTCTATTTCAAATCCACCTTTATAGTTAGCTTTTTCTAATAGGGCTAAGCCGGCAACACCAGCGACATTTTTTTCTGTAGTTAGAGGTAAATCCTGTCCAGTTATTTTGCTGATTTTAATACCGGGTTCTTCCGTTTTACGGACTATCATGGTATCTCCTACACTGTCTAACGCTAAACCTAGAACATCAAATCCGCAGGAAACATTGGCAATGGTTGCTGGGCAAAAAATGTGTACTTCTTCCATGCTTAAAAATTTCCTATTCTAACAATGTCTGCAAAAATTCCAGAAGCGGTTACATCTGCTCCAGCGCCTGCACCTTTAATAATTAAAGGTTGCTGCGGATAACGTTCTGTATAAAAAAGGACAATGTTATCACTACCTTCTAGGTTGTAGAAATCATGGCCTTGTGGAATTTCTTGTAAGCCTACTTTGGCTTTGCCATCTTCAAATTGAGCAACATACTTTAGCTTGCAATTTTTATCTGCTGCGCTTTTGTATAACTTTTGAAAATCTGATTCGTATTTTACTAAAGATGCAAAAAAGTCCTTATTGCTAGAAGTTTGCAGACTTTCTTCTGGAAGAAACGAATTGTTCTCAATATCTTCTAATTCTAATTGATAACCACTTTCGCGGGCAAGAATTAAAATTTTACGGGCTACATCTACACCACTTAAATCTATGGTTGGGTCTGGCTCGGTATACCCTTGTTCTTGTGCTTGTTTTACTACATCATGAAATGTAGTACTATTATTAAAATTATTAAATACAAAATTTAAACTACCAGATAGCACAGCTTGTATTTTCTTTACTTTATCACCAGATACAATAAGATGTTTTAAAGTGTCTAAGATAGGTAGGCCTGCTCCAACGTTTGTTTCGAACAGGAAGGGCGCGTTGTATTTTTTTGCCAATTGTTTTAAAGACAAATAGTTTTGGTATTCACTAGAACATGCAATTTTATTGCAGGTAACTACAGAAATACTGTTACTTAAGTAGTCGCTGTAGGTGCTAGCAATTGCTGCATTGGCCGTATTATCTACAAAAATGCTGTTTCTTAAGTTTAATTCTTTTACTTTCTGTATAAAGGCAGCCCTGTCTGTTTTCTCCCCGGCATCCAAAGCAGTCTTCCATTGCGTTAAGGCAATACCTCCCTCATCAAAAATCATTTTTTTAGAGTTAGATATGCCAATAACCCTAACATTGAGTTTTAATTCCTTTTTTAGGTATTTATGCTGTTGCTCTAGCTGGGCCAACAATTTAGAACCTACATTACCGCAGCCCATTACAAATAAATTGAGCTGTTTTGTGTTTTCTTCAAAAAAAGCTTCGTGTAAAGCATTCAATGCTTTTTTAATATCTACTTTGTTAATAACGGTAGAAATATTTCTCTCAGAAGCACCTTGAGCAATAGCTCTGATGTTTACGTTGTTTTTACCTAGGGTAGCGAACATTTTACCACTTAAACCTTGGTGACTTTTCATATTATCACCAACTAAAGCAACAATAGCTAAGCTAGACTCTACAACTACAGGGTGTAGTTTGTTAGAAGCAATTTCGTATTCAAAGGCTTCATTTACCGCTTTCACGGCTTTTTCCACATCTTTATCGGCAATACCAATACAAATAGAATGCTCAGAAGATGCTTGGGTTATTAAAACAACGCTAACACCAATAGTAGAAATAGTCTCAAAAAAGCGTTTAGAAATACCAGGAATACCAACCATTCCAGGCCCCTCTAAAGATAACAAGCTAATATGCTCTATATGACTTATACCCCTTACCGTTTTGCCACCACCATTGGTGTTTTTAGTGATGAGTGTGCCTTCTTTTTCTGGTTCAAAGGTATTTTTAATTATAATAGGAATTTGCTTATGTAATACCGGTTGTATGGTTGGTGGATATATAACTTTTGCTCCAAAATGCGAAAGTTCCATCGCTTCTTCATAAGAAATATGGGTGACACACTTAGCTTGTTTTACCAGTTTTGGATTGGCAGTAAATAAACCACTCACATCAGTCCAAATCTCTAATTTTTCTGCTTCTAGCGCTGCGGCTATTATTGCAGCGGTATAATCAGACCCACCACGGCCTAATGTAGTGGCATCGCCCTTGGCAGTTGCAGCTACAAAACCTGGTACTACCGTAATTTTATGGTTTTGATCCTTAAAAAAGGATTGGCACACTGCGTTGGTGGTTTTAAAATCTACACTAGCATTGCCAAAATTTGCGTTGGTTACAATCAATTCCCGGCCACTTTTTAAACTCGCATCTAAACCTTCTGTTTTAAAATATTCACTAATGATGTAAGAAGAAAGTAATTCTCCATAACTTACTACTTTATCTGATAAACGTGAGGTAGTTTCGCCAATCAAATAAGCTCCTTCTAACAGTGTTTCAAGTTCATTTAGTTCACTCTTAACCTTACTTATGATACTACTTTGGGCGGTTACAGGAAATAAGGTTTTGATTGTGTCAAAATGTCGAGCTTCAATTTGAGCTAAAACTTCTCTATAGCTTACATCGCCAGAGGCAGCTAGTTCTAAGGCATTTAATAATAAATCTGTTACGCCACCAAAGGCAGAGACAACCACAACCTGTTTATCTTGATTGTTTGCTATTATGGATTTTACGCGTTTTATGTTGGGTGCATTGGCTACCGAAGTACCACCAAATTTTAAAAGTTTCATTAGGGATGAATATTAAATTCTAAAAAAAATAAATACGTGAACAGACGGAAATTATATATACAGACTACCCCAAAGGGGTGGTAGTGGTAATCGTAGTTTGGGTCGATTTACCATTGGATAGGAAAGTTTTTATGTCCGATTGATTAAATTGCATCCTTCATTTGTGTGTATCAAATGTAGTGTATACCAAAAGTGCATCAAACACGTTTGTGTAATTTTTACGATTTTAATAATTAATCAATCCCTTTCTTAGAAAATGAAGATATTATCTGCCCAACAAGTACATGACGCTGACGATTATACAATCAAGAAATATGGTATTTCTAGTGATATACTGATGGAAAGGGCTGCGGACCAATTATTTAATTGGTTGCATAGTAGGTTGCAAGGTGGTCCTGTAAAATTACATTTGTTCTGCGGTATTGGCAATAATGGTGGTGATGGGTTAGCTCTTGCTAGGATGCTTAAGGAGCATGGTTATAACATGGAAGTTTACGTAGTAAAGTACAGTGAAAAACGTTCTAAAGATTTTTTAATAAATCTAGACCGCTTAAAAGACCGTAAACTCTGGCCAGAATTTATAGACGAAACTTTGCACTTGCCAGAAATTGGTAAAGATAATATTGTTATAGATGCCATTTTTGGAATTGGTCTAAACAGAGACCCAGAAGATTGGGTACTACAAGTAATACAACATATTAATAACGCCAACGCATTTACTCTAGCAGTAGATATACCTTCTGGTTTGTTTATGGATAGGTTGCCCACCAAACCAGAAAATGTGGTGCAAGCAGACTTTGTGTTGTCTTTTCAAACACCAAAGTTGCCTTTTTTCTTGCCGCAAACTGCGCAACATTTAAACCATTGGGAGTTGCTAGACATCGGTTTGGAACCCGAATACATTTATAACCTGCCAACCGCTTACGAATATATTGGCAAGCCAGAAATTGCACCGCTATACCAACCTAGGTTGAAATTTTCTCATAAGGGAAATTATGGTCACGTTGCCGTGGTTGGTGGCAGTTATGGAAAAATAGGGGCTATACAATTAGCAAGTAAAGGCGCTTTACAAGCAGGAGCAGGTTTGGTAACCGCCTATGTCCCTAAATGCGGATATATACCTCTACAAACGGCAATACCAGAGGTGATGGTGATGACAGACACCAAAGAGGATTGTATTTCTGAAATTAAAGTGCCAGAAAAAGTCAATGTTGTTTGTATAGGTATGGGTATGGGGCATGATCAGGGTACTCAAAAAGCATTACTTTCCTTTTTAAAAACTAACAAATTACCCTTGGTGCTAGATGCAGATGCTATAAACCTATTAGCTAAGCAAGAAGATTTTTTAGGTTTAATACCAGAAGGCAGTGTTTTTACGCCACATCCTAAAGAGTTTGAGCGATTAGTAGGACCATGGAAAGACGATTTTGATAAGGTTGAAAAGGGAAAACTCTTTTCTAAAAAATACAACTGTATTTTGGTATTAAAGGGAGCGCATACCATAACCTTTGCTAACGGTGTGGGGTTTGTAAATTCTACAGGTAATCCTGGTATGGCTACAGGTGGCTGCGGAGATGTTTTGGCTGGGATGATTGCAGGTTTACTTGCGCAAGGATATAGTAGTTTAAAAGCAGCAATAATGGGCGTTTATTTACATGGTTTAGCAGCTGATGTTGGTGTAAATGCCAGTGGTTTTGAAGCCTTTACTGCCTCGCAATTAGTGGATAATATTGGCAATGCTTTTTTAGAATTATTTAAAAGGGAACAATCTGCTACACAAGAAGCTGATAAGACAGAATAATAAGTTGTGCGGGTTATACGTAAGATTAAAGATTTTTTAAACGGCCAAACAGGTGTTTTAATACTCTTTTGGACTTTGTTGGCATGGTCTGGGTACAAGGCGTTTAAAACAGATTTACATCTTAAATACTATCCCCAATACAGTATTGCTAAATGTACAGGGATTGAGTATCAAAATTCTAATACTTTTATGAACTATTATTTTTATGTTAATGGGGAAAAATACAAAAGTTCCTATTACTTAGGAGATAATTACAGAGCTTTGGAAATTGGTGGTTATTACCGTGTAAAATATTCTAGTAAGGACCCCAGAATAAGTAAATTAAACAAAAATATACGTATTACAGATACGCTTTTTATAAAGGAAGCGGGTTTTAATCTTAAATAAAAATATGAAAACGGTACTAATAAATATTTGATGCTATCTCCCAGCACTTTCTTACCTATTGTATGCTAGGGTTTATAAAGAAAAAAGTGATGGCTTTGATTTTACAGAGCTTTTAATAGTTATAGTACTAGCTTTTGTTGGAGATGTAATCTCAAAAAGATTAATTGCAAAAGATAAATAATTACTTCTTTGCTTTTACTCTTTTTTTAGCCCACGCCACAGCGTTGTCATACTCTATAAAGAACTCCATACACTTTTTATAGAAAAGCTTTTCTATTTTAAAATTATGCATATCTATTTCTTTTTTAGAAACTATAGCTAGCGCAACAAGGTTGTCTAAACCTCTAAGATAGGTGTAGATAATGGGGTCTATAGCGTAAGAGTTCTTACGATTACTGATATAAGCAAAGTTTTTATCTCTAAAATGTATTTCTGATATTCCAATTAATTGGTACACGCGCTCAAGGGTTAAGGTAGCCCCTTCATTAAAATGTGCAACTAAATAATTGTCAAAAACCTGTATAATACCAATATCCAGGTGGTATTCACGGACAACCACCTGTTTTTTACCCGTCCCTAACTTCATTAAATCTTAATATAGTGTTCTCGTTAACAAAAGTAGATGGGTAGAGCTGTCTACTGAAATAAATTAGATTAACGGTAAGTTTCTACTGATTACTGTTAAAATTTAATAGGATGATATAAAATTAACAGAATTGTGCGCATAAAAAAAGGGAGTCAAAAGACTCCCTTTTTTTATTTATTTAAAATGCTAAATTTTACTCTTTAGTTTCAGAAGATTTTTCTGCTTTCTGAATTTTAATCGTCAGCTCTTCTGTCTTTTTATCCAAATCCATAAAAATGCTATCACCCTCATCAAGATTAGAGTTTACAATTTCTTCTGCTAATGCATCTTCAATGTATTTTTGGATAGCTCTTTTTAGCGGTCTGGCGCCATATTGCTTATCAAAACCTTTGTCTGCAATGTAGTCCTTGGCCTCTTCTGATAATTGCAAGTCGTATCCAATACTTTTGATACGCTTGTACAACTTATTTAATTCAATATCAATGATTTTGTGTATGTCTTCTCGTTCTAAGGCGTTGAATACAATTACATCATCAATACGATTTAAAAATTCTGGAGCAAAGGCCTTCTTAAGTGCATTTTCTATCACACTTTTTTGGTGACTATCTGCCTGTGCTTTTTTAGAGGCTGTACCGAAACCAACACCTTGACCAAAATCTTTAAGCTGTCTAGCTCCTATATTAGAGGTCATAATGATAATGGTGTTTCTAAAATCTATTTTTCGTCCTAAACTATCGGTAATAAAACCGTCATCCAATACCTGTAAAAGCATGTTGAAAACATCTGGATGGGCTTTTTCTACTTCGTCTAAAAGCACTACGGAGTAAGGCTTTCTACGCACTTTTTCTGTCAATTGCCCGCCTTCTTCATAACCTACGTAGCCTGGAGGTGCACCTACCAATCTAGAAATAGCGAATTTTTCCATGTATTCGCTCATGTCTATGCGGATTAACGCATCTTCAGAATCAAACAACTCTCTAGCCAAAACTTTAGCTAGCTGTGTTTTACCTACCCCAGTTTGTCCTAAAAAGATAAAAGAGCCAATAGGTTTGTTGGGGTCTTTTAAACCTGCACGGTTACGTTGAATAGCTTTGGCCACTTTCTGTACCGCTTCGTTCTGACCAATTACAAAATCTTTAATATGATTTGGTAATTCTGCCAATTTATTGCTTTCTGTTTGTGCAATCCTATTTACAGGAATACCACTCATCATACTAACAACATCAGCCACATTGTCTTCAGAAACCGTTTCTCTATTTAACTTGCTTTCTTCTTCCCACTGTTGTTGCGCCGTAGCAAGGTCTTTTTCTAAACGTTTTTCATCATCACGTAATTTAGCAGCTTCTTCATACTTCTGCTTTTTTACTACGCTATTTTTCAATTCCCTTACATCTTCTAGTTGCTGTTCTAGCTCTAGAATTTGTTTGGGAACATCCATATTTACAATATGTACACGGGAGCCTGCTTCGTCCAAAGCATCTATTGCCTTGTCTGGTAAAAAGCGGTCTGTCATGTACCTGTTGGTAAGGTTAACACAGGCCTTTATAGCATCGTCTGTATACGTTACATTGTGATGGTCTTCATATTTACCTTTGATGTTCATTAGAATCTCTACAGTTTCCTCAACACTTGTAGGTTCTACCATAACCTTTTGGAACCTTCTTTCTAAAGCACCATCTTTTTCTATATACTGACGGTATTCATCCAGGGTAGTAGCGCCAATACATTGAATTTCTCCACGTGCCAACGCTGGTTTAAACATGTTAGAAGCATCCAAACTACCTGTTGCTCCACCAGCACCCACGATGGTGTGAATTTCGTCTATAAAAAGAATAATGTCATCATTCTTTTCTAGTTCATTCATCACAGCTTTCATTCGCTCCTCAAACTGTCCGCGGTACTTGGTACCTGCAACTAAAGAAGCTAAATCTAGTGTAACCACCCGTTTGTTGTACAAAATCCTAGATACTTTTTTGTTGATAATACGCAATGCTAAACCTTCTGCAATAGCGCTTTTACCAACACCTGGTTCCCCAATTAATAGAGGATTGTTCTTTTTACGTCTACTCAATATTTGAGAAACACGTTCTATTTCTTTTTCACGACCAACAACAGGGTCTAGCTTATTGTCCTCTGCAAGTTTGGTTAAATCTCTTCCAAAATTATCCAAAACAGGAGTCTTAGATTTTTTGTTGGATTTAGCCTGGCCCGCAGAACCAAAAGTACCTTCCTTAGAATCGCCTAAATCATCTGGCTCTCCCGGGAAAGATTCTGCCCTTGTATTGTCTAAAAAGTCGTCATCGCTTGTTATCATAGACTTAAATTGCTCCTTAACATTATCATAATCCACTTTTAGCTTGTGTAAAAGTTTGGTAGTAGGGTCGTTCTCGTTTCTAAGTATACATAGTAACAAGTGCGCCGTATTGATAGAGGAGCTTTGAAACAACTTAGCTTCTAAGAAGGTTGTTTTCAGGGCTCTTTCTGCCTGTCTGGTTAAATGTAAATTCTTTTTGTCTTTTTGTGCTGAACCAGAATTCGGATTAGCAGGGCTTAAAATCTCTACTTTCCTCCTCAAATGATCCAAGTCCACATCTAGAGCATCTAAGATGTTGATGGCCTTACCATTGCCGTCTCGCAATAGTCCAAGCATAAGGTGCTCGGTACCAATAAAGTCGTGCCCTAATCTAAGAGCCTCTTCTTTACTGTAAGCAATCACATCTTTTACTCTTGGTGAGAAATTATCATCCATAGCTTATCTTTTCCGAACTAAAATTAATAAAAGTATTACAACCATGTTCAAATACCGTACCCATAATCTATAAAGATTTGGGAAATTGTGAGATTTGGCAGCATTTTGTATAAACTTTAACGGTTTTATGGGTTGTTTTATTGGCAAGCAAAGTGTTAATAATTTTTTTAATAAACAAGTTTGCAAATTCTTACAAAGGCGCAATTTTTGGTATATTGCCACGATATTTTAACCTCAATAAAATTTAGCATTTACTTATGGCTGAAGGAGAAAAGTTAATACCGATTAACATCGAAGATGAAATGAAGTCTGCCTACATTGATTATTCAATGTCGGTCATTGTGTCACGTGCACTGCCAGATGTTAGAGACGGTCTTAAACCTGTACACCGTAGAGTGCTCTTTGGAATGCACGAACTAGGTGTAAGGTCTACAAGTTCACATAAAAAATCTGCTCGTATCGTTGGTGAGGTTTTAGGTAAATATCACCCACACGGCGATACATCTGTATATGATACCATGGTACGTATGGCTCAAGAATGGAGTTTGCGTTACATGTTGGTAGATGGTCAGGGTAACTTTGGTTCTGTAGATGGCGATAGCCCTGCAGCAATGCGTTACACCGAAGCCAAAATGCGTAAGATTTCTGAAGAAATGCTTGCGGATATTGATAAAGAAACCGTAGACCATCAATTAAATTTTGATGACACATTAAAAGAACCCACAGTACTACCAACCCGTATTCCTAATTTATTGGTGAATGGAGCTTCTGGTATTGCGGTGGGTATGGCAACGAATATGCCTCCACACAACCTGTCAGAAGTGGTAGATGGTACGGTTGCTTATGTGGATAACCCAGATATAGAAATAGATGAGTTAATTACACATATTAAAGCACCAGATTTCCCTACCGGAGGTACAATTTACGGTTATGATGGTGTAAAAGAAGCTTTCCACACAGGCCGTGGACGTGTTGTGATGCGTGCAAAAGCCTCTTTTGAAGAAGTGCAAGGCAGAGAGTGCATTGTCGTTACAGAAATTCCTTATCAGGTTAATAAGGCAGACATGATTAAAAAGACTGCCGAACTTGTTAATGATAAAAAGATAGAAGGTATTTCTACTATTCGGGATGAATCGGATAGAAAAGGAATGCGAATTGTATACATATTAAAGCGAGATGCTATTCCAAACATCGTTCTAAATATGCTATACAAATACACGGCGTTACAATCTAGTTTTAGTGTCAACAATATAGCATTGGTTAATGGCCGTCCGCAATTGTTGAACCTAAAAGAAATGATACATCACTTTGTAGAACACAGGCATGAAGTGGTGGTGCGCAGAACACAATACGAGCTTAGGAAGGCAGAAGAGCGTGCGCATATTTTAGAGGGTTTAATTATTGCTTCTGACAATATTGATGAAGTAATTGCTATTATCCGTGGGTCTTCTAATGTAGAGGAAGCTAGAAATAGCTTGATGGAGCGTTTTAAATTAAGCGAAATACAGGCTAAGGCAATCGTAGAAATGCGATTGAGACAGTTAACGGGTCTAGAGCAAGATAAGCTTAGAGAAGAGTATGATGAATTGCTAAAAACCATAGAAGACCTTAAAGATATTCTTGATAAGAAGGAGCGCAGGATGCAAATTATCAAGGAAGAATTATTAGAAGTTAAAGATAAGTATGGTGACGCAAGACGCTCAGAAATCAATTTTGCTGGGGGTGATTTAAGTATAGAAGATATGATTCCGGATGAGCAAGTGGTGATTACCATTTCTCACGCGGGTTATATCAAAAGAACTTCCTTGTCAGAATATAAAACGCAGAATAGAGGAGGTGTAGGTCAAAAAGCATCTAATACAAGAAATGAAGATTTCTTAGAGCACTTGTTCGTGGGTACCAACCACCAATATATGTTATTCTTTACCCAAAAAGGAAAATGTTTCTGGATGCGTGTTTATGAAATTCCAGAAGGGAGTAGAACTTCTAAAGGTAGAGCAATACAAAACTTAATTAATATAGAGACAGATGACAAGGTTAAGGCCTTTATTTGTACTCAAGATCTTAAGGACGAAGCGTATGTAAATAGCCATTTTGTAATTATGGCAACTAAGAAAGGTACTGTTAAAAAGACCTCTTTAGAGCAGTATTCTAGACCAAGACAGAATGGTATTAACGCCATCACTATTAAGGATGGAGACGAGTTGTTAGAAGCTAAATTGACCACAGGTACTAGTGAAATCTTTTTAGGATTAAAATCTGGTAAAGCAATTCGTTTTGAAGAAAGCAAAACACGTCCAATGGGTAGAAATGCTTCTGGGGTGCGTGGTATTACCTTAGCTGACGATAATGATGAGGTAATAGGTATGGTTTCTGTAAATAATTTTGAAGATAATATTCTTGTAGTTTCAGAAAATGGCTATGGTAAAAGATCCGATATCGAGGATTATCGCGTAACTAATAGAGGTGGTAAAGGAGTAAAAACTATTTCTATTACTGAAAAGACTGGTGGATTGGTAGCTATTAAAAATGTGACCGATTCTGATGACCTTATGATTATTAACAAATCTGGTATTGCAATCCGCCTAAGTGTAGAAGACCTACGTGTTATGGGTAGAGCAACACAAGGAGTACGTTTAATAAATTTAAAAGGGAAAGATGCCATAGCTGCTGTTGCTAAAGTGATGAAAGACGAAGATGCCGTAGACGAGACAGATGTCTTGGATATGGAGGTTAAAGAAGAAGATGGCACGGCAATTGATAATAAGACAGACGAAAACGGTTCTGAAGAACAATCCTCACCGGAAGGGAATGATGATGAATCAAAGGAATAATAAATAAACACTAAATATTTAATTACAACAAGTACAGAAAATGAAAGGTAAAATGTTAATACTACTTGCTATGGGAGCTTCTCTAGCAGGTTTTGCCCAAAAAGACGAAATAAAGACCGCTGCAAAAGCCATGAAAACTGGTGATGCTGCAGGTGCTAAAACAGCATTAATGGCTGCTTCTGGAAGCATTTCTGGTGCTGACGAGAAAATGCAGGCCCAATATTACGCTTTGTTAGGTGATGCGCATGCAAAATTATCTGAGTTTAACCCTGCAATAGAAGCTTACAAGAAAACCTTAAGTATTGAGGAGAAAACAGGTAAGCAAAAATATAGTGCAGACATTAAGCAGAAGATGTCTCAAATGACTGCAGATTTAATTAATTCTGCAGTAGAAGATAACAGCAATAAAGATTTTAAAACTGCTGCAGAAAAGCTTTACCAAGCGTATACGTTAAGTCCTAAGGATACCATCTATTTGTATTACGCGGCTTCTAGTGCGGTGCAAGTTGGTCCAGATAATTATGATCAAGCTATACAGTATTATGAAAAGTTAAAAGAAATTAATTATGATGGTAGCGGTGTAAAATATACGGCGGTTAATGTTGCCACAGGTGAAGTAGAAGAGTTAGATAAGTCTACAAGAGATTTATATGTAAAGGCGGGTACACACAAGGACCCTAAAGAAGAAAAAACCGAATCTAAAAGAGCTGAGGTAGTTAAAAATATCGCACTTATATACCAACAACAAGGTAAGAATGAGGAAGCTTTAGCAGCTTACGAAGATGCTATTGCAAGCAATCCTGATGATGTAAATTTGGTGCTTAACAAAGCAAACCTATACTATAGTATAGGTGAGAAAGATAAGTTTAAAGAGTTGATGGCTCAGGCTTCTGCTATGGATCCAAATAATCCAGATTTGTTATATAATATTGGTGTAATTAACATGGAGCAGGGCGATTTAGAAGGTGCGAGAGCAGCTTATGAAAAAGCTTTGGAAATAGATCCAAACTACATCAACGCTATGCTAAACCTGTCTACGTCTTACGTAAATGAAGGTAACGGACTTATAGATGAGATGAACAATTTAGGTACTTCTAGAGCGGACACTAAAAAGTATGACGAGTTAAAAGCTAAGAAAGATAGCTTGTTTAAAAAAGGAGCTCAAATCTTGGAAGATGCTTTGGTAAAGAATCCAGATAATGAAGGTATTTTGTCACAACTTAAAAACATTTATGGTGCTTTAGGTGATAATGATAATTTCATGAGAATTAAAGGGATGATGGAGTAATCCTGATACACCTTATAAAAAAAAGCCTCGATTTTAAATCGAGGCTTTTTTTATACATAATAATTTGCCTTATAGAATTTTTTTAATCACCCGTAATTGGTGAGAATATCTATTTTCTTCCGTGTTAAAAATACCAGTATGGTCAATACGGTCTATGCGTACTTTACCATACGCATGGATAATATAATTGTCTTTTAAAATGATACCCACGTGATCTATAATACCATCAGTATTGTCAAAAAAGGCTAAATCTCCAGGTTCACTTTCTTCTATAAAACTTAAAGCATCTCCTTGTCTGGCTTGTTCTTGTGTGGTACGCAAAAGATTAACGCCATTTAGTTTATAAACCATTTGGGTTAAACCTGCGCTATCAATACCTATTGGGGTTTTGCCACCCCATAGAAAAGGAGCGTTTAAGTACATAAATGCAGTATTGACCAAATTTGTTCGATTCTTGGTTGTTATTACTTCTTCTTCCTCGTATTTATGATTTAAAAGGGGAGCAATGTCTAACCTAGAACCTAATACAATAGGGCAGAGCATATCATCCTTAGTGGCAATATAGGACAGTAAATCTTGTGATAACGTAGGTTGTGTTACAGCATCTAAGGTAAGGAATGTTTCCTCATTTATTTTAGTTAGTTGTCGGTTGTCTAACCAACCTTCACAACCGTCTGCTATCAACTGTATTCTACTCCAAAATTTACGTTCTTCTTTAATTTTAAAATGATCACCATATAATATTTGGGTTATCATCTCAGAAGAATTATCTGGTGCAATCCTTAAGGGAGCAACACTTAAATGCCCTAAGCCATACTGCATCAATCTAAATTATAAGCGTTCTACAACTAGGGCAGAGGCACCGCCACCACCATTACAAATTCCGGCAGCACCTAACTTGGCGTTATTCTGCGCTAAAACATTTAATAACGTTACTACAATGCGTGCACCTGAACAACCTAATGGATGCCCTAAAGAGACCGCACCACCGTTTACATTAACATTGGAGTCTGTTAACCCTAAAAGTTTCATGTTAGCCAAACCTACTACGGCGAAAGCTTCATTAAATTCAAAATAATCAATAGCATCAATACTTACACCAGCTTTAGCTAAGGCCTTTGGTAATGCTTTTGCGGGAGCAGTTGTAAACCACTTAGGTTCTTGAGCGGCATCCGCATAACCTCTTATTTTAGCTAAGGGTTTTAAGTTAAGTTCTTTTGCTTTCTCAGCACTCATTAACACAAGGGCAGCAGCACCATCATTAATGGTAGATGCATTGGCGGCAGTTACTGTACCATCCTTGGTAAATGCAGGGCGTAAAGCAGGTATTTTGTCCATCTTTACATTCTTGTACTCTTCATCTTCACGTATTACTAGTGCATCTCCTCTGCGTTGCGGTACTTCTACAGGGACCACTTCGTCCTTAAACTTGCCTGCTTGCCATGCTGCAGCAGAACGGTTGTAAGATTGTATGGCAAAAGTGTCCTGGTCTTCTCTGCTAAACTCGTATTTATCAGCACAAGCATCTGCACAAACACCCATTGCGGTTTGGTCATAAACATCTACTAGTCCGTCTCTTTGCAGACCGTCTACTAAGGTAGAAGGGCCAAACTTTGTGCCTGTTCTCATATGAACATAATGTGGAATTTGACTCATATTTTCCATTCCACCAGCAACAACAATATCAGCATCTCCTAAAGCAATAGACTGTGCGGCTTGCATTATGGTTTTCATGCCAGAAGCACAAACCTTATTTACGGTTGTACAGGGGACAGTATCTGGAATCCCAGCATAAATTGCAGCTTGTCTGGCAGGAGCTTGCCCCGTTCCTGCTTGTACCACATTCCCCATGAGCACCTCTTGCACAGCATCTGGTGCTAGATTAATTTTATCTAAGGCTCCCTTAATAGCAACGGCGCCTAATTTTGGTGCTGGGACAGTGGATAATGCACCCATAAAACTGCCAATTGGAGTGCGGACAGCGGACACGATTACAACTTCTTTCATTAAATTCAGTTTTGTGCCACGAAAATACTAAATTTAAGTGCAATCCCACGGAATGGTTAATAACCTTTGATTGTATTTATATTTTCTATTTTTGGGACAGTCCAAGCGTAATTATGGGAAAATCCTTAGATAATTTTTATAAAAATCAAACCCGTATCTATAAGTACATTCTTTATGTAGTTACTGTAGGGCTTATAGTATTTTTCTTTCCTAGAGGAGGTAAATTTAAGTACGATTATCAGAAAGGAAAGGCTTGGCAGTACGAGAACTTATATGCTCCATTTGATTTTAATATTCAGAAGAATTTATCAGAAATAGATGAGGAAAAACAAGAATTACTACTTAATAAAGCCTCTTACTACAGTTATAATGCCAATATTGCTACCAAGGTAGAGAACGATTTTGCAGACGTATTTGCAAAACATTTTGGTGCGGCTAATTATAGTATGGCAGAAAGAGAACGCCTTTTTAAAATAGGGAAGCAGTGGCTATCAGAAATGTACCGCTTGGGGGTTTTTAAAAATAGAGAAATAGAAGGAAGACCCTATCTAATTAAAAATAATGAAGCAATCCTCATTCGTAAGCATCAGGTATTAGATGTAACCAGCGCAAAACAATATTTGGTAAATCTAGTACAAGATTCTATAGCAGAAAGCGTCCGTAATCCGTTTAAGACTTCCTTGCAAAGTGTTATAAAACCTAATGTTTTTTATGACGAAGATTTATCAGAAAAGGCATTGAAAGACGAGTTAAGTAAAATTTCTTTTACTAGAGGCACCGTGCCAGAAGGAAAATTAATAATAGCCAAGGGCGAAGTAGTAGAAGCAGAAGACTTTACTATTCTAGACAGTTTAAAAAAGGAATACGAATCTGAGGTTTGGGATGCAAATAATTACTACTTTATTTTATTGGGTTATGCCGTTTTGGTGGCATTAGTGCTGGTAATGTTGTATTTGTTTTTAATGCGTTACAGACCCGATATTTATGAAAATAATATAAAGGTCACTTTTATTTTCTTTAATATTTTATTGATGGTTTTTGTCACTACTATGGTAGTGAAAAGGGTAGATAATTATCTGTATGTGGTACCTCTTTGTATTTTACCCTTGATCCTTAAAAACTTTTTTGATGCTCGTCTTGGTTTATTTGTTCATGTTTTAACCATTCTTATTCTAGGCTTTGTTGTACCCAATAGTTTTGAATACATCTTCTTACAAATAATTGCAGGGATTGTGACAATTTTAACCGTCTCGGAGTTATACAAGAGAGCCAATTTATTTATTTCGGTAGGGCAGATAACCTTAATCTACATTATTGGGTATTTTGCTTTTCATATTATTCATGAAGGGAATATGAATAATATAGAATGGTATGTTTTTGCTATTTTCTTGCTTAATGGAATGCTAACGTTGTTTGTGCAGCCATTAATTTATTTATATGAAAAACTATTTGGCTTAGTTTCTGATGTAAGCTTATTAGAGTTGTCAGATACCAATTCTAAGTTATTAAAGGAATTAGCAAACAAGGCACCAGGTACTTTTCATCATTCTTTGCAAGTAGCGAATTTAGCCGAAGCAGCCGCCAATGAAATTGGAGCCAATGCCATGTTGGTTAGGGTAGGGGCACTCTACCATGATATTGGTAAGATGAACAGACCAACCTACTTTACAGAAAACCAGATTACTAATGTTAATCCGCATGATGATTTACCACCAAAAGAAAGTGCTAAAATAATTATAGATCACGTGATAGCGGGAATAGAATTAGCAAGGAAAAATAATTTGCCAGATAGGATTATTGATTTTATAAGAACACACCATGGTGATTCTATGGTGTATTATTTTTACAAAAAGCAGCAAGAGATAGAACCAGATACTGAAGATGAACCTTTTAGGTATCCTGGTCCAATACCCTTTTCTAAAGAAACGGCAATTTTAATGATGTCAGATGCGGTGGAGGCAGCATCTAAAAGTTTAAAATCACCTACCTACATTATCATTGATGAATTTGTAGAAAAAATTATTGGCGGACAACTAAAAGCGGGGCAGTTTACCAACGCTAATATTACCCTTAAAGAAATAGAAACAGTAAAGAAGGTGCTAAAAAAGAAGCTAACAAACATTTATCACTTGCGTGTAGAATACCCAGAATAAGGTAGTTATGAAATTTATCAAAAAAAAGCTGTTTAAATAGTTGCATTGTATGTTTACTTGTGGTATTTTTGCAACCGCATTTTTAAAGACGTTCATACAGAAAATATTGGAGAGGTGCCGGAGTGGTAACGGAGCAGATTGCTAATCTGTCAGCGCGTAAGTGCTGCCTGGGTTCGAGTCCCAGTCTCTCCGCTTTTTTCCAAATAAAGATAACCTTCGGGGTGTAGCGTAGCCCGGTTATCGCGCCTGCTTTGGGAGCAGGAGGTCGCAGGTTCGAATCCTGCCACCCCGACAACAAGAGCCACTGAGAAATCAGTGGCTTTTTTTGTTTCTAATCGTTCATACCTATCTTAAATCGTGCTACAAACTGTACTTGTTTTAGGAACTAAGGGATACTCTGTTGGATTACAGACATCTATAACTAACTGAAATAACCAAATGAGAACGGATAAATAAACTTTGCTGTTTATTTAAGGGTGTCCCATTAATAATCCATTCTAGTGCTACAAATTTCTTTTCTTTCTATGCCCATTAAAAATTAATTCGGTAGTGGGCTATATTGGGGTAGGATATACTCCCAAATTTTATAGAGAAAGGTTTATTTAGAAAATGAATAGTGATTAAGAAAAAAAGTACAGATTACTATTAAAATGTGATGAGAGCCTGAAGGTTTATGGTGTAGCCGCCTATTTAGAAAGTGTCCCGCAAAATTTTATTACTGACGCTACAAACTATAGAGATAAATCAAAGGAAAGATATGTAAAAGTTCTCTCGAACCTTACGGATAAGAAAGTGCAAATTATTGTAAAAGATAATGGTCTAAGTATTAATTTAGAGAAGCATGAAACTAAATTATTTGGTATATACAAAACCTTTCGCAAACATCCAGAAGCTTGAGGAATAGGTTTGTTCTTGACTAAAAATCAGGTAGAGGCTATAGGCGTGAATATACATGTTAAAAGTGAGGTTGGGTTATGTTCTACTTTTATAGCAGAGTTTCTATTTTGTTATTATATTTTCTGAATTTAGTTAAACAAAATATAAAATTATTAGTAAAAATCTTACATTTGTTAAAATTAAGATTTGTGAGCTAGTAATCTTTTAAAATTTTAAGAAAATACTTAAAACGTACCATGAAAATAATAGAGGAGCAACAATCAAGGGAAAACTTTTTAGTAGTTGCCATTGGTGCGTCTGCAGGTGGTCTTAAAGCTGTACACACTTTTTTTGATGCTATGCCAGATAGTCCTGGAATGGCGTTTATATTGGTTCAACATTTGGCACCAAACTTTAAAAGTCTTATGCCAGAACTGTTGGCTTCTCATACAAAAATGAAAATTTTTGTAGCCAAAGAAAATCAAGAAATTAAACCCAATTGCATCTATTTAAATAATAAGGACAATAACCTCGGGGTAGCAGACGGTAAATTTATTCTACTAGAGAAAGCCCCAAGAAAACAATTGAACTTGCCTATAGACATCATTTTCCAAATGGTAGCTAAAGAATACATGGAATATGCAGTAGGTGTAATTTTATCTGGTACAGGTTCCGATGGTTCTAAAGGGGCGTATGATATAAAAGAACACGGTGGCACACTCTTTGCTCAAAGTCCAAAATCTGCAGAATTTGATGGTATGCCTAAATCTGTGATACAAACCAATTGTGTAGACTTCATATTATCACCCAATAAAATAGCAGATAATATTGTTTGGCTTGCCAATCAAGACCAACAACTTGTAAATCTCAGTGCTTCTAATAGCAATTCCATCTACGACAAAATTTTAACACTTTTATACAAAACAGGTGGGGTAGATTTTAAAAAATACAAGCCCAATACACTTATCCGGAGAATGAACAAACGGATGAGTTTTTTAAAATTAAATACACTAGAAGATTACTTTACATATTTATTAGACAATAAAGAAGAGATAGAAGTAATTAGTCAAAGTTTTTTAATTGGTGTTACCTCTTTTTTTAGAAATCCAGAAGCATTTCTATTTCTCAAACACAGCATAATTCCAAAACTTTGCCAACAAAAAAAAGGAGAAGATACCATACGTATTTGGGTGCCAGGTTGTTCTTCAGGTAAAGAGGTATATACACTTGCTATGCTGTTTGATGAATACATACAAGAACATAAATTAAACCTCAAGTTTAAAATTTTTGGGTCAGATATAGATAAAGAAAGTCTAAAAAAAGCGGGCAATGGAGAATTTAGCATTAATGATGCTGCAGAAATAGCCGACCAATATCTAGTTAATTATTTTATCAAAAAAGGAGATAGACTTCAGATTACTAAACGCATCAGAGAAAAAATAATATTCTCATATCACGACATAACCAATGACCCACCTTATATTCAGATAGATTTAATTTCTTGCAGAAACTTACTCATTTACCTAAATCGAGAAGCTAAAGAATCGGTTTTTAAGTCTTTTGAGTTTTCTCTAAATAAGAATGGTTTTCTCTTTTTAGGGAATAGCGAATCTTTGGGTAACATCAGTCAGGCGTTTTTTACTTTAGACTCTACAAATAAGGTGTACCAAATTAAAAAAGGCAGAATGGCAACTAAAAAATCTACTTTAGAGAATAAGACAATTGTAGACCAAGTGAGCTATTTAAATGCAAATAATAGTAGCTCTCACAGAAGTTTTGCTTCTCAGAAAGAATTATTGTATTACAAACATTTATGTAAAAAGCATGTGCCCGTTACGGTTTATGTAAATGAAAATTATGACTTGACCTTTATGATGGGCGACTTTAAAAAGTGGTTCCAATCTAATGACGGGCTTTTTACCAATAACTTATTACATCTCATACCAGAAGACTTAGCTGTTTTAATTAGGAATGGGGTTAGAAGGGTAAAACAAAGTGGTACCCCCGTGACTTACAAGGCGGTTAACATACATACACTAGAAGGTAATGTAATTACCAATGTTTTACTAGAAAGTGTAACATTAGAACCAGAAGCGGATCCCATGTTTTTAATTCAGTTTGGGGAGGGTAAAGAAATTGTAGAAGCAGAAGAGGTCACATTTAAAAATGAGGATATTCCTAGCTACGCACAACAACGCATTACCGATTTGGAGTTTGAATTGGGTGAAAAGAATGTTTTGCTAGACGATATTAGAGAAGAATTAGAGACCAGTAATGAAGAATTGCAGAGTTCTAATGAAGAACTCATGTCTTCTAATGAAGAATTACAGAGTTCTAATGAAGAATTACAATCTGTTAACGAGGAACTTTATACCGTAAATACAGAATTACAAGAAAAAAATAAGGAGTTAGAAGCACTGTATAATGACATGGATAACCTCCTAAACAGTACAGATATTGGAACCTTGTTTTTAGACGATGCGCTTAATATCAGAAAATTCACCCCAGCAATAACCAAGATTTTTGAGATAGAAGAGCAAGATGAAGGGCGTTCCATAGCCAAATTTTCTTCCTTTGTTACAGAAGAGGTTCGTACAGATTTACTAAACAAATGCAAAACTGCTCTTAGCGAATTTAAAAGTTTTGAATTCCAGTTAGCAGATACTAAAAACAATTTCTATTTAGTACGTGTTGGGCCGTTCGTTACCAAACGTAAACAGATTTCTGGGGTAGTCATCACTTTTGTAAATATCAATGATATTAAAAATAAGGAGGCTGCCTTAGAGCTTAAAACCACAGAGCTTACCATGGCACAAAATATTGCTAAATTAGGTAGTTGGACCTTGGATTTAGCAACAAACCAAGTAAGTTGGTCAGAACAATTATTTGATATTTATGGTTTAGACCCTGCCTTAGGTGTTCCCAACTACGATGATGAAAACCATAAGAAGCTGTTTACCAAAGCATCTACTAATAAATTAGAGCAAGCGGTTCAAAAAACTATTGAGACTGGAGAACCTTATTCCCTAGAATTACGTCTAATACGTAAAGATGGTACTCAAGGATGGTTGTTTGCGCATGGTAGAGCAGTTAAGGATACGGATGGTAACATAACACATTTACAGGGTATTGCTCAAGATATTACAGACCGTAAAGAGCTTCGTTCTAGTTTGCAAAAAGCAAAGGAGTTTACCAGTAAAATTACAGAATTATCGCCATCTGGCATCTATATCTATGATATGGAAAAGGGTGTAAATATTTACATGAACGATGGTTACACTAACATTCTTGGCTATACATCAGAAGATATTGCAAAATTAGAGGATGGGGAATTCTTTGCTCTCTTTCACCCAGAAGATAGAGCTTCTATAGAAAAACATATGGGTAAGGTAGCTCAAGGCCAATTAGAAAATAAAATAGAATACCGGTTTAGGCATAAAAATGGAAAATACATTTGGTGTTATTCTATAGATTCTCCTTTTGAACGCGATGACCAAGGCAACGTAAAGAGCTTTTTTGGTGTTTTCTTAGATATCACAGAAAAGAAAAAAACCGAAGAGCGTTTAAAAAAAGCGCTTAAAGATGCCAATAGCGCTAACATTTACAAGAATCAATTTTTAGCAAACATGAGTCATGAAATTAGAACACCACTCAATGGTTTGGTTGGGTTTTCTAATTTGCTAAGAGATCATGATTTAGACATTCATGAGAAAAAGGAATACATAGATATTATAGAAAACTGTAGCAAGCAATTGCTCAATCTGGTAGATGATATTATAGATTTAAGTAAGATAGAAGCAGGAGAACTGGATATGAATTTTACCCAATGTGAACTGAATCATTTGGTAAAAGAATTAGAATTAACGTTTAGAGAGATTAAACGACAGCAAGAAAAGGATCAGGTGGAAATTATAGCTTACACCCCTAATCCCAATCAGCCAATAAATATCAAAACAGACCCCAACCGTCTTAAACAAGTGCTTATAAATCTGATAGGGAATGCTCTAAAATTTACAGATAAAGGCCATGTTAAGTTTGGCTATCAAATAGAAGGCGATTTTGTGATGTTCCGCGTCACAGATACTGGAATAGGCATAACGGAAGATAAGTTAAAACTCATTTTTGAACGTTTTGAACGTGTTAACCCAGGTAATACAGATAAATATTCTGGTAAAGGATTAGGCTTATCTATTTCTAAAGGAATAATAGGTTTGTTAGGCGGAGAGATTAAAGTGGAATCTGTACCTGGCCAAGGGAGTACTTTCTCCTTTATTATTCCCTACTCAAAAACTGAGCCAGTTAGCTTAGGGTTTATTGTAAAAGAAACACCAGATTACAAAGCGCTTTTTAAAGATCAAAGAGTATTGGTAGTAGATGATAATAGAATTAATAGACAATATCTAAAAACGATTTTTAAACGAACCACTTTGAGAGCGGCTTTTGCGGACAGTGGAGAAGAAGCTATTAGCATGTTTAAAAAAGACGATGCATATGATATTGTTTTAATGGATATAAGAATGCCCAATATGGATGGTTTCCAAGCAAAAAATCATCTGTTAGAAATTAACCCCAATACTAAAATTATTGCGCAAACTGCACATGCTATGTCTAATGATAGGGATCAGTGTTTAGAAAAAGGATTTGTGGATTACATTCCAAAGCCTTTAGGTAAAGACGACCTTTTTGAAGTCTTAGCTAAATGGGTTTAAAGGTTTACTTTGGGTAACCAATTGGTTAGTGTTAAGTGTTGTCCAAACAAAAGCCACTGCAGATGCAGTGGCTTTTACATTGTAAAAAAACGTTTTTATTTGTGCGCAGAGGCATCAAAAATACCGGGAAAATTGCCCATGTCATGCGTTTTCCAATCGGTTTCTAATTCTGGGGGATTGTACCATAAGGGTTTTACATGCTTTTTAGACCAGACTTCCGCTTCTGATACTAATGTTTTTAATACCTCTGGATATTCACTTTCTAAATTGTTTTCTTCGCTTAAATCTTCTTTTACGTTAAACAATTGCCAGTTTGCTTTACCTTTCTTTAAGGCTTTAAAATCATTTTTGCGAACAGCTACATCAGAATAGCCAGGCCAGTGGCGCATGGCAAAAATGCTTTCGTCTTGTCGAGCACTAGTGCCAGTAGTTAAACTTTCCCAAATGTTTTTACCATGTAATTCCTGTGTTTTAGGTAATTTTGCCTGTGCTAAATGGGCAAAAGTAGGGTAGAAGTCCAATGCGGAAATAGGGTGGTCGTAAATGGTGTTGGCTTGTATTTCTTTTGGGTAGTGGATAAACATAGGCACTCTAAAACCACCTTCTTGCATACTGCCTTTTCCTTCTTTTAACGGATAGTTATTAGCACCTTCGGTTGTTTTACCGCCATTATCACTTAAAAACACAATTAAGGTATTGTCTAGCTGATTGTTAGCTTTCAACGCATCTGCCAACTGGCCTACGCCACGGTCTACTGCATACACCATTGCAGCGTAGGTTTTGCGTTTTTTATCCGTAATATGGCTAAACTTGGCCAAGTCTTCTTTCTTAGCTTCCAAAGGCACGTGTGGCGCATTATACGCTAGAAATAAAAAGAATGGATTTTCCTTCGCTTTTTGGTCAGACACAAAATTAACTGCCGCATCAGAAAGTTCATCGGTTAGGTATTTATCAGCATCCATAATAGGATTACCGTTGTGTTCTAGAGGCGTAATGTACTCCCATATGTCATCATTCCCCTTGGCTTTTTCACTTTGATAGGCGGAGTAATACTGCTCAGGAAAATATTTGTGGCCACCACCAAGGAAACCGTAAAACTCATCAAAACCTCTTTTCTGCGGATGGAATTCTGGTTTTATACCTAAGTGCCATTTACCCACTAATCCTGTAAAATAGCCTGCATCCTGCAAAGTGCTACTCATGTAAGCTAAGTTGGTCGGTATCCCTTTGCCTTCATTCTCATGGCGTCTAGGCAAATTAAACTGCGAACCAAATTCGTGTGGATACTGCCCTGTTAAAAATCCTGCTCTACTAGGACCACAGAACGGATGCACTGCATAACCAGCGGTGGCAATAGCACCATTGGCTGCCAATGCATCAAGATTGGGCGTGGGGATGTCTTTGCTGCCGTTAAAGCCAACATCATTATATCCCAAATCATCGCACATAATTACCAAAATATTAGGTCTGTCGGTAACAGCTTCATTTTGTACTAAATCTGTCTTAGCCTCTTCTTTCTTTTCTTGGTTTTTACAAGCAATCACACTAAAACCTAGTAAGATGCTCACCATTATTTTATTCCAATTCATGTTATAAAATCAGTTTACTTCTTTTTCACCTCTAATAACAAAACCCCTTCTGATGGTAGTTCAAATGAAGTTTCCATAGTATTCATCGTCATTAAGTCTGTAACAGCTATAGCCTCTCCAGAATCCAATTGCAATTTAATTTTGGTTGTATTGCGCCCCACATTCAAAAGATTCACCAAATAAGAGCCATCTTCTTGGGTTACCACTCTAGAAATAGTGGTTTTGTATTTTTCACTATTATCAGCTACTATTTGTACAGGGGGTATTTGGTCTGCTACACTTTCTAAAGCCGCTTTTTTCAGACTTTCTATATTTTCTGTGTTTAAGACTATCAATTCACCTTTGCTGGCAGAGAGTTTTTGTTTGCGTTCTTTTCCGTACTCATTAAGAGACAAGCTTTCGTCGGAATCAATAATAACCGTACCACCATTATTTAAAAAAGTTTGTAGTGCCGCAAATTCTTTTTCCGTAACATATTTGGTTTTATGTACCAACACGGTACTCCATGTACTATTGTCTTGCTTTTCTATAATATTTTTGGTTACAAAGCCCAGTGGAAAGCCTTCAAAGAACAAGGAGTTGTAAATTTTTCCGGTTTCCGTCATATAATCCGCTGTGTTGATGGCGGATGTTTCTGAGTAAAACAGGCGTAATGGTCTTTTTTGATTACGCAGAGCGATGATTTCTTCAGAAAAGCTATTTAAATCGTACATCACTTGAGTTACCTCATTAGCAATGTGGGGTTGCATGTTTACAGAGCCTGCATAAGCACCACCCAAACCAGGGTCAAAAAAGTTAAGTTCCCCCTCTAAACGGTCTTCTGGAGAGCCATCTGGGTCACGTGCCCAAAACCAACCCATATTGGCATCCATGCCCATTAAGGTTGCCAACCAGTATACGTTGCGTACATAACTGGTACGGGCATCCAAATCTCGCCATTGCCCTGAGGAAAGAAAATGGGATTCTGAGTTTACATTTATCTTATCTGGAGCTACGGACTCTAGAAAATCGTGAAGAATGGCCATACCGTCCCACTTGTAGGCATATTTTTCTACAAAGTCAGACTTAATATGTGGTCTAATACTAGGCCCACCCAAGGCTTTAGCGTCATGACCAATCATGGTGGTAAGTTCTGTAAGTGCTTCAAAATCCATTCCGTGAGAACGAGAATCCTCATAAAACGTTCTAGGAAATAGTTTTATATGGGTATCTGCTTCTGGATTCACGCTGTGTAAATTTTCTTGATTAAAAGTGAACCAATCCGTAGTACGCTGCATGTGGTATCGGTTCCAATCATACCAAATAGGTTTTCCTCTAAGTGCAGTATCTATAGGTATTTCAATCTCCACAGAATCAAAAGAGGAAAATTTTGTCTCCCAATTGGTGTTTAATTGTTGAATGTCATTGTTATAGGTACTCTTTAACCAATTTCTAAAATTAGTAAGTGTGTAGCTAGAAATACCATGCATTTCTTGGTAATTGTAAGTCCAATGGTCTTTTTCTGAATACCAGTGTGGTTCGTTAGCAAATACATACCCTAATTCCGTCACCTTTTTACCCTTGGTAAGTTCTCCCGTCTTACGTATTATTTTGCCCCAAAGGTCTTTGGCTGTTGGGTTATCAATGTCAAAACCTAAAAACAAGGAACGCCCTTTGCGTATCTCTGGCTCTTTTTGCTCTACCCATTCTGGTATGCCCATGCCCCAGTAGTACAAAAAGCCAACGTTGGTATCTGGAATAGTAGTGAGCTCTTTCATCAATTCTTCGTCAAATGTGCCATCTTCTTTAAGTAAGAATGAATTTATGGCACGGTCATGGTCTACCGGATAAAGATTTTCACCACCGTGATAGAGTGCCCCTAAATGATCGTTATACACCTGAGTGTTGGTCAAAGGTTGCCCAACTGTTTTAGAAAAATAATCGTACGGAAAAGAAGGCTTACCATTGCTTACAAACATATTGTCGCCAGCTTTCGTATTTTGCCAATCTACTTTATTTACTGGCCTACGTTTAATTTTTCCGTCTAATTCTTGTTGCAAGATAGCAATACCTTCATCTAGAATTTCAATGACTTTTTTACGCTCAAAATCTGGTAAAGCCGCCGCCAAAGAGTCCTTCTTAGGGGCATAATAACGCTCATAACCAAATAGTTTCTCTACAGCTTCTTTATGGGTTTCATCCCAGTTGGCAAACTTTACAAATTCCTTGGAGAACCAAAGCAAGGTTTCTTCTCGTTGTACATCAATAGATTTGGTTTTAGCCTCATCCATCAACTTTTCTAGTGTAGCTATTTTTTCTAACGCCTCTTCTTCTAATGATTTGGGTTGATTGTTGCAACTTGCAAATAGTAGTATGGTATAAATACCAAATATAAATACGTAAAAAAAGGTTTTATTAGTTGGGTGCATTATAAGATGTTTTTAGTTGTTTTTAATTGGGCCTTATTCCCTTCCCAGCCTTTATTAAATTGTTCCAAAAGTTCAGCTACCAATTCTGGTTGTTCTTTGGCAATATTGACGGTTTCTTTAGGGTCTCTGGTATGGTCATACAATTCAATAAAAATTGGTTCTGCATTGGGGTTGGTGTACTCTTTCCACACGATTAATCTGTAATCTTGCGTACGCATGGAATAGCCCATCAATCTATTTTCAAATAAATCGCGGTTCCAACTAGCTCCCATTTGTGCTTTTATATCTGCCTCCACATCTTTAATCAACGGTCCAAAATAGGTCTCTCGCATCCCTTTAGACAGTGGGTTTGCCGCCCACTCGCGCAAGGCCGGTGTGGGAAATTGACTATAAGCAGCGGTTTTCCAATCTTGTTTTGGGTTATTTAAAAGTGGTGCAAAACTTTGTCCTTCTACATGCTCAGGAATGGAAACTCCTGCCATTTCGCACAACGTGGGGTACATATCCACTAATTCTACCAATGCATCGGTTTTTGTGCCAATTACTTGGGTAGGCATGTTAGGTGCAGAAACAATTAAAGGCACGCGGGTGGCAATCTCATAGTTGGTGGCTTTGCCCCAAATTCCCATATCACCCAAATGCCATCCATGGTCGCTCCAAAGTATAACAATGGTGTTGTCTTTAATCCCTTCTTCTTCTAAAGCGTCTAGCATTCTCCCTATTTGTGCGTCTACAAAACTTACAGTAGCTAAATAGGCTCGTTTTAAATTTTTAGCTTGTGCTTTATCAATGTCTCCATATTTAGGAATATCGGCACGGGCACGGAGTTCAAAAGAAGCGTGTAAACCCATACTAGCACCGTCTTTAGGAGCTGAATCTTCTGTAGCCAAGGATATATCTACATCTGCATACATATCCCAATATTTTTTTGGGGCTATCCATTCTAAGTGTGGTTTAAAATAACCTAGGCCTAAAAAGAAAGGTTTGTCTTTTTTAGTCATTTCTTTCATGGTGGCAATGGCCAAGTCTGTATTGTGTCCATCTTGGTAGGTATTGTCTGGGGCATCTGCAAACTCGTATGCTGGTCCCTTACCAAGACCGTTTCTCGGGGCGTTTTCGCCATATTTTTCAATGACCTCGGCTCTGTTCTTTTTGAACATTTCTTGGTTTTCTTCTAATACATAACCTCTTATCCGTTCTGGAATAGGTGGTACATCTGGGCCAGCATAGATTTTTCTGCTCCAAGAAAGGTCCTCATCGGTATATCCTGGGTGAAAGATTTTACCGGCATAAACCGTTTCATAGCCGTTTGCCCAAAGGTGTTGTGGTAGGGTGACAATATCTGGATTTACATCTCTGAAATAGGTAAAGTTTTCTATCACCTTAATGGTTTCTGGCCTAGCGCCCGTCATAACACTAGCTCTAGAAGGACTACAAATAGCCTCTTGGCAATGGGCATTATTAAAAAGCAATCCGTTTGCTGCCAAGGCATCCATATTTGGAGTAATAGCCACTTCTGACCCATAGGCGCCTAACTCAGGTCTTAAATCGTCTATAGCGATAAAAAGTATGTTAGGTTTTTTAACTGTTTTTACTTCGGATGCCGGATTGGCTTTTTCTTTACAACTATATAAGGAAGCGAAAAGAGTAGCCCCTAGTATTATTGTAAATGTTTTATTGAATTTATTAATGTAGGTTATCATTTTCCTAAGTGTATTTTCGTTTGATTGTTGGTAATGGTTTTAGTTAAATTTTCGCCATTGCTCCACTGGATGGTAATAGTCGATTTAGATGCGCAATTGCCTAAACCAAAAACCATATTGGGGTCAAAATCCAAAGAATAGGCAGCAGCTGTATTCCCGACAAAGCGTACTTGTGTGCCTAAGCAATTTTTAAAAGTGACTTTAGCTCCAAGTGCAGAAGCATTGTGCTCAGGCGAGTTGCCTATATGCATCGTGATACTGTTGTTTGGATTAGTTTGAGCCTTATTATTAGCAAATAGATGCCATTTACCACGTTCATTCCCTATTATGACATCCATATCCCCATCCAAATCATAATCTAACGTGCCCAAGGCCATACCAATACTACCAATGTCATTAGTAATAAGCCCATGATTTTGCTGCGCGATAAAAGTACCATTACCGTTATTTTTCCAAATAGTAATCGGGTTTTTATGTACCAAGTCGCCACGTTGTGCAACTAAAATATCTTGAAACCCATCTATATCTATATCTGCGATAGCGATAGCTACGGAATGTTCTTTAGCTGTAAGTTTGGCTTTCTTGGTTATATTTTTAAAATTTCCACCTTTATTCTCTAATAATACATTTTCTAAGCCATCCGTAACCATGGTTTCGGTTTTATTTTTAATACCTATTAAGGTTCCTGTGGTGGGGGAGAAAGTATTACCAGCAATACGCCATTCTTTATTGCCTACATAACCCACATGGATGCCGCCATCAGGGTTTAATTTATCGGGAAAGCCTAATGCGTTACTGCTCACCAAACGAATGTCTTTTCCTGAGTGGGTTTCCCCAGGAAAATCATAAGAATAACCTGTTTCACCTATATAATACGCATCATTATACGGCCATTGCGATTGAAAATTATGCATTTGTAACACATCACCAGCCTCTAGGTTTGGAAAGTTAAAATCTCCTCTGCGAGTGTAAAAACCCCAAGTGGCTGTGGCTTTGTTATAAAAATTATCTCCAGGATTAAAATCTTTACCCCTAGTTACAAATACATCTAAATCGCCATCATTATCATAGTCAAAAGCAGCCACGGAGGTCACATCTTTTATAGAACTATCCAAAACCCTATCAGTAACGTCTTTAAAATTTAAATCGCCTACATTCTTGAAGATTTTTAAGCGGTCATTGCCGTAAAGAATGATGTCTGGCAAGGTATCATTATTTAAGTCTGCCAGACATACTTTTTGTCCATCTCCTTTAGTTTCTGGCAAGGTGTTTTTTAGCAGTAACTGACCGTTTCCTGTGTTTCCATAAATATAGTTTTCGCTCTTTCCTTTCATTTCTTTAGAAGGAAAAGCAAAGTTGATGAGGTCTAAATCACCATCATTATCCCCGTCAAAAAATTTGACTGTTCTTCCACGCATAAAGGCCAATGGGGGATTTAAATCAGCTACAGATATAAATTCTCGACTTTTGGTTACTTTAAAAAGTTTACTATTTCTGGCATTGCTACCAGAACCGCCACCTCTAGACATGATAACCTCTAATAAACCATCTTTATCCATGTCTCCTACAGAAAGCCCGTGCAAATCGCCCATAATTATATCATGGGGGAGGGCAAAGGAACCTTTGTTGTTCCATGCAATACTTACACCTAGGCCATGGTCATTTAGTAAAATATCTGTGTATCCATCTTGGTCTATATCTGCAAAAGTGGGATTGTCCCATTTGCGTAAGTTTTTTTCTTTTCTTGGGAAATCTTTTAATATTTCTGTAAATAAAGGCGAACTCTCTTGTGCGTTTAATGCAATAGTTGCCAATAATACAAAAATAAAAACCATATACCTTTTGGTCATAAGGTATGGATTTAAAAGGGTATGCGAGTTCATGCAGTTTCGTTAAGTCTATCAAAGAAACTTTTTTTTATACGGATACATTTCTTCGCTCTTAACTGATACTAGCACTAACTTAACCTTAACTTAATGTCTATTTATAAATTTAAGGTAGTTCTAGTAAGTTTGTTTATATATGTGAAAATATAATCCTTATAAAATGTGCGGAAAGTAAAACCTTCCGCACGTTCTTTTCTAAAACTTTTTTAGGAGAACATATGGTGATAATACTTATACTTTTTCTTTCTTTAACTCGTGCCAGTTAGATTCTTCCCAATGAATTGGTCTTGGGAAATTTTTGGACTCTTTAAAATAAATCGCTTTCATTTCCTTTACTTTATCAGGGTGGTCTTTTGAAATGTCTCTAGTCTCAGAAGGGTCATTTTTTATGTCAAATAATTCTAATACAGGCGCTCTGCCGGCCATTTGGTCGTAATATAAACCGGCTTCTATTTTTCCTGTAAATCGCAATAAATAGTTATCCTTTATAACAACCCAAGCGGGGGGAGCAAACTGGTCTTCATCTGCGTGGGTTTTGGTAGAATTAGCAATTAAATAGCCCCATTTAGTGGCATGTACCCCAGACCATAATAAATAATCATGTATTTTTTCTTCTCTTGGATTGTTTAATAATGAAAGTAAACTTTTGCCATCAATACTATCTGGTATTTTTGTGCCAACAGCATCTAAAACGGTTGGTAAAATATCCATAGTAGATACAAGAGAATTGGAAATTTTTTGCTGTTTAATACCGTTGGGCCAATGGATAAAAAATGGAACTCTAAAACCGCCTAAATAATAATTGCCTTTATGCCCAGAAAAAGGCGTATTACCTGGTAGTGGTGAGCCAGATTTATGACCATCATAAGAGCCACCGCTCATAGCGCCATTGTCTGAGGTGAATACAATAATGGTATTTTTATAGGCTTCTTTAGCTTTGAGGAAATCAACAATTTTCTCAATATTTCTATCTACCGCGTATAAATGCGCATAAAAGTTATTCAATTCAAAGGAGTCCGAATTAAACTTTTTAAGGTATTTATCTGGGGCTTTTAATTCTACCGAATCATGAACCGCATGGTAATGTAATTGTACATAAAATGGCTTGTTTTCTTGTATACTTTCGTCTATTTTTTCAATGGCTTTTTCTGTAAAGACATCTGTATTGTAGCCTGCTTGCTTGCCTAAATGCGTCCTGTTTTCCCAAATGTTATAGGAATTGTAGTACTGACTAGCCCAGTGATTATATCCATAGTAATAATCAAATCCATGGTTTAAAGGATTTTGTGATTCTACGACAGAGCCCAAATAACCACTTTCTCTTATTTCATTAAATAATTCTGGATGTGTTGGTTTTAAAAGGTAAAAATTAGTGTCTTTTGCTAATTGATGTTTGGTTAAAATTTTATGTAATATTTGGTCGTTTCTCTGGCCTATATGCCATTTGCCAATGTGGGCGGTTTTATATCCCGAAGCTTTTATTTTTTCCGCTAAATGCGTTCCTTTTCTTATTCCGGATTGTTCAGAATCATCATTGGTATATATGCCCCATCTATTCTGCAAGATACCTGTTACCATACCTAATCTAGATGGAGAACAAACATTGCTAGAGGTGTATGCATTGGTAAAAGTTACGCCTTCTTTGGCCAGTTTAGTAAGGTTAGGAATAGCAGTCTGGGAGTATTCTAATGATTTTTCTAGGGAATAGCCTTGTAAACTATCTACTAAGCTAACAAAAAATGGATTAAAGTCTGCTGTGGTAATGGTATCGTTGTAAATACCAAATTGTCCATAACCTAAATCATCCATAAGTACAAATAACACGTTTGGTTGTTGAACCTTAGGTTGTTCTTTTTTTTTGCAATACGTTAGAGTGAATAAAGCACTCAAAGAAACAAGTATGCTAAAGAAATGTTTCATGGTCAAGTATATATTTTTATAAGGAGGTAGTGAAAACAATATATCCACAGACAAATTATGTCTGTGGATTAAACAACTAAATTGTTTTTTTAGTCTAAGAACTTAGATTGATCTCTGTATGCATCCATACGATCAATGTCTACTTTTTCAAATTCTTTTTTAAGCATCCAACGTGGACGTTCAAGGGTTAATTCCCACTCAAACAACTCTTTAAAAAGTGATTTGACTAACTCTGGATGTGCATCGGCAATGTTATTGCTTTCAGAAATATCTTCTGCAATATTGTACAATTCTGCCGGCCTATCTGGAAAACGAATTAGTTTAAAATCCCCTTTGCGTATTACCCCTCGGGCATCTTTTTTCCAGAATAATGTTTCATGGGGTTTAGCGTTATCTATACCCGTGATAAAAGGTGTTAAGTTAACACCATCTATATTTTGGATAGCACTGACATCACCGCCAGCTGCAGCGTAAAAGGTTGGTAACAAATCCATGGTGCTGATTGGATTAGTATAGGTGGTATTGGCTTTAAGTTTTCCAGGCCATTTCATTAAAAAAGGAACCCGAATACCACCCTCTAAATGATTGGATTTTGTGCCACTTAGTGGATAATTTACAGACGCATTTTTATCCGTAGGACCACCATTATCATTGGTGAAAACGATTATAGTATTGTCTTCTATCCCTAGTTTTTTTAGCTGGTCTATTATCTTACCGCACGCCCTATCTAAGGCCAAAGTCATAGCAGCTACTATTTTTCTTTTACCTGTTAGGTTTGGAAATTTTGCCAAATCTTCTGGAGTGGCATCCATAGGGGTGTGTACTGCGTTAAAAGATAACATGGCAAAGAAGGGTTGTTTTTCTTTGTGTTTTCTTTTTATAAAGTCTACAGCTTCTGTTGCCAAAGCATCCGTTAGGTATTTTGCAGGTTCTTGATAGTTGCCAAAACCTTTTTCCATCAGGTCCATTTTGCTTGGTGGTAAATCCGAATAGGGGAAGTAACTTCTGGCACCACCGCGAAAACCATAGAATTCATCAAACCCTCTTTTTGTAGGGTGAAATTTATCGGCTCCCCCCAAATGCCATTTTCCATAGAAGGCCGTAGCATACCCTTGCTTTTTTAAATAATCTGCTAAGGTGACCTCTTCCGTAGGTACCCCCATATCCCAGCCATCTGCAGCAGAAACTTTGCTCATAAAGCCAGGTACATTGTTTTCTTCAAAGCCAAAGCGCTGTTGGTAGCGCCCAGTAATTAAACCGGCTCTAGAAGGGCCACAGGTTGGGTCAGAAACATAAGCCTGTGTAAATTTTACACCTTGTTTGGCTAATTTATCCAAGTTGGGTGTTTTCATAGTTTTGCTACCATGAAACCCAAAATCTGCATAGCCAGCATCATCAGAAAACAATAAAACAATGTTGGGTTTGTCTTGGCTGTAAGCAAACACGCTTGTAAGACAGCAAAAAATAAAAATGGTAATTGACTTCATCATCTTGTAATTTAAAATAAAAATACCAGGAACAGGCCCTGGTATTTTGTTGCTAATTGTGAACTAGGATTAATATCCAGCGTTTTGTTCCAAAGACGGTGCTTTTTCTATTTCTGATAAAGGAATAGGCAAGTAATATTGTCTATCGAACCAAGGTCTTGTAATAACGGTGTACTCTTCTGGAACAACGTTGCCATCGGTCATTTTGGTCCATCGTAATCCTTTAATGTCAAAACCCAGGTTTTCACTATTCATCCACCTTCTTTCATCGTAAAAATTGTGACCTTCAAAAGCAAGTTCTACGCGTCTTTCTCTTTTTATTGCTTCTAATAGTTCTTCTCCACTTGCACTAATTGTTGGTTGTAAAGCTCTAGTAGAAACTTTGTTTAAGTATTCTAAAGCAGCAGCCTCATCACCTGTATGGTAGCTTGCCTCTGCATAATTTAAAAATACTTCTGCCAATCTATATAGTATAAAAGGTCTTCCAGGAGATGTTTCTGTTAAACCTACAGATTCATCTTGGAACTTTCTAATGTTGTATCCTGTCTTAGAAGAATGTAAGGTGTTGCCTAGTCCTTCTGGAGAATCTAACCCATGGGGAAATACATTTACGTCTTCAGATAAAAAATACTCAACTTCTCTATCTCTAAAGGTTGCGCCATTATAATTTAAATTAGCATAATAACGCATTTCTCTATCTGTATTTGGATTCATTGGGTCGTACCCACCTTCTTGTGTTGATGTACCATCTGCCATATTGTATTGTAAAACATAGTTCAGAGTAGGCGATGATAGTGCCCAACCGCCATAACCGCTAGGTGCTTGGGTTTGATTCCATAAAGAATTAACATCTGTACCAAAGTCGTACAAGTCACTACCGTAAGGTCTAGCCCAGATAATATCTTCGTGAGCTTCTAAGAACAAATCTCTATATTCTTCTGCATTAGCAACAGCAATTAAATCTCTATTTCCTAAGAGGTCTATAATATCTTTTGCAGCTTTAGCAGCATCTTCCCACTTTGTGGTTTTTGTGTAATCATATAACGGACCACTAGGTGCAGTACTGGGGTCGTGTAGTTCGCTAGCGGCGTATAATAATGCTCTAGATTTAACAGCCATTGCAGCAACCTTAGTTGCTCTACCAAATTCAGTAGCAGGTCTTGTTTCTGGTAAGACTGCAGCTGCAGCGTCTAGCTCGGCTACGATATATTCTACGCATTCTTCGTACGTATTTCGTGGAATATCAAAGGTTTCTGCATCAAAACCTACGGTTTCTTTAATTAAGGGGACCGCTCCGTACAATCTTGTTAACTTAAAATATAGATTGGCTCTTAAGAAGCGCATTTCTGCTTTCAATATTTCCGCTTCCTCTGGAGCATCCATAGCTGCTTGCGAATCGTCTATTTTATCAAAAAATAGGTTTATTTCTCTGATATAACTATAATAAATTCTCCACTTGTTATTAAAGTCGCCCACATTAGCAGGGTTCCAGCCTCTACGTAGTGCTAATCTGTCTAAATCTCTAAAATTGAACTTAGACTCAAAAGAAGCATTTTCTATGTTGTATCTTCTAGACCACCAAATGGTTTTATTTAAGCCCCAACTTTCTGTACTATTATAATTGGTAAGTACTAAGCTGGTTACCTGATTAATATCACTATACACAAATTCTTCTGTAAAGGAATCTGCGGCATCTATTTCTAAAGAATCTTCACAACTACCTAGTATTAGTAGGAAGGTTGCAAGAAAAACTAGTGTTATTTTATTTGATTTCATTTTGTTGCAATTTTTTATTAGAAACTGAAGTTTAAACCAAAACTGTACGTTTTAATAGGGGTATACGTGGCGTTTCTGAAGTTGTAATAACTGGTTGCTTCTGGATCAAGACCTAAATCATAAATGTCAGAGAAAAATGTGAACAAGTTGTATCCTCTAGCGAACAATCTAATGTCTGCGATTTGAGTAACTTCTTTTGGAATCGTATATCCAACTTCAATCTCTTTAAGTCTTACAAAAGAGGCGTCTTGCAACCAAATATCTGCTCCTTGAAAATTTTCTACGTTACCGTTCTGGTTGCCATTTATACCGTCTCCTTGAGGAAATGCCCTTGGGAAACTTGCGTTACGATTTTCTGGGGTCCATCTTTGATTAAAAACGAAGTCGGGTCTAGCGCCTCCTTGGTCAAAGAACACTAAAGTTTCTGCTTTTGCTTGACCTTGGAAAAGGAAACTTAAACCAAAATTCTTGTAGGTAAACCCACCATAAACACCATATTGTATTTGGGGAATGTTAGAGGTGCCAACACGTATTCTATCATCAGCATTAATTACACCATCGCCATTGGTGTCTTGATAAAAGATATCACCTTCTTGAGAACCGTTTAGCTTAGCCTCTGTAGCATCTACTTGGGCTTGGTCACGGAATAATCCGTTGGTAGGGTAAACTATATAAGAATCTATAGGAGTACCTTCTCTTCTAAGATTTTCTTGTACGTTTTCCCCTTCTGCAAGAAAAACAACTTCATTCTGGGCCTGAGAGAAGTTAACACCAAAGTTGTAATTAAAATCCTCATTGATAGCATCGTTCCAAGCGAGCTCAAATTCTACGCCGTAATTTTTAACTTCTCCAAAGTTTTCTGCGGGTAAATTAAACCCTAGATAATCTGGGATGGCTGCTTGTCTTTGTGCTAATATATCTTCTCTTCTCTGGAAGAAATAGTTAACATCACCCGTTAATCTACTATCAAAAATTCCAAAGCTCAAACCAATGTTTTGCATAGTTGCTGTCTCCCAAGTTACATCTGGATTAGCAGTGGTAGAAGAACTAAAGCCATTTGCTAAAACACCAGGGCTACCAATGATAAAGTAATCTGGTTGTGCTACATTAAAGTTTGGGTTACCGTTGTTAGTTGCAACGCCATAATCATATAACGTTAACCATTGATTGGGCGCAATTCTATCATTACCTAGTTTAGACCAAGAAGCTCTTAATCTTAAGGAGTTTATCCAGGATACGTCTTCTAAAAAGCCTTCTTTGTCTATAGCCCAAGATGCAGCTACACTAGGGAAGGTACCATATCTTTTTCCAGGACCAAATGCACTAGAACCATCATGACGAATGGTAAAGTCTAAAAAATATTTTTTCTTGAAGTCATACGAAAAAGAACCAAAGAAGTCCATTCGTGCAAATTCACTTCTAATACCAGAGGATTGTTGTTGTTCTGAACCACCAGCAAACAATTCAGGTCTATCGCTAGATGGAAATCCTTGTCGCTGAGCAAAGAATGTTCTAGTATCAGAATCTAAGCGTTCTGTACCAATAAATGTGCTAATAGAATGGTTGTCTCCAAATAGCTTGGAATATCTTATGGTAGCGTTGATAAGCGTTTCATCATACTTCCAAAAAGATTCTCTTAAAATTCTATTTTCACCTTGTTGAGAAAAACCAGTAGTAGGTATGTACTCATTAGAACCTTCTTGAAATGTGTAAACTGTCCATGGTGTGTACCAGTTTTTTTGGTCGTTATTCATTTTACGAATCCCAACAAAACCATTAAGACTTAGTCCATCTAAAATTTTATCAAGTCTAATGTCTAACGAAAATTTACCACGTAAATCAGTATCTTTTCTGTTTACAAAACCAGACTCATTACTAGACATTACCAGTGGATTTTGACCGTTTTCACCACCAAACCCAGGTAATCCATTTGGATATACTCCAACCTCTGTTGGCAAATTGGTAAAAATATGCTTGTAGATATTTAAATCATCTACACCAGGTCTATTTCTATCCCCAAAACGACCTAGTAAGTCCACACCCAACTTTATATCCTCTGTTAATTTAATATCTAAGTTAGAGCGTACTTGTTTTTGATTAAATTTTAATGAACCAGACCTATATAGACCTTCTTGGCTTAGTACATCACCACTTACAAAATACTTTACAGCATCATTTCCACCAGAGATAGAAAGTGTGTTTCTAGTTTCAGGAGACGAACTTGCAAACGTTAAATCTGCCCAATCCGTACTCGGAAAATTTATTGGGTCATCTCCAGCAGCATACGCATTAATTTGTTCTTGAGAAAAAGGAAGTTCTGTCCCTGCACGCTGTGCAATTTCATTCTCATAAATAGCGTATTGCTCAGAGGTCATTAAATTAGGTGTCCTCGTAAAAGATGATAAATTGTAAGATGATGAGAAGTTAATCTTAGGCTTTCCAGTAGAACCTCTTTTAGTGGTAATTAAAATAACACCATTCGCTGCCCTAGAACCATAAATAGCAGCAGCACCATCTTTTAGTACAGTTAAAGAGGCAATATCCTGCGGAGAGAGATTAGAAAAGCTAGCTGCTTGAATACCATCAATCAGGATTAAAGGCGAATTGTTATTTAGGGTAGATTTACCTCTAATTAAAATAGTAGTGGCATCATCATCTGTATTGCCACCACCGCCGTTACCAGCACCTGGTACACCCCCACGGTCACTAATAATAAGACCAGAAGCTCTACCAGCAAGAGATTTGGCAATATCTTTATTAGAAGATTGTTCAATGGCTTTACTGTCTATAGTACTTACAGATCCCGTTACTTCTCCTTTTTTACGGGTACTATAACCTAATACTACCACTTCCTCAAGATTTTGTGTATCTGCTGCAAGCGTTACATTAACAGTGGATTGCCCATTAATTGGCACCTCTTGGGTAGAATACCCTACATAACTAAATACCAAAGTAGCATTGGCATCTACCACATCAATGGTATAATTACCATCAAAATCTGTTTGCACGCCATTAGAAGTACCTTTTACAATTACTGTTGCTCCTGGTAAAGGTCCTTGCTCGTCCATAACGGTACCGCTAATTTGCATTTGTAAAGCATCCGTGGTAGAGCGTACGGATACAATAGTAGATGCAAAAGTGTGTGCTGGTACAGCTACGACCATAAGCAACCCAAGAAGTAATCCCTTAGGTTTTTCCAAACTTTCTTTTAACCAAGACAATGCTTTCGTCTGGGATAGGAAAGTTAGATTTTCTCGTAAATTTCTCATAGTTCAGTTAATTAATATTGGGTCACTTTCGTTGTGCTTACATCAATGCCCCGTTCGTTTTTAGTTTTTGAACTTTGATTGACTATTTCTCAATTTTATAACTGCCTATTGTTAATAATGAAATTATCAAATGCAGTTTTTGTCAATTTGAAAGTTCTTTTACAAAAGAAGTATGGAGAGGGGTAAAACTATTCTTAAAATTTACCAAGCTTTAACATTATATTAACCGCAATTTGTACAACAGGTTAAAAAAGAGTTAGTAAAGGATGTGATGTGTGTAAACGCTAGTAAAAACTATCAGTTATCTAGGTTTAGATAAGCTTATTTAGAGATATGGGCGGGAATGCGAATCTGTTTTAAACTGAAGCAGCTTTTTTAATAGACTTAAAATGTGATTCTAAGCTTTGGTAGTCTTTTGATGCTACCATTTTTTTGTCTATTAGGGAACTACCCATACCTACACCGTAAGCACCCGCGGCAAAAAAGCTAGAAATATTGTCTAAAGAGACCCCCCCAGTAGGTAGTAGTTTAATGGTGTTTAACGGAGCCAAAACATCTTTAATATACGTAGTTCCTAACTGTGTAGCAGGAAATACTTTTACAGCAGTTGCACCTAGGGACCATGCGGTATAGATTTCTGTTGGAGTATAGGCGCCCGGAAAAATTGGAATTTCTTTTTTTACGCAATTTTTAATGACATCCACATCAATTATGGGGGTTACAATAAATTGAGAACCCAGGTCTATGGCTTTATCTAATTCCTCTTGGGAACAAACCGTGCCAGCACCAATGTTTAGCTCAGGAAATAGACGTACTACCTCTGGTAAAACCGTTTCAATATTAGGAGAGTTCATAGTAATTTCTAAGGTAGTTAAACCAGCTTTGCTAAAAGCCTCAGCAATGTTTAATGTTGCCTCTAAATCTAGTCCTCTTAAGATACCTACTATAGGTGTGGCTTCAAATTTTTGAGTAGAAAATCTGCTATTGTCCATAGGTGTTTAAAATCTGTTGTTGCCCTTTTAGGAAGGCTTTTTCAAGTGTTTTTTTATCTAGTAGTACTAAAGTTTCTTTTTCTAAAACCTGCTGTAAGGCCACTGCGTACAACGTATAAAAGGGTTCGTCTGACGCTAAAAAAACCTTACCACTATTGTTTTCTTTTAAATAGCTTAATTCGTCTCCAATAAGCATTCCACTTAGTTTGTAGAAGTTATCTGCTTTATCAATTTTACCTTGTAACTGTTTAGATCGGATACTAAAAAGTTGCGAGGTCAGCATTTTATCTAACCCTATGAAAACGCCATTTATAAATATTTCTAGCATTTTTTTATCCCAAGAAGTGTTGCTAACGTTATTGCTTAGAATACTTTGTTGAGAAAGTAACTGAAACAACTCTCCCGTCATATAACTTTTAAAACTCGTAAAGATTCCCTTTTTATAACATAAATGCTTACTATGGGTACCTGGTAATAATAACGTACCATCTCCATAAGGTGCAAGTATGGGTAGTAAACCAAGGGCTTGTGTTTCTTCCCCTCTCATCACGCCTTCTTGATCTTCTAAACCAGAGGTAAGCAAAATAGTAATAGTAGGAGTTAAATCTATTTTCTCTACTACAAAGGTGTTACTATTTTCAGCAATTGGCATAGTGCCATAGGGTAGTTCTTTAAGTCCTATATTGGCTGTGGCCATGCCAGAAACTACCATGGTATACTTTTCTTTAGGATTTAATTCTAGAAAAGTAATTTGCTCTTTTAGGTAGTTTAGAAAATAATGGGTTTGGTCACCAAAAGAAGAAGCTTTATAATCCATATAAAGCTCCTTTATTCCTTTATTTGTTTTATGCGTTGCTAAAACTTCCAAATTGTCAATAGCTACTTTGCGTAGTCTAAAATTAGAAGTTCCCCAATCGCAACTTAAGAACACTGTTGTGTTTGCCATTTAACTTTTTTCCAATGTTACCCTTTTCTTGGTAAGGTAGTCATCCATAGCATAGGAACTACAATCAACACCTATACCACTATTTTTAACACCGCCATGGGGTAGGTAAATATCGTATTTAATGCCATTTAGTTGTACTTCGCCAAATTCCAAATGCTCGGCAAAGAAAGCTAAGATATCATTGTTTTGCGAAAATACATAAGAAGCAAGACCTGCATCTGAGTCGTTAGCCCACTCTAAAACCTGTTCTTTCGTTTTAAAAGGTACTACCATTGCAACAGGACCAAAAACTTCTTCTTGTAGAATAGGAAGATTTGCATCTGGTAGTAGAATTAGCGTGGGTTCAAAAAAGTACCCCTTTCTGTCTGGAGCTTTACCGCCAAAAAGTAGTTGACCTCCTTGGTTTAAAGCTTTATCAACAATCCCTTTGACTTTTATTACGGAGGCAACATTGGCCAATGGTCCCATACTGGGGTTGCCATCTCTGCCAAAACCTAAGGTAGCTGCAACAAAGTGCGATTTCATTTTATCTAAAAATTGCTGCAAAACAGCTTCATGTACATAATATCTGTTGGCTGCTACACAAATTTGGCCTGTATTACCAATCTTTAGCGCAGCTCCAATAGTGGCCGCCTTGTCTACATCTGCATCATCAAAGACTATAAATGGTGCGTTACCACCGCATTCCATGCTATATCTTTTAATAGAGGTTTTACTGCTTTGTTGTATTAGTTTTTGAGCAGTTTCTGTAGAGCCAATCATTGTAATTAATCTAGGGATTTTACTCTCGCAAAGTGGTATACCTACATTTACTACATCACCACAAATTATGTTTATAACTCCTTTAGGAAAATCAATTTCATGTAGAATTTCTCCTAGAATGTAAGCTGATAAAGGCGAAAATTCTGAAGGTTTTAAAATGATTGAACATCCAGCAGCAATAGCAGGTCCTAATTTAAAACCTAGGTTTAATAATGGAAAGTTGTACGCCAAAAATGCTACAACTACACCTATAGGTTGCTGTTTAATATGATGGGTGTGCGTACCTTCTTTATCTGTAATTGGAATATCTTGCCTGTCTTTTATTTCTTCAGAATAAAAAGCTAAAGAATCAGTAATGCTTTTAAAGTCCTCTGCAGTGCCTTCCCATACTTTTCCCATCTCGTGCATAATGGAAGTTCTAAGCAAATCTTCGTACTCAAATAATTTTGAACTAAGCTTAGCAATCCACTCTAAGCGTTCTTCCACGGGGGTCTGTGACCACATTTTAAAGCCTTCTTCTGCGGCCAAGAGAGCTTTTTCTGTGTCTTTTTTAGTCGCCCATGCTATTTCTGCCGTTTCTTCTTCCGTGCCTGGACAGATAAGGCTAAAATAATTTTGGTCACTGGCAGGTATTAACTCGCCATTTATATAGAGATTTTTTTTACCAAAGTGCATACTATCTGATAGTGTCAATTGTTCTTTTTCCTTTATCACAACTACTAAATTTTATTAAAGCATCTTCATTAATAAATATTCCTAATCCCGGTTCATCTGTAAGTTCTAAATATCCATTTTTTATGGTCATATTAGTACTAGTTAACTGGTCTCTTAATCCATTCTCTGTGCGGTCATGCTCCATCATACATTCGGCAGAATTTAAACGACCTGGAATAGTGTCTAAGTTGGTGATAAAATGGGCTGCTGCGGCAATAGCAATACCAGTGCCCCAGGTATGCGGAACTAATTCTACACCATAAACAGAGGCCAATGTAGCTATTCGTTTTGCTTCTGTTAATCCACCAGTAGCACAAATATCTGGTTGTACAATATCCACAGAATTAGATTTTAATAAGGTTTGAAAGCCAAAGCGCAAATATTCGCATTCCCCACCCGCAATTGGTATAGAGGTCTTATTACGCAGCTCTGCATATTGGTCGTAATATTCAGGAGAAATTGGCTCTTCAAACCAAGAAATATCATATTCTTCTACAGCTTTGGCTAAACTTATAGCTTCTCTTAAGTTGTAGGCATGGTTAGCGTCTATCATTAACTTTACATCTGGGCCAATTGCTTCTCTAATACATTTAACATAGGCTATGTCTTTATCAATACCTAAACCAACCTTCATCTTCATTGCTTTGTACCCAAGTGCTACGTAAGACGCGGCTTCTTCCGCTAACTCTTTACTTAGATTTTCTCCATTGCCATTAGCAAAATACAACCCAGTAGCGTAGGGTAAAATGTATTCTCGTTTTTTACCACCTAACAATTGATAAACAGGAAGGTTTAATACTTTACCTTTTAAATCCCACAGGGCTACATCAATAGCACTGACAGCAGACATTAGTACACCACGTCTCGCAAAATCTAAAGTTCTGCGGTACATAATACCCCAAATGGTTTCTGTTTCTAATGGATTTTGACCTAGGATAAAGGGGGTAATATGTTCTATCCCTGCTTTTATAACTCCAGCAGGGCCATAGCCTTCTCCCCAACCAATATGACCAGAATCACTTGTAATTTTTACAATACATATTTTTCTTTCAGAATATCCCCATTGCGAGAAATAGAAGCTTTCTTTAAGCTTATCGGTAAGGACATAACTTTCTATAGATACTATCTTCATGTTTTGTGCTTTTGCGCTACACGGGCTCATCTTTAAAAGCTTAGAGAAAGAACCATAGGCTTGTAGGCTTTTAGGAGTATAAAACTACTCCCTGTTAGTTAGACAAATTAACAGTAATCCGTTGGGGGTAATCACTTATTAGTTAACCAAAACTTACACTAAATTACCTTATTTATGTAAAAAGATATTTTTAATTGTTTATTTGGATAGAAAAGTATTTGTTCTAGACAGATTACAAGTTGTCAGAAAAAGGTATAAAAAAAACGGCAAAAGTAATTTTACCGTTTTGGACTAAACTAAAACTAACTCTAACCGAAAACTGAATATGCTGTTAGTTAAGCAAATATAATACCGTTGTTACAGGTGTATTAGGTTAATTGTAGCATATGTTGGCACAATTTTATCTTGTTTAAATATGACTTTTGATGCTATGTAATATGAGAAAAATGATACGGTGAAAATACAGTTATACAGGAAGTATAGCACTAATTAATCACTCAATAAATCAACTTAAACTTTAAAAAATTTAGACTTTGTGGTAATGTAGTAATAAATGGCTGTGGATTATAGCATTATTCTATCAAAGCTAAGTTATTCCACGGCAATTGGTGTTTCATACTTTTTCATATACTCAGAAGGCGTAATGTTCATCAGGCTCTTAAATTGCCTATTAAAGTTGGTGAGTGTATTAAAACCAGATTGGTAGCATACAGTGGCAATTTGATGTTTACCTTCTATTAAAAGTTTACATGCGTGTCTTATTCTAATCTCATTTAAAAACTGAGAAAAAGACTTGCGTGTACGTTTTTTAAAATAGCGACAAAACGCATTTGGGGTCATATTTGCCAAATCAGACACTTCTTGTAGCTCTATTTTATTATGGAAATTCTCGTTTAAATACGAGATAATTTTTGCCATGCGTTCTTTTTCGTCTTTTCGAAAGGTGGTGTTGATTTCTTCTTCGCATAGTACTTGATAATTTTCGCTTATAGAAAGTATATCAAGAATACGTAAAATGCCAATAATACTGGATAAACCTTGGCTGTTAACCAACCCTACCATGTGGCTATGTACTAAGTAAGATACTGCTTTGCTAAACTTTAAACCTTTGTTAGCTTGATCAAATAATAGTTGTATTCGGTTAGATTCTGTTAGGTTTAAAAAGTTATCACCTAAAAAATCACGCTCAAATTTAACCACAATTAAATCTACCCCTTCATCTGAACCTTCGGCTGCATAATATTCTTTATGATTACGGAAAAGGTGAGGAACGTTGCTGCCTATTAAGTAAAGTTCTCCAGGACCAAAATTGCCTATAGAATTACCTACGTAACGAGTGCCTGTACTCTTCATAAAATAAATAAGCTCTAGCTCTTTATGATAGTGCCAATCTTGTTCAATACAAGGCATGGTATCTTGCCTAGCCATAAAACTACGACCAGGATTTTTCTCCGTCTGTTTGTATGTAAGCCGCATATTACCTTTAGATACTTTCATAACAAGTTACAATAAAATATCTAAAAAGGGAATATAAGGCTTCATTATATGTGTATATAGTACTGGCGTGGTAATATTGTTTAATATTGAATCTTAATTATCTTACAGTTGCCAAAGCATTGGTAAAAAGACGGTCATCTCTGCCATGCCTCTGTTGCTCCAAGCGTAATAAGGCACTAATTGACTCTCAATTTTTTCAAAAGTGGGTTTGGTGGTATTACCATAAATATCTTTTATAGGATTATTACGTAGTAACAACTCTGTTTCTATTACTGTTGTTCCGCCTAAAAAATCTGGTTTATGTACAGGATTTAAGGGGGCATTAGAGGCTAAATAAACATCTAGTATGCTTGTATCTTTGGGTAAATCAGGAGTTTCTACGCAATACACAATAGGTCCTCTTTTTATGGCTACATGGTTACGTACCTCTTCAATTCTTGGATGACCTTCGATGAATTTAGTTTCCAGTGGTAATTCTAAAATGATGGTATCTCCTTGTTTCCAATTTTTATTGATAGCTAAATAGGTATTGGGTTTAATGGCATCGTTTACGGTTTCTCCGTCTATATAAACTTTGGCATCTTCTGCCCAGCTAGGAATTCTCAATTGAATATCGAACGCCTCAGCTTTACATTCTTCTATGGTTAATTTGATGCTACCTTCCCAAGGATAATTGGTTTCTTGTTTTAGTTTGATGGAGCTTCCATCCGTCAATTGGGTATGTAACTGGTTTTCTCCGTATAGATTAACTGTAATTCCGTTTTCAGAAACACTATACGCCCAACCCGAAAGCTTAGAGATGGTGCGCACTAAATTAGGTGGACAACAAAAGCATTCTAGATACGGTTCTCTATTAGGGGTTTCTGTAGAACTTTCATGCGCACCATATACTCTGGAATTGTTGACCATTCGTAAGGGATTAGCATAAAAATAGTCTTTACCTTCTACACTGATTCCGGATAGGCCACTATTGTACATCACCAATTCAATAATATCTGCATACTTAGCTTCTGCATGTATGTTTAGCATGCGGTAACTAAACATAGCATTACAAAGATTAGCGCATGTTTCGTTATAGGCCGTCATGTTAGGCATCATAAAGGCATCTATAAAACCTTCTTCAATCATATCTAAATTAGTAGATGCTCCGTAGTGTGCTTGGCCCACGGCTCCGGTGACGTACATTTTTTTTGTAGTCACATTATCCCATAACCGGTCTAGAGCCTCTATTAGCGCTTGTTCTCCTGTTTCTGAATATACATCAGCAGCGCCCGCGTAGTAATACAATGCCAAAACTGCGTGACCAACGGCTTCTTCTGATTCTCTAAACGGAGTACGTTCTTGCACCATATCTCCAATAGGATAGCCTTCTGTAGTACTATGATGTTCTACCTTGAACTTACCACGATTATTAATAAACTTTTCTGCTAGTTTAAGATACTTATCATCTTTGGTAATACGGAAAAGTTCTACCAAGCCCATAATCTGCGTTTGGTTAAATCCAAATCGCCCATAATGCTTGGTGTCTGGCATAAAAATAGTGTACAGTAAATCTGCATGTTTTATGGCTAGTTGTAAAAAGTTTCGTTTACCGGTTATTTGGTAGTGAGCACAGGCGCTAATCAAAAAATGTCCAGTATTGTACATTTCATGATACTTTCTATTTTCATACCTATCAACCTCTGGTCTTAGTTGTATTTGTGTTTGCAAGTAACCATCTGGTTCTTGAGCCTTTGCAATAATATCTATATACTCATCTAGTTCTGCTAAAACACCTTGGTCTTTGGTGTAGCCATAGATGTAGGTTTTGGCCTCCATAAACTTATAGAAATCACCATCATGCCAAAACATCCCTTTGTGTTCTCCTGTTTTCAGTCCGGCAGCAATTTTAAAATTATTGAGTGCATGACCAACATCTCCGCAGAGCAGGTCGCCCATGTATGGTAGCATTGTTTTTTCTGCTTTTGCGAATATTTCTGCCCAGAAACCTCTGGTCCAATGGCAATCGCCTACATTTATTTTCTCTAGTTTGGTATGTTTTTGTACAGGTGCGTCCGTAATCATGATATAAACTATTTATTGCCTTGTAATGTTTTTTGTATTTCTTCTATGGTTAACCCTTTAGTTTCTTTAAGGTATATGCTTAAAATAATAAGTCCAATAGCCACTATACTTGCGTAGAATAGAAAGATGGCGCCAACCCCCATATTATTTAGTTGCCAAGGAAAAAATTGCTGTACTAGCCAATTGGTTAAACTTGTAATGATGGTGAAAAAGGGGATGGCAATTCCACGTATAGATACAGGGAAAATCTCCGAGAAAAGAACCCACATAAGGGGTCCCACGGAAAAATGAAATGCTCCTATAAAACTTAATAGTCCTACTAAAATAAGCGTGGCGTTAAGGGTGGTACATTTTTCTAAAAAAACACCGGCGTAATCCCTTGCGGTGGCCTCACCTAGGTTTTCTGCCAACGCATTTTTAAATGCCAAATCACTATCATACACCACGCCTACCAGATTATTTAATTGTTCAATATTTGGCACATCTTTTAGTGCAATTAAAGCCTCTGGAGTTAGGCTATATTCCGCCAGAGAAAAACCATACCAACAAAGTACTAAGCTGGCTACAATCCATAACATACCTGCTATAATCATAGGTCTACGTCCAAGTCTGTCTACTAAAAGAATGGCAAGAATAGTAAACACTATACTTACGAGACCAATCCAGATGGCTTGTGCAAATGCCGCATCTGTACCTAATCCCAATTGTTCAAAAACCGTTGGGGCATAAAAAAGAATAGCATTAATACCAGTGGCTTGTTGTGCAATGGCAATGGTAGTAGCAATGATTAAAATGACACGCATTCGCTTTGTGAAAACACCTTTTAACTGTTCTACAATACTAAGTTCTTTTGTCTTGGAATGGATGCGTTCTAGATTCTCATTGACGTATTTAGGAATCTCTGTTAACGGCATTAGGTTAGTAAGCACTTTAGTGGCTTCCTCTTTCCTGTTTTTTAGCAGGTACCAAGATGGACTTTCAGGAATGGTAAACAGCAATAGAAACCAAATAAGTGCCGGAATTATTTCTGAGCCTAACATCCAGCGCCAAACGTTGGTGGTTAAGCCATAATCTACTGCCCATCCACTAGTCGCTGTAGACCAGTCTAAAATTAAATAGTTTATAAAATACGCTGCAGATAGACCTATTACAATATTAATTTGTGTCATAGACACTAATTTGCCTCTGAGTTTAGGAGGTGCAATTTCTCCAATGTACATAGAGGCTAAAGAAATGGAACTAAACGCCAGACCTCCAATAAAACGTGCGGCCACCAGCGTAAAGTAATTAGGAGCTAATGCAGAAAAAATAGCAGAAAATAAATAGAGAAAAGCTACGATAATTAATGTTTTTTTACGACCAAATTTATCACAAGCGTAACCAGCAAAGGGTAGTGCTAATAATACACCTAATGCGGGAGCACTAACGGCTGTTCCCAATTGTATGTCACTAAGAGCAAATTCTTTAGTAATAAAGTTAATAGTGCCAGAAATAAGGGCCGCATCTAAACCAAAGATGAGCCCGCCAATGGCTACTATAAACGAATATTTGTATGCGTTAGTTTGTTTTGGCATGTTTATTAGTTGTGGATAGTGCAAATTAAATTATTGTAAATAAATTGCATTTAACGTATATAGGCTTAAGCTAGGCATATTTTACCCCTAATTATAGAATTTTGTTGAAATTAGTGGAATAATATGTACTTATATACCTTGAATTAGCAGTAACTAAAAAGAGTTGATAATTTAGATTGCGAATAGCAATCTATTTTAAGGATAGCGTTATTGTCCAAAATAATCTGCTAAAAACTGACTTACTCCTTTGTACACTATCTCAGGATGTTCTTTATGAGGGGAATGTCCTGTATCTCTTAAAATCAATTCCTGTTTTTCACCTTTAACTTTGTCTAGAATAACGTGCACTTGTTCTAAGGTACCAAATTCGTCTAGCTCTCCCTGTAGTACAAAAACAGGGCACGTAATTTGAGTTAAAAAAGAAAAGATATTCCAAGATTTAAAACTTGGCTCTAACCATGTTTCTGTCCATGCCATAAATAGCTGATGTACTTTGTCTCCATGGTACTTGGTTAATTTTTGGTGCAATACATCCTTCTTAGTATACGCACTTTTAGCCTGGATAATACCTTTTAACGTGATTTCTTCAACAAAAGAATGAGCACCTTCTACAATACATCCTTTTATGTAGTTAGGATGTTTGCCTGCTGCTATTAATGCAATGGTTGCGCCATCACTATGACCAAATAAAATGGGATTTTCAATATTTAGATGTTTTAAGAATGGTATTAGAAGGTCTGCTTCTACCTCATGATAATTACCGCCTCTTTCTGCTAATTGGGGTACTTTAGCTGCTGTGCCATAGCCAGCCCGGTCATATATCAAAGCATTCATGCCATTCTTTTGGCTTAACTGCGCCGGAAAATCCCGCCATAAACTAATACATCCTAGGGAATCATGTAAAAAAACTAGCGTATACTTTTGGTTACTTTCATACTGGTATGTATAGGATAAATAGAAATTAGAGTTTGGAGGAAAATACTTAGATGGCATGCAGCTAAGCTACTAAACGCAACCAGTATTTACAAAATATTACGTACTACTCTAGGGGAATATCTTTTATAGCTCTAAAGCCAACATGCTCAGCTCCAGAATCCATACTTGTAGCCATACGGGCACTAATACGGTAGCTGGCACAATAACTGTCACTACAAAGAAAAGAACCACCTTTAATTACTTTTTCATGAATCATAGGGTTGTTTGGATTATAGGCCGCCGTAGGCCCTTGAGGATTGTGGATGGTACCCTTATTTGCAAGTTCTTTGTAGTAGTTAATATTGTACCAATCTGTGGTCCATTCCCATACATTGCCCGCCATATCATACAAACCAAAGTTATTTTTTGGATAGCTCATCACTGGAGCGCGTCTTTCATACCCATCTTCCTTATTATTTACTTTAGGGAATTCACCCTCCCAAGTATTTGCGTATTTATTTAGTTGACTGTGGTCATTTCCCCAGAAAAAAATGGCGTTTTCTTTTTGAGCACGTGCAGCGTATTCCCACTCAGCCTCGGTTGGTAAGCGTTTACCTGCCCACTCACAATACGCTAAAGCGTCCTCATAAGCTACTTGCACAACAGGTTCGTTGTCTTTACCTTCAATAGTGCTGTCAGGACCGTTAGGGTGTTTCCAATTGGCGCCAATTTTCCATTCCCACCACTGAGAATAATCGTATAAATTAGGCACGGAAGACTTCGTTTTTTTAAAAATTAAAGCGCCAGGCTGCAAAATGCTATCATGGGGTTTGGGCGTATTTGGTGGTAATTGTTGTTTCATTTCTTCCCAATCAATTTTACGTTCCGCAACCGTTACATACCCCGTGGCTGTTACAAATTCTCTAAACTGGGCATTGGTAACTTCATGTATGTCCATAAAGAAGCCATCTACCGTAACTTGGTGTCTAGGTTTTTCATGATTCATGGCCATTGTATCCCCTTCTAACGCTCCTTGATTAAACGTACCCCCTGGAATCCACACCATTCCTTCTGGAGTTTCTACAGTTGCTGGTTTTTTTATTAAAATCTTTGGAGTTTCTACTTGAGCTTTTGTTTGAGCTTGGGGTGTGTCTTTAGCTATTTTCTTTTCTTTACAAGCTGTAAAAAAGAGACTAAAAATAAAGCTTAAAAGCACTGTTTTGATAAGGAGGTTTTTTGTAGAAAGCGTCATAAAAAAATGGCAGTTTGTCTGTGTTTTATTAAAAGCGTCAAGTTATAACAAAGCACTCATACTTGCTAGTTAAAAACTGTAAAAAACACATTTATTATGTGGTGTTTTGGTACCTGTTGCTCTTGTTTTTTTAAGTTAAATACTTGAAATTTAGATTATTGTGTATTTGTTGCATGTGCACGAATTTAGGTAGGTGTAAGAAAAGGGTTTGGCAATAAAACCATATCTTATATCTTTTAAAACATATAGTGTATGCTGTTTTACTAGCTTAAATGATCTTTAAAAAGATTTAAGTGCTAAGACAAATTACGGCTGTAGGGTAGTCTTAACTTATTGACAAATTAGCAGAATAAAATGAAAGTTCTTGATAAAGTAATTAGGCAGTTTAAAGGAATTGGTGTTGGTGTATTAATGTTGGTATTTTCTTTTGCTGGGAACGCACAAGAAACGTATTACTTTGATCATATAGGTACAGGTAAAGGTTTATCGCAAAGCGATGTAAATTGTATTTACCAAGATGCTTACGGTTACATGTGGTTCGGAACACACGATGGTCTAAATAAGTACGATGGGTATTCTTTTACAGTGTACAAACCAGAGCAGAAAAACAATACCATTAGCAGTAACTTAATTTTTGACATTACAGGGGATGATAAAGGCAATCTTTGGATTGGAACTACTGGAGATGGTTTGTTGTATTATGACAGAGAAAAAGAAACATTTAGGCAGTTTAAATACAATCAAGAAGACCCAAATAGTCTTGCTAATAATTACATTTCTTCTTTACACAAGGATAGTAAAAACAGACTTTGGATTGCCACCAAGGATGGGATGAATATGCTCGATTTAAATCAGTCCCTAGAAAAACCACAATTTTTAAGCTTTAAATACATTTTTCAAGATACGTTACAAAATTGGCCGGGTGGAATTATTAATGATGTATATGAAACGAATAAGGGTGAATTACTAATTGCTGCTTTTGGATTATTTAGACTGAAAGTAGGCACGGATGGACAGTATTATTTTCAAAGGGATTTTAAAGAAGCAAATGTGTCTAGCACCATAGGAGCTATAGGCGAGGACCAATTTAATCGGTTGTTAGTAGGAACCAATACGGGGTTGTATATTCAATTAAACGAAGGTAATAATTCGTTTACCAAAATCCACGATGCCAGTGTTATGGATATCATTTTAGATAATGCTAACCATATATGGGCTGGTACAGATAATGGGTTGTTATATTTTGATAATGCTCCTGATTTAGAGGTGCCCCAAATAGTAGATGTTTTTCAGTACCGCCCAGAAAATCCAAACAGTTTAAGCAAAAATATTGTTACCGCTCTGGATATTGATAATACAGGAATTTTATGGGTAGGGACCAATGGCGGCGGAGTAAACAAGTTCGACCCTAACCGTAAACAATTTAAACACGTTAAAAAGAATCTAGATGCCAATAGCCTTAGTTACGATAAAATACGTTCCCTTTTTGAAGATAGTAATGGTACTCTTTGGGTAGGTACAGAGGGTGGAGGTTTAAACAGAGCTTTAAATTCTCATGGCAAGTATAGTGATTTTAAGACCTACAATATGTTGCGAAAGGTCTTTGCGCTAGAAGAACTAAGCATTAAAGATAAAAAGTACTTGCTTATCGGTGGCCAAAGTAATAGTTATTTGTATGCTTTAGATATTACCAATCCAAACAATACAGCTGTATTGGGGAAAGAATGGAAAGGCATAGACCATAGTGTTTTTAGTCTTTTAAAAGATTCTCAGAACAACCTTTGGATTGGTACTTACTCTGGGGGTTTGTACCGCTGGATGCTCAATGAAGATGGAACGTTTACCAAAAAGCAATTTAAATGGAAGCCTAACAAGCCAAATGGTATTTCTAATAACATTGTCAGGAACATTTACGAAGATAGTAAGGCCAACATATGGATTGCTACTGGCGATGGTTTGTGCATGCTACCAGTAACAGAAAGGTACAAAGAAGAGCCAACGTTTAAAGTCTATAAGCACCAAAAAGGTGTGGCAGAAAGTCTTAGTCACAATTATATTTTAGCTATGTACGAGAGTAAACGTGGTAATATGTGGGTAGGTACCTTTGGCGGTGGTTTAAACAAGATAACTACGGATTCTAAAACCGGTGCAATTAATTTTAAAAGATACGGCACGGCAGATGGTTTACCTAATAATGTAATTAAAGGCATATTAGAAGATGATCAAGGATATCTTTGGATTTCTACCAATAAAGGGCTCTCTCGTTTAGATACAGAAACAGACGAATTTAAAAATTTTGATGTCGCAGATGGTTTGCAAGACAGTGAGTTTCAAGAATTAGCTTGTGTAAAACGCAAAGATGGGGAACTTGTTTTTGGTGGGGTAAATGGTTTTAACGCATTTTATCCTAGAAATATCATTCCTAATGATACTCCTGCGGAAACAGTAGTAACCAAACTTTCTTTATTTAATAATGAAATCGCTGTAGGAGAAGAAGTTAATGGTAGAGTGCTTTTAGAACGTAATATTGCCCAGACAGAGGAGTTGACTTTAAATTATAGTGAAAATAGTTTTTCTTTTGAGTTTGCTTCACTTCATTTTGCAGCCCCAGATAAAAATAGGTTTGCCTATATGCTGGATGGTTTTGATCAAGATTGGACCTATACGGATTCTAGTAAACGTTTTGCTACGTATACCAATATAGAACCAGGCAGGTATACCCTTAAAGTAAAAGCTACCAATAATGACGGTGTTTGGGACCAAACACCTTACACTTTAAAAGTAAAAGTACGTCCGCCAATTTATAGAACAACGGTAGCGTACATAGTTTACGGTATTTTCTTTTTATTGTTTTTATGGAGTTTATTACGCTTTACGTTGATTAGCACCAGTAAAAAACATCAACTAGAATTAGAACATTTAGAGAAGAAAAAGAATGACGAATTACAACGCGTAAAACTCGACTTTTTTACCAATATATCACATGAGTTTAAAACACCACTTACACTAATTAAAGCGCCGCTAGAATATTTACAAGGCAATATTGGTCAGATAGAAAATGAAAATTTAAAAGAACAATATGCACTAATGGAGAAAAACACCAATTATCTGCAAAAATTGGTGAATCAATTGTTAGATTTTAGAAAAATCAACCAAGGAAAAATGTCTTTGGTTGTGCGCAATACAGATGTCATTTCCTTTGTAAAAGAGGTGGCAGAGCCTTTTCAATTTTTAGCTTTCAAAAAGCAGATAAAATTTAATATAAAGTCAGAATTAGGTTATGCTAAAACATGGTTTGATCATAGTGCCTTAGAGAAAATTATTAATAATCTATTGTCTAACGCCTTTAAGTTTACTCCAGATGGAGGAGAAATTACTCTAGAAATAGCTACCTCTACCGGAGATACAACTATTATGGGACCCTTGGCAAAACAGCACGTTATTATAAAGGTGATAGACAGCGGAAAGGGGATTCCAGATGAAAAGAAGTCGGTCATTTTCGAAAAATATTATACCGAAAAAGAAGACGAAAAGGTAAACTCTAAAGGGATAGGGATTGGCTTAACTTTTACTAAAAGTCTTATAGAATTGCACTTGGGTAAAATTGAAGTGACAGATAATGCTAACGGAGGTACTTGTTTTACGGTTAAATTACCTTCAGATAAATCTGTTTATGAAAATGCCCCAGATATTAGCTGCAAAGAAGTAGTAGATAATGATTATTTGGTGCGCTCATCAGAATCAGAATCTATGGCTATAGATTTAAATGATGAGCTAGAGGATTACAGTTTATCTAAAGGGCGTTCTAAAAATCCTGTACTCTTAATTGTAGATGACAATCCAGACATTCTAAAATTTATAAAGCAAGTACTTAGTAAAACCTATACCATTTTTGAAGCTAATAATGGGGAACGTGCTTTTGAAATTGCTAAAAAGGTGGTGCCAAACATCATCATTACAGACGTGGTGATGCCAGTAATGGGTGGTATTGAGCTTTGCGAGAAAATTAAAACCACAAATACAACGAGCCATATTCCTGTAGTTATGCTCACGGCAAAAGCATCCCAGGAAAGTGAGATAGAGGGGTTGTCTCATGGCGCAGATGCTTACCTAAGAAAGCCATTTAATTTTCAGGTCTTAGAACTTAAACTCAGTAACATTTTAAAAAATAGGCAAGAGGTTCATAAACGTTTTCAGCAAGATTTGACACTACAACCTACAGAGGTGAGTGTTACCTCCCTAGACCAACAGTTTTTACAGCAGGCGGTAGAAGTAGTAGAAAAACACATGATGAATACTGATTTTAATGTAGAAATGTTGGTGAAAGAAATGGGGCATAGTCGTAGCAATTTATACTTAAAGTTTAAAGAGCTAACAGGCTTGTCTTCCAGTGAATTTATTAGAAACATTCGTCTTAAAAGAGCTATCCAGCTCTTAGATAATAGTGATTATTCTGTAAAAGAAATTATGTTTAGAACCGGCTTTAATACAGCATCCTATTTCTCTAAGTGCTTTAAAAAAGAATTTGGGGTAGTACCATCAGAATACATAAAAAAGCGAAAGGTAATACAAGACTAAACCAAACAGACAAACTGCAAAATAATGACCAAACCACAATATGCCTATAGTTTTCTATTGGCTCTAATTTTTATGGCTTGTAAAGAGTCTAAAACAAAGAAAGAATCTGCGAATATTACACTTAATGCGCAGCCCAATGTAATTTTAATTGTAACAGATGACCAAGGTTACGGAGATGTTGGCTTTCACGGGAATACCTTGATTAAAACCCCAAATCTAGATGCTTTGGCTGCAGAAGCAACAGAACTGACCAATTTCCACGTGGGAACTACCTGCGCACCCAGTAGAGCAGGATTATTAACGGGTAGAAATAGCAATAGAAACAATGCTTGGCACACTATAGGAGGATGTTCAATTTTAAATGAAGAGGAAGAAACCTTGGCAGATGTTTTTAAAGCCAATGGGTACCATACCGCCATGTTTGGTAAATGGCATTTGGGAGATAATTACCCCTATAGACCACAGGATAGAGGTTTTACAGACGCGCTTTATCACGGTGGTGGTGGAGTGGGTCAAACACCTGATTATTGGAACAATAATTACCAAGACGACACCTATTATAGAAATGGTAAACCAGAAAAATTTAAAGGATACTGCACGGATGTATGGTTTGCAGAAACAAGTAATTATATACGCCAACAGAAAGATAAACCTTTCTTTACTTATTTGGCTTTAAATGCACCGCATGGACCATTTAATGTGCCAAAAGAGTATGTAGAACTATATAAAGATGCCAATTTAACTGATTGGCAAAAACGCTTTTATGGGATGATTACCAATCTAGATGAAAATTTAGGTAAACTCATAAAGCAATTAAAAACCAATGGTCAGTGGGATAATACCATTTTTATATTCACCACAGACAATGGAACGGCAGCGGGTATTTCTGGTAAAAACGAAAACAGAACAGGACACAATGGGGGCTTGCGTGGCACTAAAGGTAGCCAGTATGATGGCGGACACCGCGTTCCTTTTCTTCTCTCTTGGCCAGCCAAAGGTATAACTAATGCAACCTTGGCCGCTAGTAATGAGCTGATAGCTCACGTGGACCTATTACCTACCTTGGCTAGTCTGTGTGATTTGGATTATGAAGCTAAAAACGCTTTAGACGGTAAGGATATGTCTGCTGTATTATTGGGTCAAGGTGACCAAGAAGACAGAATGCTTGTGGTAGATACACAACGTTTACAGTGGCCAGAAAAAAATAGGAATAGCTGTGTTATGCAGGGTGAATGGCGTTTGGTGAATGGTACTGAATTATACAACTTATCAGAAGATTTAGCACAGGAGAATGATATAGCGGCAAATTATCCAGATAAGGTAAAAACCATGCAAAAGTTTTATGATGAATGGTGGAAAAGTACAGAGGGAGATATGCATTATGCAGAGATTCCATTAACGGCTCCAAACCAAGACTCGGTGCTACTAACGGTACACGATTTACACACAGAACAACCCATTCCGTGGAATCAAGATTTGATACGTAAAGGAAAACAAAGTCCTAAAGGTTACTACTGGATAAAGGTGACTGAATCTGGAACTTATCAATTTGATTTATACCGATATCCGCCAGAATCAGGCTTATCATTGAATGATACTGTTGCAGCAATTCCAGCACAAACAAATTGGGACGGATTACCAGAAGGTAAAGGCCTCCCTGCTATTATAGGCGCTGAGGTACAAGTAGGTAATGAGCTTTTTAAAGCAAAAGGAGAGGTCACAAAAACACATGTTACTGTAACGGGATTATTAAAGCAAGGAACGTATAAATTATCAGCAAATTTTAGTCTCCCAAACCAATCACAATTTACCGCGTACTACATAAATATTACTAAGAAATGAGAAAGCAGTCCGTCCTATTTTTAGTCATCGTTTTTTTGGTAATATCCTGTAAAGAGAAAGATACAACACAGGAAAAAAGTAAACCTAACTTTATATTTCTGTTTGCAGATGATTACACGTATTCAGCTATACATGCTTTAGGAAATTCAGAGATTATTACGCCAAATTTAGATAGATTGGTAGCAGAGGGCACCACCTTTACCCATGCTTATAACATGGGAGCATGGAACGGTGCGGTATGTGTTGCTTCTAGATCAATGATGATTTCTGGCCGTAGTGTTTGGGACGCCCAAAAAAGCTATGAGGGTTGGAAAAAAGACCAAGACTTAGAACATACTTGGGGCAATTATATGAAGACTGCTGGTTATGAAACCTATATGGGTGGTAAATGGCACGTTACAGCAAAAACTCAGAACGTCTTTGACCATGTAAAAAATGAAAAGCCTGGTATGCCTGGAGACCAATGGGACCACGCAACTATGGTAAATACCTTTAAAAGCTTACCAGAAAATGTAGACCCAGCTAGCGTAATGCCCTTAGGCTACAACAGACCTAAAAATCTGAATGACACGCTTTGGAATCCTGCAGACCCAAAACATGGTGGTTATTGGGAAGGTGGCACCCACTGGAGTGAGCTGTTAAAACAAGATGCTGTTGAGTTCTTAGAGGTAGCCAAGGAACAAGAAAAGCCGGTATTTATGTATTTAGCGTTTAATGCACCGCACGATCCTAGACAAGCGCCACAAGAATTTTTAGACCAATATCCATTAGAAAATATTACGTTACCTAAAAGTTGGCAAGAGCTACACCCAGATAGAGCGGGTATGGACAACGATTATCAATTAAGGGATGAGGCCTTAGCACCTTTTCCTAGAACAGAATATGCAACCAAAAAGCATATTCAAGAATATTATGCGCTAATTACACATTTAGACCAACAAATAGGGCAAATTTGGAAGAAAGTGGAAGAAAGCTTAGACCCCAATAATACCTTTATTGTTTTTACCGCAGACCACGGCTTAGCTATCGGTAAACATGGTTTAATAGGAAAGCAAAGCTTATATGATCACAGTATTCGTGCTCCTTTTATTGTTTATGGGCCGGGTGTGCCTAAAGGTAAAAGGGTGTCTACAGATATTTATATACAAGATGCTATGGCAACAGCTTTGGCTATTGCAGGGGTAGAAGATACCAACCAAGTATTCTTTAATAGTGTATTGCCTTTAGCTAAAGGGGAAAAAACTACTAGTAACTACCCCGCTATCTATGGTTCTTATGTCAACTCACAGCGGATGATTAGGAAAGATGGCTTTAAACTACTAGTATATCCTAAGTTAAATAAGTTGCTACTTTTTAATATGGAAGCAGACCCTGAGGAAATGGAAAATTTAGCCTTAGAAGCAGCGCATCAACCTAAAATAGATTTGCTATTTAAAGAATTGCAACAATTGCAAAAAGAGCTTGGAGACACTTTAGACTTAACGGAAACTTATACCACTTTTAAATCTAATTTAGCCAAGTAGTATGTACCAGTTTTTAAGGAAAAATGTATGGGGGTTGGTGTTACTATTATTACTTGGTTGTAAGGAACAAAAAGAAGAAAAATTATTTAGTTTAATTTCAAAGGAACATTCTAACATAAGCTTCAATAATAAAATTTGGGAAACAAATGAGGTGCATTACTTTTCTTTTCCGTACCTCTATATAGGGGCTGGTGTTGGGGTTGGTGATTTTGATAATGATGGGGATACCGATTACATCGTAGGTAATTTGGGAGAGAATAATGCATACAAGGTTACAAGAGAACAACCTTTGCGTATTTATGCTAAAGATTTTGATGGTAATAGTAGTATAGATGCCATTGCTACTAGATTTATACAAGATAAAGAAGTAAGCATAGCACCTAGAAATTTGCTTGCCACTCAATTAAATAGCGTAAAAGGGGTGTTTAAAAGCTACAATGACTTTGCGCAATCTAGCATACAAGATTTGTTACAAGTACTGGATACCGCAGGCATGCAGGTGTTGCAAGCCAATACTTTTTCTTCTGTACATCTAGAGAATTTGGGTAATGGTGAATTTAATAGTAAAAAATTACCGTTACCTGCTCAATTTTCTATGATTCACGGTATGCAGGTTACCGATTTAAACCATGATGGTAATCTAGATATGTTACTCACTGGTAATATGTATCAAACTGAAGTGATTTCTGGCTATATAGATGGTAGTAACGGACTAGTTTTATTAGGCGATGGTAAAGGTGATTTTAAAGAATTGCCTTTTAAAGAGAGTGGATTTTATGTACCTGGTGATGCTAAAAGCTTAGTGCAATACCAAACTAATAAAGGCAAATTGGGATATTTAGCAACAGTTAATAGTGCAAGTACCCACGGTTTTAAAACGAATATAGCCACTGGCGTAAGCTTGGTATCCTGGCCAAAGAGTGCAAACAGCGCCATGGTATATTTAACTAATGGAGCTGAACGTAAAGAAGAAAAGTACTGGGGTAGTGGTTATTTATCCCAGTCCAAGCCATACATCATACGAACTAAAAATATAAAAAAGGTTCAATTTAAATAAAGGAAATTCCACATGCTTAAATCTAAACTAATAGCGCTGTCCTTGCTTTTTGCCGTAGGAGCTTGTAAAGAAAATACTGCTGAGAAAACTAATAAAGAAAAGCAGCCTCCTAATATCATTTTCATCATGTCAGACGACCATACCACCCAGGGATTCGGTGTTTACGGTAGTCGTTTGGCGAGCTTAAACCCCACGCCAAACCTTGACCAATTGGCAAGCGAGGGGATGTTGATGGAAAATGTGTTTGTAAACAACTCCATCTGCGTACCTAGTAGGGCAGCTATAATCACTGGGCAACGAGCGCAACGTAATGGTGTATTGGATTTAGAAGGAGAACTACCACCAGAAAAACAATACCTACCAACAGAGATGAAGAAACTAGGTTACCAAACTGCTATTGTGGGTAAATGGCATTTGCACAGAGAACCTGCAGCTTTTGATTATTACAAAGTATTACCAGTCCAAGGAAAATATTTTAATCCAGAATTCAGAGTACAAGGAGCTAAAGAGTGGCCTAACAATGTGGTTAAAACAGAAGGGCATAGTACAGATGTCATAACAGATATAACCTTAGATTGGTTAAAGAATAAGCGCGATAAAAACAAGCCATTCTTTTTAATGCATCACTATAAAGCGCCACATGATGATTTTGAGAACGCACCACGGTACGATTCTTATTTAGAAGATACGTTTATTCCAGAGCCAGAAAGCCTGTACAATAATAAAAATAATGGTTCCGTAGCCACAAGAGGAGCCCATGATTCCCTAACACGCATCATTGGTTCTTCGGTTTCTAGAAGAAATGTAATACGTAACCAAGCCATGAATATCTATAAAGATAGTAGTATTTACAAGCAATACCGCAATGCTAAGGATGTTGGTATAGAGGAACACAAAGCCTGGCAGTACAACGCGGAAGAAAAAGAAATAGCTAGTAAAGTTTATCAAGATTATTTAAAACGCTATCTGCGTTGTGTAAAAGGTGTGGATGATAACGTAAAACGACTTTTAGACTATTTAAAAGAAAACGATTTACTAGACAATACAATTATCGTTTATACTGGAGACCAAGGGTTTATGTTGGGGGAGCACGATTATATTGACAAAAGATGGATGTATGATGAGAGTATGCGCATGCCTTTCTTTGTGCGTTACCCAGAAAAAATTAAAGCAGGCTCCCGTTCAGATGCCATAATTAATAATACAGATTTTGCTCCTACACTTATAGAATTGGCAGGCGGTGATGTACCGGACTATATGCAAGGTAAAAGCTTTAAAACCATTTTAGAGACTGGTGTAGAACCTGCAGATTGGCCAAAATCCACTTACTATCGTTATTGGATGCATTTGGCACATAGACATGGAAATCCAGCACATTTTGGTATACGAACCAAGCAGTATAAACTAATTTTCTTTTACGGTAGGTATTGGGTAGATACTGAAAATCCAAATGCGGACTACAACAAGGCTAGTTGGGGTAATGATTATACGCGTAATACACCAGTAGCTTGGGAGTTTTACGATTTGTCTAAAGACCCTAAAGAAATGAATAACGCTTATAAAGACCCTGCCTATGAGGAAATTATTAATAATTTAAAGAAAGAGCTTATACAAGTAAGAGAAGATTTAGATGAAACGGATAAGAACTATCCACATATACAAAAAGTGATAGAGGAACACTGGAATGATTAGGTAAACCTTTTACGTTACCATAAAGTATCACAAACCAGCTGCTATCCTACGTCAAAGGATGGCAGCTTTTTTTATAAAGTTGAGGTTTTAAATAATGGGCAATTTGGTTAAAGAATTTTGGGTATAGTTGAACTAGTTCAACTTTTTTGTGCCTCTAGTTTTTAATTTTTGCAATAAATAATAATTAATAACTAAACCATGATTTGCAAACCAATTAAAATCATTACGATAGTTTTTCTTTTAATCGTATCGTCATTACAACTACAAGCACAAAATCCATATGATATTAGTACCGAGCAAGCCTTAAATTCTTTGCAGGTAGCTAAGCAGAAAGCAGAAGAAATGAAGGTCTTGGTAAACATAGCGGTGGTAGATGCCGGGGCCAATCTTAAGTCTTTTGTAAGAATGGATAATTCTTATTTAGGGAGTATAGATGTGGCTATAAAAAAAGCAAAAACAGCCCGCTATTTTGATATTGATACGGGTATGTTGGGCGAATTAACCCAGCCTGGAGGTATTATTTATAATATTGAACATAGTAATGATGGTCTCATTACCTTTCCCGGAGGTGTACCCATTAAAAACAAAGAAGGTAAAATTATTGGCGCAATTGGTGTAAGTGGCGGTACCATAGAAGAAGATAGAATTATTGCAACCGCTGGCGCGGATGTCCTTTTAACTCAAAACTAGCATACAGATGAAAACTCTAAAGAATACTGTTTTATTAGCTGTTACCATTCTAGGCTGTGGCTTACTCGCAGCTCAAGATGTAAATAACCCCATGATATACCGTAAAGACTTTAAAGATATCTCTGGGAAAAATACGGTCTCCATTACCAGTTATGAAAAGAATGGAAAGCATTTTGTGTACGCTGGTGGAGTAGGGAATGTAGATGTCTATCAAATTGATGCTGAAGGTATGCTTACACCAGTTAGTAATCACGAATTGTACAAGCAAAAAGGCCCCGCTAGAGGTATGGTAGCAGATAACATCAATGGGAACGATTTTCTATTTATCGCCAACAAATACGGCAATGTAGTAGAAACTTTTAGAATATTAGAAAGCGGTTCTTTAGAACGTGCCGCTATGGTAGAAGATACAGAAGATACGCATTTGGCCGTAGGTATTACACTGCAAGTGGTCCACATGAAAAAGGCATCGTATTTATTTGTAGGTGGTTTAGAGGAAAAAACACCTGGTTTAAGCTGTTTTAAAATCAATAATGATGGCAGCCTTACTCACGTACAATCCATGAAGGATACAGAAGAGTTGCACACTGATGGAATTATTGGAATGTTTGTACATAAAATAAAAGGGAAAACCTATCTCTACACCAGCGGATTTCAAGATAATGGAGTCAGTAGTTTTAGAGTTTTTGAAGATGGCACGTTTAAAAATGTGAACAACATTCATGACAACACTACGGACCGGTATTTAACAGGGGCTTATCCCGTAACTGGTGCCACTATTGGAGACAACCATTATGTAGTAGTAGGTCATAGGCACCATAAATATTATGAGCGCAATGGCTTTATTAAGAATCCAGATTTTTACTATCACGGAGATGGGGTAAGCGTATTTAAGGTGAATAAAAAAGGCGCCTTGGTTCCGCATTTTGTTTTAAAGGATGATGAAACCACCAAACTACAAGGGCAAACACGAATTGAAGTGGTTTCCGTGGAGCAAAACCACGCCATTTTTGCAGTAGGGACACGGGATGATGCTAGCATTCAGTTAGTAAAATTAGATGAAGACGGTAAATTATCACCCTTGAACTATTTAGAAACGGGCTTTCCTATCTACTACGGATTAAGAAGTTTAAACATCAATGGAAACCAATTATTAGTAGCGGGATCTATGAGCTTTGAGTTAAATAAAATTGCCAGCTATCAAATAGCACCAAAAATTAATAGAGAAGGTAAAAAATTACGCCATATTGTCAATTTAAAGTATAAGGAAGAGGCTACCTCAGAACAGGTAGAAGAGGCCGTGCAGACTTTCTTAGATTTAGAGAAAACCATTCCTGAAATTGTTGCTATTGAATGGGGTGAGAACGATAGTACAGAAGGTCATAGCGAAGGCTTTACCCATACGTTTATGCTTACGTTTGATGATGAACATGGCCGAGAAAAATACCTATTTCATAAAACACACTTAGATTTAGTAAAAAAGGTAGGTCCTATAATCGGTGGGGTTTTCGTGATGGATTACTGGACGGATAAATAAAAAATATAATAGTAAGAATGGAAAATTTAAATACTAAAACCGCGCTTATTACAGGAGGTAGCAGAGGGCTAGGAAAAGCCACTGCTATAGCATTAGCAAAGGAAGGGGTAGCTGTTGCAATAACAGGCAGAAACGAAGAAACACTTAAAACTACGGTTAAAGAAATAGAAGCGTTAGGCGTTAAAGCAACCTATGCGGTATTTGATGTGGGAAATTACAAGGCTGTACAACAAGGCATAAAGACTATTATGGATGCTATGGGCCAAATAGATATTTTGGTAAATAATGCGGGTATTGCTGGTGTAGGCTCTTTTTTGGAAATGCCGGTGGGTGACTGGCAACAAATGATACAAACCAACCTAATGGGTATGTATTATGTTACTAAAGAAGTGTTACCACAAATGGTAGCACGTAGTGAGGGAGATATTGTCAATATTTCGTCCACTGCCGGACTTAATGGAAACCCAAATGTTTCAGCATATTCGGCATCTAAATTCGCTGTCATTGGCATGTCAGAATCTTTGATGAAAGAAGTAAGAAAACATAATGTACGGGTCATCACCATGACACCAAGTACAATAGAGTCAGACATGACTATTGACCTTGGGTTTGCACAAAAAGGAAGTGAAGAAAACATTTTACAGCCTCAAGATTTTGCAGAACTCATTGTATCAGGATTAAAATTACCGCGTAGGGCGATGTTAAAATCGGCCGCGTTGTGGTCTACAAATCCGTAAAAAGTAAAAAGCTACTCTTTCGAGTAGCTTTTTTTTGTTCGTTATAATTGAAAAATCTTTTCTAGAGCTATCCATTTTTCGCCCTCTTTTGCCCACGGTAATCCTTGTTGAAAATCCCACATGAGTTGCTCCCATTCCTGTACCTTGGGGTTAGCAGCATCCATCTGTGCTTTTTTAGTAGGGTCAAAGGTTTCATCTACCTCCATAATCATAAACATCCGGTTGCCGGTTAGGTAAATTTGCATATCTACAATTCCGGCATCCCTAATACTCTTTGTAATTTCTGGCCAAGCATTACCAGGTGCATGGTATTCTTTGTACTTGGCAATGAGTTCCGCATCGTCCTTTAAATCACAAGAAAAACAGTGTCTGTAGGTCTTCATAAATTCAATTTTAGCGTGTTTATGGTACTTTTTATACACTAGTTTGCCGTAGAAGGCAACAACCCCTAAACAGATAAGAGATAGAATAAAACTAAAACGCATCTCCGTTACTCCGGCAATGGTGGTATCCTCATAACCTGTACCTCCAAAATCTAGCATATACCCTTGTAAATAAGGTAATAGTGCTCCACCTACAATGGCCATCACTAAAAATGCCGCACCAAACTTGGCATCTTCCCCTTGGCCTTCTAAAGCAATTCCGTAAATAGTAGGGAACATGATAGACATAAAGAATGATGTTGCAACCAATGCGTAAATACCCAACATGCCTGGTAAAAAGATAGCACCACATAAAGTTACCATACCACCAATACCAAAGAACATTAAGAGTTTACCAGAGTCTATTTTTGCCATAAGTGCCGTACCTACAGTTCTACCCACTAAAAATACTAAGTAGCCGGCAAGGCCATACCAAACGGCAGATTTCGCATTAATACTTAAGGTTTCGGCATATTGATACACATAGGTCCAACACATAATCTGTGCCCCTACATAAAAGGCCTGCGCAATAACACCAAAAGAAAATTTAGGCTGACTCCATAAGCGTTTAACAGCATCTGTAAAATTCACTTTTGATTCTTGATTTTTATTCTGTGGCATTTTCATCACACTAATCAATACAAAGAATACCAACACCACAATGCCCAACATCACATAGGGATTTCTGATGATTTGTAAATCTGATGTTCTGATAGCCGCTTTAGCGCTCTCTGATAAGGTATCGTAAATGGGCGTTCCATCGGCAGCAGTATCATCTGACTGTAAAGCCCCTAAAACAAAGTTTTGGGCAATCAATAATCCTAAAATAGACCCCATCGGGTTAAACATCTGAGCGAAGTTTAATCGTCTGGTAGCAGTAGCCTCGTCTCCCATAGAAAGAATATACGGATTGGCTGTGGTTTCTAAAAAAGCCAAACCAAACGTAAGAATATATAGTGCTGCTAAAAAAAACGGATAACTCTCATTGGCTGCTGCCGGATAAAACAATAAAGCTCCAACGGCATACAAAGCTAAGCCCAATAAAACACCTTTTTTGTACGAATATTTATTTACAAATAATGCAGCGGGTATAGCCATAGTAAAGTACCCTCCGTAAAAAGCCAATTGCACCAAAGAAGCTTGTGTATTGCTCAATTCTAGAACTTTTTGAAATCCCCTAACCATAGGGTTGGTCATATCATTGGCTAGGCCCCAGAGGGCAAATAGAGAAGTGATGAGAATAAAAGGTACCAAAACACTTTTGGCAACTACAGGAGTAGATTGGTTTGTATTCATTTTGTGGTTGTTTAGTTTGTTATTTTTCTGAAAGTAGGGCGCGGTCCAGATGCACATAACCCCCGTCTACGGTGATAAATTGGCCTGTTGTATGTGCAGAACGTTCAGAGATTGCAAAAAGAATGGCATCAGAAATTTCTTTTGGGGAGGTCATTCTATTGTGTAATGGAATGGATTTTTTGATACCATCGAGTTTTTCCTGACCATTTTCTAGACTATTAATCCAGTTTTCATAAGCTGGAGTATAACTTTCTGCAATGATTAAGGCGTTAGAGCGTATGCCAAACGGAATTAAATCTACAGCCCATTCTCTAGTTAAACCTAGAACACCGCCTTTGGCTGCAGCGTAACCGGAAGTACCTCCTTGTCCCGTAAGTGCCACTTTAGAACCCACGTTCATGATGTTTCCTTGGCTCTCTTTTAAGTAGGGCAAGCAAAACTTGGTCATAGCAAAAAAGCTTACCAAATTTAGTTGTAAAGACCACATGAATTTTTCTATCGATGCTTCTAGACTAGCCCCGTCATTTACGCCTACGTTATTAATTAAAACATCAATTTTGCCGTATTTGTCAGCAATCGTTTTAACGGCACTTTCTATTTGGTCTACTTTGGTTAAATCGGTTTTTACAAAAAGGGCATCAACACCACGAGCTTGTAACTCTTTTTCGTACTCAAAACCTCTATCGTTTCTGCAAATTATAACAGGGATTGCCCCTTCTTGGGCTAATTCTTCTACTATGGTATGGCCAATGCTACCGCGTAAGCCAGCAGCTCCGGTAACAATAACTATCTTATTTTTTAGTTGTAAATCCATCTTATAAATAAAATTTTAAGGCATTTAACCCCATTATTTTTTGTTGCTCATCATCGCTCAATGTTGCAATATGGTCGGTCACTAATTGCTTTACTTGGCCATAATTACCCGCTACAAGGCACACTGGCCAATCAGACCCAAATAGGCATCTATCCGCCCCAAAACTTTCCAATATTAAATCCATATACCTACTAATTTGGGAAGCCGACCAATGGTGGTAATCTGCCTCTGTAATCATTCCAGACAATTTACAGTATACATTTTCATGTGCCGCTATGGCTTTCATCATTGTAGCCCAACCTTCAAAATAGCCATCCTTTATGTAAGGTTTTGCCATGTGGTCTATAACAAATAATTGATTGGGAAAGGTTTTTACAAATTCTAAAACGGCTCCTAACTGATGTGGAAAAACCAAAATATCATAAGTAAAATCTCGCTCTTGCAGTTGGGCAATACCATCTAAAAAGGCTGGTCTCAAGAGAAAATTATGGTCCGGTTCTCCCTGTACCACATGTCTAAACCCCTTAACAATATTAGTTTCTTTGTAGCGGTCTAAATCCATCCCAACCTTAGGGTTACGTAAATCTACCCAACCAACTATGCCTTTTATTAGGGCATGTTGCTCTGCTAAGTGAACTAAGAAATCCGTTTCTGCTAAAGTTTGGTCTGCCTGTACTGCAATACAACCGTCTATACCATGGGTATTGTAGACCTGTTCTAAATCCGCAGGTAAAAAGTCTTTACGGATAACCGCCATGGTATCATCTATCCATGCATGTTTAGTAGCATTGTAGTGCCAAAAATGTTGATGCGCATCTATTACCATGGTTTATTGTTCTATGGTTACTTGTACTATGTTTGCCATTGTTTCTGGAGAAGTACTGGGGGTTTCAACAACCAACCCTTCATCAGTAAGTTCCCAATTCACCTTAGCATCGCTTCCTAAAATTTGGACCTTTGTGATACTTACTTCGTCTTTAATTTGTTCTTTGGCAAAAGCTTCTAATGTTAGTTTTGAATTGGGTTCCAAAGCACCCAGTACAATGGCGTTGATATGGTAGTCTTTAGTGGTGTATCTAATGTCTTTATTGCTATATTTAAGCTTCATAAAGGCGTGATGATTCTTAAAATGACCTTCTGGTTCTTTGGTAGGCCCCTCACCAAAGGTGTACCAAGCCTCTGTACCATAAATAGCATCCCCGTAGGTTTGTAGCCAAGCACCCATTTTTAAAAGTGCTTCTTTTTGGTTTTGAGGAATGGTTCCATCTGCCTTTGGCGATACATTTAATAGTAGTACCCCATTTTTACTGGTAATATCTATAAGCATATGCAGCACATCTTCTGCCGCCTTAACACCTAGATTTTCTGTGTAGCCCCAACTTCCATTACTTATGGTAGCATCTGTCATCCATGTTTTGGTACCAATCTCGTTTTTACGAGCTTGCTCCAAGTCTTCCACACTCATATTTAATGGCATATCGTGCTGTTTGCGCACAATCACTACTTCTTGATTATTTTCTTTTGCTTTATTTAAGTAATAAGCAGCAAACTCTTTACGGTAAGCCTCCGGTATATCTCCTAAAACGTAATCAAACCATATAATATCTGGCCTATAATTATCTATAACTTCTTTTAACTTACCCGTCCAAATGTCTTTATACCATTGTTCTGGTTCCATATTGCCATATAGTAATTGCAGTTCTGGGTCATCAGAAGATGGGGGCATATTTTCAAAATAGGGAAAGTGACTTTTTTCGTCTTCTACTCCCAATGTAGTGCTGCGCTGCAAGTTTTTAGCATGATGAAAGGCAGTAATTAATTTCATGCCTTCTGCTCGGATGGCCTTTTCTAATAAACCAGTAATATCTTTTTTAGGCTCCTTATCCATTACATTCCAAGGCGTAATTTCACTATCCCACATAGCAAAACCATCATGGTGTTCCGCAACTGGGCCCGCAAATTTGGCACCTGCCGCTTTAAACAGTTGAGCCCATTCCTCGGCGTTAAAGTGCTCTGCCGTAAATAAAGGGGCAAAATCATGATAGCCAAACTCAGCAGGATCACCATATTTTTCTACGTGGTGTTGGTAAATATTGTGGTCTTTAAAATGCATCCATCTTGGGTACCATTCGTTACCATAAGCAGGTACGGAATACAAACCCCAGTGAAAATAGATACCCAATTTGGCATCTTTAAACCATTCTGGGGCTTCTTGATGGCTACCTAAAGAAGCCCACTCCTCTGCATATGCTTCTACTTTTTTTTCTCCTGATGATTCTTTTGGCGGTTCCTTTGCTTCTTTACAAGCCATGGAGAATACTAATAAGGTACCAAAAAGTGCAGTTGATGTTTTCATAACTATCAGGATTTTACGGGTTGGTTATCAGTAGATAATTCCTCTAAAACAGAAGCAAGTTGGTTTTGAGAAATAGCCTTTACATAGCTGCTAGTAAGTGCTGTAAGTTGCGGAATGGCGTCTAAATTTTGACCCCAAATTGCAGTTTCTTGTAACAGATTTTTTGTAAGTAAGGTAAAATCTTGATGTTCCTTAAAGGCAGCCCATTCTTGGATGAAAAAATCAAGGGTTGTCTTGGTGTCGTTTAGGGGGATATTTTCATTATTTAAGTCTATCCCTTTGTACAAGCGTAGCAGTGCAGCTAGTGCCAATACGATGCGTTTGGGCAGATACCCCGTATTCATTTGATAATCTAAAAGAGTGGGTAATAAACGCGTTCCAAATTTAGAAGTACTGTTTAATGCAATGCTTATAAGTTGATGTTGCAAAGCCGGATTCTTAAACCTGTCCAATACATCCGCAATAAAATTTGATACATAGTTTTCTGGTAATTCTAGGGTAGGAGCTACCTCTTTTTGTAGCAAATTAGATACAAACGTGGCCAATGTCTGGTCTTGCATCACTTCTTTAACCAGGCGATGCCCCAAAAGATATCCAATGGGTACCAAGCTGGTATGAGCTCCATTCAGTACACGTACTTTTAGATTCCTATAAGGACCTAAATTTGGTACTAAAGCAATATTTAAGTCGGTTTTATCAAACGGAAATTCTTTTGATAGTAAGTCTGGTCCTTGTATAAGCCAGCTAAGGTATAATTCTCCATGAACGGCCAATTGGTCTTTATAGCCGAGCTCTTTTTCAATTGCTTCAATTTTATTTTTAGGATAGCCAGAAACTATGCGGTCTACTAAGGTGTTGTAAAAGTGGCATGCATTATTAATCCAATGACTAAAGCCAGCTTTTAAATTCCAATGCGCTGCATATTGCAAAATGGTTTTCCGGAGTGTTATTCCGTTATCTTCAACCAGTTCACACGGTAGAAATATACAACCCTTGTCTTGAGCACCATTAAAATGTTGGTAACGCTTCCACAACCAAAGGGTTAGTTTTGCAGGAAACTCCTTTGGCGGTTGCGCATCTAATTGGTCCTTTACATTAAATTTTATACCTGCTTCTGTAGTGTTAGATATTACAAAGCGCATATCTGGCTCTTTTGCCAACTGCAGGTATGTTTCCCATTCTTTATAGGGATTTACTATAGTTTGAACACAATCTACGATAGATAGCTCTTGTATAAATTCACCATTCTGTATACCTTCTAATTCTACAGAAAACAATCCATCTTGATTTTTAAGTGCTTTGTAGTCGCCTCTTTCTGTGGGTTTTACAATAGCTACGCCTGCATTAAAATCTGTTTGTTGGTTTATTTTTTGAATGCTATGGTTAACAAAAGCACGTAAAAAATTACCCCCACCAAATTGTAGTATTTTTAGGGGTTTTATGCTACTATTTTGTACTGCTGTTCTGTTTAGATATTCCATAGTTTACTTATAAAGAAATGCCCCTTTTCCAAGGGATAAAATCATCTTGTCCTAAGCGTACGGCATTCGGGATTTTTTCTCCGCTAGCCACAGCTATTATATATGCTAGTAGTTCTTCTCCCTTTTCTTGTATGGAAGCTGTACCCTCTACAACAGCTCCAGTATTAAAGTCTATAATGTCTGCCATACGTTGACTTAAACTAGAGTTGCTTGCAATTTTTATGGTAGGTGCTATTGGGTTACCCGTAGGCGTTCCCAAACCTGTAGTAAAACAGATAATGGTACAACCAGACCCGGCCAATCCTGTAGTACTTTCTACATCGTTGCCAGGTGTGCATAGCAGGTTTAAACCTTTTTTTGTAATAGGTTGGGTATAGTCTAAGACAGCCATGATTTTGGAGGAACCTCCTTTTTTTGCTGCTCCGGCAGATTTCATAGCATCAGTAATTAAACCATCTTTAATATTACCAGGAGAGGGGTTATTCTCAAAACCTGAGCCAACGGCTTCTGCATGTTTAGCGTAGGTACGCATTAAATGTGCAAATTTTTCAGCATCTTCCTGTTGGTCACAACGGTGAATTAATTCTTGTTCCACCCCGTTTAATTCTGGAAATTCTGCTAAGACCGTTTTAGCGCCAAGGGTAACTAACATATCTGACACATGCCCTAAAGTTGGGTTAGCAGAAATTCCTGAAAATCCATCAGAACCACCACATTCTAAACCGAGCGTTAGATGCTCTAATTTAGCAGGTTTTCGCGTTGTTTTGTTCGCCTCTATTAATCCTAAGAAAGTTTGCTTTACGGCATTTTCTATAAATTGCTTTTCGCTACCTCCTTTTTGCTGTTCTAAGAAAAATATGGGTTTTTTAAAATTTTTGTCACGTGCGGCAATGGCTTTTTCTAGAATTGGTATTTGTGCGTTTTGGCATCCTAAACTGAGTACCGTAGCACCTGCAACATTTGGGTTGGTAATATACCCAGCAAGTAACTCGCACAATGTATCACTATCTTGTCTTATGCCACCACAGCCACCATCATGGGTTAAAAATTTAATACCATCTACATTAGGAAAAACACGTTCTTCTTTTTCTGGAGTTTTTGGTTTTAAAATCGAGGCTTCTTCCAGTTCTTGTTTTGATGCTTGTTTTTTATACAAATTCACCAAGATGTCTGTAGCAATAATGTCTGTTGCAGACGAGCGGTAACCTAAGGGTTGTAAAAGGGCTTTTTTCAGCACTTCTACGTTTCGGTTTTCACAAAAAACTAGCGGTATAATTAACCAATAGTTTGCAGTACCAACCTTGCCATCTGCTCTATGATATCCGTTAAAAGTTGCATTTTTAAATTTAGAGATATCTGGTGGTGTAAATGTCCATGGTTCTCTAGAAACGCCATAAGCACTAGAAGCATGTACCACGTTTTCTACGGTAATAGCAGCACCTTGTGCAATATTTTGGGTTGCTTTACCTACTATGGTACCATACATATAAACAATTGCTCCTTTAGTAATGGTTTGCAAAGCAAATTTGTGCTTAGCTTTTACAGTATGTGGCAGAAAAAATGATGTAGCCCCAAAAATTATGGTTTGGCCAGCATTTAAGTCTTGCAATGCTACTAAAACATTGTCTTTGGGATGTATTTGTAGAAATTGCTGTTGCATTTTAAGCTCTTATAGATTTAATTACAGCTAGTGTAGTAGCAACCCTTTTTTCTAAGCCAATAAAATCTTGATTTGCTAATACCTCTTTAGAAATCAATTGGGAACCCATACCCACACAAGTAACACCGGCTTGGAACCACCCCTTGAGATTAGCTTCTTCTGTACTAACACCTCCTGTTGGCATTATACTTGTCCAAGGTTGTGGACCTTTGATGGCTTTTACAAAGCCTGGGCCGTAGGTAGAACCCGGAAATAACTTTATAATTTCTACACCTAATTCTTCTGCACGATTGATTTCTGTAAGACTACCACAGCCTGGTGCATACATTACTTTTTTTCTATTACAAGTAATTGCAATATCTTCTCTTAAAGATGGTGTTACTATAAAATTGGCCCCCATTTGCATAAACAGGCTAGCGGCAGCACTATCAGTAATAGATCCAACGCCTAAAATCATACCATCTAACTCATTCAAAGCGTATTTGTTTAGTTCCGCAAACACTTCGTAAGCATAATCGCCACGAGCGGTAAATTCTAACAAGCGTGCTCCCCCATCATAACAAGCTTTTAAAACTTTTTTACCTAATACAACATCAGGATGGTAAAATAAGGGTACCATACCAGTTTCTTGCATTACTTGTGCTACGTGTATTCTTGAATATTTAGCCATAAGCCCGTCCTAAATCCTACCCAAAGGGAAGGACTTCCATTTTTACTGTTAAAACTTAATCTTTTATATTGCTCCGTTAAAAGGAAAAGGTAGCTTATCTAGCCACCCTACCAGAAGCATCACCACCCATTAACTTTTCTACTTCTGCTATTGTAGCCAGATTTGCATCCCCTTTAATAGTATGTTTTAAACAAGAAGCTGCTACAGCAAAGTCTAATGCTTTTTGGTCGTCATTAGGCCATGTCATCAAACCATAGATTAATCCGCCCATAAATGAATCACCACCACCTACACGGTCAACAATGTGGGTAATTTGGTATTCTCTAGATTTAAATAATTGCGAGCCATCATACAAAACACCTGCCCATGTATTATGGCTAGCAGATAAAGAGCCCCTCAGGGTAGTAATTACTTTTTTGGCGTTCGGGAATTTGCTCGTCATTTGTTTACATACAGACAAGAAAGCTTCTGCCTTTACATGTTCTCCTTGCGTAGTGATGTCTAATCCTTCTGGTTTAATACCAAAATGTTTCTCAGCATCCTCCTCATTTCCTAAAACGATATCACAATAAGAGGTAAGCTCAGACATAATTTCCTCGCGCTTAGCATCATCACAATACTTCCATAATTTTGCACGGTAATTAAGGTCTGTAGAAATGGTAACCCCCATTTTACGTGCTACTTTTACAGCTTCTATACAGGCATCTGCAGCACCCTGAGAAATAGCAGGGGTAATCCCCGTCCAATGAAACCAGGTTGCATCTTTAAAAACGTTTTCCCAATCTACCATTCCAGGTTGTATTTCTGCCATAGCAGAATGTGCACGGTCATACACTACTTTACTACCTCTAGAAACCGCGCCGGTTTCTAAAAAGTAGATACCCAAGCGGTCACCGCCATAGACAATATTGCTAGTGCCTACATTACGTTTACGCATTTCCATTAAAGCGCACTCGCCAATATCATTTTTTGGTAAACGCGTAACAAAATCTACATCTAGACCATAATTTGCCAGAGAAACAGCAACATTAGATTCGCCTCCGCCATACACAACATCAAACTGGTTGGCTTGTGAAAAGCGTAAAAAACCTGCCGGTGCTAGGCGCAACATAATTTCTCCAAAAGTGACTATTTTTTTCATTAGTTATATGCGGTTATATTTTATAATTCTACCATGGCTTTAATTACACCTGTTTCTGGCTGTAGCCAAGAATCAAAGTGTGTAATCATATCTTCAAAACCAACTGTGTGTGTAACAAAAGAGTCTGTTGGGAATTCTGGTAACGCATTAATCACTACCTCAAAATCTTCTAGCGTAGCATTTCTACTACACATAATAGTAGACTCTTTAGCATGTATTGCGGGGTGACTAAAAATTAATTCACCTTTAGATAAACCTACTAATACATAGCGACCCCCATGAGCCATATAATCTGGACCACTTTCTAGAGCAAATTTGTTTCCCGTAGCATCAAATACTGCAGTAGCAAAATCTCCTTTGGTTATTTCTTTTACTTGGTTTGCAGCATCTTTATTAGCTACAACCGTATGGTCAACACCAATCTTAGATTTTGCATAAGACAGACGTTCTTTATTTACATCTATAGCAATCACTTTAGCACCTTGTAATTGTGCTAACTTCATAATGCCAATACCTATGGGGCCACAACCAATTACTGCTATAGTCTCTCCTGCTTTTACATTTGCTCTTCTAAGGGCGTGCGCACCAATGGCTAAGGGTTCTACAATGGCCATTTCTTCAAAGCTTAAATTGTTGGCAGGTAGTAATAAATCTATAGGAACGGTAATTTGTTCTTGCATGCCCCCGTCTGTATGTACACCCAGCACTTTTATATTTGTACAACAATTGGTTTTACCTTGTCTACAAGCCACACAGGTACCGCAGCTTACATAAGGCATAATCACCACCTTGTCTCCTGCGTTAAGATTTTTAGTATTGGATTCTACAGCTACAATCTCCGCAGCCAACTCGTGCCCTAAAATTCTTGGGTAACTAAAAAAGGCTTGGTTGCCTGCGTACGCATGTAGGTCTGTACCGCAAATGCCTACGCGTTTTATTTGTAAAAGGGCTTCTCCCGGTTTGGCTTTAGGCGCATCTTTTTCTTTAAGCTTAAAATCACCAGGGGTTTCACATACTATATATTTCATGTTTACTTTGGTTGTGGTTGCAATTAAAGCGCATCCTGTTGAGGATGCGCTGTACTAAAAAAAACTAACTCAAAAACTAACTTCTTACTCTACATTTACCGTAATGTTATCTGCCATGGTTATTTCTAAACAATGGGCAAAATCACTTTTCTTTTTACCTAAATCAGCAAGGCTTAATCCAGTACTATTTTGGTCAAAATCTAAGGAGGTATCGCTACCCAAAAGGCGTATGTTTTTTATTTGCAAACCTTTGGTGTACGCATTGCCTAAGGCAAGAGATTTTATAACTACGGACCTATTTTCTGGCCATTCTAATAGTATGGCGTATAGTTTGTTGCCTTTTTTGGTGAATCTTATATCTTGAGAAGTGAATCCTTTATTATTTCCTTCAGAATGATGTCCTTTTTGTACTTCCGTAGGGCCTTCACCAAACGTATTCCAATATTCTGTTCCGTAAATAGCATCACCATTTACTTTTAACCAATCTCCAATCTGTAATAGTATTTTTTGCTGGTCTTTAGGGATGCTACCATCTGCCTTTGGACCTACATTTAAAAGAAGATTTCCATTTTTAGAGACGATGTCTACAAGGTCATCTACCAGTTCATTAGCTGTTTTAGATTCCCAGTTGGTAACATGGCACCATGAATTTTTACCAATAGAAGTATCGGTTTGCCAGGGTAATTTTCTAATACCAGGTAGCTTGCCACGTTCCAAATCATAAATAACGGTACCTTCTGGGAAAGCTTCGTGGTCAAAGTTTTTATCGTTAATTACTACTTCTTTACCCCATTCTATACCCTTGTTATAGTAATATGCCGCAATCTTTGGTCTATATTCCGCATAATCTGGAATGTCTAAGTAAAAATCAAACCAAAGAATATCTGGTTGGTAATTATCTATTAAATCTACAGTACGGTTCCACCATTTCTTTTTAAAGGTCTCAGAAACAGGTTCGGTAACGTCTTGCCCTTTTTCTGAATATAAGTCTGAATAGGCAGGGTCTGTAGTATCAAAATGGTTCTTTTTATTGTAAAAAGACCAGTTAAAAGCGTAATGAGAGGAGGCTCCCATAATCAGACCTTGCGCTCTACCTTCCTTAAATAATTCGCCCAAAATATCTTTTTTAGGCCCCATTTCAACGGAGTTCCAGCGGGTAGTGTTGCTCTTGTACATAGCAAAACCATCATGATGGTCTGCTACTGGAATAACATATTTAGCACCAGATTTTTTAAAGAGGTCAATCCACTTTTTAGCCTCAAATTTTTCGCCTTTGAACATGGGGATAAAATCTTTATAGCCAAATTCTTTTTGGTCACCATAGTGTTTTTTATGATGCGTATAGGTAGCACTTGGGCCTTTGGTCTGTAAATTTAATTGCGCTGTAAAAGTTGCGGTATCCATATACATTTGCCTAGGATACCATTCAGAACCATAGGCGGGCACGGCATAAGCACCCCAATGAATGAAAATGCCAAACTTTTGGTCGTTGAACCATTCTGGGTCCTTGTAATTGGCCTTAATGGATTCCCAGTTAGGTTCAAATTTGCGAGAGGTATTAAGTTGACCTGGACTAGTTTGCTCTTGTGCATTACCTAAAAAGGTTAAGGAGCAAACAAGAAAGGCCGGAATTATTTTTTTTATAAATATCATTATTTGTATTTGATGTGAGATAGTGTACTTGTTAAGTATTGCTAAATTCTACTTTTTGATTCTGGCCTTCAATAACAGATGTCTTTATGATTGCAACAAATGGGTAATGCCCGTTTTGTTACTGTTTAGGATGGTAATTTCTTGACGCTGTTTTAAGGGTAAAATGGTGGTATGGAGGTTATATTCATGCAGCAAAAAAGGAATCTTTTAGCGCTTTTTAAGCCTTGTTCAGTTTTTGTTGAGTTTGTAAAGAAGTGAAATGAGCTATTTAAATGGACACCTGAATAGGTTTAATTAAGTTTAAAGTTTAATCCATTTTAGAAGGCTGTATACTTTAGAGAAATGCTGCTGTATAATTAATGTGTCGGAATAACAAACTAACCATTTGTTGCTTATAAAAACCGATACATATAAAGAAAGCAACTAAAATTTTACCACCTTAACCCCAGTTAGAATACAAACCCAAAAAGCATATAGAACTAAGCCATGAAGCGACAGATTTTAACCGGTACACTTGTACTAGCAATGGTACTTGGAATGTCTTGCAAGTCCAACACTAAAGAGGAAAAAGTTACAGCAAAAGAACCCCAGAAACCAAATGTTATAGTCATTTATATGGATGATTTGGGATATGGAGATGTGGGGGCATATGGCGCTACAGCGTTAAAAACACCAAACATGGATAAGTTGGCCAATGGCGGTATCAAATTTACATCTGGTTACGCAAGTTCAGCAACCTGTACACCCAGCAGGTATGCTTTACTTACGGGGGAATATCCTTGGAGAAAAGATGCTCAAATATTACCAGGTACAGCACCACTTATAATAGATACCGAGCAGCCGACATTACCTAAATTGATGAAATCTCAAGGATACCATACTGGTATTGTAGGTAAATGGCATTTAGGTTTAGGGGCTGGTAATGTGGATTGGAATAAAGAGATTACTCCGGGGCCAAATCAATTAGGTTTTGATTATTCTTATATTCTAGCTGCTACCCAAGACCGGGTGCCAACGGTATACATAGATAATGGTAAGGTGGCCAATTTAGATCCTAATGACCCGATTGAGGTAAGCTATGATTCTAATTTTGAAGGGCAGCCTACAGGTAAAGATAATCCAGAACTCACAACGATGAAATGGCACCATGGACACAATAATAGTATTGTCAATGGTATTCCACGCATAGGTTATATGAAAGGCGGTGAAGCAGCCAAATGGAAAGATGTAGAAATGGCCGACCATTTTTTAGCTAAAGCCAAAACATATGTAAATCAGCATAAAGGCGAGCCTTTCTTTTTATACTATGCACTACAGCAACCACACGTGCCAAGAACACCGCATCCTAGATTTGTTGGTACATCTGGTATGGGACCACGTGGAGATGTTATAGTAGAAGCAGATTGGATGTTGGGCGAGTTTTTAAAAGAATTGGAGAAAAACAAATTGTTAGAAAACACTTTAATCATTTTCAGTAGTGATAATGGGCCCGTTTTAAACGATGGTTATTATGATGATGCTGTAGAAAAATTAGGTGCACATACTCCAAGAGGAGGGCTTAGAGGCGGAAAGTATAGTTTGTTTGAAGCGGGTACCCGCGTACCCTTCATGGTCTATTGGAAAGGAAAAATAACTCCTAAAACATCCGCTGCCCTAGTATGCCAAATGGATTTATATGCTTCTTTAGCTTCCTTTTTAGGGGTAGATGCAAGTAATGTTCCAGATAGTGAAAATGTGATGGATGCCTTATTAGGTAAAACAGATAAAGGTAGAGAACAACTGGTGATAGAGGCAACAGGTAGAACGGCATTACGCAAAGGTAATTGGGCTATGATACCACCATACGACGGAAATCCATTAAATACACAGGTAAACATAGAATTAGGTAATGCTAAGGAATACCAACTGTATAATTTAGAAAACGATATTGCTCAACAACATAACGTGGCTAAAGAACACCCAGAAAAACTAAAGGAATTAATCGCCGCGTATGAAAAAGTAAGGGGTAAAACCAGTGGGTCGGTTCCAGAATTAGAGTTGAAGTAAGCATAGCTATAAGTTACATTAAGTATTTCTATTACTACAAAAAATTACAAGTGAATAAGTTTTATTTTAATCAAGAACAGGAATCTTATGACGCTATTGTTGTAGGATCTGGTATTACAGGAGGTTGGGCTGCGAAGGAATTATGTGAGAGCGGATTAAAAACCTTGTTGTTAGAACGTGGACCAATGGTAGAGCATATTAAGGATTATATTACGGCTCATTTAGATAGATGGGATTTTGAGTATGGGGGAGAAATTTCTCTTGAGGAAAAGGCGAAGAAACCCAAACAAAGTAGAACTCCTAAAGGAAAAAGTGCCGATTCTAGCCACTGGTTTGTAAACGATTTAGAACACCCCTATAACGAAACAAAACCATTTAATTGGATGCGTGGCTACCATGTTGGTGGGCGTTCCATTACCTGGGGTAGACAGAGCTATAGGTGGAGCGAACTAGATTTTGAAGCTAATAAACTAGACGGGCATGGGGTAGATTGGCCTGTTCGCTATAAGGATATAGCACCTTGGTATGACAAAGTAGAGCGCTACATTGGCGTTTCTGGAGAAAAATTGGGTTTATCCCAGCTACCGGATGGTCAATTCTTACCAAAAATGGAACTGAATTGCGTGGAGCAGCATTTTAAAGAACAAGTGCATCAGCACATAGATGGTAGAGTAGTTACCGTAGGTAGGGTAGCGCACCTTACCGGTGATTTAAAATTTGAAGGTAGAACCAAATGTCAATACAGAAATAGATGTTCTAGAGGTTGTCCTTTTGGGGGCTACTTTAGTAGTAACTCTAGTACATTACCTGCGGCAGAAAGAACAGGTAATCTAACCTTAAGGACAGACGCTGTTGTAGCAGAAGTCATTTATGACCCAGATACAAAAAAGGCAAGTGGTGTTAAAGTAATAGACCAAGTTACAAAAGAAAGCTACGTATATAAAGCCAAAGTAATATTTCTCTGCGCATCTGCCGTAGCAACTGCTGCTATTCTAATGCAATCCAAATCAGACAGATTCCCAAACGGTATGGGTAATGATTCTGACCAACTAGGAAGAAACATTATGGACCATCATTTAGGGTCAGGTGCCAATGGTAGATTTGATGGTTTTGATGATAAATATTATAAAGGTAGAAGACCAAACGGTGTCTACATTCCTAGATTTAGAAATTTAGATGGTGCATCTAAAAGCACAAATTACCTCAGAGGGTATGGTTACCAAGGAGGTGCAAGCCGTAGAAACTGGCAAGAATCCATTGCCGAATTTAAAATGGGACCAGACCTAAAAGAGGCTATCTTAAAACCTGGGGGTTGGGCTATGGGTATTGGTGGTTTTGGAGAAATTCTGCCCTATCAAGACAATAGAATGACGTTAGATTACAATCAGCTAGACCAATGGGGCTTGCCCACGGTAACTTTTGACGCGGAAATAAGAGACAATGAAATTAAGATGAGAGAGGATATTATGGTGCAAGCAGCAGAGATGTTAAAAAAAGCTGGTGCTAGGAATGTAAATACGTATAATAGCAAGTACAATATGGGGCATGGTATTCATGAGATGGGTACAGCTCGTATGGGGCGGGACCCCAAAACGTCGGTGGTGAACGGTCATAATCAAATTCATGAGGTACCTAACGTGTACGTAACAGACGGCGCATTTATGGCATCGTCTAGTTGTGTAAATCCATCTTTAACGTATATGGCATTTACGGCAAGAGCAGCCAATCACGCAGTACATCAACTTAAAAACGGCAATATCTAATGGAAAGAAGACAGGCCTTAATACAAATGGGTAAATCCTTAGGCTATGTAGTAGCTGTACCTTCATTTATAACAGTTTTAGAAGGATGTAAAACCAGTGAGACATCTCCTTGGAAACCGCAATTTTTTACCCAAGAACAAGGTAATATATTGGTTGCAGTTATAGATAGTATTTTACCAAAGACAACTACCTTATCAGCATCAGAAGTAAATGTGCATGTATTTCTAGACAAATTTGCAAAAGAAGTTATGCCTAAAAATGAAAAAGAGGAATTTAAGACAGCCATTACGACTATTGGTAACATGGCGATGAAAAATTCGCAAAAAGAAAACCTAATGGAAGTATCCTTAGAAGATGTTACTCGAGTTTTACGACAAGCGTTTGGTGAAGAGGAAACAGTGCCTTATCTAAATCAAATAAGAAACCTAACTATTTGGGGCTATAAATGTACGGAGTATGTGGGCGAGCAATTATTAGCCTATGATCCCATACCGGGACAATACATAGTTTGCCAAGATGTAAATGAGCTTACAGAAGGTAAGGCATGGGCACTTTAATTCGGCTATACACCAAAAGGAGCTAAACTTTTTACAAAGTAGAAAATTAATTCTATTTAATTTCGATTTTTAAAGTGCACCTAAACATTATATTAGGTGCATTTTTTATAACAATACGTGTTTAGTGTAAATAAATAAGATAATGTATAGCTAGTATTTTTCGGCTATTAAAAGGTATGCAAGGCAACAAATGTGCTAAATACTAGTACACATGTTTAGGTTGTTGTGAGTATTCCTTGGTATGCTTTAGTTTTAAAATTATTACACAAACTAAACCATGTACACTACCAAGATTTTAAGTCTATTTATAATAGCAAGTCTTCTGTTATTTAGTTGTAGCAGTCAAGACATAACTCCACTACCAGACCAAAATTTCAATTTAGGTTGGTTGTTTGCAAAAGGCGATAAACCAACGGCAATGCAAATAAACTATGATGATACAGATTGGCGCAAACTGAACTTGCCGCATGATTGGGCCATAGAAGGCCCCTTTGATTCGCAATACAATGCTAGGACTGGAGGGTTGCCTGTACACGGTAAGGGTTGGTATCGCAAACATTTTAAAATTGACCCACAGCACAAGTGGAAGTATATTTCGATAGCGTTTGAAGGGGCTATGAACAATACCAAAGTTTACCTTAATGGAGAGCTAGTAGGGGAGCGGCCTTTTGGCTATATAGGTTTTGAATTTGACCTTACCCCACACATTAACTTTGAAGGGGATAATGTGTTAGCAGTAGCTTTGGCCCCAGAAGATTTGGCTTCTAGGTGGTACTCAGGAGCAGGAATTTATAGAGACGTCCATCTAAAAATCAACAATCCAATACATGTGGCACAATGGGGCACCTTCATTACAACGCCAGAAATTACTAATCAAGAAGCTAAAGTTCATGTACAAACAACCCTGAAAAATACTACAGAAGGCAATGAGACAATCAACTTAGTTTCTATTGTAAAAGATGAAAATGTAGTAGTGACTACAGAAAATAAAGAGGTAAATCTTAAGGCAAACAGTGATAATGTGGTAGTAACAGACCTCCGAATTGCCGCTCCAAAATTATGGGATGTAGAAGCACCAAATTTATACCAATTAGAAACTCAAGTTTGGCAAGGAGATACTATGGTGGATGTTTATCATAGTTCTTTTGGCGTACGTACTATAGCATTTCATGCACAAAATGGTTTTCAGTTAAATGGTAAACGTGTGGATTTTAAAGGGGTTTGCATGCACCACGATTTAGGTCCATTGGGTGCCGCGGTAAATTATAGAGCAACGGAGCGCCAAATGGAAATTATGAAAGCGATGGGTGTAAATGCCATCCGTACCAGTCATAATCCACCTTCTTCTGCACTTTTGGAGATTTGCGACCGTATGGGTTTATTGGTAATAGATGAAGCTTTTGATGAATGGCAAATTGGTAAAGTGCCTAATGGTTACAACAAGGTGTTTGACCAGTGGCATGAGCGTGATTTAAGGGACATGATTAAGCGAGATAGAAATCACCCTTCCGTAATCATGTGGAGTATTGGGAATGAAATTTTAGAACAAGGCAGAAAAGAAGGTTGGAAAGTGGCTAAAATGCTAAATGATATTTGCCATGACGAAGACAATACAAGGCCTACCACCGCAGGATTCAACTATTATCCAGCTTCTTTTGATAATCAATTGGCCATGCAAATAGATGTGGTTGGATTAAACTATAAACCAAACGGTTATATAGACGCTAAGACCAAACATCCAGACATGATTCTTTACGGTTCAGAAACCTCCTCGCAAACCAGTAGTAGAGGTGTTTATGACCTGCCTATAACGGGAGAATTAACCAATACAGATTTACAAGTTTCTTCTTATGATGTTATCAATGGTCCCCCATGGGCATACCCGCCAGATGTAGAATTTGATACCCAAGCAGCAAATCCATATTTGTTGGGAGAATTTATGTGGACGGGCTTTGACTATCTTGGAGAGCCCACTCCGTATGGAGGTAGGGATAATAGTACTAATGGATATTGGAATGATGATTGGCCTTCTCATGCCTCTTATTTTGCTCCTGTAGATTTAGTCGGCCTTCCTAAAGACCGTTTTTACTTATATCAAAGTCAATGGACAACAGCACCTATGGTTCATGTATTGCCACATTGGAACTGGGAAGGGAAAGAGGGGCAACAAATACCAGTTTTTGCGTATACTAACGCAGAAGAGGTGGAGCTTTTTGTGAACGGAAAATCATACGGGAAAAAGAGAAAAGGTGTGGATATCACTAAAATACCTGCAGAATATAAAGGTTTTCCAAAAGGGGATTACGAAACCAAATACCGTTTAAGGTGGGATGTTCCGTACACTCCAGGAAGTTTAAAGGTAGTTGCTTATACCAATGGTAATGTGGTTGCAGAAAAAGAAATTAAAACAGCTGCTAAAGCTTCTAATTTAAAATTAGAAGCAGATAGAAATGCCATAAACGCTGATGGCCTTGACCTTTCCTTTATTACCGTAAGTGTAGTGGATGCAAATGGTACACTTGTGCCAAAAGCCAATAATTTAGTGCAATTTAGAATAGAGGGTGATGGTGCTTTGGCAGCTGTAGGTAATGGAGATTCTGCTTCATTAGAATCTTTCCAAGTACCATTTATAAAAGCCTTTAGCGGTAAAGCAGTGCTTATAGTAAAAGGAAATGGGCAAGTAGGAGAAATTAAAATAACCGCCAGTTCACAAGGATTAGAGGATGAAATAATCACCATAAAAACAGAATAAAATGTTTCGTTATTGTTGTATGCTACTTGTTTTTTGCTGGTTTTTTGTGGGTAACTCACAAAAGCAAAAAGTACAACCCAATATCATTGTTATTCTTACGGATGACCTAGGTTGGGCAGATGTAGGCTTTAACGGCGCAACGGATATCCCTACACCCAATTTAGATTCTTTAGCAAAGGAAGGTGTCATTTTTGAAAACGGTTATGTCTCCCACCCCTATTGTAGCCCTTCTAGAGCAGGCTTATTGACTGGGCGCTATCAAGCGCGTTTTGGACACGATTGTAACATGCCTTATGACGGCGAAAATGATGCTTCCGTAGGAACCCCCTTAAAAGAAAAGATGATAAGCGAAGCGCTAAAAGAACAGGGATACGCTACTGCTGCCATTGGAAAATGGCACGTGGGTGACCACACGGATTTGCATCCGCCAAAGCAAGGTTTTGACCATTGGTTTGGTTTTGCTGGTGGAGCTATGAATTTTTGGGGTACACCTAATGACCCATTAAGAACAATCTATAGAAATAATGAACCGGTAGACCCTACGGAACTGTCTTATCTCACAGATGATTTTACAGAAGAGGCTATGACCTTTATTAAAAAACAGCAAAACAATTCATTTTTTATCTATTTAGCCTATGATGCACCACATGCTCCAGACCATGCAACACCACAATACCTTAAAGAAACCGAACATATAGAATATGGAGGCAGGAGTGTTTATGCCGCCATGGTCAATGGTGTAGATTTTGGCGTAGGTAAATTAGTGCAACTACTAAAAGACTTAGAGCTCTATGACAATACCATTTTGGTGTTTTTAAGTGATAACGGCGGACGGGCAGTACACGCAGATAACAGGCCTAACAGAGGGCATAAAGGAATGCTTTTTGAGGGTGGAATAAAAGTACCTTTCTTTATGGTTTGGCCAGAGAAACTCAAAGGAAATCAGCGGTACACAAATATGGTGAGTGCCTTAGATTTATATCCTACTCTTATTGAAGCTGCAGGGAAAAAGTCAGCAACAGAACCACAATTAGACGGTGTTAATTTAACTCCCTTTTTAACTAAAGAGAAGGAAGAAGCGCCCCATCAAACCTTGTATTGGCGCTCCGTGGGTGGGTTTGAGTATGCCGTGCGTCATCTGGATTATAAGTTATACAAAAGCGCTTATAAGGATAAAACCATGTTATTTAATTTAAAAGAAGATGTCTTAGAACGCTATGACTTAGCAGAGGAGCATCCAGAAATAGTGGCAGAACTAGAAAAACTGTATACTGCTTGGGATGCTAAAAACATACCGCCAGGATGGGTAGACCCGCATCCAGAAAATGTCATAAAAGAAGAGGAAAAATTACAGGCTACACGTAGAAAATCACTTCATCCAAAAAAAAGATAATCATGCTACAAAAACTAAACTGCACATTACTAGTTTTTGGTATGTTTTTATTGAGCGTAAATGCCCAAGAACAACCTAACTTTATTTTTATCCTAACGGATGACCAGCAATATGGGATGATGGGCTGTACTGGTAATACCATTGTACAAACTCCTAATTTAGACCAATTAGCAGAAGATGGGGTCCTGTTTACTAATGCTCACGTCACCAGTGCTATCTGTACGCCTAGTAGGGCTAGCATACTAACAAGCCAGTTTGAACGTAAGCACGGCATCAACTTTAATTCGGGCACCAGTATGTCTCCAGAAGGTTGGGCAAATACGTATCCGGTTGTTATGAGAAATAACGGGTATTATACGGGGTGGGTAGGTAAAAATCATGTGCCCGTTGGGGAAGGCGGTTATATGTCTGGACTCATGGAAAAAAGCTTCGATTATTGGTATGCAGGGCATGGCCACTTGAGTTTTTACCCCAAAGACCGACATAAAATTTTTGAAGATGCCGAATCGGATACTCAAGTAGAAGTAATTGGTGAGGGGATTACCGATTTTTTATCTAATGAGCAAAAGCTTAAAGGAGCCATCACCTTTTTAGACAAACGGCCAGCGGATAAGCCGTTTATGTTATCGGTCTGTTTTAACCTGCCACATGGCAACGGCACCTCTTCTATGCAGCAAAGAGAGTCCGATGACGAAATCTACAAATCCCTCTATCGCGATAAAGACTTGCCATTGCCAGAACACTATGTGGCTAAAGCGGATATAAAAACGCCAAAATTACCAGAAAGCATACATAGAGCTTACGACAGGCAAACCGGATATGATTATGTAGACATGCCAGAAACATTAAAGGAACGCTACACCAGGCAACTCCAAGCCATGACGGGGATAGACCGTTTGGTAGGGCACTTACGTACTACGCTTAAAAAACAAGGATTAGACAAGAATACGGTCATTATTTTTACATCTGACCACGGGTTGTTTATGGGGCAATTTGGCCTTGGAGGCAAGGCTTTTTGCTACGAGCAAACCACCCATGTGCCAATGATTGTGTATAATCCTGCAGAGAAAAAGAAAAAAAGAGGCATCAATTCAGATGCACTGGTGCAAAGTATAGATCTAGCGCCCACCATGCTTTCTCTAGCAGGAATTACGGCACCAACCACCTATCAAGGTAAGGACCTTTCTAAGTTGCTTGCTGGGAAATCTTCAGAGGTTCGAGATTATCTGTACACAGAGAATTTATGGTCTACACAGTTTGGTAATCCCCGATGCGAAGCAGTGCAAAATAAGGAGTGGAAATACATTCGCTATTACAAGAACGAAACCTTTTCTGCCAAGAAAAAAATTAAAGCAGCCCAAGCTTTAGGTGTGAATGTCAACAAGATGTTGTACAAGGTCAACGATATAGATTTGGCCCAGTACCGTGCCTTTGTAGAAGACCCTTTGCAATGGGAGAAGCCTGTTTACGAAGAGTTATATTATTTGGCAACAGACCCCAAAGAAACTACCAATTTAGCTGCTAAAACTGCATACCAAGATAAGTTAAAAGATATGCGAAGCATTTGGGCAAAAGAGATTAAAAACGCTAGGGGCACGGAACCACCCATGGTTTTACGCTATACAGCTGACAGCGAAGCAGAGAAGGGGAAAATCATTCAACCTAAATAAATGAAACAAGCAATTTGTTTATTGGTATTGTGGCTGTTTTGGGGTAACGCAACACTAGCACAAAACTTTAATGTTTTAGATTACGGTGCGGTGGCAGATGGTATCAGTTTAGATACCCAAGCAGTACAAAATGCTATTGATGCGTGCCATGCTAATGGTGGTGGTAAAGTTTTTATTCCTTCAGGAAAAACAGTGCGCATAGGTACTATTTATCTAAAAAGTTTTGTAACCCTGCATGTGGCCAATGGAGCGGTGCTATTAGGCAGTCCAGATATAAAGGACTACGCCACAGATACCCATAAAAATATGTACAAGAATGAGCCGCATATGGACCGTTGTCTCATATTTGCGGAGGATGCGCAAAACATAGCTATTGAAGGCTATGGTACTATAGATGGTAACGGATACACTTCTAATTTCACAAAGAAAAAAGGAGGGAGACCCATGCTTATCAGATTCGTAAATGTTACAGATATACGGGTAAATAATATCACCCTGCAAAATCCTGCAGCCTGGACATCTGCTTGGTTGTATTGCTCAAATATTGCAGTCAATGGTATTAAAATACACAGCAGAGCGAACGGTAATGGAGACGGATTAGATTTTGATGGCTGTACTAATGTTAGTGTAACCAATAGTTTTTTTGATAATAGTGATGACAGTATTTGCATACAAGCTTCTTTACCAGAAAAACCCGCTAAAAATATAGCGGTAAGTAATTGCCATTTTACAACCAAATGGGGCGGCATACGCATTGGATTACTTTCTAGGGGTGCTATTTCTTCCGTAACTGTTAGTAATTGCACGTTTAGAGATATCCAAGATTCGGGGTTAAAAATTCAGCAATGCGAGGGTGGAGAAATGAAGAATATGGTGTTTTCTAATCTAGTGATGGAAAACGTGCCACGACCTGTTTTTATGACTTTTACTCAGCAACGTGCTTCTGTAGATACCCCAGAAGGAACATTAGAACCGCTATCTCGCATGCATAATTTTAGCTTCAATAACATCATCGTAGATAACACAGAGGGTGATAAAAATGCCGCTTTTTTTATTACTGGATATCCGGGACATGCCATTGAGCATGTTTCCTTAAGCAATATCCAATTTACAGTTGCGGGCGGTGGAACAAAAACAGATGCACAAAAGCAAATCCCAGAATATACTCAAAAAGTTTTAAAAGGATGGTGGCCAGAATTTGGCTTGGTAGGTACGTTACCTGCTAGTGGCATCTACGCCCGGCATATTAAAGGATTTTCGATAGATAATTTTAAAATGATAAGCCTAAAGCAAGATGCTAGGCCTATGGTTCAAGTTAAAAATGTACATGAGGCTACCTATGAAAATTTGCAATACAACGGAGCCGTAATAGCGAAAAAACAAATAAAACAAGAACGATGAAATACTTAAATACCCTAGTTGCTCTACTCTGTTGTTTTCCATCGTTCTTAACCCATGGTCAAATAGCTAAAGAGCGCCCTAATGTGCTATTGATTTACACCGATGACCACAGGTACAGTGGTATACAGGCATTAATGCAACAAGAAGTAGAAACGCCCAACTTAGACCAATTAATTGCAGAAGGGATAAGTTTTGATAAAACTTACCTAATGGGGGCTTTTACAGGAGCCACTTGCACCCCTAGTAGAGCCATGCTTTTAACCGGTAAACAACTATTTAATTTAGAAGGTCAGGGGCATACCATACCGCCTACGCACGCCACATTGCCGCAAACCTTAGAAGGTGCGGGGTACCATACGTATCACGTAGGTAAATGGCACAATGATATGGCCTCTTTGGCACGGATGTTTAAAGACGGTGCGCGAGTTTCTGGAAAACCAGCCTACCTAACAGACCAATTTAGAATGCCTTTTAGCGATTGGAAAAAAGAGGGCTATTATATAAAAAAAAATAGCTATTTGTTGCAATACGATGCTGAAGGAAATACTGTAAAAATACCAATTACAGGAAATGAAAAGAAAGGACCTGTAGCTACAGAAGCTAATGGTCCGCATGTTTCTGAAGTATTGGCAGATGCGTCTATCGATTTTTTAGAGGGATATAAAAAAAGAAAGCCATTTTTTATGTATTTGGCATTTCCTACGCCGCACGACCCTAGACAAGCTCCTAAGGCGTTTAAAGACAAATATCCTCCAGCAGAGATTCAATTATCACCGTCCTTTATGGCTCAGCATCCGTTTGATAATGGCCATATGGTACTGCGAGATGAAGAATTAGCACCTTGGCCAAGAACGCCTGAAATAATACAGGAACATCTTTCAGATTACTATGCAATTATCACCCATTTAGATGCACAAATTGGAAGGGTAGTAGCTGCATTAAAAACACAGGGATTGTATGAGAATACATTGATAGTTATGGCAGGCGATTCTGGTTTGGCTGTGGGCAACCATGGTCTTATGGGGAAACAAAATATTTATGATGAAGATGGCATTCACGTTCCTTTTATCATTTCAGGAGGCGCTTTAGCCAATTCCTATAAAAATAAGCGCATAACCTCCTTTGCCTACATCCATGATATTATGCCTACAGTTTTAGATTTGGTGGGTGTTCCAGTACCCGAAACCGTAGATGGTAAAAGTTTAATGCCCTTATTAGGGGCAGATGCTAAACCGGTAAGAGAAAGTACCTATCATGCGTATTTACAATTTCAACGCGCCTACAGACAAGGAGATTTTAAACTCATAGAATACGTGCGTGCACCTAATAAAAAAGGTTCACTATCGGGGTCTAGGGTAACGCAATTATTTAATATAGCAGAAGACCCTTGGGAGCGGTTAGACCTCTCTGCAATGCCGGACTATCAACCCATTTTAAGACGTTTACAAACAGCCATGCGCCAAAAAGCAATTCAACTAAAAGATGTGGCAGATACAAAAAGAAGCGTCACTCATTTTTGGGATTATTACAATTAAAAAATAAATGCACACAAATGAACCAGACTAAACAACAACGCCTCTACCTAATTGCAGGTGCTTTTTTATTAAGTTTCTATGGATTACTGGCCCAAGAATTACCGTTTGGATATCCGGTGACAGCGAGAACCAAAACAAATTTAAATCAAGGATGGAAATTTTTTCTAGGACAACCAGAGGCCGAATTCTATGACAAGAATTTAGATGATGCCCAATGGCAATCCGTAAATGTTCCGCATACCCTGGAACTTACTTCTTTAACACTAGATGGTCTTAAAGATGATAAGGTGCAATTAGAATTTCACCGTAAGGTAGGTTGGTACCGTAAAGATTTTATGGTGCCGCAAAACCAAAATAGGGTGTTTTTAGAGTTTGAAGGGGTACACCAAGTAACTGACGTTTGGGTAAATGGTACGCATGTAGGCCAACATGCTACCGGAGGTTACACGCCTTTCCATTTTGATGTTACTGATTTTGTACAAAAAGGAGCGATGAATCAGATAACCATAAAAGCAGACAACCGCAGGAGTATGGTGACTCCGCCAGACCCAGGACCGTTTGATTATGTAAAATTCAGTGGTCTATACCGTGATGTGTATTTGGTAGAAAAAGCTCCAGTACATATTGGTTTTAACTGGGAAGGTAAAAGAGCTGGAGTAACGTTGACCACGCCAACGGTAGATGTGGTGAACAAGAATACCACCATCCAAGCGGTAACGGAGGTGAAAAATACCTCAACCTCAAATGAGGAAGTTACGGTAGTGACTAGAATTATAGATGAAGAAGGGATTGTGGTAGCTAAAATGCTTCAAACAGAAACTATCTTAGCCAATGGCAAGCAGTTATTTGACCAAATTACCAGCTTAGAAGACGATGTTCATTTTTGGGATGTGGATTCGCCTTATTTGTATCGTGTAAACACAGAAGTAATCCTTAATGGAAAATCGGAAGACGTTGTAGAAAATAAGTTAGGGATTCGCTCTTTTAAATTAGACCCAGAAAAGGGTTTCATTTTAAACGGTAAACCTATCAAACTTATTGGTTTTAATAGGCATCAGCAATATCCATACATTGGCGATGCAGTTCCCAATGCATTGCATTACAAAGACATGTTGCAGTTTAAGGAATTTGGCTTTAACATAATGCGTACGGCACATTATCCGCAAGATGATGCCATTTTAGAAGCTTGTGATGAACTAGGGATTTTGGTTTACGAAGAAGCGCCCTCATGGATTTCTATCAGCAATGAACCAGAATGGTGGTCTAATTTTGAAAAAGCAGAACGCACCATGATTCGCAATCATAAAAACCACTCTTCTGTGGTTATTTGGGGTGGGGGTATTAATCACAGAGGGTACGTGCCACGAGTACATAATGTTGCGAAACAAGAAGACCCAACTAGACTAACAGCCTCCCAAGGAGCACGTTGGACGGGTTGGCAAGCCTCTGGTTTAACAGATATCAATGCTAATATGCTTTATGGCCCTTTTATTTGGGACAGGTCGGAGCCCATGTTTGCTATGGAAGGGCACTGGGGACCAGAATCTCTTGGAATGTACCGTAAAGACCAGTTAATGACTGGGCTCATTTCCTGGACGGCGCATGCGTATTACACTTTTCATCCAACACATACGCGTGCCAATGACCCAATTGACCGTACGCGTAGTGGTGCAGAAACCATCTTTAGATATCCAAGACCTAGGATGCAATGGTATAAAGCAGAGTTGTTAGAAGAGCCCTTTGTCTATATTGTAGAAGATTGGAAACAAGGACAGGATTCTATAACCATTTACAGTAATGCTCCTAAAGTAAGCTTGGCTGTAAATGGTAGGCAAATTGCACAAGGGCAACCTGCCAAGGATTCTGTGTATCAAGGGCTACATCATGCTCCGTTTATATTCAAAAATATCGCCTATAAGGAAGGGGAACTGGTGGCTAAAGCAGAATATACGGACGGTAAAGTTTTGACAGCCACTAAAAAAACACCTGGGAAAGCCTGCGCCATTCAATTAAAATTAGACACAGAGGGTCGGCAATTTGTAGCTGATGGGGCAGATATTTTAGTTGCTTATGCCACGGTAGTGGATAAAAACGGAACGGTAATACAAGACTTTAAAGACAAGGTGAAGTTTACCGTGCAAGGCGATGCTAGTGTAATTGGAGACAATGCTGATATCAATGCCAATCCTATGTTTACAGAATATGGTGTAGCACCCGCATTGATAAAAGCAGGTACAACTGTAGGTAACATAAAAGTTAAAGCAGCTGCGAAGGGCTTAAAATCAGACACACAAACGGTACAATTGATAGCCAACCAAACCAATGAGATGGTAAAAAAGGCACAGCCTATATATGATTTTGCCAAGGAACGGGTAGACCTTGGCGCTACAGACCAGTTGGTGCAATTTGGGTGGAATTTTTGGCTTGGTAAAGACGGTGAAAATACAACGTATAAGCTCAATAATTTTGGGGATGCCCATGTTTCATTGGTGCCTAAGAGTGAAGACGGTATTGTACGTTGGTTGGGTGAGATGAATGTGATTGGTAAATATGGTTTTGTGTATGGCGATGGTATTTTAGGGATTGATGCAGAAGGTATTCAATTGCAGTTTAAAGGATTGAAAAAGGGAAAATATCGTCTTAAAACCTATCATCATGCTCCAAAGAGTAACTCGGACCAAATGGACCCCAATAAAGAAAAGCTTAAGAAGATTCGAATTTTAGATATTCCCTATGAAAATATGATTAGCGTAAGTGTAGGTGGTACCTCTAAGCAAGTGACCGTTACCGAAGGTAAAAGCATGCAATTTGATGCGCCTGGCCAAAATAGCATTGAATTTGAAGTGATGGATCATGAAAGCATTAGCGTCCTTTTTAAAGGTCCTCAAGGAAAAGGAATTTGGTTAAATGGATTCGTTTTACAAGAATGGAAATAACCTATAACTATTACGTCTTAAGCCTAGCGATGTTACTAGGCTTTTTTGGCTATGGGCAAAATGTGCATAAGGGTTACGGACCACCCATACCGCCTATGGGGAAACGTTGGGTAATGAATCCAGATTTCTCTGACGAGTTTAATGGTACTGCATTAGACACTACCAAATGGTTAGACCACCACCCAACTTGGATAGGAAGAAAACCTGGTTTATTTATGGCCTCTCAGGTTACGGTAGCAGACGGTTATTTACAGTTAAAGGGAGCACACATGGGTAAAGATACTTTGGTTAATGCCTATGGTAAAGTGGATACATTCAACATTAAAGGTGCTGCAGTGGTTTCTAAAAAGAAAATCCAATTTGGGTATTATGAAACTCGGGTAAAGGCAGCAGCTACTACTATGAGTACTACCTTTTGGTTTTCTACGGTAGGCAATTTTAAAGGACCTAAAGACTGTGATTCCTATGGGTTGGAATGGGATATACACGAATCTATTGGTAGAAAAGGGGATTTTGATGGTCAGTTTTTTGCAAGCGGTATGCACGCCAATGCTCACTTTTGGTATAACGATTGTGAGGGTAAGCGCCATGATTTTAGAGCGCCTCAAGTACGTTTTGAAGATGAAAGGCTAACATCTGAAGATTTTAATGTCTATGGGGGCTGGTGGAAGAATGAGAGCGAAGCCAGTTTATACTATAATCATAGACCACCTAAGCATCAACGTTTTTATGATAAAATAAAGCAACAACCTTTTGATCAACCCATGTATATGCGCTTGGTCTCAGAAACTTATCCGTATCCTTGGATAGCCCTGCCTAATAAGGAAGAATTGGCAGATAGTACTAAAAATGTAGTGTATTATGATTGGGTTAGAGCTTATCAATTGGTTCCAGTGAACCAGTATTATGCTAATGCTGATTTAGAAAGAGAATTGAAATTGTATCAGGAGGGTATCTATTTTAATGCTGCTAACATCACTTTAACTTATAGTCCACAATTAAAAATTCCCATGAACTATAAAGCCAATGAAAAACGATTGTTGGTTGTAGAACTTTGGAATGCTCAGGATAAAAAGTTAATGGAGAGCAGTATGGAGGTATTGCCTGGTTTTGGACACTTTCAATTTGACCTTTACCCAAAAATGAATTTAAAAAGAGAAGAAAATTATAGAATTAGCGTTAAGCTAAAAAGCTTAACCTCTAATGACCCCAAAGTTTTAGATTACAATACCATCATCTTGAATTTAGAGTAAAACAAATGGTTAGTAATAGTTGTTCTGATCATTTAGCTCTTTAAAAAGGCCATTTGTTCTAAGTAATCTGTTGAAACAGAACTATTCTTGTAACGTACTTCTAGTACCGTAAACAACGCATATTATACAACAACATAAATGAACAACATTACAAAATTAATTGGCCTTGGATGTTTAGGGATTTGCTTTGCCACCAGTTATACGGGTAGCGCACAGGAAAAATCTTTTGAGCCAACTTGGGAATCCGTTGCAGAAGTGAACCCCATACCAGAATGGTTTTTAGACGCAAAACTTGGTATTTATGCGCATTGGGGACCCGTATCTGGCGCTTTTGAAGGGGCAGACCCCAATAAACATTTTGGGGGTTGGCACGGAAAATTGATGTATGAAGATGGCAAGGTGGTGAAAACGAAAAGCGGAAAACCGAGCAATAACTATATACATCATAAAAAGAAATATGGTAAGCCTCATAAAAAAGGGTATATAGAAATTATAGAAGATTTTTCACCTACTGCTTTTGATGCAGAAGAATGGGCAGAATTATTTAAGGAGTCCGGAGCAAAATTTGCAGGTCCTGTAGCTATGCATCATGATAATTTTGCCATGTGGGATAGTAAAGCAACACGTTGGAATTCTATGAATTATGGCGGTATAGACCCTTCTGCTGCCCTTAAAAAAGCAATTTCTGCCAAAGGAATGCGCTTTATTGGCTCTTTTCACCATGCATTTACTTGGAAGTATTTTGCGCCTGCGCATGCGCATGGTAATATTAATCCCAAAGATTATGATTTATACACCAACCCGCACAGTATTGACTCAGAAACGGTAGATGCCGCTTTTTTAAAGCAATGGTGGGCAGTTCTCAAAGAATACATAGATGTATACCAACCAGATATTATTTGGTTTGACTGGTGGTTAGAAAATTTACCAGAAGAAGACCGTCTTAAATTCTTAGCATACTATTATAACAAAGGGTTAGAATGGGGTAAAGATGTAGCAGTTTGTTATAAAGAAACCACGTTTAATGAAGATGTAGCCATTAAGGATTATGAGCGGGGTAGACCCAACCAACCTAAGGCCAACGCATGGTTAACAGACACCTCTCCTGGAGCTTGGTTTTACAGACCTGGAGCCCAATTTAAAACGCCTAATGAATTGATAGACATTCTAGTGGATATTGTGGCTAAAAATGGATTGATGTTGCTTAATGTACCACCAAATCCGGATGGTAGCATTCCGCAAGAAATGAAAGACCTGCTTATAAATATGGGTGGTTGGTTAAAGGTTAATGGGGAAGCAATTTACGGCACCAGACCGTGGACAGTTTTTGGGGAAGGTCCTACGCGCTTGCCAGAAGGTGGCCACAAAGTAGAAGAAAAACTTACCATCGCTTATAAACAAGACGATATTCGCTACACCAAGAAGAGTGATAAGGAGTTTTATGCTATTGTTTTAGATGCGCCAACAAAAGATATCACCTTGAAAACTCTTTCCACAGATATTGGAGCTTTGAATTCAGCTATTTTAAAGGTAGAATTATTGGGGAGTAACGAAGAAGTTCAGTGGGAACGTAACGCTAAAGGTTTGGTTATTAAAAAACCTAATACGTTGCCAACAGAGTATGCACACGCTTTTAAAATAACCTTAGAAGGGTATACAGAGAACGATATAGGGGGCAATGAAGATGCTCATAAAGATTAAGAGTAGTTTAGTTTTAGTTAGGCAGTGGTACTTCTTTTTAGGAGCGCTACTGCCTTTTTTTGTTTTAGGGCAAGAGCGCCCAAATGTGATAGTTATTTTAACAGATGACCAAGGTATAGGAGATTTGGGAGCACATGGCAACCCCTGGCTCAAAACACCAAGCATAGATACTTTTTATGCAGATGCTGTAAGACTCACAAATTTTCACGTTTCGCCACTATGTACTCCAACACGGGCAGCATTGATGACAGGTAAATATCCTATAAACAACGGGGCTTGGGCAACCTATAAGGGTAGAGATGCTCTTTCTAATCCTGAAACTATTGCATCAATTTTTAAGAAGAATGGTTACCATACAGCAATGTTTGGCAAATGGCATTTGGGAGATAATTATCCAAATCGTCCAACAGATTTAGGTTTTGATTATGTAATACAGCACCAAGCAGGGGGTATTGGGGAATTATCAGATTATTGGGGTAATGATTATTTTGATGATGTTTATTTGGTGAATAATCAACCTAAAAAATTTGAAGGGTACTGTACAGATGTCTGGTTTAGTGAGGCTATGACCTATATCAAAGAACATAAAAATGAGTCATTCTTTGTATACTTACCCTTAAACGCGCCCCACGACCCACTATACGTGGATGAGAAATATGCTGCACCATACAAACATTTAGAGGGGAAAGAGATAGTAGCAGCCAACCTTTATGGTATGATTGCCAATATAGATGAGAATTTTGGAAAATTCACCAATTTCCTAGCTCAGGAAGGATTAGCGGATAATACTATTATTATTTACATGAGTGATAACGGCACGCGTTACGGATACTCTCCTTCCAAAAAGTTGGGTTATAATAAAGGTTATAAGGGAATTAAGGGTGATAAACGAGAAGGTGGTCACCGTGTTCCTTTTTTTATAAAATGGCCCAAAGGGAATATTTATGGAGGTAAAGATATTAATTCATTAGCGGCTCATGTAGATGTACTTCCTACATTGGCATCCCTTTGTAAAATTTCTTTGGATGGTTTTTCTGGGGATGGAATGGATTTGACCCCTGTACTCAAGGGGAATGTAGAAAAGTTAGATAGGCATTTGTTTTTACATAATCGTCAAGATTGGCGTGCTCCACGATTGTTAGAAGATGGGGTGGTCTTGCAAGAAGAATGGCGATTGCTGCAAGGAAAACGATTATACAACATTGAAGAAGACCCAAAACAACTAAACAATCTTGCTGAACTATATCAAAGTAGAGTAGCGGCTATGCGCCAAGCAAATCAAGAGTTTTATAAAAAGGCTGCCAAAAGTAAAGTCTATAGCCAGCTTTCAACCGCAATCATAGGTCATCCTGCCCAAAAGGAAATTAAGCTTACCATTCAACATGCCATAGGAGAGGACAGCGGTATATGGAAAACAGAACATATTGCTACGGGTATTAAAAACAAGAACAATATGCATGCGTTGGCTATTGAAAAATCTGGTACATATAAAATTTCTTGCAGACGTTGGCCGAAAGAAATAGAAGGACCCGTACATGGTTTGCCTTTTACAATTCCAGAGGGTCAAATGCGCTACGTAGCCATTGCTCCAGAGAAAGTGCGTGTTTCTATTGCAAATCAGATTTTAGAGAAAACCATTGAAAAAGATGAAGTCTCAATAGATTTTAAGGTGCAACTAGAACCTGGAAAAACACTACTTACAGCAGATTTCTTAGACTCAGAAGAAACTTATGGTGTGTACTACATATATATAACCAAGGAGAACTAATCTCCCATTATGCAGAGAGAGCAATTCAATCTTCTTTCTCTTAAAAATAGAACCGCACTACCCACATTCTACCCTGCTTTTAAAATCGTTTAAAATGAATTGATTCGCTTTCTTATTGATAGCTAGTTTGTTAAGGATTTCATAATAAATCTGTTTAAAACGAATTACCTAAATAGTAGCACTAATGGTTTTTTTAAATGTATTTTATCCCTGTTGTCTAGTATCTGTCTAGTAAGAAAACACTTGCTGTAAATGACAAATTAATAAGTTAGCTCATCTAAAACTTAAAAATTGTTAAATAAAACTTTAAAAAAATAAACTTATGATAATGAAACGTGAGATTAACTAAAACTAGCTAACACAAACTGATTACACTAAACAAATAGATTATGAAAATTAAATTGGTTAAACTTTTGGGTTGTCCAAGACTGCTATGTTCCTGGTTAGTGATATTAGCAATACAAACAACCTATGCACAACAGACGGTTTCTGGTACAGTGACGGATGTTAATGGAGAGCCGTTGGCCGGGGCAAATGTCTTGGTTAAAGGTACAACAAACGGCACCCAGACAGATTTTGATGGTAATTTTACTATTTCTGCTTCAGGTAATGCCACCTTAATTATTAGTTACATTGGGTTCACCGCTAAAGAGATTGCCATCTCTGGTAGGTCTACCATTAATGTAACTTTAGAAGAAGATGCAAGCAAATTAGATGAGGTTATTGTGATTGGATATGGTACAGCTAAAAAGAGCGACTTAACAGGTGCCGTATCCAGAGTTACCACAGAATCTTTTGAAGAACAGCCTTTAACTAGGGTAGAAGAAGCGCTACAAGGTAGAGCCTCTGGTGTTACTGTATCCAGAGCAAATGGGCAACCAGGTGGTAATATTAAGGTGAGAATACGTGGGGTAAACTCTATAGAAGGAGACAATAGTCCACTTGTGGTAATAGATGGTGTTCAAGGTGGAGATTTGAGTACTTTAAACCCTAATGACATTGCCTCTATGGATATCTTAAAAGACGCTTCTGCAACAGCTATTTATGGGGTGCGTGGTTCTAACGGTGTTATCATTATCACAACCAAAAGAGGTTCGGGCAAAGGTAGAGTAGATGTAGATTTTTTTACGACCATATCTAGAGTACCAGATTTATTACCTACCCTAGCAGAATCACCAGACCAGTTCGCTATCATAGAAAACTTTAGAAGAACACAAACTGGTGGTAGCCCTATCTTTTCTGATGAAGAGATATCAAATTTAGCCGCAAATGGAGGGACTAACTACCAAGATGAAATTTTAAGAACAGGGATTAGTCACAACTTACAACTATCAACCAGTGGTTCAGAAGGAAACATAAGCTATTTTCTTTCTGGTAATTACAGAGACGAGGAAGGTATTGTAATAAATACAGGCTATCAACAATTAAATGTCCGCTCCAATATTAGTGCGCAGGTTACAGATAAATTAAAAGTGGGTCTAAACGTATTTGGTAGTAGGGCAGAATTAAAGAACGATGTGGGTGCTTTGGGTAATGTACAGGGGAGTGTAATTTATAAGGCCTTAACTTGGGACCCAACCACGCCAGTTTTTGATGCAGATGGTAATTATAATATTCGTTCTACTAAGGGCATTGCTTCTCTAAATGATAATCCTGTCAGAACACTCAACCAAACAGATATACAAGACATTAATGAGCGTTTTAATGGAGCTTTAAATGTAAACTATAACATTACAAATAATCTTACCTATACGTTAGTCTTGGGTGCTACTTTAAACAATTTTAATAGGCAACGTTATGCCGTTGAAGTAGGGGATGACCAGCTACCGCACACCTCTTTCTTTAACAATAAAACTACGTCTTATCAGCTAACTAATATTTTAACGTGGAGTAAGACGTTTAACGAGTTGCATAATCTTAAGTTAACTGGTGTACAAGAATACTTCAACAATAAATTTATCCAAAACGGGTACAATGCCAATGATTTAAGTTTAGACGGCAAGAATTTTTATTTTGCAGAATTAGCGCCTAATTCTGGCCAAACTGTTTTCAATAATTTTGCGCCAAGAGAGCTATCTTCTTTTATGCTGAGAGCGGAGTATATCTTGGATAATGACTTATTTTTAACGGCAACAGGGCGTTATGATGCGTCTTCTGTATTCAGGGAAGAAAATCGTTGGGGATTTTTTCCTTCAATCGCGCTCGCCTATAGTTTAAATGATTGGGTATCAGATTCCTCCACATTTTCTAGTTTAAAACTTAGAGCGGGTTGGGGACAAGTAGGGAACCAAAATGTAAGTCCGTTTGATACGTTTACCACGCCAGCATTTAATAGTTATGCTTTTGATGGCGGTTCTGCACAAGCAGGTACACGCTTAAACCGCGTTGGGAATCCAGATTTGACGTGGGAAACCACCAGTCAAGTTAACGTAGGTATAGATGTTGGTCTTTTTGAAGGTAGAGGTAACATAACTTTAGAAGGCTACAAAAAAACAACAGAAGATATTTTGCTTCCAGTAGCTTTACCAGACACCTTTGGAGGTAATAACAGCCAAATTACGGTAAGTAGAAATGTTGGGGAAGTTGAAAATGTTGGAGTAGATGTAACCTTAGGGTACGATGTTATTAGGAATGATAATGCTAACTGGAATGCCAATTTTACGCTTTCTTATGTAAAGAATGAAGTAACCTCACTTTACGATGGTTTAGAGATGTTGCAAGGTAGATTCCAAGCACCAGGAGGGCAAGGTAATATTATTAACGGTATAGAAGTAGGCGAACCTTTAGGGCAATTTTTTGGAGCCACTTTTCTAGGCACATGGAAAACCACAGACGACATTCCTGTAAATTCAGAAGGCAATCCCGTAGCACAACCAGGACAAGCTAAATATTTGTTAGATGAAAATAACGATATTGTTTTTAGTGCCATTGGTAACGGTACACCTACCTTAACTTGGGGCTTTAACAACTCGGTAAATTACAAGAACTGGGATTTAAACGTTTTTCTACAAGGGGTACATGGGTTTGATGTTTATAACATTCAGCAAGCTGCCATCACAGGGGGTGCTGGAGATTCTAGGAGTTTCTTAGCTACTGACCAAGTAAATGCATGGACACCAGAAAACGAAACAGATATTCCTGCTTTTGCTCAATTGTATGGTTCGTCTAGGTATGTAGAAAAAGGAGATTTTATTCGCCTTAGTAACTTAGCAATAGGTTATACTTTTCAAGATTTTGGAGGTTTAGAAGGTACAACGGTTAAGTTGTATGCTAGTGGCCAAAACTTATTTTTAATTACAGATTACACGGGATACGACCCAGAGGCCACTTCTAGGAGGGCTACAGAAGGTAACGAGGATGTAGCGGCAGGTATCAATATTGGTGCTTACCCTAACCCAAGAACATTTGCTCTTGGTGTAAAAGTAGGATTTTAAGAACCGTGTTTAATAGCGAAAGAATTAGCATATGAAAACTTTGATAAATATAAAATCGATAACAGCCAAGTTGGGGCTGTCTGCTATACTGGGCTTGGCTGTTGGTTTAAATAGTTGTGAGCAGTTTAATTTAGATGAAGACCCAACAGAAGCTTTGTTAGCTGTAGTGCCTTATACTAATGTGCAAGAATTAGACTTGGCGGTTACGGGTATTTATGGGCAGTTAAATAAAGCAGCTTGGATGACCACATTCTACGTAAATGGATGGTCTGGGGATGACATGACTACACACCGTGCCAGTAACAAGGCAGATTTTAGAGAATATGACCAACGGAATGTGGTGCCATCTAACGGTAGAACCATTACCAATTGGCGTGGAGTCTATTCTATGGTATTGGCTGCAAATACTGTATTGGCCAATTTAGAAGGGGTAGAACTGGCAGAAAAAGCAATGCAAGACCAGTTAACAGGAGAAACTTATTTTTTAAGGGGGCTCATGTTTTACCATTTAGCTCGGATTCACGGTAGAATTCCATTGCCATTGAGCATAGAGGTAGACCCAGAAATAGGCCGAGCTTCTTTTGAAGAAGTTTACGGTCAAATAGAGAGTGATATGTTAGAGGCAGAGCGTCTTTTACCGATGTCTTCTAATGTAGGAGCCACACGCCCTAACAAAGGCTCTGCAAGAGCCATTTTGGCACGTTTGTATCTAGATTGGGCCGGTTTTCCTGTAAAAGATAACAGCAAGTACGCTATGGCTGCAGCGAGTGCCAAGCAAGTTATAGACAACGCTGGGGCCTATGGTTTTGCTTTGGAAGAAGACATGGCTAGCTTATTTACTATAGCGGGTAGACAAAATAGAGAATCTGTTTTTTCCATTGCGTACTGTGCTTCTTGTGGATTACCAAATAGAAAAACTGGTAAATTAGGATTGCCAGGTGGAGCTCCTACTAATGGATGGCAAGAAACTTTTGCGGAGATTCGGTTTTTTGAGGATTTTCCTGAAGGCCCAAGAAAAGAAGCTACGTACCACGCTGCAATGCCCTTAGATGCAAATGGTAATATTATTGCTGATGCGTCTACTGAGCCTGTAGATTCCTTGCCATGGACCGAATTTAAAGACCAACAAAATCCGGTTTTTAGAAAAATTGTAGGACCTTTTGAAGAAGCTACATGGACGGGTTTTGAAAGTGATAGATATGATTATTACATGCGTTTTGCAGAGGTATTATTAATTTATGCAGAAGCCTCTGGAGAAGCGGGCTCGCCGAGTGCAGATGCTTGGGAGGCACTGAATAGCGTTCGTTTACGTGCAGGCTTAGATGCTGTTTCTGATGCGGATGGTACCCTACAAGATTTAGCTTTTACAGAAAGAAAGTGGGAGCTTGCTGGTGAGTATTTGCGGTATAATGATTTGGTTAGAAAAGAAAAAGTAGAAGAAGCACTAGGCGGTACAGCTAGGGACCCAAGAGTCTCTATAGGTACCATGTTTGATGGAGACGGAAATGCAACACCATTTCAGTTAACAGCGCCGTCTAATCCTATATTGGGTTCTTTGAGTACGGACAATTATTTTGCCCCTATTCCACAAGTAGAAATAGACAGATTGCCAAATCTGGCGAATTAGTTATAGAGTTAGTTTTTAGTTTTTTAAGAACGGTAAGGCAACTTAGCCCTACCGTTCTTTGTTTCTAATTTGTAGTGTTTTAATTAGAGTAGTATCTTCAATGTATAGCATCAGCTTATGCCGTCATTTTCATTTTTAAATAAGATTTTTAGTTTTCTGTTTTGTGGCTTACTATTGGTTTCTTGTAAAAAAGATAAGGAAGAACAATTGGCCACTTTAGAGTCAAAATACAAACTGTTCAGCAATCTAGATGCTACCGAGACGGGTATAGATTTTATAAATACTCTAGAAGAAACTCTGGAGGCTAATTATTTTCAATACATGTATACCTACATAGGTGGTGGGGTAGCTGCTGGTGATATTAATGATGATGGATTTGTAGACCTTTATTTCACTTCCAATTCAGGCCCAGACAAATTCTATCTTAATCTAGGTGGTATGCAGTTTAGAGACATTACTTCTACAGCTGGCATTGATAGTAACGATGGTTTTAATACTGGGGTAACAATGGTAGATATTAACAACGATGGGTTGTTAGATATTTACGTATCTCGGGGTGGATGGAAAGCAGAAGACAATAAATTTGCCAATCTACTATATATTAATAACGGCGATTTAACTTTTACGGAAAAAGCAAAAGAGCATGGCTTAGCAGACGCCAACCGAAGCATACAAGCTACGTTTTTTGATTATGATAAGGATAATGATTTGGATGTTTACATTGCCAATACCCCAGATATAACTGGTAGAACGAAAATTTTAGACCTAGACCAAGTAGAAAGTGACCCAGAAACTAAAAAACTTTTAGGTAGCGATAGGTTGTATCAAAATGATGGTACTGGTCATTTTACTGATGTTTCTGAAAAAGCCGGTTTACGGATAGACTTGGGTTTTGGCTTAAATCCACAAGTGGGTGACCTTAACAGTGATGGTTGGCCAGATATTTATGTTTGTAACGATTTTAATGTGCCAGATTTAGCCTACGTAAATAATGGCGATGGAACTTTTACAGAGTCTAGAGACCAGCTATTTAAGCATATGTCTTTTAATAGTATGGGGAGTGATATGGCAGATGTAAATAACGATGGCTTTTTAGACCTGTTGACTTTAGATATGAATCCGGAAGATTACATAAGGTCTAAAACAACTATGGCTATGACGTCTATAGCTAGTTTTGAAGAAATGGTTGCTCAAGGGTATCATTACCAATACATGCACAATATGCTGCAACTAAACAATGGTAACGGTTCTTTTAGGGAGATTAGTAAAATGGCTGGTATTGCTAATACCGATTGGAGTTGGTCTATATTATCTGCGGATTTTGATTTGGACGGGTTTAATGATGTGTTTGTCACCAATGGGGTGTACAGAGACGTAATAGACCAAGACAAAAACCGTGAAATTTTACGAGAATTAAAGAAGAACAATAGAAAACCTACCAAAGAGGACTTTCTGCGCTATGCGCAACTATTACCACAGCAAAAATTAAAGAATTACTTTTTTAGAAATAAGGGAGATTTAACCTTTGAAGCTACTACAGAAGAATGGGCCACCATGGAACCTAGCTTTTCTAACGGGGCATTGTATGCAGATTTGGATAATGACGGGGATTTAGACATTGTGGTCAATAACATCAATAATAAAGCAACTGTACTTAGGAATAACATCACCAATAAATTCAGAAAGCGAACCTATCACTTAAAAATAGATTTAATAGGGCCAGAGCACAATAGATTTGGTATTGGAACTAAAGTAAATCTTTATTTTAAAGATGGTACGCAACAAAGCAGGGAAATGGTCACTACTAGGGGCTTTTTATCATCCGTACCAACAACACTTCATTTTGGATTGGCAAATCATCTAAAAGTACAAAAGATGGAAGTGATTTGGCCAGATGGTAAGGTACAAGTATTAACAGATGTCAATGCAAACCAATCATTACTCTTAAATTATCGCTTTGCGAAACCGGTATCTTCAGAAACAACTTTAGGTAAAAAGTGGCTGCAAGAAGTGCCTTTTGCTCACCAGCATATAGAAGATTACTTTAATGACTATAGTGCACAGCTTTTATTGCCTCATAAACTATCACAAACAGGTAAAGCAATTGCTGTAGCAGATATAAACAAAGATGGTTTAGATGATGTATACCTAGGCGGTGGATACAACCAAGCAGGGCAATTACTAATGGGGAACAAAGAAGGGACATTTACCACGGTTACGATACCCTCTTTTACTAAAGATGCTCCTCATGAAGACCAGGATGCGCTCTTTTTTGATGCAGATAATGATGGCGATTTGGACCTGTATGTAGTAAGTGGTAGTTATGAGTTCATAAATGTGCCTCATTTGGCACAAGACCGCTTATATATAAATCAAGGAAATAACGCCTTTGTTAGAGCAGAAGCCAATATACCAAAAGAGTACAGTTCTGGTAGTACAGTGACAGCTCATGATTTTGATGAAGATGGAGACTTAGACCTATTTGTTGGTGGTAGGGTGATACCTGGGAAATATCCGTATGCCCCAAAGAGTAGCATATTGTTGAATGAAAACGGTTTTTTCAAAGATATTACAGCATCTATAGCGCCAGATTTGGAAAATTTAGGCATGGTTACGGACGCGCAATGGGCAGATTTTAATGGCGATGGTAAAAAAGAACTTCTGGTTACGGGAGAGTGGTTAGGGTTGCATGTTTTTGAATGTAAAGGAGGCTTATTAAAACCTTCTGACAGTTATAAGGATTTGGTGAACCAAACCGGATGGTGGAATAAACTGCTGGTCACAGATATAGATGCGGATGGCGATGTAGATATTGTAGCGGGAAATCTAGGTTTAAACTATAAATTTCATGCAAGTGAAGAAGAACCTTTTCATGTATACACAAACGATTTTGATAATAATGGCATAGAAGACATCATCTTATCTAAAATTTATGATGGTAAGGCAGTTCCAATACGTGGAAAAACATGTATGACGCAACAATTACCTCATTTAGAACAAAAAATAGTATCCTATAAAGATTTTGCGAATAGTGATTTGGAGGGTATTTTAGGTAAGGGAGTAAGCAGTTCTTTACACTACCAAGTTACAGAGTTTAGGTCTGGTATTTTTTACAATCAAGGTGAAGGCAAATTTGTTTTTACTCCTTTTCAAAATGAACTTCAAAGCTTTCCGATTAACAGCGTACTTCATGTAGATGTTAATAGTGATGGCCATTTAGATTTGGTTGTGGCTGGTAACAATTATATGGCAGAAGTAGAGACCACTAGGGCAGATGCAGGCATTGGCGCTATATTAAAAGGTGATGGTAAAGGAGGATACACTTTAACATCGCACCTTAAGACCGGATTTTTTGCTTCAAAAGACGTTCGTAATTTAAGGGTGCTAACCGCTGGACAAGAACAATCAATCTTAGTGTACAACAATAATGCAAGACATCAACGGTACAAAATGGTGCAATAGGTAGTGTACTACAAATTGTTTTAAAACTATCACAAATAATTAATTATCAGGCTATTATTTTGCTGTACAGTTATTGTCTAGTATTATCGTATAGGTATTTAAAAGCATCAAATTACTTTAGATTTTATGCATGCTTTAATTATTATCTTAAATAATTAAGCTTTTACTAAAATTAACTGCATTTATGAGAATGACCAATACCTTGGCCCTATTGCTTATAGGAGCGCTAACCTTTTCTTGTTCAGAACAAGCCTCTAAAGAAACAACAGTAGCAGAAAACGCAACCAATCAAGTTACAGCAGAACAGTTAGACCATTTAGGAATTACCAATCCAGACCATTTAAGCGCAGCCTCTAAGCGCGCTTTAACTTGGTCTACAGAAGACCGCGAACCATGGTATGTGGAGTTTAGCGGTATGCAACCTTTAAAGGGCGATTTAGCTTATGAAGAAGGTGTGGTTAGGAGAGATCCGAGTGCTATCATACAAGAAAACGGAAAATACTATGTGTGGTATTCTAAAAGCACGGGAGAAACACAAGGGTTTGAAGGTGACATTGAGAATGAGAAAGTGTTTCCTTGGGACCGATGCGATATTTGGTATGCTACCTCTGATGATGGTTGGAGGTGGAAGGAAGAAGGTATAGCCGTACAACGGGGAGAAACAGGGAGTTATGATGACCGTTCTGTTTTTACTACAGAAATAATGAAGCATGATGGCATGTATTACTTGTGCTATCAAACGGTAAAATCGCCCTATAACAAAAGAGTAAAGAATCAAGTAGGACTGGCATGGTCCAATTCGCCAGATGGTCCATGGACTAAAAGTAAAGAGCCTATATTGAGCCCAGCGGATAATGGCGAATGGAAAGGGGATGACCCCAACGACCGTTTTGCGGTACTAAAGAAAGGTGATTTTGATAGTCATAAGGTGCACGACCCCTGTATTTTACCATTTAAAGGTAAGTTTTACCTCTATTATAAAGGGGAGCAAATGGGCGAAGAAATAACCTTTGGCGGTAGACAAATAAGACACGGGGTAGCTATTGCTGATAACCCCAAAGGTCCGTATGTAAAATCTGTATACAACCCAATTAGTAACAGTGGTCATGAAATCTGTGTATGGCCGTATAATGGCGGCATTACTTCGCTCATCACAACAGATGGCCCAGAACGTAATACCATACAATGGGCAGCAGATGGCATCAATTTTGAAATCATGTCTTCTGTCCGTACTCCGCCTCATGCTATAGGTATCAATAGAAGCTTAGATACAGAAACAGAACCTGTAGGCGCATTAAAATGGGGGCTTACCCATGTATACAACAACAAGGATTATCAAAGCATCATGCGCTTTTCTTCTAACAGAAAGGTAAAATACTAGTGAAATAATGATGTACAAGAAAGTCTTACTACTATGCTTGTTTTTAGCAGTAGCATTTGGCTACGGACAGGCAAAAGAACAGCCCAATATTATATTCATTTTAGCCGATGATGCCGGCTATGCAGATTTTGGTTTTCAAGGAAGTACGGAATTTAAAACGCCCAACTTAGACAAACTAGCCAAAAGCGGTATTAGGTTTACGCAAGCCTATACTTCTGCAGCAGTATGTGGACCATCAAGGGCCGGATTACTAACTGGTATGTACCAGCAACGCTTTGGTTACGAGGAGAATAATGTACCTGGTTATATGAGCGCTTCTGGTATTATGGGAGACGAAATGGGACTGCCTTTAGACCAAACAACAATCGCAGAAAAGTTAAAAGAACAGGGTTATAAAACGGCTTTATTTGGTAAATGGCATATGGGGAATGCTGATAAGTTTCATCCTACTAAACGAGGGTTTGACGTCTTTTATGGCTTTAGAGGTGGGTCTAGAAGTTATATGCCGTATGACGAAAACAATCCTACAGACAGAAATGAAAACCGTTTAGAAGAAGGATTTGGTAATTTCTTGGAACACGAAGGTTACCTAACGGATGTTTTGGCTTCTAAAGCCAATAGTTTTATTCAAAAAAATAAAGAAAATCCATTTTTTATTTACTTATCATTTAATGCTGTGCATACACCTATGCAAGCTACAGCAGCGGATTTAGCAAAGTTTCCTAATCTAGAAGGTAAACGTAAAACCTTAGCAGCAATGACCTTAGCTATGGACAGGGCTATTGGGCAACTTTTAAAAGAAGTGAAGGCCAATGGACTTATGAAAAATACTTTGATTGTTTTCTCTAATGACAATGGTGGCCCATCGGATAGTAATAATGCTAACAATTCACCATTGAGTGGTACAAAAGCCAACCATTTAGAAGGGGGTATACGCGTTCCATTTATTATGATGCATGAGGGTACATTGCCTAAAAATAGGACTTATGATTATCCAATTTCTTTTTTAGACTTGTTTCCTACATTTTTAAAAGCAGCTAATGATAAGGTAAACCTGCCTAGCTATTTAGATGGTGTAGATTTAATGCCTTACGTTTTGGGGCAAAAGCAAGATAGACCCCACCAGACATTGTATTGGAAAAAAGAAAATAGAGCTGCAATACGGGATGGAGATTTAAAATTAATTCGCTTTCCAGATAGGCCAGCGGAGTTATACAATATAGCTAATGATATTGCCGAAGTGAATGATTTGGCAACTAAGCATCCAGAAAAGGTACGCGAATTATATAAAAAATTGTTTGCTTGGGAATTAACTCTGGAAAGACCGCTATGGCAATTAAAACGCGTATATGAAGGTAAAGCTGCGGAACGTATGGATGCGTTTAGAAAACCAAAAATCAACAACTAATAGAATGAAACTAACTGCAACAGAATTTGGTCAATTAGACAATACATCAATTGATTTATTTACCCTAAAAAATGATAATAACGTCACGGTTAAGATAACCAATTACGGGGCTACTATAACTTCTATTACGTTACCAGATGCCTCTGGTAAGGTAGAAGAAATAGTTTGCGGATTTGATACCTTAGATAGCTATTTTTCTCATGCTTACCAGGCTAATGCTCCTTATTTTGGCGGTACCATTGGCAGGTATTGCTCGCAAATAAAAGATGCAAAATTTAGTTTGAATAGAAAAAACTATCAGCTTGCAAAAATTGTTGGAGCGAATAATTTACATGGGGGTAAAGTAGGATTTGATAAACGTATTTGGGAAGTAAAACAGTACGATGCTTCTATACCTACTGTAACCATGTTACTCAAAAGTGAACATTTAGAGGAAGGATTTCCAGGTAACGTGGCTATAGCAGTAACATTCTCGCTTACCAATGAGAACGAGTTAAAAATACATTATCATGCTACTACGGATGCAGATACGCCCTTTACCATGACCAACCATACTTATTTTAACCTTAGTGGTTTTAAAGCCAATGTGGAGGGCCATTGGGTTCAAGTAAATGCAGATACCAAACAGGTCTGGGATAACACAGGAGCGGCAACTGGGGAAAACACTTCTGTAGTAGGGCAACCCGATGATTTAAGAGAACCAAAGCAAATAGGTGCCGTTCACCAAGCTATGAAAGACGGTTTTGAGCACTTTTATATTTTTCCAGATAAAGGCTTTAGTATGGCAGAAGTAGCTAATTTTAAAGAACCAGAAAGTGGACGTACATTACGTGTAGCGACTACAGAACCAGGGATGCTGTTATATACCGGAAAGTATACCGCAGATAATCTGCAAAGAGAAAATGGCCTGCAATACGGTAAATACAGAGGGTTTTGCTGCGAAACTCACCGCTATCCCAATGGGCCTAATCTTAAAAACTCGCCTAAAAGTATTCTTAAGAAGGGAGAAGAATATGATAGTACCACCATTTTTTCTTTTGGCTGGTAACAGACATACCTAATAAACTGAACTAAAAACCAAATAACAATGATTACAGGAGTTTTATTGGCCATCTGTGCTGGCCTAATGCTTGGACTTTATGCCTTGCCAGAAAAATTTACTAAGGATTTTAAATATGAAAATACATGGAGTCTTTTCTTTTTATTGACCATGTTTGTGGTGCCCATTTTAGCATCCGTATTGCTAATAGACGGCTTTGGTAGCATCTTTAGTAACATGCCCATGGAATTATGGATTAAAATGGGATTAACTAGTTTTTTATGGGGAATAGGAGTGATGATGTGGAGCAAGGCCATTAATCATATAGGGTTGTCTTTGGGCTTTTCTATTTTTATAGGAACTATAATTCTTGTTGGCTCTTTATTACCATTTATAGAAGATGGGTTGCCAGCAACCAATGTCCTTACTTATATTTTGGTGGGTATTTTAATTGTACTTTTTGGGGTAATATTAAATGGCAGAGCTGGCATTTTAAGAGAGGAAGCTGCCTTAGCAAATGCCAATGAAAATTCACCTAAAAAAGGCTCTATGCTTACTGGTATTTTTATTGCTATTATAGGTGGCTTATTGGCTACAGGATTTAGTTATGCCAATGCGGCAGGTAGACCGTATTTGCATGATGCCAGTACAGTACAAGGAAATCCAGAATGGGTAACTGCTGTAGCTGTTATGTTCCCCATATTTATAAGTGGTGGTTTGGTAATGACGGCTTATTTTTTATGGCAATTAAGTCAAAAAAAGGCGTGGAGTGGATTTAAAACACCGGCCTTTACCAGCAACTTTTTACTTATTTTAATTATGGCCATATTTCATTACGCGGCATCTGCCTTATTTGCTTACGCAGCATTTAAGCTTGGTGCTTCTGGGAACACGGTTGGCTATGCTATTTTTAATACAGCCTCTGTTGCAACTGCAATTGTGAGTGGTATTATCACTAAAGAATGGGTAGATGCTCCTAATAAAGCTAAAACATCCCTATACCTAGGTTTAGGGTTAATGATTGCAGGTATTTTAGTAATTGCGTTTAGTAATGGTTTAAGCGCATAGCAACTAACTTCTTGTGGCTGTTTTTGTGTCTCTTAGTTGGTTATACTGTTGGAGCAAAGCAGCCACTTTTTCTTTATACTCCGTTTGGTGAATTAAGTTTTTTACCTCGTTTTCTGTTGGATTATTATTAAGGTTGAATAAGGCAATAGGGTAACGTGTAGTATTGGTCTTATCTTTTTTATCTACCTGAATAATCAATTTAAAACCTTCTTGCGTAATCATTACTTCTTTGCCAGTACCGGCTTGGGTAATAATAGTTCTTTTAGCATTACCATCAGCATTCTTTAATAAAATTGGGAGTAAATTTTCAGAATCTAAAGCTTGATTTTTGGGTAATTCTTGTTGCGTTAAACCCGCAAGGGTACCCATGATATCTAAACCTAAAACAGGATTTTTATCTACTCTAGGTGTTATTTTAGAAGGCCAAAAGGCAATAAAAGGTACTCGGTTGCCACCTTCATATGCCTGATTTTTACCACCTCTATAAATATCGCTTGGTTGGTGGCCAGAAGCTAAAGTGTTTCTTATCAATAACCCACCATTATCAGAAGTAAGTAAAATTAAAGTATTGTCTAACAGTTGTTTTTCTCTCAATTTAGAAAGGAGCATCTCTATTTGAATATCCAATTCTTTAACCATATCCAAATGTTTAGATGGCGTAGTGTTTGCCACTTTTACACCATTAAGAAAGGCAGCTGGGGTATGTGGTAAATGCACTGCAAGGCTAGAGTAATACATAAAAAAAGGTTTTTCTTTATCAGCCTGTGCATCAATATAATCTAATGCTTTATTTATAAGTAAAGGCCCCATTTTATGTGGATTCCAGTGACTATCCCCCAAACCTTCGTCCTTATCTAAGGTTACCCCTAATTTATCCATCTTCTTTTGAGTGATAAAGGTGATTTCAGAATCAGAAGCTAAAGGCAAATAATCAGAATTTTCGAAAACAGCATAGGGCACATCTTGTATACCTGCCATGAAAGTTAGGCTATAATCAAATCCTTGATAACTTGGACCACCACCCATAATCTTAGTAATATCAATGTCTAACTGCGGTTTATTTCTTGGGCCTCTGTAAATTGTTGTAGGATTGCTTTTACGTTTAAAGTCGCCTCCCAAATGCCATTTTCCAAAAAAGCCAGTATGGTATCCTGCATTTTGCATCAGTTTTCCTAAAGTAAGTTGGTCATTTTTGATAGGCGATTTTTGGTAACTGCCCCAAACACCCCATGGATATTCACTTCTGTAACAGTGATTCCCTGTCATAATAGCATACCTACTGGGAGCACATAGAGAGGCTGGCGCATGAGCATTGGTAAAAGCAACTCCATTTTCTGCCAAGTAATCCAAAGCTGGTGTTTCTAAGATAATGTTAGCCGTATGTTTTTTACGGTAGAAGGAGAGGTCTCCAAGACCTAAATCGTCTGCTAAAATGACAATGACATTTGGTTTTTCTTGAGCATTAGTAGCGAAGCTCAAAGCGAAGAATAAAATACTAATACGAAGTTTGAGGGACATAAGTTTACAATGTTTTTTGTAACGTGAATAGTTGAAGCGCATCGTCATTATTACCAACCAAAACTGCCAAACGCCCATTGGCTAATTGTAATTGCGCGAGTGATTTTACATTTTTCGGTGTAAAGAAACCGCTCTGTAAATTATGCATAGGTTTAAGATTACCCTTACCATCACCTAACAAGACAAGTCCAACAGATGCATCTGCTCTTGTGGTTTCTATTTCTGCTTCAAACTTATTGCCAGCAAGTATTACATCTATATGGCCGTCTGCATTATAATCTCCAGAAATTATACCATTAACACTAGAAAATTGGGCTTGGTAGGGTAGTGGGGTAATGGTACTTTCATCAGCATTAAATTGAACCATTACAGTAGCAAATTCCACTGCTTGTAGATGTAAGGCTGTATCTAAACCATCGCCTATAATTTGTCTAAGGTTAGATTTAGCAAATTGGGAGAAGGAAGTAAATTTACGATCTAAACCAGGTAATTGTTCGGAGCTACATTGTAAACCTCTTACAGGTACCTCTCTACCTTTATATTCTTTGGCTAAGAAAATATCATTGGTGCCATTACGGTCAAAATCGCTCGCATAAATTTTGAAGGGATGTTCTAAATTGGCTTTAAACTTGTAGTTAAGACCTAAATTACCCGCAATCAATTCTTTTTGACCGTCTGCATTTAAATCTACCGCGGTAATAGTATTGTACCAGCCATGAGTACGGTGTAAACCAAATTCTTCAGTTACGTTTTTCCATTGGTTGCCATTCGATTTAAACACGGTAATGGGCATCCATTCTCCTACTAGAATTAATTCCTCTTGTTGGTCACCATCCACATCTACAAAAATGGCATCTGTAACCATGCCAATATTTTCTAAGTCTGGTGCTAGTTCTGCGGTTATTGCTCTGAACTGCCCGTTGTTATTTTGGAGAATCTTACTTTTAGGAGCAAAGGGGTAAGCGTTTGGCAATACTCTACCACCAACAAAAACATCCAAATCGCCATCGTTATCAAAATCAAAAGGGATAACACAGCCACCACTTTCACCACTATCTTTTACTATTTTGGATTCATCAAAACTACCTTTTCCATTATTAACATATAACCGGTCTAATAGATGTTTTGAACCAGACTCAAATTCGTTACCACCGCTAACCACGTAGAGGTCTAAATCACCATCTTGGTCTGCATCAAAAAAAGAGGCAGCCACATCTTCATAAGCCCCATCTTTTTTAAACAAGGATACTTTCATTTTTTTAAACTGAGATTTGGCGGTTTGTACTAAAATTTCTCCTGGTCTTCCAGAGGCTCCGCCCAAGTAAAAATCATCCAAACCATCATTATTTACATCGCCAACTGCAATACAGGGACCTAACTGAGACAATTTGTGAGGTAAAAGCACTTGTTTTTCAAAATCATCAAATATGTTTTCTTGGTGTGTAGGTGTTTCTACAAACACAGTAGCAGATTGCTCTCTAAATAAGGTAGGGCGAGCATCTTTAATGTTTATTACTTCTTGAGCTTCTCCGTAAGAAATTTTTAGGGTCTGATTCGTATTTATGTGCACCAAACTATTTTCTTTTCCGTTAGGCCAAACTACAGTTATGCTATCTATAGTTTGCTGATTTCCTAATCCAAAATGAGCTATAGGTTCTACAGAAGAGAGGTAACCGCGTACTGTTTTAAATTCTTGGTACAACAAGTTTCCCTCTTGCCAAATGCTAATTTTGGCTCCTAGACCGTCTTTGTTACCCGCAGGGCCTTCTAGTTTTATCTTTAAATAATTTTTATCAGTACTTAACGTATTTTCATATACAAAAGCAATATCATTTACGTTATTGATGACCAAATCTAAATCACCATCATTATCTAAATCGGCTGTTGCAGCACCGTTAGAGAAACTTTCTTTAGATAAGCCCCACGCTTTTGTTTTATCCTCAAATTTTAAATCGCCAGTGTTTTTATAGACGTAATTGCTTATTTTATTTTCTTGGTATAAGCCTATTATGTGTTTTATGTTTTCTTCTTCTGTGCGTGTTTTTGCCACTGGACTTTGCATGTATTGTCTAAACTTAATGGTGGCATCCTTATCCCAAATATCTCTTTTAAAACCGTTGGTTATTAGAATATCTCGTAAACCATCATGGTCATAATCGTTTGCTAAACAAGCCCAACTCCAATCGGTTTTAGCAATACCCGCATACTGAGATACATCACTAAAAATACCATTACCTCTATTTAATTGTAGCGTGTTGTGCATGTATTGATAATGAAAACCATTATTAGTCATGTCACTAAACAATTGCGTATTCATATCTGCCATAGTAGTTTTAGAGCGTTCGTAATCTGCAGGAAGCATTTCTAACTGAATTAAATCTTCCCAACCATCATTGTTTAGGTCTACTAGGTCCGTACCCATACTATAAAAGGGTATATGATTAAAGCGGTTTTTAAGCTCCTCTTTAAATTGGCTATTTCCTCGATTCATGTAGAGATAATCTCGCTCTAAATAATCATTCCCCACAAAAACATCTGTAAGCCCGTCTTTATCAACGTCTCCTGTAACTAAACCCAATCCGTAACCAAAGTTTTGCTTGATACCTTTTTGTAACCCCAATTCTCTAAAAGTACCATTGGTGTTAATGTAAAGTTTGTCACGGTATAAATCGGATTCTTTTTGTTTACCCTCTAAAACTTGTTGGTAGTTAAGAAAAAAGTTTTCTGGTCTGTTGGTTAAGTAGAGGTCCAAATCGTTATCATTATCCGCATCAAAAAAGCTGGCCATGACAGAATAGCCATCATCTGCTAATCCATACGCAGCCGCCTCCTCTTTAAACGTATTATCTTTTTGATTGATGTATAGTAGATTAGTTCTTTCTGATGTTGCATTTTTAAAACCTCCTCTACATATATATATGTCTGTAAAACCATCACCATTTACATCTGCCATTACTACGCCATTATTCCAACCCTTAGAACTATTTATTCCACTATTTTGGGTAATATCTTCAAACTTAAAATCACCTTTGTTTAAGTATAATTTATCTGGGACTTCATTACCTGTAAAGTAAATATCACTTAGTCCATCATTATTGATGTCTGCAATAGCGACACCCCCACCATTGTATACATAGTTAAATATGCCGAAAAAATTTTTTGAATTTTCTTCAATATGGTTATTAAAGGTAATCCCTGTTTCTTCTGAATTGGTTAGCGCAAATAGGGGAGATGTATTTTTAGTGCTATTTGCTTCTGGTTGCTTTTTACCATTGTTTTTACAAGCCGATAGAAGTAGAAATAAAGGAAGCAATAGGGTAAAAGAGTAGCTTTTCATAGTTAGTTCTAGTTTGAAGTTAGTTAAGGTAAAAAAGCCTATCCGTTTTAGCAACGGATAGGCTGTATCATCTAGAATCTTATAGAATAAAACCTATTAGTAACCAGGATTCTGTACTAAATTTGGATTAATATCCATTTCTGATTGTGGAATAGGCCATCTAATTTCAAAATCTTGAAACTCAGGTCCTGGGTCACCGGCATTGGGGCCGCCCTGTGTAATACCAGAAATAGCTTCTTTATAAACGCCAAAGCGAATCAAGTCGTTACGTCTCCAGCCTTCAAAACAAAGTTCTTTTCTACGCTCATCTAGTAGCATGGTAGCATTCTCTGCTACTGTGCCAACTACAGCGTCAGGTACAGCTGTTTCTGACATTCTAGCACGAGCACGTAATCTATTGACTGTCATATCTAAATCTGCCTGCGTTAAAGTACCTTGACCATTTTTAGCTTCAGCATACATTAATAGTACGTCTGCATATCTAATGTAAGGATTGTCAAAGGGTGTATCATTCGGATACTGATTTGGTTTTTCCGCATGCCATTTCCAGCCTCTCCAAGTATTCATACCTACGGTATGCGTTTCTGGATTAGAAAAACCTTGCTCAGGATCAGTTTGATTCGCATTGTGTTTTGCAACATTATTAAATAAACGTATATCCTCTCTATCATAAGACGCCTCATGTGCGTGATTAATAAAGCAGGTTCCCCAGCCTCCACCATTAAAGACATTTCCATTGGGTCCGTAAAACGTACTCAAAAGTCCTCCTTCGTTCTTAGACGGGCCGTCCATACCAATGGAATATACCATTTCTTGGTTTTGCTCATTATTAAGGCTAAAAACGTCCCTGTAGTTTGGAACCAAGTCATACGTACCACTATTCATCACTTCTGATAGTACAGCTTCTGCTGCAGCGAATTTATCGGTCTGGTTTAAAGGAAAACCAGTCATCTGTAAATAAACTTTACCTAGTAATGCCTGTGCAGCACCTTTAGTAGCTCTGCCCGCTCCTTGTTCATCTGGCAATACGGCAGCAGCGGCTTGCAGGTCTGCAATAATAGCCGTATAAAACTCTTGTGGTGTAGCATTGGTTACTTCTAGGTTGTTTAAATCCTTAGTTTCTTCTAAAATTAAAGGTGGATTCTCCCAAGTACTTACAAGACTAAACAACACCATAGAACGTAAATACCTAGCTTCTGCAACAAATTTTGCTCTGTCTTCTGCATCTATCTGGTCATCTGTCATAGCACCTACACGATCAATGGTACTATTTACTCTATTCAATGATTCGTACAAATCGCCCCAAATTTTTCTTACGATATTATTAGAAGGCGTAAGCTGGTGTAAGTAGATAAATTTACGATCACCTGCCCATGGTGGAAAAACAACTTCATCAGCAGCAACAGAGCCCCAATGAATACCCCATCCATCTTTACCTTGCCCCCCAGCAGATACAATGTGTTGCACCGCATCATAAGCACCATAAAGGTAAGTTTCTGCTCCTTTACGGTCTACCAATAATGCATCTGGAGATAAAAATTGAGTAGGGTTTTCTACCAATATATCATCATCACAAGATGTAAAGGTCAAAGCTGTTAAACCTACAGCCAAAAGTCCAGTTTTAATTAAATTTCTCATGCTTATTTTTTTAGAATCCAACACTTAGTCCTAATCTAAACGTTCTTGATCTTGGATAAGAATCCGCATCTAAACCAGGAGTTAATTGATTGTTACCTACACTTACATCTGGGTCATAACCTATATAGTTAGTCCATACGTAAACATTATCTACCGCACCATATATTCTACAGGATTTGAGTCCTAATGTAGATTTAAGGTCCGTTGGAAGTTCGTAGCCTAGAGTGATATTTCCAATTCTAAAATAAGAACCATCATGTATTAAATTAGAATAGGCAACACCATTGATTCCACCATCACCATCTCCCCAAATTGCAGGTACGTCCGTATTTGGTGTTTCGGGGGTCCATCTGTTGGCCACATATCCTATTTTATTTAAAAACGGTATGGCCTGCGCACTACCTTTGTTGGCTGTTTTTAAATAAATATCGTTACCATAAGACCATTGGGTAATGATAGATAAATCTAAATTTTTGTATCTAAAATTATTGGTAAAACCACCAAAATGCTTAGGTAGTGCGTTACCAATAATAGTTCTATCATCCGTGTTTACAATACCATCAGCTTCATCTGGCACACCATCACCATCCGTGTCTACGGTAAGTTGATCTACAAATTTTGGCATACCTGGTCGGTATTTAGTAGCATCTGGTTGTCCCGAAGATAATACAGTGCCTTCTTTCAATTCGTACACCACATCATACCAAGGAATCCCTTGTTCTGCCGCATCTGCTCTTATTTTTTCGGCTGCTTCGGCATCAGATAAACCGTCAAATGCAGCAAAATCACTATAGTTATAAATTCCGTCTGTTTGCAAACCAAACATGGAACCTAAAGATTCACCGACTCTAATTACGTAGTCATTGCCTATTTGGTTGTCGCCAATAGCTCTAGTAAAAAACTCTTCGGCACCCCCTAGGTCTAGTACTTTATTATCATTAAAACTAATGTTGAAGTTAGATGTCCAAGTAAAATTTTCATTGGTGATATTCGTAGTGTTCAAAGAGATTTCTAGTCCAGTATTTTCTAAACTACCCAAGTTTTGGAAAGAAAATTCAAAACCAGAAGTTAAAGGTAAAGGTACCTCTAGTAATAAATCTTTGGTTTGTTTGTTGTAATAATCTACGTCTAGATTAATTCTGTTTCTAAATAAACCTAAAGAAACACCAGCATCAAATTGAGAGGTAGTTTCCCATGTTAAATCAGGGTTAGCAAGTTGTGATACTGCTGCCCCAGTTATCAACTGATTACCATTAAGAATGGTACTTGCAACTCCTGCTTGAGCAAAAGAACGATACGATCCAATATTAGTGTTACCCGTTTCACCATAACTTGCTTTAAAACGTAAGGTGTTTATGGTATTGCTATTTTTTAAGAAATTCTCTTCGGCAACGTTCCATGCTACACCAGCAGATGGAAAGAAACCGTACTTACTGCCCTCTGCAAATCTAGAAGAGCCATCGTAACGTGCACTAGCATTAAAGGTATACCTTCCTTTATAACCGTATTGAACTCTTGCTAGATATGATTTTAAGGTACTTTTACTAAAACCTGATCTATTAGGAATATGTTCTGTAGCTGCACTCAAATTATCTAGATTTACACCCGGTAAATCAAATCCTGTTGAACCTGAGGTGTTGAATTCAAAGGTGTTTTGTTGCTCTTCATAAACCGCAGTGGCGTTGATGTTATGGTCGCCGTAAGTTTTGTTAAAGTTAAGGTTCTGCTCTGTGATTAAACCTGTACCTATATTATTGCTAATAAACGCTCTACCATTAGCGGTACGCCCCCAACCAATACGTTCAGAAAAGTAAGCTGTGCCTTTTGTGGCACTTATGTTACCTCTTAAAGACGATTTAAATGTAAGTCCATCTGCAATACGGTATTGCACAAAAACGCTACCAAAAGATTGGAATGCCTTTCTGTTATTACTATTGTACTCCAAGTTTGCGAGCGGATTAGTAATATCACCATTTCTAACAGAAATAATGCGTCCGTTTTCATCGTATTCAGCATCACCATCTCTATTGATACCTTGTACGGGGGAGAACAAAATTGCAGAGGTGATAATACCATTTCTACCGTTACCATTTTCTGCTGCGGCACTAACAATACCTGCATTTTTGTTGATACCTAGGTTAAGATTAACACCAGCTTTTAAACGGTCACTTATGTTTTGATTAATGTTAAGATTACCATTGTAACGCTCAAAAGCAGATGTTTTAATAATCCCTTCTTGATTTAAATATGAAAAGGAACCAGAATAGGTGTTGTTTTCACCACCACCAGACATGGATACTTTATAACTTTTAGTTAAAGCAGAACGAGAAATTTCATCTTGCCAGTCGGTTACTAAAACTCTTGGGTCACTTAAGTCGATAGGCGTTCCATCATCATATCTAAAAGCTCTTGTATTGAAATCGTCTTCTGCTATGTTTCCATTCCATGGAAAATAATCATTCCAGAAGTCTACAAATTCTTGACCACTCATTAAGTCTATTGGTCTAACTATATTAGAAATACCGGTAAAAGTTTCAAAATTTAAAGATGCTCTACCTTTTTTACCTCCTTTAGTAGTGATGATAACGACACCATTGGCACCACGAGAACCATATATAGCTGTAGCAGAAGCATCCTTAAGCACTTCAATGGACTCAATTGTACTCGGGTCAATGGAGGCTAACGGGCTCGTTGTAGAATTACCTAAACCTACAGACGTGCTAGAAGAATTACCCTGTATGGCAAAACCATCAATTACATATAATGGATCGTTACTTGCTGTAATAGAACTACCACCCCGTACTCTAATGTTAAAACCAGCACCAGGCTCCCCACCAGATTGTACTACTTGCACACCCGCAGCTCTTGCCGCTAAACCACCTTCAAAAGTTACAGGTTTAACCTTGTCTAGTTCCTCTCCTTTTACCGAGGCAATAGCACCCGTAAGATCTTTTCTTTTGGCACTACCGTAGCCAATAATAACCACCTCATCCAAAGCAGAAACATCTGCATCTAGGGTAACATCTAGACTTTTTCTGCCATTAATTTTTACATCTTTTTGTTTATAACCAATATAGCTAAAGGTTAAAATAGCATTTGGCCCCGCTGTAATTTCATAATTGCCGTCAAAGTCGGTAGCCGTACCATTTGTGGTTCCTTTGACAATTACAGACACGCCCGGCAAAGGTCCGGTGTCATCGCTGACGGTACCAGACACTTTTTGGGTTTGTCCGTAAGAGATTCCTATACTTAATAGGAATACTCCTAACACTAACCGTAGTGTTCTTAGTTTGATTGTTTTTTGTCGCATAATTTATTCAGTTATCTCTGGCTGCAAGGTTTAAATTATTGTTAAAACGCCCGTATACATATGGTTCTTTAAGAGCGACAAATGGTTTTATTGCTTTTGTTTATTTATCTAAAATATTGATATAATGCGTGTTTTGGGGTGGTTTTAATAAGGTAAATTAAATTAGAGGTTATAAATTTTAAATTTTTGATAAACCTTGTGTATATGTTAAAATACGTAAAACAAACCATTTGTTCTAGTTAAGAACGCAATTGTTGTGTAGGTCTGGTGTCGCCAAGTATATCTTTAAACCTTACCTAATTGTTAATAGTAGTTTAGTTTTTTTCTAGTTTACAAATGGCGGCGTATGGCCGCCATTTTTTATCATTACACAACTGCAATAACCACTAAAAACCAAACAATGATAACAACAGAAAAGCGTAAAAAACGCTATGGTATTCTGGCTATGGTATTTTTTACTGTAGTCATTAACTACCTAGATCGGAGTAATATTTCTGTAGCAGCTTCTGCCTTAAGTGAGGATTTAGAATTAGACTCTGTTAAAATGGGTCTCATTTTTTCTGCTTTTGCATGGACATACGCGGGCTTACAAATACCTGGAGGTCTTATAGTAGATAGGGTTAAAGCCAGAGTGTTGTATACTATTATGTTAATTACGTGGTCTATTGCAACTTTATTACAAGGATTAGCTAATTCTTTTGGTGCTTTATTAGGATTAAGAGCGGCAATTGGGGTCTTTGAGGCTCCTAGCTATCCTACAAATAATGCTATTGTTACAAAATGGTTTCCAGAGAACGAGAGAGCTTCTGCCATAGCTATTTATACTTCTGGGCAATACATTGGCTTAGCATTCTTAACCCCTTTATTGGTTGCGATACAAGATGCTTTAGGGTGGCGTGGATTGTTTATCGTTTCTGGTATAATTGGTATTGTTTGGGGTGTATTATGGTATGTCTTGTATCGGGACCCTGTTAAGACTAAGGATACTAATAACAAAGAGGTGGCCAAAGTAGAAAAAGAATCCATCCAATGGCATCAACTTAAATATGCATTTACTTCTCGCAAATTATGGGGTCTATATATTGGTCAATTTTGTTTGGGAACTTTAGCCATTTTCTTTTTAACCTGGTTCCCTACCTATTTAGTAAAATATAGAGGACTAGATTTTCTTGAGTCGGGATTTCTAGCATCCATTCCGTTTTTAGCCGCTTTTTTTGGTGTGCTACTGGCAGGTTTTACTTCAGATTTTCTGGTTAAAAAAGGATTTTCTACAGAGATTGCCCGTAAAGCTCCTGTTATTGGAGGCACACTGTTGTCCACTATAATTATCGGTGCAAACTATACGGATAATACCACGTTGATTATTGCTTTTTTAGCGCTTGCTTTTTTTGGGAACGGTTTTGCTAGTATTACTTGGGTGTTTATTTCGCTCATGGCACCAAAGAACTTAATAGGTCTTACCGGAGGAGTGTTTAATTTTATAGGTGGACTATCTGCAGTAGTTACGCCGGTAGTTATTGGCTATTTGGTTAAAGAGGGCGATTTTAGTCCGGCCTTGCTATATATAAGTATGGTAGCCCTAGTCGGATTTTTAGCCTACGTATTTCTAGTAGGTAGTGTAAAACGAATTGAAATAGATAAAACAGATTCCTGATGAAAATAGAAAATATTTATAGCTATCCTATAAATGTAGGTAGTTCTGCCCAATTGGTGGTGAAAATAGAAACAGACAATGGCTTGTATGGTTATGGCGCTTCTGGCATTAGTGGTAGGGAACTCGCTGTTGTGGGTGCTTTAGAACATTTTAAACCCTTACTTATAGGTAGGGATGCTAATGCTATTGGAGCTCTTTGGCAAGAAATGTATCGCGGCCAATATTTTGAAGGTGGTAGGGTGCTTACTGCTGCTATTTCGGCCATAGATATTGCGTTGCACGATGTTAAAAGTAAGCACTTAGAAATTCCGGTGTACGATTTACTTGGCGGTAAACAGCGAGACTATGTAGCGTGTTTTGCTTCTGTTAGGTTTACCACTAAAGAAGAATTGTTTTCTTATGCAAAGCTTTTGGTTAAAGAAGGGTGGACTATGTTACGTTTAGCTCCAGCTGAGTTTGAAGCAACTTCTAATCCCACACAATTTGAGCCTAGAACATCCATAGCGCAATTAGCAAATTGGATTACAGACTTGCGTAAAGAATTGGGTTGGGAAATAACTTTGGGTATTGACTACCATACGCGTTTAACTGCAGCAGAAACCTATTCTTTTATACAACGGATGCCAGCAGGTACCTTGGATTATATAGAGGAGCCCATTAGGGATGAGTCGCCGCAAGCGTATAAAGCTTTAAGAGAAATGATAGACACCCCTTTTGCTATAGGTGAAGAGTTTGCTAGCAAATGGCAGTTTTTACCATTTCTAGAAGAAAATTTAACGCAATTTGCAAGGGTAGATGTTTGTAATTTGGGTGGCATCACGGAAACCATGAAGGTGGCTAGTTTAGCAGAAGCCCATTATATAGATTTAATGCCGCATAACCCGTTAGGACCAATTTGTACAGCAGCTACAATACACGTAGCAGCAGCTTGTCCTAATTTTGCTTGGTTAGAAGAAGTGAATACTCCGGCGCAATACATGGGTACAGATGCTCCTGATTTTTATACGACTAGACCAGTGTTAGATGGGCCACGTTATAAAGTGCCAGAAGGTCCTGGATTGGGAATTGAATTTAATGAAGCATTGGCAAAAGAACGCAAATTTACACCGATTGAAATACCAAGGCTGTACCGCAAAGATGGTTCTCTTACCAATTGGTAGGGTTATACTTTTTTAAGTAAAATGACCCAGTCTTCTTGTTTTTTATTGGGGGCTTTGCCTAAATCAACTTTACTACCACCAACGACTTTTTTTACGTTCCCGTTTTGCATAACACCTCCCACTTTTGGATTATACCATTGTACGGAGAATTCTCCTGTAGTTTGGCTTAAGTCTAAAGAGACACGTTCTATATTGTTTTTGTAAACCACATATAGCTGGTTGGGTTTTGCTAAACAGTAGACGCTATTATTATTGGTAGTATTACCCACCAATTGGTTATTGTTTTCTAATTGGTCTACAGCAATCTGTTGTTGTTTAAAAAAGTCTAAGGCTATTTTGGCCTGGTCCCAAAATAAATCTCTAGAGCGATAGTCCTCACAAGTCAAATCAGAATGAGCGTGTGCATACCCAAAGTACCATTCATTTCCCCAACCGCCTGCCATTAAAGTACCCCAAAGTCCATTTCTGCGAGCCATATCATGGTTTGGGTCTTCCGCATCTGGTAATAAAGAATGTTGTGCATCTCCCGGCTCATCTACAGCAACGGCCCAAGGAAATCCTGCTTCTTCAGAAGCATTTAACCAGTGTAATACCTCTTTGTGTATGCTACTAAAATCTGCTCTATGGGTTTGTACAGAAGGACCAGTAATACCAGATTCTGGACCAAGCAAGTCATCATAAGGAATGCCATTATGGATAACCAGATGGTGATGATAAGGGTCATTTTCCTTAAAATAATGGGCCATGGCCAAACGCTCTTGTGTACTTTGTGGCGGCGTAGTCGGGTTTTTAACCCACTCCCCATTTTCTTCGCATAAATTCCAATTTAACGCTAAATGGTGTCCAAAACGTGCCATGAGTTCACGGTAATACAATTTGCTATTGGCACCAACACCACCATTGTCTAACAAGCCTTGGTTTTCTACTTCTAAGGTCTTAAAATGTAAAAATAAACCCAGTTGTTGTGCGTGACAAAAAACAACTTCCCACTGGTCCATTTTAGAAACATCTATACGGTCCCAAGTGTCATAATCTACGTAGGGAAAAACATTTTGGTCATCACCAGCGATATTATTTGTAAGAAAAGAGAAGGCGTTTAAACCTTTACTTGCCAAATAGTTTAATGCACCAATCATAGCTTTTCCTTTGCCATTTTGCCATGTGGGGTCTCCTTTTTTCCAGTCTTGTAAATGATTTTTCCATGTTTTTACCAGATGGTCCTTATGACCATCGTTGTGAAAAGTACCATCAAAGTCCGCGTATGCTAAAAAGTTTTCTGGGGCATCTGCACCTTGCTTTAAAAAATATTCTCCTGTTTCTGCAAACTGTAAATAGCGTTTGCCTATGTATTGGAGTCTTCCTTTAGCTCTAAAATCGTTTCCGGTTTTATCTGTTGGTGCTATAGCAAAACTACCTAGGTAGCCATCCATAAATCCTGCGCTTTTGCCCGTCTCTGGTTTATTGCTAACAGCACTAAAGTTGGCTTTTCTAAAGTCAACTTTAAATTCCCATTCGCCAATTTCATCAGGGGCAAAATGCGCCCGCCATTTATTGCCGGCAGTCGCAGAGGTTTCACCTGCATTACCATCAGCAGCAAAGTATCCTGGAATTACATAGCTTTTTCCACTTTTTACATGGGTAAATACAATGTTTAGGCGATAGTTCATAAACGGATTGTCCGTTGCGTCTTCTGCACTTTCTGGTCCATCAAAAGTTAGAGTTACTTTGTGCCATTTTTTCAATTCACCCGTAATGGCCAGCGGAGTTTTAGCTGCTAATTCTGCTTTAATTTTTGCAAGTAAACGCTTGCCCTTGCCAGCTTGGGTAAGGGCAATGCCAGACCATCTACCTCTACTAAACTCTTTTTGGTCTTGAGAACCTATACCAGCTACCACTTGTATATTATCGCCTTGTTTTAAAGTAATAGCCTCAAAGACTTTGGTGTATTCTGGTCCTTCTTCAAACGTTGAGGTACTCAAAGCGGGACTATACCATCCAAATTGGGTATTATTTTTTCTAACAGAGTAGGTAGACCTACCGTCATTTTCTCCCACAGTAAATAAAACCACATCATAATTGCCTGTTGTACCCTTAAAAGTATAGCTAGCAGTGGCGGTTTTAGTTGTATTTGGATTAATGGCAAGCCAATGTTGGTCTTGGTAAAACGCTGGGCTATCAAAAGCTTGTGCGCTGATAAACTTGGCATCAGGCATTAAACTTTTTATGGTATTTGTTAGGTTTTTCTGTGCACTGATACTGTTATTACAAAAGCAACCTACAGCCAATAAGAACAGAAGTTTTAAGGGTTTTATATACAGCTTCATTGAATTTATTTTTGCTGATTTTTTAAAGCTTCGGTAGCTTTTGCAATCCGTTCTTTCTGCTTGTTGTTTAAGCCCAACTTGTAGTAAAATTCAGGTTTGTAATGCCAAATATTAGAATGATGCTTCATATCTGGGTCATGAATATCCTGACTCAAATCACAATCAAATCGTAATAAAATAGAATGTTGGGACCCTCTTTCTCCCGCGTTTATCAAATGGCTAATACCCCAAGTAATACCTCTACCATCCTTGGTATTGGTAAATGCATCTGGTATAAATGGCCCACCCGCAATCGGTAGTAGTTCAGATATCGCAGCGATAGAAAAATTTACGCCATCGGGAGCATATTGTATGGTAAAATGCTCGTTGCCATCTTTTATTACCAAAGCAGCAATCCCTTCTTTAAAAGGGAACATGGTGGTTTCGTGGCCAGAATTCATTATAGGATTCAATGGATGCTTGGTAAAAGGACCTAGGGGATGATCTGCGGTTGCTAAACCTTGCATACGCACAAGATTTGGGTTGCCATCAAAATCAGATTTATAATACAGGTATATTTTATCGTTGTAAACCAAGGGGTGTGGGTCATGGATAGAGTATTGATCCCAAGTACCCTTTTCTCCATTGGGAATAACAATTTGATGGGTGGCAGTCCAAGGTCCGTCTGGCGAATCTGCATAAGATACCGTTACAGGACAGTCATCACCACGTTTGCCGCTAGCTTCCATAAATCCTTGATAGTACAAGTAATATTTACCTTTAAACACTAAAATATCTGTAGTAGACACAGAGCGCCAACCCACGTTTGGTTTTTCCGGTCTTTTTATAGCAACACCTTGCTCCTCCCACGTAATTCCATCATCACTGGTAGCATACCAAATTTCTGATAAATCCCAATCCGAAGAAGGTATGGTATCATTGCTTTTTTTAGCACCTTGCGGAGGTGTTGGGGTATTACGGTACGTATACCAAACGTAGTATTTGCCGTTAGCAAAAATTACTTTAGAAGGGTCTCTTCTAGATATGGTACCATCATGATTATGGTAATCAAAACCCTTTAATTCGGTGTATTTAAATTGGGAATACAACTCATTGTCTTCTGGTCTTGGCGCTAAATATTGGTCATAATTGCGTTGTAAAGCTAAACTTAATGGGCGGTTTGGTTTTTCTTTTGGTAACTCAAAAGGAAAAGCATCTTGCGCTTTTATACTTGGAGATAACACTAGGGCTACTAGTGCTATAAAAGACAATTTAATCTTCATTGCAGTTTGGTTTAAAGTAAAATTCTAAATTAAAATATTGAAGGCAATCCACTTTTAGGGGTTCAAGGTATGTAGATAACGTTTGTTTTAATCCTTGCCACAAATGGTTTTGTAAATAAAACGAATTGTATTTAGTAAAATATTTAGCTTGCTATATTTAAATGTAATTTATACATTTATAAACATGAGGCCAACCAAACCAATCACCGTAATACTAGGATTATTACTCCTAATACTAGGTAGTAATTGTAAGCCTAAAAAAGAAAAAGAAACACCAATACCAGATTCCAAAGCTCCTACTACGTATACTACAATAGGGGAGGTCATTAGGCTAGATGATAAATTAGATGAAATTATAGCAACTGATGCTAAGATTGAAGTATTGGCAGAGGGCTTTAACTGGTCAGAAGGACCCGTATGGAATGCCGCAAACCAAACCCTCTACTTTTCAGATGTGCCAGAAAATAAGTTGTACCAATGGTCAGCAAAGGATGGTGTGTCTGTTTACATATCGCCTTCTGGGTATACCGGTAAAAATTTAGAAATAACAAAAGGCTCTAACGGATTAACGTTCAATAAAGAAAACGAATTAATCCTTTGTCAAGTGGGTGATAAGCGAGTGAGTAAGTTTTTAGGTTTTAATGATGAAGGTTTTGCGTTATTTCAAACCTTAGCAGGAGAGTATCAAGGAAAACCTTTCAATTCCCCCAACGACTTGGTTTATGATAGTAGAGGGAACCTTTATTTTACGGATCCCACTTTTGGTTTTGGTAAAGAAGCGAGTGAAATCGGTTTTTCTGGTGTCTACCGCTTAACTACAGATGGAGAGGTGGTTTTGCTGGTAGAGGACATCCCTTTTCCTAACGGTATTGCCCTATCTCCGGATGAAAAAATCTTGTACGTGGCAGATTCTAACCCAGAATTGGCTATGATTTGGCAATTTGCGGTTGACGCTAGAGGCAGATTAGGAGCTAAAGAACCATTTTTTGATGCTACTCAGTTATTTATAAATAGTACGGTTAAGCAATTGCCAGATGGTATAAAAGTGGATGCTAAAGGAAATCTTTTTGTTGCGGGTCCGGATGGCGTTTTGGTCTTAGATCATAAAGGAAAACATTTGGGTACTCTTGCTACTACCAAAGTAACTGGCAATTGCGCGTTAGCGGTAGCAGAAAAATATCTGTACATTACTGCAGATGATGCATTACTACGGATTGCGTTGCTGTAGAATTAAGGCGATAAATGCTGATTTTTTCTGTACTTGCCTGGGGTTGTGCCTGTAATTTTTTTAAACGTTCTACTGAAGTAAGAAAAATTTTCTATTCCTACCTTATGAGCTATTTCTTCTAAGCTGTACGCTGTTGTACAGAGTAAGAGTTGAGCGCGTTCTATACGCTTTGTTTGTATGTATAGATTAGGTCGCATACCAAATTCTTTTAGAAATATGCGCGAAAAATGGTCAGTACTTACATGGTATTTATTTGCTAAATCTTTTATTTCTAAAGGAGCAGTTAAATGTTCTGCAATGTAGAAAAGCACATCTGGTATTCTGCTTGTTGTAGTAGCGTTTGTAGTATTAGGTGCTTCATTTTCTATAAATCTAGAAAGTAAAACGGTGAGTATACCCTGTGTCTCTAAATAACGTTGCGTGCTATTTTGAGCATGTTTTTTATTAAAAGCCAACAATTCTTGTGGCTGATGCACATAGGCCTTTGGATCATTATTAATTATTTTACGTTTTGGGTATAAGGTAGTTAAACGTTTAAAAAGAGCGGCATCCTCGTTTTGTATAGGTACTTCGTACTTAACAGAGCGCAGATTAAAAAGGGATAAACCTGTTCGTATTTCTTCAAAGAAACTAATGTAGTACTGTTCGTGATAATCCTCACATTTATACCGGTTATAAACATAACTAGGTATTAAATACATATAGCCTTCTTTAAGGTTAAAAGTAGTTTGGTTATGATACAATTTGGCTGTGCCTTTTGTAACATAAAACAAGCGAACAAAAGGGCTTATAACATTGTCATAATCCCATTCCTTTCCAAGTTTAGCAAAACCCGTATGTAGTAAGCTAATTTTAAGTGATTGCAGTAATTCTAGCATAATAAAACATTTGTTGCAGTTTACAAACGATTTGTTTTCGCCCTAAACCCTAGTAAATTCTAATTTAGAAAACACTAAACTGACGTAAATATGAAAACTGACAAACAGAATGCTAAATTGAAAAAAAAGTCGGAAACGGACAAAAAAACACCTGTAACTACTAGGAGAGGCTTTATACTAAAAACAGGTCTTGCCGTAGGTGCCCTAACCATAGTACCAAGGCATGTGTTGGGTAAAGGTTTTATTGCTCCGAGCGATAAAATTAATATTGGTTTCATTGGTTTGGGTAAACAGAGTAGAGGTCTAGCCAAAGGGATGATAACAAATCATGCAGAAATTATTGCTTGTTCAGATGTATGGACTACCAAAAACGACTGGTTTAAGAATCACGTAGCTAGCAGTTACCAAGAAATAAGGAATAGCACAAAAAATAATAGCGTAAAAAGCTATTTAAATTATAAGGAGATGCTTATGGATACTGCCATAGATGCTGTTGTCATAGCCTCTCCAGATCATTGGCATGCCAAACATGTATTGGATAGTGTAAAGGCAGATAAAGATGTGTATTGTGAAAAACCTTTATCTCATAATATTGCAGAAGGTAGGGCTATGGTAAAAGCAGTAGAGCGGTCAGATAAGGTGCTGCAAGTGGGTAGCATGCAACGTTCTTGGGATACTTTTAGAAAAGCATGTGAACTGGTTAGAAATGGGTATTTGGGTGATATAACAAGGGTAGAAGTTAATGTAGGGGATCCTGCAAAGGCCTATGATTTAGCTCACGAGGCTATGCCTGCAGCGGTAAATTGGAATAACTGGTGTGGGCCTGCTCCACTATTGGCTTATAACCATAGATTAGCTCCTTCTTCTAATGATGTAAAGTTTTGGCCAGATTGGCGTTTGTTTGAGGAAACCGGTGGAGGAATTTTATCGGATTGGGGGGCGCATATGTTTGATATTGTGCAATGGGCATTAGGTATGGACCATTCAGGGCCCGTAAAAATTGTTCCCCCTAAAGACAAAAATGCCGTCAGAGGGTTAAAAATGTATTATGCTAACGGAATAGAAGTGGAGCATAAAGACTTTGGTCGTGGTTGGGGTGTCCGTTTCTTTGGTTCTAAAGGTCAAATGGATATCAGCAGAAATTATTTTGAAACTACACCAGAAAACTTGGTTTCTACCAATTTATCTTCTACAGATACCCGTTTGTATAAGTCTGATAACCATGCTGCAGATTGGTTAAATGCTATTAAAAAGAGAAGCAAGCCGGTTTGCGATGTAGAAATTGGGCATCGTTCTGCAACTATATGTCATCTTGCCAACATTGGGTATAAGCTTAATAGAGAACTAGAGTGGAATCCTGAAAAAGAAAAATTTAAAGGCGATGCTGCCGCCAATAAACTGCGTTCTAGAAAAGAAAGAAAATTTTAAAATATCGGAAATGTACAATTAATAGCCTTTTTTGGATATTGAAGAAGCCGATACTTTCTAATAGATTTGACTTAACTGAAAACTACACACGCAAATGCGAATGTTAAAAAGATTTTTTCTCATTCCCATACTAATGGGAATCTCCTGTGGTGGGCCAGAATTGCCAGAAGAAGTAGCGGCAGAATATGAGGCCTTACCAGAGACATTAGATTTTAATCAGCATGTAAAACCCATACTGTCAGATAAATGTTACTTGTGTCATGGACCAGATGCAGGTAATATTAAGGGTGGACTACAGCTGCATTCTGCAGAAGCAGCTTACAAAGAATTACCAGAAAATCCAGGTAAGCGTGCTATAGTTCCAGGGAAATTAGCTAAGAGTGAGGTATTCCACAGAATTATGTCTGCAGACCCTAATCTTATAATGCCCTCGCCCGATTCGCACCTAACCTTAACCAATAAGGAAAAGGCCATGCTGGTGAAGTGGATAGAAGATGGGGCAGAATACAAAGACCATTGGGCGTTTATTAAGCCAGAAAAACATAAGGTTCCTAAGGTTAAAAACACAGACCAAGTAGCTAATCCAATAGACAATTTTGTGCTAGCTCAGTTAGAGCCATTAGACTTAAAACTATCAGATATAGCAGATAAAGAAACCTTACTTAGAAGGGCTTCTATAGATTTAACAGGACTACAACCCACACTAGAGCAAATAGAAGAATTTGTAAATGACGATGCGCCCAATGCGTTTGAAAAGCAGGTAGACCGTATGTTGGCCTCAGAAAAATATGGCGAGCAACGTACGTTGGATTGGATGGATTTGGCACGCTACGCAGATACGCATGGCTACAGTGTGGATAGGTATAGAGATACTTCACCTTGGCGCGATTGGGTCATTAAAAGTTTTAATGAAAATATGCCTTATGACCAATTTATTTTGTGGCAATTGGCAGGAGATATGTTACCTAATGCTACGCGTGAGCAAAAATTGGCAACCACCTTTAATCGTTTACACCCTCAAAATATGGAAGGGGGTATTATAGATGAGGAGTTTAGGGTAGAATACGTAGCTGACCGTTCTCATGTAGCTAGTCAAGGATTTTTAGGACTTACCATGGAATGTGCCAAATGCCACGACCATAAGTATGACCCTATTTCTCAGAAAAATTATTTTGAGATGTTCAGCTTCTTTAATAATGTAGATGAAACCGGACTTATATCTTGGGATAATGCCACACCGGTACCTGCAATGATGATTCCGACAGAGGAACAAGAACAAGTATTGGCGTATTTAGAAAAACTGGTGGGAGAAAAAGAAGAAAAAGTGGCCATTACTGTTGAAACGGAAGCCGAAAAAGCAGAAAACTGGGTTAAACAAGAACAGTATAAAACCATATCCTCAACTGCTAAACCAAATAATCTGGTAGCAGCGTTAGACTTTGATGCTGGGAAATTGGTGAACACTATTGGCGGTAATGGTAAGAACAACATCCGTATGCGCCAGCAGTTTGTAGATAATGAAAAGCCCATTTTTAAAGAGGGTAGCACTGGTAAAGGTTTACTCATGGATGGCGATACCTGGCTAGATTTGGATAAAATTGGTATTTACCAGCGTGCAGAATCGTTCTCTATTGGTATAGAAGTCTTTGTGCCTAAAGACTTAGAAACGGGTGTAATCTTTCATAAAATGAACAGCCCGGAACTACATAGTTTTAGAGGATATCATTTAAAAATAAAAGAAAATAAACTAGAGGCTTTGCTGGCACATGTATGGCCAGATAACGCCCTAGTAATAGAATCAATTAAAGAAATTCCGAAAGAAAAGTGGGTGCAACTTACCCTAACTTACAATGGTACTAGTAAGGCAGATGGGGTTTCTATTTATATGGATGGTGAAAAACTACAAACCAAAACCTTACATGATAATTTGTATAAGGACATTATCTTTCACGGTTTACAGTTGTATGAGAATAGCCCGATTATTGAACCAGGATTACGTATTGGAGCGGTTTGGCGTGGTAAGGGCATTGGCGGTGCTGTGGTAGATAATCTCATGGTTTTTGATAAAGAGTTGACACCTGTAGAGGTGCTTCAAATTTCGGATAAGGAGAAGCTTAGTACTTTAAAAGAAAAAGCCTACGCAAGCCTAACAGCGCAAGAAAAAGCCATGCTTAAACAGTACTATGTTTCTGCTACTTCTAAACCGTATCAAAAGGCAATAAAAGCTTTAGAAGAAGACCGATTGGTGCTCGTAGATAGTATAGATAAGGTAAAGCAGATTATGGTGATGAAGGAAAGTAAGAATAAAAGGCAAGCCTACCTTTTAGCACGCGGCCAGTATGATCAGCCTACGGATTCTGTTTTCCCTAATACGCCAGAAGCCATATTCCCATTTTCTGATAAGTTTGAAAAGAACAGGATTGGCTTGGCCAAATGGATTACAGATAAAGACAACCCGTTAACTGCAAGAGTTACCGTCAATAGATATTGGCAAAATTTGTTTGGTACTGGTATTGTAAAAACGGCGGAAGATTTTGGAAATCAAGGAGAATTGCCATCGCATCCAAAATTATTAGACTGGTTAGCAATTAGGTTTGTGGAGTCTGGCTGGGACGTTAAGGCATTGCATAAATTAATAGTGATGTCTAATACCTACCAACAAAGCAGTTTGGCTACAAGAGATTTGATGGAGATGGATGGTGAAAATAGATTGTTGGCTAGAGGGCCTTCTAAAAGACTATCGGGAGAAATGTTAAGGGATAACGCGCTGTATGCTTCGGGATTACTGAATGAAAAAATAGGAGGGGAGAGCGTACATCCGTATCAACCGCCAGGATTGTGGCGTGTTACAGGAGATAAATATCCGCAGGGACAAGGAGAAGAATTGTACCGTAGAAGTATGTATACCGTATGGAAGCGGGCCGTTCCACACCCTACTATATCTACTTTTGATGTGCCTTCTAGAGATTTATGTACCACAAGAAGGCAGGAGACCAATACCCCATTACAGGCATTGGTGTTACTAAACGACCCAACTTTTGTAGAAGCCGCAAGAGTACTTGGCAAAAAGATGGTGGAATATAACAGTGTTGCAGAAGGGATTGCAAAGACCTACAAAAAGTTAACTGGGCGTACTATTAAAGATGAGGAGTTAACCATCCTAACGGAGTTGCAACATTCAGAATTTGAAAAGTTTAAAAACAATGGTGCTAAGGCACAAGGCTGGATAAGTATTGGGGAACACAAAATAGACCCTGCGGATGATGCCGCTTTGGTTGCTGCGAATGCCGTGGTGGCATCGACGATTATGAATTCTGATGCTTTTATTACAAAACGATAAAAAAACTTGCTATGTGTAATCATCATGATACATTACGTTCTAATAACAAAGATTTTCAAGAAATTGAAAAACAGCTAGACCGTAGACATTTTTTAAAGAAAACATCTTTAGGTATCGGTGCAATGGCATTGGGCAGTTTGCTAAGTGCAGAAAAAGCATGGGGTACCCTAGGTAAATCTGGTGAAGCTGTAAATAATTTTACACGCAATAAACTGGGGTTGCCACATCATTTACCCAAAGCTAAACGTATTATTTACTTGTTCCAAAGTGGGGGACCATCCCAATTAGATTTGTTTGATTACAAGCCAGGATTAGTAGATATGTTTGGGAAAGACTTGCCAGAATCTATAATAGGTGGTCAACGTTTAACTGGGATGAGTGGTAGTCAATCCACATTGCCAGTTGCACCTTCCATCTTCAATTTTAAACAATATGGAGAATCAAGAGCATGGGTAAGTGAGCTAATGCCACATACGGCAGAAATTGTAGACGATTTGTGCTTTATAAAATCTATGCAAACGGACCAAATTAATCATACTCCGGCGGTAACTTTTATGCAAACCGGGCACCAATTGCCAGGAAGACCTTCTATAGGTTCTTGGTTAAGCTATGGGTTGGGTTCTGATAATGAAAACTTACCAACCTTCATTACACTTATATCTAAAAACGGTACTGGGCAACCACTAAAAGCTGGTTTGTGGGGCAACGGATTTTTACCCACAGAACACCAAGGGGTTCAATTTCGTTCAGGTAAAGACCCAGTGTTATACTTGAACAATCCGGATAATTATGATGGTAATGACCGTAAGAAAATGCTAGATTACCTAGATAAGCTAAATGGTATACAGCATGATGCCTACGGGGACCCAGAAATACAGTCGCGTATGGCGCAATACGAAATGGCCTTCCGGATGCAAACATCTATACCGGAAGTAACCGATACTAAAGACGAACCAGAGCATATTTTTGAGATGTATGGTAAAGACAGTAGAGACCCAGGAACATACGCTGCCAATTGTTTAATGGCACGTAAATTATTAGAGAAGGGCGTTAAGTTTGTACAACTATACCACCAAGGATGGGACCAGCATATTGGCTGCCCTAATGGCGTTAAGTTTAAAGCCAAACAAACCGACCAGGCAACGGCAGCCCTTATCAAAGACTTGAAACAACGCGGGATGTTAGAAGATACTTTGGTAGTCTGGGGTGGCGAATTTGGAAGAACGGTATATTCTCAAGGTCAGTTAACCAAAGAAAATTATGGTAGAGACCACCACCCTAAGGCATTCACCATGTGGATGGCGGGTGCTGGCGTAAAACCAGGGATGACTTACGGCCAGACCGATGATTTTAGTTACAACGTAACAGAAAACCCTGTGCATGTACATGATTTCCATGCTACGTTACTGCACTTGTTTGGTATAGACCATGAACGTTTAACGTTTAAACACCAAGGAAGAAGATTTAGATTAACAGATGTTCACGGCCATGTGGTCAAGGATGTTTTAACCTAACCTAATTATATGTCCACAAGACGAAATTTTATAAAAACTACAGGTTTAGCCAGCACAGCTCTAGCGGCAACCTCCTCAGCATTTGGAGCAACAGTGATTGGTAGTAAAAAAAATCCAGACCGTTTGTTGAACGAGACTGATACCATTTTAGGTCATGGCGACTACCAATACAAGCTTACCAAAAACTGGGCGCAAATTAGTGCTACAAGAATTCCACTGCTTAATTGCCATGAGATGGTTATGGATAGTAAAGGAAGGCTAATTATGGTAGGGGACCATCCACAGAATAATATTTTAATTTTTGATAAATCCGGTAAGTTATTAGACTATTGGGGCACTGCCTATCAAGGAGGGCACGGGCTAACCTTGCATGATGAAGGCGGGGAAGACATGTTGTACATTACCGATTCTGGTTGGGCGTTAGGGAAAGGCAATCAAATGGTAAAACACAACGGACGTGTAGCTAAGACTACAGTAGACGGTAGAGTTTTGTTTGATATTGGCCACCCGATGACTATAGGTGTGTACACACCAGAGGAATCATTTTGCCCTACGGAAACCGCTATTGGCCCCAATGGAGATATCTATGTGGCAGACGGTTATGGGGAGAGCCGAATTATCCAATACGACAGTAATGGTAGGTACATTCGTCATTGGGGCGGAGCAAACCATCCAGACCCCAATTACCGGTTGGTTAGTGCACACGGTGTGGCTATTGACTATAGAGAAAAAGGAAACCCAATGGTGGTTGCTACCTCTAGAACAGAACAATGTTTTAAGTACTATACCTTAGACGGTAAATACATAAAAACGGTAGCCATGCCCAATATGCAGGTATGTAGAGCTGTTTTTGATGATGATAATTTATACGCAGGTGTGTGTTGGTCGCAGCCTAAGGTTGGGAAAACCAATTGGAAAGACCATACCGGTTTTGTTACTATTATGGAAGGAGATAAGGTAGTGTCTAATCCAGGAGGCACGGCACCAGAATATAAGAATGGCGTTTTGCAAAAAAGCTATCAGCTAGAAGAAAAACCCATATTACATGGGCATGATGTGTGTGTAGATGAAGATAAAAATTTGTACATCTGCCAATGGAATGCCAACCACTCTGCGCCCTATAAACTGGAGCGTATTTAACCAAGAATTTTAGCATGCAAGAAGTTTCAGATTTTGTATTATTTCTAGGGAGATTTCATCCCTTGGTGGTGCATTTGCCTATTGGGTTTTTACTATTCGCCCTAATCTTAGAAGTCACAGAACGCTTTACCAAAAACAAAGCATTGTCCGCCGCAGTACCTATTGCCTTACTAGCAGGTACGCTAAGTGCTTTAATGGCCTGTGTTTTGGGGTATATGTTGTCTTTAAGTGGAGATTATGACCAAGATATGCTTAACGGACATTTGTGGTTTGGTGTTTTTACTACCCTAGTTGCTTTTTTCGCTTGGCTCGTAAAGACCAATAAACTACCTGTAAAGGCCTTACAAAAGGCGAAACCCAATATGGCGCTTTTAACCGTAATGGTTGTTTTATTGAGCGTTACCGGCCACTACGGGGGTAATTTAACGCATGGCGAGGAATATCTGGTAAAATATGCGCCCTTTAGAGTCAAAGAAGAGCCCTTGCCAGAACTGGCAAAGTTAGAAGATGCAAGCGTGTATCCTTATTTGGTACAGCCCGTGTTTGAAGCCAAGTGTGTGAGCTGCCACAATGCCTCTAAGAAAAAAGGAGGATTGGCCATGCATACGTTTGATGCTTTGCAAACCGGGGGAGAAGGTGGCCCAGTACTAGTGGCAGGCAATTTGGAGCAGTCCGAATTATTTAAACGCATATCCTTACCAGAACATCATGATGATTTTATGCCGCCAGAAGGCAAAACACCATTAACAGAGGAAGAAATGACCTTGGTTAAGTTTTGGATAGAAAGCGGACAAGGGAATCAAGAAGCTACGCTAGGCAGTGTAGAGGTGCCAGAAGAGGTGATGCAAATTGCAGAACGTAAATTAGGATTTGCAGCGGAAGGAGCAGAAGGGCATGGGGGTACAGAAAGTTTACCAACTGCTGCGCCATTTGCACTGGAAAAATTAAACGAACTCAAAGTCAAAGGGTTTGGGGTGCGCGAATTGGTAGATGGTTCTGGCATGTTAGAAATAACCTTAGAAGACCATACCATTACGCCCGCAAATGTAGCGGCGTGGGAAAAAGATTTTACGTTGCTAACCGACATAGGTACCAACATATTATGGCTAGATTTAGGCGGTAATACCCTTTCTGATGCCATGATACAAGGAATAGCCCAATTTAAAAATATAAGAAAGTTGGTTTTAGATAATACCAGCATTACAGATGCGCAAGTGCAGCAATTGGCAACGCTTAAGCAGTTACAATCGCTGAATATCTATAATACCAACGTAAGTAATAAGGTGTTGCCTAGTTTGGTGCAAATGCCGCAGTTAAAAAAGGTATATGTATGGCGTACGAGCATCACCCCAGAAGCGCTTACGGCATTAGATGTAGAGAGTACCTTAGAGGTAATTACAGGGGCGTAGCTGTTTAGTTATGAGGCTATGGTTAAAAGTTATAAAAATAGTAGCCTATTTGGGTGCTAGTAAGTATTAACAAGTACGGAACTAGGTATAAACTAGCGCCAGCGGGTGGTATAGTTTTTTTGTTACAATCCAGAAATTTTATAAATTTTAGAACATATCATGGAAATATTAAGTAATAGTCTAAAGTGAATTCCGTTTATAATAGTGTCTTCGATTTTACTTAATTTATATTCAATCTTGTCTTCAGGATTCATTATTTTAATATTATTTGCCCCTTGAATTGATTGAATGTAACATTCTTCAAAAAATTTGTTTAGTATTTTTGCATCGTATTCCACATTGTGGGCAATTGAATTCCTCAATCTGTTCAATAATTTTAATAAGCGATAAAGTTGTGCATTTCCATTTTCAAATAGTCCAAGTAACCTTGCGATTTCTAATTTATTTGAATACGTAAATCGTACTTTTTTAAAATTGACTTTCTTTTTTGCGAATTCATTTATTAAATATTGAAGTGCCAATTCAGTCATTAAATGACCTTTCAAAATAAGGTTGTCCATGTCTTTACAATCTAAAAGATGGTCAACATATAAATCAATTCTTGATGTTTTTTCTTTATCTGTACTCATTTTTCAAATTAGTCGCAACGACATGATTTATAGATAGTTGTGTGTAAATTAACGATTAATTTTCTGTTGAGACACAAGCCAGATTTTTAAATTTTAATATTTATCTTACTTTTTAAAGTAGTCAAATTTAGAAATTTGGCGATTTTGCAAATAGCCCTAAACTTTGAGTTAAACAACTGATTAGAAATTAGCTATACACGTTGTTGGTAACTAGCTTTTAACTCAATTGTTCGCAATATTTTTTATTTACAACTCTATCTCTCATTTTTGCTTTGTCGTTAAAATTCCGAGATATATTTCTAACGATATCACTGTAGTTATCAACTTCGTTCTCTTTTTGATGATAAAAAAGTTTTATTGATGCGCAATTATTGTGTTCAAACATTGTATTTAAAAGTGTTCTATCCGATATACCACAAGAGTGTCCCAAAATGAATATTTGGAAGTTCCCGCTATTAATAAATTCTAAAAGTTGTTTGTAATTATCTGATTCTAAATAGTTAATTGATTTAATATTCTCTAAATATCTATTATCGTTGAGTTCCTCTATTGATTTATAGTCATTATCAATTTCGTCTCCAAATCCGAAAATAATGGGGTTTTTATCTAATCTATTCGTAGTTCCGTGAATGTGATTAAACTTTGGTATTGTATATTTCGTTTCTGTTAAATTATAAAATCTTTTTGGGTCTTGATAAAGTAACTCCGTAAATGTATAGTTGAAATTTAAGAGAAGTGTTTGGTCAGGAATCAAATCAAAGTAGTTAATGGCTGATTCCGATAGAAGCATCTTTTTAATTTCGCTTTGATGGTCTCTTTTTCCAAGCCTTTTAATAATATTTCTTTGATATTCACTTATTTCGTCAATCGAAATATGATTAGCTTGTACTGCAGTAATATTTTGTTTTAAAGCGTTATACTCCAATTCAGCTCTACGATTTACTGCATCTTCTGAAAAATCTTTTAGTTTGAATGGTGAATATATTTTATTCCCTATTGTAGTTTTGATTCTTAATATTTTGGAATCTATATTTTCTTCAAATTCTTTTTCTATTCGAGTTAAATATTGTTGTAGTAAGTCCTTTACGCGTTTAAAATCCGAATTTAATTCTGAAATGTCATAGCTTTTAGTGCTTGTTGAATTTTGATAAGAGTGTTTTAGTAGCGTGTAATATTCATTCTCAACATCAACCCAATTATTTAGGTATGATTTATCGGTTATCTCTTTTAAAAATCGATTTTTAAATTCAAGTTTTGAATTCCGGTAGTTTTTTATCCCAATTTCCAAATCTTGAAAAGTATTTCCGGTTATAAATTTGGATGGCGAAACATTTACTTTTATCTCATCATTCTCAAACGGTCTGCCAAGTGCAGTTTCTTGGATTTCGTGAATAGTCCTACTCCAATAGTCAGACAAAAAATGATTGTAACTGGTTTTCATTCCGTGAGCCAAATCAAAGCCGTTTCCAATAAGTACTATTCTATTCATTTACCATTTTCGGTTTTTACGGATGTTTGTTAGCTTGTAGTCAAGGGTTTAGCTATGAACAGTACGGGAGCAAACTTGCGTTTGCTTTCCGCCACGCACTTAGCGAAATCTTTTGGTTTTGTTTTTTCTTTTTTTGTGTCAAAGCGAAATCCCAAAGATTTCGCGACCTCATAAAAATACGTAAACCCTGCGATTGAGCCCTAAGCCCGTATTGTTTATAGGTTGTGTTGTAAACAGTTTTATACTCCAATTAATTCTCGAAATTTAACTGCTAAATTCAGTCTTAAATCTCTTAATTCTATTTCTGCTTTTTTCTCAGCGTCCATCCACAATTCCAAAGAGCCCTGACCTTCAGGAAATCTAAATCCAGTACCGTCATTTTCATATTTAGACTTGTTTTTGGCATGTATCATCTGTTCAATGATACTTTTGTAATAGTCAAGGGCATTTGAAATTTGCCCACATAATTTATCGGAGAAATAGATTCTATTTTTCTCTAGCCTATTAAAGGTCTCATGATATTTTTTAATTGCGTCATCATGTCGTGTTTTATCTTTTGCCCATTCTGAACCTTGAAATAAACTTGTCATAATCACAAGTTTCTGTTCTAATTCATACAGGTCTTGATAGAGTAATTTAATTATTTCTCCTCTTTCAGTATGAAGACTTGAAAATCGTATTTGATGTTCTGCTTTTGATATTTCGAGTTGACTTTTATGATTCTCGATTAGGATATCGGAGCTTTTAGTTAAAATTAATTTACCTAAATAAACCACTATACCTGCTATTGTTAATCCTCCGATTGAAAATTTTAATATTTCTTCAACTATATCCATTCAAATTATCACTTAGAGTTTTTATTCAAGTTCATCTATAATCTTAATAATACTTACTGCACTAATTGCACTAATAACACATAGTTCTGCAAAATGCCTTTCAGCGTCTAATTTGTGTGTTGTTGAATTCATTAAATCAATTGAGTCACTAACGAATTCCATTGACGATTCAGCCACTTTTCTCAATACCTTATTTTTCTTGCCTTTAAGCTCAAAAGAAATATATGTGTTTAATTGATTTTTAAATTTTCCATTATTCAACTCAATAGTTGGGTCATCTGCTTTGTGTAAATCAGTTTTAAAAACAGCTCTAGCTAATTTGTCCATTAGAGTCCTTGCTGTATTTCCAATGCTTTGATAATCAATGGAATCTAAGCTTCTTTCTAGTATTTCTATGAGTTTTTGTTGAATTGTATTTATCTCCTCCCATTTTGTGTATATTGGTTTTACTTCAGTTGATAAAAGTTCCAGTTTTTGGTAATCTGGCAATAATTTAAGTTCAGGAACCTCTAATTCAGAAGAATCATTAATTCTTTTTCTAATAATTTCCTCAACATCCTTTTTCATACCATAATACTTAGAATAAATATCAGGTGTAAGATATATTTTAAGATTATAAGCATTCGGGAAATGATGATTGTTAAAATGTTTTTCAAAGTCGAAGAAAGAATGATTTATTATTTCAAGCATATAAGTCTCTGATTTCCGTTTCGAAATCTGTTTTAAAACATATTTGATTTTCGGAACTATAGGAGCTTCTTCTTTCATTTAAGATTTGGTTGGTCTAAGTTGTTTACAACAAATGTATATCCGTCATTAGACGGAAAGCCATCCTTATTATTAATTAATTATTTCCAAATGCAAATACTTGGGTTGGGGGAAGATTATGGGATAAATATACCTAATTATTACCTACAAAAGTTACCATTTGGGTTAGCGGTTAGGTGTAAGTTATGAACAATAAAGATGTAGCAGTTTGTACTTGCCCTGAGTCAGCAAAAAAAATCGTTGTTTTAAATTTTATTCGGTTTACCAACAACCAACAACCAACAACCAACAACCAACAACCAACAACCACTAACGATTAACGCAAAAGCTTTCTACCATGTTCTTTTCTATACACAGTAGGGGTTGCTTGGTATTGCGTCTTAAATTTTTTAAAGAAAAAGGGTAGCGTTTCATACCCGCATTTAAAGGCAATGTCTGCTACAGTGAAATCCGTATCCACCAACATTTTAGCGGCAAGATTAATACGGTATTCATTTAAATAGGTAAAAAAGGAACGGCCCATCATCTTTTTAAAAAATCGGGAAAAGGCTTGTTCCGATAAATTCAACAAAGTAGCAATTTCCCTTAACTGTATTTGCTTGTGGTAATTAGCAGCTACAAAATCGTGCACTTTGGCAATACGGTTGTTATGTTTCCAAGGCATTTCTTTGGTAAATTTTGCGGAAGACAGGGGGGTACAGCTGGCCTTACTTAAGTCAAATAAAACCTGTAGCAATTGCAAGTATTGCGCTGTTCCTTTAAGTTTTGGTAAGGTTTGTAGTAGTGGTAAAACTTGGGCAGTGGCAGTAGCAGAAAATAATAGCCCATGACTCGCAGCTTGCAATAAGGCTCTTATGGGTTGTAATTCTGGTATAGCCGTAAAGATGCTGGTATTCCATTGTACTACAATAGACGCACTTTTTACATTCTCCTGCGCATGATTCTTCCAACAATGCGGCAAATTGGTGTTGAGTAATACCAATTCGCCCGGAACATAATTACTAACATGGTCGCCTATAAACTTGGTACCTTCACTAGAGGTAATATAGGTAAGCTCGCATTGCGGATGTATGTGCCAAGGCGCATCAAAATGAGAACCTTCATAAGTGTAAGCAAGGATGTTGCTATTGTCGGGAAACGGAATAGCTTCTAACTGTGGTTTCAAAAGCGAAAGTATTTTCTATTTTGTCTGTAAAAATAATTTATTTCATTAAAAATAGACAGAATAGATTGGTATTATGCGTTTTTACGCTAATTAAGAAGCTAATATTATTTAGATTTTTGTGATTATCCTTAGTGTTCTATTATCAAATTGGTAATAACCAACAGGGTAAAACCATAATATAGCAATTAATTCTAGTAAAAATGGGAGTGAGCGATTTTCCAGATGCGTTTAAAGATACGAGAGAAGCTAAAGGGGTATGCCCGTTTAATGATCAAAATGACCCCGTAGCCATGTTGCTTCGGTTTAAAGATGTGAGAAAATCGGCGCACGATTACAAATCTTTTATTTCTGGGGCGCAACCGGGGCGTATTGTAGTACCTTCAGAAGTAAATATTAGAGATACCCGCCAAATTCCGTTTGAGGTAGACCCACCAGAACATACGGAATACCGTGCATTGGTAGAAGATTGGTTTAAAAGACCTTTAGATGCAGCTTATGAAGCAGGTTTAGAGGCTATTGTGGCTAAGGAATTGGACCGTGTATTGGCCAAAGGTAAGATAGAAGCAATTGCAGAACTGTCTTTACCCATACAATCTAGAGCGTTGACCTTGTTGTTGAACATACCTAGGGAGGAAGCTGAAACTTGGATTTCTTGGGGAACCCACGTTTTCCGTAGTGAGGATAGCGATTTAGATGGAGACAAAGCCGCCATTTTGTACGATTATATAGATGCCGAAATAGATAAAGTTATCGCCAATCCTGATGACAGTTTGTATGGTGTTTTGTTACAATCAGAATACCAAGGAAGAAAGATGACTAAGGAGGAAGTAAAAGGAGTGCTCATACTCACTTTTGCTGGGGGTAGAGATACCGTAATTAATTACCTCACCAATACCATGGCGTATTTGGCAGAGCATCCAGAGGCGATAGCACAGTTAAGGGATAATCCAGAATTGGTGAACACAGCAATAGAGGAGCTGGTGCGTTATTTTTCGCCCTTAACACACATGGGGCGCGTGGTGGCTCAAGAGAAAGAAGTAAGTGGCCATGTGGCTAAGGAAGATACTCGTGTAAGCCTGTGTTGGGCTTCTGCCAATAGAGACGAGGCCGTTTTTGAAAACCCGAATGAGGTAGTGTTAGACCGTAAGCTGAATCCACATGTGGCTTTTGGTTTTGGTACCCACAAGTGTTTGGGAGCTACCCATGCCAGACAACTTATGAAAGTGTTTTTACGGGTGTTTACGCAGAAAGTAGCAAAATTAACTGTGGTGAATGCGGTAGAAAATATAGAAGACTGGGGCGAACACCAACGCAAGGTCGGTTTTGATAGTTTAGAAATTGAATTAAATCCAAAAATATAATGGCAAAAATAACATACATCACTAAAGGCGGAGAAAGCTTGGTCTATGAGGCAAATTCTGGAAGTTTAATGGAACTAGCGGTAAAGAATAAGGTACCAGGAATTGATGGTGATTGCGGGGGCGTTTGCTCTTGTGCTACTTGCCACGTACATGTGGCTCCTGCGTATTACGAAAAGTTAGAAGCGCCTTCAGAAATAGAAGCAGATATGTTGGAGTTTGATGATAATGTTAACGAATACAGTCGTTTGTGCTGTCAAATTCCCGTTACAGATGCTATAGACGGCATCACCGTAGAGGTCGCTAATTAAATGGACATGGATACCAATACTAAAACCTGTGTTATTGTAGGTGCTAGTCACGCTGGGGCTAACTGCGCTATGGAATTACGTAAACAAGGTTGGGAAGGTACCATTGTACTCATAGATGCTGATGAAAATTTACCTTACCATAGACCTCCTTTATCTAAGGCGTATTTATCCTTAACGGATGGGAGCGCGTTTAACCCATTATTTGCTGCAGAGCGATACGAGGAAGAAAACATTACCCTAGCCCTTGGCGTTTCCGTTACCAGTGTAGATGCTACTACCCAAACTTTAGAATTGAGTAACGGCACCAGCATACAGTATGATGCTTTGGTTTTAGCAACAGGGGCATCTGCATTTGTACCGCCTATAGCAGGAATTAACGCTTCTTCTGATGTTCATGTGTTACGGAGTGCCAAAGATGCTTTAGCTATACAAGCTGGTTTTAAAAATGCTAGGAACAAAAACATTGTTGTAATCGGTGGAGGCTATATTGGTTTAGAAACTGCGGCTTCTTTGAAAAAATTGGGCGGAAATGTGACCGTATTGGAACGCGAAGAACGTTTGTTAGCTCGTGTTGCACCAGCAGTGTTGGCTAGTTTTTTTCAAGAGTTACATACTGCAAATGGTGTAATGATTAAAACAGGGGTTTCTGCGCAAGAAATTAAACAAACCAAAGACGGCACTACCGTAATGGGTACGGATGGCGTCGCCTATCCAGCGGACTTAATTTTAGTGGGTGTCGGAGTTAGACCTAATATAGCTTTAGCAACGCAATTGGGAGTAAAGCTAGACAATGGTATTACGGTAAATGAGCAACTGCAAACATCTCTAGCTAATGTGTATGCTTTAGGAGATGTAGCGCAATTTCATCATCCTAGATACCAAAAATGGATGCGCTTAGAGAGCGTGCAAAATGCGGTAGACCAAGCAAAAGCTGTTGCGGCAAATATAGTGGGTAACACTACTATTTACGATGCTTTGCCATGGTTTTGGTCAGACCAATATCATATTAAACTACAAATGGTAGGCCTATCACAAGGGTATACAGACTTAGTAGTTAGAACGGAAGAAGATAAAGAAGACTGTTTTTCTATCTGGTATTTTAAGGACGATGCCTTACTGGCAGTAGATGCTGTGAACAATGGAAAAGCTTTTGTGCTGGGAACAAAATTTATTAAAAACAATACAGTGGTAGACAAGGAAAAATTAGCAGATGCTAGCATTCCTTTTAAACCAAATACCCTTATAAAAACTACAACGAATGTCGATTAAAGCTAAAACTGCTGTTGCCACCGGCGATGGTAAATTTATAATAGATACGGTAACGGTAGCGGAGCCACAAGCAGATGAGGTTTTGGTGAAAATTAAGGCGGCTGGGCTTTGCCATACCGATTATGATTCGCTCTCATGGGGTAAACCCATTGTTATGGGGCATGAGGGAGCAGGCATTGTAGAAACCGTAGGTGCTGCAGTAAAAGATTTTGCTGTGGGAGACCAAGTAATTCTGAATTGGGCTACGCCTTGTATGCATTGTTTTCAGTGTGAAGAAGGTAATCAGCATATTTGCGAGAATAATTCGCCCGTAGTGGCAGGAGGTAACGGTCACACCCCTGGTCATGCACATTTAGAAGGTACGCAATGGCAGGGAAAAGCTATTGAGCGTTCTTTTAACTTAGGAACTTTGAGTGAATATGCTCTAGTAAAGGCATCGGCATTGGTAAAAGTATCGGAAGAAAACTTAAATTTTTCCGCAGCAGCTATTGTTAGTTGTGGTGTAATGACGGGCTACGGCTCGGTAGTAAATGCCGCAGAATTAGCTGCTGGTAGTACAGCGGTTGTACTGGGTTGTGGCGGAGTAGGCCTTAACGTAATTAATGCATGCGCTATTTCTGGAGCCAATAGAATCATCGCCATAGACATCAACCCAAATAAATTAGAATTGGCCAAGCAGTTTGGGGCAACAGACGTAATCTTAGCAGATAAGAAGGATACAGGCTTAAACCAGGCAGCTAAAGAGATGGAAAAATTACTAGGCGGTAGGTTAGCCGATTATGCGTTTGAGTGTACTGCAATTCCCGCTTTAGGGGCAGCACCCTTAGCCATGGTTAGGAATGCTGGTACCGCAGTGCAAGTAAGTGGTATAGAAGAAGAAATTACTATTGACATGCGTTTGTTTGAGTGGGATAAGATTTACATGAATCCCTTGTACGGTAAGTGTAGGCCACAAATAGATTTTCCTAAGTTGATGGGATTGTATAAGAAGGGCGATTTACTTCTAGATCAAATGATAACCAAAGAATACCAACTAGACCAATTGGAGGAAGCTTTTGACGATATGTTGAAAGGAAAAAATGCCAAAGGCGTAGTTGTTTTTGATTGATAGTTAAAAATTATGCAAGGTTCCTTTAGAACAATAGAATTGTCCGATGCTCCCTACGAATTTGATGGATTACGTTTTTTAACCGTAAAAACACCAAATTTAAAGGGTAGGGGAGATATCTGTCTGTATGTGCCAAAAACAGACCAACCGCTAACGGATTTGCCCATATACATTTTGTTGCACGGGGTTTATGGTAGCGCTTGGATTTGGGCATTAAAAGGCGGTGCACACAAAACCGCGGAGGAATTGATGCAGCGTAAACAGATAGAACCTGCTATAATCGCTATGCCTTCAGATGGGTTATGGGGCGACGGTTCTGCCTATTTCGCACATCATCAGAAAGATTTTGCACGTTGGATAGTAGAAGACGTGCCCCTTGCAATAAAAGAAAATATTCCAGAAGCGAGTGCCAAAAGCAAGCTATGTATAGGAGGCTTATCTATGGGGGGCTATGGCGCCTTGTGGTTGGGGAGTAATTATCCAGATAAATTCAGTGCTATAGCAGCGCATAGTGCTATTACGTGCTTAGAAGAAATGAAGCTGTTTGTAGAAGAGCCCTTAACCGACTACACTCAAGAAGCGGAGACACCCAATGTAATCGATGTAATAAAGGCCAATCAAACTAAAATGCCACCCCTGCGTTTTGATTGTGGTGTAGAAGATGAGTTGATAGCAGGGAACAGATTATTACATCAACAACTACAAGACCTGAATTTTAAGCATACTTACGAAGAATTTCCTGGGAGTCACCAATGGGAATATTGGCAGACCCATGTACGGAAAACCTATCAGTTTTTTAATGCATCACTGACCCAAAACTAATCGCGGTAAAAACAGCGTTATTTCTGGGAAGAGGGTAACCAGCGTCAACAGTAAAAAGCTAATGCCCAAATAGGGTAAGTTTGCCTTGCTCACCTTTTCTAAGGGTACTTTTCCTATTCCAGAAGCTACAAATAAACAAATGCCTAGTGGCGGTGTGGTTAACCCGATAATTAGGTTTAGTAAAGCAATGATTGCAAAATGGATGGGGTCTACATCTACGCTAAGGGCAACTTTTAATAGGATAGGAAATAAAATAAGTAAAGCTGCTATAGTCTCCATAAACGTCCCCACAAGAATAAGCAAAAGGTTTATCAATAATAAAACCACGTATTTATTGTCAGAAAACCCAAGAATGGTACTAGAAATTTCGTGTGGTATTTTCTCAGAAACCAAAATGTAACCAAATAGGTTTGCAAAACCTATCAACACCATTAGGCTGGCAGAGGTTTTCATCGCATCTAAAACAACGGCTATGGTCTTTTTAAAACTGAGCTGTTTGTAGACCAAGGCACCTACCAAATACGCATATAAGACGGCTATTATAGAAGCTTCAGTGGGTGTAAATACCCCGCCAATAATTCCAAACAAAATGATAAAGGTCATGAGTAAGGACCAAAACGTATCTACAAAACCTTTAGCAATGGTTTTAAAAGAACTGCGTGCATACTTAGGATATTTTCTTCGTTTTGCAATGTAATAGGTAAAGGCCAGCATAGCTATACCCAACAATAATCCCGGTAGTGCCCCAGCTAAAAACAATTTACCTACAGATAAGCCACTTAATGTTGCCGCGATAATCATAGGAACACTTGGTGGAATGATAGGTCCTACGGTGGAAGAAGAGGCGGTAACAGCGCAAGCAAAATCAGCATCGTACCCTTCTTTTTTCATAGCAGGTATCATAATAGAACCAATACTAGCCGTATCACTAATAGCGGTGCCAGAAATACCAGCAAAGAGCATGGAAGAACCTATGTTGGCCAAAGCTAAACCTCCTGGCACGTGACCAATTACATGGTTGCAAAATTGAATGATTTTAGAGGTTAATCCACCCTGATTCATTAAGTTACCGGCAATAATAAAGCCTGGAATACTTAAGAGTACAAATACGTCTATACCCGAGTACATTTTCATGGGCATAACAATTAAATCTGTGCCATTACAAATAAGAAACACAAAGCAAGAAATACCTAGTGAAAAGGCTATGGGAAACCGCATTACCAAGCAAAAAATAAAGACGACTATTAGTATCCAAATCATGTGGTCAAAGTTTTGTTTTTAAATGGATGTTGTTGAACCAAATGCACCAAAATGGATAAGCCCATAATAGCAACACCGCTAAATGAAATTGCCATTTTGTATTTTAAACTCGGTGAGGTCTCTGCCATTCCCATCCATACAAATTCTAAGGCGTAAAAAGTAAAAACCAGAAAAAAGAAAGTTACACTTAACCATATGGCTAGCCGAAGGTTTTGCTGCCATCTGTCTGGTAGTTTATGGAATAAAAATCCAAAATCAACATAGTAATTACCTCTAATAGCAAGACCAGAAGCAAATGCAATGGCGTAAATAAAAGCTACTCGTGCTGCTTCTTCGGTCCAAGAGGGTGCTTTTTCCAAGAAGAATCGTCCATAAATCTGTACCAGCGTTAAGACTATAAAAAGAAAGGTGCTACTTACGGTGCCCCATTTTATGATTTTACGGGTATAAAATAATAGGCGTTTCATTCTAAATCTTTTCTGATGGTTTGGTATAGCTCTTGCATTTCTGGCGATAAAGTTTGGTAAATGGCACTACCACATTTTTCTATAAAAGCAGCATTGTCTACGGTTATGAATTCCATGCCTTTGGCTTCTAACTCTGCGCGAATCTTTTTCTCATTTTCTAAAAACAACTGTTGGTGGTAGCTAATCATTTCTTCTGCGGTGCTTAGAAAAATTTCTTGCAGTTCTGGGCTTAATTTAGAAAGTGATTTTTTTCCAATAACAGGGTAGGTCCAACTTACAACATGGTTGGTGAGGTTTACATATTTTTGAACTTCATAAAATCCAGAAACCTTAATCAAAGCAAGTGGGTTTTCTTGAGCGTCTATGGTTCCTTGTTGCAAAGACGTAAAAACCTCAGAAAATGCCATTGGCGTAGTTTTAGCTCCTAATGCATCCCAAGCGGTCACAAAAGAGGGGACATTAGGCACTCTTAGGATTAAGCCTTTTAAATCATCCGGGTTTTTAATGGGTGTATTGGTAGTCAACTGGCGTACTCCGGCTTGGAAATACCCCAAAGGGACCAATCCAGTTTTTTGCTCCATTTCCCGAGCTATACGTTCCCCTAAGAGCCCTTCCATTAAAACTTCTACCTGTTCTGGGGTTTGTAAGAGAAAAGGCATTTCGCAGAAGGTCATAATTTCTGTCCAATTACTTAATAAAGAACTGGTGGTAGTCATGTCTAATACCCCTGCTTGTATCATGCGTATGGCCTCTACTTCTTTTGCCAGTTGTTCTGAAGGAAAAAGGTGTAGTTGCAACCTGCCTTCCGAGTTTTCGGCTAATCGTTCACCAAAAAAAGCTAGAGCTTTGTACCAAGAATGGTCTTCATTCACTAGTAAACTAGCTTTAAGGATTATGGGTTCATCTTTTGTTGTGGAGCAGCCTAAAAAGAGAACTCCAAAGACCAAAACGGCGAGTTGCCGCATGATGTCAAGTTTCATAAGGTAGCAGTTGGTTTGCAGTTAAATTTCATCTTAAAATACGAATTAAATAGCTGCCGACTGTGTTTTGAGTTTAGAACAAATGGTTTTGTCTAGACCTTAAACTGAACAAAAGCTCACTTTTAGTAGCTTATTCTTTTCTCTAAAGCAATCAATACCGTAGTTTCTAGTATGGAGTAAGAACCTGTTACTACAGTAGCCTAAAGAAATTGTTGAGAGTGTTGTCAGTTTTTGTCTAGTAGTGTTCAACAGAATTTTAAACCAAGTTGAATAATTTGTTCCTTGAATAAATGACTAAACATGTATAATCAAAAAATTGCCTACCGAGCTCTTCTTGGTGCTTTGGTACTGGTATTGGGTATTGGTTGTAAAAATCAGCCAAAACAAACGAGCCTAACAGATCCCTTCTGGGAAGATAAAACACAAACGACGCTTTTAGACTTTGAAATTGCCAGTTTGGATAGCACTTTTGTAACTACAGATGCAGCTATTGCTTTAACCACAGAAAAAGGAGTAACTAAAGGAGAAAAAGCCTTGCGTTTATCTTTTAATGGTGATGCTAAGTCCCCCGGAGTAGCATACACTCCCAAACACCCTATAGATGCTTCTAGTTTTACCAACTATGCCTTAGTATTTGATGTAACCAATACTACTCCAGATTATTCTGTACAATTATTTGTGAGTGTAGTTAATGATAAGGGAATTAGCCTTAATCGTTCTTCTGTCGTAGGTATAGGTGCTACCAATACCTTCTTTTTTGAACTAGCTGGTGAATACGTTGCCAAAGATGTTGGTTTAAGGGATAATCCGCATCCATTCAATAATGCCTCTAATCATATGAAAATTCAAGGTTTAAAAAGGGATGTCGATTTTTCTAAAATTGCAAGTATTTCCTTTTATGCATCACATACGATAGATGATAAAGAAATAGTGATAGATAACGTTAGGTTGGTAGAGACCCCACCCGTTGCAGACGATTATTTAGTTGGCATCATTGATAAATATGGGCAAAATGCAAAGTTAGATTTTGAAGGTAAAATAACCAGTGACGCTCAACTTAAAGAACTAGCAGATGCAGAGTTAAAGCAGTTAGCAGAAGAAGGGACTATGCCTGGTAGAAGTAAGTTTGGAGGTTGGGCAGAGGGTCCAAAGTATGATGCCACCGGCTATTTTAGAACACAAAAAATAGGTAATAAGTGGGCTTTAATAGATCCAGAGGGTTATATTTTCTTTTCTCATGGTATTGCTAATGTACGGATGGCCAATACGACTTCTTTTACGGGAGTCGATTTTAAAAACGATTCCATCCGCTATAGGGATCCAGAAGATGTAACCCCAGAAGATTCTAGAGGTATGGTTAAATTAAGTAAGGCTGTAACTAGTACGGCTTATGATGCATACCCTTGGCGTAAAAAAATGTTTTTAGATTTACCTTCTTATGATGATCCCTTAGCTAATAACTATAGTTACAGAAGAGAACAGCATATTGGTCCTTTTGAGCATGGAGAAACCTATAGCCATTACCAAGCTAATTTAGAACGCCGGTATGGAGAGCCAACCCCAGAATACCACAGAGAAAAGTGGCTAGACGTTACTTTAGACCGATTTTTGAATTGGGGTTTTACCTCTTTTGGTAACTGGGCGGCATACGAGTTTTATGAAAAGAATAGAATGCCCTACTTTGCTAATGGATGGATAATTGGTGATTTTAAAACCGTAAAAAGTGGATTGGATTATTGGGGACCTATGCCGGATGTGTTTGACCCAGAATTTGCAAGACGTACCAAGGTAACGGTAGACGTTATCGCCAAGGAAGTAAAGAATAATCCTTGGTGTGTTGGGATTTTTATTGATAACGAAAAGAGCTGGGGTGTACCAGGGACCGTTGTAGGGACGTACGGCATTGTGGTACATGCATTACAATTTAATGCTAAGGAACACCCTATTAAGGAAAAGTTTGTGGCAATCTTAAAAGAAAAACATGGTAGTATTGAAGCGTTAAATAAAGCTTGGGAAACAGAAATACCGAGTTGGCAAGCCTTTGAGCATGGTGTAGATTTTAAAGAAAGACCACATTTTTCTGATGCCATGGTAGCCGATTTTTCTACACTGTTAGAAACGTACGCTACTAAATATTTTGAGACAGTACATAATGAATTGGAAAAAGTATTGCCCAACCATTTGTATATGGGGTGCCGTTTTGCTACTTGGGGTATGAGTGAAGAAGTGCGTAATGCTGCCATTAAATACGTAGATGTTTTTAGCTACAATTATTACCATGAAGCCTTGAGTGAAAATTATTGGAAATTTTTAGAAGAAATAGACCGTCCCAGTTTAATTGGGGAATTCCATATAGGTACGGAAACTACAGGTTTATTCCATCCAGGATTAGTGCATGCAGTAGATCATGAAGACCGTGCAAAAATGTATAAGAAGTACATGGAAACCGTAATTGCTAATCCGTATTTTGTGGGTGCACATTGGTTTCAATACTTAGATTCCCCAACCTCTGGGAGAGCACATGATGGTGAGAATTACAATGTTGGCTTTGTAAGCATCACCGATGTTCCTTACCCTTCTATGGTAAAAGCCACTAAAGAAATTAATAGTTCCCTGTATACTACACGATACGGGTTTGTAAAACAGCAATAAATACTAAAAATATGAAGTTAAATCCCCTTGTAATAGCCCTATTTGCTTTATGGGTACTTACGGCATCCAATTGTAGTTCTAGTAGTGATGATGCTCCTAATCCGGAGCCAGACACAGAAACGGTAAACCCTGACCCAGAACCAGATTTAGACCCAGAAGAAGAGGAGTCCAGTAATGATGATTACAGTAAAATTCCTGTGCCTGCAGACCCTGGAGTGGGTAAAGTATGGGAGTTTCAATCATTTTCAGATGATTTTGAATATGAAGCACCAGCAGATGCTAAAGGCGATGCTTTCTTTGCTAATTGGGACGACTTTTACCACAATGCATGGACCGGGCCTGGCTTAACAGAATGGCGTAGAGATTTTCCGTTTGTGAGTGATGGATTGTTACAAATACCCGCCAAACGTAAAGCAGGTTCTGATAAAATAAATACCGGCTGTATTACCCATAAAACCAGAGTGCAATACCCTGTTTATGCAGAGGCACGTGCTAAAATTATGAATTCAGTTTTAGCAAATGGTATTTGGATGTTGAGTCCGGATGATACTCAGGAAATTGATATGATGGAAGCCTATGGTGCAGATTACTCAGAAAGTGCACAGGCGAGTCATACATGGTTTGCTGAGCGTATGCATATTAGTCACCACGTATTTATAAGAGACCCTTTCCAAGATTACCAGCCAAAAGATGCAGGTTCTTGGTATACAGATGGTACTACAAAATGGCGAGAAGATTTTCATACCTATGGGGTGTATTGGAGAGATCCATGGCATTTGGAGTATTATATTGATGGAGAATTGGTACGTACGGTTTCTGGGAAAGATATGATAGATCCTTTGTTTTATACCAATGAAACCAATCCTGGTGATTCTTCTACCGATACACGTACTGGATTGAGTAAAGAAATGGATATAATAATTGATGTAGAGGACCAAGACTGGCGTTCTAGTCCAGCATCTGGTTTACAATCCGATACCTATACCCCCACAGATAGTGAGTTGGCAGATGAAGATGGACATACTTTAAAGGTAGATTGGATACGAATTTTTAAGCCTGTAGAACAATAGGTAAGTTTTGAGTTAGTTTAGTTTAAAAAAAGCATGGTTTACACCATGCTTTTTTATGCTAATTGAATAATACAGGGTTATTTCACTCCTTTGATAGTTTCTAAAGTAGAAGCCACCAATTGCTGTAACCCATCGTAATCTTTATTTTCCAAAATGGTTTTAGAGATGAGTTTAGACCCCATACCTACGCAGGTTACTCCAGCATCAAACCAACCTTTTAGATTGTCTTTATCTGTACTTACCCCGCCTGTTGGCATTACACTTGTCCAAGGTTGTGGGCCTTTAATGGCCTTTACAAATCCAGGACCGTAAGTAGAGCCCGGGAATAGCTTTACCAGCTCGCACCCCAACTCTTCTGCAGCATTAATCTCTGTTAAGCTACCGCAGCCTGGAGACCATAACACTTTTCTTCGGTTACAAACTTTTGCGATATCTTCTCTTAAAGATGGTGTTACTATAAAGTTAGCTCCCATTTGCATAAACAAGCTAGCAGCTGCTGCATCTGTGATGGAACCAACGCCCATGATCATCCCTGGAAGCTCTTTAATTGCATATTTGTTGAGCTCTAAAAATACTTCATAAGCAAAATCACCTCGTGCAGTGAATTCCATCAAACGTGCACCACCATCATAACAGGCTTTTAATACATTTTTACCCAATTCTACATCTGGGTGATAGAATAAAGGCACCATTCCGGTGTCCTTCATTGCTTGTATTACTTCTATTCTTGTATACTGTGCCATGCCATTTTTATCTAGTCACCCTTCCGGATGCATCACCACTCATTAATTTTTCTACTTCATCTACCGTAGCCAAATTAGCATCACCTTTAATAGTGTGCTTTAAGCAAGAAGCAGCAACTGCAAAATTCAAGGCGTTTTGGTCGTCTTCTGGGTATTTTAATAATCCGTAGATTAAACCACCCATGAAAGAGTCGCCCCCACCTACACGGTCTACAATGTGTGTAATCTGGTATTCTGGAGATTTGTACATGGTTGTACCATCATACAATACCCCTGCCCATGTGTTATGGCTTGCAGAAAGGGAACCTCTTAAGGTGGTAATTACTTTCTTAGCCCGTGGAAAACGTTTCATCATTTGCTCACAAACCGATAAAAATGCTTCGGCCTTTACGTGTTCTCCTTGGGTAGTAATATCTAAACCTTCTGGTTTAATACCAAAATGCTTTTCTGCATCTTCTTCATTCCCCAAAACAATATCGCAATAGGATGTAAGCTCCGCCATTATTTCTTCGCGCTTAGCATCATCACAATACTTCCAAAGTTTAGCTCTATAATTTAAATCGGTAGAAATGGTAACACCCATATCACTAGCTGCTTTAACTGCCTCTAAACACGCATCTGCGGCACCTTGGGAAATGGCAGGGGTAATCCCTGTCCAGTGGAACCATTCTACACCTTCAAAAACAGATTTCCAGTCTACCATGCCTTTTTCAATCTCTGCCATAGCAGAATGTGCACGGTCATACACCACTTTACTACCTCTAGAAACCGCACCAGTTTCTAAAAAATAGATGCCTAAACGGTCACCGCCATAAACAATTTTATCTGTACCCACACCACGCTTACGCATTTCCATAAGGGCACATTGGCCAATATCATTTTTAGGTAAACGCGTTACAAAATCTACGGGTACACCATAATTGGCTAAGGATACAGCAACGTTACTCTCGCCACCACCATAGACCACATCAAAACTATTGGCTTGTGAAAATCTTAAAAACCCTTGAGGGGCCAATCGGAGCATAATTTCTCCAAAGGTTACCACTCTTTTCATAAAGTATAATGTTTAGTTATTAGAAATATTAGAGGCGAAAGCTAAGTATTATTATTAGGGTTGATTTAAAAGCTATCTCGACAAAAACTCTACACAAATGATTAGGGTAATGTTAGTGATGTATACGCCAACAATTGTATAACATTTTTATGTACTATAACGTTTTCAATTTGGATTTTGTATGATATGTATTTTTATAGTTTGTCTAGTATGTGTACAGTTAATTGTATAGGTTAAAATATGGTATTAGGGTAAATTTGTTTTGTTGCTATTCTGGTAGGTTCTTATAAAAAGGTAGAGCTTTTGAACCTTTATTAGTAGTATAGAATTACAATTCAGTTTTTAGTTTAGTTTGCCTAATGATTTGAACCTTCAAATCATTAGGCTTTTTTTTAACCCTAAAGTAAAAATAAATCTGGCTTGTTTTGATGCTAATTTTCTAATCTGTCTAGTTATATATATTTTTATTTTATACTCAATCTTGTTGTATATTTAAGGAATTGTTAATTTAATATTTGTTCAGTTTTGTTTTTAGTCGATTTATTAACCAAAAGGAGCTTTAATCTTCTATTGGTGTTATTTTCTTTTATATCTCTTGGACTAGTAGGGCAAGAGGTTGATACGTTACAACAGAATATGAAACGTTTCTTTTCTGATACTGCCGCCATTCAATACGAAAATTCATCAGAAGCAATTTCGGTTTTAGAGGAAACTCATAAAGCTTATTTACAGAAAGGCGATACGTTAAAAGGTATTGGAGCGTTGCTGCAGATGGCAGATGTTTATGGACACCGTGCGGATTATGCCAATTCTTACGATGTTTTTTGGAAATCTCTCTTTTTGGCAGAAAAAGTAAAAAACGATTCTTTAGATGCGGTGATTGCTTTTAGGTTAGGCCGTTTCTACAGTTTTTATAAAAGAGAAAAAGAATCTTTAAAATACTTGTCTGAGTCCTTGAATATAAGAAAAAAGATGGTGGAAGAAGGTAAAAGCGACCCTGCTTATTTGGTATATAATTATTTTGCTTTTGTAAGTACGTATCGTGAATTAGACCGGCCAAAATTGGCGAATACGTATTTGGATAGTTGTTTGTTGTACTATAAGAATGTTCCTAACCAAGTGCCCATGGCACAACTAAAATTTGAGCGTGCTTTTATTTTATCTAAAATGGAGAAGGAGCAGGAGGCTTTAGATATATTCCAGAATTTAGAATCTTGGTTTTTAGAGAAAAGACCTTCTTATATGGTTTTGGTTTATACGTATTGGGGAGATGTTTATGAACAAATGGGTCGCTTACAAGAGAGTGAACAGAAATATTTACAGGCGATTAAAATGTCTGAAAAATATAAAGGACATATAGATTTTACACCGCTAATCTATGAGCGCTTGGCAGACCACTATATTAAACAGGGTAATTATAAAAAGGCATTTGAAAATCAGAAAACAGCTAAGGCGTTAGATGCTTTGTTTTTTGATGGGCGTAGTGCTAAAAATCAGTCGATGTTAGAAATACGTGACGAATTTAGATTAGAAAAGCAACGCCAACAAGATTTGATACAAAAACAACGGTTAGAAAAATTAGAGCAAGATGAGAAAATATCGTTTTTACAACGCACCATTCTGCTAGGAGCTATAGTTACTCTTTTGGTCTTAGCATATTTGTTTTTTAGACATTTACGTAATAAACATAAAATGGAAAAGGCTTTGATAAGACGAAATAAAGAACTAGAGATACAAAAAGCAAACGAGCTTTTGGAGCTCAAAAACAAGGAATTAGCTGCTTCTGTTTTACAATTGGTTGAAAAAGACGAATTTTTAAAAGAACTGAAGGAAAAACTGCGAACCAATAAAGACAATTTAAAACAAACCGAAGTCAATAAACTCTTGCGTTCAATTTCTGTTAGCAACAGTAACAATTGGGAGGAATTTAGGTTGCGTTTTACGGCGGTAAATGAAAAGTTTTATAAAAAACTCACCGAGAAATACCCGAATCTTACACAAAGTGACCATAAGATTTGTGCTTTAATTAAATTAAATTTTAGCAGTAAAGATATGGCTAGGTTATTAGGTATAAGTGTCGAGTCTGTACACACAACCCGTTACAGATTACGAAAAAAGCTAAACTTAGAACGGAAAGAAAACTTAGAAGATTTTATTGCACAGTTATAGCTTTTGTTATATTGTATAAAATAAAAAGGTCGGGAAATAAAACCCGACCTTTTTTTGGTGATAGTGCAAGTGTTTACGGCCTTAACACCGCTTCTGATATAGAAATGCTGTCCATATAGAATCTAGTTACGGTAGAGTTATCTTGATTGTATCCTCTAATAGCTAGCGTTAAATCACCACCAACGCCACCAAAATCCGTCAAGAACGATGTGTAAACCCATTGATTAAGGGCAAAATCACTCGTAAATGCAGGGTTTGGACCTACACCCCAATCGGTATTTGGAAACCAATAAAAACGCAAGTCTGGTGCAAAAAAGTTACCTGTATCGGGCGCTTCTAAAGCTTCTACATAAACCCAAACACCAACTTCATAGGTTTTACCCGCCTCTACAGTGAAAGGTATAGCAGCATTAGTATCATCATGGTGGCCAATAATCATTCCGCCATTAGCGTTGTATTCAATATACGCGCTACTTTCCCCATCTTGAGCCTGGTTTTGAGAAATTTCTAAGGAATAGGCATCCCAAGGGGCACCCCACCATTGGTAAGGCCAATTGGCTGCAGTAGAATTTTCAAAGCTATAATCAAAAGTGCCATTATTAAGAATATTAGCACCCTTAAATACAACAGGTACATCTGTAAAGCTTTCCGCAGGGAAGGCATCTGTGGTGGTTAGTGTGCCTGCTGTATAGCTTACCAGTGCAACATCATCATTATAGACTCTGTCATTTTCTAATTCAATAATGACTAGGTTGCCTTCATTAGGGTCTACAGAAACATTCGCAATGCTTGCGGCTAAATCAGTATCACCGTTGGTAAGGACAACGCTAAATTGAGAAGCATCAATAGTAGACGGTTCCATTTCTCTGCTGTAATTAAGTGCAATATTTCCTTCAGCTGTGGCTTCAACTGCATCTAAGGTAACAGGTTCTGTAGACGGAATTACACTTATTAAATTACCGTACAAAACTTCTGTGCCTCCTTGTGGTCTTTCTCTATTTGCAGCAAAACCAAAACCATAGTCGCCGAGTTTTTTGTATTTTACGTCTATTTCTGAAACCACATCAGAAGAAGTGGCAGGGTCAGCACCTTCAAAAGACCACGCAAAATTTTCTGGCTCACCTACTGTAGTCACTGCATATCTTACCGTACTACCAGCCATAATCTCATTGCGAGCATTATCACCAATGGTAAGCGCACTACCTAAGGTGCCATCATTATTTAAAATATTGGCAGTAACAGTAGCACCTACACTACCTAAAACACGAACAACAATGGTGGTATCTAGCTGTTTTCCTTTTTGAGTTGTGCCTACGTAAGCATCGCTTTGAAAGGTTTGCGAAAGCTTAATTTCATGGTCACCAACTTGTTTAAAAATGGCTTCTACTACCTGGTTATTTGATGTAGCGTTATTGGATTGCCCCTTTAAATCTGCCACTCCATCTGGAAAAGTCCATGTTCTAGAAACCACGCCGGTGGAAATATCTCCAAAGGTAATTTCGCCATTAACTTCTACCTTATTGTCAAAGTCCATTTCTGATGTCATAATCACACGGTGACTAGAATCATTCAATGGCACATCATTGTCTTCTTCGCAGGATAACGCTAAAAAAGATAGCGCTACCGCAGCAAGACTTAATTTTGATATATTTTTAAATTTCATCATTAATTTTTTGAGATTAAAGACCCTCATTGGTTTGTAATTCCTGAGCTGGGATAGGGAAATAATTATGTACTGCCGGATCATAGTTGTCTGAGCACAAGAAAAAATCTGGGCGTACACGTTCTACAATACGTAAAGGAAATTGGTCAAAAATGGCTTCTTTGTTCGCCTCTCTCCAAACTTCATCCGCTCTTAGTTCTGTAAAAACTTCTTGTACCATTCCCCATCGTACCAAATCTTTCCAACGGTGACCTTCAAAACACAGTTCTATAGGTCTTTCTACTCGTTTTAAATGGGTCATTACATTTTCTCTTGTAGGAGCAACCATTGGCTGTGCACCATGTACCTGTATGCTTACATGCAATTGAGGAAAGGTATTGCCGTTATCTGCCAAGTACTGTCTAAGCGTTTTTACGCCGGCTCGGCTACGAATTAAATCTATATAATCAATAGCTTCATCCACTGAACCACCACTATTTAGAATAGCTTCTGCATACATTAAGTACACATCTGCCAAGCGTATGTGTCTAAAGTTAATACCAGAACGGCTTAAACCATCTTCATTAGGTAAGTGGTACCAATTGGTGTGTTTTTTTACATAAGCACTTTGACCAAAAGCCCAACCACCTTTTTCACCGTATTCTAAACCGTAGTACAACCCTTCTCCATTTAACGGAGCAATAGAGGCAAACATACGTTTAGATTGCTGGTTTCCATCATTTATCGGGTTGTCTGGGTCTACTTCATCATTAATAAAAAGCTCGTGCAAATAATACGTTGGTAACAGCGTATTAAAAGCACCAAAATTTAATTGCCCAATTGCTCTTGCCATACCAGAGGCCTCTGCTCCAGTTTCAAATTGATTATCATCTACAGCACCACCAGGAGCTCCAGGATTGACATCTGCATTGTAAGCTACTTCAAAAATAGACTCGGAGTTGAACTCGGTATCATGCCTAATATTGTCCATAGGATCTTCTGTAAGGCTGTAAATACCACTATCTATTACCGTCTTAAATAGGCTTGCCGCTTGGGTCCAATCTTCTTGGTATAAATAAACTTTACCTAATAAACTAGTTGCTGCACCCCATGTTATACGACCAAGGTCTTTGCCGTCCCATACTTGTGGTAGATTAGCCTGTGCGTATTCCAAATCTGGAATTATCATGGTATTTGTTACCTTTTCTATAGAACTAAAAGCACCTTCTAAATCGTCTAAGCCAGTAGGGACATCTGTTCTAATTACAGCTCCGCCATAGGTATGTGCTAATTGGAAATAAAAGAAGGCTCGTAAAAACTTTGCTTGTGCTTCTATACTTTCTTTAGCTCCCTCTTGAAATACTGAAGGGTCTGCATCTGCCAAGTTTTGAATTACTTGATTTGCACGGTAGATACCAACATACAGTTCATTCCATTTGTCTACTACGTAAATAGAAGCATCTGTATACGTTAGATTTCTAAAAGCAAAAGGTCTGTACCATGATTCTGTACCAGCGATATCGCCAAGAATCATTTCATGCTGTAATAACTCACCACTAATAGATTGAAATTGCGTAGCTCCGTAAACGGTAACCAGAGCAGATTCAAATTGTTTTTGTGATTCCCAGAAAGTTTCTGTTGTAATCGTATTAGGGTTTACTTCGTCTAAAAATTCGTTCTCATTACAACTCATGGCTAGCGTTAAGGCTGCCATAGGTAATAATTTGAGCAGTTTGTTTCTGTTTCTTTTCATCTCTTTGCAATTGTTTTAGTTAGAATTTAGCTTGTAGTCCAAGTAAAAATCTTCTTGCTACGGGGTAATTGCCTATATCCACACCTCTGGTACTAAGACCATTACCTCCAACTTCTGGGTCAAATCCAGTATAATCTGTAATTGTGATTGGGTTCATGGCAGATACGTAGAAACGCAATTTTTTCATGCCAATGGTATTTACAGCATCTTCTGGTAATGAATATCCTAAAGTGATATTTCTTAACCTGTAGTATGTACCATCCTCTAAAAAGTAGTCAGAACGTGCTCTTACGTTATTTCCGTAAGCATTTTGTCTGTCTGCCGGTACATCAGAATCAGGATTCTGAGGAGTCCACATGTTGTATTGTTCTAAATGTCTTCCTCTGGTGTATGCATGGTATCTAGAACCATTAAATATTTCACCACCATAAGACAAATAGTTTTGTAAGAACAAATCAAAATTCTTGTAGGTGAAGTTAAAATTTAGACCCGCTTCAAATTCGGGTTGTCCAGAACCGGAATATACACGGTCATCTTCATTAATTTGACCATCACCATTCTCATCTACGTACATCATATCTCCTAATTGCGCACTAGGGTCTAATGCTTTGTAAGCGTCTAACTGTTCTTGATTTTTTATTACACCATCATGCTGCACTAAGAAAAAAGCTCCAGCTTCATAACCGACAGCATTAAAGGTGGTAAAGTCAATACTGTTCCCTAGCGATTGTGCAGGCCTACCACCACCAAAACCACGCTCTATACCGTTAAGGCTAGTAATTTCATTTACATTTTTGGTAAAGGTTGCAGCAACATCCCATTGTAAGGCAGATTCATAGTTACTTTTGTAAGATGCAGCAACTTCTATCCCTTTATTCACCATATCCCCAGCATTAACAAAGATTGGGTTAAAAATGCTTTCAGCTCTAGGTTGCGTAGTACCCAAAGATGCAGGGGTAGCTTGGGGTAAAAGCATATCTAAACGTTCATTCTCGTATAAATCTACAGTTAGATTAAAACGATTTTGGAACATGGCTAAGTCTACCCCAATATTCTTAGAAATCTTAGTTTCCCATTTTAAATCGCTATTAGCAATACGCCTTTGTATAAAACCAGGAGTAACAGTTTCATCTGTGCCAAAAAGATAGTTAACACCAGACTCAATTTGAGAAGATATAGCATACGCAGGAATACTTTGGTTCCCAACTTCTGCCCAACTTAAACGTAGTTTTAAATTGTCTATAGGACTGTTGGTTGCGTTTTTAATAAAACCTTCATCACTAATATTCCAACCTAGAGAAACCCCTGGAAATACACCATAACGATTTTCTTCTGTAAAATTAGATGAACCATCTCTTCTTAAACTTGCAGAAATTAAGTACTTACCATCATAATTGTATTGTACTCTCCCTAAAAGACCACTAATAGTCTGGTTAAAATCAAAACTGGAGGGTTTGGTACCTTCTTGCCCTGCGCCTAAGGTCTGTGTGTCATTACTTTGTAAACCTATAACTCCAGTACTTAATTGCTTAGAATTAAATTCTTCATAAGAAGAAACTGCAGTCAGGTTTAGATTGTGTTTACCAAAACTAGTGCTATAGTTAAGGATGTTTTCTATAGTATTACGTTCTGTAAAGGTAAATTCTTCCTCTAAAATAGCATCTTCTCTAGAAGCTGTTGGGTTAAACGTACCGTCCCTATCTGTTACTAAGTATTGAGGTTGAAAGAACTTTCTTCTGTAATTCCAGTTATTTCTACCTAAACTAACCTTATAGCTTAAACCTTTAGCAATTTCATATTCTAAATTAGCCGCAATATTAGTGCTAGACGTTTTACGCTTGTCACTATTGTCTAATTGGCTCGATAAAAAGCTGTAAAGAATGGCATTTCTTACAGGAATTTGTACGTTGTTTTCACCTACAGATTCTAGCGCATCCAATGGTGGTTGCCAAGGTCTTTGAGCTACTGCATATTCATAAAGGGACCAAGGTTCTTGTGCAGTGTTCTCATACGTAAGACCAATAGAAGCGAATGCTTTAAATCTTCCTTTATTGAATGAGGTTGTTAAACGCGTACTTAAACGATCAAACCCAGAGTTTACTAAAACCCCTTCTTGGTCAAAAAAGTTGGTGCTAAAGTTCAAAGACATATCTTCTGAACCTCCATTAACGTTTAATGCATAATTACGTATTAATGCATTGTTATTTTGAACGTCGCCTACAAAGTCACTGTCATAATCCAAAGCATTTGGATTAAAAAAGAAGATAAGCGGGTCTCTACCCAAAGCTTCTAAGGTAACTTCTTCTGCATACATTTGTTGTAAAGTGTTCATTAATGGAACACCAGACGTAATATTCTGTACAGCAGTATAAGTGGTAAAATCTACATCTAGGCGTCCCTTTTTACCTTGTTTGGTGGTAATTAAGATTACCCCATTAGATGCTCTTGTACCATAGATTGCCGCAGAGGCACCATCTTTTAATACATCTATAGACTCAATCTGTTCTGGCGGAATATTTGGTGTTCCTTGAAAAGGAATGCCGTCTATGATGTAGAGTGGAGTAAGATTCCCTAATAAAGAACCCACACCCCTAATTTGGATGTTTGCATTAGCACCTGGTCTACCACTGGCGGCTTGTACGTTTACCCCAGCAATTTGTCCTTGTATGGATTCACCTAAATCAGATACCGGAGCCTTAGCAATAGTCTCAGATTTTAAGCCTACTACCGCACCGGTAACTTCCTTTTTCTTTTGTGTTCCATAACCTACAATGACTACCTCTTCTAATTGTTGGGTGTCTTCCTCTAGCGTAACATTAATGTTTTGGCTAGCAGCAGTAATGCTTCTTTTAATGTCTTTAAAACCTATGTAGGTAAAGACAAGGGTTTCTCCCTGGGATGCTGCAATGGTATACTTACCATCCATATCCGTGGTTACCCCTCGGCTGGTTCCGTCTACTAGAATGGCCACCCCTGGTAAGGGAATACCATCCACGTCGGTAACCGTTCCCGATACATTGTTTTGGGCTGTTGCAGTACCAAGCCCAAACATGATCAGCAGTAACGTGGTCACTACGCAGTTAATTTTCAGTTTGTGTCCTTTCATAATGATGAATTAGGTTTGTTAAAAAATTCGGTTTGGTTGTTGATTTAATACCTAACCGAGTTAAAAATTGAGTTTTTCAAAATCATGACCAGTCAAATTTATCTAATTGTAAATACGGTTAAGAAAATGTTAACTCAACAAAAACTAGACAGTAAAAGAAATGTCTAGACTCTATTTCACCTGTCTATTTATAATGTTCAGATTGTTGCGTAGTGATTATCGAGTTATAAAAACTAACAATTAAGGCGCATTTTATAAAAATTTCCGTTTTGATCATATGTGGTAGATATTAGGAAGGCTGCAGTATTACCGCATTATTTTATGGCTATACCTTTAGGTTTTAATAACTAGATTAGGTGTAGTGTGCTAAAAGAAATGTCTAGTGTTCAGTTTTTGTTGAGTTAGTGGCTTACAGTTGGTTTTTAGTTATGTGTACCTTGGCTTTTATTGTCAAATTGATAATCGTCTATTTAAAAAATTGTGAATTTCAAATTTTTGTTAAGGGACTTTTAAGGTATTAGAAAAGAATACGCGATACCAATGAAGTAACTTTTTAGGAATAACTTTTACAATCAAAATCATGACCCAAATAGGCGATTTATCAAATTTTTAAATTGGAAAATAATCCATGCAAACTGAGAACATTAAAGAAGAAACTCTTGATAAAGTCACCGATGCTGAGTTGGATAGACTAGGTATAACCCACCGGACTCATTTAAGTGCAGCGAGTAAACGGGCACTTCAATGGCCAAAAATTGGAAACGATTGGTTTATTGAATTTAATGATTTAGAGCCCTTGAAAGGAGATTTAGCTTATGAAGAAGGTGTTTGTAGAAGAGATCCTAGCGCAGTTATAAAAGTAGACGACACTTATTATGTGTGGTATAGCAAAAGTGTGGGGCCTACCCAAGGTTTTGCAGGTAATATAGATGAAGAAAAAGTGTTTCCATGGGACCGCTGCGACGTGTGGTATGCAACCTCTAAAGACGGGTATATTTGGAAGGAACAAGGAATAGCTGTTGCTAGAGGGGAACAAGGTGCATATGATGACCGTTCTGTTTTTACTGCGGAGATAATGGTTTATGAAGGGAAGTATTACTTGTCTTATCAGACGGTGAAATCTCCTTACACGGTGCGTGTAAAAAATCAGGTGGGTTTGGCATGGGCAGAGCGTCCAGAAGGGCCATGGACCAAATTACCTGAGCCTATTTTGTCTCCAGCAGACAATGGTATATGGAAGGGAGAAGAAGATAACCGTTTTGCGGTAGAAAAGAAAGGTGATTTTGATAGTCATAAAGTACATGATCCGTGTATACTTCCTTTTAAAGGTAAATTTTACCTCTACTATAAAGGAGAGCAAATGGGCGAAGAAATTACTTTTGGTGGTAGACAAATACGGCATGGCGTTGCTATAGCCGAACATCCCTTAGGACCGTATGTAAAATCGCCCTACAACCCTATTAGCAATAGTGGTCATGAAATATGCGTGTGGCCTTATAATGGAGGTATAGCATCACTCATTACTACAGATGGACCAGAGAAAAATACGATACAATGGGCTCCAGATGGTATCAATTTTGAAATTGTAGCCAGCATTCAAAACCCGCCGCATGCTATAGGTCTTAATCGCACAGTAGATACGGAGAAAAATCCAACAGAAATATTAAGATGGGGACTTACCCATATATACAATAATGATGACTACCAAAGTATACTTAGGTTTTCATCTTATCATAAAACAGCTCATACAGCAATAGGAGAAAAAGCAATTTAACCAATGTTAGCAACGGAATATACAGGAAATCAAACCTTTTCAGTTTTAGAGAAGGAGATGAAAGCCCCAGCGGCTGGAGAAGTAAGAATAAAAGTAGCCTATGTAGGTGTCTGTGGAACAGATGTACATATTTATCATGGGATGATGGATAAACGTGTACAGATTCCCGTAACTATAGGACACGAGATGTCTGGGACTATAGATGCTATAGGGGAGGGAGTTACAGATTTTGCCGTAGGCGATAAAATAGTAGTAAGACCACTAGATGATAGAAAAGTAAAGCCTAGTGATAAAGGCTTTAACCACATTTGTGAGGAATTGAAGTTCATAGGGATAGACAGTCCGGGTGCCATGCAACAATATTGGAATGTACCCGCTTTTACCTTGCATAAATTAAAACAAGAGACTGATTTAAAACTGGCAGCCTTAGTAGAACCATTGTCTGTTGCAGTGCATGATGTACGCATGGGCGAATTGCAAGAAGGAGAAACAGCAGTGGTATTAGGCGGCGGCCCTATTGGGCTACTGGTAGCCCTTGTAGCTAAAGAAAAAGGAGCACAAGTAATCATTTCTGAAGTAAATGAAACCCGAATTGCTAAAGCAAAGGAATTGGGGTTAGACGCTGTGAATCCTACTAAATTAGACCTTGTAGATTACGTAAAGAGCAAAACAGAAAACAGACGTGCGGATGTTGTTTTTGAGGTGGCTGGTGTACAACCTGCCTTGGATGTAATGACAGAGGTTGCTGGGATTAGAGGTAGAATTGTAATGGTGGCTATACATGGGCAAAAAAAAGAGGTAGACCTTTTTAAATTCTTTTGGAAAGAACTTAAACTCATAGGAGCTCGGGTTTATGAAAGAGAGGATTATGAAAAAGCCATCGAGCTAATTACCGCCAATGAATTGCCCTTTGAGCAGATGATAACAGATGTACAGCCCTTGGCAAACATACAGACTGTATTTGAAAATATTGATAAAAATCCTGACGGATTGAAAGTTTTAATGGACTGCCAATCTTAAATAGAATATAACACAGATGAGTATACTTAATAAATTTAGTTTAGAGGGTAAAACTGCTTTAGTTACCGGATGTAAAAGAGGTATTGGTAAGGCAATGGCCATTGGTTTGGCAGAAGCAGGAGCTGATATTATAGGTGTAAGTGCTACTTTAGAAACAGAGGGTAGCGAGGTAGAAAAAGAAGTGCAATCAGTTGGTAAAAAATTTAAAGGCTATGCCTGTGATTTTAGCGATAGAAAAGCTTTGTATGCTTTTATTGAGCAAGTAAAAGCAGATTTTCCTGTAATAGATATCTTGGTAAATAATGCGGGTACTATTTTAAGAGCTCCCGCCGCAGAACACTCGGATGAATACTGGGACAAGGTGATAGAAGTAAACCAAAACGCACAATTTATTTTAACTAGAGAAATAGGGAAAGAAATGGTTGCCAGAGGTTCTGGTAAAGTTATTTTTACCGCATCTTTATTAACCTTTCAAGGAGGTATTACGGTGCCAGGATATGCGGCCAGTAAAGGAGCTATAGGGCAAATGACCATGGCCTTTGCTAATGAGTGGGCTGGTAGTGGTGTAAATGTAAATGCTATTGCTCCTGGGTATATTAGCACCGATAATACAGAAGCACTACGCAACAATCCAGATAGAGCCAATTCTATATTAGCAAGAATCCCAGCTGGTAGATGGGGTGAGCCAGAAGATTTTGCTGGTCCTGTGGTATTCTTAGCATCAGAAGCAGCGGCATATATGAGTGGAAGTATAACACTAGTCGATGGCGGCTGGATGGGTAGATAATCATCAAAAAACAAGAACAATGGCATCAGTAAAAGAATATCAAATGTTTATAGATGGTAAGTGGGTAACCTCTACCTCTGGAGAAACCATCAATATTATAAATCCATCTACAGAAGAAGTGTTTGCTACCGTCCAAAATGGAACGGTTGCAGAAGCAGAACAAGCTTTAGCTGCAGCAGACAAAGCGCAGAAGGAATGGAAAAAAGTACCCGCTAGAACACGAGCGGAATTGCTTTACAAATTTGCAGCAGAGATTAAGGCTAATGCAGATAACTTAGCGACTTTACTAGTAAAAGAACAAGGTAAGCTTTTAAAAGTAGCTCAAATGGAAGTTGCGGTTACCGCTTCTTTTATAGAATATGCGTGCGAGGGTGCACGTAGAATAGAAGGTGACATTATTCCTTCTGATAATCCTAATGAGCAAATTTGGATACAAAAAATACCAAGAGGGGTAGTGGTTGCCATAACAGCATGGAACTTTCCGCTTGCCTTGGCCGGGAGAAAAATAGGTCCAGCTTTAGTGGCTGGGAATGCAGTGGTTGTTAAACCAACTTCAGAAACGCCTTTAGCAACATTAGAACTTGGACATTTAGCTAAGAAAGTAGGGCTGCCAGATGGCCTGTTAAATATTATTACTGGACCAGGACGTGCCATGGGTACGGCTTTAGTAGAAAGCCCTATTACCAAAATGGTAACCATGACGGGTTCTACGCCAGTTGGGCAACAAATTGCTAAAATGGCAGCACAAAATTTAACCCATGTACAACTAGAATTAGGTGGTAAAGCGCCATTTATTGTTTTTGAAGATGCAGACATTGAAGCTGCTGTGGATGCTGCATTGCATTCTAGATTTGATAATTGCGGACAAGTATGCACCTGCAACGAGCGTATGTACGTTCATGAGGCGGTTTATGATACGTTCATGGAAAAATTCATTGCCAAAACCAAAGCACTGAAAGTGGGCGACCCAATGTTAGAAGATACAGATATGGGGCCTAAAGTAAATAAGAACGAACTTGAGCATATGGAACACTTAGTAAAAGTGAGCATAGAAGAAGGCGCAACTGTGGCTACAGGCGGTAAACGTTTACAAGGAGAAGGTTTTGAAAAAGGATATTGGTTTGAGCCTACCGTGCTTACCAATGTTACTCAAGAAATGACTATTGTACATGAGGAATCTTTTGGTCCAATTTTGCCAGTATTAAAATTTAGTTCTTTTGATGAGGTTATTGGCTATGCTAACGACTGTGAATATGGCCTAGCAGCCATGGTTTTTACCAATGATATGAACAAGATTATGCGTTGTAATGACGAGTTGGAATATGGTGAAATTTATGTGAATAGAGGCCACGGAGAGCAACACCAAGGATTCCATAATGGATATAAACTAAGTGGTTCTGGCGGTGAAGATGGCAAATACGGATTTGAACAATATATGGAGAAGAAAACCTTCTACGTAAGACACAAAGCATAGCATGAGCACTACAATAACCAACATAAACTGCCAACTCTTTAAAGTGCCTTTACCAGAGGTTTTAAATGATGCTAAACACGGAGACCATACTCATTTTGAGTTGGTTACCACAACTATAACCCTTGCAGATGGCTCGGAGGGTACTGGATATACGTATACAGGTGGTAAGGGTGGCCACGCCATTAAAGCCATGGTGGAGCATGATTTTGCTTCGTTTTTAATGGGTAAAGATGGTACACAAATAGAAGAGTTGTATGAAGAAATGGAATGGCATATCCATTATGTGGGTAGAGGAGGTATTGCTTCGTTTGCCATTTCTACCATAGACATTGCGCTTTGGGATATCCGTTGTAAAAAAGAAGGTAAACCCTTATACCAATTAGCAGGTGGTGCGGATAATACTTGTAAAGCCTATTGTGGCGGTATCGATTTGCAGTTTCCTATTCCTAAACTTTTGAAGAATATGGAAACGTATTTGGCTAGCGGATTTAATGCTGTAAAGATTAAAATTGGCCGTAAAAATTTGGAAGAGGATTTAGAGCGAATTAAAGCCGTGCGAGAATTTATAGGTCCAGACATTACTTTTATGGTAGATGCTAATTATTCTATGGATGTAGAGAAAGCTGTTAAGGCTATAGAAGGATTTAAACAGTATGATATTACTTGGTTTGAGGAGCCTATTATACCAGATAATTACCAAGGCTATGCAGCGATTGTAGCCGAAACCAATTTTCCATTAGCCATGGGAGAAAATTTGCATACAATTCATGAGTTCGAGTACGCTTTTGCACAGTCAAAATTAAGTTTTATTCAGCCAGATGCCTCTAACTGCGGGGGTGTAACTGGCTGGCTACGTGTGGCTAGGTTGGCTCATGAGCACAATATTCCTGTTTGTAGTCATGGTATGCAAGAATTGCATGTAAGTTTGGTTTCTTCCCAGCCCAATGCTGGTTGGTTAGAGGTACATAGTTTTCCTATAGACCAATATACTACAAGACCTCTTGTAGTAGAAAATCATAGAGCTGTAGCACCAGAAATAGCAGGCACAGGGGTGGTGTTTAATTGGAGCAAATTAGCACCTTATAAACAATAACAGCATTAAAAAGTACTACCTAAATGCGCTTTTGCAGAGCTAAATAACATTTTAGGCAACCTTTAATAGATTTTAGAATGAATGATAAAGTAAGCAAGCACTACATTATTCGTATTGCGGCTATTGTGGCACTTGGTGGATTTATACTTGGGTTTGATGCCTCGGTAATATCGGGTACCCTAAAATTCGTAGGAACAGAATTCAATTTAAATGATATTCAGCTAGGCTGGCTGGTGAGTTCTATTACCTTAACCGCCGCACTGGGTACCTTTATTGCAGGTCCATTAAGTGATAAAGTAGGGCGTAGAACAGTGTTAAAATATGCGGCAATCCTTTTTGCTATATCTGCATTGTGTTCTGCTTTGGCCCCCACATTTACTATTTTAATTGTTGGTAGACTTATTGGCGGTTTCTCTGTAGGAGCAGCTCTGATTATTGCGCCTATGTACATTGCGGAAGTGAGCCCTGCTGAAAAGCGAGGGCAAATGGTGTCTTTTAATCAACTCAATATTGTTATTGGTATTTCTGCAGCATTTTTTACCAATTATCTCATTTTAAAATTAGGAGAGTCTGGTTTGGATTGGGTGTCTAACCTAAATATAGATAGATGGAACTGGCGATGGATGTTAGGTTTGGAAACCATACCAGCCTTAATGTATTATTTAGGTTTGTTCTTTGTTCCACAAAGCCCTAGATGGTTAACCATGCATGGTTATCCAGAAAAGGCGCTCTCAACATTAGAAAAATTTGCTGGGGTAAGTGAGGCTGGAATTCAAATGCGTGCTATAGAAAAAAGTATTCAGCAAGAACAAGAAAAAGAAAAGGTCCATATAAAAGAAATTTTTAAAAAGAATATGCGTCTGGTTATTGTGGTTGGTATTATTGTCGCAATTTTTCAGCAGTTGGTGGGTATTAATAGCGTGATGTTCTATGCTCCTATGATTTTTGAACAAACCGGTATAGGTACAGATGCTTCTTTTTTACAAGCTATTTTAGTAGGCTTAGTTAATCTTGTATTTACGGTTTTAGCCATGTTTATCATCGATAGGTTAGGTAGAAAACCTATGCTGATATATGGAATGATAGGTATGGGAATATCTATGCTATTACTTACCTACGGATTTAAAACAGCAAGTTATACTCTAGATAACAAGGCTTTAGAACAATTGCCCTCTGCTATACAAAACACTAAATTAGCACCCATTATAGGCCAAACTTTTGATAACGACTTGGATTTTAAAACGGCTTTAGCACAACATTTAGGAACGGAAACAGCCAAGCAGTACGAAACTAATTTGGTTACGGCTGCAGCTTCTATGAATACCTCTTTAATTCTTATAGGTATTTTACTATTCGTTTCTTTTTATGCAGTTTCTATAGGTCCAGTAATGTGGGTTTTGTTTTCAGAATTGTTTCCTAACCGTATACGTGGTTTAGCCATATCCTTTGTAGGCTTAGTAAATCTCACCTTCGCCTTCTTAGTACAATTAGTGTTTCCATGGCAGTTATCTAATTTTGGTAATGCACTTACCTTTCTATTGTATGCTATATTTGCCGTAATAGGGCTTCTATTTATTATCGCTAAAGTACCAGAAACTAAAGGTAAATCTTTAGAAGAGTTAGAGGCAAAGTTGGTAAATTATACTAACGGATAATAGTTTTTCGGTTGGTTTACTCAATTTAATAGTGGAATAGGAGTTAACATTATCAGTAGACAAACAATTACCTTGGTATAAAAACTATCAATTTCAAATTATACTGCTTTTGGTGGTTATTAGTACTATTCTAGTTCTATTCTGGTAAACTAGGGCCAGTTGAAGCAGACTTTTTTTAATTCGTAATAAATGTAGTATATACACTTAAAATATTTTCTATATTTGTTCAAACAGTAGTAATGCTGTGTAAAGTTTAAGAAAATAACCCATGAATACTACAGAAATACATTTAACCTCTCCTGGTAGAATTAATTTGATTGGGGAACATATAGATTATAATGATGGATTTGTACTGCCTGCAGCCATAGATAAAACCATACATTTAAAGTTTACAAAAAATGGTACTCAGCACGATGCTTCTGTGCGGAGTAAAGGGTTTGATGGTGTTTTACGCATCAATTTAGACAACGTGCAAAAAAGTACAACAGGTTGGGAGAATTATTTGTTGGGTGTTTTGCATGAAATTCAGCAGCTAAAAGAAGGCTTGGCGGGTTTTGATTGTGAGATAGAAAGCTTTTTACCTATTGGTTCTGGTGTTAGTTCTTCCGCAGCTTTAGAATGTGGCTTTGCTTATGGTCTTAATGCGCTATTTAAATTGGGACTTTCTAAATGGGATATTGTAAAGTTAGCACAACGGGCAGAACACAATTTTGTAGGAACTAAATGCGGAATCATGGATCAGTTTGCGTCCGTCATGGGCAAAGAAAAACATGCCATGTTACTCGATTGTAATTCTCTGGAATTTGAGTATATCCCCACCAATTTTAAACCTTATAAACTCTTACTTTTAAATACTAATGTAACCCATAACTTAAGCAGTGGAGAATATAACGTTAGAAGACAACAATGCGAGGACGCGTTGGCTGTAGTTCAACAAAAGTTCAAAACGGTCAAAAATTATAGAGATGTTACGCTTGCGATGCTACAAGAAGTAAAGGACGACTTGTCTCCTGTACTATATGACAGAAGCTCTTACGTAGTAGAAGAAACAGAGCGAGTTGTACAAGCTGTAAAAGCTTTGAAACAGGGAGATTTATCACAGTTTGGAGCATATATGTACCAAACGCATCAAGGATTGAGCAAAAAATATGAAGTAAGTTGTCCAGAACTAGACTATCTGGTTGCCCTCACACAAGATGAACCTAGCGTATTAGGAGCTAGGATGATGGGGGGCGGCTTTGGTGGCTGTACCTTAAATATAATTCATGAAGATGCCATTGCCGACTTTGTATCTAAAGCTGCCACTGCTTATAAATCAAAGTTTGGTATAGAACTTTCCCAATTCACTACTTTACCTAGTAATGGTACAACGCTTATAAACTCATAACTATGGCACTAGATTTTAACGAACATCCACATAGAAGATACAATATTTTAACTGGGGAATGGGTTTTGGTATCGCCACATAGAACCAAAAGACCCTGGCAAGGCAAACAAGAAAAGCCGCCTGTAGCGGAAAGACCTACGTACGACCCAAATTGTTATTTGTGTCCTGGAAATACTAGAGCCGGCGGGCAACAAACCCCAAATTACGATAGTGTTTACAGTTTTACTAACGATTTTTCTGCATTGCTTGCAGATACGCCAAATGATGAGGTCGTAGACGGCCTATTGCGTGCCAATGGAGAAACGGGGCTGTGTAAAGTAATTTGCTTTTCTCCTGACCACTCTAAAACCTTACCTGTTATGTCTTTAGAAGAGATAGAAAAGGTCATAGAACTTTGGCAAAAAGAATACCAAGAACTTGGTGCTAAAGAAGGCATCAACCATGTGCAAATATTTGAAAATAAAGGAGATATGATGGGGTGTAGTAATCCGCATCCTCATGGTCAAATTTGGGCACAATATTCTGTTCCGCAAGAGGTAGAAAAGAAAAGTATTAAACAAAAGGAATATTGGCAAGCCAATGCAAAAGGTTTGTTGTTAGCTTACATTGAGCAAGAAATGGAACAACGAGAGCGTATCATTTTTGAGAACGATACTTTTATTGCTTTAGTTCCTTATTGGGCAGTATGGCCATATGAGGTGATGATTGCTCCCAAAAGACAAGTACAGCATATTTTGCAATTAACAGTAGCAGAGAAAAAAGATTATGCAGAAGCCATTAAAGTAGTGACTACAAAATTTGATAATTTATTTGAGGTTTCTTTTCCTTATTCCAGTGGAATACACCAAGCTCCAACTGATGGGGATTTGCATGAAGAATGGCATTTTCATATGAGTTTTTATCCTCCTTTATTACGTTCTGCAACTGTGAAAAAATTTATGGTAGGGTATGAGATGTTTGCAAACCCGCAAAGAGATATTACTGCAGAACAAGCTGCAGATAAATTAAATGCTCTTTCTACCGTACATTATTCTCAGCAATAATCAAGAAATTTATGTAAAAAAGCGTGTCTAGGCTAGCCTAGACAAGCTTTTTGTTTTAATAAAAATATTGTAAATCAATGGTTTATACTTATTTTGGGATAAAAAGCAAAAAAAATATTTAAAAAGTTTGCAGCATTGATTTTTTATCTATGTTTGCCCCGTTAAATGAGTCCAACTAATTAACCGGACGCATTGCCTTTTTATTGAAAACTTTTTTCATGTTCGGGCCTTTGGGGATAAGGAAGTCTACCCAAAAAGCTGTTCTAAGATTAGGACTCCGGATACTAGGGCTGACTTCTAAGGACCGCTTGTTGTCAGGACGTGCAACTATTTTAAACCGCACGTTTAAACCATACACCGTTTTTGAATTTCGTATCTGATATTCTTGTTATTCTCTCGTGTTTTTTAGAAATTTAGAATTAACAGATGCATAAACAAAAATGAAAACGAAATATTTTGATCTAATTGATCAAACCTATGACTTTCCACAAGAGGAATTTCAACTTAAAGACAACAATTTAGAATTTCATGGTATCGATTTAAAAGGATTAATCGCTGAGTATGGCGCACCTTTAAAATTCACGTACCTGCCAAAAATATCAGGCAACATTCATCGTGCCCAAAAGTGGTTTGCCAAATCCATTAAAAAGCATGGGTATAAGGGTAAATACCATTATTGCTATTGTACCAAAAGCTCGCACTTTCAGCATGTGTTGAATGAGGCCTTGAAGAATAACATTCATATCGAAACGTCTTCGGCTTTTGATATTGATATTGTAAATCACCTAAAATCTAAAGGAAAAATAAGCCAAGATACCTTTGTACTTTGCAATGGGTTTAAGCGCGATAAATACATTAACAATATTGCAGACCTTATCAATAATGGACACGAAAATTGTATTCCTATTATTGATAATTATGAGGAGCTCAACTTGTTGCAGTCCAACATTAACGGAACGTTTAATGTGGGTATTCGTATCGCATCAGAAGAAGAACCAAAATTTGAGTTCTATACTTCAAGATTGGGTATTGGCTATAAAAATATAGTTCCTTTTTACAATCAATCTGTTAAAGAAAATGAGCAAGTGAATCTTAAAATGCTTCACTTTTTCATCAACACCGGTATTAGGGATACCGCTTATTATTGGAACGAACTATTAAAATGTTTAAAGGTGTATATTAACCTTAAACGCGTTTGCCCAACTTTGGATAGCCTAAATATAGGAGGTGGTTTTCCTATCAAAAATTCGTTGGCGTTTGAATATGATTATGCTTATATGATAGATGAAATCATCAATCAGATAAACCAGGCATGCCAAGAAGCAAAAGTAGATGTACCCCATATTTTCACTGAATTTGGAAGTTTTACCGTAGGCGAAAGTGGCGGTGCCATTTATGAGGTATTGTACCAAAAACAACAAAATGATAGGGAAAAATGGAATATGATCAACTCATCTTTCATAACAACCTTGCCAGATTCTTGGGCTATAAATAAGCGCTTTATTTTACTGGCTATAAACCGTTGGAATGAGGAGTATGAGCGTGTTCTGCTTGGTGGATTAACATGTGACAGTGATGATTACTACAACTCTGAGCAACACATGAACGCTATTTATTTGCCAAAATACAAAAAGGATAAACCCTTGTACATTGGTTTCTTTAATACAGGAGCATACCAAGAGTCTATAGGGGGTTATGGCGGATTGCAACACTGTTTAATACCAGCACCAAAACACATTCTCATAGATAGAGATGAAAATGGTGAGCTAACTACAAAAGTTTTTGCAGAACAACAAACATCAGCCAAATTTATGGATATCTTAGGGTATACCAAGTAATTGAGCATTTTCGTAAAAAATAAAACAACAAATAATTTATTAGTACCCTTTTAAAATGAAAAAAAATAGGACCTATGCTGGCATTCCAGACCAATATGCCGCTATGGATAAGTCTAAAGTAGTTTTATTGCCCGTAGCTTATGATGGTACAAGCACATGGGGCAAAGGAGCAGACAAGGGACCAGAAGCTTTTTTAGAGGCTTCTGAGAATATGGAACTCTATGATATAGAGACCGATAGTGAAGTGTATAAAGAAGGCATTTACCTAGCAGACACCATGGAAGGATTTAACTCTCCTGAAGCTATGGTTGCCGCGGTTCACGATAAAGTAAAAGAACTGGTTAAGCGTAACAAACTAGTAACCATGTTTGGTGGTGAACATTCGGTTTCTATAGGCGCAATACGTGCTTTTTCTGAATATCACCAAGATTTAACCGTAGTACAGATAGATGCACACGCAGATTTGCGTAAGGAATACGAAGGTACCAAATACAACCATGCATGTGCGTTGTATGAGGCCAATGAGACCACCAATTTAATACAAGTAGGTATCCGTAGTATGGACCATGCAGAAACTTTGGTTATGGATTATAATAAAGTGTTTTTTGCGCATGAGATGATTACGGACGATTTTTGGATGGATAACGCCATAGAATTAATGACAGACAACGTGTACATTACGTTTGATTTGGATGCGTTTGATCCTTCTATTTGTCCATCTACGGGAACACCGGAGCCAGGTGGCTTATTGTGGTATGAAACCTTAGAGTTTTTAAGCAAAATTTTTGAAAGCAAAAACGTGGTAGGTTTTGATATCGTGGAGCTTTGCCCAAATAAGATAGACCGCTCGTCTGACTTTTTAGCTGCAAAACTATATTACAAAATGTTGAGCTATAAATTTAGAAAAGACGAAATTGAAACAGAGGAATTAGATGGAGCTGAACCATTACACAAGAGAAATTTAAACGCAGAAGATTTTTACGATGAGCAATAAAGGACCTATATCTAATTTTATAGAAAAACACTACCTACACTTTAACGCAGCTGCCTTGGTAGATGCCGCAAAAGGGTACGAGGCTCAGCTGAACAATGGCGCTAAAATGTTGGTGTCTTTAGCTGGGGCAATGAGTACCGCAGAATTGGGTAAAAGTTTTGCAGAGATGATTCGCCAAGACAAAGTGCAAATTATTTCTTGTACGGGTGCAAACTTGGAAGAAGATATTATGAACCTTGTAGCACATTCGCACTACAAAAGGGTGCCAAATTATAGAGATTTAACGCCACAAGACGAGTGGGACTTACTAGAAAACGGCCTAAATAGGGTAACAGATACCTGTATTCCAGAAGAGGAAGCGTTTAGAAGGTTGCAAAAACACGTTCATAAGATTTGGAAGGATGCAGATGATAAAGGAGAACGTTACTTTCCGCACGAGTACATGTACAAAATGTTACTTTCTGGCGTTTTAGAAGAATATTATGAGATAGATTTAAAAGATTCTTGGATGTATGCTGCGGCAGAAAAAAACTTGCCTATTGTTGTCCCCGGTTGGGAAGACAGCACCATGGGTAACATCTTTGCTAGCTATGTACTAAAGGGAGAGTTAAAAGCGAGTACCGTAAAATCGGGGATAGAGTATATGACCTTTTTGGCGGGTTGGTATAGAGACAACAGCCAAAACGGAATTGGATTTTTCCAGATAGGTGGTGGTATTGCAGGGGATTTTCCTATCTGCGTAGTACCCATGCTATATCAGGATATGGAAGAAACAGAAACGCCATTCTGGAGCTACTTTTGCCAGATAAGTGATTCTACTACTAGTTATGGGTCGTACTCCGGTGCGGTGCCAAATGAGAAGATTACTTGGGGTAAGCTAGATATAGATACACCTAAGTTTATTGTTGAATCAGATGCTACTATAGTGGCACCCTTGATTTTCGCTTATTTATTAGATTTATAATTCACTATTCTAAGAATGAAATTAACTGCAATTATTTTTGCTTTCTTCATGGTTGCACTACAAGGATTAGACGTGCAAGACCAGACCGTAGCAGCTACGTATGACGGCTACGTTAATGAGATGTATTCTTTTATGGGGGACGATGGTACCTCCTATGATTTCTCTGACGTACCTGCAGAAGTACTAGAAAACTACGACCTTACATCAGAAGAGTGGGTGGGTAAACCATTTAAGGTAACCTTTTCCATAGAAACTGATATTGATGAGGAAGACCAAGAATTTGAGGTGTACATCTTAAAAAAATTGGTGCCCATACAATAAAAAACAATGGGCAAGCTTTATCTTGCTTGCCCATATTAAGCTTATTTGTATGAAAAAGATTTTTAAATCCAGATTGGTTGCGATAAAAGACCAGAAAGTCTTAGTGATGAGAAAGGTGGGAAAACGCAAACAATACACCCTTCCTGGTGGGATTAGAAAAAAAAATGAAACGTACATAGAAGCACTGATGCGTGAGACAGCAGAAGAAATAGCTCTACAATTACAAGAAGATGCATTAGAGCTCTTTTTTACTTTTATAGAGAAATCTAAAGAAGTTACCTACTCTAAAAAATACTATTACAGTAAAATAGAAGAAAAACCAATTGCTGTTATAGAAACGCACAAGTTTACGGAAACTTTGTGGCTAGATTATAAAGAGGCCATAGAATATATGGATAAAACAGACCGTAAGGCCATTAAAACTTACTTTAAAAATAAAGGGGCCAAAGAAGAAACCACTTATGTAGAGACTTACGCACTACAACAATCTTCTCCCATACAACGTACTTCATAGCAGTAAATAAGTAATGGAAAATAAAGCTGTTGCAATGCATATAGCAGGTGCTATAGATATTGCAAAGTGTAGAGACTTGCAGTTAGGTAGTCTCATTTTTGGTGATAGGGACGAACTTTTTTTTAAAGACCAAGATGCCTATATATACCTGTTTAAATACGGAATGATATCTTATTATGGATATACTTCCGAACGTGTGGCTACACTCCTAAATCAATTACAACCCCATACGGACCAATGGCAAGTAGAATGCCTGATGGATGATATTACTTTAAAGTTTGTAGCAGAAACACCGTGGGTTAGAGTGACCAATAATAAGGTAACGCTAAAAAATGATAATGTAGAAGGCATTAGATTAACGTTAATGCATTTGGCACAATCCGTTGCCTTAGATTACTTTTCTAGATTATCAGAGCAAATTATTAAAGAGACCAGAAAGCACACTACTTTTTTAGAGATGCACGGTAAATTAGATATTGGTGGTAAAAAATTAAAGCGGCACATTGGCAAAGTCCTAAATATTAACAATCAAATATCAGAGAATCTTTACATTTTTGATTCGCATGAAGTAACTTGGGAAGATGAAAATTTAGATAAGTTAGATAAGGATTTAAAAAGAATTTTTGATTTAAAGGAACGTTACCGCACTATTAAGGAGCAGGGAAACATTATCAAAGAAAACCTTAGCTTATTTAAAGACATCATGGACCATAAGGAAAGTAGCCGTTTAGAATGGATAATTATTATTCTAATCTTGGTAGAAATCCTTGATATGTTCATATTGCGAATGTTTAAATAAAAGGATAACATGAATAAAGCATTAGTAGCAAGCGAGGAATGGTGTAAACTAGAAGAACTGGGTATTCCTGCCATTAAGGCGCGAGTAGATTCTGGAGCTAAAACCTCTTCTTTGCAAGCCACAAAGGTTAAAATATTTACAAAAGGATTAGAAGAATGGGTGCGGTTTGAGGTGAACCCCATTCAAGATAACAGAAGTATATCTATTCTTTGCCAAGCTAGATTGGTAGGGCTCAGAACTGTAAAAAGCTCTCAAGGGATAGCAGAAGAACGTCCTGTGATTAAAACACAAGTTGGCATTGGTGACCAAACCTTTGACATAGAGGTAACCCTGGCTAATAGAGATACTATGGAGTATCGAATGCTCTTAGGTAGAGAAGCTTTAAACGACCGCTTTTTAGTAGACCCTTCGGAAAGTTTTTTAATGGGCGATATTTCTGATGATGAAATGAATGGGCTCTATAAACCTTATATGCGTAAAAAAGATGGTCTAACCATAGGTTTATTAGCAAGTAATCCTAATTTATATAGTAATAAGCGTATTGTAGAGGCAGGACAAGCAAGAGGGCACGAAGTAGTTTTTCTGAACGTAGAAAGTGCGTACATGAAATTAGATGCCATAGCGCCACAAGTACGGTACAGAGGTGGTAATGTTTTGGATAAAATGGACGCGGTAATACCCCGTATAAAACCATCAGTTACCTTTTATGGTTGTGCTTTACTGAGGCAATTTCATACCCTTGGCGTATACTGTCTTAATTCTGCCGATGCTATTTCTAAATCTAGAGATAAACTGTACGCTTCACAAGTTTTTTCTAAAAACGATATACATATTCCAGTAACCGGTTTTGCTAAATCACCACAAGATACCAAGGACCTTATCCGGATGGTAGATGGGGCACCTTTAATTATAAAATTACTAGAAAGTACACAAGGTAGAGGTGTAGTTTTGGCAGAAACCAATAAGGCTGCAGAAAGTGTTATTAATGCCTTTAAGAGTGTGCAAACCAATATCTTGGTGCAAGAATTTATCAAAGAAGCCAATGGGCAAGATATCCGTTGTTTTGTGGTTAATGGTAAGGTAGTAGCCTCCATGCAAAGGCAAGCACAGAAGGGCGAATTCCGGGCTAACATTCATCAAGGTGGTAAAGCCTCTCTAATAAAGATAACTTCAGAAGAACGCAAACTGGCAGTAAAATCAGCTAAAGCGTTGAATTTAGATGTTGCAGGGGTCGATTTAATTCGCAGTAATCGCGGACCATTATTGTTAGAAGTTAACTCTTCCCCAGGCTTAGAAGGCATAGAAAACGCAACAGGCTTAGATATTGCCAATATTATGATAGAGACTATTGAGCGTAAGTTAAAATATACCTCGCATTAAGGACAATCAATACATTTAATATTTAGGGCGATGGGTTTTTCTCATCGCTTTTTTTTTGCTTCTCATCTAAATATAAAGAAGAAAACAGTGTACATTTTTATAGCGGTAATCTATCCGTATTTTATCCTTTAGCTTTACAGAATTGGCTCGTGTGTAGTCAAAATATGGAAGGCAGTTTATTTGATAGGTTTAAATAGTTCCCCTAAAGCACAGCATATGAGTTTTGTGGTATTGTGTAGCTATCCTAGTAGTACTTTAGCAGTAATTTTTAGAACAATTCTTCTTCGGAATTGATTATCTGTACGTTACATCTAAGTTTTTGCCCTACATTTTAAAGTTGAAGCCTTCTTCTGCTACCTTTTTCTCGTACTTTTCTTTATCAAAAACGTATAGATAAGACCCTTTTTTAGAATCTGTTTTATCTTTTTCATCCAAACGAATGAGCACGTCTAGGGAGTTAATTTTACTGATGAAATTGCGCTTGTCTAACTCTTTATCCAAAATGCATTCATACAAGGTTTGCAATTGCCTCATTGTAAATTTTTCAGGAAGCAGTTCAAACCCAATGGGGCGTGTCATGGCTCTTCTACGCAATCTAGAAATTGCTTTTTCTACCATTTCTGCATGGTCAAAAATAAGTTCTGGTGTTTCCTTAAAATCAAACCATTTGGCAGATTCTAACGGAATATCTTTAACCTCATGCGTGGCTACGTCTATTAGTGCATAATAGGCAACAGAAATGGTACGTTTTCCAGGGTCACGCACTACGTTGCTAAAGGTATAAAGCTGTTCCATGTACACATTATCTAAACCAGTATTCAATTGTAAAACGCGTTCTGTTGTAGTATCTAGATTTTCGTTTTGTTTCATAAAGCCACCAATTAAAGACCATTTGCCTTTTTCTGGCTCCACGTTTCGCTTTACTAATAAAATTTTAAGCTGTTTTTTATCAAACCCAAATATAATACAGTCAACAGCCAATAATACTTGGTCCTCGTTAGCATAGTAATTGGTATTAATCGTATTTTTTTCAGGTAGTTTAGCTTCCATCCAGTAGGTTTCTTTGTGCTTTTAGTATGTTGGTGTATCCCAACAAAAATAAAGGACTTTTTTCTTTTAAGCAGAATTTTACTGTTTACTACTTTTTAGACTACCAGCTACTTTTATTTTTTATTTCAGAATTATGCTTTTATTTAGGACAATTTGTACCAACTTTTTCATACGCAATCGTTATAGTTAGTATCTTCTAAAAGCTTTACCAACTATTGTCTTTAAAGCATCTTATCTTTCAGCATTAATAGGACTACAAAGCACACTCATGAGCCACTTAGCAATTACAAACACTCCTTTTGGCTGTTTACCTAATGGTACATCAATAGAAAAATTTATATTGACCAATACCAATGGGGTAAAGGCCCACATAATTACTTTAGGGGGGCGTTTAACAGAACTATATATACCAGACCAAAAGGGTAAACATGCCAATATTACCATGGGGTTTGATAGTCTAGAAGGATATTTACAAAACGACCCCTATTTTGGAGCTATTGTAGGGCGGTATGGTAACCGTATTGCCAATGCGTCATTTAAACTGGATGGCCAAATCTATAAATTGGCAGCCAATAACGGTCCAAATAATTTACATGGAGGGGAAGAAGGTTTTGAAAGTAAAGTTTGGGATGCTACTACAAGAAAAGACCAAGATGCAGTGTATTTGGAATTAACGTATTTAAGTGCCGATGGAGAAGAAGGATTTCCCGGGAATTTACAGGTGAAGGTGACGTACACCTTAACAGAGACTAATGAGTTGAAGGTAGTGTACCATGCCATTACAGATAAAGCAACTGTAGTCAATCTAACTCATCACGGTTATTTTAATTTAAGTGGTGATTTAAATACAGAGGTGTTAGACCACCATTTGCAATTAAACGCAAAGTCCTACTTACCGGTAGATATACACAGTATCCCTACAGGAGAATTACGCTCTGTTGTAGATACACCTTTTGATTTTACAAGGATGAAGCCAATTGGCGAAGCCATAGATGCAACTAATGACCAACTAGAAATAGGGAATGGCTACGATCATTGTTGGGTTGTAGACGGATTAAAAGGAGATTTACGCCAGGCGGCCACGGTACAGGAACTATCTAGTGGTAGAACAATGGAAGTTTGGACCACAGAGCCCGGGGTACAGCTCTATACAGCCAATTGGTTAGACGGTTCTTTGGAAAATCCTGCAGGGGGTACTTTTAACCGTCGTTGTGCATTTTGTTTAGAAACGCAGCATTTTCCAGATAGTCCTAACAAACCAGATTTTCCTTCGGTACGTTTAAATCCAGGAGAAGTGTACAACAGTACCACTGTATTTAAGTTTGGAATTGTTTAAAGCATGGGGCTGAGCAGCTTTGCTGCTCCTTCTAATAATTTACGTCGTTTACCTCTTTTATGGTAAGCATCAAAATCTGTTAAGCGCACCGCGTTTTTACAATCGTTTAAGAAGTTTTCCTTTACTTCTTTGCAAAGCGCAGCGTCATAAATAATAGCATTGTTCTCATAGTTCTGATGCAGACTGCGATTATCTAAGTTGGCTGTCCCAATACTTGCAATTTCATCATCAGAAATCATGATTTTACTATGGATAAATCCTTCGGGTTGTAAGTGCACTTTAATACCAGCCTTTAAATAACTTTCAAAGTAGGAGCGCACTGCCCAATCTACCACAGTGTAATCCGTAGTACTACTCATCAATAAACGAACATCTACGCCGCTTAAGGCAGCTGTTTGCAGGCTTTGCAGCAAAGCGTGATTAGGAATAATATATGGATTTACAATGTAAACGTATTTTTTAGCTTTATTGATGATAGAAAAGTAAACCTGTTCCATAACTGCAAAATCGTCGTCTGGTCCACTAGGGACTATTTGTAACGGTACATTTCGTTCTATGGGTTTATCAATTTTACGTCCCGGAATAGCCACCTTTTTATTGGTAGCTAAATACCAATCTGTTAAGAAAATGCGGTTCAGAAGGTTGGTTCCATCACCTACAATTTTTAGATGTGTATCGTGCCAAGTACCCAGCATGTTATCTTCTTTCAAGTATTTGTCAGATACATTGATACCTCCGGTAAACCCTATAATATTGTCTATAACCACTATTTTACGATGATTACGATAATTAATGGACGCTAAAAATTTTCCAAACCGATACGGCAAAAATTGACCAACTTCTACACCGATATCCTCTAATCTTTTTTTATAACTACGGTCTAAAGAAAAGCTTCCTACACTATCATACATCAAGCGAACTTTTACACCCGCTTCGCACTTTGTTTTTAAGATATTAAAAAAGCGTTCTGCTAAAGTGCCATCTTCAAAAATATAATACTGAATATGGATGTGTTCTTCTGCTTGTTCTAGGGCATCAAAAATGCAATTAAAAGTATCTTGCCCATCGCGCAGCACCTTTACACTATTATCACAAGTAAGTGGGTAGCCGCAATTGCGATAAATAAGATTAATTAAGCTACGGTGTTTTTTTAAATCTTCCGTAGGCTTAGAACGGGGAGGCTCTGGTAGGTTTTTTGTAAAGTCGTCTTTAAGCGTAAACAGTTTGTTTCTGCGTCTGTTTCTACCCACCATCCAATACAACAACATACCCCCAATAGGGATGGTAAAAATGGCAAGCAACCATGCCAAACTTTTGGAAGGCCGCATCCCGTTAACAAGCAATTTTCCTACAATAAAGAAGGAAATAATAAGGTATACTATTATGATGATGGTCCAAAGCATAAGCTAAAGTATAATTTAGCTTAAGCATTATAGTGCTTAATCCAATATTTTGTTAACTGCCTAAAAGGAAAAGGGTTGCCCTGTACTTTGTAATACAGAAAACCAGAATTCGCTTTCCAAATCTACTTTTTTACGTTTACTGGTCACGGCAGCTATAGGTAGGTGTACAAACTTGTTATTTACTTTACCTACTACAAATTGGGTTTTACCGGCCATGGCACCATGTACTGCTTGGTATGCTAAACTGCTACAAAATATACTATCGCTACTGTTAGCAGGAGCACTACGCACAATATAACTGGGGTCTATATATTTTATGGTTACAGGAAAATGGTCTTTAAAATAAGCTTTAATCTTATCTTTTAAGAACAACCCAATATCTTCATGTTGTATGTTGCCAGAGGCATCTACTACCTCAGTTTCTTTTTCTATGAGATGTTGGCCAGCACCTTCTGCTACTACAATGACAGCATGTTTTTTGGCTTCTAAGCGCGATTTCAATAGTTCTAAAAAGCCTTTTTTACCGTAAAGGTTAAATGCCATTTCTGGAATGAGTACATAATTTACTTCTGGCATTGCTAAAGAGGCAGAAGCGGCTATAAAACCACTATCTCTACCCATAAGCTTTATAATGGCAATACCGTTCATGGCACCTGCCGCTTCATTGTGTGCATCTCTAATAATAGGGCTGGCAATGTCAAAAGACGTCTCGAAACCAAATGACTTATCAATGATGTCTATATCATTATCTATGGTTTTAGGGATGCCTACTACACTTATTTGCGCACCACGCTTGCCTATTTCTTCACCAATAGCATTGGCTCCTTTTAGAGTTCCGTCCCCGCCAATAGTAAAAAGAACGTTGATGTCATTAGCTATTAATGTATCTACCATAGTAGTTACTTCTTGTCCACCTCTAGAAGACCCTAAAATGGTACCACCATAATGGTGTATATTTTTAACCACTTCTGGCGTAAGCGGCATTAGGTCATGACCTACTTCCGGATTCAAACCTTCATACCCGTAGCGTACACCAACAATTTCTTTAACCCCATAAAAATAGTGTAGTGCCATAACAATACCCCTAATTACGTTGTTAAGACCAGGACATAAGCCGCCGCAAGTAACTATAGCCGCTTTGGTGGTTCTGGGGTCAAAAAAGAGGTGTTCTCTAGGCCCAGCCTTTTCTAGGCAAACAGGTGCAGAATTACTGCTTAAACAATTTTGGTAATTTTCTAATGAAAGGTCGTACACCAATTTATCTTCTTCTGTAATAAAGTTGAAGATATTATCCCCCTTGACAGTACTTAACTCCAAGGGGGATTTTATAGTTGGTGTTCCTAATTGTGCTATTTGGAACATATAGGTTTATTTTAAAGATGGTCTGCCAAACTATGGTGCGAATCAATTAGCGGCCCGCCATTCAAGATTTCTTCGGATGCTTCTGATGCAAACTTATCAAAGTTGATATGGAACGAGTGTGCTAACTGAATTGCTTTACTAATATAAGCACCTTTTTGCAACCACGTGTTCATTGGGTCTAACATTTCTGTAGGTACCCCAGGGCAATATTTTGGCATGAATAAACCAAAGATAGGATGTGTCTCAAACTCCACCTGCTCCAATTGCCTTTCTAATATGGCTGTAATCATAGCTCTAGTATATTTTAATTTTATTCTAGATCCCACGCCGTAAGGACCACCGCTCCATCCGGTATTGATTAGCCATACATTTACCCCTGCTTCTGTCATTTTTTTACTCAGCATTTCTGCATAAACGGTAGGGTGTAGTGGCATAAAAGGTTCTCCAAAACAAGCAGAAAAAGAGGGAACAGGTTCTGTAATACCAGCTTCTGTACCAGCTACTTTAGCAGTGTAACCAGAGATAAAATGGTATGCTGCCTGTCCTGGTGTAAGTTTTGATACGGGTGGTAATACCCCAAAAGCATCACAGGTTAAAAAGAAAATGTTTTTAGGATTACCGGCATAAGAAGGTTCTTTACTATTTTCTATGTGGTAAATAGGGTAGCTCACACGGGTATTCTGTGTTATGGAACTATCAAAAAAATCAACTTGTTTAGTACCCTCTTTAAACGTAATATTCTCTAATAAAGCGCCTGGTTTTATCGCTCTAAAAATCTCGGGTTCCTTTTCTTCTGTTAGGTCAATCACTTTTGCATAGCAACCCCCTTCAAAATTAAAAATGGTATTTTCTGGAGTCCATCCATGCTCATCATCCCCAATCAACTTACGGTTAGGGTCTGCAGAAAGCGTGGTTTTACCAGTACCAGACAATCCAAAGAAAATAGCCGTGTCACCAGCTTGGCCAACGTTAGCAGAGCAATGCATCGGTAACACATTTTTTTCTGTAGGTAATATTAAATTTAGGGCAGAGAATATTCCTTTTTTCATTTCACCTGTATAGGCAGAACCACCAACCAGAGCAATTTTTTTGGTAAAGTTAAGGATAGAGAAATTACCTGCTAAAATTCCATATTCTTGTGGATTTTTAGCCACATAACCAGGAGCACAAAGTACCAACCATTCTTCTTCAAAATTCTCTAATTCGCCCTCAGACAAACGCAAGAACATATTTTTAATGAAGAAATTGGACCACGGATATTCCGTTATGGTTCTCACATTCATTTGATATCTTGGATCAGCGCAAACTGCAGCATCTCTTACATAAACTTCTTTACCTGATAGATAGTTGATAATTTCTTCTTGTAATTGGTCAAAGTTCTCTGGAGAAATAGGTTTGTTTATGCGGCCCCACCACACTTTGTCTTTGGTATAATCATCTTTTACTAAAAAACGGTCTTTAGGAGACCTCCCTGTAAACTTACCCGTATTAATGGCTAGCGTGCCATTTTCAGTTTCTACCCCCAAACCCTTTTCTAGGGTATGGCGTTGTAAGGTTTCTCCGTCTAGGTTCCAATAGGCCGTAACATTCTTAAGCCCATACTTGTTTAAATCTCTTTTGTTTTCTACTACTAATTCCATGAGTGTTGTTTTTACAATGCTGTTATTAAAATTTCCATATAAGTGGTACCAGGACTAAGGTTGCTAAGAAAAAGAACAACAATAAAGGACCGCCAACCTTTACATAATCCTTAAATTGATATCCACCCGCAGTCATAACCATGGCGTTGGTTGTGGTGCCCACTGGGGTTAAAAACGCTGTAGATGCACTAATGGCAACGGTAATTAAGTAGGGTTTAGGAGAAACCCCTAAAGAGGTGGCCGCCAGCAAGGCTATGGGCGCCATTAGTACTGCGGTGGCCGAGTTATTTATTGTTTGGCTAAATGCTGTTGTGAGTAAAAATATACCTCCCAATAAGGCGGTAGGACTCCATGAGCCAAGCGTGTCTACTAAATTAGTTGCTGCCAATTGTGCAACACCTGTTTTTTGTAGTGCTACTCCCATAGGTATCATAGCGGCAATCATAATTACACTGGTCCACGAAATACCTTTGTACGCTTTATTAATAGGAACGCAACCCGTAATCATCACTAAACCTGCACAGAGTAATGCTGCTATGGCTCCAGGAACTACTTTAAAAACCAATAAGCCAATCATTAGCAGCAATGCTCCAAGAGCAATATAACTTTTAGGCGTTAATTGCGGAACGTTTTTGGCCATGGACTCTGGACTACCTACAATAACTAGATTTTCATATACGGATTTTAAACCATCTATTTCACTCCATGGGCCACGTATGATAAAAGCGTCACCTGCCTTTATAGTAATAGCTTTAGTTAAAGGTCTATCATCCCTAGAAGCGGCTAAAAGCTGTACACCAGATTTTTGCAGGTAAGAACCTAGATTTATAGTCTTGCCGACAAACACAGATTTTGGTGTAATAAGCATTTCTGCCATACCAATTTCTTGATTAATGAGCTCGTTTTTTAAGGTCTCTTTTTCTGGTGGAGTAGGGATAATCCCTAAACTGAATTTTAAGGTTAAAAAATTAATATGTTCTGCATCGCCCTTAACCGTTATAATATCATGGTAACGCATTTCTGTGTCTGGGTCTGGTAACTCTACAAAGGCGGGTGTTTTTTGCTGTAAAGGACTAGGGTGTCTACGTTTTAAGCGCATTACACATACTTTATATTTATCTTCAAAACCCCAATCGCCAATTTTAGTACCTATTAACGGGGACATGGAACGGATGCGTAAACGGTATAAATTGTCACCAATACTATATCCTTCTATCCATTTATTCATTTCTGCATCTATGTTAACAGGCTTGTTTTTGGTTTTATTACTAGGGAGCAAACGGTAGCCTATGTACCTAAAGTACAGGATGGCAATAAGGAGTAGCGGTAGCCCTATCAAACTAAATTCAAAGAAAGAGAATCCCTCAAACCCAGCTTCTACCATTGCATTACTAGCAATAATATTTGGTGGTGTACCCGTCAGCGTCAATAAACCTCCCGTATTAGAACCAAAAGCTACGGGCATTAATAGCTTAGAAGGAAGGGTGCCAGCATTCCAAGCGGCAGAAACGGTAACGGGCAACAAAGCAGCCACAGTACCGGTGTTACTAACAAAACCAGATAGAACACTTGCACCCAAGGTAACAATAACCAATAGTTTAGGAACACTCTTACCGGCCCAATTAACAAAACATTGACCAGCTAAGGCAGTCCACCCTGTTCTGGATAAGCCTTCTCCTATAATAAACAAAGCGGCAATCATAATCACGGTAGCATTGCTAAAGCCGCTTAATGCCTCTGTCATATCTAATACCCCAAAAAGATATAGTGATAGTAGGGACATTAATGCCACCACATCTGGCGGGTATTTTCCCCACACAAATAAGGCAATGGTTAGTATTAATATGATGATTAAGATGGTCATAATCGTGGTATAGAAGGTTAATCCAACGTAAGTACAGGTACCGTGGCGTGTAGGGTTAATAATTTGGTAAGCCTACCTTCTGATGGTTTTGTTTTCTCGGCATGGTTTCTAGGGATAATAGCTAAAAGGTCTATCTCTTTATCTGCCACATAGTCCATAATACCTTGCTCCACATCCTGATTTTTTTCAAAATCATGCGATGCATAAAAATGCTCCAAATAGTATTCTAAGGAGTCCTCATTAGACTCAACCACTACTTTTTCTTTATAAATACTCTCTTTGTAGATGGTTAGCACGTGTACTTTAGCATTAAAACTCCTTGCGATGTCTAATAAAAAGTTGAGGACGCTCTTGTGTTCAATCTCTTCATTGCCTAAAACCAAAGCAATGTGCTTAGGAGTATCTATAGTAGTTTCTAACGGAATAGACAGTACAGGGCAATCTGCTTCTAACACTACTTTAGACGTATTTGTTAGGTGGGTATCTGCACTACTATCGCCCATAGTGCCCATTAGAATAAGGTCTGCTTCTAAAAAGTTTTGTTCACTTAAGATTACGTTGGTAATTTCTCCTGTGACCATTTTTAGCTTGGGTACGTTCTTGGTTTTTTTATTTAATGAAGCAACCAAGGACACAAACTTAGCTTCAGAAGACACTTCTTCTAAACTGCTTATAGGGCAAGTACTAGCGTATACAGCTGTAATTTTAATATCGTTCTCAAAACCTACGAATGTTAAGGCGTAGTCTAATGCGTTGATGGCCGATTCTGTAAAATCAAATGGGACCAAAATGTGTTTAATGTGATTCATACCTGATGTTTTAGAGGTTAACTAATAACACTGTAAAAGTAGGGTGCCCCTAGCGGGCAAAATATGACAGATATCAGCTTTTGAATACTTTACATTCTCTTAACCTTAAAGTTTGATTACCTGATATTTATCATGAATTCCTAGCCTATTAGAGTAGACCTTTGGTGTATAAAATGGAATACCATGAAACCAGCTTCATATTTCTTCCGCCTTTGTTTTTTAGCACTAAGTTTTTATACGCTAGTGGGGTTTACACAAGAAGCTCCAAAAGACCAAGTAGGTACGTGGACACAACTGGTTGGCACCCATCAAATTGCTAATAATTGGAGCATCCCAACGGTAGGTATTCTAAGACAATACAACTATGCAGAAAGCGTGGAATTTGGATTTTTACGTGTTGGTGCCAATTATAAATTAAATTCCAATACATATATAGGTGCAGGGGTAGCATTCTTAGACCATCATCCTTTTGAGAAGGTAAACTCCTTAGAACAAAAAAGCCAATTCTGGTTGTACCAAGAAATGGGATGGAAGCATAGTAAAAAATTTGCACAGCGCTTTCGCTTGGAACACCGATGGAAACACAGTGGAACTACCCATACATTTGGACCACGCTTAAGACATCGCCTACAATTTACACAAGCTGTAGACGCATCAACCTACATAAAAGTTTCTAATGAGCATTTTTTGGAGTTGAACGAATTTAAAATAATGCAAAACCGTTTTTTCATTGGACTTGGTAAAAAAATAACGCCAAACCTGTGTTTAGAATTAGGCTATTTAAAAAATCACGTAGGCAAAGAAAATTACGACCGCCTTAGATTCAGCCTTTATTTTAAGACCAAACTATATAAGGATAAACAAAATAAGGTTGCTCAACAAGAAGAAAAAGCAACATCTCAATAAAAAAGGTAAGCATGATAATTGTCATGTTTTAAGACACTTAGCTAGATTACTTTTATACTATAAAATCGTAATACCCATGGAACTGAAGAAAAACCCACAAGTAGATTTAAGTAGAGATAGTGGTCTTTATTTTGTAATAGGATTAACTATTGTCTTGTTCGCTGTATGGAGAATGTTAGAACATAAAACCTATTCCACAGCAGAAGAATTTGTAACCATAATGCAAGTTATGGACGATATAGACGAAGAGGTACCAGTAACCCACATGCAAACCAATTTTACACCACCGCCACCACCTGCTGCTCCAGACGTTATTTCTATTGTAGAAGATATGGAAGAGGTAGAAGAGACTTTAATAGAAAGTACAGAAAGTAGCCAAGATATTTACGTGGATGATGCTGTTGTTACTGTAGATGAGGTAGAGGTAGTAGAAGAAGAAGAGGAGATTACCGTTCCCTTTGCTGTGATAGAAGAAGTGCCTATTTTCCCAGGATGCGAAGGATTAGCCGATAATGAGGCACGCAAAGCGTGTTTTAATCAGAAAATTCAGGAGCATATTAAAAACAACTTTAAGTATCCAAGTACGGCATTAGAATTAGGAATACAGGGTAAGGTTTATGTGCAGTTCGAGATTAATTCTAAGGGCAAGGTAGCCCATATAAATAAAAGAGGTCCGGATAAATTGTTAGAGGACGAAGCAGTAAGAATTATAGCAATGTTACCGAATATGACACCTGGTAATCAAAGAGGCAGACCAGCTACAGTACGATATGGTGTCCCAATAAATTTTGTGATGCAATAATGGGGTTTTCGTTTTTTTGTTGATGCCCTGCAGGCTACAAAGGCTGCAGGGCATTTCTTTTATAGCAACCTGATAAATATCATATTTTACAAAAACGCCTAACCTTAGCTTTGGAGTATAATTATTAGGTATGTGCAATTTAGTTCAGAAATACAATGTGGCAGGACCACGGTATACCAGTTACCCAACGGTTCCCTATTGGGATATTACCGAATTCTCTGGTAAAAAATGGAAAGATAGTGTGGTTAAAAGCTTTGAAGAAAGCAAAGAAGAAGGTATAAGTTTATATCTACACCTACCGTTTTGCGAAAGTATGTGTACGTTTTGTGGCTGCCATAAACGCATTACCAAAAGGCACGATGTAGAACTACCTTATGTAAAGGCATTACTGAAAGAGTGGCATTTGTATTTGGAGCTATTGCCAGAACGTCCGTTACTAAAAGAACTACATATTGGCGGAGGTACACCTACCTTCTTTTCTCCGCAAAATTTAGAAATGTTGCTTAGAGGTATTTTTAGGAAAGCTAGAGTAGCGACAGACGCGGAAATGAGCTTTGAAGGGCACCCCAATAATACATCAACAGCCCATTTGCAATTATTGTATGGGCTAGGTTTTAAGCGGGTGAGTTATGGTGTACAAGACTACAACTTAAAAGTGCAACAAGCCATTCATAGAGTACAACCGTTTGAGAATGTTAAGCAAGTAACGGAACAGGCCAGAGCTGTGGGTTACACTAGTGTGGGGCATGATATTATATACGGTTTACCCTTCCAAACACTAGAAGACGTTAAAAATACCATTACAAAAACCAGTGAACTACGCCCAGACCGTATTGCTTTTTACAGTTATGCACATGTACCGTGGTTAAAGGGCAACGGTCAGCGTGGTTTTAAAGATTCTGATTTACCTTCCGCAGCATTAAAACAATCACAATACGCTTTAGGTAAAAAAATGCTTACAGACATGGGGTACGTTGATATTGGTATGGACCATTTTGCCTTGGCTACAGATGCGTTAACCGCTGCTGCAGCAAACGGAAAGTTGCACCGCAATTTTATGGGGTACACACCTTCTAAAACCCAATTGATGATTGGCTTAGGTGCCAGCAGTATTAGTGATAGTTGGTATGGTTTTGCCCAGAATGTAAAAAATATAGAGGAATACCAAGATTTAGTAGCAAATAATGTTATCCCGGTCTTTAGAGGTCACATTCTTAACAATGAAGACATTTTAATAAGAAAACATATTCTTAATTTAATGTGCCGATTTAAAACAGCATGGAATACAGAGGACCACGGCGTTTTACCGCTGCAAGAGATACAAGAAAGATTACAAGAATTGGCCAAAGATGATTTAGTCTTGGTAGACGATAAAGGCATTACGGTGACCGAAAAAGGAAAGCCTTTTATCAGAAACATAAGCATGGCCTTAGATTTAAAATTACAGCGCAAAAAGCCTGATACCCAATTATTCTCAATGACCGTTTAACCTATTTAAAAGCAAAAAAAATGAAAAGTATTGTAGTACCCATCGATTTTTCTCAACAATCGGAAACAGCCTTAAAAGTAGCTGCAGACATAGCTAGAAAACATAATGCCACCTTGTATGTAATGCACATGCTAGAATTATCGCCCTCCGTAACGTCTAATACAGATTTAATTCCAGGAGAGCATATGGTACATCTGCTTAAAATAACAGAAGACCGCTTTGCTAAGTTTTTAGAAAAGCCCTACTTAAAAGGTATAGCTGTAACACCTATAATTAAGCATTACAAAGTGTTCTCAGAAGTAAATGAAGTAGCAGAAAAACATAAAGCAGACCTTATTGTTATGGGTTCTCATGGCGTAGATGGTTTAGAAGAACTATTTATTGGCAGCAATACAGAACGGGTGGTGCGTAGTGCTGAGGTTCCGGTTTTGGTCGTGAAAGGTGATATGACAAAATTTAATGCGGAACGTATAGTGTTTGCATCAGATTTTAAACTAGAAAGTGTAGACGTGGCCAAACGCGTGGTGGCATTTGCAGCGCTTATAGGCGCAGAATTACAAATGGTATACATCAACACTCCTGCAGATAACTTTTTGAGTACTGCAGATACCTACAGCCGTATTTCTAAATTTTTAGACCAAGCAAAACTAGGTAAGGAAGTGGTGATTTATAATGATTATACAGTAGAAAAAGGAATACTTGCTTTTGCAGATAGTAATGCTGCAGATATGATTGCCATTCCTACGCATGGTAGAAAAGGCATTACCCATTTTTTTATGGGCAGTATAGGAGAAGATGTAGCTAACCACAGTGAAATTCCTGTGGTGACTTTTAAAATATGATTTGTTTTACCAGTTCAGTTTGGTATTGTTTACAGTGAGTCCCGCTACGGCGGGACTTTTTTTATGGTGTAATCTGATAATTGTCATGTTTTTAGCACGTTAACCGTACTACCTTTAGGTATGTAAATTAAAAAACTAAACCCATGAAAAAGCGTGTTCCAGTTTCCGAAATAATGACCAGAAATGTCATCACTTTGTCTACACAAGATGATTTGGTTACCGCAGAAGAGTTATTTAAAAAACACCATATTAGACACATTCCTGTAACCGAAGGTGAAAAGGTTATTGGTATGATGAGCTATACAGACCTAATGCGCATCAGTTTTGCAGATGCGATAGATGAAGAAGAACAAGATGTAGATACTATGGTGTACAATATGTTTACTATAGAACAGGTCATGGTTAAAGATGTAATTTCTGTACAGCGTAGCACTACAATAAGAGATGTTGCTTTGTTTTTATCTCAAAAAGAATTTCATGCATTACCTGTTGTAGATGGTGATACCTTGGTGGGCATTGTTACCACTACCGATTTAATTAATTATCTATTAGAACAATATTAAAAAATAGGCTATTGGGGAATAGCCGCATTGTGTGTAGTTTGGAGGAGGTACTTATAGGCGAGGACCTCCTCTTTTTATATAGCTGGACTCATTTTTAAGGCAAAAAATAGTTTAGTGATGTAACAAATTTTAAAGTAATTCATCTTATACCTAGAGCAATCAATAACCTATCAAAAAAATGAAAATTACTACTTTATTTTGTTTATTACTCTTAACGAGTGTTACCTTCCTTAGCGCTCAACCTAAGACAACCTTGCAATCCAAGCCTAAAGAGGTACTTTTGTTGGGTACGTTTCACTACCATAACCCAGGTGCAGATGTAGCCAAAACCAAATCTTTTGACATCCTTAGTCCAAGTGCCCAGAAAGATTTGGATAAGATGACCAAACAACTGGTAAACTATAACCCTACAAAAATCTTTGTAGAATGGCCACATCACGAACAAAAAGAACTAGACTCACTTTACAACCTGTACAAGGCGGGCAACTATTTTAAACAAGAAAACCTATCTAATTTTTACAAAAAAAATGAGATTTTTCAACTAGCGTTTAGGGTAGCCAAGGCCAATAACCAAGAGCGGGTATATGCCATAGATTACACGGATACCAACTTTCCATATACAGAGGTGATGGAAGATATAGAAGCCAACCAACAAACCCAATTACAGCAAGAAATAGAAGAAAAACTAAAGTGGTTTAGTGCAGATTTGGATGCGCAAATAGATCAGGGAGTTTCCTTGATTGCCTTAACCTTGGGGATGAATACCGAAACCATGCGGTACGAGAGTAATAACTTGCACAACAACGTACTTTCCCTTGCCGGTAACACAGAACAATTTAATGGCGCGCTCTTAACTGCAGAATGGTACAAAAGAAACTTGTACATGTGGTCTTTGGTACGCAAGTATACAGAAGAAACCGACGAGCGGGTCATGGTTTTAGCGGGTTCTAGCCATACGGCTATGTTCGAGATTTTTGTTGATTATGATAAGAAATGGCAAATGATAGAAGTGTCTCAAGTTTTAAGAGAATAGAGGTTACTATCTATTTTGTTTTATTAGCAGCAATGTTTTGTGGTAGTGTTGCAGATTAATTAAAATATAGGTGTACACTAAAGTTACCTTAACTATGGTAATTGCCATTGCTATAGTAGGTAATATAACCATCACCGATTTAATAATTATTTACTAGAACACTAGCTTTTGGCGAAGAGCCACAAGGAGTGTAATTTATAGAAAGTTCTTAAAGTTAAGAACCTCCTCTTTTCACAATTTGGGAGTATCTTGCAGTGAATAAGCTCCTATGGAAGAACGCTATGAATTAGATATCATCCAAAGCCTGATAATAATCATGTTTATTTTAGGCTTGGTTTGTCCGCTATTATTGTGGATTGGGTACATTGCTATTAAATCAAAAACATATGTTCAATTAGCAGGCTGTTATGTGTATGCTGTCGCAGCAATGGTCATAATTCGTAAGTTGATAAGAGAACCAGATAAGCGCTTTTTTGTAGCAGCCCAGGCTAAGGAGTTTAAAGCAAAAGCCATTTTTAGGTATGAGCCGCAGGAGTGGCGTTCTGTGATAGAGGAGTGTATAGCGCAACAAAAAGCAAAGCATTTTAAAGCTATGGGGATTACTCTAGCAATTGCATTTACGGCATTAGTATTAGGGTTGTTTTTGGGTAAGGATAACGATGGTGAATTTGCTTTGGTTGTTGGTTTTACCTTAGTGTTGGGCGTAGCCGTTTGGGCCACGGGCTTTTATATATACATGGTAGAACCACTTAAAAAAGTAAAACTAAACCCAAACAGACAATGGCATCAATATCAATATGGTATGGTACACTTAGAGCAAAAATTTACACTTAAAAAGTTCGCTCACATTAAAACCGAAGGTAGAAAGATAAAGAATGCAAAAAATTACTTGTATATAGAAGACGAAACTCGGGGAACCAGTGTGGATGGGTATGATATGAATATCCTCCGTAAGTTTTATTTAAGGCTACCAGAAAATTTTAGTTTAAAACGCTATAAAGAACTATAACGTTAACGTAAAGAATTACAAGTATCGCAAGGTGTAAAATTTTTTAAATTTACAGGTACACCCGTATATTGCATCGCACTAAACTAAAACGTAAGAAAGGAATAATAATTCCTTTCAACTATTCTAATAATTCTAATTTTTAAAAAATGTTTACCAAAGCCGTACTAAGATGCACGCTAGTTACAGCCTTGTTTTTTGTAGCCTGTAAGCAGCAACCCAAAACAACAGAAAAACCACCAGAAACCAAAGCGTTACTCACAGATTGGCCTGTTTTTGAGCCTCAACCCTTAGATTCTACCATAGAGGCGCAAATAGATAGTTTGTTACCCCAACTCACCTTAGAACAAAAGGTAGGGCAAATAATACAAGCAGATAGTGAGTCTGTTACGCCAGAAGAAGTAAAACAATACCGTTTGGGTTCGGTTTTAAGTGGTGGTAATTCTGCTCCCGGAGATAAAGCCTACGCAGATGCTAAAACATGGTTGCAGATGGCAGACCAGTATTACAATGCATCTATGGATACGGATGGGGTAGAAGTAGCTATCCCTATTATTTGGGGTATAGATGCCGTACATGGACATGGCAATTTAGAAGGTGCCATTATTTTACCACATAATATTGGGCTAGGCGCTACCCATAACCCAGAGTTGATACAACAATTAGCATCTATTACAGCACATGAACTTACAGTTTCTGGGCACGATTGGACGTTTGCCCCAACCTTAGCCGTACCGCAAGATGTGCGCTGGGGCCGTAGTTACGAGGGGTTTTCTGAGGAGCCAGACCTTGCAAATAGGTATGCTGATAAAATTGTATTAGGCTTACAAGGCACTAAGGGCGATGCAGACTTTATGGGAGCTGGTCGCGTAATTTCTTGTGCTAAGCATTTTTTAGCAGATGGAGCCACAGAAAATGGTGTAGACCAAGGCGATGCTAAGATTGATGAATCCGAATTGCTCAATGTACACGCAGCAGGCTATTACAGTGCTATCCCTGCCGGAGTACAAACGGTAATGGCATCTTTTTCTAGCTACAATGGCAGAAAATTGCATGGCGATTATGAGTTACTGACAGAAGTTTTAAAAGGGAAACTGGGATTTAATGGCTTTGTTGTAGGGGATTGGAACGGTCATGGCCAAGTACCCGACTGTACTAATGAAGATTGCCCCAATGCTTTTAATGCAGGGGTAGATATGTTTATGGCACCAGACAGCTGGAAAGGGCTTTATGAAAGTACGCTGAAACACGTAAAAGCAGGAACCATAACTATGGAACGCCTAGATGATGCGGTCCGTAGAATTTTACGGGTGAAGCTGGCTTCTGGCATTTTTGATAAGGGAGCACCAAGCACGCGTAAATTTGCTGGAGACGAGCGTCAACTAGCATTACCAGAACATCGTGCATTGGCTCGCCAAGCCGTACGGGAGTCTATGGTTTTACTTAAAAATAACGAGCAGGTATTGCCTATAGATGCGAGTAAAACCATCTTGGTAGTAGGTGATGGTGCAGAACATATTATTAAAGCTGCTGGCGGATGGAGCTTGTCTTGGCAAGGCGAAGGCCATACTAATGCAGAGTTCCCTAATGGCGAATCTATATTAGAAGGTATAAAAGAAGCAGTTGCAGAAAAAGGAGGGAAGCTTATCTTTTCGCCAGAGGCGGATGCAAGCCTTACGGCAGATGTAGTAATAGCCGTTTACGGAGAAGACCCTTATGCTGAGTTCCAAGGAGACCGCAAACATTTAGATTTTGTACCCAATGCCTTTGATACTGCCAAACTTTCGGCTTATAAAGAAAAAGGGATTCCTGTAGTAAGTGTGTTCCTTTCTGGCCGCCCTATGTGGACTAATCCGGAGCTCAACCTTTCTGATGCTTTTGTGGCTGCCTGGCTACCAGGAAGTGAAGGTGGTGGGGTATCGGACTTGTTATTTAAGCGTGATGCAGCATACGATTTTACTGGAAAACTATCTTTTTCATGGCCTGCAACTGCTGTAGCACCACAAACCAAAGATGTGCTTTTTAAGCTAGGTTATGGTTTAAATTACAGCAGCAAAGAAACGGTTGAGGTATTACCAGAAAACTCAGATTTAGAAAATTTAGAGGTAGCCTCTACAGGTGTCTTTTTTGATAAAGGGCAGCCTACCGCGCCATGGCGTTTGCAATTACAGTCGGCCGATTTAGAAAAGCAAGTGGCCAGTTTCCCAACCTCTATTGGTGGGTTATTGGTAGGGAAAACAGACCATATGGCACAAGAAGATGCGTTAAAATTAGAGTGGACTTCTACAGAGCGTATACAAGCACAATTGATTGCGACCACGCCTGCAGATATGGCAAGGGAAAGCAATGGCGCCATGGAACTTGCGTTTTACGCACGTACTTTTGACCAAGAAACAGCAACAGTACAAATTGGAGTTTGCAGTGCCGCTGGGCTATGCAACCAACAACTAGAAGTAGTTATTTCTGGGCAAGCATGGAAAGAATACCGTTTGAGCCTTAGTTGTTTTGAAAAATTGGGGACTGATATGACTGCAGTAAACACTGCTTTTAGCATTAGCGCACCAAAGGGCACTACATTAGGACTGTCTGCCATACAACTGGCTACGGATGCCGATGCCAAACCGGGATGCGACGGTAAGTAAAGACCAACACATTCCAAGAATTGAAAGCGAGGGCACAGGCCCTCGTTTTTTTATGCTGTGATGTACAACGATTTCTAACTACAGAATGAAAATTGTTTTAAATGATTATTTTTACGCGTTAACGTTAAACCAACAAAGAACCACAGGCATGCAAGACCACCGTAATCAGGAAAAACAGACCATCATCATCAACCAACAAAACCAAAGCAATAGCATGGGATTGGCAGGTCTTATTCTGTCTATCTTAGCATGGTTTTCTAGCTGCCTACCTATTGCAGGTTCTATTATTTGGTTGCTAGGGCTTATCTTTTCTATTATAGGCCTATTTAAGCGTCCAAGAGGTACAGCTATAGCGGGCTTGGTTATTTCTTGTATAGGCTTAATTCTGTTGCTATTCTTTTTTGGTGCCTTGGCATTTCTTGGACTTACCGCGGCAGCTTTAGAAAGTTAAATGAAATCGCTATACGCATGTATTGCTTTGCTGCTTTGTACGCTGACTTAAGGGCTAACCGCATGGTTGGCATGGCAACAGACAGCTAACATACGTGTTGCACAGAATAAGACGGCGACATATCTAGATTTAGAAAAACAGCGAATAGCGGCACGTACAGATTTATCGCACTGCGAAAAAGAATTACTGAAAAATAGCTTAATCTTAGAAAATGCTAAGGCGACAGCGGTCTCCCATGTAGCTGTCCAAAATTTGAATATACTATTGGTACTACTCGGTGTATTGCTACTGTTATGGGGACTGCTTTTGTTTATCCTGCTAAAACAGCGCTCGTAGCCGCATTACAATTGCGGTGATTATCCGTTACAGTACTACAAAATTATGCTTCTTTTTAACGAGCTACTGCGATTAGTTCTTATACGTTATAAGTGCTTTTTGCGTATCTAAAGGTCTGTCTGTAGCAAAAACGTCAATACCTAGTTTGGCCCAGTCCCTGTAAAGATGGTCACCTCTTGCAGCTGCACGCTTATCTAAGTTTCCTAAAGTACCTAGCATGCAAATTACTCCTTTATCGTGCAGTTGGTCATATAAAGAAACATCTGATAATCTGGTGCCTGTAAATGCCACCATATTAGCCCATGGTATACCAGAGTCAGCAGCTCTGTTAAACTCTTCCATATTTCTGATACTTACAGAGAGCATAACGTTAGGATTATGTTGATACAATATTTGGGCGGTTTCTATAGCATAGGTTATTAAAATAGTTTGTTCTAAAGCATTGTTCTCTTCTATAAACTGAAGTACTTCTGTAGGGTCCACGCTACGTTTAATATCTACCGTGAGGATGGCATTTTCTTTTTTTGCCCAATCCAATACCTCTTTGAACAGTGGAATTTTAAAGGGTACAATCGAATCAAAATCGTCTTTAAGGGTGAGTTGAGACATGGTTTTCCAACTGTTTTGGTCTACGCTGCCAGAACCAGTTGTGGTGCGTTCTAAGGAATTATCGTGCATCAGCAATAGCACCCCATCTTTACTTTTTGCCACATCAATTTCAAATAATGCATTGGGTATATTTTTTTTGATGTACTGCATGGTTTCCAAACAATTTTCTGGATAGCCAGGGTAACCTTTGCCCCCGCGGTGTGCACTAATTAATACCTCACTATTTTCCGTGTAGGTAAATTTGGTTGGTGTGGTATCCTCTTGCTTGTAGTTTACTTTACACCCAACAAAAAGCAATGAAAGAAGTAAATAGGGCAGTAAAAGTTTTTTCATACTTTTAAATTTCTGGTGCGTTATAGCGATGTTGCCAAAGGTACTTGTTTTAGCAGTGGCTTACCCCCAAATAGGTTATTCATTTTTCTAGGATTAAATGATGAATTATTCTAGTTCGGTTTTATGGTTTTAGTGTTACGCGATATAATTTTTCATAATCTGTGAGGATAACAGTGTCTTTACTTTCATGTAGAATATGTACCCCATCCCCATTATGTGTGTTTTTTGCTTTGAATTTTGTTGTTTGCTTATCTAATGACAGTTCTATATAATTATAGCCATAAGGGGTATACCCCCCTACGTAATGATTCCCAGAGAAGGAATTACCTAGAACAACCTTGTCAAAAGATTTTGGGCTTTTTGTTACATCCCATATAAATTCTAATTCATTACTGCGTGTTTCTTCTAACATCGCTTTAAAATTCTGCGAATGGTCATTTCTTGTATACAAAGCGAGTTCTTTATTCTTAAACTTTAGCACACTCACGGAGTATGCTAGCGGATAAATCGACATTACATTTGGTTTTAATTCTTCTAATTTAGCAGCAATTACATCTTGTTCTTTTTGATAAATAATAGGGATTAAACTATCTATGTGCCTTTTACGTTCAATATTTTCTTTAGCATCCATATCCATGTTGTAAACTAGGTTTAATGAATCCCTGATGGCATAACCCTCTCTAGAATTTATGATTAAGTTTTCTATTTTTTCTTTTTTTAAATTATTTAGAACCGATATTTTGTAAACCTCTGTTAGTTCAGGATTTTCATTAAGTTCTATGGAATAAATATCTCCGTTTTTACTGATGTAAATGTTAGGTGCCTGTATTGTTTTTGTGGTATAAAGTTGTCTATCAATAATAACCAATTCACCATCGCTATTATGTGCAAATAGGTATTTCTCATTGCATTTAATACCATATAAATTAGGGGTTATTTGTTTTATGCATAATTGATCATTGGTATGCATTGGGAAAATTGGAATTTCGGGATGTTTATCCGCTTCAGGGGTTCGATACCCACAAAAAATAAACAGTAACATATAGATTAGAGCAATGGTTTTTAAAAGGTATTTCATTCAGAGTAGGTTTTTCGCATTGCAGGCAACTGTAACGTATAAGAATAGTTACGGATTTTAAAAAACTAAATTTTCCGTTTGGGACAATTTTTATTTTGAAATAAAGCGGTTTAGGTATGCACCCAAACCGCTATTACATTTATACCATGTTGTGGATTTATTTTTTTCTATTCTTTAGATACTTTCTAATATAATTTCCGATAGTATATCTGAAAGCAATTAATATTAAAATTCCTAAAATAAAACTTTTGAAAAATTCCATAACCTAAAATTTATAGTGCGTGACCAATTCCAACACAAATACCAAACTCTGCAACCATTAAAATAGTACCCCATCCTGTTGCGCCAGCAACAAATTTTTTGACAACTTTCTTTGCGGCTTTTTTAAAAGCAACTCCCGTTACTTTTTTGCCAGCTAGTGTATCTTTAAGAGTCCCTAATGAGTCCAAACCAATAGCACTAACAGCACAGCCTCCTATCAATCCCCAATCAATCCCTGGACCAGAATCATAATGAACTTCTTGTGCCATTGCACTGTACATTCCAAAAAGTTCCAAGTTTTTTAGACTATTTTGCTGATTTAAAACATAACCATTTGCTTCTGCTTCTACGTATAGAACGCTTTCTACTAAAGGAAGTAAAGAAGAGTCGTCAGAACCTTCTAATATTTCGTTTATGTCATTGTCATTTAAACCTCTGGAGTAAAGAAAATCGTTTGCAGATTTTATTGTTGGCTGCATATTTTGTTTCATTTGAGTGATACCAGATTAACTATAGCAAAAATTGACGTCTTGGCCATTGATTCAAATTATTACAAGAGTTCCCACCCTCCTTTGTACTCGTCTCCCGTTATTGAATTTAATTTATCACACATTTTATCCCATTTATCAAAAGCTCCTTCTCCACCTTTGATAGAAATGACATTTAATCTGTCAATGTACTCAAAGTCTTCAGCACCACTTTCGACACCATATCCCTTATCTTCAATTGTTAATGCAATGCTTGGGAAATATGATTTTGCCCATTCTGGATTTAGAACAGGTTCGAAAAAATCATTTATTAAAGTTCCTGCCTCGAATGCTGGTTTCCCCCAGAATTCTTTCGGATTTCCGATTATTTGTGCGTCAGTAAGTCCTTTTTCAATTTGTTCGGTCTTAACTTCTTCTACCTCTTCCTTAGGCCAAAATTTTAAAATGTAATCAGACATCGTTTATTTTTTTATTCTTTTATCGCTAACAATAGAATATCCGTCATTGCACAGATAACCATTTTTATACTAAATAAGGTAACACCCACGCCTAAACGCTTGGGTTGGGGGAAGTAACGCTTTTAAAGATAACTTTTATTTTCTTACGCTTGTTGGTTAGTAGCTTAAAGTTAAGAGTACGGCGCAATCAGTCGTAGGTATTAAGCAAAAACTATAAAAAGAGGAAGAAATTACTGCTTATATCCACAGTAGTAGATTGCCGTAAGAACTGGTTACTACGGTTATTTCTTTTTTGTGGTATTCATAAGAATAAACGGACTTTTTAAGAGGTATAAAAAGGACTGTTTTTTAGGGTCTTTAAATTCTACCAAACCATATTTAATTTTATGTACAGGGAGCAGTTTAAACGTACCAAAAATTCTATCCCACAAAATAAAAATATCGGCAAAATTAGAATCGGTGTAAAACTGCTCTTGGTGGTGGTGCACCCTATGGTGGTCTGGCATTACAAAAATTAGGCCTATAGTGGTGTTAAGCCATTTTGGATATTTTAGATTGGAATGTTCTAAAAAGAAGAAGATATAAACCATAAAATAATAGAGCGCCAAGGTAGTAACATCCAAACCAAAAATAGCCGCCGTAATTAAATTCCACGCTTGGTATACCAATGCTAGTTCTAGCGGATGAAACCTAAACGTGGTAGAAGAATCCATGGTGGTATCACTATGGTGTACCCGGTGCAACCGCCAGAGTAGGGGACTTTTATGAGAAGCACGGTGCAACCAATAAGTGGCAAAATCAAAAAGGACCACGCCTAAAAGTACTTGCACTACATACGGTAGAGACAGCAAGTAAAACAATCCAATTTCTTGGTTATTGAACCACTCTATCCCAAAAACCAGCAGTGCTAAAAAGAAGATATTTAAGAGTACAAAAACCACTTGCAATAATAGGTTTTGAAGCAGGTGTGCGCCTCTTTTTTTAAAGACAAACGGATTGTCTAAAATCTGTTCTAGCGTAAAGAAAACGGCTAATAACCCAATGATCCAATAATTGGGGTCAATACTTAGAATAGTCTCTATAAGTTCCATAATGTTTTTTTGTTCTTGGGGGAACAAAACCATGCTTGTACCGTAGCGGCATTAGTACAATTGGGGTGTGTGCAAGGTATTGATTATCAGTAGATATTTGAGGGAATTGGCCAATTTTTGTATGGATGGTAGGTTTTTGGCTGCTGATGGTGAAGGTAGTGATACTAGTGGGTAGAACGCCTACGGTAGTGAGCTACTAATTGGTTGTTTTCTTAGTTTGACGCTGTGGTGCTTTGTTGTAATGTTTTTAGTAATTCCATTCTTTTAAAAGAAAAAGTTTGGGTTACACTATCTACATAATCTAAAAGAGCCAATCCTTTGACTGCTAAGGACTGGTCAAAATCTTTTAATTCTTTTTGTACGATGACCGAAATTAATTCTGCCAGTTTTTCTAAATGCTCATGATTTATTTCTTTAATCCTGTTAAGGAATATAGCATCTTCTAACACCAAAATTTCTTTTAAAGTAAAACCAAATTCTGCTTTTAGGGTAGCTTCTATGGCTTTAGTTTCTTGTTCCGTTTCCGTTATTGGCATTGCTAGGGCCCGTTCTAGTAATTTTGCTATTAGCAAAGTTAACCGCTGTATTTCCCTCTGGATAAAATCTTTTTCTTGCTGCATTATTAGGGTTTTACCTTAGTTTTTTGTGGGCAACAATTTTTAATTATTTATAAATTCAATAGCTCTATCTAGTATCTCATCTTCTCCTTTAATAATTCCTTGGATGGTAGGTTTTACATTGATATCAATTTTTACACCTTTTCTTTGAGTTTCTGTTCCATTTGGGTAAAATATGCCGATACCTGAAATTTGGGTTTCATAACCACCGACCATATTAAATTTCATCACATTACCATTTGAGCCCGATGTTTGACGCCCAATAGTGGTGACATTATCCCCGACTTGAAGGCACATTGCTGTGAACTCCATTTGGCTCTGACAATATTCATCAACTAATAAAACTACTTTTCCTTTATAAACTAATTTGTCATTACCACTTTTACCACCTTCTGACCATAAAAACTTCCCTGGATAATCTAGGTTTGGATATATAGATTTATAAAATGTCTTTTTCTCTGATGTTATATAATTGGTGAAAAAGTAAGGAGTTGAAGATTTTGAATTACGCAAATCAAAAATTATAGCTTTAGTCTTACTCAGTTCATCCATGACCTTAGGTACTTCCTTTGTTTTAATTTTCCCAATATTGATATAGCCAATGGAATCACCGATTAATCTATATTTTTCAAGCTGCCTATTTAGTGTATAATCAAAAGCCTCGAACGGGTACCTTTTAATGGTCTTTAAAAAAGTTCTCTCATTTCTAAATAATTCAATAGTAACTGATTGGGTTGAACCATTTAATAGATAGTAGCCTGAGTTTATTTTCTTTCTAGCGTAATTAGAACCATGTATATATTTTTTATTTTCTTGAAAAATTTCAAATGTATTGCGGCCATCTACTTTAGTAATGATATCTCCAATTCTCAAATCATCCAATTCTGCTAGTTTTTGGTCATAGAACTTTGTAATAATTGCAGAATCATTCACTACTTTAAATTCAAAAGGAACATTGTAACAACCAAAGTTGCAAAACTCAGTGTTGGGATATATTAAAGCATGACTATCCTCCAAACTAACTACTAATGCTATTAGAGTCTTGTGATATTCATATTTTGAATTTGGATTAAGAAATATTGGGATGAATTTTTTCAAGACATCATCCCAGTTTTGGTCAATCTGGTATTTAGCTGGAAAAAAGTATTCAATCATGTTCCAGTATCGGAACAGTGTCAGCAATCGCATATTTTCATTTGACCAGTCAAAGCTAGGATAGCTTAGTTCGTTTTGAAAAAATGCAATTTTTGGTTTGCCTTTATAATATGCTATATAATGTTTATTACCTTGATGCCTATTCTCTTCAATGTATTTAAGTTTTTTTGAAAGTTCGTCATTAAATAGTTTAGAGTCGGTAATCCAATTTAAATTAAAATTTTTATCAAAAGAGTTTATACCTTTCTCTTTATTGCATGTTTTGCAAGGTTTTATTGGACCTAAACGTTCAATCCAATTTAAAAAAGTGAGTGAAAGTTCATCTTTGTTTTTTGAGCTTTTGACTATAGGTAATATTGTAAAAAGTTCACTATCCCAATCAAACTTACCATTGGCAACTTCCGGATGGTAATATTTTAAAAATCCCCAAATTTTTGCTGTGACAGATAACTGGTCAACTACGGAAAGACTGTCCTGTGCATTTGTTGTTTTAGTAATAAAGAGAACTAAAAATAGAAATACAATTATCTTTCTCTTCATGATTTTGATCACGCTCTAGCTATGGTTAGTGTGTGAGTAAAGAGTAGTGAACTTCTGATTAAGCACATAGTATTTTATCATAATATTTTGTTTTAACTATTCAGGTTTAAAGCTTAATCAAAATATTTAGATACACTATAAATACACTAAAATTTGGATTAAATACCGAAACCCGTAAAAATAATAGCCTGTCTTAGACAATATTAATTATTGTTAATTGGATGTCCATCACCATATTTAATAGATTCGGTTTCAATATTTTTACCGGGTGAATTTTCTAAAAACTCAATATAATTTTTCTTTCTTTTATTTTTAATCCAATTAACCAGAATATAATAAAATATTATTACTGTGATATATGGTGTAATTCTAATCCAGTCTATCGTAGATTCACCCCATTTTAAAAATAAACCACTATATATTCTTGAAACAAAATGATAATATAAAAAAACTATAATCACAGCCCACACAAGATAAAGTTGAATTTTTAATGAAGTTTGAACAGAATTTTTGCTTCTATGCTCCCCAAAATAATACTGTATATCTTTTAAATCAGTTTTTTCTAAAAACTGTCTTTCTATATTTGAAATAATAACTAAATTTCTATTATACCAATAATTAGAATCGTAAACGTGTGCCAAAACCCAAAGAGAGACTAATATAATCATCGTTACAGCTAAATCAATTGGGATTATATTTTTTTCAGCCAATGCAATAAAAGCGAAAGAACCTATTAAAACACCTACAACTTGCCAAACAATTTTATGATGTCTATCTATGTCGTTAAACATCTGTTCGTACATTTTGATTAAAAACTGTTCACGTTTAGTCATTATAATCTTCCCAAATTTTATTGATGTTTAAGATACTATCTTTTATACAGTTTTCATAACCACCAATTTTATGTTTTACAAATCTATCACCTATAAAATAATCACCAAATTTAGCATCTAATGTAAACCTATTACAGTCAGAACTTACAACATTCAATTGCCTTGCTAATTTTCTTTGAACATCAGGTCGACCACCTAAAAGATGAACTTTTCGCCCACGAAATTTTTCAACAGGTATTTCTGTTTTTCCATATTTAGATGGTACACTATATCCCAAAATATATTTTTTTGGTAATAAATCTAATTTGTCAATTAACCTTTTATCCTTAGGTACAAGAATAATTGATTTACAATATTTTTCTAATTGTTCAGCTTCTTTTAGAATCATATCCAAATCGTCTAAGTTTTCAATATCACGTGCAACGGTCATTTTAGGTCGAACTTTCTTTACCGCATCCAAGTGTTTTTTAAAATTGTAATTCTTCCAATCAATGTCAATAAAGGCAATGTCTTTAAAAGTTTTAATATCTCTTAAATTTGTATATCTAGCCCCAACTTCCCATCCCAGTTCAGAGGCAATTTCTAAGACTCTTTTACTATGATTAACAATTTTTATCAATATTATTTCCTTTTTTGAAGAAGTCGAACGATTTCATATATGAACAGTTGGGTGGGTTCGCAGTTAATTTTAAAAGTACTCTACAAGCTGGAAATCCGCGAGGATTTTCAGAAGTAGGCGAGAACAAGCAATTACTTATTGCCATTGTTGCCACACGTTTTTTAATCGGGTTTAACTTCTTGAGCGTGAACTCTTATTCTATCTTGATAACTCAACAAACCTTTAGATTCGTAGAATTCTTGTAATTCGTCAAAAGTCAGCCATCTTGAACCTAACATATTTTCCACATATAATTCATCGAAGATTTTGTAACTAACTGCTTTTCCTTTTACATTTTTAGATGTTAAAGATTTCTCTGTTTCTTTAATTTTTAAAACTTCACAAATTGGAACGTGTATTCCTGTGCTGACTAACTTACTGTCAGCAGAAGCTATATATGAAGTTGGACGCAAAAATGCAGAACAAAATGGAAAACGATAACCTCCCGTCGATTTTTTGCCTTCATAATTAGAACAATATCCTGATTTGCATAAATTTCTGTCTAATTTTTCAAATTGAGCGCCAATATTTCCACTCGATAAATTGAGGCTTTTGGTATTCCAAGTTTTGTATTGTAAAACAAGAAATCTTGCTTGATTAGTTTTTAAATTGAATTGTTCATAAATTAAATCAGCTCCAATAATATGTTCTGGTTTATCTGGATGAAGTAGTCTTAATCTTAATACTTTTCCATTCGGAAGTTGGTAGTCTTTAAACTCGTCGTTTTCGTAAAGAGTTTCGGAAATTTTAAAAGAAGGTCGCTCTGCTAAATAAAAATCCGCATTTAGTATTTTATGTTCGCTTACTTTTCTAGGTTGAAAATATTCTAAAGCATTTTTATAGTCGAAAATCCGTTTATTTAAAAACCTTTTAGTTCTGTCCTTTTCTACAATTTCCTCTAGTTCAGCTAGTTCTTCCTCAATTAAACCTATTGGACTAACTTCATTTTCTTCTGTGGATTTAGCAATTGCCTTTTCTTTAAAGTATTTAACCCAATCACTTTCATTTTTTCTTGCGAGTAAAGTACTGACCTCTTCATATAATTCAGGATTTAAGTCATTAATTAAATCCAGTGTTTGCTCATACGTAATAGGTTGATGAGCTCTTTTAGCAAGACTGACAGCTTCTCTAACTGCGTTCACAGCTTGATAAGCATTGTTTCGTCTTTCGTCTTCGTTATATTCTTCGTCACTAAAATAACTCATAGGCGAGGTTTTTTAAATGTGTGGCAACTACGGAATATCCGTCATTGCACAGGTTTTTCTTTTAGTCAAAAATAGGTAACACCCACGCCTAAACGCTTGGGTTGGGGGAAGTAACGGCTTTAAAGATAAGTTTTATTTTCTTACGCTTGTTGGTTAGTAGACAAAAGTTATACGTAGTTAATATTAAGTAAAAAGTAGTAAGTAAAAAGTAGTAAGACAAAGCAATGGTCTCGACTGTGCTTAACCAGAGCTATACGTAGCAGAAAATCCATACTATTTAAGAGATTTCTCGGTCCTAGCTGCGCTAGTCACTTCGAAATGACGTCAAAACTATTAACCTTTTCCTAAAACAAAAAGATGCTGAAACAAGTTCAGCATGACGCTTATATACACATTTGGAGCTAAACATTTTTAATGAGATTTCTCGGTCCTAGCTACGCTATTCCCTTCGAAATGACAAACTGGAAACATATCTGGTTACATTAACTCCTAACTAGAACACAGACCCCTCAGTCCTCTGGACAGCTCCCCTAATTTAGGGGAGCAGCGGTATTCGTCTTCAGCTTCAATTGTATTGGGACTAATTCAGCATGACGCTTATATACATTTGGGGCTAAACATTTTTAAAGCGGTTTCTCGGTTATAGCTACGCTATTCCCTTCGAAATGACGGACTGGAAAACATATCTGGTTACTTTTAACTTCTAACTAGAACACAGACCCCTCAGTCCTCTGGACAGCTCCCCTTACTAAAGGGAGCAGCTGTATTCGTCTTCAGCTTCAATTGTATTGGGACTAATTTAGCATGACGCTTATATACATTTGGTGCTAAACATTTTTAAAGAGATTTCTCGGACATAGCTATGCTAGTTCCTTCGAAATGACGTCAAAACTATTAAAATTTTCCTATAACATAAAGATGCTGAAACAAGTTCAGCATGACGCGTATATACGCAATTGGTAATCAGTATTTTAATACGTAGCTATTTTGCATCGGGTACAACCCAATCAGCATTCCTAATTAAAAAGACAAATTGTGCATAATCGGTGGTGGCGGTACCTTCAATAATGTCAAAGCCTTCCCAAATGGGTAGTAACCTTTTAGTTTTAGTTCCTCTAGCCGTGTACAAATACGGAGAATTTTCTGAGTCTAATTTTATTAAGTTAATGGTGTTAGGCTTAGTGACTTTTTTGTAATCTGCAATTCCCTTAATGTACATAAATAACCTATTATCATAAGAAAATTTAAACCTGGTAAAATCTTTCCCTTTATCTTGTAAAAATTTTGGTAGAGAAGCGCTTTGTACGGTTAGCCTTGAGTCTACATAAAGTGCATTCATACTCACCATTTTGTGGGTGTAAAGTAATGTAGAATCCTTTTTAATTCTACCCGCTAAGGTGTAATCGTAGGCTTGTAAGGTATGGGCAAAACCAAAACCACCGTATATTTTTTTATTTTTCCATTCTTTGTTTAGGTAATACCTTTTAAAATTTTGATACATAAAATGGTCTCTAGATTTTATCTCTGCGTTGGTTTGTATATTAAATTGGAGGTCTTTAAGTAGTGCTATATCTGTATGTTCTACTACTCCAGAATTTATAATTTGGTCTAATTGGTCTGTAGACCACGCAATCCAACCGTTATCCTCTGTAGGTAATTGGGTTAAATATTGTTCTGGTATTTTTTCTTGAACCAGTTTTCTTAATAAAGCATAATCCGCAATTTTGTCTAAACCAACGATTTTAAATTTAGAGCCTTCTGGTAGTTGTGCGTAGTATGCTCTTAATTTAACCCATTTATGTCGGTATTGCTCAGAGATACTTCCTATATAAACGGCCCAATTTTTTAGAATGTCTTTTAAAGCTATCTCGTTAGAGCCCTCAATATATTTTTGTAAATAATAGGCTTGGGCAATATCCATTTCAGCAAGGTAAATTTGCACATTTACCTTATTATTGAGTTGTGTAAACATGGCAAAATCTATTCTTGGAGATGTTTCTACTTCGTGTATCTCTCCAACAAAGAACAAGTCGTTATTATAAAACTCATCATCTAGAGAAGAAAACTGAAGAGAATCTGTCATATCAACACGCTCCGTATTCTGCTTTAAATAGTTTACATATTTACTAGAAGAGCAACTTGTTAGCATTGCTAGCACACTTACTACAATTAAAAAATTATACGTTTTCATTTGTTCGCTTTTTAAAGTTCACAACAAAAAAAAAGCTTACGAACAGATGAAAAAAAAGAGTGTGCCTAACGTGAACTTTTTGGTTTAAAATTGAAGTTCACGGGCTGTAATTGCAGCTATTGGGACGAATTTGAAAGTCTTTTACTGAGCGCTTTGTAGTATACTTGAGAAATAGGTATGGTTTCTTCTGTAGGGGTAATCCTAACAAAACGTTTTCTGGCATTACCTTCTACCGTTTTAATGTAATCTAGATTCACCAAATAAGAACGGTGTACTTGCCACGCTTTAGGGAGTTGTTTAACCATATTAGACAGGGTACTTCTAAAGGTTTTTTGTTGCATACCTGTTGCCGTATTATAATAGATGTCTACATAATTTTGTTGTGCTTTGGCAAAAATAAAGTCCGATTCTAAAAGGGTTAATGTTTCAGCTTTATTTACACCATGAATAGTTATTTTTTTAACCTTTTTAGGATGCTCTGCTTTATACTTTGGTACTTCTATCTCCCCGTATTTGGAACGCAAATAAAGCCACAAAGGAACTATGAGTGGCACAAAGGGAATACCATAAGATTTTATAAATCCCCAAATTAGTTGGTTGCTAAAAGAGGATAGCCCGCTAATTACAAAGAAGTGGTAAAAGAAAGAAAAAATGAATATTATAGATAAGGTGCTTAAGATGTAAACGCATTCGTTTAATACAAACCACCTGTTTGTCTGTATTTTATATACGTAATTCTCTATGGGGTGTATTAAAAGTATAGGTAGTAGTACACATAAGGCATAACCCGAAAGAATTAATTGTTTGTAAGAGAAATTAGTATCGCTATCAAAAGGTTCCAAGGTTATTAACATTAGCGCGATTACAGACCCCAGTAAAAACGCTATAACTAAAGTATGTTTCCAGTTTTTAGTGTAGGATATTGTTTTGTTTAAGGAAATCATTGGCTGCTATAATAATATCTATTGGCAAATATAGCTTTACGTAGGCTATGGAATTTTAATAGTATAATATTACAAATATCTGGCCGTATACGTTTTAAGGACATCAATATCTTGAGCAATTGAAAATAGGCTTACAAGAAAAAAGAATATTATAATGCAGTATTTCATTGCTAATGTTTTGTAGCGTTTAAGCTATGATTAGGTTGGGGGAAGTAGTAATTGTTCGCCAAAAAGTTCCCCAAGCTGAATGGTAGTAATTTCGCCTAAGGGAAAATCGCGAAAACGAAATATTGCATTCATGATTACTCCCATTCCACAGCTAAGTTCTTAAAAATTACCGTATAGCTAGCTCCAAATCTTTGTCCACCATAGATAGACCATACCATTGCTTTCATAATTGGACTTTCATCTATGATTTTATCAAATTCAATTTGAACTTTTACGGGTAGGTTTTTCTGGAATTGCGGTAAATAACTTTCACCTCCAAAAGAAACTTTACTTGATTTGTAAATATTTCCCTGTGGGTCGGTTAATTCTATGGACTTGGATTGAAATTTTCCGACTGCCCCTTTGTTTTCAATCAACCCTTCAATAATAATTTTCCCTAAATCGGTTTTTCCCTTAACAGAATTTATTTTGAAAATTACATTGTTACCTTCACCAGTTATTTTGCTATTTAAAAGGTTTAAAGTCTCCTTGTAATAGTTAATTTCTGATTCCAACTTTTCTATACGTTCTTTTTGAACAGATAGTATTCCATTCTTTTCGGTCAATTCTGAAATCAGTTTTTCGTTTTTTGATTTAAGTTCCGAACAATCTGTTTGTGCTTGAAGGCTAGAAATTAGGAGCGTCATTAAAATGCCTAAAAGTTGAATTTTTTTCATAATCGTGTTTCTAGGGTTATACTATTTGCTGACAATGGAAAATCAATTAGTTTCCAGATACCTTTTTGGTAAAACCACGCTAAAAAGTTGGGGTCGAAGAAGGAAACGGCTCTAAAGATAGTTTTTATTTACTTATGCCAAAACGATAGCATGTGAAATTATGGGTGAGAGGGAGAATGCATGTTGTTAAGTACTCTTTATTAGTGTGTTATTTTAGTTTAAGTTTACGTTAAACACAGCAATTTACGGTGCTCCATTTATAGGTAAGTGTTCCATTTCTATGGCTGTGATAATGGGTTGGTTAAAATCTTCGTAATACAGCAATGTATTTTCATTTAACATAACTATGGTGTATGTGATGTATTGTTTTTTATACATACCAGTAGTTCCAGAACCTATGCTTCTAGAAAGCTGATTAGCCTCATTAAAATTCCAATCCCCAATATAGGTGGTATTTACACTATCTTTTTTACGGTAACTTTTAAAAGTTCCGTTTTCATAAAATTTTTCAAAGCTCCTATTATCACCAGTAAACGTGCTCCTAAAGCTACCGCCAAGTATGCCCTTAAGAAAAGTTCCATAAGTATTGGTTTCTATACTATACTGCATATCTAATCCTTTAAATCCAGAAATACCAAGGGCTAATTGCTCTTTTGCTTGTGCTATACTTGCTTCTGTGGTATCCGTAAGTCTTATGAGTAAAGCCATTTCTTTTTCGGTCCATTCCTTTGAGCACAGATATTTTGTATTGCGTCTTATTTTTTCTTTCTCTTTTTTTAGCTCTACCTGTTGGGCGTATTCATCTTTTGCCTTTAACAGTAATTCTTGGTAGGTATGCTCCTCCAAGTCCTTGTTTTTTAGTTTACTTGTAGCGATATAGTTTTTAAGTAGATTAAAATCAGTTTCAGAAATTAGTTTTGAAACCTCCTTTAGATTCGCCTCATTAGAAGCCTTATCATATTTTTTCTCAAAATAATTTTGTTTGCAAGAGGATAGAATCGTTATTACTATAAGTAAAACTAGTTTTTTCATAATCTTTAGCTGGATACTTAAATTTAGTTGGTGTGCTTTATTTTTTTGGAAGAAATCTACCTGAATTTAAAAGCGTTTAAAATCTATCTAGCTTTATAAAATTTAGGATAAAGCTTTGTTGTACACTTTTAAAATTGATTGCCTTTCCTTTGTGGTTAATGAGTTTTAATTGTAAAGGTTACTCGCCTCGCTCTAAACTAAAGCTTTTGGTTACGCCAGAAGCAAGTATTGTTTATAGGTAATTTGTACTCATCTCTATTGTATTTTATCCGTTTTAAAGTCGGTTATTTGTTTTTCAAAGGTTTTAGAATCTTTAAAAGCGCATAGGTTGCCATCTGGGTCATAAAACTTTGCCACGGTACCCCAAGAGTGTTCTTGATAGTCAACCGCTATACCTTTATCGGTTAGTTTATTTGCCAGCTTTTTAACGTTTTTAATGTTCATTCGTAAACAAGTTTTGTTTCTACCCGATGCTCTTTGGGTGCCATTATACGTATCATCCAATTCTACCATAAGGTACGCACTCCCAAATTCAAAACAAGTCAGATTTTCAGTTGAGAACATTTTGGTTAATTCTAATATTTTCTCATAAAAAGCCACACACTCTTCTTATGCAATGGTGTAAAGTATTATTCCTGTTCTGTCAAATTCCATAGGGGCTTTCCGTTATTATTTTATACGTCAATTTCACTACAAATAATCTTTAGTCTGTAACGGTTTCAAATATAGCTAATACTAACTTCTTCTTGTATATTAGAAATATAGGGTAATACGTATAATGCTGTAAGTAAAAAGTAAACATGGTGGTAGGGGAGCGCTAGAGCTTGCGTGTATCTGGATAATTAAATAGTGCTTATCCTTTTATTTTTTTTTTTATTCTCATTTTTAATTTCATTTTTTGGTTTCTCACCAACTGTAATTGTTCCAAAATTCCCATTTTTTATCATTTCTTTAAATTGGTCAAAAGCACTCCAAAAATTTCGACTTATTTTACCATCTTCAATTTCTTTGTTTATGAGAGGTCTAAAGTAATTCCAAACGTAATTGTCCTCATCGTGATTCCCTCTTTGGTGCCAAAGAATTATCCAAGCTCTTTCTTGCCAACCGTGTTCTTTGGTGATTTCCATAAGTCTTTGAATGTTCAATGAATCTACTTTTCGCATTAATTCGTTTTGAAGTTTCTTGTATTCCTTATTTGGTTTTGGAAAAATTAGATTCATATATTTTTTTATGTTGACCGAATCATTTTCTTTTTGAGCGATTTTTAGCTGTTCCATTGCATTCGAGATATCTTCATCCGTTCTCCCACTTATATAATCGTCAATTTTCCTTACAAATTGGTCTCTCGCTGTCAATTCCTCTATTTCTAGATAAATATCAATGTTATCTATAGTAGAGAAATATTGTTGTCTTAGTGAATTGTAATCTTCAATAATTTTCTGATAAAACTCTTCATTTTGAATTTCACTAAAACCTTTATACTTTCTCAAATATTCCATTTGCGCTCCACCTTCCGCAATTCCTTTTCTAATCCATTTATCAGCTAAGACATTATTATTTAATTTCAACGCGCATTCTGCTAGATTAAAAAATGGTGTGCTGGAGTTAGGTGTTAATATATCAAGAGCGTCTTTGTATTTTAAAATTGCTTGTTCATAAATTGCATCAGTTCTCAATTTGTTTGCTTCTGAAATTAGTTCATCGAAGTTGTCATATTTGGTCTGTCCATAGCTGAAAGACGAAATGATTAGTAAAAGAAATAATGTTTTTCTCATAGTAATGCTATTGGTTGGGTTGTGAGTAATTACAAGGGTTTTGATGCTGCTTAAAACATACACTCCAAACTGGCACTAGCACAGGGCACTGGCGCAAGCCAAATGTTGGAGGCTTTACACAAGTAAACGAGAACAAAAAAATTCTATTTGCCTTTTTTGCAGTATGTTATTTAATTTTATCATTTAGTTTTTCAATCCATTTTTCCCTTTCATTAATGACGAAGTTAAATTCATTTCCATCATGTGTTTTTATTTGAATACCATTGTCAATTACTTTAGCTGTTTTTCTTTTTCTTATTTCAGTAATATTATTGTAATGAATGTTGATTTGCCCTTTTTGTATATTCAATTTATGAGGCTTAAAAACTAACTTTTTATTGGTTAAATACAATTTTCCACCAACAGCTTCAATTCCTCGCCATAAGTTTGTTGTATCCTCAATTTCAATATGCTCGTCTGGAGTTAATTTGGGCGTATTACTCTCGTTAATTCTTGAAGTAAATTTCGCTCCTAATTTTTGTGTTACAAACGGAAATCCTATTCCCATAAAAATCCCAAAAAACGTTCCTTGAAATAAGTAACTATTCAGACTTTGAACTTCTCCATCTAATAAATAATCCATAGAGTACATAATGCCAACAAATAAAATTCCAGTTAATATTGTTGATACAATTCTAAATTTCCAATCAAGCTTTATCATCTTATTATTATAGGTTTTAGCTTTAACGCGATACAACTATTAATTGAATTCTTTTTATTAATTAAATGTTTTGTGATATCCGTGCCTTAATCCCTGGGATTGGGCGTGTAACTGCTTTAAAGATAAGTTTTATTTTCTTATGCTTACTGGTTAGTAATTAAAAGTTATAAGTAGTTAGCATTAAGTAAAATGTAGTAAAAGAAAACAGTGGTCTCGACTGCGCTCAACGGGACCTATAAGAAGCTGAAAACCCATATTACTAAAGAGATTTCTCAGTCTTAGCGGTACTACTCCTTACAAAATGACGAGGTGTAGACTTTGTATATTACATTGTACTAATTACTTTAAAATGAGATGCTGAAATAAGTTCGGCATGACGAGTAATCTTTTACTTTATACTAAGGACGCTTTACTTCTCACTTTTAACTATAAACTGTAATCTAATAGCTAAGGCTTTCTAATTTGTTTTTTAAACAGTAGCTTTAGAAAAAGAATTCTTAAAAACTGGGTCATGAAAAAGTCAATTTTATTATTTATCCTTTTAGTTGGTGTTTTCAAAGCCAATGCTCAAAGTACACTAGGCGCATGGGAAGGCATTTACGGAGAGCCCGGTAAAAAGTCGATAAAAATTAGTGTTCTTGTGGCTGATGGTTGCTTGGTAACTACCGTGTACGATACCAATACTGGGGCATTCATAGGAACTAGTGGTGGTTCTTGGGAACGTGATGGGAATTTAGTTACGGAATATGTAGAATTTGATTCTAATAACCCAGAACGTGTAGGAACAAAAAATACATACGAGTTGGAGTTTACAGCCAATACTATACGCATGTCTAATTCCGATATTGTTTTTGCCCGTGTGGATAATGGAACTCCAGGAGTACTGGCAGGGGCATGGTTAATGTCTGGAAGAATAAGAGATGGTGAACTACAAACTAGAGATACTGGCAAACCCCGAAAAACAATGAAAATATTATCTGGTTCTCGTTTTCAATGGATAGCGTATAATACGGAAACCAAGGCCTTCATGGGAACAGGTGGGGGAACATACACCACAGAGAATGGTACCTACCAAGAAACAATACAATTCTTTTCTAAGGACCCTTCTAAAGTAGGGATGAGCCTTAGTTTTGATTATGAATTAAAGGAGGGTGACTGGCACCATAGTGGTACTTCTAGTAAGGGCGACCCCATCCATGAGATTTGGAGCATTAGAGAGTAGGGGATAAGTAGGGGTTAAATAGTACTTTGTACTTAATACCTATTACTTTTTACTTTTGGGTGAAATAATGAATCAAGTTCAGTATGACAATAAAACTTTGCACTAAAAACTTAATAGGCTGTATTTAAAAATAGATTTCTCAGTCGTAGTTACGCTACTCCTATCGAAATGACATGGTGTAGGTGTTAAATAGTACTTTGTACTTAATACCTCGTACTTTTTACTTTAGGGTGAGTTACTGAACTACATCCAGTATAAAAATAAAAACTTTGCACTAAAAACTTAATGGCATTCCATTTGGCTAGATACCATTTCGGTTTGTGGTGCAGGGGCTTTAGGAGATACATATGGAATACCCAAGCCCATACCGCGTAGCACAAAGAGCACTCCAATGAGTACCACAAAAGCAGGTATCCATTTTTGTATGCGTTGTTTGGTATTTCCTTGGAGTAGTGAACTAAAAAATACGGCAGAGGTCATTAACGGAATAGTACCTACTCCAAAAAGCATCATATAAAGTGCTCCTTGCATGGGCGTGGCCAGAGCAATAGCCCCTAATAGTGCCATATAAACCAACCCACAGGGTAAAAATCCGTTTAAAAAACCAATAGTTAAAAAGGTGTCTGCGGTTCGTTTTTTTAAGGCGCTACCTAATACTGTTTTTACCTGACCTATGATTTTATAAATGGGCGCTGTAAGTTTTAACGTATTTAAGTATTTGGCAGGGATTACTGTAATGGCAATCATGAGAATGCCTATGACAATACTCAATTTTTGTTGTATACCAAAGAGGTATAGGCCTTTGCCAACAATCCCAAAAACCAAACCTAGAATACCATATGCCAATACTCTTCCTAGATGATATAAAAAAAGCTGCATTAGTTTTTTTCCTTTATGTTCCCTATCTAAGGGTAACATAAAGGCGATGGGTCCGCACATGCCCAAACAATGCAAACTACCCAAAATACCTAAAACCAATGCAGCCGTTAACATTCTTAGTAAATTAGTTTTTGTTTGTGTAAAAAGTCTTTTCCGTTAATGGTCCAATTTATGGTAATGTCCCATCGACCGTCTAGCAGGCGATTGTCAGGTATGAGCAAATGTGAGTTGGACAAACTTATAGGTAAGCTAAAATCCAAATGCCTGTTCGACGGTCTGTATAGGAACATTGTACCACTAATGGTGTTGTAATTATAATTTTCTGGAAAACGAATAAGCAATCCGTCCGGAATTTTTTCTATAGTAAGCTCTGCATCTAGGGCAGCGGCATATTCTTGAGCATCTATTTCTTTTTGATAGGCTAATTCTTGCTTGTAGTAGCCCTCTGTTACTAAATCGTGATTTGCCCTATTGTCCGTGCTCATCCGTATCACAAAATAGAGTATAAAGCTTATAAAGCCTATAAATGCTATTACGATGCCTGTTCCCCAGTTGAGTTTCATATATTTTTACTTTTAATTGTAACTTCTCGGTGCTAAAAATTGTGCTTTGGTGGTTTCTATTAGTTCTCCATTACTATACACACCAATTTTTAGTACGTCTTTATCGCCAGTTAAGGCACTATTATTTATTTCTATAAAAAGAGTTCCTTCTGCTATGTCTTGTGCTGGTACGGTAAAAACAGCGGTAGATACCATTTTTATGGTTCCGTTATGCGATAACAGTTTAAACGCTACCTGCTCTACATCTGCTACCGTTTTATTAACCAATTTATAGGTAAATACATTACTGATAATGTTATTTTCTTTACGCTCATACAGTTGTCCAGGTAATCGCAAAATATTGGCTTCCAAATCGTTACGTAAAAAAAGCATGCCTACTAACACACCTACCAAAATGGTAAGGATGGCCGTATAGCCTTTGAGTCTTGGGGTGAATTTAAACTTTTTACCTTCCGTAATTTCAGATTCACTGGCATAGCGGATAAGTCCTTTAGGTTTGTTGATTTTATCCATGATGGTATCGCACTCATCTATACAAGCGGTGCAATTAACGCATTCTAATTGCGTTCCATTTCTGATGTCAATTCCCGTGGGGCAGACATTTACACATTGGAAACAATCAATACAATCTCCAAAACCTAAAGCCGCTCTGTCTTCATTCTTACGGAATTTTTTTCTGCCATTTTCTGCTTCGCCCCGTTTGTGGTCATAGGCAACAACTACAGACTTATCGTCTAACAATACCCCTTGGAGCCTTCCGTAAGGGCAAGCTATGATACATACCTGTTCTCTAAACCAAGCAAAGATAAAATAGAATACAGCCGTGAAAATTAGCAGTGGTATTAACGTGCTAAGATGGGCAGCCGGCCCTTCAATTACGTATCGCAATAATTCATCACTCCCGATAATATAAGCCAAAAATACATTGGCGATAAGAAAGGATATCAATGCGAAAATGCTCCATTTTATAACTCTTTTTCTAATTTTTTCTGCATTCCAAGGTGCTTTATCCAAACGCATTTGCGCTCCGCGGTCGCCATCTATCCAAAATTCTATACGGCGGAAAACCATTTCTAAAAAGATGGTTTGTGGACACATCCACCCGCAAAAAATACGACCGTAAGCCACAGTAAATAGCGCAATAAATACCACACCAATAATCATACTTATCACTACAAGATGAAAATCTTGTGGCCAAAAAGGAAAACCAAAAATATTAAAGCGCCTGTCTAATACATTAAAAAGTAAAAACTGGTTGCCATTAATTTTGATGAAAGGAGCCAAGACAAGGAAAAGCAGTAGGGCATAACTCACGTACTTTCTATAGTCATAAAATTGACCACTAGGCTTTTTAGGAAATATCCATGCGCGCTTACCTTCTTTGGTTACCGTTGCTATGGAATCCCTAAAGTTCTCTTGTCCTGTTCCTTCTGTACTCATTAGCGTTTGCTATTCTGTTGTTAAACTATCTAAAGGCTGTGTGTTTGCGGGTACTACTATTTTTGCGGGTGCGTTTGGGTCTACCCAAACTTCTCCTTCTGGATCTTTTGGGTTGGCAGGTGTAGTGCCTTCAAATTGCAACACATAACTTGCTACTTGTGCAATTTCGTTAGGTTTTAAACTAGCTTTCCAAGCTACCATACCTTTACCGTCTCTACCCCCTTCTGATATGGTGTTGAAAACATTAGAAATACCACCACCCAATATCCAGTGGTTATCTGTTAGGTTGGGTCCAATACCACCGCCACCGTCTGCCATATGGCAGACCACGCAATTGGTTTGGAAGATAGTTTCCCCAGCTTTAAGGTCAGACGCTTCTGTTAATTTAACTACGGTGCTTGCATCTACTAAATCTTTTGCTGTCTTTTTATAAGCCTCTATAGCAATGCGTGCTTCTGCCACTTCTTGCTCATATTCCGTATCTTGATTATAATCATTAACCACGTGGAAGCGTACTAAATATACTAAGCCAAATACAATGGTGGCATAAAACATATACACCCACCACGGTGGTAAAACATTATCTAGTTCTTTAATACCATCATAATTATGGTCTAAGATAATTTCGCCCTCTTTTTCTATTTCCTTACTAGCCGTTAATTTTTGGTACATGTTTTTGGCCCACGTCCATTCCCATTTTTTGTTTTTGGCTTCAAAATAACGGGTTTGTGCTTCTGGCTTCATCGTGGTGAGCATGATGTTTTCTATGGCCCCTAAAATCAATTCGATAGCTATTAAAATCAACAAAACCAAAACCATGAAAAGCTGTGTAGCAGGGTACGCTATGATGGCCAATTGGTCACCAGCATCTATAAAGTACTCCATCAACCCAAAAATGAAGAAGAATACTATCGGAATACGTATCCACCAAGGAGTTTTAGTCATCATAATTATAAATTTTGTTGGTTATCTTTATCTAATGGAAGTTCTCCCATTTCTCTTATATGCGCCTTACTTGCAGTGATTACCCACCAGAATAACAAGGTGAAAAACACAAAGAAAATGAGTAAGGATATCATAGGGTAAGTGGCTACCCCATCTATGGTTTGCATGTGTTCTTTTACGAATTTTAGCATGATGTTTTTCTTTTATTGATTCTGAGATAAAAGCTCGTCCGTTTCTTTTATTTTAATATCTGTTCCTAAGCGTTGCAGATAGGCAATTAGAGCTACAATCTCCCGGTCTTTCATTGCTATAAAAGGAAGGTTGTTGTCTTGTGCATATTTTTTATCTGCCTCATAGGTTTTAGCGAATTCTGGGTCTGCATACAAATTCTTTTCTATCTGTGCCGCTTGTAGGTCCATCTGCTCTGGAGCCTTTTTAATATCCTCTTCTGTATAGGGAACGCCCAGTTTTACCATCGCTTTCATTTTTGCTTGTGCCTGGCTGCGGTCGTGCTCATTAGTAACTAACCATTGGTAGGCAGGCATTATGGAACCAGAAGAGGTACTTTGTGGATCATACATGTGATTTAAGTGCCAGTTGTCTGAGTATTTACCACCTACACGTAATAAATCTGGCCCTGTTCTTTTACTACCCCACAAGAAAGGATGGTCGTAAACAAACTCCCCCGCTTTGGCATATTCGCCATAACGTTCTACTTCGCTACGGAAAGGTCTAATCATTTGAGAATGGCAGCCTACACAACCTTCACGGATGTATAAATCGCGCCCCTCTAACTCCAATGGGGTATATGGTTTAACACTGGTTATGGTTGGGATGTTAGATTTTACTAGTATAGTTGGTATAATTTGTATAATACCCCCAATAAGAATAGCAATTGTTGCTAACACCGTTAATTGTACAGGCTTACGTTCTAACCATGTATGGAAGGTCTCTCCTGCCAATCTTCTTTTGGATACCTTTTCTAGAGCAGGAGCCTCTGCAAGTTCGTCTTCTACTTTGCTACCACTTTTAATGGTTTTAACTACGTTATAAAGCATAACAAGTGCGCCAACGATGTATAAGGTACCCCCAATAGCACGCATCCAATACATAGGAATGATTTGCGTAACTGTTTCTAAAAAGTTACCATATACTAAGGTTCCATCAGGATTAAACTCTTTCCACATTAAGGCCTGTGTAAAGCCGGCTACATACATAGGCAAAGCGTAGAGTACAATACCTAAGGTGCCAATCCAAAAGTGGAAATTAGCCAAACCTTTACTGTATAGATTGGTCTTAAACATTTTAGGCACCAACCAGTAAATCATACCAAAAGTCATAAAACCATTCCATGCTAAGGCACCTACGTGTACGTGAGCAATTATCCAATCACTAAAGTGCGCAATGGCATTTACATTCTTAAGGGAAAGCATAGGCCCTTCAAAAGTGGCCATACCGTAGCCTGTAATGGCTACAACCATAAATTTAAGAGTAGCATCCGTACGTACTTTGTCCCATACTCCACGTAGGGTTAGCAAACCATTAATCATACCACCCCAAGAAGGTGCAATAAGCATAACAGAGAACACCACCCCTAAATTCTGTGCCCAGTCTGGCAAAGAAGAGTATAACAAGTGGTGCGGACCTGCCCATATGTAAATAAAGATTAAAGACCAAAAGTGAACAATAGATAAGCGATAGGAATATACCGGTCTATTAGCAGCTTTAGGCACAAAATAGTACATTAAGCCTAAGAATGGTGTAGTTAAAAAGAAGGCCACAGCATTGTGTCCATACCACCATTGTACTAAGGCATCTTGTACGCCAGCATATACCGAGTAACTTTTTAAGCCAGAAACGGGGAGTTCTAAACTATTAAATATATGTAATACGGCTACGGTTACAAAAGTGGCCAGATAAAACCATACGGCCACATAAAGGTGACGCTGTCTTCTTTTAAAGATAGTCCCAATCATATTCCAACCAAAGACCACCCATACTATAGCAATAGCTAAATCTATTGGCCATTCTAATTCTGCATATTCTTTAGAAGTGGTGTAGCCTAGAGGAAGTGTTATGGCGGCAGCAACAATAATTAACTGCCAGCCCCAAAAGTTAACGTTGCTCAAAACATCGCTAAACATACGGGCTTTTAATAGGCGTTGTAGGGAATAATAAACACCGGCAAAAATAGCATTACCTACAAAGGCAAAGATTACTGCGTTGGTGTGTAAGGGTCTTAAACGACCAAAACTTAACCAAGAGATACCATCGGTTAAGTTAGGGAACAAGAACATAAAGGCGAGTAATAGCCCTACAACCATCCCAATGATACCCCAAAACATGGTGGCATAAAGGAACTTCTGTACAATCTTGTTGTCATACTGAAATTGTTGTACTTCCATAATTAATTAATCTAAATTTTCTTTGGTTGATATTTTTTTATCAGATTTTACCAATTCGTCCTCAAAAAGCATACGTATAGATGGGGTATAGGCATCATCAAACTGTCCGTTCTTAACCGATAGGATAAAGACGAGGAAGAATATAACAGCCATAGTTATGCTGATACATAGTAAAATGTAAATAACACTCATACCTTTTAATTTGATGTAAAACTAGGGTGATGCACCCCCCTAAAAAATGACATTTATCAGCTTTCTGTTTTTATTTTTCTACTGATAAAGTTGGTAGCTACTGTAGTAAATATGACAATGCTAATGGAGCTTAGAGGCATTAATATTGCTGCTATTACAGGTTGTAATTGCCCCGTAACAGCAAAATATAGGCCTACCAAATTATAGCATAAAGACAGTATAAAACTTGCTTTAATAATGCGAATGCCTTTCTGGGAAAGTGTTAAATACTGATGTAGTGATGGCAGTTGCTGGGCTTCCAAAATTGCGTCACAAGCAGGTGAAAAAATATTCACGTTTTCCGATACCGCTATACCAACATCACTCTGAGCCAATGCGCCAGCATCATTTAATCCATCGCCAATCATCAAAACTTTAGAACCTTGTTGGCATTGTGCTATATACTTTAATTTATCTTCTGGTTTTTGGTTAAAATACATAGGCATAGCAAACGGAAAGCGTTCGGCTAGATTAGCACGTTCCCCATCATTATCGCCAGATAAAATAACTAAACTAAATTGTTGCTGTAGTTTTGCAAAAAGTGCTTCTATACCTTTTCTGTAGGTATTTTTAAATACAAAGCGTCCTTTATGGTCATCATTAACCGCTACATGTACCGCCGTTTCCGCATTAATATTGGTACCTCCTGTATAGCTTGCAGATCCTGCTTTGATGGTATCTTTTAAATATGAACCTTGAATACCTTTACCTGGTTCTTCTGTAAATGTATCTAAGGTAGCAATATCTTGTTCTTGTAAAATTTGGTACAAGGAACGACTTAGGGGATGGTTAGAAGACCGTAGCGTGGTTTTTAATAATCGTTCTTCCTCTTTATTTAAAGCAACTCCTTGGTAATGGATACTATTTTCTTTGTTGGTCGTTAGCGTGCCGGTCTTATCAAAAACAATGGTTTTAATTTGTGCTAGCCGTTCTATGGTATTGGTGTCTTTTAAATAAAATCCTTTTTTACCAAAAATGCGGATAAGATTCCCTAAGGTAAAAGGTGCCGCTAGGGCTATAGCACACGGGCATGCAATTATTAAAACAGCGGTAAATACATTGAGCACCTTACTGGGGTCTTGCCATAGCCAAAAAAGAGCGGCTAGTGCGGCAATACTGAGTACAACTATGGTAAAACGTTGCCCAATGGCATCAGTTAGGGTTTGGAAGCTGCTACTTTTATTCTTATTAAACACAGCATTACTCCACAACTGGGTAAGGTAACTTTGCGATACTGTTTTTAGAGCTTCAATCTCTATAATTCCGCCTAACTGCTTGCCCCCAGCAAATACTTGGTCGCCAGAATTTTTAGTAATAGCTTCTGATTCTCCTGTAACAAAACTGTAATCAATTTTTGCGGTAGCGGAGAGTAGTACGGCATCTACCGGCAGAATTTCCTGATTTCTTATGAGTAGACGGTCACCTTTTTGAATTTCATGAATTTCAATATTATGTTCTGTACCATCTTTTTCTTTTTTAGTAATAGCAATAGGGAAGTACGATTTATAATCGCGCTCAAAAGACAAAAAAGCGTAGGTTTTTTGCTGAAAATATCGCCCTAAAAGCAAAAAGAAAACTAAACCAGTTAGGCTATCAAAGAAACCAGAACCAAGGTCTAAAGCAATATCATAGGTACTTCTTAAAAATAAAACTAAAATACCTAAAGCTATGGGTACGTCTATATTAAGAAGTTTAGAGGTTAGCCCTTTGTAGGCCGATTTAAAATAGTCTTGGGCGGCATAAACAACTACGGGAACAGAAAAGGCGAACATGAGCCACCTAAACGTATGTTTGTATTGGTCTAGCCAAAACTCGTTCACCTCAAAATACTCTGGAAAAGATAGGAGCATAACATTGCCAAAAGCAAAGCCTGCTAATCCTAAACGGTACAATAAACTACGGTCGGTTTTCTTTTTGGTCTTACTGTAATCCTCTAAAGAAATACTAGGTTCGTACCCAATTTTGGCCAATAGCAGTACTAAGTCTTTTAAAGAAAATTGTTGACTAGTATAGGTAATGCGTACTTTTTTCTTTGGAAAATCTACCTGTGCTGTTTTTACGTTAGGATGTAGTTTTTGTAAATTTTCTAAAACCCAAATGCAAGAGCTACAATGGATACTTGGGATAAAGAGTTGTACAACTTGCAGATTATCCTCATTGAATTCTAGCAATTTTCTACAAACATCTTCGTTGTCCAAAAAATCAAAAGCATTACCGCTATTAGTTGGGCTAATACCTGCGCTTTCCTCTAAATCATAATAATAGGTTAGGTTGTTGCTACTAAAAATTTCATAAACGGTTTTACAACCATTACAGCAAAATTGTTTGTCATCAAATTTTATATTTTGTGTGGTGCATAAATCGCCACAATGATAGCAAGTTGATTTGTCCATAACCTAGATTTAACGCATACCTTGTGCAAAATTCAAGGATGGACGCTTCTTAAAACATGATAATTGTCATAAATTAGGGCAACCTAACTTTTTACCTTTACCTCGTCAGGTAAAAACAACTTTAGTAGTATGGAAAGCAGATGCGAAAATTGTATTATAAGGCAATTTAATTCCCTCAGGGCCATGAGCAAAGAGGAGTTAAAGCAAGTTTCCGATTCTAAGATTACAAAGAAAGTGAAGAAAGGCGAACCACTTTTTAATGAAGGGGATAAGCTGAACGGAGTGTATTGTGTTAGAAACGGGGTGTCTAAACTGTCTAAATTAAGTGAAAACGGGAAAGACCAAATTGTTAAATTGGCTTCTAAGGGCGAAGTTATTGGTCAACGTTCCGTGATTGCAGAGGAGCATACCAACCTATCTGCTGTAGCCGTGAGTGATATGGAGTTGTGCTTTATTCCTAAAAATAGCATTACAGATACCCTGCATAAAAATCCAAACTTTACCTTGGAGGTGCTTAGACATATGGCGCACGATTTAAAAGAGGCCGATGATGTGATTGTAAACATGTCTCAAAAAACCGTGAAACAACGTATTGCAGAAGCCTTTTTGTATTTGAAAAACAATTTTGGCGAAGACAAAGATGGTTATTTGGCTTTAACGTTGAGTAGGGAAGATATTTCTAATGTAGTCGGTACCGCCACGGAATCTGCCATCCGTATTATTTCTGAGTTTAAAAAGAAAGGTTTAATTAAAAGTTCTGGTAAACGTATTGCTATTGCTGATGAGCAAGGACTACTAGATTTGGTAGAAGGTTTTTAAATTTAGATTACCAAACCTGACAATTGTCATAGAATAGGCTTCCATTAGACTTTAATTTTATACCAACTAAAATGAAGTTGGAATGAAAAGTGTCTTAATACCCACAGATTTTTCGGATAATGCATGGAATGCTATTGCATATGGTATGCAACTATTTGCAAAAGAGCGCGTAACTTTCTATTTGCTGAATACCTACACCCCAGCTATCACTAGTAGTCGGTTTATGGCGCCCATGGTAGATGGTGTAAGGGTAGAAGATGCGGTAAAAGCCTATTCAGAAAAAGGCTTACAAAAAACAGTTGCTAAGATTAAAACTGTTTTTGACAATCCACTACACGATTTTGAAACCATTTCTAGCTTTAATTTATTGATAGATGAGGTTAAGGATGTTGTTGAAACCTTTAAGATTGATTTGATTTTAACAGGAACCAAAGGAGCATCCGGGATAGATGAGGTGTTTATGGGTAGTAATACAGTACGTATTATAAAGAATACCAAAAAATGCCCCATATTGGTTATTCCACAACACTTTGAGTTTGTAAGACCACAAGAGATTGCTTTTGCTACAGATTTTACACGTTTTTATGCTGCCTCAGAGTTGATGCCTTTACTACAGCTGGCGAAGAGTTTTAAAGCTACCATACGTATTGTACATGTTCAATATGAGATAAAACCCCTAACGGAATTGCAACAGTTTAATTTAACCATGCTTAGAAGATACATGGGGAATGTTGAACATTATATACATACGGTATCTGAGTTAAATTCGGTATCTAAAACTTTAGAAGTTTTTTCTGAGGAGATGCAAATTCACCTTTTAGCCATGCTGCATTATCAACATTCTTATATGGAAAAAATGACAAGAGAACCTGTGGTTAAACGTACTGCGTTCCACGCGCAAGTTCCCTTATTAGTAATTCCAGAATTGGGTATGACAACCAATAATAATTTTACTGGTGTATCTAAATTAGAAGATACACTTAAAGTATCTTAGTCATTGTTTTTTAAAGGTTGGTCTGCATATCTATCTTTAAAAGTATAAGTGGTGGTATGTTTATCCGTTAAAACTTTATAAACCATTGCAATTACAGCGGCTTGCCCAGCAACAGTTAGGTAAAAAATAATTGAAAAAGATACATTAAAACTGGCTAATAGCGTTAAGGTTACCAATAATAGGGTAGTAAAGAGTACCCAGAGCATACTTTTATTTTTCATAGCTTTTTAATTAAAAATAACAAAATTGCAAGAAGATACTTAGGATTCACTGGTGTAATTAACTAAGATTTATACTTTTTTTATTAGGATAAGCACTTGAATATGAATTGATAATAAGAAAGGTGAAAATAGTTTTGTAAATTATTCTTGTAAAAACGTATATAAATAGTAAATTTGCACCGCTCTAACACAGAGTAAATAGGTCGCGTAGCTCAGCTGGATAGAGCATCTGCCTTCTAAGCAGACGGTCGAAGGTTCGAATCCTTCCGCGATCACTTTACAAATTAAGCCTTCACAGACGTGAGGGCTTTTTTTATTCCATTTGCCTGCAACATACCTGCAACATTTTTCGTTTTTTTGAATTATGAATAGGGATGATAATAATCTTTATCTTTTTCCATTTAGGAAATTAAGTGTTTTTCTGCATCAACAACTCGATGTAGAGCTTAAGGTTTATTATGATGGTTATTTAAATGAACAGCTTGGTCATCGAATAAACAATTTAGATAGACATAACCATCAAATTTCTATTTTGAAGGATGAGTACTCTAGTGGTGAGGATGAATACTTCATAATTACCTTTGAAAAAAAGATTCGCCCTCAAATACTTGAAATCATAAGGGATTCTATTCTGACCATTGAGAATGGTATTGATTATTGTCATGTCTCAAATCAGTCATTAGCTGCATATTTGAACAGGATAAGGAAGGAATATTCAAAGCTGTATGATAATGCGCCCCATGGTAGATATCCTTTTCTTCAATCTTATTTGGAAATATTGATTAATGAAATTGATTCATTCGATTCAAAAAACGACGAGACTTCAATATTTAGTATTTCCAATAATTCTATTTTTGAAGTCAAGGAAGGAGTTAAAATATCGATTTTTAAAGACCTTTATAGTGTTGCCATGGCGCATCAAATATTTGTTGATGACTGCACTGAAAATAATTTTATAGAAGTCCTTACTCAAGATACTACAAATACACTACAGTTCAATTGTGACAGCTCCCTAGCAATAACATTCCTCGAGGGAATTAAGGTCTTATATGAAAATTTCACTTCGGTATCGATTGAAAAATCGAGAAGTTTTTTGACAAAGACAGGAGAAATCTTATCGGCAACTAACTATTCAACTTCAAAAAATAGATTGAAGGTCAATTCAAAAACAATAGATTTGTCGGAAGAAATTTCTACTCTCCTATCTCAAATTGATTGACCTCACACAGTCACACTCTCACTCACACTCTCACACTTTTACATTTTTTTCCATCTAATCTTGCATCATTAATCCGATGTCCAAATTGAATGCTGGCAGGACATCATAAAATTAAGGTAATGCAAAAACAAAATACAAATTCAAATCATGAACGGTTACATATCGTAACCCAGAAGGAGATTCTCAGTTTTAGAGAGGCACTCTTATATATGGACGTATCACAGTCCTTCCTTTACAAGTTAACTTCAAAAAAGGCAATTGAATTTACCAAGCCTAATGGCGGTAAAATATACTTCAGGAAGTCTGACTTAGATAAATGGATGTTACAAAACGAGTCTACTAGTGCCAGAGTTTTACAAGATAAAGTGTTAAACCATTTAAAAAGTAAAAACAATGGATAAGTCAAGAATAACTTGGACAGACAGCACATGGAATCCGTGGATGGGTTGTCAGAAGGTGAGTGGAGCTTGTAAATACTGTTACATGCACAAAATTTTGGACAAAGACGGTAATGACCCCAGTATAGTTAACAGAACTAAAAGTTCTTTTTATAAACCGCTTAATTGGAAAGTTGGAAGGTTAATATTCACTTGCAGTATGAGCGACTTCTTTATTAAAGAAGCTGATGAATGGAGAAAGGAAGCTTGGGACATTATAAAAAGAACGCCACAGCATACTTATCTTATACTGACCAAACGTCCGGAGCGTATACAAGAGTGTTTGCCAGAGGACTGGAGTCCAGAGCTCTATTCTCACGTATGGTTAGGTACAACTGTCGAGAGTCAAAACGAAGTACATAGAATTCATGAGCTTGCAAAAATTAAATGTCAGCTTAGATGGGTTTCCTTTGAACCATTGCTTGGTCCAATTTATTTAAATAAAGAAGAGTTAGATACCGTAGAATGGGCAGTAATCGGCGGTGAATCTGGAAATCTAGAAGGTAAGTACAGGTTTAGAAAGTCTGAGTTAGCATGGTACCTTTCCCTAATGTATCAATTCAGGGATGCAGGGACTCCTGTTTTCTTCAAGCAATTGGGGTCTTATTATCACCACTATGACTTAAAAGTTAGTGATAGTAAGGGTGAAAGATGGTGTTCTAAATTCCCTGATGTTTTTAAAATCAGACAATATCCATCAATAGAGAAAGGAGGGTATCATGGAATATAATGGTATCAAAAATGAATTAATTCAACAGGAGGTTTACGACAGTTTACCTCCTGTCTTAAAAACTATTACGGAGCCATTTGACGGAAGAGAGCGCGATATTGTTTTATTATCATCCCTAGGTGTATTAAGTGCTAGTTTACCAAATATCTATGGTTTCTATGATGGTGATTCGGTAAGCCCTAATGTGTACGCACTAATTATTGCACCGCCAGCATCAGGAAAGGGTGTGATGAATTATTCAAGAATATTAATTGAACCAATTCATCAGATGATTTTAAATAGGAGTAGGGCTGAAATTGCAGCAATTGAAGCCGCCAATAAGAATGCAGGTAAAAGCGGAAATGGAGAAGTAAAGGAAGTTCCATCTCTGGAAGTCAAAATTGTTCCTGCCAACATAAGCACAGCTGAACTTTATTCTTTCTTGGCCGCATCCCAACATGGTATAGTAATTATTGAAAGTGAAGCCGATACTATGAGCAATATGCTTAAGAATGACTGGAGTAACTATTCAGACGTACTTAGAAAAGCGTTCCATCACGAGCCTATATCATTAAGTCGTAAAATTGACCGAACATATATTGACGTAAGAGAGCCAAAGCTATCATTGGTTATGAGTGGTACTCCAGACCAATTAAAACCCGTGGTCCAATCTAAAGGAAACGGATTGTTCTCTAGGTTTTTATTGTACACCTTTGATGAAATTCAAGAGTTTAAAAACGTTTTTGCAAGCAGCTCAAGAAACTACAAGCAAGCGTTTAATGAAGCTTCTCAAAACATCTTGTATAAATACGACCAGTTATTCAGTCTTGAGAACCCCATAGAGGTGGTGTTAACCACCCTACAGCAAGAACGAATGTTAGAGAAATTCTCTTTCATACATAAAGATGTGGTGGAAAATCATTCAGCTTCTTTCTTACCCAATCTTAACAGGCATGGAGTAATTCTATTTAGGTTGTGTATGATTTTAACTGCCTTACGGGAACAAGACTTCAGCCAAACAAGCTGGACTTGTACTGATGAAGATTTTGACTGTGGGCTCAACATATCGTTGAAAGTTCTTAAACATGCACTTATTGTACACAATACCATCGATGATGGTGGATTGTCCAAAGCTGATGATGATTTTTTATTTGGATTAGGAGTTCAGTTTACTAGACAAAGAGCAGTAGAGTACGGCAAGCAGTTGGGAATTCCTCAAAGAACTGTTGATGACAAATTAGTCCAATGGCGTAAAAAGAAGGCGGTAAAGAGGATAAAACAGGGTGTTTATAAACGCACTGTCAACTAATATGTAAAGATGTAATTACTGCAGTTTCTGCAGTTTCAATTCAAGCTGCCCTATACTTCTTTGGGGCAGTTTTTAAAAAATTTCATTATGATAAAAGCAACTATAAAAATTGTTCTCGACAATAAGGCAAGGTCGGATGGTAGTTATGCAGTTTGTCTCAGAGTTCTTAAAAACCGAAAACGCAAGATGATTAGCCTTGGGCTAAAATGTAATAGAGCCAATTTTAATAATGGAATGTTTACAAAGAACCATCCAAACTATCAAGTTGAAAACGAGGTTTTACTAAACATGCAGGCCAGAGCACTAAGGGTAATACGTGAATTTCAAGCAGCAGGAGAAGACTTTACCCTTAGAGAGTTTGAACAGCAATTTAGGCCTCAAGAGGAGACATCTAGCGTTACGATTTATTCCTTTTGGGAAGAGAAAGTTAAAGACCTTGAGATAGCCGGTAAAGCAGGTAATGCTAGAGCATATAGGGATGTCAAAAATTCGTTTTTCAAGTTCAATAATGACAAGGGCATCGGTTTCAAGGAATTAGATACCAAAATGTTGGATAAGTATGAAACCTATCTACGTTCTAAGAATAACACTAATGGCGGTATCTCCTTGAAAATGCGGACCATCAGGGCTCTGTTTAATAGTGCAATAAATAAAGAAGTAGTTTCTATTGAACATTATCCGTTTAAGACCTATAAGATTTCCAAACTAAAGAGTGCTCCAGAGAAGAGAGCTTTGAGCTTGGACGAACTTTCTTTATTCAAAGAACTGAATACGGAAGAGAACCCGCATCTAATCGATGCCAAAAACTATTTTCTTTTTAGCTTCTACACTAGGGGTATGAACTTCATGGATATGCTAAAGTTAAGATGGACAGATGTACGCAATGACCGAATAGTCTACACTAGGTCGAAAACAGGAAAACGTTTTGTTATTAAAATTCTTGAACCGGTCCAAACTATTCTTGACTATTATCGGTCTTTGCCTTCCAATACAAACTATGTGTTTCCTTTACTTTTGAAGGAAAACATGACAGCTATGCAGATAGAGTACAGGAAGGACAAAACGTTGAAGAAGTTCAACAGGGACTTAAAAGAAATAGCTAAAATTCAAGGTATACAAACAAGTATTACCAGTTACGTAGCTAGGCATTCCTATGCAACATTTCTGAAAGAAAAAAATGTGTCGACAGACAAGATTTCTGAATCTATGGGGCACGCAAACCTGCAAGTAACTATGAATTATTTAAAGAGTTTTAGTAACGACGATATTGATAATGCGAACGATAAATTATTAGAATTATGAAAAAAATAACTTTTGGAAGTGGAATAACAGACGAGGTAAAACTGCCAAAACTGTATAACATAGAACAAATAGGTAAAAAGGTTAATGAAAACCGAGAAACAATGTGGGGATTCTTAACTCACTTTGGTATAATTAACGTTAATGGCTATGCTAATAGTTCATGGTTAAAGGGTGGCTTTTGTAAGTCCTACAAGAATAGTAACGGAAGCTACAAAACCTACTTCTATGAAAAAGGTGTTGAGCGTATTTTAGAAAGGTGGAGAGCAAACGCTGGGCAGAACTATCTTCATTAAATTAGAAAAACTGTAATAATAACAAAGGCTAGCCTTAAAACGGGTTGGCCTTTTTTTATATCCGAAAATGAAAAATCAAGTATTAACTAAAATGAAATATTATGCAATTAAGACAAAGTAAAAGAGAGAACGTAAAGTTACGTTTGGGAATTTCTGGACCCAGTGGGTTTGGCAAAACATTTAGTGCCTTACAGCTCGCTTATGGGCTTACGGGAGATTGGTCTAAAATAGGAGTGGTGGATACTGAAAACTCGTCCGTTTCATTGTACTCACACCTTGGTGGATTCAACGTGCTGGACCTTTCCCATCCTTATAGTCCCGAACGATACATTGAAGCCATAGGCGTTTGTGAAAATGCTGGTATGGAAGTCGTTATCATCGATTCCATAACACATGAGTGGAATGGCACAGGTGGTTGTTTACAAATTCATGAGCAGTTAGGAGGTAGGTTCCAAGATTGGGCTAAGGTTACCCCTAGGCATCAAGCATTCATAGACAAAATACTTGCTTCAAAATGCCATGTTATCACAACTACAAGAAGAAAGATAGACTACTCGTTGGATGTTGGGAGCAACGGCAGGGCAAAAGTGGTGAAGCACGGAACAAAAGAAATCACACGTGAGGGTTTTGAGTATGAGTTGACCGTCAACTTTGAGTTGATAAATGACCAACACCTTGCAAAGGTATCAAAAGACCGTACTGGGCTGTTCAATGGGAAACCCGAATTTGTCATTAATTCGGCAACGGGTAAAAAGCTATTGCAATGGTGTCGGGTGGTACCTTTACCCGAAATAACCATAGATAAGCGCATTAATGAATGCCTGTCCGTGTCGGAGTTGATGGACTTGTATAAAAAGCACCCCAACTTTCAGCAGTCGCACCATGCGCAATTCCAGCGGAAGAAAGCCCAATTAGAAGAATTGATTAACCCTAAAAACTTTAGCAGCAATGGAACTAGTGTCAACAACCAATAGACGTACCACTCAACCAACCCTAAAACATTCGCCACAAGTGGTGGGGTTAGAACGGGCAAAGGTACCTACCGACGAGTTACAATTTGAACAAAAGCCTTTTATAGAAGCCAACACGCAGGAAATAGAATTGTTGGAGCTGGGCACGGATTGTATTATACCTGTCTTCTCCAAGGACAATGAGAAAACCATAGCGCACCAAGAGTTTATTGAAGCGGCGCAGGAAAGCGTAGCATCGATGTATTCACAGCATACGATTCTAGAACCTGAAATTAGGGTAAGCCATCAAATAAAAGGGAGAACCCCAGATGCCATACATAAGCCTGCCAAGGAGCTACTGGACCACGAACGTACACAGTATTTTGAGCGGATGGCGTTCATCATCCGTATTCCGTCCGTGGTAGAGACGGTTAACGGGAATAGTCTCTCCTTGATAGTTGGTGGCGTTAGGGCGTACAACCATGAAAATTTGTACACCAAGAAGAGCTTTGAACGTTTTAAGTTCTTTGTGGGGTTTCAAAATATGGTGTGTTGTAATCTTTGCGTTTCAACGGATGGGTTTATGTCGGATATGCGGGTAGGTAGTTTGAATGAACTTCAGAAAAGCATGGTAGAATTGCTTAACTCATACCGAATGGAGCAACACCTTGTCGCGATGCAAGAGCTCCCCAAATACGGTCTCTCAGAGTCCGATTTCGCACAACTGATAGGGAAGTGTAGGTTGTATGGTTATTTGCCTAAGGGTACTCGGCAGGGGCTTCCTGAGTTGTTGTTGAACGATGGACAAATAAGCTCTATTGCCAAGGATTACTATATGGATAAATCTTTTTGCAGGGACCAAGAAGGCAATGTCAATCTTTGGAATGTCTTCAATTTGTTTACCTCAGCAAACAAGTCATCTTACATAGATACGTTCTTGGATAGAAACAGCAATGCTTTCAGCTTTGCATGTGGACTTAAAGATGCCATAAGTGGTGATTCTAACTACTCTTGGTTTTTGAGTTGAGGGAAGCCCCTTCTTTAAAGGGGCTTTTTAATTTATCTAAATCAGCTACCAAGTATAAATATGTATTTCCTTTCTTTTGGAATGTAAGTTTTCCTGAAACTCTATGATGCATTAAATCACATCCTTTAATTTTAAAATGCCTCTGCGCTTCTTTGCTAGATACCCAATTTGAATTATTATCATGACTCATACTTGGGCGTTAGTCTAAAAAAATCACAATAGCTTACACCTTGAGAGGTCTTACCTCTATTGTTAAAATTTATTGAATAACAATTGTCTAACTTAATTGTTTTGAGTCCTAGAACTCTTTAACTTGGACAAGTTATAACTACTACTATGAAGATTAAGAATAAGAAAATAGAATCCATTGTTAATGAGCTTATTGACCAATATGCATATGCAGATAAATCAGAAAGACCGTGGATAATTGGATTTAGTGGTGGAAAAGATTCAACTGTGTTGCTCACTTTAGTGTGGGAAGCTTTAACTAGGATAAAGGAAGAAATGCCTTATCCATACCAGTTAAGAAGACCTGTGTATGTGGTTTGTAATGACACGATGGTTGAAAACCCTATAATTAGTAGTTATGTAGAAGATGTGTTGTTAAAAATAGAAACTGCTGCTAGAGATCAAGGGTTGCCAATTATTGTAAAGAAAACTGTTCCAAATTTAGAAGAATCATTTTGGATTAATGTACTTGGTAAAGGGTATCCTGTTCCAAATAATACATTTAGATGGTGTACGGATAAATTAAAGATTAGACCAACTTCTAACTTTCTCTTGGAGCAAATAGATGAAAAAGGAGAAGCAATTGTTTTACTTGGAACCAGATACGAAGAAAGCGCTACAAGAGAAAGGTCAATGCGGAAGCATGAAGTAAAGGGCAATAGGCTATCAAAACATAATACCACTGCTAATACATATGTTTATGCCCCAATTAAGGAATTAATGCTTGAAGAAGTTTGGTATATCATCAATGCAGTTTCATCACCTTGGGGATTTGACAACTCCATACTTTTTCAAATTTATGCAGATGCAAGTGCAGATGATTATGAATGTCCTACGGTAGTAACGAACAAGGAGCACTCTTCTTGTGGACAAAGTAGATTTGGTTGTTGGACTTGTACTGTAGTTAAGAAGGACAAGTCTATGTCTGCGTTAATAGACAATGGACAACATTGGATGAAACCTTTGTTGGACTTTAGAGATAATCTGGTGGAAGATAGAAATGTTAGTGAAAACAGAATGGCTACCAGAAGAAATGGACAAAGGGCTGTTACGGAAGATGGACATAATCAAGGTAATTATACCCCAGAGTATAGGCATAGGCTACTAAAAGAACTTCTTCAAATTCAAAGGGACGTACAAGAAGAAAGACCTCATGTTACGCTTATTACTAACCAAGAGCTTATAGCAATACAAGTGGTTTGGAATAGAGATATGATATTTGACTACAATGTAGGTAATGCTTACAGAGAAGTATACAACAAAGAAATTAGCACAAATAATATTAAGTCTCTAGATGATACAGAGAAAAGAATATTGAGAGAAATATGCGTTGAGGATATGTCTTACTATCATCTTATAGATAACTTAATTACGCTACAAGAAACCAAAACACTTATGCTATCTAAATATGGTTTACACAATGATGTAGAGAATAGAATAGAAAGCTTTGTGAAAGAAATTGAACAATGAGAATTGATAGAATAACGTTAGAAAACTTTAGAATATATAAGGGACTTAATGAAATAGATTTAAGCCCTAAAAAAGACAAGAATATTAGTCTTATTGCTGGTAAGAATGGTTTTGGGAAAACTACATTTTTAACTTCTTTAATATGGTGTTTCTATGGTAAATTGATGTCTCAAGTAGAAGACAAGTACAAACAAGATATTAGAAATTCTGGTGGTTATGAGGCATATGTCAATTCACTACTGAATAGGGATCTTTTGAAAGAGGAAACGGATGACAAAAAGATATCTGTAGAAATTGAGCTTGAAGATTTACTTATACCATCTATACCATGTAAAACAGTTATTATAAAACGGAAATATGATTTTTCTACTTCAGAGGAAATAGTAACTATTCTGATTGATGGAGATGAAAATGAACTTACAAAATCTGTAGGTTACGAGGTATTTATAAATGACTTTATTTTACCTAGAGAAATAGCTAAATTTTTCTTCTTTGATGCAGAAAAAATAGTATCACTTGCAGAGGCTAAATCTAAAAGTGAATTGCGTAGTTTAAGTAAAGCTTATTCTGAAGTTTTAGGTATTAAGAAGTATGAAGAGCTAAAGAAAAACCTTGAATCTTTGTTAGTTAAATTAAAGAGAAGAGGAGTTTCTGAATTACAACAAGAAAAGCTCACCCAACTACTAGATGAAGAAAGTGAATTAGAGAAGACTATAAGCCATAATCAAGATAAACAGCTTGATATTGATAAACAAGTTACTATACTTAAATCAAAAAGTGATAGCCTTCAAGAAAAATTAATTAGAGAAGGAAACTCAATTACTTTAGATGAATTAAAGGAGTTAAAATTTCGTAGAGATGATTTAAAACAAGAGTCTATTCAAATTAAAAATAGCTTAAAGAAGCTTTTGGATTTGACACCTTTAGTTATTGCTGGTAAACACTTGAATAAGCTTAAAGAGCAGTTAGATTCAGAAAGTAATGTTTTATATGGTGCTTTAAATGACAAGCTATTATCAAAGGAATTAGAAGCATTTTCTAATAGCATATTAAAAAGTTTAAAGGCTTTAGATTTAGAAAAAGCAATTGATTCTAAAGTAAAAAAGACTATTGAAAATTCTCTGGAAGAGAAGTTAAACTCTAGTAAAAGTGATGTATCTGGTAAGGTGTTATTAGAATTTTCAGAAGAAAGATACAGAGAGTTTGAGGCTATTTTGAATAACATCAAAAGTACTTTCTTAAGTCAATTTAATGCTATAGTTAAAGAGGAACGCACTAATAGAGCTTTGTTAAGTAGAACTATAAATAAGATAAAACAAGCTGAGGCGCGTAAAGACAATCATTTAGCTAGACAATTCAGAGATGAAAAAACTGAAACTGATACTTCAATTAATAAGTTTCTTAAAGAAAAGGATGAACTAAATGAAGAGCTAGGTGCTTTGAAATTAAAACTTACATCTCACAAGAAAGTACGAGTTGAATATGAGAAAAACTTCAATCTTGTTGAGACTGATAAAAAGAAGTATGAGGTCACTAAAGTTTTACTAGACAAAATAAATAGTCTAATTGTTAAGATTAAAGAGGAGAAGAAATACTCTCTTCAAAAATCTGTATCACTTGGGTTAAGTAAGCTTATGCATAAGAAGGACTTTATTACCAATGTAAAAGTAAATATTGTAGATGATGTAATGGATATAGATTTACTGGACAAGGATAATAATATCATTGATAAAGATTCCCTATCTAAAGGAGAGCAACAGCTATATGCTACAGCATTACTTAAGGCATTGGTTGATGAATCAGGTATTAGGTTTCCAGTATTTATAGATAGCCCATTGCAGAAGTTTGATAAGTTTCACTCTAAAAATATCATACAAGAGTTTTACCCATCTATTTCTGAACAAGTGGTGCTTTTCCCATTATTAGAAAAAGAGCTGTCTGAAAAAGAGTATGAACTGCTTAAGCCAAACTTAAGCAAGACCTTTTTAATACAGAATAAGTTAGGAGCTTCAACATTAAAAGCTTTACCTGTAAATAGTTTGTTTAAAGAGTTTAAAAAAGAAAAAGATGTTTACACATATTAGAACAAGTAAAGAGAATAGAGATGTAGTTGCTCAACTAACACGTAAGCTTAATTTGGGTACAGAAAATATAATTTCCAGAATAGCATTAACCTATTCTTTATCACAAGATAAAAAGTTGAATATTAAAGATATTCAAAATTCAAGTGGTAAGGAATATAGTAGGTCAGTGCTATTTGGGGATTATTTAGACTACTATCTAGGTATGGTAGCTTTACATTATAACATTCATATTTCTGATAAAGATTTAGGAAAATATGTAAAGCTCCATATTGATGATGGATTGCAGCTTTTAAATGATGAGATTAACTCCAATAGTAATATAGATGGGTTTGATTTTTTAGCTAGAAAAATTGAAACTAGCCTTAATAAAATAATATAAAAACGAATATGAGTTATAATATACAGAGAACCACTTTTAAGGTAAGTGATTTTGTAGGTTGGTTTAAGACAGATTCATTAATTCTTAATCCTAATTTTCAAAGAAGGTCAGTTTGGAATTCCAAATCTAAATCATACCTAATAGATACTATAATTAAAGGATTACCAATTCCTGTTATAATATTAAGGGATGTTAAGACTAATTTAAAAAGTTATATACCTCAAAAAGAAGTTGTAGATGGACAGCAAAGATTGAGAACTGTTATCTCATATGTTTTAAATGAGTTTGATAAAAATGAAGAATTCAAATTAAGTAAAACTCATAATAAAAAATATGGAGGTAAAGATTTTAATAGTCTTCCAGATGAAGCAAAACAAACCATACTTGACTATGAGTTTTTTGTACATGTTCTTCCATCTACTGTAACAAACAGAGAAATTTTAGAAATTTTTTCTCGTATGAATAGTACAGGTGTCAAATTAAATGACCAAGAGTTAAGAAATGCTAGTTACTATGGAGAGTTTAAAAGTTTAGCTTTTAGTTTAGGTAACGAATTTTATGACTATTGGATAAAATGGGGTGTTTTTACTGATAAAAAAATATCTCGTATGGATGAAGTTGAATTTGTAAATGATTTACTTATTCTAGCAATAAATGGGATTGAAAAAAGAACGCCAGTTTCAATAAGTAAATATTATGAAGATTATGATGAAGAGGATTCAATACCAAATAAAGAAGTCATTGTAAAAAGAATAAAGAACATTATGTCCTTTTTAGATGATTCAGTAGGTTCTTTATTTAATAAATCTGAATTTAAGAAAACACCTCTTTTATACTCTCTTTTTGCCAATATATATAAGACAGAATTTGATAAGAATATTAAAGACACTAAGGTGTCCCTTAATAAGAAAAACTTCAAGCAGAAATTTGAAGTCACTTCAAATTTAATTGAAAGTTCAAGAAATGAATGGAAAAATGACAAGGTGGTAACTTCAGTTCCTGAAAAAGTTTACGATGCATTTGCTAGAGGGACAAATGCTAAAGAGAATAGAGAGACTGTATATAGTTTTTTGAATAAACAACTTTTTTAATGGATGCAGTTAGTCTATCAAATAGATTGGAAAGTAACTTCAATAAATTTCTAATAACAGCTACTAGAGTTAAAAAAGTTAGAGAGTCTGATGTTTATTTAGCTAAACGTGACGTAGATACTTTTTATGAAGGCATTTTTTTAAAAACAGTTACTTCTTTTGAATCTTTCGTAGAAGAACTTTTCATTGGTTTATTGTATGAAAAATACGATTTGCCTACGAGAAAAAAAATTCAAAAAATAGCTTTTGAAGACAGAAAAACTGTATTAAATTTTCTTTTATTAAATGGTCAAAAGAAATACTTGGATTTACTACCATTTGATAAGTTAAAGAAAAACTATAAAGTATTCTACAAAGATGAAAATCCCTTTGCAGTTTTAAGTAGTTCTCAAAAAGATATTTTGAATCAAGTTTTTATATTGAGGAATGCTATTGCTCATAACAGTATTACTGCTAATAAAAAATTCAAAAAATTTCTTGAAGATAATCATCCAGCATTGATATCTATCAAAACACCATCTCAATTTCTACAAACATTGAACAACCCAAATCAAACTATGTTTGAAGTATACTTAATTGAGCTTAATTCAATAGCAAATTCTTTTTGTAATTTCAGATGATTTAGCCTCTTAGGGGATTTCATTTTTATCTATTTCTTTTAAATGTAATCTGGGTAATATGAAATCAACCTGAAATAAATCATCTCCATAATCATCAATATCCACATTTGTAAATAATTCACTTAAATAAGAATAAACAGTATTGTTTCTGTTAGATAAGAAAATTAAGCTTTGAATGTGACAAATAACAACTCTGGAGCTATAGTTTATAAGCTTGATTAAATTAGTAGGGTAAATCAAATTACCGTTGTATTCCATATCTTCAGGGAATTCAAGGTCACCATGTGCAAATTTATTTCTTATGTTATAAATTATTCTTATTTCCTCTTTTGGAATGTCTTTTTTGTATTCAATTAATTTCTTCTCTAAAGAACTTTTAAATAAGGCAAAAAACTGTTTTTTTAGTACCTCATATTTTAAAACAGGAAACTTTTTCAAATCTTCAAACTTTTCAACACAAAGATTCACTTTTCCTTTCTTTTTGATTTGACTTTTAGAATACATCTTTGAGAGTAAGCTTTCAAACCCACCCCATATATAATTGAATACAGTTAATTCATTTAAGTAGAGTTGAGTGATTTTGCTTTTAGCAACATCATATTCATAAGCAGGTCTACACCAACCTGCTCCAGTTTTATCAAATCTATTCCAGTTAAAGTCTACACTTTTAATTCCAGATGCTATCATTAGCCAATTATGGACATCCTCATATCCCAATTGATTTATAATTAAAGCTAAATCAGCACTATGCTCTTGAACACATTTGAACTTATCGTATTCAAGCATTCTTATATAAATCAATAAACATATAATGGGAATTGTCAAGATTGCCATTTTCCCATAATTCTTCAAGGTATGCCAAACCACCATTAGCATATTCTTCAATTAAATTAACTACTCTAGAAATTACTTTATTTAGGTCTTCTTGCTCCATATCCTCAAGCTCATTCCAGTCAATCTGTAGGTCATCTGTTTGAGTGAAAATTACCATTAATAGAAAATCTATAAGAGAAGAATCCCTTTTCCATTTACCCATTTCTATAAAATCTTTAGTAAGGTCTCTAGGAGGTAATGGTAATCTTTGATTTTTCTTTATACCCAGCATCATAGCATAAATATAAATTTCATAATAAGGTCCAAATCTGCTATAATCAGCACTTTTGCTTCCTTTTTCAGAAAAGGCATCTAACACAGGTATTCTACTAACTGCGTATCTAGGTCTTTTAAGAAGTAAGTTGTTTCTAAACTCTTGACTATTCATTATTTTCTTCTTTCAATTTTAGTAGTTCTTTCTATCTGTGGTAATTCCTCATCTACTTCATTTAGATATAAGGTTTTAATGGTACTACTTTCAAGTAGCTTTTGCCCTAAATCTGTTAGTTTGCCATCTAGGTCTTTATCATATAAATCTTTAACAAGAATTATACTCTGTGGGAATACATCTGGTATAGCCTCAAAGAAACCTTTATTAAAGGCTTTTCCAAATGCAGATAATGGTGCATCTGCTAATAGAGGATAATTATATTGAGAAGTATTGGCAGAAATAATAGCCATAACTACTGCAAACTTTTTCATTCTCTGGAAGCCTTCAGAAGCTCCAGATACATCATTCCCTAACTCATCTATATAATCTAATGAAATACCACCAGAAGGTGTTTTTTCAAAGCTTAAAACACCACCTTTTATATCATTATACTTGATAAGACTTTCAAAGTGTTCATTAGCGTGACTTTCTAATAGACTTACCATTTTATCAAATACTCTATCTTGAGCCTTATTAGTTGCTTCAACTAAATCTTGACTAATTTCATAGCTTATAGTGAAACCTTCAGGAATATCTTTAGGTCTTAAACTCTCAATTTCTTTACCTGTATTTTTAATTTTAGTTTCAAGTTCTGTTATTGAATTTTTTAACCTCGTGATTCTATTTGAGGCTTGTTCCATTCTTCTTATAGAACCTTTATATTGATTAATAATGACTGAAGCATTATCAGCACCTTCAGATTCTGTCCCAGCAATTAGAATATCCTTTCTACGCGCTTTTAGAGTCTTTAACTCTGAATTGAGTTTATCTAATTTCTTCTTTAATTCTAGTTCTTTTTCTCGTGTTCTTAAAACACTTTGAGGTATAGCTTCAAATTTGTTTAGAAACGGTGACGCATTAATTTGTAGGTTTCCAAAAAAATCTTCTAAATCATTCTTAACAAAATCCTTTTTTGAGTCAGCTTCATTAGGTCTATTCTTTAATTTTAAAAGATAATTATGTGCATCAGAACCTTTTTCAGCAGGTCTATTGCAAACATGACAATGTTCACTTTCTATCATTTGTTGCAATGTCACTGCATCTGGTGAATCTGATGGAAGAATAGTGAAGTAATCATTTGGATTTTCTGTAGCATTCAACAATGCCCTTTTCTCATACCTTTTTTGCCTAAAGTCTTTTATCTTATCTTTAAAGTCAACCACAGATTGCTCAAATCCTAAAGAAATCCAAGAAAACCCACCATCAAAAAACCTACTATTAATTCCCTCTAGAAATTTATCATAATCTTCTTTTACATTTCTTAATACTCTACTTTTTTGAGAAATTTTATCATCTAATTCTTTTCTCTTTTCAGCATTTGCAAAGTTTTGCTCTAGGTCATTTTTCTCTTGTTCAGCATTCTCATAAAGTTCTTTTTGAATATTCAGTTTCTCAACCTCTTGCTCTAATTGGCTTTCAAGGGATTTTTTTAATTCAATAGCGCTATCTAGTCTATCATTATGGTCACTAGTAGATTTGGTCTGCTTGTTTAAGTCATTATAGGCTTTAGTTGAAATGTCCTGTACAATTTTTGCAATATCTTCGTATTTACTAATATTGGTGAGAGTTCTTACCGCATCTTCTATACTAGACTTCTTTGTAAAATCTATCATTTTATCAACTTCTTCTCCTTGGAAGAAAGAATATTGCCTTAAAGTAGGAAGTATAAGTTGGTTTATTACTCTATGTTTTTCTTCAGCATCATAGATAGGCTTATATTTTGGTAATACATGGTCTGTTTTATCAACTTCAACATCGTTTAGGGTGATTTGCCAACTATCAAAATCAGATAATTTTTCTCCAATCCTAGTAGCTACAAATGATTTAACAATCTGAAATTTATATCTACCAGTAGAGTACTCTATTTTAATACCAGTTTCGACAGAATCACCAATTGATGTCTCATTTTTAGCCCTGTCTGATATTATCTTAACAGCAAAGTCTTTTACAGGGTATGTTCTTTTATCATCTGAATTAAGTACAGTATCATAAAATAGCCATAAGAAGGCATTAAAAAATTTTGATTTACCTGCACCATTGTCTGCTACTACAATATTAACTCCTTCCTCAAATTCATACCTTGTAGTGTCATAATCACCATAGTAGTTAAAGAAGTTTTTGAATGAAATACTATTTATTATTGACGCCATTATTATCCTATGTTATGTACTTTTTTAATCTTTTTGTAAATCATTGAGCTGTTCAAATGATTATCGTTTTCATTTATAATAACAGATAGAACTTCAATAATTTTCTTAGAGTATGGCGCGTTCGTACTTAACCCCTCAAGGTCGTTTGCCTTGATATCATATTTTTCCATCAAACCAGGGTCTGATAGAATTTCCTTTAGTATGTCATTTCTTTCCATATTATAAATCGTTAATTATGGTATCTAAATCTAGGTTGTATTTTCTACAAACATTAAGTAGTGTCACTTTAGAATCATAAAAATTCATTGACAAGCTTGAAAAGTAAGCAACTCTATTTAATTCATTACGCACCAAGCTTTTTTCGATACTGAAGAGTTCATCTGTATGAGATTCTAGTTTAGGAATTACCACCATATCATAGATTGTAGAATAGACTTTGTCTTTATGCTTTCTTAAAAGTCTCCCTCTTCTTTGTATGAATTGTCTTGGGTTGCCAGTGCTACTTGCAAAAATGCCCACTTCTGCTCTAGGAATATCAACCCCTTCATCTAACATTTTCATTGCAAATAATATTTCTATCTTTCCATCTTCAAAACCTTTCAGTATATCATTTAAATCTTGGTCTTCAGAAGTATAGGAGTTCATTTTTATTTCAGGGAAATCTTTATGTACACTTTTTAAATATTCATTTAATATTTTAGTTGATTCCCCTTGTTCATTATTTGTGTAACCTTCTGGAATGTAAGCGAAGACAAATTTATCCTTATTAGTCTTCTTTAATTCTTCAACTATAGAACTAAATAAGTTAATTTTATTATGAGCCTTATGTATAATATTCTTTCTTTTCAACAATAGAATTTCCACCATAGGGTCATCTTTAAAAACCCCGTTCTTAAAGTCAAAATATTTTAATAAGCGTTTGGAAATAGCAGAATACTCTTCAAATTCTTCTTCTGTTAATTCGACAATTAATGGGTAATATTTATAACCGGTTAAAAAGCCAAATTCCATAGCTTTTTCCATACTAAAATTATAAGTATATGGAGGGGCATCATTAAAAAACTGGTCTATTGCCATGGTTCCTTCTGGGTCATAAATTCTTTTAGGTGTTGCTGATAAACCAATTTTTCTAGTAACATTAAGATTGGATAGTTTACTCTTAATATTATTAGCTCCCATATTGTGTGCTTCATCGGCAATTAGAAGAAATTCCGATTGGATTTTTCTGTAAAGATTTTGAAACCTGTCTAATGTGAAGCTCCCATATGTGGAAATTATTACTAAATTATCTTTTAGTCCCCAAGAGTAATTACTACAGTAATTTGCAAAGTCTTTTTCCCATTTATTTCCTCCACCAACTTTTAAAATATTACGAAAATTGAAGGATTTCACTTCCTCTTCCCATTGATTTAATAGAGCTATAGAAGGTACTAGAATTATAGCTCTATAGTTTCCCTCATCAGAAAATATATTTAATAAACAATTTAACGACGTAATTGTTTTGCCTGTTCCAGTGGCCATGGCAAAAACACCGGAGTAATTATTTTTTTTCCAAGCAATGTATGCATCCTTTTGATAGTCCCTAGGTCCTTGAACAAATGGAAATTTAGGTGTATAATTTAATTCATTTACTTTATCTCTAAAACGTCTTTTCTTTTCGTCTAAAATGTTTTTTACCTTGGAACTGTAAAGATTAGGCACAAGTTTCAGAGAATCATCAAGTAAATCACCTATATCTTTGTCTCTACCTATTGCGTTAATAACTCTTTCAATTTCATCTTTTTTTATATAGTTGTAACTTGGATGTTTTTTATTAATAATGGAATCAAACTCATCTTTATCTTCTTCAATGATTGCTTTCGCAACTTCACCTGTCCACGGTGCATTTACCTGAAAACTTTCTGAATTTTTTACTAAGGCTGCTAATGTAAAGTTGATACTTCCTTCGGTACTGATGTATGTCTCACCATCAAACAATAACATCTTTTTTCTATGTGCTAAATAGCTGCCGTTAAATTTGACAGGTACAATTACTAGTCTATTGTTACTAAGTAAATATTTCAAACAGTCAAAAAAGTGTTTTCCTTCTGGGCTTAAGTTACTCTCTAATTGGGCTAAGTCACCAAAAATATCTAGGACTTTATCCTCGTTACTTATGGCAATGTTATTAATTAAGTTTTGAAAATCTAACTCATTGTATATGTGATTTGTAACTAACCGCATTACACCACCATTATAGATGAATTCAGCAAAACTATGTGATAAGACTTTTATAGCATTTGAACTGAAGTATCCCAATAGTAAATCTATTGTTTGTGCGATAGGAAATGCTTCTTCATAAAATTTAAGCGGAATGTGTTCAGAATCAGAACTATACTTGTATGTGCGAGGAAATTGCACAGTATTCCTGAAAGTTTTGGTCATTAATATGTGTTTAGTATTGGTCTGAAGGGGGAGAGTAAATATAAAATTTTTTATGGAAAATTTTTTGATGCCCTTTGTTTTTTCGTGAAGTACCCCCTCGAAATACCCCCACCCCATGTTCGCTGGGGAAACACCCCGCCCATAGTTAGATACATAGCTTTTTTGCCGACAGGTATTAAAAACACAAGGTGATAGCTGTTGTTTTTGCCTATATGAGAAGGCTGCTCTAACATGGGAACATTCAACTTCAAAAATCAAAAGAAATGGTAAGAATTGTCGGTTACAGAGAAATCGAAAACGAGGAAGGAACTCCGTTCTTTCTTCTAGAGCTACAGGGTGGCATAGAGATGGTATTAAGCCAAACCACCAACAGGTATTACGCTACGGCTAAGCGAGCGTTTATTTCATCAACGTTTAACGAGTCCACCTGCCTTGCCCTTATTGGTACAGAAATGGAAGGCAAAATCGTTAAAGAGGAGTGTGAGCCATATCAGTACGTAATTAAGGAAACAGGGGAGGAAATTACACTAGCCCATAGATGGGTGTACCTGCCAGAAGGAGCACCGGAACCACAGAAGCAGACCAAAACACCTGCAGAAGTGCTGCAAGCCGATGTAAGTACCTTTAGTTCCAATGGAGTACATGAACTAGCATAAACCAACAGGGGCATTGCCATTGAGCAGTGCCTTTGTTCTAAAACTTAATCACCATGCAGTTAGCAGAAATAAGGGTTTCTTATAAACCCAACAAAGGAAGCTTAGTCAACTTGAACAACAGTGAGCACATCTATAAAGTTGTGTTGGGGAATTGGGATAAAGGTACCTTAGAGCTTCAGGAAGAGATGAAAGTTGTACTTCTCAATAGGTCTAATCAATTACTAGGTATTTACACTTTATCCAAAGGAGGTATTTCCGGTACGATGGTGGATGTGAAACTATTGTTGAGTGTTGCGCTGAAATGTGTGGCTTCTCATATAGCGGTAGTGCATAACCATCCAAGCGGAAACTTAACACCTAGTAAAGCAGACGTAGATATAACTACCAAGATTAAGAGAGCAACAGAACAGGTAGATATTTTGTTGCTAGACCACCTTATCATTACTAAAGATGGGTACTACAGTTTTGCCGACCATGGCAAGCTTTAATTTATTTTCATTTTTAACTTAAACGTGGGTGTACCGTAAATTCTTGAATTAAGGGTTACAGGGAAAACTTAATAATCGTTCAGATTAGTATTAATAGCGGAAATCGATAGTTGTTCGGAAAGAGTATGGGTTCTACCTATGGCTTTTTGTAGTTCCAACATTTACAATAAAACTTTTACTGCAACGTTTTCTACGCTCTTCCCCCACAGAACAAATTCATTTAAACCAAACCTTTTAAACAACATTATGAAACAGACTTTTTTAGTATTAATAGCGGTATTCGCTTTTGTGGGATGTTCTAAGGACGATAACGGTGAAAGTAACGAAACAGGACTTTCTGAAATAGAAATGGAGTTGGTAGGCGATTGGTATCCTACAACAGACCTTGAAGAAATATGGTATACGTACAACGCAGACGGAACATCAATCTACTACAACAGCTTATTTACCGCAGAAGGAGTATGGGAGATTGTAGAGGATAATGTATTAATTGAATTCTACCCTGATTCTGATGAAACCTTGGAAAATTGGCAGGATAACCCCGACCTTAAACATAGAGTTGAATTTCTTGATGGTGGATATACGTTGAAGATGATTAATTATAGTAACGTTAATGAGGTCACCATGAAGTATAGAGGAGGGTTGAAAGAAGACCAGAAAGTTTCCGAGCAAACCTACGTTTTAGAATTCGTAACAGGTGAGTTAGAGGACTGGGTTAGTGTGTTTGCAGAAACTACCATTTACAATGCAGATGGAACAAAGACAGAAGTTAACACTGAAGTTGACAGAGAGGCTAAAACCCTCGAAGTAGAGATTCCAGAAGATGTATATCGTTTTGATATCATGTTCTATATTGAAGACGCTTCACAGGTAGAAATAAAATTCTATGGAGTGGACGATGGTGAAGTATTACATCAGGAAACCATTAATCAACAGTCGTATGAATTCAGTTATGTATTTTAGAGTAAGAAAGGGGTTGGGGGCAATACTTATTATCACGGTTAGTACAGTTTTTATTTTTGGTTGTACTAATGGTAGGGCACCCAACGGTTATTTTCAGAGTCCTTTGAACAATAAGTTCTATGGTGATTTGAATAGATATGATTGGAATAATACTTATTACAGGATAAATAATGATACCATTGCAACATATCGTGTAATACAAAGGGAGATAGATTCGACTGTTTATGTATGGGATGGAAAAGGTTATTTGAATCTTGGTGATGAGTATATCGAAGTAAATAATAAATTGAAAAAGCACTATGGAGAGTTTGGTAGCGGAAAGTATGTGGCCCTTGGAGAAAATAAAATAGTGTTTAACAACGAAGAATATCTGAAGAAGTATCGTACCTATAAGGATACAACCAGCATTGAAGCACAATTTGCAAAAGCAAAAATTCGAAGGGATACTCTCGAACGTATTTCAAAAAAGTATTTCTATCAATTCTTGCAGGAGGATAAGAAAAAAGATTCAATGTTATATCATGCTCCATATATAACAGAGTTAGGAATTCAAAGTAGTGTGAATACCTTTTTAAAGGAAAGGATAAACGGTAATTTGTATGGTAAAGTGATAGATGGAACATTGAAAATCCGGCGAGAATCAAATGATAAATTTGTAGTTCAATTTGATACAACAACAGGTTACTATACCAAAAGTCACACATACAAGTTCGATGGAGACATGGAAGGTAGGTGGACTATAGAAAGAATACGATGAGAGTAAATACTATAGAGAACATACGTACTTGGTTGGTACTTAATGAAAGTAAATTACTTGAACGTATTCAAGATACAAGCTGTTATAAATGGAGTAGGTGGTATATTGATAAAAGCATTCACGTATTTCCATGTGTTTGTGAGACCAGAAACTCGGCATGTACGTTTGCAGAAACCTATCATGCTATTTGGCAGGTTAACAATGCACTTACCAAAGAAGGTGAATTTATCGAAGCTCTTATAGAATACTCTTCAGTTATTGATGCTAAAGGTTCTTTAAAACAGTGGCTTAAAAGCTATGAGGAGTTATTTCAAGAAGTTTTACTAATCGATGACACCATAAAGGTGAGTCTGGGTAAAAATTCCCTTGAGAGCGATATCATCAAATTTTCGGGTGAAAAGCTAAAACATCTATTGAAGTTCAAGGAATTGTATCTACATGCTCGATAATTAAAACTGCGGAAACTGCAGGAATTACATGCTTACATATTTTATTGCTCTATTTAAAAGTGACTGCAACATGGCTGCAACATTTCTGCAACAAATCATCAAAGTATTGATAATCGATGAAAATCAAAGAAAACGTCATAAGTGGTAAATAGTTCAAAATCAAAGTAATGAAAAAGAATGTAAAGTATTATAAATCAATTAGTAGGGCCTTCTAAGCAGACGGTCGAAGGTTCGAATCCTTCCGCGATCACTTTAAAAAAACCACGCTATTTGCGTGGTTTTTTGTTTTGTATACTATCCAATTGAAACTTGAGAAACTAATAAAGCCCAGAATTCACTGGGCTTTTATTTTTATTATGTTGAAAAAGTACTAATTCTTAATAAGACCTTGCCCTTCTATCCAAGGTGCGCCAGCGGCTTTCAATTCCTTTTCCATCGTAGGAATCGTTGTCTCCACTATTGGGGTTAATTTGCGCTTTACCTTTTTTAGCTGACTCTCCACTCTACTTAGCAACGCTTTATGTTCACCGGTTGGGCCATAAGTGTTACCAAAAGCACGCCATCCTAGACTGTTGCCATCACTAGCATTAGGGGCGGAGCGTTCTCCTATTTCGTCTTTTATGCTATCTCCATTCAATTCTTTGTCAATATCTAATAGCTGATTCTTGGTCGTTTTTAGCTGTTGATACAAAGTAGGTGAAAAAGTATTGGATTTATTCATAGCACGCTCCATGGCAGCTACCGTTTTTAAGCTGTTTTCTAAAGCCATACTGGTGGCCATTAAATCTTGCTGAAAAGCAAAAACATCTTCTCTAAAAGAATTTATTTCGTCATAGCTTTTTCTAGGTAAAGAACTTTCTAGCAGCGGTTCTACTTTAAAGCTTACCGGTTCCTGGAGCTGTATTTGTTCACCATTATGTCTTTTTACCAAGGTTACACTATAGGTGCCTGGTGTTGCCATAATACCACTCCCTCTAAAATTGCCACCCCGACTACTGTCGGTAGTTAAACGTTCTCCGCGCTTACTAGGATAGGTTAAGTCCCAGCTTACACGGTTAAACCCTTTTTTATTGGTACCCTTAACGGTAGCAATTAACTTGTTGTTACTATCCTTAATTAATAGAAAAATAGCAGGTCCGTCTTCTCTGCTTTCTGCCTCTAAATTCTCCCAACCTGGGAATTTACCGCTATTGTTTTTCTCGCTATTTTTTCTCAGGTCTTTTTTTGACTTGTAGTTATCTGCCAAATAATAGGTGAAGTTTGCTCCAAACTCTGGGTTTTTAGCAATCCATTCGGCATCTCCTTGGCTACCCACACGGCTAGCCTGTCTATACCATTTCGCTGTTTTTACAGGGAACAAACGCGCTTCCTTTGTTTTAGTTTGGGTAGCAAAATTTCTAAAAGGGGTTATATCATCTAATATAAATATTCCTCTACCAAAAGAGCCTGCTACCAAATCGTTTTCACGACGCTGAATGGTAATATCTCTAATGGGTATGGTGGGCATTCCGTCTTTCAATGCAATCCAATTTGCACCGCCGTTAGTAGTAACATACACACCAAATTCGGTAGCTGCAAAAAGCAAATCTTTCTCTACGTGATCTTGAACCAATCGCCAGATTAATAATTTATTTGGTAAATCACCATTAATGATTTTCCAACTTTTTCCTTTATCGGTACTTTTTATAATGTAGGGTTTATAATCACCATATTTATGATTGTCCAAGGCTGCATAAACCGTATTGGCGTCAAATAAATCTGCTCTTACATCATTTACAAATGGGGTAGAAGGCAACCCTTTAATGGTATTTAACGTTGTTTTACGCCAGGTAGCGCCACCGTCCTCGGTTACTTGTATAAGACCATCGTCTGTACCCGCGTAAATGAGTCCGTCTTGTTTAGGGGATTCAGCTAAAGAAGTGATGGTGTTATAGTTAGACATAGCTTTGACATCCCACGCGTTATCCCAACTTTGAGAAGTACCGTAATAAGGAAACGTCATTCGGTTTTCATTCAAGGTTAAGTCGCTAGAAATAGGCTCCCAGCTATCCCCTCGGTTTTCTGATTTCCATACGCGTTGCGAAGCAAAATATAAGCGTTTAGGGTTGTGACTACTCACAACAATGGGTGCATCCCAATTAAAACGTTCATGTGGGTCACCCTCCCTAGCTTGTGGTTGTATAAAAACAGTTTCTCTTGTTTTACTATCTATACGCCATAATGCACCTTGTTGAAATTCACCATAGGTAATATCCGGATTACCGGGTTCTGTGGCGGTTTGTGCACCATCTGCACCCAGAGTCTTCCACCAGTCGGCACTCGCAATTCCATCAGAATAAATGGTTTGTGAAGGCCCTCCGTGAGAACCGTTATCTTGTGTACCACCATAAACATTATAAAACGGAGTAGCATCATCCACCGCTATTTTAAAGTATTGGGTAATAGGTAAATTGCGTACGTACTTCCAACTACCGGTATCGTCAAAACTTTCATACAATCCACCATCCGTACCTATTAATAGATAATTTGGGTCCGATTTTTTAAACACCAAGGCATGACTATCACTATGCTGATTAGACCTTTTCATTCTAGAAAAAGTTTTTCCATGGTCCATAGATTCTAAGGCATAATTATTCATTAAAAATAATCTACCTTCTTGGTGCGGGGATGCAATCAATTCTTGGTAATAGTGCGGACCTGTACCGCCAGATACCGTATTAGATTGTTTGGACCAGCTAGTACCACCATTAGTAGTCATGAAGATTCCACCTTGAGTATGGTCTAATTCAATCGCCGCATAAATAGTATCAGGATTAAAAGGAGACATTGCTAAACCAATTTTACCTAGATTAGATTTAGGAATACCATTGGTAAGGGCTGTCCAAGTGGTACCACCATCTGTACTTTTGTGCAGGCCAGACCCAGGTCCACCACCTAAATATCCGGCAACGGTTCTATGTCTCTGCCATGTTGCAGCATATAAAATATTGGGGTTCTCTGGGTTTATTACCAAATCCGTAGCACCTACCCATTCCGCATCACCCAAAGTGCGTTCCCAATTTTTGCCGCCATCTGTGGTTTTGTATACACCACGGTCTCCGCCTTTACTCCAAAGTGGTCCTTGAGAGGCAACCCAAATAGTATTGCTATCTTCTGGATGTACAATAATTTTAGAAATGTGTTCGGAGTTAGGTAATCCCATATTCTTCCATGACTTACCATCATCATGACTCACATATACTCCATCACCAAAACCAGCATGTCTTCCGCCTACATTTTCACCTGTTCCTACCCAGATAGTACTAGGGTTAGTTGGGTCTATGGTTACGCATCCGATAGAATAGACCGGCTCTTTTTCAAAAATTGAGTCCCAAGTAGTGCCCGCATTGCTGGTTTTCCAGACTCCGCCGGAACCTACAGCTACGTACCACACATTTTCATTTTCTGGATGTATGGCTATATCTGCTATTCTACCAGAAGTCATTGCGGGGCCAATGTTTCTAAAAGCCAAACCATTAAAGGGATTGTTGTTTTTTTCTTGAGCTTGTAAATGTCCTAAAGTACAGACGGCACAGAGCCACAAGAGTACAAGTCTTTGTACGTTTTTCATTTGAAGTTGGTTTAAGTTAGTTGAATTCTTAAAACTTAAATCTAACAAAAAATGAAGTAGATAAGGGCTTGATATAGCTTTATAGAACTTAGATTAACTAGATATTAACAGTATTCCGCAAATAAGTGGAGACGTGTATTTTAAGTGTTCGATGGCCTTTTAATATACTTGCTTATAAATAACGATAAATCACTCCAAGTAACCAGCAATGGATATTCTAATTTACTTTTACAACTTGCTCAAAGTAAAAATGGTTAAATTACCTTATGAGAAAGATATTAGTGCTTTTTGCACACCCTAAATTAGAACAATCTAAAGCAAACACCACGCTTATACAAGAGGTAATGGATTTGGATGGGGTAACCTTACACGATTTATATCAGGAATATCCAGATTTTAATATTCATATAGAACGAGAAAAAGAGCTGCTATCAGCGCATGATGTCGTAGTTTGGCATCACCCTTTTTACTGGTACAGTTGTCCTCCTTTATTAAAACAATGGATAGATATGGTACTAGAATATAATTGGGCGTACGGACCTAAAGGTAAAGCCTTGTGGAACAAAATTTGTTTTAATACCATTACTACCGGCGGTACCAGAGAATTGTATTGTGCTACGGGTAATAATCATTTTACAATACGGGAGTTTCTGAGACCGTTTGAGCAGACAGCCACCTTATGTGGCATGGAATATCTGCCGCCTTTTGCATTGATGGGTACACACCAATTAGACCTTTCTGACTATGCGGATTACGCTATCAAATACAAAAAGTTGCTGCAATTAATAAGGGATGGAGAACCATCTGAAGAATTAGCAGAAAGTAGTTTTTTAAACGAACATCCAAAAGTAATTTAAAATGGGGGCAGGGATACTTTTACAGGCGATAATCTTTCTACTAGGAGCCATCATTTTTGTGCCACTTGCCAAAAGGCTGGGTTTAAGCTCTGTTCTGGGCTACTTAATCGCTGGGGTGGTGATAGGTCCATTTTTGTTCGGTTTTGTGGGTGAAGAAGGACAAGATATTTTGCATTTTGCAGAGTTTGGTGTGGTAATGATGCTCTTCTTAATTGGGTTAGAGATTGAACCTAAATCTTTTTGGAAAATGAGGAAGCTCATAACCGGTATGGGCGGATTACAAGTAGGGGTAACCCTTGCTGCGTCTTTTGTATTGTTTTATTATATCGGCTTTTCTACAGAGGTAGCCCTAACTATAGCTATGGCCGTAGCGCTTTCCTCTACCGCCATTACGCTACAAACCTTAAAAGAGAAGAACTTAATGGATACCACCTACGGTACTTCTTCTTTTTCCATTTTGCTTTTTCAGGATATAATCGTTATTCCTATGTTGGCTATTTTGCCTTTACTATCTTCCGTGGAGGGTGTAAAAGCTAATGAGGATGCGCATACAAATGAATCCTTGACCATGTTAGATGGGCTATCTTTAGGTTGGCAGACCTTGGCCATTTTAGGGTCTATCATAGCTATAATTGTGGCTGGGCGTTATTTAATAGTACCCATGCTTAGAGTGGTAGCAAAAACGAGAACGCAAGAATTACTTGCTGCTGCCGCACTTTTTATTGTTTTAGGTATTTCTTTTTTAATGGAGTTTGTAGGGCTTAGTCCTGCTTTAGGTGCCTTTTTGGGTGGTGTGGTTTTGGCTACGAGCGAGTTTAAGCACGAGTTGGAGAGCAATCTAGAACCTTTTAAAGGGCTATTATTAGGCTTATTTTTTATTACGGTTGGGGTGAGTATCAACTTTACGGTTATTGCAAACAATCCTGTTTTTATTATTGCCGTAGTATTGGCAGTAATAGCATTAAAAGCGTTGGTTATTTTTATGGTTGGTAGAATATTTAAGCTGAAACTAGACCAAAATTTATTGCTGATGCTTGGTTTAGCACAGGTGGGCGAATTTGCTTTTGTATTGTTCTCCTTTGCTTTTCAGCTGGAAATAATAGACCAGTTTACCTTAGACACCATGTTGGTTGTTACGGCTTTATCCATGGCTTTATCCCCTATACTCTCCTTATTAAATGAGCGATTAGTATTACCAAAAGTTGGGACTAAAAAAGAGACTAAAAGAACCATGGATCATATTGCTAAAGCACATAAAGTTATTTTAGTTGGTTTTGGACATTTCGGTAGTACTGTGGGCCGTTTTCTACGCTCCTTTGGCGTAGAAGCTACGGTTTTAGACCATGATTCTAATCGGGTAGATTTTCTTAGAAAAATGGGGTTCGAAGTGTATTATGGCGATGCTACTCGGATGGAGCTTCTAGAATCTGCGGGTATTGCAGACGCCAAATTATTGATTTGCGCTACGGGGCTGCCAGAGACCAATTATAAGTTAGTGCAGATGGTGAAGCATAAATACACAAACTTAAAAATCATGACAAGAGCAGAAAACAGATATGATGCTTATGAACTTTTAGAATTGGGAATAGATGATATTTACAGAGAAAGTTTGGATACTTCTGTAAAATTGGCAAGTGATGTTTTAAGTTTTTTAGGGCACAGAAATTACACGGTATATAGGCAAGCCCAAAATTTTATTCGGTATGATGAAATTGGTTTACGCAAGTTAGCACAAGAACCAAAAGATGCTAATGAATATGTGTTCAAGGCACGTAAAGAAATAGAATTGCAAGAAAAATTGTTAGAAGAAGATTGGAAACGTGGACTGGTAAGTTATGATATGCATTGGAATACCGACCAAATGAGAGCTTCTGCCGTGGCAAAAAGAAAAGCAAAGAATCAGCCCGAAAATAACCGGACTGACTCTTAATGGATTTAGCAACAACCACCATTTGGGTCGCAGCTGCCTTGTGCTTGTAAGGTGCTTAATCTTATACGTGGTTTTTCTTCTGGGATGCCGCACTTATCTTTAGCTAAGCAATCGGTTTCTGTGGTAGTTAACGTAAAATGCTTGCCATTATAACCCAAACCATAGGTTTCAATGGTGTTACCTTGGTATTCCACTTCAATCTCTAAATCGGATAGTTCTAATGTTTTTTCAGACAATTCAATAATGTGCACCAACTTTTCTGGATGCAATCTATGGTCATAATCATCTGCATTCCAAAGCTGAAAGTTTATTTTCTCTTCCTTTCTAACTGTTCCTCCGCAGTCTATAAAATGTTTACTAACCTTACCCACTTCGGTAACATGGAAGTGGCTAGGAACTAATTCGCCATTAGGTAATTCAAAAGCAATGGCAGATTCGTTTTTTAAAATTTCTTTTATTTCTGATAGTTTCATCTAAATATTTTTTAAAATGCAATACTCCTTCAACAGCAGTTGTTCGCAGTATTATCTTGGTTCAAGAATAAGGATAATTCGGTTTTCATTTTTTTCCAGTTATCGGTATCTATACAATAGCAAATACTGGTGCCTTCTATGGTGCCTTTAATCAACCCAATTTGCTTCAACTCTCGTAAATGTTGAGATATCGTCGCTTGCGCTAGACCAATTTCCTCCACCAAATCGCCGCAAATACAACTATCAATCTTAAAAAGATGATTTAATATCGCAACCCGGGCAGGATGTCCTAGTACTTTGGCATAAGTTGCTATACTGTTCTGATTTTGGGTGAATTTTTCTGTTTTTGTAAGCCCCATAGTTAATTTATTAATTGCAATATTACGATGAATATAAGAAAAGAGACAATAATTTGTAAATTTTAACGCAATACCCTACAAACATTAAACAGAAGTTAAGCTTTGCGAATAGATTGCGAACACAGGTGATTTAGTGTAATTTGTAGGTCTAATTAATATTTTATAGGATGCGAATTTTTATAGATATGGATGAGGTTATTGCAGATACCTATCAAGCACATATAGACCTCCATAATAGTAAATACGGAACTAATTTTACTAAAGATGATTGTTATGGAAAAGAATTTTGGATGTGTGTAGAAAAAGAGCGCCAACAAGAAGTGCGTGACCATGCCTACCAAATTGGTTTTTTTAAAGATTTAAAAGTGATAGGCAATGCTGTAGAGGTCATTAAGAGCTTAAGTAAAAAGCATGAAGTATATATTGCTAGTGCCGCTATGCAGTTTCCTAATTCTCTCATAGAAAAGTCAGATTGGTTAGATGAACATCTGCCCTTTATACCTTGGCAAAACCGTATTTTACTTGGGCATAAACATGTGCTTAAAGGTGATGTTTTAATAGACGACCGTAGTTTTAATTTGGAAACGTTCGAGGGCAGAGCTATACAATTCACCTCTCCACATAATGTACATACTACGGCATTTGAGCGCGCAGATGATTGGAATATTGTAGCTTCCTTACTTTTGTAAAATGTTACGTATTCTCTTGTTGGGTTTATTTGTTTTTGCGGGCTGTTCCAAAGGGGCTAAAAAACCCATTCAAAAAGGTGAATTTACCACAACTGCATCAGAAACTTTAGAATACTACCTATATTACCCAAGTAACGTAAAAGAAGAACATCCTGGGTTATTGCTGTTTTTGCATGGTGGGGGAGAAGCAGGGGCAGAATTAAAGCATTTAAAAATAAGTGGGCCACCGAGTTTAATGGAAGAAAAGTACCCCTTTCCTTTTTTAGTTTTAGCGCCACAAAATCCACACGCCCAAAAATGGTGGAATGTGGCTGCGGTACATCAGTTGTTAGAGAAGGTAGTAGAAGAGCATAATATAGACCCTTTTAGAATTTATCTTACAGGTTTAAGTAGAGGTGGCTATGCTGCTTGGGAAATGGCGATGAATTATCCAGACACTTTTGCAGCTACCGCCATTGTTTCGGCTATGGCACCTACACCCTATGCCCATTGGTTAGACCGTTCTACGCCAATATGGGTATTTCATGGTGAAGAAGATGCTATCATGCCAGTAAAAGAAGCAGACGAAATGGTCGCTAAGTTGCAACAATTAAATTTTAATGTACGTTATACTCGGTATCCAAGAACCGGGCATAATGCTTGGGATAAGGCCTATACAACAGATTCCCTGTATATTTGGATGGCCCAACAAAAACGCCTTTAATATGAAATACTTATCCTTAACACTGCTCTCATTTTTAATATTTAGTTGTAGACAAGAGGTTAAAACCAAGGAGGAAGCAACAGATATGCCTTTAATTAATGCTACAGAAGCACTTCAAGATACTAGTAAAAAAGAAAAGACTGAACAGAAATTGGAGTACAAATCTTTAGAAGGATTGTCAGATACCACTTTTGTGCGTTTAAAAGAGTATTCTGGGGACTTTGCTTATGATTTACGCTATGCGACTACCAATAATTTTTTAAAAGCTAAAGTATATGATTGTGCTGAGTGCTATACGCGTGTTAAAACAGCTAAAGCGCTGTTGAAAGCCAATACCGAATTACTAAAGAAAGGCTACAAAATAAAATTTTTTGATTGCTATAGGCCCAATTCTGTTCAATATAAAATGTGGGAAATAGTCCCTAATCCTCAGTATGTAGCCAATCCGGTTAAAGGTAGTATACACAACAAAGGCGGAGCGGTAGACATCACCTTAGTTACAGTAGACGGAGAAGAGTTAGATATGGGGACGGACTTTGATTATTTTGGTAAGCGGGCCTACCATGATAATCTTAACCTTCCAGATACCATTTTAGCGAATAGAAAGTTGTTAAAAAAAACCATGGAAAAATATGGTTTTTGGTCTATAAGAACAGAATGGTGGCATTACAACTTGTCAGCAGGTTCAAGAGCTAAAATAGCCAACTTTAAATGGCCATGTGAAGATTAAAGCTTTTCACAAATTAGAACTATTCGCTCATTTTTAAAATTGGTGGTGAAGAATACATAAAGATTGCCACCGTCTTTAATTTTATGCTTTTTTCTTAGTTGCGCCACGGTTTCGGGAAAGTTACGTGTGGTTACGTTGGCTTTGGTTAAACCCAATTGTTTTACGCTTTTTTTGTTGTAGGGAGCGTGTTGGATTATTTTAAAGCTTCTCCCGGGAAAATCGGATAGCAAACAATTACTAGTATATAGGTGACTATGTTCGTGTAGTTTTATAAGTTTAAAACGATGGCCAATGGTTTTAAAGGCACCTGCTTTTAAAAGGGCTGCATTGGGTTCGTAAAGGTAGTTAAAAGGGGCTCCAATTTCGGCTTGATGTTGTTGTTCCTCTTCTTGTAAAAACGAAAAAGTTTCTACAGTTTTATCTTCCAAAATATTGGCGCAAATAAGGGTAGGGATTCCGTTAAAATCGCGCTCTAAAACCCATAACAGTTCCTTCACCTCATTCTTTACCGCAACTATGTGTATGGCTTTAACAAATTGCAATTCTCGCAATCCGTTGGTTATATCTAAAAGGGGAGAGGTCTTTACTAATACAGCGACTGTTTTCTCTAAAATAACGTTTAAATGTTCCGGTACATTGGGTAGACAGTCTTGTAATAAAAACACTTTACCTTTAACATTGTCTCGTCTAGAAGGGTCTATATACACCCAATCCATAGCTGTACTTTGTTGCTTTAAAAATTGCAATCCATCAATGACAGTTGAGTGTATGTTGTTTGCACCTAAAACGTTAAAATTATGCTTTGCTAATGCAGCAAGTTCTGGGTTTAATTCGGTGTGAAAAACGTGTGGTACATGTTGTGCAAAAAAGTAACTATCTATGCCAAAACCACCAGTAACATCTAGCAATCTATTTCCATCCACTAGCTTGCTTTTATACTTAGCGGTATATTCAGAGCTTGTTTGTTCTAAATTGAGTTTGGGAGGATATAAAATATCTGGTTCTTTGAACCATGTAGGGAGTTTGCTTTTTGCCTTTTGTTTACCTAATAATTGTTGCCCTAGTTCTTTTTGTGTGATGCCTTTAAATTGTGGTGATTTTAATAAAACTGACACGATGTCAGTATTTAAATTTTCATTTATAAAGTTTTGAACACCAGTATGTAATAAATTTTTATTCAAACTAAAACTTAAACGTTTTTTGTAAACTTTTTAACGAACTTATTATCGTTTAAAAACTCCTTTAAAATAACTTTTATTGCGGTATATCCTGGTACAGCAACCACCATGCCTACTACGCCAAATAGTAAGCCTGCTATTATAATAACAAGAAAGATTTCTAAGGGATGACTTTTTACGCTTGTTGAAAAAATAAACGGTTGTGAAAAGAAATTATCGATAAGTTGTCCTATAACAATTCCTATTAAAACATAAGTTGCTTTTGGTAAGATTACACTACTAAAATCCATTCCTAAGTGACTCGTCATAGTAAGGATAATCATGACCGCACCACCAACTAACGGCCCAACATATGGTATTATGTTAAAAAGTGCACATAAAAATGCAATAACAATGGCGTTTTCTACACCCACTATAAGTAGGGTGATGGTATAGATGACAAACAGAATAGACAACTGTAAAAGAATGCCAATAAAATACCTAGAAAGTAAGCTGTTTATTTTCTCTATGGAAGTAACCAAATTCAGTTCTCTTTCTTTAGGAATAAAGATTAGAATACCGTTTTGCATCAAATTAGAATCCTTTAAAAAGAAGAATGAAATAAAAAGCACTGAGAATAATCCAATGCTAAATTCGCTCAAAATATTAAAGAAGGAATTCAAAAAGTCAGGTATAAAATTTAGGTCTAATCCCTCTACTACACTTTTCTCAATTTCCGTTTCTTTAATCAACTCATCAACATCTGCTTTAGTAGTACCAAAATAGTCCATAACTTCAAAATACAACACATCTAAATCGGACTTTAATTGGTCAATATCTAGTAGGGATAAGCTTTTACTTTGTTCACTAATTAATGGAATAAATAAGGCGATTAATCCTGCCAGTAAACCAATAAAAATAAACATGGTAGCGATTACGGCTAAGGTTTCTGGAAATTTAAGACGTTTTTGTAAAAAACGTTTTATAGGTCTCCCTAATAACGCTAGAACTGCTGCAATAGCTAAGTAGGCTAAAACGGATCCTATGAGATAAAAGAAATAGAGGAGGAGTACAATACCGGTAATAATACCTACGGCTTTTAATATACCGTTTGCAATGTTGTTGGCTTGTTGGTTCATGAGCTAAATACGTAGGCTATAATATTACTACCCATTTGTAGGGCTTTTGTTCTTATTGCTTCTGGGTCGTTATGTACTGCGGGGTCCTCCCAACCATCACCTAAATCGCACTCTAAGGTGTACAGAAGTAATAGTCGGCCATCTTCAAAAATACCAAGTGCTTGTGGTCTTTTTCCATCATGCTCATGTATTTTAGGTAGTCCTTCTGTAAAAGTGTATTTCTGATTAAAAACAGGATGGTCTGCTCCTAGTTCTACAAGCTCTTTATTAGGGAATAACTTTTTTAGTTCTCGTCGTAAGTATTTTTCCATGCCATAGTTGTCATCAATATGTAAGAAACCACCAGAAAGTAGATAAGTTCGTAGGTTTTCTACATCTTCTTCATTGAAAAATACGTTGCCATGCCCGGTCATATGTAAAAAAGGATATTGAAAAATCTCCGAACTACTTGGTGTAACCGTTTTTGGTTTTTCTGCTAGAGTTGTTCCAATGTTGGCATTGCAAAAGCGAATTAAGTTAGGTAGTGCGGTAGGATTGCTATACCAATCACCTCCACCATTATATTTTAAAATGGCTAATTCTTGCCCAAACGAATGAAGCATACCAAATAAAGAAAGGCATAATACAAAGTGTTTCATCTATAACCTCTTGTAAGTGCTAAAGGTAGAAATAAATTCTGGCTAATTATTAAGTAATGCCATGGTTGCTGCCGTAAAAATTGCAGCAGTTTCTGTGCGTAAACGATTTTTGCCAAGTGCCACTGCTTTGTAACCATTTTTTAAGGATTGTTCTATTTCTTCAGGAGAAAAATCGCCCTCTGGTCCAATAAGAATTGTGCTAGAACAATTAGGTTTAGCTAGGTCTTTTAGTTCTTTTTTATCCCACTCCTCACAATGGGCTATAAACTTTTGAGTGGATTCATGCGTAGCAATAAAATCAGTAAGTGGTGTTAGTGGATTTAATTTTGGTAAATAGGTCTGTAAAGACTGTTTCATTGCGGACTGCAATACTTTTTCAAAACGTTCTGGTTTTATTACTTTTCGTTCCGAGTGGTGGCAGAGAATAGGGGTTATCTCTGTGACGCCAATCTCCGTTGCCTTTTCTAGGAACCATTCAAAACGTTCGTTCATTTTAGTGGGGGCAACTGCTAAATGTAAATGATATTTACGTGCTGCGTGCTGTTCTACCTTTGTTATCGCTACCTCGCAACGTTTTTGGTCTGCAAGCGTTATAGTTGCTGTAAACAACGCACCTTTACCGTTGGTAATGTGTAAAAGGTCGCCCTCCTTTTTCCGAAGTACACGTGCAATATGTTTGCTTTCGTCTTTGTCAAACGTAAAAGTATCTCTATTAGCGTCAATTTCTGAATTGTAAAACAACTGCATGACTATAATTAGATTTTATAGCGGGCCTGAGCAGCAACATTTTGTTCTGCAAATTCCCCTTTTAAAAATTTTAAATAGCCTACTATGCCAATCATCCCTGCATTATCTGTGCAATACGCAAATTTTGGGATGTAAGTTTGCCATCCTTTGGTTTCTTCCGCCTCTTTAAGTTTTGCTCGTATCCCAGAATTGGCAGCTACACCGCCACCTATGGCTACGTGTTTTACTCCGGTTTCTTTCACAGCCCTATTCAATTTTTGCATTAAAATAGCAATAATAGTATGCTGTATTGAGGCGCAGATATCAGCTAAATTTTCTTTTATAAAATTGGGGTTCTTTTGGGTGTTTCGTTGTATAAAATAAAGAATACTCGTTTTTAAGCCACTGAAGCTAAAATTTAGCCCTTCTACCTTAGGTTTTGGAAACTCAAATCGTAACGGATTACCCTCTTTAGCATATTTATCTATCAAAGGACCTCCAGGGTATGGCAATCCTAAAAGCTTCGCACTTTTGTCAAAAGCTTCGCCAACAGCATCATCTAGTGTTTCACCTAAAACCTCCATTGTAAAATGGTCTTTGACCAAAACAATTTGGGTATGCCCACCGCTAATTGTCATGGCAAGAAAAGGAAAAGGAGGTTCTTTTTGAGCATCGTCTTTAATAAAATGAGCTAAAATATGGGCTTGCATGTGGTTAACCTCTATTAACGGAATGTCTAAACCAAGGGCTAAAGACTTGGCAAAAGAGGTGCCAACCAATAAAGATCCTAAAAGTCCTGGACCTTTAGTAAAAGCTATGGCAGATAGCTGTTTTTTATCGATATTTGCTTTAACCAAAGCTTGGTGTACCACAGGTACAATATTTTGTTGGTGCGCCCTTGAGGCCAACTCAGGTACAACACCACCATATTGCTCATGTATCTCTTGGTTGGCTATGACATTGCTCAGCACCGTATTGTTGCACAAAACGGCTGCAGATGTGTCATCACAAGAAGATTCTATGGCTAGTATGTATTTTTTAGAATTGTCCACTGGCTTTGGAATAAAATTTGTTCATACAAAGATAAACGCTTAGGACCTATCAAAAAACTTAGAAAAATACTTATCCGACTTTTATTGGTCATCTTATTGGTGGGGGTACTAACTACCGTAGTGTTTTCTTTGCCGATAGTACAAACCAAATTAGCACAATATGCTACTGAGCAAATTAATAAAGAGTTTGGAACCAATATTAACATAGATAAACTTAAGTTTTCTCCCTTTACTCTAAACGCAGCACTCAAAGGTGTGTATGTAGAAGATTATAAAAAAGACACCTTAATACATGTAAAAGAACTTTCTACATCTGTGCTTAGCGCCCGTAATCTATTTAAAAGCAGATTAGAGTTTGGAACTATAGATGTAGATGGGCTTTATTTTAAAATGCATACTTATGAGGGAGAATCTAAAACCAATCTAGAGGTATTTGTAGAAAAGCTAGATGATGGTAAACCAAGACCTCCTGGCACACCACCCTTTTATATGTCTGCAGAAGCTATCAATTTGCAAAATAGTAGGTATAAGTTGGTAGATGATAATTTAGAACAAAAAGGCATTTTAAATTTTTTTAATCTAAACCTGGCGGCTACAGCATTTCAAATTCTAGGGCCAGAGGTAGATGTTGCCATTGGCGATTTGAATTTTGATACGGAGAAAGGGATTCGCATGCAACAAATGCAAACCAATTTTAGGTATACTAAAGAACGGATGCAATTTGATTCACTATTGATTAAAACTCCGGAGTCTGATTTACATGGAGAATTGGCTTTTATTTATAAAAGAGAAGATTTTCAGGATTTTATAAACAAAGTACAGTTAGCGGCATCTTTTAAAGAATCTACCGTTGCTTTTAACGAGCTTAATAGGTATTTTAATGAATTTGGGCAAAATAAGACAGCCACCTTCACGGCAAATTTTGATGGCGTATTAAATGAGCTTGGTGTAAAAGATTTATTATTGTTTTCTGATAATACAGGCATTAGAGGAGATTTTGTCTTTAAAAATATGTTTAACGACATGGAGCCCTTTAAGATGACCGCTAAGATGGATGATGTAAGCTCTAGTTATTATCAATTACGGGCTTTACTGCCAAAAATTCTGGGCGAGACTATACCTTCTTCATTTCAAAAATTTGGTCAATTTACCGTACGTGGTAATGCAGAGGTAACAGAAACTTCTGTAGATGCACAAATAAACCTGACCACAGCTATTGGTAGTAGTTATTCAGATTTACAGATGACCAATATAGACCAGATAGATGATGCTAGTTATCGTGGGTTTATTTCTTTAATAGATTTTGATTTGGGTTCTTTTTTAGAAAATCCATCACTAGGTAAAACTTCCTTAGATGTAAACGTAGAAGGTCGTGGCTTTACTGCAGATTATTTAAATACAGAGGCTATAGGAGAAATATATAGTATCGTCTTTAACAATTACGAGTACAACAACATTAAAATGTCTGGTATTTTTAAAGAAGAACTTTTTGATGGTAGTTTGGTGGGTAAAGATGAGAACCTGCAGTTTAGCTTTAAAGGGTTGGCAGATTTAAGTGAGGAGCAAAACAATTTTAATTTTATTGCCGCTGTTGACTACGCGGATTTTAAAAAACTGAACTTTATTAAGGATAGCGTATCTATTTTTAAGGGAGAAGTAAACATGGATATTACGGGGAACGACTTAGATAATTTGATAGGCGATATTAAATTTAGAAGTACCAGCTATCAAAATGCTAATGACACCTATTATTTTGATGATTTTGCTATCTCGTCATCCAAAGATTCTGAAGGCATCCGAAACATAGAGATAGAATCGCCAGATATTATCACAGGTTATATGCGGGGCGATTTTAAAATTAAAGAGTTAGGTAAGCTGGTACAGAATTCTGTTGGTAGCATCTACACTAATTACAAACCGTTTGAGATTTCTGAAGGTCAAAAAATAGATTTTAACTTTAGAATTTATAATAAAATTGTTGATGTTTTTTTTCCAGAAGTGGCGTTTGGTCCGGATACTTATATCAGAGGAAAAATCGTTGCCGATGAAGGCGATTTTAAACTAACATTTAAATCTCCATTTATAGAGGCTTATAAAAACGAGTTGACCAATGTGGAACTTAAGATTGATAATAAAAATCCACTGTACAATACATTCTTAGCGGTAGATGATTTGGCTACCAATTATTATGACATTAAAGATTTTAGTTTAATCAACACAACTTTAAAAGATACGTTATTTTTTAGAACAGAGTTTAAAGGTGGAAGTGAATATGACGACAGTTATAACCTGAACTTTTATCACACCTTTAATAAAGAAAATAAGTCTGTAATAGGTCTAAAAACGTCAGATGTTAGCTTTAAGGGTAATAAATGGATTCTAAATAAAGAGGGGAATCAAAAAAATAAAGTCATTGTAAATAATTCTTTGGATAGTATCCAGATTCAAGAGATTGTAATGAATAATAACAATGATGAACAAATTAGATTGCGTGGAGAACTTGCGGATTCTACCTACAAAGATTTAGAGTTGCAGTTTAAAATAGTGTCTCTAAATAAAATTACGCCCAATATTGATAGTTTGCGTTTAGATGGCAAAGTCAATGGCTTTCTAAATATTCTACAGAAGAACAACAAGTATTTACCATCTTCGAGTATGGAAATTCAAGATTTTGCCGTAAATAATTATGTGCTAGGAGATGTGGATTTGGTTATTTTTGGGAATAATAATCTAACAGAATTTGGGGTTAATTCTTGGATAAACAAGGATGGACAAGAGGTTTTAGGGATTAATGGAAAATTGTTCAATTCTAAAAAAGAAACCACGCTAGAACTTTTAGCTTCCCTCAACAATTTTGATTTAAAGCCTTTTGCTCCTTTGGGCGAAGATGTTATCAGTAATATTAGAGGAGAAGTCAGTGGAGATGCTCGCATAACAGGGAATATTAACAACCCAGATATTAATGGTTTATTAACCCTAACGGATGCAGGGTTAGGCATAAAAGAATTAAACGTAGATTATAATTTTGCACCCCTTTCTAGGGTGCGGCTGTTTAACCAATCCTTTGCTTTTGAAGATATACAATTAACAGATGTAGCGGAGAACACAAAAGGCACACTAAATGGTACAATTAGCCATAAAGAATTTGCAGATTGGACTTTAGACCTAAACGTGGATACCAATGGTGACCGCCTACTGATTCTAAATACAGATTTTGAAGAAGACGCCTTGTATTACGGTACGGGTTTTGTAAATGGTAAAGGAAGTATTTACGGTCCTACCAATGCCTTAAATATTGAGTTTGATGGCGCTACCGCAAGAGGTACTGTTTTAAAAATTCCGTTGAGTGATGTCACAAGTGTTGGGGATTATTCCTTTATCAATTTTATAGAAGAAAATAATGGTAAACGGGTAGAGCAAGATAAGGCTATAAGTGATTTTCAGGGTATAGAAATGATGTTCGATTTGGCGGTGACACCAGATGCGGAAGTTGAAATTATTGTAGACCAACAAAATGGAAGTTTGCTAAGAGGTACAGGAGAAGGTCTTTTACTGATGGAGATTAACACCAATGGTAAATTTAATATGTATGGGGAATTTGTTGTGGTTACAGGTGAATATCATTACAAATATGGCGGACTCATAGATAAACGTTTTAGTGTGAAGCCTGGTGGGACCATTAGGTGGGAACAAGATCCCTTAGCTGCTGTATTGAGTTTAGAGGCAATTTATGCGTTAAATGCCAATCCAGCTCCTCTATTAGATGGAGCAGGGTATACACGTAACATACCTACGGAAGTTTTGGTAAGCCTAACGGGCGAGTTGGAGAATCCGAATATTGATTTTAATATTGATTTTCCTGGGACCAACTCCGTAGTAAAATCGGAATTGGAATATAAGTTGCAGGATCCAACAATTGAACGTAACAATGCTTTTTCTTTAATGGCACAAGGTTCTTTTGTGAACGAAAGTTTTGGCATAAATCAGCAAGCAGTAACAGGGAATCTAATACAGACAGCTTCGGGTATCTTAAATTCTGTTTTAGGGAGTAGTAATGATAAACTAAATTTTGGTTTGTCTTACGAGCAAGGTTATCAAGATATTAATGCGGGTATAGATACAGAAGATAGGATAGGGCTATCTGTAACTACAAAAATATCTGACCGTGTGTTGGTGAATGGTAAAGTTGGGGTGCCTGTAAGCGGTGTTTCAGAAACTGTAGTTGCTGGTAATGTGGAAGTTCAATTTTTGTTAAATGAAGAAGGAACGCTTAGTGCTAAGATATTTAATAGAGAAAACGAGATCTATCAGTTTCTATCAGATGTACAGGGCTATACACAGGGAGTTGGCTTGTCTTATCAGGTAGATTTTAATACGTTTAGAGAATTAATGCAAAAAATATTTCAGAAAAAACCAGAAGAAGCACCACAACCAGAACAACCAAATCAAGAAGGAACTTTGGGAGAAAATGGACTCATCAAATTCCGAACAAAATCGGCTGTTTCCAATAAATAATTCATAATAATTTTAAGAAAATGTGATTAATTTTCAACGAAATCGTTTGAAAAACATATTCTTGATAATTTAGGGTGGTTAGTCCTTTTTTACTTTATTGAAGTTTGCTAGTTTTGGTCTTTCAATTTTTAAAATGGCCGATAAAATCAACAAAATCGCTGTGCTTACTTCTGGTGGTGATTCCCCAGGTATGAATGCAGCAATCCGCTCCGTTGTAAGAACCTGCGCCTTCATGAAATTGGAATGCGTTGCAATTTACAGGGGGTATCAAGGAATGATAGAAGGGGATTTCAAAGAAATGAATGCCCGTAGTGTAAATAACATAATTAATAAAGGAGGAACCATCCTTAAATCTGCACGTTGTGAGGAGTTCCGTACCCCAGAGGGTAGAAAAAAAGCGCACGCCCAACTTATGAAAAACAACATAGATGCTGTTGTGGTTATTGGGGGTAATGGAAGCTTTACTGGGGCGCTAAAACTTAACGACGAATTTAATTTTCCGGTGATTGGTATTCCTGGAACCATAGATAATGATATTCTAGGAACTACATACACACTAGGCTTTGATACTGCTATTAATACCGTTGTAGAAGCTATAGATAAGATTAGAGACACTGCAAGTAGCCATAATCGCTTATTCTTTGTAGAAGTAATGGGTAGAGACGTGGGCCACATAGCCTTAAATGCTGGTGTAGGTGCTGGAGCAGAAGAAATCTTAATTCCTGAACAAAACTTAGGTTTAGAGCGTTTGTTAGAATCGCTTAAGCGTAGTAAGGCTTCTGGTAAATCTTCTAGTATTGTAATTGTTGCAGAAGGTGATAAGACAGGTAAAAATGTTTTTGAGCTTAAGGAGTATGTAGAAGAGCATTTACCTATTTATGATGTACGTGTTTCTGTATTAGGGCACATGCAACGTGGTGGTAATCCTACCTGTTTTGATAGGGTTTTGGCAAGTAGAATGGGGGTAAAGGCAGTAGAATCTCTTGTAGAAGGTAAAACCAATTATATGGTAGGTATCCGTGATAATAAGTTAATTTTAACTCCTATCAGCGAAGCAATTAAAGCACATACGGCAATAGACGAGGAACTTATACGAGTTTCTGATATAATGACAACATAATATAAATACATAAACATGGCAAAAGTTAAAATTGGTATAAACGGATTTGGTAGAATCGGTAGATTAGTTTTTAGAGCTACCGTTAAAAGAGGTGACATACAGGTTGTTGCAATCAACGATTTGTTAGATGTAGAGCACCTAGCCTATTTGTTGAAATATGACTCTGTTCACGGTAAATTTGACGGTGAAGTAGAAGTTAAAGATGGGAACTTAGTTGTAAACGGTAATACAATCAGAATTACAGCAGAGAAAGATCCTAAAGGGTTAAAGTGGGACGAGGCTGGTGCAGAAGTTGTTGCAGAATGTACAGGTATCTTTACCACCTTAGAAACTGCACAATACCATATAGATGGTGGTGCAAAAAAAGTAGTTATTTCTGCGCCTTCTAAAGATGCTCCTATGTTTGTAATGGGGGTTAACCATAAAGAGGTTAAAGCATCAGATAAGATTGTTTCTAATGCATCTTGTACTACAAACTGTTTAGCACCTTTAGCTAAGGTTGTAAATGATAACTTTGGTATAGAAGAGGCTTTGATGACTACTGTACACGCTACTACTGCTACGCAATTAACGGTAGATGGTCCTTCTAGAAAAGACTATAGAGGTGGTCGTTCCGCGTTGTTAAATATTATACCTGCTTCTACAGGTGCAGCAAAAGCGGTAGGTAAAGTAATTCCAGAATTAGATGGAAAGCTTACGGGTATGGCATTTAGGGTGCCAACGGCAGACGTTTCTGTAGTCGATTTAACCGTTAAAACGGTAAAAGAAACCTCTTACGAAGAAATTAAAAAGGCTTTTAAAGCAGCTTCTGAAGGAGAACTTAAAGGTATTTTAGGATATACAGAAGAAGATGTAGTGTCTCAAGATTTTGTTTCAGATATTCACACGAGTACGTTTGATGCTGGTGCGGGTATTGAGCTGAATTCAAAATTCTTCAAGTTGATTTCTTGGTACGACAACGAAGCTGGTTTCTCTAACAAGATGTGCGATTTAATGTTGCACGTAAACAGTTTATAAATTTAAACCTATTCCTAAAAACGGATTTTATCCGTTTTTAGGAATACTTTTTCTCATATGATACTAATTGTAGATAGTGGTGCAACCAAATCTGATTGGATTGCATTGGATAGCAATGGGGAACAACTGTTCATGACCCAAACATTAGGGCTTAGTCCAGAAGTGTTAACTAGAGAAGTAATTTGGGACCGTTTGGCTAATAATTTTGAATTGGCTAAGAACAGGGATAAGGTTACTCAGTTACATTTTTATGGTGCAGGTTGTGGAACAGAACGTATGAAGACCTTTTTAAGAGATATCTTTAAAGACTTCTTTCCGCAAGCAAAAGCAGATGTAAGAGAAGATACTTACGCAGCTATCTATGCTACTACAAAAATAGGGGAACAGGGTATTGTATGTATTCTAGGTACAGGTTCTAACTGTAGCTATTACGATGGTCACCAACTGTTCCAGAAAGTAACAGCTCTTGGTTATATATTAATGGACGATGGTAGTGGTAACTTTTTTGGCAGAAAGTTGTTGCGAGACTATTATTACCATAAAATGCCGCAAGATTTGGGCATAAAATTCGCTAAAGAATACAATTTAGAGGCGGATCATATTAAAGAGCATTTATACAAACAACCCAATCCAAATACCTACTTAGCAACATTTGCTCGTTTTATTATAGAAAACAAGGAGCATCCATACTGCAAAGGTGTTATAGATAAAGGACTGCAGCAGTTTGTAAATAACAATATTATGCAGTTTGAGTTGGCTACAAAAGTACCAATCCACTTTGTAGGTAGCATTTCGCACTTTTTAGAAGAAGAATTGACAACTGTTTTAGAGCGAAATGACCTAATTAAAGGCGTCGTTAGAAGACGCCCTATTGATGGCCTGGTGGAATTTCACCGCAGTACTATTTAACAGCAATCAAAGAAATCTCTACATTAACGAACTTGGGTAAGTTCGCTACCTCTACTGTTTCCCTTGCAGGAGCAGTATCTGGATTAAAGTAATTGCCATACACTTCATTAATTTGTGTAAATTGATGCATGTCTTTTATGAATATAGTGGCCTTTACTACATGCTCAAAAGTCATATCTGCAGCAGCAAGAATGGCTTTTAAATTTTCCATAGATTGTTTTGTTTCCGCCTGTATATCACCAGAAATCAATTCTCCAGTTTTAGGGTCAATAGGTATTTGTCCAGAAACGTAAAGCGTGTCTTTAATTAATGTAGCTTGGTTGTAAGGGCCTATAGGTGCTGGGGCATTGGGCGTATTGATAATTTTTTTCATGCTTTGTCATGTTGTATATTGCTATTAAAAGTAAGTACAACACATTGGAATAAAAAATTACCAGGTTAATTTTATTGTTGTGGTGTGCTACCTACGTAGCACGCGCTGGCTACGCTTATCATATTTAAGGTCGCTAAGGATAGAGCTACTAATACCAATAAAGAAATCCCATCGTTCATTACTGCCAAAAGGCACCCAATTAAACCTAAGATCAAAACTTTTTAATTGTCTAGAGAATCTAAATTGTGTTTGAGCAAATCCCTTGCCTACAAAGTCGTATCCAGAAGATACGCCTAAATCCCAGCGGGGAGCCAGCTGTACATTGCCACTAAACATTAAAGACGCAGTATTAAATTGATTTTGACGGTTTGAGTTTAAGTAACCCGCAGCAAATTGCAAACTAAAATCCCAAGGAATTTTAGTGCCATACACAGGATTTTCTATATCACCATCGGTTTCTTTTTGTTGGTACCTGCTTTGATCAAAACCAGCACCGAATAAATCATCTGTTCTACCACCACTGGCTGCACGGTAGTAATCGCTAGCTTCTTCTGCAGGGTCATCTTCGTCATCTTTTTTTCTATCCTTGCCAAACATATCACTACTTATAGAATAGCGCATATTTAATGAAGCGCGGGTAAGTCTAAATAAACTACCCCCATTTTTAACGTTTAAGGTATTTATCCTTCTTCCATTATTATCAATGGTATATGGGTCCAAGCTACCAGAAAAATTTAAGGTCAATTTTTTGTCTAAAAAAGAGGTGCCTCCATTAAGGCTCACCGGAGCTAATTTTAAACTATCGGCCTCAAAATTATAAGACGTAGAAAAATTTAAATTGCTAAGGATTGGAATTTTCTTGGGCTCTAATTTAGTACTGTCTTTATCTCTTACTTTAGCTTCTAAGGTATTCTGCAAAGAAAAAGTAACAGAGTTTGCTTTATTTAAACTGGGTGCACCATTTAATGTACCTTCAAATCTACTGTACAATACTTCTTCACCATTATTGTCGGTGTAAGAATCATAAAATTGTTCAAAAGATGGCGTATAGGCCCAACCAATCTGGGGTCTAACTACATGGCGAATGGCTTGTATTTTCTTGTCTTCGCCAAAATTGAAGGTGCCGTATAGTGTAGTTCCTACACTGGCAGATAAACCGTATCTGTTGTAACGGTCAAAACCAGAAATAGTATCCAGAACTACTTCTGTATTACTGTCAGGATTCTCTGGGTCTAAACCTCTTTGGTAGGTTTCTAGAGACCAAACATCTTCATAATTACCACCAACGGTAACGCTAAAGTACTTCGCTACTTTAAAGTTGGTGCTTATGGGTAGCGTGTGTCTTGCTCCAACCCGTGCATCATCAAACATTCCTGGTCTAAACATCAAGGAATCTGTTGTCCTAATTCGGTTCTCTGCTCTTACATTGTATTGAAAATTTACATTCTGTATAATCCCTTTTTTTATGCCATCGCGCTTCGCAAAAGGAAAAATACGTTCCATACTTGCTTGTAGGGTGGGTAAGGTTAAATTGACCTCTTGACTTCTGGTATTTTGATTGTGAGATGCCGTTAAATTTACATTTACAGAAGGATATTCTGGAAATGTCTTGCTATAAGTTATGGAAGAGGATAAATTGTTATTTTGAGTATTCTGTATATTGATTTGGTTAAAAGAATTGGTGTAATATTGACTACTACCTAGGTTTACAGAAGCTGAAAATCTGGAATTAGGATTGGCCTTTGCATCTTGTGAATGCGAAATTTGTAAATTGTATAAAGTACTCCGGCTATAATCACTAAACCCCTTTTGACTGGTAATTTGATTCTCAAATCTAAAATTTATATTTCCCCTAAACCGATATCTTTTGGCGTACATGGATTGCATGCGTATGCCATAACTACCATTAGTAAAGAAATCGCCCATCATGCTAATATCTGCATAATCGCTAATAGGCAAGTAATATCCTCCATTTTGTAAAGAGAAACCTCGGTTGGGGTCTTGTGTGAACGTAGGGAAAATTAAACCAGCAGAACGGCCACTCGTCAAGGGAAAATAAGCAAATGGTAATGCAATTGGTGTGGGTACATCTACCAGATACATGTTACTAAACCCTGCAATTATTTTTTTGCCAGGGACAAACTTTGCTTTACTAATTTTTATATAGTAATCTGGGTCAACAGTATCTTTAGCGGTTGTCATTTTACCATCTTTTAAAAAGTAAACAGAATCATTTTCTTTTTTAGTGATGGCTGCTAGTACTTTCATAGCATCGCTACCTATAGAACCCAGCCCCGCTTGCTGTTCGGTTCTAGAGTTCCAAATTAATGCTTTTTGGGTGTCAAAATTAAAACGGATAGAATCTGGAATAACTACGTTTTCTCCTTGCTTAAAATAGGGGTTTTGGGTGTAGACACCGGTGCTATCTTTAATTCTACCAGCATAAACTTCGTTTTTTATGTAATCCATTACAATAATACCAGCTTTTAATTCGGTGTCTTGGTAATAGATTTCAGCCTCATTATAGAGGTATATTTTTTGGTCTTTCTGACTCAGTTTTACGTAATCTTTTGCCTTGTACTCAATTACATCTAACAGTAAAGGCTTTTTATTGTTGGTAGAATCTAGGGCAAGCGTATCTACCACCAAAATAGAATCATTTAAAATATTAGGTGGTAATAAGGGGGCGGTAATAGAGTCTTGTGTACTCTTAATTGGTAAGGGTACAATAGGCAATTCCTGAGCCTTTGCAAAGATGCCGACAAACGCAAGCAGAATAAAGAAAAGTAGCGGGTGTTTATTTGTTTGCAAGATGATTAATCCTATTTTTGTCGAAGTTTGGCTTAATTTTTGGAAGTCAAACTTACATATATTTTTTATTCTGATGAGGAGGTGTTACCATAAATTTAACCTCTAAGGGATATTAAAAAACGAGTATTCTTATGAATAGAAACCGGTTAGTTTTTACCATAGTCTTCGGATTTGTTTTATTACTTTTTTCATTCCGCAAAAATAATACCGAAAAACAAAATGACGATAAGTTTATTATAGTTTTAGATGCGGGGCATGGAGGGCATGACCCTGGCAATCTTGGTAACGGATATTTGGAAAAAAATATAGCTTTAGATATTGTGTTAGAAACTGGGCGTATTCTCTCTCAGCATCCAGATATAAAGGTAATTTACACTAGGAAAGATGATACCTTTGTTAATTTATATGAACGAGGACAAATTGCAAATAGGGCAAATGCAGATTTATTTGTTTCTGTACATTGTGATTCTCATACATCAGACGCCCATGGTGCAGGTACCTTTGTCTTAGGATTGCATGCCAATAAGCAGAATTTTGAGGTAGCTAAAAAGGAGAACTCCGTAATCTATCTAGAAGATAATTATGAGCAAACCTATGATAAATACGATATTAATTCTCCCGAGTCTGTTATAGGTATGACTGTGATGCAAGAAGAATTTTTAGAACAAAGCATCGCGTTAGCTAAACTTTTACAAGACAATTTTGTAAATCAATTAAAACGTAAAGACAGAAAGGTGAAACAAGCTGGTTTTATTGTTTTGCACCAGACATTTATGCCAAGTGTTTTAGTAGAAACTGGATTTCTGACTAATAAAAGTGAAGGAGCTTTTTTAAATAGTGATAAGGGTAAAAAGTTGATGGGTAGTGCTATCGCCAAAGCCGTATTAAATTATAAAAATGGTGTGGATAGTAGTTTAGAAGAGGTTACCCCCATAATAGAACAACCTATAGAAAAAGCTAATGAGGAAATTGTAACAAGTACAAAACAACCAGAGGTTAATGAAATTACCCCGCCTAAAAAAGAAGTGGTGTCAACACCAAAGGAGCCAGAAGCGGTTGTAGATCAACCAAAGGCAACGGAAGAAGTTGCTGTAGAAGGGGTGACTTTTAAAGTGCAATTAATGGCCAGTTCTAAGGTAATTCCTCTAAAAGCCGAGAATTTTAAAGGTTTATCAGAATTATCTAAGGAACCAGTTAAAAACATGTATCGTTATATGTATGGTAGTACACCTTCTTACTTAAAGGCTAAATTGTTGAAATCCAATGCGGATGCTAAAGGCTACACCACATCTTATATTGTAGCTTATAAGAATGGTACACGTATAACCATGGCAGAAGCGTTAAAAACTGTGTCAAAAGAGTAGGTTATCCTTAAAAATTTATTGCTAATTTTGTTTAGAACCGAAAAAGATATCTTTTGAAATTATCTAGGGAAGTAAAGACGGGTATTTTAGTCCTTTTAGGAATTCTTGCCGTTGTAATGGGATTTAGCTACTTAAAATCCTCCTCAGTTTTTGATAATTCGCGCACTTTTTACGCCGTTTATGACCACGTAGGCGGTTTACAAAATGGAACTCAAGTTATGCTTAATGGCTTGGTAGTGGGTAGTGTTACCAATATTAAGTTTAAAGACGAAAGCGGTAAATTATTGGTAACTTTTAATGTTAACAATGATTTTGACTTCTCTAATAATAGTAAAGTAGAGCTTTTTGATACTGGTATTATAGGCGGTAAAGGCTTACAAATTATACCCACTTTTGATAATGCTCCACGCGCCAAATCTGGAGATACTTTAAACGCAGCCTCTAAACCTGGTTTAACAGAATTAGTACAGCAAAAATTAACCCCCTTACAGATGAAGGTAGAAGGAGCGGTCTCTGGAGCGGATTCTCTACTTACTAATATTAATGAAATTTTAGATGACCCTACCAAAAAACAATTGCAGCAAACTATTGTGGGTTTAAACCAATTGGTAGCATCTTTCCAAGGTAGTGCCAACAAATTAGATCAACTGCTAGACCAAAATAAAGGGCAGTTAGATAATTCTATTAAAAATATAGACCACATAACTAGCAACTTTTCCAAATTATCAGACTCACTTTCTAATGCAGGATTAGCAAAAACTGTTAAAGAATTGCAAAATACTGTCAAAAATTTAAATATATTGCTGGCCAATATTGAAAATGGAGAAGGAACTCTAGGCAAAATGGCAAAAAATGATGAGTTGTACAATAACTTATCTGATGCCTCTAGAGAACTGGACTTATTATTGCAGGATTTTCGTCTGAATCCAAAACGTTATGTAAATGTATCCGTTTTTGGAAAAAAGCAAAAAGAGTACGAGTTGCCAGAAGATGATCCTGCTGCAGAGAAGAAGAAGATTAACTAAACTATGCAGTACATACCTAATATTTTATTTGCCTTAGCCCTTGGTTTTGGGGTCTGGTTTTTCTACAACAATGTTCGTAAATTAATTAGAAACATTAAACTTGGTCACGACGCTGATGTAAGCGGGGATTCCGCGCAGCGTTGGAAGAACATGGCTCGGATAGCTCTAGGTCAAACCAAAATGGTGGTAAGACCAATAGCTGGTATTCTACATATAATTGTCTATGTAGGCTTTATTATCATTAATATAGAAGTTTTAGAAATCATCCTAGATGGTTTACTAGGTACACATAGGCTATTTGCTTTTTTGGGTGGTGCTTATGACTTTTTAATCGGGTCTTTTGAGATTTTAGCCTTTTTGGTCATTGTTGCGGTTGTAATTTTTTGGCTTAGACGAAACGTAATTCGTTTAAAAAGATTTTTAAAGCCAGAAATGGAAGGTTGGCCAAAAAAGGATGGTAACCTTATTCTATACATAGAATTGGTGTTAATGGTACTATTCTTAACCATGAATGGTGCAGACTACCAATTACAACAGATGGGTGCTGAACATTATGTAGAAGCTGGTTCATTTCCAATAAGTCAATTTTTAGCGCCTATATTTCAAGGAATGTCAGAAGGTACGCTAATAGCTATAGAACGTGGCGCTTGGTGGATACATATCCTAGGAATATTATTCTTTCTAAATTACCTTTATTATTCCAAGCATTTACACATTTTATTAGCCTTTCCAAATACTTTTTATGGTAGAGTAAAGCCACAAGGTCAGTTTGATAATTTAGAAGCAGTAACCAAGGAGGTAAAGTTAATGATGGATCCAAACGCAGACCCATTTGCAGCAGATGCTGGTGGTGACGATGCTGCTGAGCCTGGTAAATTTGGTGCCTCTGACGTGATGGATTTAAATTGGGTGCAATTAATGAACGCGTACACTTGTACGGAGTGTGGAAGGTGCACATCAGAATGCCCGGCAAATCAAACCGGAAAAAAATTAAGCCCAAGAAAAATAATGATGGATACCCGTGACCGTTTAGAAGAGGTGGGTAAAAATATAGATGCCAACAAAGGAACCTTTGTGCCAGATGGCAAACAATTGTTAGATGATTACATTACTAAAGAAGAACTTTGGGCATGTACTACGTGTAATGCCTGTGTACAAGCCTGCCCGGTAAGTATTGACCCGTTATCTATTATTGTAGAAATGCGTAGGTATCTGGTAATGGAACAATCTGCCGCACCTACGGAGCTGAATAATATGATGTCTAATATCGAGAACAACGGAGCTCCTTGGCCTTACAATCAAATGGACCGTTTAAATTGGGTAAACGAATAAATGTAGTATTATGAGTGAGCAGCTTAAGGTAAAAACCCTGGAACAATTCATGGCTGAAGGTAAACAGCCAGAGATTTTATTTTGGGTAGGTTCTGCCGGTAGTTATGATGATAGAGCCAAAAAAATAACAAGAGCATTTGTTAAGTTATTAAATAAAGCCGAGGTAGATTTCGCCGTTTTGGGCCCAGAAGAAAGTTCTACAGGAGATGTAGCTAAGCGTGCAGGGAACGAATTTTTGTTTCAAATGCAAGCCATGATGAATATTGAAGTATTAAATGGGTACGAGATAAAGCGAATTGTCACCTGTGATCCACATTCTTACAATACCTTTAAAAATGAATATCCTAGTCTAGGTGGGAAGTATGATGTTATCCATCATACGCAGTACCTAAAAGAGTTGATAGATAAGGGCCGTTTAACCATAACGGGGCAAGAATACAAAGGAAAACGTATTACTTTTCATGATCCTTGTTACTTAGGTAGGGCCAATCAAGTTTTTGATGCACCAAGAAGTGTATTAGGAAAAACCAACGCAGAGTTGGTAGAGATGAAGCGCAATAAAAATGGTGCTTTATGTTGTGGTGCTGGTGGTGCACAAATGTTCAAAGAACCAGAAAAAGGGGATATGGATATTAATGTGATGCGTACGAAGGATGCTTTAGAAACAAATCCTAATATTATTGCAACAGGTTGTCCTTATTGTAATACTATGATGACAGATGGTATTAAAGCACATGAAAAAGAAGACAGTGTTACGGTTTTAGACGTTGCAGAACTTTTAGCCAATTCGCTTTAGTATGTTAGTAGATTTTGAATCTTTGCCAGATGAGGCGCGAGTGTGGATTTATCAATGTAACCGGACGATAACAGACAACGAACTTTCTGAAATAAAGGCTAAAACCGAAGCTTTTTTAACGCAATGGACTGCACATGGTGCCGAATTGAAAGCTGGATTTACCATGCCTTATAATAGATTTATTGTTATTGGCCTTGACCAAGCCGCTAATGCTGCTTCTGGTTGTTCTATTGATGCATCTGTGCATTTTATACAAGCTTTAGAAAAAGAATATCAAATAGATTTGCTAGATAAGATGAACGTTTCTTACAAGCAAGGAGAATACATAGCCTACAAACCCTTAGCAGATTTTAGAAAAATGGCGAAGCAAAAAGCGGTTTCTAAAAATACGGTAGTATTTAACAATTTAGTGGCTACAAAGGCGGAATTTCTAGAACATTGGGAAGTGCCTGCATCAGAAAGTTGGCATGCACGTTTTATGTAGTATGCATTAATTTTTCATAAATTTTATCAGTTTTTCCTTAGTTTCATCGGTGAAATACAATAATTTTAATCGCTTTAAGTTCATTTCTTAAGACGATTTATGAAGCAGATTCTAGTATTTTATACCCTAACCCTTTTATATACTTACATTTCTTTTGCCCAAATAGACCCACTGTCGGCTAAAGATACGTTGGCACAAAAAGCATGGGTTAATACCAAGTATAATGCCATGAGTTTAGAAGAGCGCATAGGGCAGCTATTTATGGTTAGTGTAGCTTCTGACCAAAACAAGACCTCTACGGATAAAATAAAGCAACAGATAGAACAATATCATATTGGAGGTGTTATATTTTCTAAAGGAGGACCGGTACAACAAGCCATTCTTACCAATCAATATCAAGCAGCTTCTAATTTACCGCTACTCATTGGCCAAGATGCAGAGTGGGGTTTAGCTATGCGGTTAGATTCTACATTTGCGTACCCTTGGAACATGACCTTAGGTGCTATACAAAAAGATGATATAGTAGCCCAGGTAGGGAAACGTATTGGGGAACATGCCAAACGTTTAGGGGTGCACATTAATTTTGCTCCCGATTTAGATGTTAATATCAATCCTAAAAACCCCATCATAGGTAATCGTTCTTTTGGGGAACATCGGGTAAATGTAGTACGTAAGGCAGTTGCATTTAACAAAGGAATGGAGTCTGTTGGCGTACTGGCATCTGGCAAGCATTTTCCTGGTCACGGCGATACGGCTACAGATTCGCATAAATCACTTCCTTTTCTTGATTTTAGTAAAGAGCGTTTGGATAGTATTGAGTTGTATCCTTTTAAAAAAATGATAGATACTGGCATCAGCTCTATCATGGTTGCACACTTAAACATTCCAGCATTAGAACCCAAAGAGGGACTACCTTCTTCCTTATCAAAAAAAATAATTAAAGAATACCTTAAGGGAGCATTGCAATATAAAGGTTTGGTGTTTACAGATGCTTTGAATATGAAAGCGGTCTCTGAATTTGCACCTAAAGGCGAGGTAGAATTAAGTGCTTTTTTAGCTGGTAACGATATGCTTTTAATGCCGGTAGATGTGGCAAGTGCTCATGCTAAAATGGTGGAAGCTTACCATTCTGGTCGTATTTCTGAAGCGCGATTAGAAAGTTCTGTAAAAAAAATATTAAAAGCGAAGTATAAGGTAGGGTTAAATACGTATCGTCCTGTGGTTGTAGCAGGGTTAGTCAATGATTTGCATACCATTGAGGATGATTTGCTTTACGAGAAAGCGATAGAAAACGCCATTACGGTAGTGAAAAACAATTTTTCCATACTACCAGTTCGCCGATTGGATAATAAAAAAATTGCTTATGTTAAATTTGGTGATGCACCTGGAGATACGTTTTTAAATACCTTAAAAACATATGTAGACGTAGATGTGATACATGCCAAAGATATTGCGGAATATAGAGAGCAACTACGTAATTATAATCTAGTAGTAATAGGCTTTCATAAAAGTAATGCCAGTCCATGGAAAGCGTCTAAGTTTTCTGAAAACGAAAAGTATTGGGTTCAAGAAATAGCCAGAATGCGCTCAAATAATACCATTTTGAGTGTTTTTACCAAGCCCTATGCACTTTTAGATATACAAGACTGGTCTGCCATGGATGGTATTGTCATGGCCTATCAAAATAGTGCAATAGCTCAAGAAAAGGCGGCGGAAGTTATTTTTGGTGCTATTGGTGCCAAAGGTAAATTGCCTGTAACCGCCCATCCTTCGTTTAAAGTAGGAACAGGAATTAACACAAAACCTATTGCAAGATTGGGTTTTAGTATGCCAGAAAGAGTAGGTTTTGACCGTACCAAACTAAAAGAAGTGGATAAGTTGGTACAGGCAGGTTTAGACTCGTTAATGTATCCTGGAGCACAAGTGTTGATTGCTAGAAAAGGAAAAGTAATTTATAATAAAAGCTTTGGCAAACCCATTTATGAAACCAATGATAGTATTACCAATAACCATTTGTTTGATTTGGCTTCAGTAACTAAAATACTAGGCACACTGCCTTTGGTTATGAAAATGGAAGAAGAAGGTAAAATTGAATTGGATAATACTTTTCAAGAATTAATACCTGCCTACAAAGAGTCCGAATTAAAAGATGTTACCGTTCTAAAGGCGTTATCCCATTACGGTAGATTACCGGCATGGATAGCGTTCTATGTAAGTACATTGGATGATAACAGAAAACCTTCGGACTTTTTTTATAGAAGGGAACCTTCCCCAGACTATTCTACCAAAGTTTTTGATGGTATGTATTTGTCTAATGCGTATAAGGATTCCATTTACAACAGAATCGGTAGACAAGAATTAAAAAGTAATAAATACCGGTATAGTGACGTAGCTTATTACGTGATGAAACATTACATAGAAGACACTTATGGCGAGCGGTTAGATGCACTTCTAAATCGGTTTTTACTGAGACCTATAGGAGCAACACATATGGCTTATAATCCTATAGAACAGTTTCCTAGAGCTCAAATAGTACCGACAGAAGAAGACAATTACTACAGGTTTAAAAGAGTACAAGGCTATGTACACGATATGGGAGCGGCCATGCAAGGTGGTGTAGGTGGCCATGCAGGTTTATTTAGCAATGCTTTAGATGTGGCTAAGATTATGCAAATGTATTTGCAAGGCGGATACTACGGTGGTCATCGGTTTTTTAATGAGCGAACAGTAAAGAAATTTAATACCTGCTATTTCTGTGATGAAGATGTAAGAAGAGGAGTAGGGTTTGATAAACCACAATTAAAAAATAGTGGTCCTACCTGCGGATGTGTTTCTAGAGAAAGTTTTGGACATAGCGGATTTACAGGTACTTATACATGGGCAGACCCAGAAGAAGAACTCGTTTACGTCTTTCTGTCTAATAGAACCTACCCAACAATGACCAATAACCTATTGGTAAAATCTGGCTTACGCACACGTATACAGCAAGCTATTTATGATTCTCTTATCAATTAGGTTTTAAATAAAGACCTAATTTAGGCGCATGAAAATTGCAATAGTATGTTACCCTACCTTTGGGGGTAGTGGTGTAGTAGCCACGGAACTAGGTATAGCCTTGGCAGAAAGAGGACACGAGGTTCATTTTATCACCTATCAGCAACCCGTGCGTTTAGGACTTTTAAATAATAATATTCATTTTCATGAAGTTCACGTTCCCAAATATCCTTTGTTTCAATACCAACCGTACGAACTTGCTTTATCTAGCAAGTTGGTAGATACTATTAAACAATACGGAATAGAGCTTTTGCACGTGCACTACGCAATTCCACATGCATATGCTGGATATATGGCAAAAAAAATGCTGAAAGAAGAGGATATTTATATTCCAATGATAACCACTTTGCATGGTACTGATATTACTTTAGTAGGGAAGCATCCGTTTTATAAAACTGCAGTTACCTTTAGTATCAATAAATCTGATGTAGTAACCTCTGTATCTGAAGATTTAAAGCAAAAAACTTTAGCAATTTTTGATGTAGAAAACGATATTGAAGTAATTCCGAATTTCATCGATTCTAGCAAATACCATAATGGTTTTACAGATTGCCAACGGAGTTTAATGGCTAAGGACGATGAAAAAATAATCACCCACATTAGTAACTTTAGAGAGGTAAAACGTATACCAGATGTGGTAGATATATTTTACCGAGTACAGCAAAAATTGCCTGCCAAACTCATAATGGTAGGGGAAGGGCCAGCTAAGGAAAAAGCAGAACGCCAGTGCGAAAGATTGGGGATAGAGGACAAAGTATTGTTTTTAGGGAACAGCAATGAGATTGATAGAATTCTTTGTTTCTCAGACTTGTTTTTGCTTCCTTCAGAAACGGAAAGCTTTGGTTTAGCAGCTTTAGAAGCAATGGCTAATAAAGTGGCGGTTGTATCTAGCAACACAGGTGGTATTCCAGAAGTGAATGAACACGGTGTAACCGGGTTTTTAAGTGATGTAGGGAACGTAGAAGAAATGGCAAAGAATGCCCTTTATATTTTAGAAGACGATGCGCGTTTAGAAGAATTTAAAGAGAATGCTTTTAAAGTTTCTAAAAAGTTTCAAATACAGAATATATTACCGTTGTATGAGGAAGTTTACGAAAAAGCGTATAAGTCACGCTACCGCAATTCGTACTAAAACAAGCAGATAGTCGATAGAAAGCAAGCTTTAAAGGGAAATTTTATCCAGTTTGTTTAAAAAAATTAGATTTGCAGCGTAATCCCCAAGTTACACTATGATGAAAAATGTAAAAAATATAAGTCTTGCTTTAGTAATGGTAATGGTATCCACTTGTTTTGTGCAAGCACAAGAAGAAATACCTGTTCTTACCAAAAAAGATACTATCGTTTTAAGTTCTTGGATTGTTGGCGTTGGAATGAATGCTGTAGATGATGCTGGGTCCGAATTTAGTGATGTACTTAATTTTTCTGATAACTGGAATGTGGTACCACACCCGTCTCGTTTAAGTATTGGAAGATACTTCAAAAATGGTTTAGGATTAGAGGCTATTGGTAGTTATAATAAATACCAAGAAGGCAAAGTAGTAGATGGATTGGTAGTTACGGAAGAGTCAGATTATTATGCGGTTGACTTTAGAGTTAATTACGACTTAAATAAGATATTAGGAGAAACGGGTTTCTTTGACCCTTATGTAGGTATTGGCGCTGGTTATACAGAAGCTAATAACCAAGGTAGAGGAACGTACAACGCCAATGTAGGTTTCAGAACTTGGATTTCAGATAACTGGGGATTAGATTTTAGTTCTACTGGTAAATGGACCATGAATAAAGAAAATTCTACCAATCATATTCAACATGCAGCCGGAGTAGTTTATCGTTTTGGAATAGAAAAAGGTTTATCTCTTAAAGGAGAAGAGAAATTGGCCTTAATTAATGAAATGCAAGCGGAGCAACAGCGCCTTAATGATAGTATTGCTGCAGCAGAAAAAGCGAAGAGAGAAGCTAGAGAATTAGCAGAGCGTTTAAAAAGAGAAGAAGAACAAGCAAAACTTGCAGCTGCAGAAAAGGCAAAGCAAGATGCCTTACAAGCTAAAAAAGATGCTTTGCGTAATGCAATTGATGATTTAGGATTGGTCTATTTTAATTTGAATTCTTCCTATCTAAATAGCGAGTCTAAAAGAACTTTAGACAAGTTAGCGGTGCTATTACAAGAAAATCCTTCTTTGGTGCTAGAGGTGAGTTCGTATACCGATGCTCGCGGAACAGATACCTATAATCAATGGTTGTCAGAACGGAGAGTTAAACGTACTACAGATTACTTATTGGCTCAAGGTGTATCAAAAGCCAGTTTAAAAACTCAGGCGTTTGGAGAGCGCCAATTGACTAATGAATGTTCTGATGGTGTGTATTGCCCAGAAAGTAAACACAGAGAAAACAGACGTTCAGAATTTAAGATATTGGAGTTTTAAGTAGAATAAAACGAAAGCTCTTTTATTGATTCAATATAATAATTAGGGAGCTTTTCAGTATCTACATTTTCAAAATCATTGGTGTGGATGTTTTTGCCACTGTCTAAAATCATTATAGTGCACCAATTCAACAAATTAGGTGCTATAAAATCTTTTTTAATGTTATCTCCTACATAAACATATTTGGAAGCAGGTAAGTCTTGCATTATTTTCCTAAAATTGTCTAGATTTGGTTTTGTAGTGCCAATCTCTTGAGAAATGACAATCGAACTAAAAAAATCAGTAATTTTTAGTTGCAGTAATTTATTTCTTTGAGTTGTTGATCTACCATCTGTAATTAGAGCAATTTTCCCGTTTAATTTTTGGATAGATTTGAAAGCCTCCATGACCCCTGCAAATGGGACTATTTCAGGTAAATGATTTCTATATAACGCTAAACTTTTCTCTTTTGGAAATTTATAGTTTTCTTCCAAATAATGAAAAACATTTTCCCCTAGCCTATATTTAGAAAACATGGTTGCATAGATTTTTTTCCAATCGTTCAGATTTATTTTTTTAGAAATCTCTTTGTAGGCAGACCTAAGAAAATCTAGTTCATTGTATAACGTATCATCTAAATCAAAAACAATAACCGTGTCGGAGTTAATTTTTATATTCATGGACTAAAACTTCTGCATCATACCTTAGCATTAATAAATCTGCTTCCCAACAATCAAAAGAATCTGGAATATTTTTATTTAATAAATACTCATCAATAATCCAGCCAGAATAATTAGCTCCCGATAAATAGGAGAGGGGATAGCCACCTCCGAATCTAGGATTTATCTCGATACCATAAATTTTATTAGTATGCTTGTGCATAAAAAACTGAGCTGTAAGACAACCAATTGCTCCATCAACCTTTCTTAATGTATTTCTTAGAAAGATTACAAGCTCATTATTGCAGGTTTTACCTTTATTGACTTCTCCATCCCTCACTTCTATTCTTTTCCTAGGAACAACACATTTAAGTTCGTTAGATTTATCAAAATATAAATCACAAGTAAACTCATCAAATTCATTGTGATCTAAATATTCCAAGAACATGAGTTTGTCATTGTCTAAATGATATTCAGTTAAATCCTCTTCTTTTCTAATAAGATACGTATCTACACTTCTACTACCATCTATTGGTTTTATAAATATTGGTAGCTTAAAATTGTCTTTAGAAAATTCTTTGGCGACGGCTATGTCATGGTCTTCAAAGAACTCATGTATCCTTCTTTTATCGCGGCATTTTTCTATTAAGGCTTGGTCAGATATTATTGGTATGATTCCTTTTTCTTTAAAAAGGTTTTGATGCTTACTTAATAGTAATAATTCCGTATCGATAGTTGGTATTATTAAGCTGATTTTAAGTTCTATACATTTTTTGAGCAAAAAAGTAATATACTCTGAGTGATCTAAACGAGGAACTTTAAAATAGTCATCTGCAACTTGGCATGCAGCAGATAAAACCGGATTGGCATCAGCAGCATATACTTTACTGTTTAGTTGTCTTGTTTTAAGTTCTTTTTGAAAAGATTTTAGTAGAGACACTCGCCTTCCTGCAGATGTTATAAGTACGTTCATTTTTTTAAATTGTAAAAAAGTCTGAATAATTGGGTGAAGGGTATGATCAATTTTTTTCTATTAAAAATAAAAACTAAAAGTTTGTAATCCCATCCATTATAATCTTTACCTAAAAATTTTTTTAACGGGTAAGCATCTATTTTTTCAAACCTTTTTAATAAATCTGGAATTTTGGTAACTGCAATGTCTGATTTCATTAGACGAACTAGTAGAAAAAACACAAAAGATTGCTGTCTTGTTTTTAATCTACGATAAGCCTTGGAATAATTAGGGTGATCTGTAGGAAGTTTTTTTAACAAATCGTAAAAAACTTCTGCGGCATTTGCATTATCGTAAATAACTTTGTTGTAATGCTCAGGACTCTTATTCCGCATAGCCGACGTGGGCAAAATTCTATATCGATGTACATCTATATCCCAATAAGCTATTTTTTGGACGGTGGTAAATAGTTCAGCAGTAAGTATTGCATCCTCCATCCATTTACCTTCGATAAATCTAAAATTGTTGCTTAAAAGGAACTCTCTTTGTATTATGTACCACCAAATTTCATTTTGAAATTTAGACTCTCCAATAAAGGTGAGTCCATCTTTAACTTCTAATTTTTTCTTTATTTGACTTTTATTAGCAGATTCTGTAAGATTGTCATTATATACAGGAGTACTTTTAAAAGCTAAAATTTCCAAATTATAATGTTCTAATTGGGCCAATAGTAAGGGAAGTGTATTTATTGCCAAATAATCATCTGGATCTAAAAAATACACGTAAGTACCCCTCGCATGATCTAAACCAGAGTTTCTTGCAGCACCAACACCAGCATTTTTTTTATCAACTACGGATATATTGGGATGTTTTTGCGCGTAATTATTGGCAATTTGTAATGTTTTATCTTTAGACTCATCATTAACAATAATAATTTCGTAGTCTTCTGGTTTTAAAGATTGCTTTAATAAACTATCTACACATTTAGGTAAATAGATTTCCATATTGTAACATGGAATTACAAAACTAAGTTTCATTGGTTTGGTATGTTAGTTGCCTTCAAAAACTTCCATCGTTGCGCTGGTTGTTGAAGAGATGTCAGATCTTTTTATCACTTTTAATAGGGTCAACCACATAATTTTTATATCTAATTTAAGTGATACATTTTCTACATACCAAACGTCATAAATGAACTTTTGTTGCCAAGAAATAGCATTCCGTCCATTTACTTGCGCCCAGCCTGTTATGCCTGGTTTTACTCTATGTCGTTTTTTTTGTTCTGTGTTGTACAAAGGCAAATATGAGACTAATAAAGGCCGTGGCCCAATTAAACTCATATCTCCTTTTATCACATTAATTAGTTGTGGAATTTCATCTAAAGATGTTTTTCTTACAAAGGCACCAACTTTTGTAATCCTGTCTTCATCAGGAAGTAGATTTCCGCTATTGTCCGTTTTATTATTCATAGAACGGAACTTTATAATCTTAAAGATTTTCTCTTTGTAACCAGGTCGCTGTTGTGTAAAAAAAGGTTCTCCGTTGTTGGCTACAAGTAAAGCTAACGTAACAATTAAAAAAATAGGGCTAAGTAGTACAAAAGCTACAATAGCAATCGTAAAGTCAATAGCTCTTTTTAAAATGTGCTTGTACATTTTAGCAAGGTCTTTTATTAATCATGTCCATATATTTATTTTTTAGCGATGACCATACCCTTTCTTGGTTATAAGTATCTAAAATATAATTCCTAATATCTAGGTTTATTTTGTTAAAATCTGATTGTTTTTGTAAACATCGATTCATTTCATGAATTAGTGATTCTACATTTTTAGGTTCTATTAACCTTCCATTAAAATCTGGAACTATAATTTCATTGGCGCCACTTATATTTGACGCAATACTAAATTTTCCCATTGCACCCGCTTGCAGTAGAACATTAGGGAAACCTTCTCGGTAACTAGGTAAACAAAAAATATTGCATATAGATAAATAAGGACGAACATCATTCTGCCATCCGACCTCAATGATATTCATATTGTTCTTAATTTCCTTAATAGTAGGTTGTGCTATTGGATCAAGGTTATGTTCATAGGGTCCAACAAGTAATAAAGTTGTGTTTGAGTTTTTTGATTGAATATTTTTAAAAGCAGCAACCAATTCTTCTACTCCTTTATCTTTTACCAGTCTACCTACAAATAGAAAAATTAAGTTGTTCTTAGGTATATTCAATGTTTTTCTTAATTCATCATTTTTTGATTTAAACAATTGCGGATTAAAAAAAGTTCCGTCAATACCATTTATATTTCCGTTTGCAATTATTTCTAAGGTTTTATTGGTTACTTTATTTTTAATAAGGTCAGATTTAACACCTTCACCTTCTGGAAAAATATCTGTGGCTAGTTTACAAATTAAACGATCAAGATTCAATAATAAGAACTTTGAAAAACCTGTTTTATACGGAAAAACTAAACCTGTAAAGGTGTGGGCTCTATGGGGAACTCTTGCCAAATAAGCAGCCATCATGCTTAAAAGACCAGCCTTGGGAGTAATAGAATGAACAATACAAGGCTTTTCAGTTTTAAATTTATTATAGAGTTGAATTAAACTTTTTAAGTCTTTTAAAGGAGCAATTCTACGTTCTATTTCTACTACCTCACAACGAACTCCCTCGTATTTTCTAATTTCTTCTATTTGTGGCCCATCGGATGAGACTGTTAGAATATTAAATGACTTATTCAAGAATCTTAGTTGCCCTTTTAAGAGGACAGAAATAGATCCTGCCAATGCCGCTGTTCTTATAATTTTTGGTTTCATTAATAAGGCAATTTATATAACTAAACTCGTAAAACTACTCTTGTTTAAACACTCTTAATTATTTGCAGATATCTATCTATTATTTCTTCTTTTTTAAAATTTTGAATACGAACGGATGTATTTTCTTTGCATTTTTTTAAATAGTCTGGATTATCTAAAAAATAGTTTAATCCCTTTTGCATGAGCGCAACATCTTTTACTGGAGTTAAAATTCCGTATGGTGTAATCATTATATCTTTTTCCGTTTCCTCTTCTGGTAACAAAATTTCGTTTGGACCAGATTTACAGTTAGTTGTTAAAATGGGTAATTTACAAGCTAATGATTCCAACAAAACATTAGGAAAACCTTCATGATTTGAACCAAAAATGAATAAATCTGCTGCTTTTAAATATTTATATGGGTTTGAATCAAAACCTAATAGAAAAACTTGATTTTCTTGATTATTTTCTGCTATCTGCTGCTCTAGTTTTTCTCTTAGGTGGCCTTCACCAAGAATATATAGGCGAATGTGATTAAACTTTTTAATGGAAGATATTAATAGGGAATGATTTTTAACCTCTTGTAGCCTACCTACAGATATCAAATTTATATAATCCTTATTAAAAAAATCTGATATTGGTTTTATACTATTTATACGTTCTAAATCTATAGGGTTGTAAATAGTTTTTATTTTTGTTTTACTTACTCCATAATTATTGACTAAATCAGTACCACTTGCCTTAGCATTACAAATGATTAAATCTGCTTTTGGATATAACTTTTTAACCAACCATTTATTTATTTTACAAGGAAGATTACCATATCCATATTGCTCACTAATAAAATTTCTTTCACTTATTATTAGTTTGAACTTACGTCTACTAAAAATCCTAGATAAAACGTTTATATAGTTAGGTCTTGTTAATAAACTAAAAGAATGCGTGATTTTTAATGTTTTAAGTAATTTGGCATATTTGTAAGCGAGGTAGGGCAGTTTAAACAGTTTTAAAATACCATTTTCATTGGGATGTGAGTTTTCTATAAAATGCAGATTTACGCTTTTTGGTAATTCGTAATCTAAAGTATTATGCATTAATACTAGATGCACATTATAACCTTTAGACTGTATATACGGTACTAAATAGGAAACTACCCTTTCTGCTCCACCCCCACGCAGTGAATATATCAAGATTGAGAAATTCATTTAAGATTAATTTTTTTGATAAGGGTTATCCATCGTTCTCCTACATTATTAATTGAAAATTTTTCAACTGAATTTATAGCATTATAGCCTAATTCATCTCGCTTATCCTTATCTAGTAGAAGATTTTCTAGTTCAATTTTCATTTTCTTAATATTTTGATTCTCAACTAAAATACCAGTTCTACTATTTATAATTATGTCTGAAGGACCAGAAATACAATCATATGCTATACAGCACATGCCTTGAGAAGCAGCTTCAATTAATACCATCGGAAGACCCTCCCACCTAGAGGGTAGAATAAATATTGAGGCTTCTTTCATCAAGACATCTACATCATTCCTGAAACCTTTAAATTTGATTTGGCTTTTAATTTTACTATTTAAAATCATTTTATCTATGACCTCTTTTCCTTCCAAACCGTCACCAATAAAATGGAGTTCCCAAGTCGGATGTTTATCTAGAAGGTTATCCATAATTTTTATCAAATTATCAAAACCTTTATGATGATATTTATTTAAATCTCCGATGGCTAATATCACATCCTTTCTTTCGATTTTTTTTGAAGGAACTATTTTATCAAATGATGCCGGATTTGGCATGATTTCGACAATTTTATTTTTTGATTTAAAAAAATCCCAATCGTAATTTGTTAATATAGTTATGGCATCCGCTAAGGGGTAAAAGTTACGCCATAAGAAAGGTACTAAGGGAATATCTTTTGAAGCAATATGATTGTTGTGTTCAGATACAATGATTTTCATTCCATATAGTTTTGCTATCGGAATTGTTATCAAACCCATTTGATGTATATGAGAACTAATGATGTCTGGTCTGTTATATTTTTTCCTGTAAAATTTTAGAAGATTAACTAATCCTCTAGTTAAAGCTTTATTATAAAATGGAACGCTTTGATGTAAACGTATTCTTTTAACTTTAGGATTCAAATTGTAAGCATCTCCATTGGAGAAAGTTATAATCCTTACTTCATACTGCTTACTTACTAAGTAGTTTGCCAGAGTTGAGACCACTCTTTCAGCACCTCCCCCTCGAAGACTTCCAATTACAAAATCAATTTTCATTTTTCTTTTCTTTAATAGCTCTAATTTTTATTAGTAAAAAAATTGACAGAGTTATGGATTGATAGTTGAAAAAATAAGTGTGACTTGCAGACATGTTTAGTAAAATCACTAAACAAATGTAGAGTAATGTAGCTTCACTTTTGTAGCTTTTTAAACTCCAATATAATAAGTAGATATAAATGGAGATAAAAATTATAAAAGAGATAATGCCTCCTTCACCAAATACCATTAAATAACTATTGTGAGCTCCATGTCTTAAATGACTGAAAACCTGAAATGATTTATATCCGTGACCAAAAAATGGTTTTTCCATAATCAAATCATAATATTGAGCCCATGTTTCGGCTCTAGAATCGTGTTGGATAGTTTCAGTTTTCACGGGACCATCGTCAAAAAAACTTGTCAAAGCATCAAACCTATCACCGGCGAACCTTTTGCTATCTCCAAAGGTCAACATTAAAATAATACCTATTGAACCCAGAACCGGTAGTATGATATTTTTTTTATTTTGTTTTATTGAGAGAACTGTAATTAACAGCCAAATAATAATAAAAGTTCTCGATAAGGTTAACAATCCAGCTATGGTCAAAATAAGTTGCCCTGTAATTCGCCAAAAATCTGACTTTACTTTGTAAGATAAGGCAATACCTAAAAGACATACAATGCCAGCAGTATTGGGATTGATGAAAAATCCACTGTATCTACCTTTTATTAGTCCAAATATTTTATTGGTCTCAGGAAATATTAATCCATTAATTATAATGCTCAAGCCTCCAAGAAGTAATATGTAGAATAATTCTTTATACTTAGTATCGTGTAAAACTTCATTAACACAAAATAAGATTATAAAGAATCTAATTGTCTCCTTAATAAAACTAATTTCATCTTCTATAGTGTTATTTAATCCGGATATTATAAAATAGGTAATTGAAAAAATTAAAAATGGTATTGCTGGTTTACGCCAAGGTTTACTAATCAAAAAATAAACTAAAAGCATAGCAGATGTTAAATAGCTACTAATAGAGCCCATAGTTTCACCGAAATAAACTAAGAGAAATCCTGGTATATTGCACAGTAAAAATAAAAGTATGACGTTTTTTAAAATTTCTTTCAATAACATTACTCAATTCTTACGGTATTTAAATCAACTAACTCACCTAATTTATAATCCCATTCTCTAGGTATAATTGGTTGAGTACCACTATCATGATGAAAGGTGATTTCTCCAAAGTAAATTTTATCTGCTAAAGCGTACCAATCAATCCGTACATATGGAAACGGACTCGATAATTTATTTGAAAGTTCAATCATTAATTTCAAATTATTTGGTTTATCCAAATCATAATCAGCAGGTTTTGTAATATATCCTTCTTTTTTTGATGGCCAAAAAAAAGGACATCTTTTCCAGTCTGGGTAATACCAATTTCTATAATGGTTACAACTATCTCTATCTATGTCAACTTGTATCATATGAGCTTTCCCATTAAAACAATGTACCTTATAGTCCATCGGAATCTTATTCTCCTCAGTCAATAACAATTTTTCTACTAAAATGTTAGGAACTATGTTTTTGTATTGCCATTCTTTGTTTTCTCTGTAATAGTTTCTATTTAGTTTTATTCGTAGTTGTTTTTGGACTTGACTGAAATCTAAATCGGATTTAGAATGTACAATTACCACTCCGCCACTGTCATGATTAGTCTTTATTACACAAGGAAACTCTGGTAAATTATCATACGTTATTTCATTTGGAAATTTGGTGGAAAAAAGTAAAGGTATTAAGTGTTCTTTACCAATTTTACTGGATACGTAGTCTCTAACTGCTAATTTATCAGCACATAAAGTTTGAATTTCTCTACGGTCATATAATTTTAACCAGTTAATTTTTTCGTTTAGAGTTTTTGGATTTTTTAAATTTAATTTCTTACCAAATGATTTATAATAGTTATATCTAACAACCCAGGAATCTGGCCATAATCTATTTTTTATATTATGAAATACAAATATTAATGCATTCCCTAATAGAGTGTTATGATATATTTTTGATAAAATTCTTTGCATGAATTGCTAAATATTTTTGTGTAGTTTTTTTATGTATAAATAGATTAAAAGACTTTTGATAATAATTACAATGGTAGTACAAATTGCTATTCCATAAATACCGAAATACTTAATAAATATGTAATCTAATGCAACATTTAAAATTAATGCTATTAAAGAGACAAATGCCAGAAAGGAATTTTTGTTGATACTTGTTGCAAAATTAACCATTAACATTCCACAGATTTTGAATGGCAAGAAGGCTAAGAATATTTGTTGAATATAAGAAACAACAATTGAATCTTCTTTTGAAAATTTATTTCTTTCAAAAAGAACTTCTATTATAAATGGGGATAAAATTATAGCAATAGTTGATAAAATCATTACAATTAGGAAAGTCCACTTCAAATTTACAAGCAATTTCTCATAGGCTACAATTTTATCTTTTAAAACTTGCTTTGAAAAATATGGTAGAAGGACACTATTAATAGCCATAACTAGTAAAGAGGTTGCAAATGCAGGAATTTTCATTCCATAGTTTAAGGCTGCTACAGAACCAACAATTAATTGGGCTGCAAAGAATTGGTCGACGACATTGTTTAATGAAGTTAAAATACTTGAGCTGATTTTAACTGGTATTTGTTTTATTGTCAAAATTAAGTTTGGAGAAATTGAATCAGGTCTGCCAAGATTTAATGACTTTTTATATTTAGAAATTATTAATAAATAAGTTGCACTGAAGGCAGCTCCCACTAGGGTTGAGTATGCAAGAACAAAATCTGTAGAATTACTAAAATATGAAACACCAATGATTATCGATACTGGTGTGAAAATAGAGTTAAACGAGCTCCATCTATATTCTTCATGAGCATTTAAAATTCCATTAAGAATTGAACTTGTACCCCATAAAGGGATACAGGGTAATAAAATTAATGTTTGATTTTGTACAGATGAATAAAATGCATTTGATTTATTTGGAAATAAAATATTTAAGTAGAAATCAATTGTTAAAAAGGTTATTATTGAAAAAACGATGGCTAATGATAAGGTGATTAATAAGCTGTACGTCTGAAAGGATTTTATCGAATTGTTACTTTTCAATTCGATTATATAATTTGGTATGAATACACTATTGAAAGAACCTAGAAATACGGTATTAATTATACCTGGAATTAGAAGTGCAATAAAAAATGAGTCTAATTCTAACGATAGCCCAAAATTCGCAGCTACCATTGTCTCCTTTAAAAATCCTATACTACTAATTAATAAGGTGACAAGACTTACGTAGGCAAAATTCCTTAAAACCTTATTAGAAAAGTTCTTTTTAAACAGTTTAAGAATAGAAACTTTCATTATCTTATGGTAGAGGCATTTTCTATGATGTTAGTCCACTTTTTTGTGATATTTATTACATTAAGGTGCTCGACTGACTTCCTTGACGCCTCAGATAATCTATTGCAGGTCTCGGGATTTTCCATCATATGTTTAAGTTTATTATAGTATCCGTCAAAATCTCCCATTTCAATTAAATAACCATTGACATTTTCTTTTATTAATTCCGAGGGTCCTGTAGGACAATTAAAGCTAATGCAAGGTAATTTGAAATAAAGGGCTTCAGCCAGAGCATTTGGAAAACCCTCATAATGCGAACTAAAAGCGAAGATACCCGCTTTAGTATAATAATCTTCTACATTCTTTTTTTTACCAAGGAATAAAACATTATTCTCTATATTTAATTTTTTGGATAATTCTTTAAGCGAATTTAAAAGTTCACCTGAACCTATAATTACAAGTCTCCAGTTTAAATTATTTATTTTAGCAAATACTCTTAATAAAAATTCTTGATTTTTTTGTGGTGTTAGGCGTCCAACGGTAAGAATTGTCTTTTCTCTTTTATTTACTAATTCTTCATTAAATTCAGGATTTAGAGGGTTCTGAATTATAATTAGCTTTGAATTTTCTATTTTTTTTAGATAAAAATTTTTAATATCAACAGTTTGTACTACTAAGAAATTACACCAGGGATAAACAAAACGTTTAAGTATTTTCCAGAATTTATTCAATTTCTTAGCTTCTTCAAAGGGATTGTTTCTCTCACTAATAATTATTGGTATTTTACAAAATTTACTCGCAATAATAGATAGTATGTTTGTTTCAGTCATAAAACTTACACATACATCTATCTTATCTTTGTTTAATTGTTTAGTAATATTTTGAATAATTTTTCTATTATTAAAAATAGCAGTCATAATTGAATTACTTTGCTGTAATCCATCTTTTAATAGATTGATATATTTAACGTTTTTATTTAGCTTATAAAAGCTTTGCTTGTTGTCTAAACTATATAAAAAGACATTGTATTTATAAGTTAGGTTGTTCGCTAGAATGGATACTACCCTTTCTGCTCCACCAGGTGTCATTGAACTTATTATAAAAGCAATATTTTTCTTCATTTAATATTGGATTATTTTCTCTTAACGATTTTTAAAAAAAAGTAGTATAAAAAAAGGGACCATTTGCTAATGATCCCTTTTTTCTTTTACTGAAAGTATATTAATGTTTTGTAAGCAAGTAGAAGAAATGTTCTAAATTAGTATATCCATCCCCGTTCATATCTTCATTAGCATCATAAGAGTTATTTTTGTCTAAATTTAGTTGTTCTTCAAAACTATCAGGAATACCGTCCAAGTCTGTATCGTAATTTGACGGTCTAGTTTCTACAGAAGATAAATCGTATCCACCAACGCTAGATTCATTAGTAATGAGACCTCCAGTTTTATTTATAATATCATTTACAATTCTTTTATCGATATTGTCCCTATTTATAGAAGAACCAACATTTGGTAATAATGAATTGCGAATTGACCCTGCACCAAGGATATTCAATGAAGTTACGTTTAAAGCATAATTAAATAATTTAGATTTAGCCAATGGTTGGATGGAAATATCTCTGTTATCATCGATATTTCCATCAACATAAATTTTTGTTTTGAAAATATCTGTACCTATGCCCGTTTCAAGTCTTAAAGTTTCTAAAGACCTGGAGTTATTTGGCCCAGTTATATATTCATTATTAATTATGTCTACCTCATTTCCATAAGCAATCCATGTTCCTCTTTGTAACCCATAAAAAATATTATTTACCATTTCTATTTTTGCATCTTTCGAATTAATGGCAATATTTCTGGAGTTGCAATGTGCAACTACATTTTTTACAAAGGAAATATTGGATACATTTTTATACAGTAAAACACCATATCCTTTATCAATATTTTCGGATAAAATAGAATTTTGAATTGTTACGTTATTTACATAGCCAGAGTTGCCAGTACCTATTTCTAAAATTTCATCTCTAGCCCATGAGATTGAACAATGATCAATAATTACATTGTTAATTTCTGAACCATTCCATGCAACAATTCTCAATCCATCATCTGGTTCGTAGTTAGAACTCGATTCGTTTCCTGCACCCGGATTAAATGCGTGGTATCCAGGCCTAATTTTTAAATATCTTATAATGACATTGGAATCATGAATCCAAACGCTTGAACCTTTAATTGTTATCCCATTACCAGGTGCTGTTTGGCCAGCAATAGTAACATTTCCGTATCCATGTCGTATCTTTAAGGGTTCACTTATATTTATAATCCCACTCACATCAAACACGATAGTCCTATTACCTTGAATCCTTTCCATTGCATGTCTTAAACTACCTTCACCGTCATTGTCCAAATTAGTTACGTGAATTATTTCACCACCTCTACCTCCAGTAGTATTTTTGCCAAATCCTTCTGCACCAGGAAAAGCTAATAATTCACCCAAGTTTTCAATTGTCTCAGATTCAATAACATCACTAGTTTCTTCTTCTATATCTTCACTAATGGCATCATTGTCATTTGGTTGTGACAAATCACCATCACCTTCATTTTTATGATATGTTACTTCTAATTGTATTGAATTTTCTTTAGATTTTTCTTTAGAAGAAAAAGCAACGTCATTACCATTTATTTGTTTTAAAACAATAGTGGTTTCACTATTACTAAACTTCTCAATTGGTAATTCGATTTGATAATTTGAATCTTTGACGTATGTGTCAGAAATACTACCAAGTAATTCTTTTGTTACAAATTGGTTGTCATCTTTTAAATTTTCTTCTGTCCATCCATCTTTTTCAGAAGAGTACACTTCAATAAGCCCATTTCCTTCATCTGAATCTATTTTAAATTTTAAGTTTACGCTTAAAATACTATCAGGAATAATACTTAAATCGTATTTAAGGTATGCCACTCTGTTATCTGGTTCAACACGTATCAAATCAGAATTTTTGACTACGTCACCTTCTATATAAACATCATCAACTGGGAATAAAGAAATTTCACCTCTAATGTTTGAGTTGGATTCTTCCTGTTTGTTTTCCGTATTATTTTCATTTTCAAGATCCGTATCTGTAATTTGAACAATTTCTTCTTCTTCTTCTTCTAATACTGCTAGTAAAAGTTCATCGGGGTCTTCACTGCAAGACAGTAAAACCAAGGCAGATATAAACAAATACATCCGTTTTAATTTAGGGGCTTTAATTTGCATTTGGGGTGTAGATTAAGCTTTTTATTAATTAATTAAACTTGGTTACATAGCTTTGGGACGCTAATTTATTAATTGAGTTAAGATAATTCGGTAAAGAGCACAAATGTTTCGATGAAATGCTTTAATTTTTAACGTTTGTTAAAGATTCAATTGGATTATAACAGGTAAAATTAATTTAATGCTTAATAAATTATGTATGCATGTATATAGCTGTATACCTACTTAATTAATTGCCTATTAAAACTAAAATTTTCAATACTATTTTTAAAATTTTTGAACATACAAGGTTAGATAATAGGCTGAGATTTAACCACAGGATATTAGAATGTTTAGGATTTTTTCCACTAAATATTAGAATATAGTTTAATAAAAAACTGAAAATTAAAGACTTTAAAATATATTATTTCGTGGAAGATTTACAATATAACTATTAATATAATCCTGGTAGATTAAAGCATATAAACTAACAGAAAAATTAAATATTCTGTGGAATTGAAAATCATTATATTTTAACAAGAAAGCCGTTATTTAAACGGCTTTCTTGTTAAAAGGTTGTTACTTATAATAATTTTTATACCACTCAACAAAAGCCATAACGCCCTTGTCTAAGGAGGTGTTAGGTGCATAATCATAGTCTTGGATTAAGGCATCTACATTAGCCCATGTTTTATAAACATCTCCTGGTTGCATGGGCAGTAAGTTTTTTTCCGCAATTTTACCTGTATGCTTTTCTATGGCTTCTATAAAGTCCATTAGTTTCACTGCGTTATTGTTACCAATATTATACAGTTGGTAATTACTACTGTTCTTATCTATTGGTTTTTGTAATACTCTAAATATACCTTCTACAATGTCATCAATGTAGGTGAAATCCCTTTCCATTTTACCGTTATTAAAGACTTTTATAGGTTTATTATTTAAAATGGCATCTGTAAATAAAAATAAAGCCATATCTGGTCTTCCCCAAGGACCGTATACGGTAAAAAAGCGAAGCCCGGTAGTTTTAAAACCGTATAAATGGCTATAGGTGTGCGCCATTAGCTCATTACTTTTCTTACTTGCCGCATAGAGACTAATAGGGTTATCTACCCTGTCATCAACATCAAAAGGTATTTTGTCATTTAGACCGTAAACGCTAGAACTGCTAGCGTACACCAAATGCTCTATTTTATGATGTCTGCAACATTCTAAAATATTTAGAAAACCAACAATATTGCTGTCTACATAAGATTCTGGATTTTCTATACTATATCTGACCCCAGCTTGTGCAGCTAAATTACAGACCTGATCAAAATTCTCTTGTTCAAAAAGTTTTGGTAAAGCTTCGCGGTCTTCTAAATTAAGTCTTATAAATTTAAACAGGTTGTTATGTAGTGTACTAGTAGTGCAATTATTATAAGCTTCTGCTTCTAATTGTTCAATACCTAGTTCTTTTAATCTATCAAACTTAAGTTGTGGATTGTAATAATCATTTACGTTATCGAGACCCACAACAATATGTCCAGAGGCTATTAACTTTTTACTTAAATGATAGCCTATAAAGCCCGCTGCACCTGTTACTAATATTTTCACGCTTCACCTATTTTATAAAACTTAAACCCTGTTTCTTGCATTTTAGTGGCGTCTAGGATTCTTCTACCGTCAAATAAGAAGGCAGGTTTTAACATTTTATCGTAAACAGTTTTCCAATCGTAGTTTTTAAATTCATCCCACTCTGTTAAAATTGCTATAGCATGGGCATTTGCTGCCGCTTGCATTGGGTCATTAACTACGGTAACTAATTTACGGTTTTCTTCTTCGGTTCTTGTTCCTAGATAGTCTAAATCTGCATAGATTGTTTCTGCATTTACCTTAGGATCATAAATGACCAATTCTGCCTTTTCTTCTAATAAGGCATCTGCAACGTAAATGGCTGCAGATTCTCTTGTGTCATTAGTATCTTTTTTAAATGCCCAACCGTAAAATGCAATTTTCTTACCAGAAACGGTATTATAAAGTGTGCTGATAATGTTTTCTGCAAATCTTCTTTTTTGGTAATCATTCATTAGAATTACCTGTTCCCAATAATCTGCAACTTCTGGTAATCCAAAAGACTTAGCAATGTATACTAGATTTAAAATATCTTTTTGAAAACAAGATCCTCCAAAACCAACAGAAGCGTTGAGAAATTTTGATCCTATTCTACTGTCAAAGCCAATTGCTCTAGAAACCTCTGCCACGTTAGCATCTGTTTTTTCACATAATGCGGAGATAGAGTTAATAGAAGATACACGCTGAGCTAAAAATGCGTTTGCCACTAATTTGGATAATTCTGAGGACCAAACGTTTGTCTGTAAAATTTGCTCTTTAGGTAACCAATGTTCATAAACCCAACTTAAGGTATTTCTGGCTTCAATTCCTGACGGAGTTTCATCTCCACCAATTAAAACGCGATCAGCATTTATTAAATCTTCAATGGCTGTACCTTCTGCTAAGAATTCTGGATTAGATAGTATTTCAAATTTAACTCCGTTGCCTGTGTTGTCTAAAATACTTTTGATAGCCTCAGCCGTTCTTACAGGTAGGGTAGATTTTTCTACAACTATTTTATCTGATTTTGCGACTTTAGCTATATTTCTTGCACAAAGTTCTATATATTTTAAGTCAGCAGCTTGTCCTTTACCTTTACCGTAAGTTTTGGTAGGCGTGTTTACAGATATGAATATGATTTCAGCTTCATCAATGGCTTTATCAATTTCAGTTGAAAAAAATAGATTTCTACCTCTTGCTTCTGCCACAACTTCTTTAAGTCCAGGTTCGTAGATAGGTAGTTTGTCTAAATCTTCATGATTCCAAAGGTCAATTCTTTTTTGGTTTAAGTCTACAACAGTAACTTTAATTTCTGGGCACATTTTAGCAATTACGGACATGGTAGGTCCACCAACGTATCCAGCGCCAATACAACAAATGTTCTGTATTTTTTTCATGAATTGTTTTGTTTGGTTACAAATATTATACAAAACCATGAAATAAGGAATTAATTGTGGCAAAAGAAAAAAAAAACCGATTAAAGTATAACCTGACTAAATTGTTCTAATTTTGATACTTAATAAGGGTCGTTAATCGAAATATTAGATTCCTTACCGATAATTGTGCTAAGAGTTTACTGGCATCATATATTTTTGATGTATCAACTTAAACCCCAAACAGATTGAGCGCTAATACTAAAATATGGTTGTCTTCTCCACACATGGGAGGCAATGAAGAAAATTATGTTGCAGAAGCATTTAAAACTAATTGGATAGCCCCTTTGGGGCCTAATTTAACTGGATTTGAAGATTCAATAGAAGAATTTTTAGGGGAATCCAAGAGGGTTGCAGTGTTAAGTTCAGGTACGGCTGCTATTCATTTAGGATTAAAAATTTTAGGGGTTGGCGCTGGTGATGAAGTTATTTGCCAGAGTTTTACTTTTTCTGCTTCTGCTAATCCAATTACATATTTAGGGGCAATACCAATCTTTGTTGATAGCGAGAATTCTACATGGAATTTAGATCCAGAACTTTTAGAAGATTGTATTAAGGAAAGAATTAAATCTGGTAAGACTCCAAAAGCTATTATTGCTGTTGATTTGTATGGTATGCCGTTTATGGCAGATGAAATAAATGCGGTTGCTAATAAATATAACATACCTGTATTAGAGGACAGTGCAGAAGCATTAGGAAGTACATATAAAGGAAAAAAATGTGGAACCTTGACGTCTTTAGGAGTTTTATCTTTTAACGGTAATAAAATAATAACTACATCTGGGGGAGGAGCATTAATTACTGATTCTAAGGAAATTAAAGAAAAAGCTGTTTTTATTGCTTGCCAAGCAAGAGATGAAGCCCCGCACTATCAACATTCAGAGATTGGACATAACTATAGAATGAGTAATGTATTAGCAGGTATAGGGAGAGGGCAAATGGAGGTCTTGCCAGAAAGAGTGGCTGCCAGAAGAGCTAATTATGATTTTTACGTTAAAGAGTTAAGTGATAGCAAGCAAGTCAATTTTTTAGATGAACCAAAGGGTTTACGTTCTAATAGATGGTTAAGTTGTATCGTGCTGCCCAATTTTGAAGTTAGAGAGAAAATTAGGATTGCTCTCTTAAAAGAAAATATTGAGTCTAGACCGTTATGGAAACCTATGCATGAACAACCAGTTTTTAAAAAATCACCTAATTATTTAAATGGGGTATCTTCAGAATTATTTAAGAAAGGTCTTTGTCTTCCAAGTGGTTCTAATCTTAACAGAGAAGACTTAATAAGAATAACCAATATCATTAAAAATAACCTACACCAATGATACGAAACTATTTAAATCTTTTTAGTAAAAAGTACGCTTCTCAATGGATGGTCTTAGCTGTAGATTCTCTAATAGTTGGTTTTGCTTTTGTTTGTGCTTACATCATCAGATTTAATCTCACTTTTGATTTTGAAGTTGAAAATCTAATAATCCAACTGCCTTTAGTAATTGTAATGGGTGCAATTGGTTTTTTAATAACAGGATCTTACAGAGGATTTGTGAGGCATACTGGAATTAAAGATGTGTATAATATCTTCAATGCCATATGTCTGAGTAGTATTCTAACCATTTTTCTAGTGGTTTTTGTAAGAGAAATGGATTTAATGTCAGATTTTACAATTCCACTATCTATAATTATAATACATAGTCTAGTAGCATTTCTTGCACTAACTGCCGCTCGTTACGTTTTTAAGCATTTCTTTCACAATGTGGTTAACAAAATATCTTCTTATAAGAATATTTTAATTTACGGAGCTGGAGAGTCAGGAATTATAACCTATAATGCTATTTCCAATCATGTTTCTAGTCAAGTTAGAGTAGTGGGGTTTATAGATGATGACTATAAAAAAGTAAATAAAAGTATTAATGGTGTAAACGTTTTTCATCGCAAGGATATAAGTCAATCTTTTTTGGAATCTAGAGGTGTTACTGAAATAATTGTAGCAATTCACAAAATAGATAATAATATTCTAAGATTATTAGTAGAGAGCTTGGTGGATTATTCGGTGCAAGTTAAAATAATACCCCCAGTTCAGGACTGGATTAATGGAGAATTGAAGGTTTCTCAAATTAAAAAAGTTCAAATCGAAGATTTGTTAAATAGAGTTCCAATAGAAATAAAAAAATCAAAGGTTTCTAAAGAGTTAAATGATAAGGTAATCATGGTCACAGGGGGAGCTGGTTCAATTGGAAGTGAAATTGTACGCCAAATAGCACATTATGATTATCGGGCACTAATAGTGGTAGATCAAGCAGAGTCAGCTTTATATGATTTGCAACAAGAACTTAAACAAAACGGTCATCATAATTTTGTGCCAATAGTCGCAGATATTAGAGATAAAAATAGATTACAATTATTATTTCAAGAATATAAACCCAATGTCTTGTTTCATGCAGCTGCCTATAAGCATGTGCCATTAATGGAATACAATTCATATGAAGCTATTAAAATAAATGTGGCTGGAACAAAAAATTTGGCAGATTTGGCAATAGCGAATAATGTTGAAAAGTTTGTATTTGTCTCCACAGATAAGGCTGTAAATCCCACCAACGTTATGGGGGCAACAAAACGCATTGCAGAAATGTATATTAGCGCATGTCAGCATCAAGGTAAAACTAAGTTTATTACAACAAGATTTGGTAATGTGCTAGGTTCTAATGGTTCGGTAATTCCGTTATTTAAAAAACAAATTGAAAAGGGAGGTCCTTTAACAGTTACGCATAAAGACATTACTAGATTTTTCATGACAATACCAGAAGCATCTCAGCTAGTTTTGGAAGCAGGCGCTATGGGTAAAGGAGGTGAAATATTTATTTTCGATATGGGTGAGTCTGTAAAGATTTTTGATTTGGCTAAAAATATGATTAAGCTTTCCGGCTTAAATTATCCAGAAGATATAGATATAAAAATTACTGGATTAAGGCCTGGCGAAAAGCTTTATGAAGAACTGTTAGCTAATGGGGAAAATACGCTGCCTACGTATCATAAAAAAATAATGATAAGTAAGGCAAGAGAATTAGATTTTAAGTGGGTAAAATCTAAAATAGATGAACTGTGTATTTCTAACATTTTCTTTAAAGGCTCCGAGTCTATACAATTGATGAAAGAGATTGTTCCAGAATATATTTCTAATAACTCTGAACTTTGTAAATTTGACAAAAAAATTGAAACACCAAATAAAACAACTTCTAAGAATTCATTAATTTCTAGCAATAACTAACACTATTTAACCCTTTAAGGATGAAAAATTATCTTAACTACGTTGCCATAGCAATGGTAATTATTTTGGCCACTTCTTGCGCTACCAAAGAGAATATTGTATACTTTCAAAATTCTAAGAATTTTGAAACGCTCGTAAATGAAGATAGTTTCTCTCCTAAATTTAAAGTGGATGATTTGATTAGTATTCATGTGTCTACCTTAAATGCCGAGGCTAGTGCACCATTTAATTTATACAGAGGAGCTGCAGAGGGAGGCGTGAGACCTGAGCCCGTTGACTACCTCATAGATAAACAAGGAGAAATAGATTTTCCAGTGATAGGCAAGCTGAAAATTGCAGGTCTGTCCCCAGAAGAGGTAAGACTACTTTTACGGGATAAATTGAAAGACTACTTAAAAGATCCTATCATTAACATTAGATTAAATAACTTTACTATAACCGTTTTAGGTGAGGTAAATAGGCCAGGGACATATCCCGTGGAGGGGGAACGCATAACATTGTTAGAGGCTCTTGGTATGGCCGGTGATTTAAGAATTAAAGGAAGAAGGGATAACATTATGGTAATCCGAGATTTTGATGGTACTAAAGTGTATAATAAAGTGGACTTACGAGACAAAAATTTAATGAATTCCCCAGTTTATTATTTGACACAAAATGATGTGGTATATGTTGAGCCAAATAAATCTGCAATAACATCTTCTAATTTGGATCAAAGAGCAAGTTTATACGTATCCGTTGCATCATTATTAATAACTTCAACAGTATTAATTTTAACTAGATCAAACTAAACATATGACTTCCATTGGAAAAAATGCTCTTAAGGAAGAACTAAGACCATACTTAAAAAATTGGTACTGGTTTGTTCTGTCACTTTTGTTATTTATAACCTTAGGTTTTTTTGTAATTCGGTATACAACACCAAAATACAAAGCGCAAGCTAAAGTGCAGATTGTAGATGAGCAAGGTTCTGGTGGATTAGATTTGTTCAAAGAGTTAGATATTTTTTCTGGCTCAAAGAATAAGGTAGAGGATGAAATAGAAATAATAGCATCAAGGTCTAATTTAATTGCGGTTGTAGAAAAACTGAAGTTAAATACAGTAATACAATCACTAGGAAATATTAGAAATACTGAATTATATAAAGACCCGCCAATTAATTTAAATTTGGTTGCCCCAGATTCAATTGTCTCTAAATCACAATTAGAATTCTTTTTTCACTTTAAGAATAAAACAAAGTTTGAATATGCCTTGGAGGAGGGGCAAGCTTTTAAAACACATGCTTTTGGTGAAAAATTAGCAACCGCTATCGGTGATATTGTTGTAACTCCTAATATTTCAGATTTTGATGCTGTAAAGAAGAATGAATATAAAGTTTCTTTTAAGCCTGTTAACTTAGTTGCAGAAAACTATAAAAAGAAAATAAAATTAGGGGTTCCAAGGGAATATTCAAATATAATCACTCTTAGTTTGGAAGATCCAGTAAGAGAAAAGGCGCAAGATATTCTTAATGAATTAATTTTAACTTATAATAATAATGCTATCAAAGATAAACAAGAGATAGCGGATAAGACATCTGAGTTTATTAATGCTAGAATTACTGATATTTCTACAAACTTATCAGATGTTGATCAAAGTGCAGAAGATTTTAAAACTGGTAGGGGAGTTACTGATATATCTTCAGAAGCAAATATTAATTTGAATGTTGGAGCATCAAACAGGCAAGAGTTAGCTAGCGCACAGACGCAGTTGAACATAGCAAGCTCTATGAAGTCTTTAGTGGATCAACAAAATAATTTTGAAGTTTTACCAGCAAACCTGGGTTTGTCAGATGCAACTATTGCTAATACAACCCAACAGTACAATCAGTTGGTTCAAGAGCGCCAAAGATTATTAAAAAGCTCTAACGAGAAAAACCCTGTTATTGTTAACTTAGACCAACAATTGCAAGGTTTAAAAAGAACAATGCAAGCAAGTTTAAATAGCACAGTTAATAACTTGGGTATGCAGGTAAATACTTTGAGCGGACAACAGGCTATTATAAATTCAAAAATTTACTCAGCTCCCAAAAATGAGCGAGCACTAAGAGATATTACCAGAAGACAACAAACAACAGAATCACTTTACCTTTATCTATTGCAAAAAAGAGAAGAGTCGCAAATTGCAGTTGCATCTACAGCGCCAAAGTCCAAAGTTGTAGAGAGCGCATATTACAGTAATATACCAGTAGCTCCAAAAAAGAAAATAATATTTTTAGCTTTTGGAATTATGGGCTTGTTGTTGCCATTTGGGTTTATTTATACCAAGAATCTACTTTCAAATAAAGTAGAGAACATGAACAAGTTAGAAGGCTTAGTAAACAATATTCCTATAATAGGTGAATTGCCTAGAATAACTAAATCTGGTGAAAAATTAGTCAGCAAAAGTGATAGATCAGTTTTGGCTGAATCTTTGAGAATTATCAGAGCAAATCTAGATTATATTTTAAAATCAAAAAAAGGGAATAACAACTTGATTTTTATCTCTTCTGGTATATCCGGAGAAGGAAAAACATTTTTGTCTTTGAATCTTGCATTGACAATGGCGAATACCAATAAAAGAGTGCTATTAATTGGAGCAGATATAAGAAATCCAAAGTTTGAAGAAGTACTTGAGCTAAGGTCTACAGCAAGCTTAAAATCTGGAGGAGGAAATAAAGCTTATGGATTAACAGACTTTTTGAGTGACGAACAATTAGATATTAGAGATGTTATTTCTTCTTTATTAATAAAAGATTCCAAGTTAGATGTGGTTTTTTCTGGTAAGGTGCCACCTAATCCGACAGAACTTCTGATGAACTCTAGAATGGAACGTTTGTTAGAAGAAACCGCATATGCTTATGATTATGTAATTGTAGATACTGCTCCTTTAATGTTGGTGTCAGATACATTGCATTTGGCAAGACTTACAGAGAATTTTATCTATGTTGTAAGGTCTGGAATCACAGAAAAAGATACTATACAATTCCCTATCAAGCTCAAAGAAGAAGGGAAAATTAATGGACTAATGTTTGTTGTTAATGATGTGAAAGAGGCTAATTTAGGTTATGCAGGGAAGTATGGCTATGGTTATGGAGCAAACACTAAGCCCTGGTACAAATTCTGGTAAAGACGTTAAATTAATAATTTTTAAACCGTAGAGAATTTAGTAATAATTTCTTTACGGTTTTTTTTTGCTTAATTAATAAAGTGTCATACATCGATTATAAATTCTAGTTAGCCGAAAAGTCTTACAGCAAAACTATCTGCCGATTTCTTTATGATATCTTTGAATGTTGTAAAGAACTATATAATAATTGTTTATTAAAACCCCCGCCCTTAAAATTTAATAATTTACACTAAATGAAAAATTTTTACGAGAAGAACTATTTTCTAAGACTATTTGTTTTACTGGTGTTCTTTTGTACTAAGATTACCTTAGCACAAAACTGGGATCAAAGTGAATTGAACTTCAATGGTTTAACTGATGTGTCTAGTGGAGTAACGGCAATGGAGTTTGGTCCGGATAACAGGTTATACGTGGCAGAATATCCTGGGTTAATCAAAGTTATGACTATTGAGCGTCAAGATTCTAAGAATTACAATGTTATAGAGGTAGAGGTGTTAAATGGAGTTCAAACTATGGAGGACCATAATGATGATGGAACCATTTATAATAGTATAGAAAGAGAAACTACAGGGCTTACTGTCGGAGGTACGGCTGTGAATCCAGTAATTTACGTAGCTTCTAGTGATTTTAGAATAGGTGCAGGTTCTGGTGGTGGTAATGGCGATGTAGGCTTGGATACAAATTCTGGAGTTATAACAAGATTTACTTGGACGGGAACAGAGTGGAATGTAGTAGATTTAGTTAGAGGTTTACCTCGTTCAGAAGAAAATCATGCAACAAATGGTTTGGAGGTTGCAATCATAAATGGTGTTGAATATCTAATAGTTGCTCAAGGAGGCCATACTAATGGAGGTGCTCCTTCTGAAAACTTTGTTTTTACATGTGAATATGCATTGTCTGGGGCAATTTTAGCAATCAATTTGGATGAGCTAAACGGTATGCCAATTTTAAATGACAATGGTAGAAGTTATATCTATGATTTGCCTACGTTAGATGATCCAACAAGGCCAAATATTAACGGAATTACGGATCCAAATAGCCCAGGTTATGATGGAGTTGACGTAAATGATCCATTTGGAGGTAATGATGGACTTAATCAGGCAGTTGTTGTTCCCGGTGGGCCAGTACAAATTTTGTCGCCTGGATATCGAAATGCATACGATATTGTACTGACCGAAAGTGGGGCTTTATACGTAACTGATAATGGTGCTAATTTAGGGTGGGGTGGATTGCCAGAAGGAGAAGGTACTGCAAATGTTACCAATGCATATAATCCCTTAGAACCAGGAAGCAGTAGTCCTGTAGGAGGAGAAGTTATAGATAATCAGGACCATCTAACAATGATTACCAATAATATTCAAAGCTATTCTTTTAATAGTTTTTATGGGGGTCATCCAAATCCAACACGGGCTAATCCAAATGGAGCAGGTTTATTTACAGAAGACGGTGGAAATTCTGTTTTTAGGACTTTAACTTACGATCCAGATGGGAGTACACCTGGATCTACAACTGATGCTTCAATTGCACTGCCTGCAAATTGGCCACCAGTCACAACAACTAATAGTGTAGAAGGCGATTGGAGAGGACCTTCGGTTCCAAATAATGATGGACCAAATGATGTTTTAACTACTATCTGGGGTACAAACACTAACGCAATTGTAGAATATACCGCTACTAATTTTAATGGTGAGTTACAAGGAGATTTGTTAGCAGGTAGTAATAAAGGTCAGATTAGAAGAGTACAACTCAATAGCAGTGGAGGCTTAGAAAGCCTTGATGAAGTATTCCTCACAGGTTATACTGGTGATGCTTTAGCAATAGCTGCTAACGGGGATAATCAAGTGTTTCCAGGAACTATCTGGTTGGGAACTTTAGGAGGTACAAATACTTATAGTCCTAGTGGTGGCGGTATTTTGATTTATGAGCCATTAGACTTTATAGAATGTATAGCCGAGGGTGAGCCAGGTTATGATCCTTTAGCGGATGGTGATGCAGATGGATATACAAACCAAGATGAAATAGACAACGGCACTGGAGAATGTAATGGAGGATCACAACCAAGTGATTTTGATAAAGCTGCTGGAGCGCCATTCATCTCAAATTTGAATGATATGGATGACGATTCCGATGGTATCCCAGATGCTCAAGATCCATTTCAATTAGGCAATCCTACTCAAGGCGGTAGTGATGCCTTCACACTTCCTGTGTTTAACGATTTTTTTAATAATCAACAAGGTCTAGGAGGATATGCCGGTTTAGGTTTAACAGGATTGATGAATAATGGGGATGTAGGAGCAAATTGGCTTAATTGGATTGATATGGTAGGTCAAGGTCCAAACCCAAATGATGTTATAGGAGGTGCCCCTGGATTAATGACTTCTCATATGTCCTCAGGAACAGCAGCTGGTAATTTAAATACACAAACAAAAGGATACCAGTTAGGGGTACAAGTAGATAATACTACTGGAAAATTTACTGTAATTGGTAAAATGCAAGATTTTAATGAGCCTTTAGGGCTTTATCAGCATCCAGATGCTATAAATCCTGAATTAGGTTTTTATATTGGTGATGGTACACAAAGTAACTATATAGAATTTGTGGTAACTCGTGATGGTTTTAAAGCTTTTCAGGAACTGAACGATGTTATTCAACCGCCTATTACTAAATCAATTTTAGGTACACCTAATTCTGGTATTTTATTTTATTTTATTGTAGATCCTGCAACGGGAATAATTGATTTGGAGTATAAAATTGATGATAATCCAAGAGCCTATTTTACCACTATCACCGCAAGTGGTAGCATTTTAAATGCTATTACCTCAAACACGCAAGATTTAGCTATTGGTTTAATTGGTACTTCTGGTAATGTTGGGTCAGAGGTCATGGGTACTTGGGATTTTATAAATGTTCTAGGGTCTAATCCTATAGTTAAGTTGGATATTCCAAATTTGGATAGAATTGTAGATACGGCAAATGAAAGCATAGACTTACTTAATTATTTTGAGGATGATTTAGGTGCGCAGAATCTTTCTTTTTCAATAGAAAGTAATACTAATACTGCTGTGGGAGCAATTGTAAATGGTTCAAATTTAAATCTTTCTTATCCCTCAACCTCAGAAATTTCAGAAATTACAATAAGAGCTACGGATGTCGATGGTAATTTTGTTGAAGATTCTTTTGTGGTAAATGTGGTAGAATCGTATACCGTATTGTATAGAGTAAATGCAGGTGGTCCAGAAATAGCAGCAATTGACGGTAATATCAACTGGTCAGAAGATACGACTACCAATCCCTCTGAATATCTTTCTTCACTTGGTGGAAACTCTGTCTTTTCAGGTTCGGTAAATACACTAGATTCAAGTATTGATGCTGCTGCGGTTCCTATTCAATTGTTTAACTCAGAAAGGTTCGATAATGATGAAGCGGCTCCAGGATTAAGTTATTCATTTCCTGTCACTAATGCTGGTAATTATGAAGTAAGAATCTATTTAGGCAATGGGTTTTCGGGTACATCTGAACAAGGCGAAAGAGTATTTGATGTTAAAATTGAAGGAAAAGATTTTCCGCTATTAAAAGAATTAGACTTGTCAGGCACTTACGGTAATAACGTAGGTACAATGATTTCTCATATAGTTAAAGTTAATGATGGTAGTGTGGACTTGCAATTTCTGCATTCCATTATAGAAAACCCATTGGTAAATGCAATTGAAATAGTTGATGCCCCAGATACAGACACTCCAATTTATGTGTTTGATATAGATGACCAAATTAGTTTTGTAAATCAACAGTTGGGTGGAAGTTTAGGAGTACAGGCTGTCGGTGGGGATGGAAATCTCACTTACACCGCTACGGGATTCCCTAATGGTGTTTTTATAGAACCTACAAATGGACAGATTGGTGGTGAAATAGAAGAGTCAGCACTAGCTAATAGCCCGTTTAATGTAACTATAACAGTAAATGATTCTGATGGTTTAAATGGAGATGTCGTAACAACTTCGTTTGAATGGAATGTAATTGAGCCAAGTGGTTATAGAGTAAACGTTGGTGGAAGTCAACTTATGGCTTCGGATGATATAATTCCTTTTTGGGAGCCAAATAATGCAAGTGGCCTGTACAACGGTGGTAGTTATACGGTGAACACAGGAACTATTGCTAGCTGGGGAGGTATAGAATATGAGAATAGACATTCCTCCATACCAGCATATATAGATGAAAACACCTTTAATCAAATATTTAACTCTGAAAGATATGATCCTAGTAGTGGTGATGAAATGCAATTTAGTTTTCCGGTAGAAAACGGAGATTATGTTGTAAATCTTTATGTAGGGAATAGTTTTAACGAGGCAAATACAGTTGGGGCTAGAATTTTCGATATTGTTATTGAGGGCAACACAGTTCAAGAGAATTTTGATGTTGTCGACATTTTTGGCGCAGAAGTAGGAGGAATGCTTACTTATCCTATTTCTGTTACAGACAATGAGCTAAATATATTGTTAGAACATGTAGTTGAAAATCCATTATTAAATGCAATAGAAATTTTTAATGTTGATTCTAATTATCCTGAATTTTTATTAGATCCTATTACGAATCAATCAACAGAGATATTACAATCAGTAAATTTAAATAATGCAGTATCTGGTGGTAATCCAGGTGAGGTAGTTTATTACACTATATCAGGGCAACCAGAAGGTATTAGTATTGATAGCGAAACTGGAGTTGTTTCTGGTACTGTTAGTGCTTCAGCTACTGCCGGTGGTCCAAATGATGACGGCATTCATAATGTAATTGTCTCTGCTTTAAAAAAGGGTTCTGCTCCTGCTACAGTTACGTTTCAATGGACGATTACGGCAGATTTAGTTTGGATAGATAAAGATGAAAATGAAAACTACGAGCCAAGACATGAAAACTCTTTTGTACAAGCAGGAGATAAGTTTTTTGTAATGGGTGGTAGAGAAACGGCTAAAGATGTAGATATTTATGATTACACCAGCGATACCTGGATTAAATTGGAAGACTCTGCTCCGTTTGAATTAAACCACTTTCAAGCCGTTTCTTACAAAGGTTTAATTTGGGTCATTGGAGCTTTCCAGTCTAATGCCTTTCCTTCAGAAGTACCTGCTCAACATATTTGGATGTTTAATCCGAGTACCGAAGCATGGATTCAAGGTCCAGAGATTCCAGAAAGTAGAAGAAGAGGTTCTGCAGGCTTAGTAATGCATGAAGATAAGTTTTATGTTGTATGTGGTAATACCATTGGGCACAATGGTGGTTACACTGCTATGTTTGATGTTTATGATCCCATGACGGGAGAATGGACTGCTTTAACAGATGCACCCCACGCAAGAGACCATTTTGCTGCTGTATTAATAGATGATAAAATTTATGCAGCAGGTGGTAGATTATCTGGTGGCCCGGGTGGGGTATGGAATCCTACCATACCAGAAGTTGATGTTTATGATTTAAATACTAGTACGTGGGCAACTTTGCCAAGTAATCAAAATTTACCTACCCCTAGAGGAGGTGCCTCAGCGGTTAATTTTAATAACAAATTAATTGTTATAGGCGGAGAAGTAAAAGATGAAGTGGTAGACGGGGTGTTAACGGATGATGCTTTAAAGATAACAGAACAATATGATCCTATAGCGGCAATATGGAAAAGACTGCCAGATATGAATCACGATAGACATGGAACGCAAGCAATAGTTTCTGGTGGGGGTATTTATATTGCAGGTGGAGCTCAAAATAGAGGTGGAGGTAATCAGCTGAATATGGAGGTGTTAGGTGCAGATAGCCCAAGTGGCACACCTTTGGCCGCAAGTACATTAAGTGCTCCAAGTTCTGTGCTTTTTACTGCAAATACTACAGAATCTGTAGAAATAACGGTTGCAGATGGTAATACTGCTGTTTTTATTAAATCTATTGAAATTACAGGCACTAATGCAAATGATTTTAATTTTGATAATGCGGTAATAAATAATTCAATCTTAGATGCTAATACTGATTATTCTATCCCTATTACGTTTAATAGTGAGGAGGAAAATAGAAATGCATTATTAACAATTACCTATGATGATGGTCAGGTACTAACTACTGTTTTGACGAACAATCCAAATCTTGAATTTGGAGTTGAAAACCCAGGAAATCAATATAATTATGAAGGTGAAGATGTTACATTACAAATTGAAGCATCTAGTCAAAATGGATTGACTTTTAGTGCAACAGGTTTACCGCCAACATTGACTATTAATCCTAACACTGGCATTATAAGCGGAACTATTTCTGATGGTTCTGGTACTGGGTCAGGGTCAGATGCATTTGTAGAAGAAAACGGTTTGGTAATTATAGAGGCGGAAAATACGGATACAGCAGGTTGGGATATTACAAATCTAAATGGTAAAACAGGTATAATTGCAAATACAAATAGTTTTGGTTCACAAAATGGAAGTACCATTGATTATGATATACAAATTAGTACTCCTGGAGTTTATCGATTTAATTGGCATAGTTTTTATACAGGAGAAATTGCATCTGAAGAAAACGATAACTGGCTCAAATTCCCTAATAATAGTAACGTTTGGTTCTTTGGTATAGACGATACATTCGGGAATCCTGGAAGTGAAGCAGACATTATAGCAAACATACAGGGAGCTCAAAATGGAATCGTATTTCCTGGGGGTAGTACTAGGGTAAGTGCAGCCACAACACCAGCAGGTTCTAGTACTAATGGATTTTTTAAAATTTTTAGAAGTGGCGGTGCTTCTCAGCAGTATGATTGGCAAGCAAGAACAAGTGATAATGATTCACATGCCGTATATGTTTATTTCGTGAATCCAGGAACCTATACTATGCAAATTTCAGAACGTTCCGCAGGGCATGCCATTGACCGTATTGCATTGTATAAAGTGGATACGTATGGCTACAATTACAATGCAGATTTACTAACCAATGTACCTGAGTCCAATCAAGGAAGTCAGGGGCCTGGAGCAGCTGATAATAGTCCATATAATGTAGTAATAACTGTAGAAGAATCTGGTAACCCTAACCCAGAAACCATTGATTTTGAATGGATAGTTGGTAATCAAGGTGATTTAATTGCAGTTCCAGAGGCAAATGTTACAGAAGGGTTTGTGCCGCTAACGGTTCAGTTTACTGCCGAAAATTCTAAATCAGGAGGCAATATTACAAATTACCTATGGAATTTTGGAGACGGAAATACTTCCGAAGAAATAACAACTAGTCATACATTCACTGCATTAGGTCAGTATACTGTGAGTTTAACGGTAGAAGATGAAAACAACAACACAGATACTCAAATGCTAACTATTTCAGTAACGGGTACGGGTATTGCTCCTAACGCCATTGCAGCTACAGATATAATTTTAGGAGAATCTCCTCTAGAAGTTCAATTTGATGCAAGTGCCTCGACAGATGATTTAGGCATTGCCTCCTATAGCTGGGATTTTAAAGATGGAATATTGAGTGAAGAAGTAAATCCATTGCACACATTTACAGAAATAGGGATTTACGACGTAGAATTAACCGTTACTGATGTAGAAGGGTTAACTGCAACAACTAATATTTCGGTAACGGTAGATCAGAATCCTACCGCTATTTTAGAAAGTAATATATTATCTGGTACTGCTCCCTTAGAGATTTTATTTACTGGAGATGCTTCTACCGATAATGGTAGTATAACATCTTACATATGGGACTTTGGAGATGGAAATACTTCTATAGAACCAAACCCAAACCACATTTATACGGAGACAGGAGAATACACTGTAACTTTAATTATTACGGATAACGTAGGATTGCAAAACAGTGCAACCACTGTAATTTCAGTTGTGGAAGAAGGAGAAAATTTACCACCAGTTGCTGTAATTACTGCTAATCCTACTTCTGGCCAGGCGCCGTTACCTGTAATATTTAATGCAAACAATTCTACAGATGAGGATGGATTAATTGTTGCGTACGCTTGGGAATTCGGAGATGGTAGAACCTCTACAGAAAGTAATCCAGTTATTACATATAACATACCAGGTAGCTACCAAGTGTCGCTTACAGTTACAGATGATGAAGGAAAACAAAACACGTCTACTATAGAAATTGAAGTGACAGAAGCTATTAATTTAAACCCGATAGCGGATATATCTATTAATACACAGGTTGGTAACGCACCATTAGAAATAGTTTTGTCTGGTGAAGGTTCTACAGATGATAATGATGATATCGTTGGTTATGTGTGGGACTTTGGAGATGGTAATACGGCAACGGGTGTAAATGTAGCTTATACATACCCGCAGGTAGGGGAGTATACTATAACATTAACTGTTGAAGATAGAGCCGGACTAACTGGTACAGCTCAAATAAATGTGGAAGTGCTGCCAGAAGGAGCCAATTTACCTCCAGTAGCTATTATAGAAACCAGCGTTAGCCAAGGAGAAACACCGTTAATCGTAGATTTATCAGCTTTAATGTCTACGGATGATGAAGAAATTGTGAACTATACTTGGAATTTTGGGGATGACTCTACCGGCACTGGGGCAGAGACTACACATACATATAATATTCCAGGAGAATATACGGTAACTTTAACGGTGGAAGATAACCAAGGTTTAACGGCACAAGCAACGGTCTTAATAGTAGTCAATGCACCAACAATGGTAGAACCTGTTGCAGTTATCACATCTAATATATTATCTGGTAGTACACCGTTAACTGTAGAGTTATCTGGTAATTCATCTTCTGATGCAGATGGGGAAATTATAAGCTACACTTGGGATTTTGGTGATGGCAGCGAGCTTGTTCAAGGGACTGAAGTCATGTATACATATACGTTAGCAGGTACCTATACTGTGACCTTAACCGTTACAGATGACGAAGGTTTAACAGGTATAGCAACTGTAATTATAAACGTGAGCCCTGGTTTAGAATCCCTTTCTCTAGACAATCAAGCAGCTATAATACCAAATCCGGCAACAGATGGGTTTACCAATATAGCTTTGGATTTGGATAATGGTAAAAGGGTAACCAAAATCCACATTCACGATTCTTCAGGAAGATTGCAAAAATCTTTGGATGCGAATAATTTAGAATTGAGTCCAGATTTTGTAGGCTATAGAATACCGGTAGATTATTTAAGGGACGAGTTATATTTTGTAACTATAGAGTTTACAATAGGTGACCCTATTTCACTACAATTGCTAGTAAAAAATTAAATAGCTAATCCACATTAATTCTGATAAAAAAAGGAACGATACTTTAAGTGTTGTTCCTTTTTTTATAGTATAATCTTGTTATTAAACACGACAGTAGCCATTCTTTTGTAGAAAACTTCTGTATAGTATTAAAGCTATTAGTGGAATTGGATTAAAATTAAAACAGCCTTATAGATACGTTGTTTATTTGTAAGGCAAGAGGTTATTCCTTAAGATAGCTATAAAGCAAGTAGAATTGCACAAAAAAATAGTATAGAATTTATGTTAACATATCTATACGCTATAGTTTTTTGTGATTGTTTTTATCGTAAGTTTAGATAGTAGATAAAATATGCTAGGAAAGAAAAGATAGATTGCTATCTTCTATTATAAAAACAATTCAATATTATTAGTAATAATTACACTTAATTTATCCACGTATTTTTTAGGAATAACTATTTTCTTTAGTGTTTCTAAGTGTCTACTGTGGTGTAAATCAGAACCTAAAAAGTCTATCAAATTGTGGTCAAGAAGGTAATAGGCTATTTTCTGAATATCTTTGCCATAATACCCCTGTAAAGACAACATGTTCAATTGTAATGCTACCCCCTTATTTTTTATGGTTTGGTAAATTGCTGGTGTTTTATGGTAATATAAATATCGTTCTGGGTGTGCTAAAACAGGAGTATACTGCTTTTGTAAAAGTTGTAAAATAGCATCGTCAAAATTTATACTGGGTTGTAGGTAAGACATTTCTATCAAAACATGTTTTTGGCCTAGTGATAGCACTTCATTTTTACTTAAAAGTGCTTCAAAATTATCATCAATCATGTGCTCAGCGGCAAAAGAAACCTTAGGAGCTTTTTTAATGCCTGCCAAGGCTTTGGTTAAAATTTCATGTGCTTTGGCAATACTATTTTTGTCATTATCATGGTAGTTATGCATAATATGTGGTGTACAGATAAAGTGCCCCACACCAAACTCTTGCATGCCCTTTAAAAGTCTAATAGATTCTTCTACATTTTGTGCACCATCATCAATCCCAGGCAAAATATGGTTGTGTATATCTACAAACCCTTTAAGATAATCTACTAAAAAATATTTTTTTGTAAATAGGTGTATCATAAAAACTACATCTACTACAAAGGTAGTTGTTCTTATGACAAATTAATTTAGAAGTAAAATTACTTTTCTCCTGTTAGCTTCGCATAAAGCAATTGAGTATATAACTTTTGATTTTCGGCTATTATTTCTGAGGTAGATTTATCTAGTGGTATCACATTATCCACGACCCTTTTCTCTAAAGGTTGATTTTTATACCCATTAGCCTTACTTTTAAAATAAGGAGATAACATATTATAATACTGCTCCAAACTTAAAAGTTTTGGTCTTCTCTTAAGTGCTAGGGGGGAGCTAAAAAAGCTTAGTACACTCATCATCATCATTTTTTGTTAGTAAATAACGTTGAGATTAGTGTTTAAGTATTTAAATGATAAGAAAAATCTTACAATTGGTCGTTAGGTCTTTATTTTAAATTGATAAACAAGTTAAGTTAAATTTATGAAACATATAAAATAGCGTTAGTTTTTTATCATATTTATTATTTTCAGTTTAAAAATAACATCTAAATTTCCAGATTAGTAATTAATGCTATAATTTACCATTTCCCCCGACAACCTACATAGTTTAGAATTTTATGACAAAACAATGGTTTATTCTTGTAGTCAAGACAAGAAACGAGATAAAGGTAGCAGAACAGTTAGCTGCTGGGGGATTCACGGTTTACTGCCCTACTAAGAAGGAAGTAAAGTTGTGGAGTGACCGTAAAAAAACAGTAACAACTCCTCTTTTTTCTTCTTATGTTTTTGTACAACTCAAAGAGAAAGAACGGAGTAATGTCTTTACAGTTCCAGGTATTTTGCGCTATTTATTTTGGTTAGGAAAACCTGCTGTGGTACAAGATGCAGAAATGGATTACTTGCAAAAATGGTTGGCAAACGATGCCATAGATGAAGTAAGCGTGGCCAAATTGCATCCGGGAGAAAATATTACTATAAAGCATGGTGTTTTAAAAGATAAAAAAGCTGTGATACAGCAGATTAGCGGTAAAAGAGTTAAACTGGCAATCCAAGGTTTGGGTATTGTGGTCAATATCAAAATGAGAGAATTAGTTAAGTGATGGTATGTAGCACAACTTACCTTTACAGCTCAAGAGATGTCATTTTATTAATTATGAAACTCATAATTTCCACAAGAGAAGTATTATCAAATTAAGAACACCTTCTTTAAAAATGTATTCAATTCATAAAAATTTACAATGTGTTTCTTTTCATTTAGGTTAGTAGATTAGGACGCATTATGTTTGTACTAGAATAGTATCATTTTATTCATCAATACTTAGACCATTTTCTTCTCTCTGTGAGCAACATTACTGTGACTCGCTCTGCGGAGCACGTGGTTCAAAATTAAAATCCCTCACCTTTTTTAATCTTTAAATAACTGTTTATCAAAGCGTAAAAGCTTGTGGTGAATACTGCATAATCCATTAACACTATCAATTATGAAAGTAGCCTTAATTACAGGTGTAACCGGCCAAGACGGTGCCTACTTAAGTGAGTTTTTATTAAAAAAAGGATATCAAGTTCACGGTATCAAAAGAAGAACTTCATTATTTAATACAGATCGTATAGATCACTTGTATCAAGATCCACACGTAGATGATCAAAATTTCTTTCTGCACTATGGGGATATGACGGATTCTACCAACCTTATTCGTCTTATACAAGAAATTCAGCCAGATGAAATTTATAATTTGGCAGCAATGAGTCATGTAAGAGTGTCTTTTGAAATTCCAGAATATACGGGTAATGCAGATGGTTTAGGTACCTTGCGTATTTTGGATGCTGTACGTTTATTGGGCTTAGAGAAAAAGACAAGAATTTATCAAGCTTCCACTTCAGAATTGTACGGTAAGGTGCAAGAGGTACCACAATCAGAAACTACGCCTTTTTATCCACGTAGTCCCTACGCCGTAGCAAAAATGTATGCCTATTGGATTACCGTAAATTATAGAGAAGCTTACGGTATGTACGCGTGTAATGGTATTTTGTTTAATCATGAATCCCCAATTAGAGGGGAAACTTTTGTAACCCGTAAAATTACCAGAGCTGCTGCAAGAATAGGTTTAGGTTTACAAGAAAAATTATACCTAGGGAACCTAGATGCCAAAAGAGACTGGGGGCACGCTAAAGATTACGTACGTATGATGTGGATGATCCTACAAGCAGAAGAAGCAGAAGATTGGGTAATTGCTACCGGTAAGACTACTACAGTTAGGGATTTTGTACGTTTAGCTTTTGGAGAGATTGGCGTGGAGTTAGAATTTAAAGGAGAGGGTATTAATGAAAAAGGCTATGTAGTTTCTTGTAGTAATCCTGAGTTTCAAATAGAAATAGGTAAAGAAGTACTCTCAATAGACCCTAAGTATTTTAGACCAACAGAAGTAGAATTGTTGATAGGTGATGCTACCAAGGCAAACACTAAACTAGGATGGACTCCAGAGTACGAGTTAAAGGATTTAGTAAAAGATATGATGCAAAGTGATGTACGATTAATGCAAAAAGATCAACACTTGCAACATGGCGGGTATGATACTTTTAATTACTACGAATAGAAACAAACAGTCATAATTATTAAAATTTAGCCAATGGATAAGTCAGCCAAGATATATGTAGCTGGGCACCGTGGCCTTGTTGGGAGCGCCATTGTAAAGAATTTGCAAGCAAAAGGCTATACTAATTTAGTATACCGTACGCATGCAGAATTGGACCTTACAGATACAACAGCAGTTGCACAATTCTTTGCTTTAGAAAAGCCTGCCTATGTCATCTTGGCTGCGGCTAAAGTAGGGGGTATCGTAGCTAATAATACCTATAGAGCAGATTTTATACATCAGAACTTGATGATACAGAATAATGTAATACATCAAAGTTATGTGCATGGGGTGCATAAATTATTGTTTTTGGGAAGTACATGCATTTACCCCAAAGCATGTCCGCAACCCATGAAAGAGGATTACCTGCTTACCGATGTTTTAGAATATACCAACGAGCCTTATGCCATTGCAAAGATTGCGGGAATAAAAATGTGCGAGAGTTACAACTTACAATACGGCACTAATTTTATATCGGTGATGCCTACTAATTTATACGGACCAAATGATAATTTTGATTTGGAAAAATCGCACGTATTGCCTGCTTTGATTCGTAAAATGCATTTGGGTAAGGCATTAGAAGAGGGCAATTGGGAAGCCATCCGTGCAGACCTGGATAATTTGCCTATAGAAGGTCTTAACGGTAGTGCGGAAGGGAACGAAATTTTGTCCATCTTAGACAAGTATGGAATCCAAAAAGAAGGGGGGCAAGTGCGTATAGAAATATGGGGCTCTGGCACCCCTATGCGGGAGTTTTTATGGAGTGAGGATATGGCAGATGCTTGTGTTTTTTTAATGGAGCAAAGAGATTTTAAAGATTGCTATCCACCAGATACTAAAGAAATAAGAAATACCCATATTAATATTGGTACAGGTGTAGATATCAGTATTAAAGACTTGGCGTATTTGGTCAAAGAAAAAGTAGGTTTTACAGGAGAACTGTTTTTCAATACAGAAAAACCAGACGGTACCCTTAAAAAGTTGACAGACGTTTCTAAACTGCATGCCTTAGGGTGGCAGCATACTGTTGCCCTAGCGCAGGGGATAGAACAAATATATACCTGGTATAATCCAATACCTGTAGATTAAATAGGAGCAACCCCATTTTTTTAGCAATCAAAAAGTTCTCAAGAACTTTAAGTTTCTTTACGTGAGAAAATCATACTTTATAATTCCGCTCTCTTTTATTGTGCACCTAGGGATTATCAATAGTGTCTTGTATTTATGTACTCCGGATACCTTTAGGCATGGGTACAGCGTGCTGTATTACAATATCGCTTGGCTTTTGGTTACCTATGGTATTAATTTTTATAAGAACGCAAGAAAAAAGGGACTACTCAATAATTTTAAAAATTATGTAAGGCTCTTTTTGGTGTACGGCTTGGTGTTTTTTGCTTCATTTACCTTTTTAGGAGCAAATACATATGCTAATTTTTATTTGTTCTCGGTATATCTTATTATTTGCCTTTTTTTAGTCATATTTAATATCATTTTTTACTTCGCTAGAAAGGCTTACCGCAAAAAAGCAGCTCCCAACAAACGGGTTGTGGTGATAGGTTGGGATAAAAACTTAAAGAAGATTCGTAGAATTTTTGATAACCCAGAGCATGATTATGAATATGTGGGTTTCTTTGATAATAAAGACTCTCAAAGCCCTACCTACTTGGGTAAAATTGCTACCTGTTACGATTATATTTTTAAAGAAAATATAGATGAGCTGTATTGTATTGCTTCGCAATTGTCTAAAGATGAGATTCAGCACATCATGAATATTGCAGACAATACCATGAAACGGGTACGGATTATCCCGGATAACAAAGAATTATTTTCTAGAGCTATGAGTATTGAGTTGTATGATAATGTGCCTGTTCTCAATCTAAGGGCATCCCCTCTAGAACTAGAATATGCCAACTTGGTAAAACGCGTGTTCGATGTTGTTTTTTCCCTTTTTGTTATCGTATGTGTCTTTAGTTGGTTGCTTCCTATTGTAGCCCTCTTAATTAAATTAGATTCTAAAGGGCCTGTTTTCTTTAAACAGTTGCGTCATGGTGTAAACACAGAAACTTTCTGGTGTTTAAAGTTTAGGTCTATGGCTAAGAATAAGGAGAGTGATGCTAAAATGGCATCTAAGAACGATATGCGCATTACCAAGGTGGGGCGCATTCTTAGAAAAACAAGTATAGACGAGCTACCGCAATTTTTTAATGTGTTGATGGGCGATATGAGTGTGGTAGGCCCACGCCCGCATATGGTGGTACAAACAGAAGAATATCAAAAATCAGTAGATAAGTATTTGGTGCGTCACTTTTTAAAACCAGGGATTACTGGCCTAGCGCAGGTAAAAGGCTATAGGGGAGAGGTGATTCAAAAGTCGGATATATTAAACAGAGTCCGGTATGATATTTTTTATATGGAAAAATGGTCTTTAAAGTTAGACCTTCGGATTATATTTTTCACCGTTTTTAATGCCCTAAAAGGCGAAGAAAAAGCGTATTGAGGATCCATGACACAATCTTTGACCAAACAAAAACGTAAGATGTCTTTAGGGAAATGGCTCACCCTATTATTTTTGGTAGTTTCTGTAGGATTTGTTTGTTTTCTGAGTTGGAAAAAGGACCCTGATTTAGGAACGCTTTCATGGATGCCTAGTTTTATAGCAGAATGGGGAGATTTAAGTGAAAATGACACCTTACGTACAGGTGTTCCCTTTATAGGTATGGCGGTAGTTATTGGTATATATTTACTGCGCTACGATAATTTCACCGTTTTTAATGTAGTATTAGCTTGGTTGGCTATGGTGTTACTCATCATTTTTGTAGAACTGGTGCAATATTTTATCCCTACACGCTATTCTGATTTCAGAGATGTTTTGTGGGCTGGCGCTGGTGCTGCTTTTGGATTCCTAATCATCACAATTTTTAAAAATATAATTCCAAATAGACCATAGTTTAAGATTGTATCAAGTGCCGAAGGAAAGAATCTTATATATTGATAGATTAAGGGGAGTTAATATACTATTAGTTGTTATGGGGCACGTGATAACGAATAATGTAATTGACAGTAGTTCTAATTCACTATTGGTTTGGGGGTCTACATTTAGAATGCCTTTGTTTATGTTTTTATGTGGCTACGTGGCATTTAAAATTATAACGCCTAAAATTTTTGAGAATTATTTAAATTTTATAGGTAAAAAAGCAAGGACGCTATTGTTGCCATTTTTAGCATGGCCATTTTTGGTAGAACCATTTTTTTTTAGCGATATAACTGCGGTGGATTTTAAAACTATTCTAGTAGATATAATTTCTGGTGGCGGCCTTTGGTTTTTGTGGTATTTGTTTTGGATAACGCTTATCTATTCCTTTTGGTTATATATAACATCTAAGGCAACCTTAGTGCCGCGTTCCTACGGAGATATGCTCATGTTTATTGGGGTTGTTACTATCTTACTAGGAATATGGACTTATTTTAAAAATCCAGCGTTTAAGCAGTTTATTTTTTACCTATGTTTTTATTTTTTTGGTGTGTTTACTGCTAAATATAAGTACGTTTCTTCCTTGTTATTAAAACCAAGTTCATTTACGGTGGGTATTCTTGTGTTTGTATTGTTGGTAGATAGATATCAATATGGAGCGTCATTTCCACTAAATACGGCGATTAGGCTAGTTTGTGCGTTTTCTGGAATAGCCATTTTTTATTTCGCTATTCGGAAATTGAAATTTTCAGAAAAAGTGGATGAGTATATAAGAGGTTGGGGCGTTAAATCTTTAGCAATCTATGTTACACATAGCTATACGGTGTCAATTATAGGGTATCCGTTTATAAGCAACTCATTTAATACCTTTTATATGTTTTTAATTTCGGGAGGTATCACCATTATTGCTACCCTTTTTTGTGTAGCAATTTTTAAGTTACTTTCTCAAAGTAAAATATTAGGGTTATTACTATATGGTAATAAATTATGATGAGCTTTTTATTGAATACTATAAATTTTAGGCAATTATTTTAAATCTATGAGCCAAGCAAATCTGGTCATAAAAAACACCTTCTATTTATACGTCAAAATGGGATTGGCGATGGTAATTGGGTTATACTCTACAAGATTAATTTTAGCTGCTCTGGGAGCCGTTGATTATGGTATATTTAATTTAGTAGGCGGCGTTATCGGAATGTTAACATTTTTAAACGCTTCCATGACAGTTTCTTCACAAAGATATTTTTCGGTAACTCTAGGGGCAAACGATATTAAAAAATCTAAACAGCTATACCAATTAAGTACGTATTTACATTTAATAATAGGAATAATCATTGTTATTGCTCTGGAGATATTTGGGCTATACATTTTTGATGGTTTCTTAAATATTCCTGCGGATAGAATAAATACCGCTAAGTTGGTTTATCAGTTTATGATAATCAGTACATTCTTTACTATTAATGCTGTCCCATTTGATGCAGTCATCAATGCCCATGAGAATATGTTGTTTGATTCTGTTCTAGGAATTATTGAAACACTTTTGAAGTTAGCAATTGCATTTTTGATTACCTTTTATGGTGAAGATAAATTGCTTTTATATGTAATTCTATATACCTCCTTAACGGTTTTAGTACGAATTGTAAAATCATTTTATTGTGTTAGAAATTATGAGGAATGTAAAATTGATTTTAGATCCAAAGTCGACAAGCCACTTTTGAGAGAGATGCTAAGTTTTGCAAGTTTTAATTTGGTTGGTTCTCTTGCAGGAATTGGTAGAAACCAAGGATTATCCCTCATTTTAAATATATTTTTTGGCACTGTTATTAACGCTGCGTATGGAATCGCAAATCAGGTTGCAGGGCAATTATCCTCTTTTTCTTCCATGATGTTGAAAGCTGTAAATCCACAATTAATGAAAAGTGAGGGAGCTAATGATAGAAATAGAATGTTGAAAATTGCTATGATTAGCAGTAAACTAAGTTTTTTTTTACTGGGCATTTTTGCTATCCCCTTTATTTTTGAAATGAATTCAATTCTTAATTTATGGTTAAAGAATGTTCCAGAGAATAGTGTTATTTTTTGCCAATTAGTACTAATTGCGAACTTAACTAATTTATTAACCATCGGCATGGCATCAGCTCTGCAAGCGACTGGAAAAATTAAACAATATCAAACCGTAGTTGGTTTAGTGTTATTATTGAATCTTCCCCTTGCTTACGTATTGCTTTACTATGGCCTTCCTGCTTATTTTGCAATTGCCAGTTATATTATCATTGAATTTATAGCTTGTTTATTAAGACTTGGATTTATTAAAAAAATTGCCGGCTTATCTATAAAAGAATATTTAAATAGAGTTATATTTTGTTTAGTTGGTCCGGTATTTTTAGGGATTTTGGCATCCTATATCATTACCAATTCAGTAGAAATCAATTATAGGTTTCTTTTAACCGTTCCATTATGTTCTTTTGTCATGATTGTTTCTATGATATGGTTGGGATTATATAAAGAAGAAAAAGAGATAGTTAATAAACTATCAATGACAATAAAATCTAAAATTGGATTTAAATAATATTAAATGAGGAAAAAAATAGGTGTCATAACCTTACCGTTAAACAATAATTTTGGTGGCATTTTACAGGCATATGCGCTTTGTGAATTCCTTAAAAATCTGGAATTTGAACCAATTTTACTAGATAAGCAGCAGAAACAACCAAAACTGGCCTTGATTAAATTAAAAATTAAGTCCTTTTTAGGTAATAAGAAATTGCTGAGCAACAAAGAGATTGAGATAATTAATCAAAATCCTACCAGATTTATTCAAGATTATATAAAATCTAAATCGCCCAGGTTATATAATAGTAAACAACTTAAAAAATTTGTCTTACATAATAATTTAGATGCAGTAATTGTAGGTAGTGACCAAGTTTGGCGTATGGAATATGCTAAAGATTTTTATAAAACTATGTTTTTGGATTTTGTTCCAAAAGGTAGAATAAAAAAAGTGTCCTACGCCGCATCTTTTGGTGTAGATAAATTAGAGATAAACAAGGACATTACTAACGAGATAAAATATTTGCTTAAAGATTTCGACGCCGTTTCTGTTAGGGAAGATTCTGGAGTTATACTATGCAATGATTATTTTGAAACTGAAGCATTACATCATATAGATCCTACCTTATTGTTAACTATAAACCATTATAAAAGTCTTGTAGATTTAGCTAAGGAGAAAAAAAGTCCTGGAGAAATATTAATATATATGCTAGACTTATCTGGTGATAGAAAATTGATTGTAGATAAAGTTAAAAATGAATTGGGCAAGCAAACGTTTAGTGTAAATAAAAAGATTGATTTTTATGCGGATGGTGTGGAAAGTAAAATTTACCCAACCGTAACCAGTTGGTTAAAAGGATTTATAGACGCAGAATATACCGTTATAGATTCATTTCATGGTACTATATTCTCAATATTATTTAATATTCCATTTATTGCATACGGTAACCGTAACCGGGGTTTAACCAGATTTGAGTCTGTTCTAAAGTTATTCAACTTAGAAGACAGATTGATTACCGATTTCAACCAATTAAGTGAAGAATTAATACATAAAAAAATTGATTGGGCTCCAATTAATCAAAAAATAGACGCGCTTAGAAATGAAACGGAAAAGTATTTTATTTCGAACTTGTGATTTTGCTAAATGATATCCGTAGTTATCCCATTATATAATAAAGCACATACTATTGTTAATACATTACATAGTGTATTAAAACAAACGTTTACTTCATTTGAGGTTATTATTGTAAATGATGGTAGTACTGATAATAGCGTTCAGGTAATACAGGAGTACTCTAATGATAAGCGCATTAGAATTATTAATCAAAATAATCAAGGTGTAAGTGTTGCTAGAAATAATGGGGTCGCTAAAGCCAAATATAAATTCATAGCATTTTTAGATGGTGATGATGAATGGTTACCACAATATTTGGAGAATATGGTATCTGCCATACAGCAGTTTCCAAATGCGGGTATGTATTGTTGTGCTGGTTTTATTAGGAATGGTAAAAAAACCGTAACTCGGCTGGCACAAAAGTACGCTGATAAAATAGTAGAAATAGATTTCTTTGAAAACCCACACGTGTTTTTGCACACTAGTGCGACCATAATATCTCGTGAAAAATTTTTCAAAACAACAGGATTTCCAAATGGCTTAAAAAGAAATGAAGATTTTGCTCTTTTTTTTCAGTTTGCAATGCTTTACAAAGTGATTTATGTAGGATTTCCTTTATCAATTTATGTAGGCGGAGTTGCGGGACAAGCTACAGAAACAAAAATGGATAAAGTTATGCTCCACGTAATAAGAAGATACCAAATTGTCCACTCTTGTTATAAATCTTTGGAAAAGAGAATAGAACCATACAAAATTTTTACAAGATATGAGCTTAGACATCAGTTCCTAAATTTTATTAATGGAAAAAAATATGATACTCTGGAGATTTTTATTAATGATTTACCAGAAGTACTTAATGACTTATTTACCACTTTGGAGCTTAAACTCATTTTAAATCGAAATTTTTCTAAGCTTGCTAAAATGTATATTCTTCTAACAAAAGTTAGATGGAGACTACGTGGTTATCCAATTGTAAATAATTGATAATTATAAATATTAGATTTGACTTTATTAAATAAGCTTAGAAATAAATTTTGGAATAAGCTTCAAAAATCATTGTCTAAAATTGATTTAGATCAGATTTTATATAAATCGTTTTGGTACTCAAAAGTTAATAAAATAGATACCAAAAATGTTATTCCAAATTACTTTACTGCTACCCCGAATATAGGTGCTGGTATAGGGCATCAAATGGCCAATTGGATTGCAGGTTACTGGTTCGCAGAACAATTTGGATTGCAATTTGCGCATACGCCTTTTTCTAATGAAAAGTGGGAACAGTTCTTAGGCTTTGGTCAACAGGAAGTAGCTGTTCAAGATTTGGTGAAAAGGGGATATAAGATAGTCAGAATTCCTTTGTTTGATGAAAACAATAAAAATGAAGTAGTACGGGCAAAAAAGATTTTTAAAGCCTTTAATGGGAAAAAAGTAATTTTTAAGGCAGAACAAGATCAATTTTATCAAGCACAATTCGGAGTGCTTAGTGCATTACAAACCAAATTTTATGCAAACCCAATAAGAAAGACAGAGGAGCTAAAATATGATGCTACCTATTACAATATAGCCATTCATGTACGGAGAGGAGACATTACCATAGGCCAATTAAATGGCAATTCTAATTTGGTGATGCGCTGGTTAGATAACGACTATTTTATCAATGCATTACAATCCGCACTTAGTTACATAAAAACAGATAAACCGGTTAAAGTCTATTTGTTTTCTCAAGGAGAAAAAGAGGATTTTGAAGAATTTAATAAAATAGAAAATCTGGTGTACTGCTTAGATATGGGAGCACAAGAAACATTCTTGCACATGGTTAGGGCAGATGCTTTAATTACGAGTAAAAGTTCTTTTTCTTATAAGCCAGCATTACTGAATAAAGGAACTAAATTTTGTCCAGCAAATTTTTGGCATGGCTATCCAAAAACTAAAGATTGGATTTTATTGGATGACAAGGGTTTTTTAAAAAATTAAAGAAGTGAAAAAAATTTATAAAGCATTTAGAGCTATACATAGAAATTTATTTCCAGATGCCCATAAAGACGGTCGCAACTGGAAACTGTTTTCACATAAGGCCTATGCCAATGGTTTAATTAAAAATTATTTAGAACAAGACCAACCCTTTATGGCTGCACGTTTTGGTTCTACAGAATTGGCAACCTTAATCAATTATATAGGCACCAAACAAAACAACCGTAGTATTAAAAAATTTGTAACCGGTAAAAGTTTAAAATGGTGGTGGGATCCTGCTATCCTAAACCAAATACAACAATGGAGCGGTTTTTTTCCGCCTACCCAAGATAAGGTAGAGGCTTTTTGCGAGTTGATGCTTAAAGACATTGAAGAGTTAGATGTACTTGGGTCATGGTTACAAGAGGAAAGGCATATGGAGAGTGGTTTAAAGGGGGTACAACAAGTGGTGTTAGAAGATTTGGAACCCTTTTTTACCCCTAATCCTTGGACCCATGCATTAGCTGGTAAAAAAGTGTTGGTGGTACATCCGTTTACAGAAACCATAGAAAAACAATACCAAAAAAAGGACTTGATTTTTCCAGATGGGTTGTTGCCAGATTTTGAATTGAAAACCGTAAAAGCGGTACAGAGTGTGGCTGGTGCAGAAACCGCTTATGAGGACTGGTTTGAGGCCTTAGAGGCTATGAAACAACAAATAGATGCTACAGATTATGAGGTTGCTATTATTGGTTGTGGGGCTTATGGTTTTCCCTTGGCAGCCCATGTAAAGCGCAGTGGTAAAAAGGCTATTCATTTAGCTGGTGCTACCCAGTTGTTATTTGGCATTAAAGGCAAACGTTGGGAAAATTACATTGTTTGGCCGTATATGAACTTGTTCAATGAGCATTGGGTACGCCCAGGAGAAAATGAAAAACCCAAAAATGCCCAAATCGTAGAAGGGGCGTGTTATTGGTAAAAAATGAAGTTGATTAAATTATTTATTTCGCTCTTTAATAAGCTTTATTTAAAGCTTAGCTTAGGTAGAAGTGTACAGGTAAGTGGACTTTTTTGGTTAGTTAGGGTTAAGAAGGATACAAATAATTTCCTCAAAATAAATAGCGAGGAAGCTTCCAAATCATTAGTCAACATTGTAGGCGAAGCTAACGAATTAACGGTACATGCCAAGACATTTACCAATTCATCCATATCTATTAAGGGAACGGGGAACATAGTTAGGATTGAAGAAGGTGTAGAATTGCGGCAAGTAACTATAATACTTAGAGGAACTAATTGTACAATAACGATAGGTAAGAATACCACATTTGGAGGGGCTAGATTGATAAATGTGGGTAAAGAAAATCACCTTACAATAGGCAAAGAATGTATGTTTTCTGACCATATAGAAGTTTGGGCAAGTGATACACATACCATATTTGACTTAAACGGAAACCAAATAAACAAAGAAGCATCCGTTACGATTGGTAATAAGGTTTGGGTAGGCAGCAGAGCAATGATACTAAAAGGTGTTACAATAGAAAATGGCGCAGTTATTGGTATGGGAGCATTGGTTACAAAAAATGTACCTACACATTCCATAAGTGTTGGTTTTCCAAATAAGGTCGTTAAATCAGGAATTACTTGGAGTAACTCATACGATTACTAAGCGTAACGATTAACAGATAAAAAATGCGTGTACTTCACATTTTTAACGAAATAAAATACTCTGGAGCCGAGATTATGTATGCGAATGCTGCATCACTATTTCAAGAAAGAGGGGTGGAAATGTTGGCATTGAATACTAGTAAGAACTTAGGAGAATATGCTGAAAAATTCAAGATTAATAACATTGAAATTTTTCATAAACATCTGGACATTAATGAAATTAACCCTCTTGTAATTTATCGATACTATTCAAGAATTATTAAATTTCTTTTGGATAATCAAATTGATTTAATACATATTCACAGGTCTAAACATTTCTTACTGTTTGCTGCAGCAGGGCATAAGGTTGGCATAAGAACAATTAGAACAGTCCATAATAATTTTAAGCACAGAAAATTAACTTACCCTAAGGGTGTTATTGAACGATTTGTGGCAAAATCAAAATACAAATTGGTATTTCAATCTATAGGAGAAAGTGTTTATCTGAATGAATTGAATTATTATAAAAATAGAACAATAAAAATCAATAACTGGTACGATAGTTCGAGATTTTTTCCACCAGAGAACAATGATGAGAAAAGGAATAAAAGGCAGCAATTAAATATAAAGGAAGATTCTTTTGTCGTTGTGTCAACAGGTGGTTGTAGTCATGTCAAAAATCATTTTGACATAATAAAAGCATTGAACTTATTGAAGGATAAAGGTAATTTTACATACTTACATCTGGGGGAAGGAATTACATGTGCTGATGAAGTCGCTTTAGCAAGAGAGCTAAACGTTTTAGATAATATTAAGTTTTTAGGAAACCGTAGTAATGTTAGAGATTATTTAATAGCTGCTGATGTGTATTTGATGCCTTCGCGTTTTGAGGGCTTAGCTATAGCTGCAATTGAAGCAATGGCAGTGGGCTTACCTTCGGTTTTATATGATGTTCCAGGTTTGAAGGATTTAATACAAAATAATAATAATGGTTTCTTAATTAAACAGGATGTCAATGAACTTGTCAAAGCTGTATTAGAATTAAAAAACAATACCCAACTGAATACCAAAATGTCAGCTAGTGCTATTGCACATGTTATTGAAAATTATTCTATGATTAAGGGAGTTGATTCTATTATGAATTTATATGAGGGGCAATTGAAAAAGAACTTAGTTTAAAAATTAAGATTATTTTTTTGGGAAATAGACAGAATCAAATAATATTGTTTTTGCTTTTTTGCATTGGATTACAAACTATTAATCCTTATGCTAAAATAACTCTGGGTTTTACCGCTATGTGGTGGCTTGTAGATGGATTAGTTATATATGCTTTTCTTGTAAAAAGTAAAAATTCAACCATTTTTAATAAGCAAAATTATGCCCTTATTTTTCTTTACTTAATTTGGAATATATTTTGTGTTATCAGAGGATTTTTAGTGGCAGAAGATTATTGGGAATGGAAGAATCTTTTTAATACGAGTTTTGTATTACTCTTACCCTTAAGTGTTTATGTGAGTAATGACAGGATTTTAATGCAAAAAATCTTTACTATTTTTATTAAATTTTTATTGCCCTTATTCTTCCTATTTTCTTTAATCATATCAAAAGGAGCTTACGGAAGATATTTAATTCCAGTCAGTATTTTATTATTGTTTGTTCCATTATTAAATAACAAATGGAGAGTTTTTATTTTATTATTTTCCATCCTAGCCGTATTCTCAAGTCTTGCCGCACGAAGTAACGTTATTAAATTTACAATACCCTTTATTCTAGGGTTATTATATTATGCAAGGCCATTAATAAATGGTAATACCTTAAAATATACTAGAGTTTTATTATTAATAGCACCTATAATATTCTTCTATTTGGGAGTATCGAACAAATTCAATATCTTCAAAATTAGTGATTACATTAAAGGGGATTATGTCACTGCTAATGATGCAGAGGGCAAGGAAGAAGATTTAAAAGCGGATACTCGGACAGCTTTGTATCAAGAAGTTTTATTATCCGCCATTGTTAACGATTATGTTATTCTTGGGAGGACCCCAGCCAGAGGTAATGATTCCAAATTATTTGGAAAAAAAATTGAAGCTATAACCGGTTCAGGAAAGGAGGAGCGATTTATTAACGAAGTCTCTATTCTCAATGTGTTTACTTGGACGGGTTTGGTTGGGGTAATATTATATTTTCTAATATTTATCAAAGCTACTTATCTAGCCTTATATAAATCTAAAAGTTGGTTTATGAAAATTATAGGAGTTTACCTAAGCTTCAGGTGGGCATATGCCTGGGTGGAAGATTTTAGTAAATTTGATTTCTCTTATGTTTTTCTTTGGTTATTTATTGGGGTTGCATACTCTTCGTCATTCAGAACCATGACAGATTTGGAGATGAAGTACTGGGTTAGAGGAATTTTTGATATCCGTTACAGGAAAGCAACCTTAAAAAAAGTAAAAATCATTAAACAGTATATATGAATGTTGCTGTGTTACTTACCTGTTTTAATAGGGTAGCCAAAACCTTAGCCTGTTTAGATAATTTATTTGGCCACATCCCCGAAGAATTGAATTTAGAAGTTTTTTTGGTGGATGATGGCAGTACGGATGGTACAGGAGAAGCAGTTCGTAGTAATTTTCCAGAGGTGCACGTAATCCAAGGTACGGGAAGCTTGTATTGGAACCGTGGCATGCATTTAGCATGGCAAACTGCGGCAGCTCATAAATCTTTTGATATATATTTACTACTGAATGACGACACTTTCTTATACGAAAAAGCGTTAGATGAATTGTTAGAGATTTCTAAATCTTTAGACCATAAAGCAGTAATCTGTGGTGCTTTTTGTGGTGTGGATTCCAAAGAATTTACATACGGGGGTAGGGATGCCAAAGGCAATCCCGTTGTTCCAAACGGAAACATACAAAAATGTGTAAGCCTTAACGGTAACTGTCTTTGGATCCCCAAATATGTTTATAATGCTGTCGGTAATCTAGACCCAATATTCCCCCATGCCATAGGGGATTTTGACTACGGACAAAGAGCCTTAAAAAAGAATATAACCTTAGTGACGACTAAAACATTTATCGGCACTTGTGAGAGCAATCCTAGATTGCCAGCATGGTGTTACAGCGATGTTCCTTTTAAAAAAAGAATAAGGTCTTTGTATTCTCCTCTAGGGAATAGTCATCCAAAATACTATTTCATCTATATAAAAAGACACTTTGGCGTATTAATGGCAATAAAACAATTTTTATCCATACACTTAAGACTCCTAATACCATCTTTATGGAAAATAAAGTAGCATCCATTTTTCAAATTGACCATCCTGCCGTCAAGGAAGTGTATCAGTTAAGTGAAAACTATCTTATTAGCTACCATAAAGAGGAACAAGTAGACCCCAATTTATGTGTAGTATATTTTAGCAGTAATGAGTTGTATTACCCAAATACCTTTAAAGCGTTTGAGAATAGTATTTTAATTAAAAATAAGTTTGAATGGCAGCGTAATTATTTAAGAAAAGGGAGTAAACACATCTTTTTAAGAGACGTACAAAAGCAATGGTATATTGAAGGTATTAGTGGAACCTTAAATAGTCCAGAAAAGCTACTTAGCTTTTTAAAAAAAGAGACTAATAATTACACTACTTTCTTTATTGGGAGTTCTGCTGGTGGCTTTGCGGCTTTGCATTATGGGAGTTTGTTAGGAGCTCAACGTATATATGCTTTTAACGCACAATTAGATTTGAATTTAATCATTGCAAATTCCAACGCTTCAACCGATCCTTTACTATTTAGGTACCAGAATACGGCTAGGTCCGAGTATTTTAAAATAGATAAGGTGTTAAATGATAATTCAGAAATCTTTTACTTTCAATCGAGTAAATCTACCTTCGATATGAATCAATATCAAGCATTACAATATAAAGATAAAATGGTAAGAGTGCCGTTCAAAACTGCTAACCATGGATTTCCTTTTTTACGTCATAATTTAAGCCGTGTTCTTGCTATGAATACCGATGAATTAAAGCAGTTGGCTACGCAGCATTACCATCCTTTTATGTTTTCTGTTCATTTAGACGGATGGGTAAGTACAATTTCTGTGGTTGCCAGAACGGTATACAAACGATTTTTAAAAAAATGGGAAGAAAAAAAAGCGTCTTTCTAAAGTATATTCGGTAGTTATGAGCCCAAAAAATATCTTATTATCTGCATATAGTTGTGACCCTTCTAAAGGGTCGGAGCCTGGAAACGGTTTCAATTGGGCTAAGCATTTAAGCATGAGTGGGCATAAGGTATTTTGTATTACCACGAGCAAAGGAAAGAAAGCTATAGAACAGCAACTATCAGAATTAACCAATTTAAGTTTCATTTATATTGATTTGCCATTTGGTGCCGATAAGATGTATTATTGGTCCAAGATTGGGATGTATGGGCATTATTTATTATGGCAGTGGTTGGCCTATAAAAAGGCAAATAAAATAGTTAAAGATTATGCTATAGATTTAGCACATCATATTACATGGGGCAGTATTCAACAAGGGTCGTTTTTATATAAATTATCCATACCCTTAGTTTTCGGACCAGCGGGCGGAGGACAACATGCATCAGATGCATTTAAATCTTATTTTGGTGGTAGTTGGGATATAGAGGTAAAAAGGAAATATATCAGTGATTTATTTTTAAAATACAATCCAGCCTGTAGAAAGATGATTAAAAATGCTGCTTACTTGTTAGTCTCCAATAGAGAGACAGAAGAGTTGGTGCAAAAATTAGGTGCAAAAAAAACGTCTTTAGTTTTGGATGCAGCATTGCCAGAAGCATACTTTGAGGACGCGCTTGCCACAAAACCTCTTACAAAAGAATTTAAACTTTTATGGGTAGGGAGATTAATGCCTAGAAAAGGTTTACCATTGGTTTTGGAAGCGATGCATCATTTAAAGCATTATAAGCACATCAAACTTACTATTGTTGGGCATGGAGAACTAGAAGGGCATATTAAAAAATTAATAAACAACTTAGAACTTAAAGACACGGTTGAATTTGTAGGTAAAGTTGCATTTGATTTAGTTAAGGATTATTACAGAAGTCACCACGCATTTATCTTTACTTCTTTGCGGGATTCTGGAGGGGTTCAATTAATGGAAGCTATGGGCTATGGATTACCGGTAATCACCTTGGATATACATGGTCAAGGCTTAATGGTAGAAAAAGACAGAGGTATTAAGATTCCTTTGGGCACCCCAGAGGAAACGGTTCTAGCCTTAAGTAAAGCAGTAGTGCAATTAGAACAAAATAGTGAATTGCTAAGCAAATTAAGTGCTAATGCCAAGCAATTTGCGGCAACACAAACCTTAGAGCATAAAATTAATTACGTTAACAATAAAATATATCCCCTAATTATTGAAAACTGAATTATATGGTAAAGGAACAATAGTAGGAATTAAAACCAAACCAAATTGAATAGTTTAAAATTTAGGAGACAATTTTTACTCTGCCCGAATGGCATTGATCAATTGAATAGTTGGCAACGAAAAGTATTAAACCATCAAAATTTATATGTACACCCAGATTGCTCTCTACATACAGCAATAAAAGGAGAGGTTACGGTTGTAGTGCTTGGGCATATAATTCACCCAGGGAACAAGAGTTTTAATGAACAGCATATAGCTGAAATTATAGCTGAGAATAGCTCCATAGAATTTATTACTAAAACACTTTATCCGCTTTGTGGTAGGTTTGTACTGTTAGTGGCAACGCCAGAAGAAATATTATTTTTTAATGATGCCTGTGGTTTAAAATCGTTTTTCTATACCCAACAAAATGAAGCGTTTTACGCGGCATCGCAACCCTTACTTTTAAAGCTAGCTGTTGGGGAAGAGGTGATAAATAAAGGAGAACGCTATCAATCGTATTTCAATTCGGAATATGTTAAAGGAAGCAAAGAACATTGGTTTCCAAGCGGTACTAGTTTGTATTCTGGAGTATACCATTTAGTGCCCAATCATTACCTATCTACCAAAACCTTACAACAAGTACGCTATTGGCCTACAACAGATTGGACTCCTTTTGATTATCAAGAAGGCAAAACAAAAGTGGCTAGTTTGCTCAAGAAGACCTTAGAATCTGGTGCTAAAAAATATAAATTGGGCTTAGGGCTTACTAGTGGTTATGATAGTAGAATATTATTGAGCGCCTCCAAAGGCGTAAGTGACCTAATGCAATACTATACCTTCCAATACCGTGCAATGGATGAGAAAAGTAATGATATAAAAATTCCAAAACAAATTGCTTCAAAGATTGGTGTTGCATATTCACTGTATGATTGCAGGGTACCTACACCTGAAGATTTTGAAAAGTTATATCTAGAAAATTCAGACATGGCGCATTTGGAAGACTGGGGTCATATTGCTTATGGTATATCTCAAAATGTACAAGCAAACATCATGTCGGTCAAAGGCAGTTGTTCTGAAACAGGGCGTTGTTTTTTCTATAAAAATGGGAAGCATCCAAAACTAAAATCGTACCAAGATATCGTTGATATTAATCCCAAATGGAATGCCATTCCTTTTATTAAAGCACAATTAAAAAAATGGTATCAAGAAGTAGCGCAAACGAAGAATAATAAAGGATTTCCAATATTAGATTTATTTCATTGGGAAGTGAGCACAGGCAGTTGGCAAAGCCAAAGCCAACTAGAATGGGATTTGGTGTACGATACCTTTACCCCATTTAATAACAGAGAATTATTGGAAATAATGTTGCGTATTGATACAAAGTACCGCAGTAAGCCGGATTATCCCTTGTATAGAGATGTAATGCAACAATTATGGCCAGAAGTATTGACTGAGCCTATTAATCCCGCTACCACAAAACGAAAAGTAATTGATTTTACAAAACGTATTTTGGTACGCTTAGGGAAAGAAAAATACAATAAATAACATGGCACCTATTCTCTTATTTACTTACAAACGCCTAGAAGCATTGCAGGCAACAGTTAAAGCGCTACAACAAAATACAGGAGCGTCAGAAAGTGAATTGTATATTTTTTCTGATGGACCCAAGAAGGAAAAGGACCAACAGCAAATAGCAGCTATTAGAGCGTATTTACAGACTATTACTGGATTTAAAACCGTAATCATTACGGAAGCACCCAGCAACAAAGGTTTGGCTAGTAGTATTATAGATGGAGTTAGCCATGTGTTAAAAGAGCATGAAACGGTTATCGTCTTGGAAGACGATTTATTAACTACGCCTAATTTTTTAGACTACATGAATCAGGCCTTAGTACGTTACAAGGAAGCTGCTGAAGTTTTTTCTATATCGGGTTATTCTTTCAACTTAAAAAAAGAAGTGAATGATCCTAATCTGTGTTATTTCTTAAATAGAGGCTGGTCTTGGGGCTGGGCCACATGGAAAGACCGTTGGCAAGCAGTAGATTGGGAGGTACAAGACTATGAAACTTTTAAAAAAGATAAAAAAGCGCGTAAGGCCTTTGCAAAAGGAGGTTCGGATTTAAATGCCATGTTAGATAAGCAGATGACAGGCCAACTAGACTCTTGGGCTATACGCTGGTTTTATCATCAATTTAAGCATCAGGGTTTAACCTTATATCCCTTGGGTTCTAAAATTTATAACGACGGTTTTGATGCAGACGCTACCCATACCACAGGTTCGGGAAAACGATACCTTCCTTTTTTAGATCAAGAACATGGTTCTACCTTTAATTTTCCCAAAGAAATTAGTATTACTGCACCTTACCAACAACGATTTCAAGATAAAATGGGAATTAAAGCACGAATTAAATCGAAAATAGAAACCCTCTTAGGAATCCGATAAAATGATAAAAAAGCTAGTTAAAAAAGCTCGCTTTTGGTATTTAACGCGTATTAAGTGGCGTAGATACCAATTTGGCCCCAATTTTTATGCAGGGCTTAGGGTATCCTTATGGGCCAAAGACACGCTTACCATTGGTCGTAATTTTTACATAGGCAGGGATTCCCAAATAGAAACCGATTGCGTAATCGGTGATAATGTCATATTTGGGAATTGTGTGGCCATTGTTGGTAAGTATGATCATCATTTTCAGCAGATTGGCTATCCCATTCGGCTTGCTTCAAGAATACGAGATGATCATTATGATTGGAAGGGTAAAGGACAACTTACGAGGATTGAGGATGACGTATGGGTAGGTTATGGCAGTATTATCATGAGTGGGGTAACTCTTGCCAAAGGGTGCATTATTGCGGCAGGAGCTGTGGTCACTAGAGATACAGAGCCTTATAGCATCTATGGTGGAAATCCAGCTAAAAAAATTGCAAATCGCTTCAACTCCCTTCAGGATTTACAAACCCATGAACAAAAAGAAAAGGAACTACAGCATTTATTTAATGCTTATACTGGAATCCAAGGACTAGCCATTAAAAAAGAGACTCATGGAACACATTAATACAACTGAGGTTTTAGGCTTTAAGGTATATGATGCCTCGTTAAATGACATATTACCAATTCGTAAATTAGTCATCAACACGGTTAATCAATATTCTTACTGTGTAGCACAAAAAGACCCTGTTTTTCATAAAGCATTAACAGCATCCGATGTGTTGTTGCCTGATGGGGTTGGCATTACCTTAGCAGCACGTTTGCACCAAGGTAGGATAGTACAAAAAATTGCTGGGGCAGATTTGCATGCCTTTGCCTTAAAACACTTGCAAAAAAATGCGGGCAGCTGTTTTTATTTGGGGGCTTCGCCAGAGACCTTGCAAAAGATTACAGCCAAAGTGGCTAAAGAATATCCTAGGGTAAAAGTAGGGAGCTATTCTCCGCCCTATAAGCCTCAATTTAGTGAGGCAGAAAGCCAAGCCATGATTAATGCCGTAAATGCCTTTGAGCCTGATGTGTTATTTATTGGGATGACAGCGCCGAAACAAGAAAAATGGAGTTATGAATTTAAAGACCAATTACAGGCGGGTTATATCTGCGCCATAGGTGCGGTTTTTGACTTTTACGCCGGCACGGTTTCCCGTCCGGGAAAAGTATGGCAGCAATTGGGCTTGGAATGGTTAGGCAGGTTGCTAAAAGAGCCCAAGCGCATGTTTCATCGCTACATTACCAATGGGTTGGTGTTTGCTACTTATTTGGTAGGTAGAAAACCCAAAGTCATTTCCTAAATTACACCAACGGCAATCGATAGAAATAATACAAAACAATAATGGCTATACATTGGTATAGCAAAGTATACCTAAAAACCCGAACACTTTGAAAGAAGAATACAGATATTTACCCATCGCGGAAGAAGAAAATGAATTGAATATAAGAACCTTACTCATGCCCTTTCTGCGGAAATGGTATTGGTTTATATTTTCCATCCTAGCATTTGTTGCCTTGGGAGTAACCTATTTAAAATTTGCACCCAAAAGTTATCAGTCAGTTGCTAGTATCATTGTTCAAGATGAGGATAAACAGGGGAGCAGTGGTTCAACAGAGCTGCTAGATTTGGGAGCTTTGGGCGGTATTAAAACCAATAGCATTGCCAATGAAATTGGTCTTTTAAAATCCAAGCGTTTAATGTATAATACTGTAAAAGCATTAAAATTAAACGTGAAATATCTAGAAGATGCGAACCTTTTTGAAAATGAACTTTACGATAAATCACCTTTGTTCGTAGAAATTTTAAAATTAGACGAGAAAAAGTTGAATATAGCTGTTCAACAAGGTAAACATCGATATAGAATATACCCTAAAAGCGAGAGTATTTACAATTTGCAGACGGAAGTAACGGAAGAACAGAGGGAATTTACTACGGGAGAATCTATAACATTGGATTTTGTGACTTTTGTTGTACAAGAAAATCCTGAGATTGATTTCGCTGCCTTGGATTTAGAAAGTATTCTTGTACAATTTACTCCACTAAGAGCACAAGCACAAAACTATAGCAGGAAGTTACAGGTTGAGTTGGTGGAAGATAATTCTACTTTAATTGAACTACGATTAAACGATGGCGTATTTCAAAAGTCCCAAGATATTCTAAATCAACTCATTTATGAATACAACCAAGAGGCGATAGAAGACAAAAATTTAATTGCCAAAAACACCGCCAGTTTTATAGATGAACGTTTACGCATTATCAATCAAGAATTGGATTCTGTAGAAACAGGGAAAGAGCAATTTAAAGAGCAAAACCGCTTGACAGATATTGGGGCAGAATCCAATATGTTAATCCAAAATGTTAGTGAATACAATAGGGAACGCCAAAAACTAGAAAACCAGCTAGAGCTCACCAACAGTTTGTTAAGTTATGTAGACAATAACAATACTAATTTGTTCCCATCTAATTTAGGTTTGGAAGATGTTTCTACCAACTCTCTTATAGAAGAATACAATCAACTAGTTCTTAAACGCGAAAAATTGCTGGTAGGGTCTACAGAAAATAATCCAGTGGTAGTCAATTTAACCAACCAGATTAACCAATTGAAGGGAAGTTTGCGTTCTAGTTTAAAAAGTACGCAAGGAAGTTTGTTTATTTCTGCCGACAATTTGCGGAAAAAATCGGGGGCGTTGGGTTTTCAAATGGCACAAATTCCCGGGCAAGAACGCCAAGTACGGGGTATTGAACGCCAACAAGGAATCAAAGAATCTTTATACTTGTATTTGCTACAAAAAAGAGAAGAAAACACCCTGTCCTTGAAAGTTACGGCACCCAAGGCCAAAGTAGTGGATGAGGCTTACAGCGTGGGCGGGGGCACATCGCCTAGCCCAAAAGTGGTTTTAGGCGGGGCATTGGCCTTAGGGGTATTGTTGCCCTTTTTAGTAATACGTGGAGGGCAATTGTTAAATGACAAAATTATGACCCGTACGGATGTAGAGAGAACCTTGCATGATACGTCTATTTTGGGTGAGTTACCCAAATTGGACCGTAAACAACCGGAATTTATTGTGGTGAATGACCGTAGTATTTTATCGGAAACCTTTCGGATATTAGTGGCCAATTTGCAGTACACCTTAAAAAACGTAACCCATCAACAAGCTAAAACCATAGGGGTGACCTCGACCATTAAAGGGGAAGGAAAAACCTTTGTGTCCGTCAATACCGCAGTTACCCTTGCTCTAAGTGGTAAAAAAGTGTTGTTAATAGGTTGCGATTTGAGAAATTCCCAATTACACCGTTACGAAAAAGCCTTTAAAAATCGTAAAGGCTTAAGCGATTATTTAATGCGCTCTGAAGCTAAATCCGTAGAGGATTTCATCTATACAGCTACACAATTGGCTAGTTTAGACATACTGCCCGCAGGGACCATACCACCCAACCCTGCTGAATTGTTTCAACAAGAGAAAATGGCGCAATTATTCCATAAACTACAGCAGCAGTATGACTATATAGTATTAGATACCCCACCCGCAATGTTGTTGGCCGATACCTTTTTACTAAATACCTACATTGATGTAAGTTTGTATGTATTGCGTTCTGGAGTCACCAAAAAAACCTCTTTACAGTTTATTAAAGAATTGGAAGACAAAGGTAGACTGCCCAACATAAAATTGGTGATTAACGATTTAAAATTGGGGAATTTAGGCTATGGAAATAAATATGGCTATGCTTATGGCAGCAAATAAGTAGGCTAATATAAATTAAAAAAGGCGCTACATACCGTAGCGCCTTTTTTAATTTATATTAGGGTACCTAGTGTTAATAAAAAAAATAGGATTCCATCTCTAACCATAGTCCGCCAGCAACAGAGGTTCCTAAATTACCTGAATCGCCCTGGTGATGACCATCCTTGAATGAATCTTTGGTTGGATATCCTTTTGAAGTATCGTATAAATACCAATCGGATAATTCCGAATCCTTATAATATAGGTTTGCAATAGCCTGATTTATGGAATAATCCCGCTCATTAACACCTTCCATATTCAAAGCACCACCTTTATAATAGCGCAAATCATTCCATCCACCGTAATCAGAACTTCGATAATATTTAGATTGTCCTATTATAAAAGTTTTTAAACTTTTAGGTGTCACGCCATCGGTTGTAGATCCTCCTGGGTATGGTTCCTCTGTAAAATTAGTAGAACCTTTTATTATACCCTCTGTTGTTGAAAAATCATAAAGTCTATCTTCAGGAAAATTCCCCTTCAAAGCGTCCGTATGTGCCATTCGAACCAAAGCAGATAATGTACTCATTGAATACCAAACACCCAACGCGCTTATATTATAAACATTTTCATTTCGCATCAATTCCCAAAAAGTTCCATCAGGCCATACACCAAATCGAATAGCATTTTTAAAATATTCCCTACATAATTTTTCCGCTTCTAAATTTTTATTAACTATTGCCCAGGAATGCAAATAGGCAATACTCTCCACAATTCGGTTATTGAAAAGATTTTGTCCTTTACTAATCTCATATCCTTCAATTATTTCCCCATTTTTATTTTCCAAAGGAAAAGGTGTGGATGTAGCTGTCTTCTGGAATAATCCTTCGGAAGAAAGTCGGGATGGACCTGTATATACCCAATCTTCTCCTAAATAATTATCAAATTTAGTTGTGTAGTTAATTATTAAATTTGCATAATCAGAAAACCAATTTTCGATGACTTCCAATTCTTCAGTATTGTATTTATCTTGAATATCTTTAATTAAATAATAACTGTTTTTGGTTTTTTCCATTTCAGATGATTGAACCCATAAACTATATTCGAAATCAAAATTAGGCTTTGAATTCCAAAATGAAGTATTGAAAGCATTTTCGGAAACAGTACTTAGTATTTCTTTAATAATATGATTAGCTAAATTTACTTCTTCCATTGCCCACGCATATACTGCACTATGATGCATATATTGTCTATTTGGAGGCATATAATGAAATTCTCCGAAAACGGGTCTATAACCATCCGGAGCTTGCAAAAAGGTACTTACATTTTCTTTAATCGTTACAAAATCATTGGTAAATCCAGGACCTGTAACATATTCCTGTTCTATTCTACGTTTAATTTCCGCTTTCGCTGCTTCTGTAAAGAGGTAATGGTAGGGTTTTTCTTCCTCAGTTGTTTCTTCAGCTATTTCCTCAATAGGTTCTACTTCTAAAACTTTTTCGTTTTCTTCTATAACCATGGCATCAAATTCCTGCTCGTTAGAACAAGACACACTTAGGGCTACTACGCTTAGAACGAGGCTTACAATCAAATTAAAATGTTTCACTTGTTAGGAGGTGTTAAGTTACTATCTTTTTCTTGTAAATTCTTGGGGAACCAAATGCGCTAACAATTTTTGCTTTTGCGCTACGGATATAGAACGTAAAGATATACGGCTAAAGTCTATTTACGGTTGTTTCAGTGTTACTTTTACGTACCTAAAAAAATATTTAGAGTTTTTTTGTCAATTTTTCAACAACATCGATAAGGCGCACTATACTTTTGATAAAACTGTACCATTTTCTACCTTTTTTTAAATTAAAAAATCGTACTCAATGGCTTAAAATGTGCATTTCATCGAAAATATTAATACACTCAACGGTAAATTATACGATTTCAGCCAAGGAAAGAAGGAGAAAAAGAGTTAGTAGTTAATAGTTAATAGTAAAAAGTACTAAGTAAAAAGTATGGAGTACAAAGTGATATTCAAAATTTGCATCACGTCATTTCGATAGTTGTAGCGTCGCTACGACTGAGAAATCTCTTGAGGAGTAAAAAGTTAGTAGTTAGAAGTTAATAGTAAAAAGTACGGAGTATGAAGTACAACGCCTTATCAAATCCGTGCTCCCTGTCATTTCGATAGGAGTAGCGTCGCTACGACTGAGAAATCTCTTTAGGAGTAAAAAGTTAGTAGTTAATAGTTAATAGTAAAAAGTATGGAGTACAGAGTATTAAGTACTATCTAATTCGTGCTCCACGTCATTTCGATAGGAGTAGCGTCGCTACGACTGAGAAATCTCTTGAGGAGTAAAAAGTTAGTAGTTAGAAGTTAATAGTAAGAAGTACGGAGTATGAAGTACAACGCCTTATCAAATCCGTGCTCCACGTCATTTCGATAGGAGTAGCGTAGCTACGACTGAGAAATCTCTTGAGGAGTAAAAAGTTAGTAGTTAGTAGTAAATAGTAAAAAGTAGCAAGTACTAAGTAAAAAGTATGAAGTACAGCGTACTAAGATTTACCGGTCATGCTGAACTTGTTTCAGCATCTTCCTCACATCAAACGTAATCTAGTTAAAAAGAAAATACAGCTGCTCCCTTAAGTTAGGGGAGCTGTCCGCAGGACTGAGGGGTCTGTTTTTGAGTTAAGAGTTAGTAGTTAAGAGTTAATAGTAAAAAGTAAGGAGTACGGAGTATTAAGCCTTATCAAATTCGTGCTCCACGTCATTTCGATAGTTGTAGCGCCGCTACGACTGAGAAATCTATTAAAGAGTATAAAGTATGGAGTACAGAGTATTAAGTGCTATCAAATCCGTGCTCCACGTCATTTCGATAGGAGTAGCGTCGCTACGACTGAGAAATCTCTTGAGGAGTTAAAAGTTAAAAGTTAGTAGTTAATAGTTAATAGTAAAAAGTATGGAGTACAGAGTATTAAGTCTTATCAAATCCGTGCTCCCTGTCATTTCGATAGGAGTAGCGTAGTTACGACTGAGAAATCTATTAAAGAGTAATAAGTATGAAGTACAGAGTATTAAGCCTTATCAAATCCGTGCTCCACGTCATTTCGATAGTTGTAGCGTCGCTACGACTGAGAAATCTCTTGAGGAGTAAAAAGTTAGTAGTTAGAAGTTAATAGTAAAAAGTATGGAGTACAGAGTATTAAGCCTTATCAAATCCGTGCTCCACGTCATTTCGATAGGAGTAGCGTTGCTACGACTGAGAAATCTATTAAAGAGTAATAAGTATGAAGTACAGCGTACTATGATTTACCGTCATACTAAACTTGATTCAGCATCTCATTCTTTAGTAAAAAGTAGTACGTATTACGTATTAAGATTAGTCGTAATACAGAACTCGTTTAAATTGCTGCTGTTTTGAAAATAGATATAAATTCTTTTCTTCTACGAACAACGAACAACGAACAACGAACAACGAACAACAAACTACTATGCCAGAACCCTTTTTAACGTATACTTGTCTAAACGTTCGCTTTCACGGAAAATGTGTTTGTCTATAACTACAGGGTCGTTAGAAATCCCTTGGAAAGCGGTAGTATATTCAAACTCCACAAAAAAGCTTTCGTACGCATATAAAACGTACACAATATTGTTGCGTTTTAGCTTGGCTAGGCAACAGCCTTGTATCATAAGACGAGCAATCTGATCGCATTCGTCTAACATCATAAAATCGTAAAGCGTCATATTTGGTGTAGTGCTTAATGAAGGACTAATATAATCGAAAATATTTCGTGTTCCTACGCAGTTTATCGAAATACCTACAAACTTTAACACTAGGTTAATCCAATTTTTATCGCCTTAAATCACTAAAAACGCAGTATTTATTTGAATTTCAGAAAATTATAAAAAAGTGTCTTTGCTACTTGCCAATACAGAAATTAGAGAAAATATTCCCCAACAATTCGTCATTCGTGACTTGTCCGGTAATTTCGCCCAGATGAAAAAGCACTTGCCGTATGTCTATCGCAATTAAATCGCTTGGCAATTCCGCATCCATTCCTTCTTTTACTTTGGTTACTTCTTCCATCGCCTTAATTAGAGAATCGTAATGCCTACTGTTGGTTACAATTTGGTTGCCAGCGCCCAATTCGCCCTTCACTGTCATGGCTAATAATTCCTCTTTCAAGGCTTCTATACCGGCTCCTGTTTTGGCAGAAAGTAAAAGTAGCGGTTGGTAGGTTGCTGTAAGTTTTTTTTTGGTTTCATCGCTTAGACTTTCAGCTTTATTGGCTAATAACAGAATACGTTTGTGTGGAAACTTTTCTTTTAAGACTGCAATTTCTTGACTTTTGTCTTTCTGAGCATCAAACAAATACAACACCACCTGTGCTTTTTCTATCTTCTCAAACGCACGTTGTATGCCAATTTTTTCTACATGGTCTTCCGTTTCTCTTATCCCCGCCGTATCTATAAACCGAAAACTTACGCCCCCAATAGCTATTTGGTCTTCTACCGTATCTCTGGTAGTACCAGGAATGTCACTGACAATGGCGCGTTCCTCATTTAACAAGGCATTAAGTAGGGTAGATTTACCTACATTGGGTTCCCCAACAATAGCTACGGGAATCCCCTGTTTGAGTACATTGCCCAGTGCAAAGGAATCGATAAGCTGCTTTAACACTGCCGTAATTCTATTGAGTAAGTCTATAAACTGACTACGATCTGCAAATTCTACATCTTCTTCAGAAAAATCGAGCTCCAACTCAATCAACGAAGCAAAATTTAATAGCTCTTCTCGTAGTTCTTGAATTTGATTGCTAAAACCACCACGCATTTGTTGTATGGCAATATCATGGCTCGCCTGACTGTCACTCGCAATGAGGTCGGCCACAGCCTCGGCCTGACTCAAATCCATCTTTCCATTTAAAAAGGCACGCAAGGTAAATTCGCCTTCCGTAGCCATGCGGCAGCCTTTACCTAAAAACAATTGAATTATCTGTTGTTGAATATAAACCGAACCGTGGCAAGAAATTTCTACTACATTTTCTCCCGTATAGCTATTGGGGCCTTTAAATAAAGAAACCAAAACCTGGTCTAAGACCTTATCCCCATCTTTAATGTACCCCAAATGAATGGTGTGGCTTTTTTGGTCTAGTAGGTTTTTCTTGTGGATAGATTCAAACTGATGGTTCACCAAAGTAATAGCGTCTGGCCCAGATATACGTAAAACAGCAATGGCGCCCATACCTGCAGGGGTAGCCAATGCAATTATATTCTCATTGTAAAGCATGCTGCAAAAGTACAAATTAAGGCCGCGGCTGTAACATTTTAAAAGTTTTGTATACTGATATACTGTAATCATCAATCAATACAATCATGGAAGTACTACAATCACACGTAAAAAGAGAAGACAATACCTTATTAGCCATTACACATTTATCCCAACTATTACATTATGTAACCGGTTGTGGAGGCTTTATAGTGCCCTTAGTATTATGGTTAGCCACCCGTAATGATGTGGAGGGGATGAACGAGCATGGCAAATCTATCATCAATTTTCAATTGAGTCTTTTATTGTATATCGTGATAAGTATACCTGCGATATTGCTATTTGGTTTAGGCATATTATCCTTGATATTCTTAGGCATCGTTGGTTTTGTACTGCCTATTGTAAATGCAGTAAAGGCAGCCAATGGGGAAGCACCAAGTCAGTTCTTAACCATTCGCTTTATAAGTTAGTATATTTGTAAAATGAGATATTATTTTGTGTTAGTGCTGATTTTTAACTTTTGTTTTGTTTTTTCTCAAACTGCTCAGAACGAAATAAATAACATACAAGAAATACCGATACCCTACAGTAATTACAAAGAATTAAAAAAGAATAGTAAGTTATCCTTGGGGGATTCTATTGGTTATTTCATCTCTAATAAAGATACTTTAATTAGAATCAAAGGTGGATTTGTTCTTAATAAAAAAAAGTTTTCTAATGTACCTTATGAATATAAAGATGAAATCTTTTTAAATACTTACGTAAAAATTGCTTTTAAGGCTACAAATCTGAATGATACGATTTCAAAAAACCGAATGGTTTATTGGAAGAAACCTATAAAAATTTTTTATACCAATACTGTACCCAAAACCAATAGAACGACTTTAAATAACTTTATTAAAGATACCTTAAATAAGATAGACTCTTTAGATATTTCAATTGTGAATAATAAGAAATTCGCTAATTATATTATTGATTTCATTGATTTTAAAAGAGATAATCAATTCAAAACTATTTCAAAAAATTATAATGAGGGCTATTTTGTTGTATGGAACAATAAGGCGCAAATAATAAGAGGGGAAATAAAAATTGATACTGATAAAATTGAGAACACTGGAATTGATGACATTTTAAAATGGAGATTCTATCAAAGTCTTGGAAATTTTAAAGGAATTAAAAATTTACCTTGCCAAAGTTATCTGTCAGATTGTAACACAGGGCGTAAAATTTTGGATAAGGAAGCCTTAGAAATTTTATCGTATCATTATTCTTATGGTATATGTAAAGGTACTGGTTTAAAAGAATTTAAAGAAAGCCATAAAAAAGCGAAAGAAATGTTGAAGTTTGATAAGAAGAATAAGTTGATTTTTAGCCATCCGATAGATTAATTTTTTAAAAAACAATCAAGTATTTATATTTACACAAATTTACAGACACTGAAAAAGTACTTGGCCCTTTTATTATTACTTACTTTTGCCCTTAGGCCTGCCTATTATGTGGGGTACTTTTCTTATTTTCAGTTAAATGTAGATTATATCATAGAAAATTATTGTATTAACAAGGAACGCCCAGAGTTAGATTGTAATGGTAAGTGTTATTTAATGGAACAATTGGCTGCCGCTGATGACCAAAAAAGACAAGACCAGGCCACCAATGCTGCCTTAACGCTCATGGAAGCTTTTGTGCCCTTGTTTGTGCAGCAAACTACAGATTTTTTATTTCAGTTCCATAAAGAACATACCCAACAACAACTATTTTCTTTAGACGCTAGTTGGAGCTACGTTAGGGTAAACCGCATGCTACGCCCCCCAAGCTGCTAAACTTTCATTCACACCTTTTTTTACAGGCTTTAGTCACTAGCCTTAAATAGTGCTACGCAACCATTAATAAAACAAAATGAAAGTTTATAATTATTTGGCAACGGCGTTGTTAGCTGTTGCGTTTATTTCTTGTGATAATGAAGATGATACGGCGAACGAACTTACTGGAGAAGGTACCGCCCGTATAGAATTTGATAACAGCTATGCTGGCTCTCAGCTATTACTACAAACCTCCTTTTATGATGCTAACGGAACGGAAAAAATAGCCATAGATACCTTAAAATATATTGTAAGTAACATTCGCTTAGAAGATGCGGTAGGAAATGTTTTTGTAGTCCCAGAACAAGAGGCGCTTAATGTAGTTGATTTGTCTGATGACGCTTCTAGATTTGTAACGATAGCAAACGTACCTGTAGCGGATTACGTTAAAATACATTTTGGCTTAGGTATAGATCAGGAGAAATATTTACAAGGTGCAGAAGGTCAAGGTGAATTTTTGACTACAGCAACCGAAGAGGGGATGCTTTGGTCATGGCAAGCAGGCTATAAGTTCATTCGTTTTGAAGGCCGTTTTACTGGAGAAAATACTACGGAAGAAACCCCTTTTGCTATACACATGGGGAGCCACGGTACCGCATTAGATAACTACAAAGAAGTGTCTTTAGATCTACCTGTATCTGCCAAAGTACGTACAGACATAACACCAGAAATACACTTGGTTGCAGATATATCTCAATTGCTATCCGGTGCCGGTAAGTTGTATTTAGAAGAGAAATCACAAATACACGTAGACCCAGAAAAATCACCGATGGTAGCTGCCAACGCTGCTGCAATGTTTACTGTGGATCACATCCATAACTAGTGGGTTTGTAACACTTGGGAGGCCAATAAGCTTCCCAAGTTCCCTTTAATTTTTGTAGCTATGAAAAGATGGAGTTTGCTTTTTGGACTGTGTTTTATAGTCCTAGCTTGTAGTGAGGATACAGCGGAGTATACGGCGGTGCCAACGCCCGTAGCTTTAGAAATACCCGATAATTTTCCTGCACCTTTATATGATTTTGAAACTAATCCGCTTACCGAAGAAGGAATAGCCTTAGGCAAAAGCTTGTTTTATGACGGGCAATTGTCTTCCACAGGGGTTATTTCTTGTGGATTTTGCCATGAACAGGCCTTTTCTTTTACCCATCATGGGCATACCGTGAGTCATGGAGTGAATGGCTTAGAAGGTTTTAGAAATTCTCAACCTTTACACAACCTTGCTTTTGCCAAAGAATTTAATTGGGATGGTGCAACGATACATTTAGACCTGCAACCTATTATCCCTATTACTGCCGAGGTAGAAATGGATGAGACGATACCCAATGTGCTTTCTAAATTAAAGGCGAGCCCGGAATACCCAAAACTATTCCGTGCTGCTTTTGGAACGGATAGTATTACGAGTGAGCGTATGCTTAAAGCCTTGTCTCAGTTTATGCTGCAAATGGTTTCTGGGAATAGTAAGTATGATAAATACAGTAGGGGAGAAGATGGCGTAACCTTAACTGCGGCAGAATTAGCAGGAGAAAAGTTGTTTGCAAGCAAATGCGCCAATTGCCATGCAGGAAGTTTATTTACAGACCAAACGTACCGCAATAATGGATTGCCTTTTAACACAAGATTTCCAGAAGAAGAAGGGCGCATGCGCGTGACCGGATATCAAGAAGATTATTACAAATTTAGAGTGCCAAGTTTGAGAAATGTGGAGGTGAGTTTCCCGTATATGCACGACGGGCGTTTTGCCACTTTAGAAGCAGTACTTAATTTTTATACAGACGGGATGGTAGATAACGGCAATGTAGACCACAGTCTACTACAAGAAGATGGTCGTTTTGGTATTGCCTTAACCAATACTGAGAAGCACGATATTATACAATTTTTAAAGACCTTAACAGATCATGAATTTTTACAAGACGAACGTTTTGCGGAATTTTAGTTTAGCTGCTCTGACTTGCTTTTTTACGCTAGGAGGATGGGCCAATACTCCTTATCCTTTAAATTACCACGGTTGGTGGACTTATGAGTGCGATTTTTGCGGTTGTGCAACCACTGGGGGTAATTTTGGGTATGGTACCCTTGGCAATACCAATTTTATAGGGCTGCGCTATAGTTACCAGCAATTTGAGTCTAAAGATGGTATTTTTAATGATTCCCCAACTAGCAAAGAGCATTTTAATACCTATCAAATATGGGCACAATTGCCCATAGCCCCTAATTTTCATCTTACAGCCACAGTGCCTTTTCAAGATTTAAATAGAGAATTTACAGACCGCTCAGAAAATATCAGCGGTTTGGGAGATGTAAGTGTTATTGGATGGTACACTTTACGTTTTAAAAAGAAAACAGCGGCAACGGCAGCAGAAACTGAAACCACAATGGTGACCATGCCACAGTTTTCTGGCCATTCACTGCGCTTAGGATTAGGACTAAAGTTACCCACGGGAGAATTTGAGCAAGTACTTACAGACCGGGTAAATCCAGGTTTTCAGGTAGGGACAGGGAGTACAGACGCCGTATTTTCTGCGGGATACAGTTACAGCCAAAAAATGTTTGGGGTAAATGTAACGGGCAGTTACTTTTTAAAAGGTGAAAATAAAAACGATTACCGTTTTGGAAATCAGTTGAGTTATAATGCCAAAGTATTTAATGGATTTTTAGTAGGTACCCATGTATTAGCGCCATTTGTAGGTTTGAGTGGTGATTTTTTTCAGAAAATAGAACAGTATGGAGATGCATTACCAGAGACCGATGGCTATATGCATTTGGGAACTGTTGGAGCAGAATTTTCTATCAATCGTTTTGTGATAGGTGCCGATGTAGGCCTACCCCTTGGCCAGGATTTATTTGCAGGCGATGTTAAAATTAAACAGCGATATCTGTTTTACTTGAACTACACCATTTAGTTTTGACCAAAAGAAAACCACTGCATTTGCAGTGGTTTTTATTTTTTGTAACGTATTCTGATTTTTTAGCCGTTTAACATTACCGGCATCACCAACATGGTTACTTTTTCTCCTTCGTCTAAACCATCTGCGGGAGTTAAAATTCCAGCACGGTTAGGCAAACTCATTTCTAAAGTAACATCATCAGAAGATAAGTTGTTTAGCATTTCTACTAAGAAGCGGGAGTTAAATCCTATTTGCATGTCGTCTCCTTGGTAACTACAAGATAAACGCTCCTCTGCTTTATTGCTGTAGTCCACATCTTCTGCAGAAATATTTAGTTCTGCCCCAGCAATTTTTAAGCGTATTTGGTGGGTAGTTTTGTTAGAGAAGATAGATACCCTCCTTACAGAACTTAACAATTGCGTTCTAGAAATACTTAATACGTTAGGGTTTTCTTTAGGGATAACCGCTTCGTAATTGGGATATTTTCCATCTATTAACCTACAGATTAGTTCTGTTTGGTCAAAGGTAAATTTAGCATTACTCTCGTTATACTCTATAGTAACATCCGACTCTGAACCTGCTAAAATCCCTTTTAGTAAGGTCAATGGTTTTTTAGGCATGATGAATTCTGCCACCTCAGATGCCGAAATATCCATGCGTTGGTACTTTACCAATTTATGCGCATCTGTAGACACAAAGGTCAAATTCTCCGGAGAGAACTGGAAAAATACACCACTCATTACCGGGCGTAAATCATCATTACCTGCAGCAAATATGGTTTTACTAATAGCAGTAGCCAATACATCGCCCATAATAGTTGTGGAGCTAGGATTGGTTAATTCAATAGCCTTTGGGAACTCTGCACCATCTGCATAAGCTAGCGCATATTTACCATGGTTAGAGCTAATCTCTACCGTATTGTTATCTTCTACTACAAAGGTTAACGGTTGCTCTGGGAACGTTTTTAGCGTGTCTAAAAGCAAACGGGCAGGCAAAGCTATGACACCTTCGGAATCCGAATCTACTTCAATCACAGAACTCATGGTAGTCTCCAAATCTGAGGCAGACACCGTTAAGCTGTTCTTATTTAAATCGAACAAAAAATTATCCAAGATTGGTAGGGTGTTACTATTATTAATAACCCCGCCCAAGACTTGTAATTGCTTTAATAAATACGTACTAGATACTATGAATTTCATCAAATAGATTTTTGCAATCTTGTTTCTACATTAAATATACGCCTACTTGGCGCTCCATCAATTGGCTAACAGCAAATATATTTTAATTCGCTGTGGATAAGAAACTATTTTATTAACACTTAAGCCTTATAGTTTTGTTTTCTATACCAACCGTAACTTATGCCAAGTAAAACTACTAAAAGTATTGGAAATAAGATATTTATGAGCTGCCATTTGCTTTTTTGTTCGCTAATTTTTTGCGGGTCTAGTAATGGAATAGCCACCTTTTTATTTCTAATGTTTATAAGTCCGGTGTCATCTAGCAGGTAATTTACGCAGTTGGTTAAAAATTCCTTGTTTCCGTAGAAGCTATTGGTCCATTTATCATACCCCAGTTCTAAAGGCAAGCCATTGCGCAGTTGGTTTTTAATAAGGTCGCCATCGGCAATAACAATCATTTTATTTGCTGCTCCTTTTTCCGCGGCATTCGTCAATTTTACCGGTTTAACCCTATTGGTGTAGGCAGAATTAAATTCGCCCTCTATCAAAACCGCCAAAGGCGTTCCAGCATTTTGTTCATATTGCTTTTCATTAGGCGTTTGCGCTAAGATATCCAAACTGATTGTTTTTGGACTGCCTTCCGTCTTGGAAAGCGGAGAAGAAGCGAGCAGTACTGTTTTACGGGCACCGGTATTTAAAATATCAATGCCATTTGCAAATTGAAAACGTACGGCTTCAATATTTTTATTAATAGGGTGATTTTCCCTAGAGAACACCATGGGGTTATAGACCCAAGGTAACGGATTGTATTGGCTATCCTTGCTGTTGCCCGTAGCTAGAACAATGGGAGTATTATACAAATCGTTCACCAAAACAGGATTTACACGTATGCCATATTTAAAAAAGAAGTCGTCCAGATTTAGTTCTCTTTTTAAAGCGATATTACTCCCGTTTTCATTGTATAAGCTATCTATTTCCATAGCCACCTGGTCTACCAACCAAAGCGATTTACCACCTTGTATAATATATTGATCCAATACGTACTTTTCTTCTTCTGTAAAGGCTTGGGTGGGTTTGGCAACAAGGGCTAAATCAAACGTTTTTAATTGATTTAATACCCGATTCGGATTCGCAGCCACAGAGTCTAGAGTGATAGCACCAATGTTGTAATAATCTCTGATGCTTGTTAGAAAATCTGCCATGTATTGGTCCTCCAATTCACCATTACCTTTTAATACCGCAATTTTCTTCTTGTCTTTAATTCCAATTTTAGTGAAAGCGTCTGCAAAGGCATATTCCAGTTGTTGAACGCTATTATTAATACGTTCTTCTGGTGTTGCTCCCAGTTTATTTTTGAGTAGTGGCACCTTTACGGTTTGGTTACCAGAATTCACCATAGCCCAAGGAAAAATAATTTCTTGAGAAGTTTTACCGTCCTCAGTTACAGTAACATTAACTGGCTTTAACCCCAGCTGTTGCATCTGCGCCATAAACTCCTCCGAATTATCTATGCCTTCTTTAGGATCTATTAGGTTAAATGTAATTTTTCTGTTTTCTGCTCTAAATTGCTCCAATAGCAATACGGTTTCGGTTTTTAATCTACTAAACTCCGCCGGTAAATTGCCTTCTAATAGCACATCTATAACTATAGGACTTTTAAAATCGGCAACGGTTTGTAGTGCAGCTTCTGATAAGGTATATCTTTTGTCTTCAGTTAAATCAAAACGATGATACACATAACTGGCTAGCACGTTAATCGCAACCACTGCAGCAAGACCTAGTATACTGTATTTTAGTTGTTGTTTCATCTTAGGAATTGCTTATCTTAATGCTAATGGAGGCCATAAAGAGAAAGAAGACCGTAATACTCAAAAAGTAAATAAGGTCTCTAGTATCTATTATGCCTCTGGCGATACTTTTAAAATGTGCTTGGGCACCAAAATTTTGAATTTGTAATTGTGTAGCTCCATTTTCTGCTAATGTGGCTAATCCTTGAAAGCCATAGAATAGTACAAAACACAGTAGAGCTCCTAGAATAAACGCAAAAATTTGACTACTACTAAGACTGGAAGCAAATACACCAATGGCACAATACATGGCCGCTAAAAAGAACAATCCAAAATAAGACCCTAGTACCATTCCCATATCATAATTATTGCTGACACTGCCTAAAGCCCCTATGGCTAATACATATACAATGGTAGGTAACAAGGCTAAAACCACTAATAGTAAAGCGCCTAAAAATTTACCTATAACAATGGCTTTGGTACTAATAGGCTTTATTAAAAGTAACTCCAGCGTACCCATCTTTAATTCTTCAGAAAAACTCTTCATAGTGATGGCCGGGATTAAGAATAAAAATATCCAAGGGATAAGCAGAAAAAACAAGCTTAAGTCTGCAAATCCATAATCCAAAAGGTTAAAATCGCCCTTAAATACCCACAAGAATAATCCGTTCAACACAAAGAACAAGATGAAGATAAGGTATCCGATAGGGGAGTTAAAAAAGGAAAGAATTTCTTTTTTTAAAATGGCTATCATAGGTTTAGTTTAAACTAGCTTTTTTAGTTACGCTCCAGGCTTGCGGTTTATCAGCAAACAAAACTTTGGTTTTGTTCCATACACCTGTAAAAAAATCAGATGCTCTGTAGGTATTCAGGGCAGCTTCATTCTCCCAGTAACTGTAGGTGAAAAATATTTGGGGCGAATTTACATCTTGATAGAGTTCTAAAAAATGGCACCCCTCAAAATTTCTAATTTTATCTTTTGTGGCTTCAAAAATAGCTTCAAACTGGGGTATATGTTCTTCTTTAAAAGTGAGTTTTACAATCCGTACCAGCATTATAAAAAGTTTATGGTGATAATATCGCGGTAATGTAACCCTATTAAAGTAGAGGCACCGCCTACGGTATTTAAATCGCTCTTAAAAATAGCAAGTTCTAGATAATCTGCCGCATTAAAAAGCGCAAGTAAATCTCCTGGACCTTTACGTTTATTTTTATCTAGTTCATAATTTACAATGCCATTATAACTCTTTTCAATAGTGTAAATCTTTTCTCTTCTGGCATTTATCTCAAATTCGCGCCCATTTCGGTAGGCCTCAAAAGTACTTTTTTGAATGTTGGTTACCACGTTTCCGTAGTTATCTATATAAATAACATTCCCTATAATGGTTTTACCATTATTTTCAATTCTCGGTTTAAAATCACGCAGCTCCTTTAATTGGGTAAATGGGCTACTCAGAACTTCTGGTTGTCCACCCCTAGCTAAATGGCATGCCACAGGCACAAAAATATCAAGTACCGGAAAACTAGTGAAATCCGTATTAGGAAGGTTTATCACCATAAGCTTTTCTGGCTGTTTTTCAGAAGTTATTAACGATATTACACCATTGTTTGCACTTATAAAATAATGCCCATCTACTAAGACTATAATATGCTCATTTTCTGGAGACCACTCAGAATCTATACCCACAATATGGATACTCCCCTTAGGGAATGCATGGTAGCTATTCTTTACTAAATAGGCGCATTCTTGTATGTTAAAAGGAGCTACTTGGTGAGAGATATCAACAACTGTAGTTTGCGGAACCTCTTTAAGGATGGTGCCTTTAACCACGGCAGCAAAGTGGTCTTTAGTTCCAAAATCTGTAGTTAGGGTAATAAGAGCCATTAAATGCTGTTGATAGTTTTTTGCCGGTTAAAAGCGTATTTTGGTTAAGTTTGTTTGTAAAATTATATAAAAGTAAACAACCACAAATTTATAACCCCACAACTTTAATACTTTCTTTTTTTGAACGAATTAATAATAGAACTTACAGAGATAAGCCCAAGGGACTTTTTTGGCAACCAAAATGAGAATATTGAGTTACTAAAAAAATACTTTCCCAAGCTAAAGATAGTTGCAAGAGGCAACAAGATAAAAGTATACGGCGATGAAGAGATGCTAGAGGAGTTTGACCGCAGGTTTGATATGATTACCACGCATTTTGCCAAGTACAATAAAATTGATGAAAACGCTATAGAAAGACTACTTACATCTGATACCCAAGAAGAAATACAATCTTCTGCGGCTAGTGGAGAAGTGTTGGTGCATGGGGTTAGCGGTAGGCTTATAAAAGCACAAACCGTGAATCAGCGTAAATTGGTAGATGCTATCATGAAAAATGATATGGTTTTTGCCATTGGACCTGCAGGTACCGGTAAAACCTATACGGGTGTAGCTATGGCCGTAAAAGCGCTGAAAGAAAAGCAGGTAAGACGTATCATTTTAACAAGACCAGCGGTAGAGGCAGGAGAAAACTTAGGTTTTTTACCGGGTGATTTAAAAGAAAAGCTAGACCCTTATATGCAGCCTTTGTATGATGCATTGCGGGATATGATTGCACCAGAAAAACTAGACAAATACATAGAGGACGGCACCATACAAATAGCGCCAATGGCATTTATGCGGGGTAGAACTTTAGACAATGCTTTTGTAATCTTAGACGAGGCCCAAAACACCACCCACGCACAAATGAAAATGTTCCTGACAAGGATGGGTAAAAATGCTAAGTTTTTACTAACGGGAGACCCAGGGCAAATAGATTTGCCACGCCGAGTAATTTCGGGTCTAAAAGAGGCAATTCTTATTTTAAAGAATGTAGAAGGCATTAAAATTATTTATTTGGATGATAAAGATGTGATTCGCCATAAACTTGTAAAGAAAGTAATAGAAGCATATAAAGACATTGAGCATCAAAACCAATTTTAGTAGATGGCTGCAAATACACTAATGGATACCAACTACACCTTTGCCAACCAGCAAGCGGTGTACAAAGGAAAAGTAAGAGAAGTTTACACTTTAAAAAATGACGTTTTGGTAATGGTGGCTACAGACCGCCTTTCTGCATTTGATGTGGTAATGCCAAAAGGAATACCCTACAAAGGACAAATCTTAAACCAGATTGCTACTAAAATGATGGAGGCCACGGCAGATATTGTTCCCAATTGGTTGTTGGCAACGCCAGACCCAAACGTTGCAGTAGGCCAAGCTTGTGAGCCTTTTAAAGTAGAAATGGTGATAAGAGGGTATATGTCTGGACATGCCGCCAGAGAATACAAAGCGGGTAAGCGTAGCTTGTGTGGCGTTCCTATACCAGAGGGGATGAAGGAAAATGATAAATTTCCAGAACCTATAATTACCCCTGCTACAAAAGCAGAAAAAGGAGACCATGATGAGGATATTTCTAAAGAAGATATTTTGGCTAAGGGTATTGTTTCTGAAGCCGATTACGCGGTGCTAGAAAAATATACCAAAGCACTATTTGCAAGGGGTACGGAGATTGCAGCCAAAAGAGGCTTAATCTTAGTGGATACCAAATACGAATTTGGTAAAACGAAAGCAGGAGAAATAGTCTTGATAGATGAAATACACACGCCAGACTCTTCGCGTTACTTTTATGCGGAAGGTTATGACGAAAGACAAGAAAAAGGGGAACCACAGAAACAGTTGTCCAAAGAGTTTGTACGTCAATGGCTTATCAGCAACGGTTTTCAAGGTTTAGAAGGGCAAAGTGTCCCGGATATGAGTGAGGAATACATTGAATCCGTTTCTGATAGGTATATAGAATTGTACGAAAGTATTACTGGGGAAACCTTTGTTAAGGCAGATGTAAGTAATATACACGAACGCATTGGTACCAATGTAAATAGTTACCTAGCTAGTTAATAGGAAATAAACAATACGATTTAGCCCCAATGGTATTCCCGTTGGGGCTTTTTTATTTTTTTCTATTGTTATAAAATGTCGATTTAAGAAATAAGATAGGAATCTATCAATATTTGCGGGTTTTTAGATAGAAATGTTCATTAGTAGCCTATAAAAATTTTCTATCTTTCAGGTTCAAACTGAACCAATGCAAACTGAACTGCGAAAAAAGTATTGGAAACAGAACCTAGTATATCTAGCCATACTTTTGGCTATCTGGTTTTTGGTTTCCTACGGATGTGGCATCCTTTGGGTAGCACAATTAAACACCATTCGCCTAGGTGGCTTTAAACTAGGCTTTTGGTTTGCCCAGCAAGGTGCTGTTTATGTATTTGTCCTTTTAATTTTTGTGTACGTTGCTTTGATGAATCGGTTAGATAAAAAATATAATCTAGACGAGTAATGGGCATACAAACATGGACTTTTATTTTGGTAGGCATCACTTTTGCCTTATATATTGGTATTGCTATATGGTCTAAAGCTGGCTCTACCAAAGAATTTTATGTAGCAGGTGGTGGAGTCTCCCCCTTAGCTAATGGTTTGGCTACCGCTGCGGATTGGATGTCTGCAGCCTCTTTTCTTGGAATGGCAGGGATAATCGCTTTTTCTGGCTATGATGGTTCTGTTTATATCATGGGTTGGACAGGTGGCTATGTACTTCTAGCATTATTATTAGCGCCCTACTTACGTAAGTTCGGAAAATTTACCGTCCCTGATTTTATTGGGGACCGCTATTATTCTAATGTTGCCCGCACGGTTGCTGTAATTGCTGCCTTATTTGTGTCTTTTACCTATGTAGCAGGGCAAATGCGAGGGGTAGGCGTGGTCTTTTCCAGGTTCTTAGATGTAGAGGTAAATACTGGGGTATACATTGGTATGGCGGTAGTTCTTTTTTACGCTTTTTTAGGTGGGATGAAGGGGATTACGTATACCCAAGTAGCACAATATTGCGTACTGATTTTCGCCTTTATGGTGCCTGCTATTTTTATATCGCTCATGGCGACTGGGAACCCAATTCCACAAATAGGTATGGGTGCAAAAGGTAGTGATGGCGTGTATTTGTTAGACAAGTTAGATGGATTGATGACCGAATTAGGCTTTATAGCGTATACAGATGGCAGTAAGTCTAAGATAGATGTATTTTTTATAACAGCAGCTTTGATGATGGGAACGGCAGGTTTACCCCATGTAATCATTCGGTTCTTTACAGTTCCTAAGGTGAAAGATGCGCGTAAATCTGCCGGGTATGCCTTATTGTTTATTGCCATTTTATACACTACTGCTCCAGCGATTGCTGTTTTTGCACGTACCAATCTAATGGAAACCGTACAAGACAAACCCTATAAAGAAATCCCTGCTTGGTTTACCAAATGGGAAGAAACTGGACTTATTGCTTGGACCGATAAAAACGGAGATGGAAAAATTCAATATTTGCCAGGGAGTGCTATAGAAGGCAAGCAACCCCAATTTATCACAGCAAGAGGAGCATCAGGAGAACGTCAAATAAACAACGCAAGTACCAGTGCTAATGAGTTGTATATAGACCGTGATATTACGGTTTTAGCCAATCCTGAAATAGCAGAATTACCCAATTGGGTTATTGCATTGGTGGCTGCAGGCGGTTTAGCGGCTGCCTTGTCTACAGCGGCGGGACTACTGTTGGTAATTTCTACTTCTATTTCTCACGACTTGGTTAAAAAACAAATTGCTCCAAATATTTCTGATAAAAAAGAACTACTTCTGGCACGTGTAGCTTCTCTTTTTGCAGTAGTAGTGGCGGGTTATTTTGGTATTCATCCGCCAGGTTTTGTGGCCTCCGTAGTAGCCTTGGCCTTTGGCTTGGCTGCTTCTTCTTTCTTTCCTGCCATCGTATTAGGCATTTTTAGTAAAAGAATGAATAGGGAAGGAGCCATAGCAGGTATGTTATCAGGTTTGGGAATTACCTGTTTTTACATTGCTAAATTTAAGTTAGGATGGTTAGGAAGTCCAGAAAATGCTACCGCAGACCATTGGTGGTGGGGTATTTCTCCCGAAGGTTTTGGTACCATTGGTATGCTGGTTAACTTTATAGTAGCTCTTCTAGTTGCTAGTATAACTAAAGCACCACCGGTAGAAGTGCAAGAAATAGTAGAAGACATAAGGATACCCACAGGTGCTGGGAAAGCCATAGAACATTAATATAAAATAAACAGCGAATACATAAACATGAGTAATTATCACATAAAACACTTAGAAGAATATTTTCAGGTTTACCGTAGGTCCGTAAGGAATCCAGAGAATTTTTGGGAAGAAATTGCAGAAGAACATTTTTTGTGGCGTAAAAAATGGAATAAGGTGTTGGAGTGGGATTTTGCTAAACCAGAAGTAAAATGGTTTTCGGGAGCACAATTAAACATCACAGAAAATTGTATTGACCGTCATTTGCATGTAAGGGGTGACAAAACAGCGATTTTATTTGAACCGAATAATCCAGATGAACCGGCAGAACATATTAGTTATTTAGAGTTGCATACACGCGTATCTAAATTTGCTAATGTGTTAAAGGATAAAGGCATAAAAAAAGGGGATAGGGTAGTTATTTATTTACCTATGATTCCAGAATTGGCGGTATCGGTTTTAGCTTGTGCACGTATTGGAGCAATACATTCTGTTGTATTTGCTGGTTTTTCAGCTTCGGCATTAGCTACCCGTATAAACGATTGTGAGGCTAAAATGGTAATTACTTCAGACGGTTCATATAGAGGTGCTAAAACCATCGATTTAAAAGGTATTGTAGATGAGGCTTTAGAAGATTGTACTACGGTAGATAAGGTACTTGTTGCCAAGCGAATCAATTCAGACATCCAACTGAAAGAAAATAGAGACGAATGGTTACAACCCTTACTAGATGAAGCCTATGGGGATTGTGTACCAGAGATAATGGATTCAGAAGACCCTCTATTTATTTTGTACACTTCGGGCTCTACGGGTAAACCTAAGGGAATGATGCATACTACTGGTGGATATATGGTATATGCGGCATACTCTTTTAAAAATGTTTTTCAATATCGGGAAGAAGATGTGTATTGGTGTACCGCAGATATTGGATGGATTACGGGTCACTCGTACATTGTTTATGGGCCGTTAGCCAATGGGGCTACTACGGTAATGTTTGAAGGGGTTCCGTCTTATCCCGATTATGGACGCTTCTGGGAAATTGTTCAAAAACATAAGGTGACACAGTTTTATACAGCGCCAACGGCAATTAGGGCCCTGGCAAAAGAAAATATTGATTTTGTAACAAAGTACGATTTATCGTCTTTAAAAGTTTTAGGAACTGTAGGGGAGCCTATAAATGAGGAAGCTTGGCATTGGTACAATGATCATGTTGGCGAAAAGAATTGCCCTATTGTAGATACCTGGTGGCAAACCGAAACAGGGGGTATCATGATATCTCCCATCCCGTTTAGTACGCCTACCAAGCCTACCTATGCCACGCTACCGCTACCAGGTGTACAACCTGCTTTGATGGATGAAAATGGAAAGGAAATTAAAGGCAACCAAGTAGATGGTAGATTGTGTATAAAATACCCTTGGCCCTCTATGGCTAGAACCATTTGGGGCAACCACCAACGCTATAAAGACACCTATTTTTCTGCTTTTGAAAATATGTATTTTACAGGCGATGGAGCATTACGCGATGAGGTAGGCTATTACCGTATTACGGGTAGGGTAGATGATGTAATAATTGTCTCTGGTCATAACCTGGGTACAGCACCTATAGAAGATGCTATAAATGAACACCCTGCGGTGGCAGAATCTGCTATTGTTGGTTTTCCGCATGATATTAAGGGAAATGCACTTTACGGCTTCGTAATTTTAAAAGAAACAGGAGAATCTAGGGATAGAAATAACCTAAGAAATGAGATTAATCAGCAAATTTCTGATAAAATTGGCCCCATTGCAAAGCTAAATAAAATTCAGTTTGTACCTGGACTTCCTAAAACACGTAGTGGTAAGATTATGAGGAGAATACTTCGGAAAATTGCATCTAACGATTTAAGTAATTTAGGCGATACGTCTACCTTGTTAAATCCAGAGGTTGTAGACCAAATCATTAAAGAAGCTTTGTAAAAACAACTTTTTATTCTATATCTTTGGTACAGCTTTAGGGGTGGCCTGTATGGTCTGAGAAATACCCTTTGAACCTGATGCGGCTAATACCGACGAAGGGAAAAGCAATTCAGACGTATTTCCGGATTCGCTATTTTCATTTTCGTGCTATTAGTCCATCTTAATGTAAAAAATTATGGTGGTTACCTTAAATGAGAATAACATTACTACTACAGCCGGAATTTCCTTATCACAATTTGTAGCTACACAATTACCATCTACAGCAGGCATTGCCTTAGCTGTAAATGATGCCGTGGTGTTTAAACAGGACTGGGAAAGTACCGTTTTGCAAGAAGGTGATGCTATTTTGGTTGTAAGAGCCACACAAGGAGGATGAATACAACACAAAACGCATTATGAAAACAGACACCATTCCAAAACCGCAATCCATTACCACAACCCCTTTTCCTAATTCTAAGAAAGTCTATGTACAAGGGCAGCTTTTTCCAGAAATAAAAGTAGCTATGAGAGAGATAGCTTTGGATGATACGGTAGATAGCTTTACCCAGAAAAGAACACCAAATGCGCCAGTTACCGTGTATGATACTAGTGGTCCATACACAGACCCCGAGAAATCCATTGATGTGCACCAGGGGATAGAACGCTTACGCGAGTCTTGGATAATGAACCGTGGGGATGTAGAAGCTTTAGATGATTTTTCTTCCCATTACGCTAATGAGCGTTTAGAGAACACTAATTTAGATGCGCTACGCTTTAATCATATAAAAAAACCGTTGCGCGCTAAAAAAGGCCAAAACGTTTCTCAGATGCACTATGCAAAAAAGGGAATTATTACGCCAGAGATGGAGTATATCGCCATTAGAGAAAATCAGAAATTACAAGAAGTACAGCAGTTGAGTAAACAACATCCTGGGCAATCTTTTGGAGCGGGAATTCCTAAAGTAATTACGCCAGAATTTGTTCGGGATGAGGTAGCCGCTGGTAGGGCTGTAATTCCTAATAATATCAATCATCCAGAAAGTGAACCCATGATTTTAGGTAGAAACTTTTTGGTGAAAATCAATGCCAATATTGGGAATTCTGCCACCACATCTAGCATAGAAGAAGAAGTAGAAAAAGCGGTGTGGGCATGCCGCTGGGGAGCAGACAGCATTATGGACCTGTCTACGGGGCAAAACATTCATGAAACACGAGAATGGATTATTCGCAATTCTCCAGTGCCAGTAGGTACTGTGCCTATTTACCAAGCCTTAGAAAAAGTAAACGGAAAGGCCGAAGACTTGACCTGGGAAATTTTTAGAGACACCCTAATTGAACAAGCAGAACAAGGAGTAGATTATTTTACCATTCATGCAGGGGTACGTTTGGCCTATGTGCCCATGACCGCAAAGCGTATTACAGGAATTGTTTCTCGTGGCGGTTCTATTATGGCCAAATGGTGTTTGGCACACCATAAAGAAAGCTTTTTATATACGCATTTTGAAGATATCTGTGAGATTTTAAAGCAGTACGATGTAGCGTTCTCTTTAGGAGATGGTCTGCGCCCAGGTTCAATTGCAGATGCTAACGATGAGGCTCAATTTGCTGAGCTAGAAACCTTGGGGGAGCTCACAAAAATTGCCTGGAAGCATGATGTGCAAACGTTTATAGAAGGTCCGGGACACGTACCCATGCACATGATTAAAGAAAACATGGACAAGCAATTAGAGGCCTGTGGCGGAGCCCCTTTTTACACCTTAGGCCCTTTAACCACAGATATTGCTCCGGGTTATGACCATATTACCTCTGGTATTGGTGCAGCAATGATTGGTTGGTACGGTACCGCTATGTTGTGCTATGTAACACCAAAAGAACATTTAGGATTACCAAATAAAGACGATGTGCGTACGGGAGTAATTACTTATAAGTTAGCAGCTCACGCAGCAGATTTAGCAAAGGGGCATCCTGGCGCACAATACCGTGACGATGCCTTGAGTAAAGCCCGTTTTGAGTTTAGATGGGAAGACCAGTTTAACTTAAGTCTAGACCCTGAGCGTGCAAGAGAATATCATGATGAGACCTTACCCGCACAAGGTGCAAAAATTGCCCATTTCTGTAGTATGTGCGGTCCTAAATTTTGCTCTATGAAGATTTCTCAAGAAGTAAGGGACTATGCGGCTAAAAAGGAAGTGAATGAGCAGAATGCCTTAGAAGTGGGCATGCAAGAGAAGTCTCAGGAATTTAAGGATAAAGGAAGCGAAGTGTATTTATAGTCATCTATGAAGTTTAAAAGTCCTATTGTGATTACTACGGAGACCTATTATCCGCAAGAAGTGAATTGGATTATAGCACTTTTTGAGGCGGGTTTGGAACGGCTACACCTTAGAAAACCACAATGGGACTTGCAACAATGTAATGCATTGCTTAACGCTATACCTGTAGAATATCACAAACAAATAGTGGTGCATCAACACCATGCATTAGCATCAAAATTTTATTTAGGAGGTATACATTTAAGGGAGAAAGACAGAAATGAAATTAAAATAGACTTGGCTAGTTATTGCCGTAAACAACAGCAAAAAGGCAAAACCGTGAGTACATCCTTTCATCAATTAGAAACAGTTATAACTAAAGGTGATTATTTTAACTATTCGTTTTTAAGTCCAGTTTTTGATAGTACCTCTAAACAAGGATATGCTGGAAAGGGATTTAATGTGATGAACCTGGCCCAAACCATTGTTGCTCTTGGAGGAATAACAAGTACAACTATTACACAAACGAAAGCCTTAGGTTATTCGGGAGTAGCGGTTTTAGGAGGTGTTTGGCAGCATTCTTCTCCGCTTGATGCCTATTTGGCTTTGCAAAAGTCATGGAAAAACCAAGCTTATGAAAACTGAACGCCCCTATGTGCTAACCTTGGCGGGTTTTGACCCTTCTGCGGGTGCAGGTTTGTTGGCTGATATTAAAACTTTTGAGCAACTTCATTGTTATGGTTTGGCGGTGCAGACGGCCAATACCATACAAACAGACGATACCTTTACAGCTTGCCATTGGATAGCCAAGGACATAATTATAGAACAATTGAGCATTGTTTTAAAAAGGTTTCCCGTAGCTTATATTAAAGTCGGCATTGTAGAAAGTTGGTCTGTTTTAGAGGAGCTAATAGGAGTCGTGAAAACAATAAAACCTGAGGCTAAAATAGTTTTTGATCCTATATTTAGTGCTTCGGCCAATTTTGATTTTCATTCAGAAGCATCTATTCAAACCGAAAAACTAGCATTAGAGAATGTGTTAAGCCATTGTTATTTGATAACGCCAAATTATAATGAATTACAAATAATGGCTAATGGAATAGCTACGGAAGATTTCTTAAAGATGCTTTCTACTACCACCAATGTTTTAGTAAAAGGAGGACATAAAAAAATTGAAAAAGGTATAGATCAATTATACACTACAACAGGCACTGTATATGAAATAAAAGGGATTCCAGAGCTATTATCGGCTAAACACGGTACAGGCTGTATTTTGTCTGCTGCACTTGTTGCAGAATTGGCCAAAGGAAAATCGCTTTTAGAGGCCAGCAAAAAGGCAAAAAATTATGTAGAACAACGCATGGGTTCTAATACCACTTTATTGGCATACCATACATCATATGAAAACAAAAATAGACTTAAATACATTTAAGTTACAGTACATCTCTCAAGGAAGCACTGTAGCGGAACATTTACAAAATATTGAGGCAGTATTGACTGCGGGTTGTCAATGGATACAACTTCGTCTCAAGGACACTTCGGCTTCAGTTTATGAACAGGCAGCCCAAGAGGCCAAAAAATTAACAGATGCCCATAATGCTGTATTAATTATCAATGATAATGTTGCGGTGGCAAAAGCGGTCAATGCCACAGGAGTACACTTGGGTTTAACAGATACAAGCCTAGAAGAAGCACGCCTTGCATTAGGTGAGGATGCAATCATTGGTGGTACTGCCAATACTCTAGAAGATTGCTCGGCACGAATTTCTTCTAAAGCAGATTATATAGGGTTGGGACCTTTTAGATTTACAGCAACCAAAAAGAATTTGAGCCCCATTCTTGGTGTTACAGGGTTCCAACAAATAACGACAGCATTGTCTAAAAACGGAGCAAACATTCCTATAGTGGCAATTGGTGGCATTACCCCAGAAGATGTAGCACAAATTGCTACAACAGGAGTGTCAGGGGTTGCCGTTTCTGGAATATTATCGGGTCAGCCCAAAAACTTAAAAACAATCACAGCGCAATTTTTAAATACAACGTACCATGGCAACTAAAGACAATTTAATTCTAGGAGGTAAAGAGTTTACTTCCCGTTTGTTTGCAGGAACAGGAAAATTTGCGAGCATGTCTTTGATGCGTGATGCCATCGTTGCATCCGGTTCGGAATTGGTTACTATGGCTTTAAAAAGAGTTGAGGTGACTAATGAGGAAGACGATATTTTAAAACATATCAATCAGGCAAAAGTAAATCTATTACCCAACACTTCTGGAGTACGTACGGCAAAAGAAGCTGTGTTTGCTGCACAATTAGCGAGAGAGGCATTAGATACAAATTTTATTAAACTAGAAATACACCCAGACCCAAAATACTTATTGCCAGACCCGATTGAAACTCTTAAAGCTGCGGAGGAGCTGGTACAACAAGGTTTTGTGGTGATGCCCTATATCCACGCAGACCCAGTTCTGTGTAAACGTTTAGAAGATGTAGGTGTGCAATGCGTAATGCCATTAGGTGCACCTATTGGCACCAACAAAGGATTGAAAACATTGGAGTTTTTAGAAATTATAATTGCACAAAGTAATGTGCCAGTGGTAGTTGATGCTGGTATAGGAACCCCATCTCATGCGGCACATGCTATGGAAATAGGTGCAGATGCAGTTTTAGTGAATACGGCGATTGCAGTGTCTAAAAATCCTGTGCAAATGGCAGAGGCTTTTAACTGGGCAGTTAAAGCAGGGAGGCAGGCGTATTTAGCTGAATTAGCCCCCACTGCTATGAGTGCCAACGCCAGTAGTCCCTTTACTCAATTTCTATCAGAAACCCAGTTGTAATGAAACAGTTTAAAGAAGTCTTTGAACAATATGATTGGGAAACGGTGGTCCAAGAAATTTATGCGAAGACCCAGGCAGATGTGCAATTAGCCTTGCAAAAAGAGCATCGAAGCTTGGATGACTTTATGGCCTTGATTTCACCTGCGGCAAAGCCTTTCTTAAATCAGATGGCGAATGCGAGCCATGCCCTTACAAAAAAGCGTTTTGGGAACACCATACAAATGTACGCACCCTTGTATTTAAGTAATGAATGCCAAAATATTTGTACGTATTGTGGCTTTAGCATGACGAATAAAATTCCAAGAAAAACGCTTACCGACGAGGAAATTTTGAAAGAAGCATCGTATTTAAAAACAAAGGGTTTTGATCATGTATTGTTAGTCACAGGAGAAGCTAATAGAACTGTTGGTGTAGACTATTTAAACAATGCTATTCAGTTACTAAGAACACATTTTGCCAATATTGCTATAGAAGTACAGCCTTTAGATACGGAAGAATATAAGCGCTTAATTAATAGTGGTTTGTATGCGGTTTTGGTATACCAAGAAACGTATCACCAAGCGGAATACAAAAAACACCATCCAAAAGGTAGAAAGTCCAATTTTGATTACCGTCTAGAAACACCAGACAGATTAGGAAAAGCAGGTATACATAAGATTGGACTTGGAGCCTTATTAGGCTTAGAAAATTGGCGTGCCGATAGTTTTTTTAATGCTTTACATTTTAAATATTTGCAACGTACCTACTGGCAGACCAAATATTCCATCTCTTTTCCTAGATTACGCCCACATTCCGGTGGTCTAGAACCTAAGGTGGTTATGACAGATGCGGATTTGGTACAATTAATTTGTGCTTACCGACTTTTAGATGAGGATGTGGAATTATCAATTTCTACAAGAGAGAGTATTCCTTTTAGGCAAAATATTGTCAATCTAGGAATCAACTCCATCAGTGCGGAGTCAAAAACAAATCCAGGGGGGTACGTGGTGGAGCCAGAATCCTTGGAACAATTTGAAATTTCTGATGAACGTCCCACGGAAGAGGTGGTAGCTATGCTAGAAGCACAAGGCTTAGATGTGGTTTGGAAAGATTGGGAACATTTTAGTGCTATTTAAATGAAACTATCACAGGAAGAAGCAAACCAATATCACCGCCATCTTATATTGGATGAGGTTGGTGTAGCAGGGCAATTAAAGTTGAAAACGGCTAAAGTTTTAGTTATTGGTGCAGGTGGTTTAGGATGCCCCATTTTACAATATTTGGCTGCGGCAGGTGTAGGAACTTTAGGCATTATTGATGACGATGTAGTAGCGATAAGCAATCTACAACGGCAGATTCTTTACAGTACAGATACCGTAGGACAACCAAAGGTAGATGTGGCTAAAAAAAGATTGGAAGCGATGAATCCCCATGTAAATATAATAGCCCATAACACGCGTCTTACACGCGATAATGCTTTAGAAATTATCAGGAAATATGATATAGTTGTAGATGGGAGCGACAATTTTGCCACCCGCTATTTGGTAAATGATGCTTGTGTTTTAGCAGATAAGCCCTTAGTTTTTGGGTCTATTTTTAAGTTTGATGGACAAGTGACCGTTTTTAACTACCAAAATGGCCCCACTTACAGGTGTCTCTATCCAAATCCGCCTGCAGAAGATACGGTACCTAATTGCTCAGAAATTGGGGTATTAGGCGTTTTGCCAGGTATAATAGGGGGATTACAAGCCAGCGAAACCTTAAAAATAATTTTGGGTTTAGGAACGGTATTGAGTGGAACTTTACTACAAATAGATGTATTGTCTGGTAAGCAATTAAAACTAAATTTTAAGCGTAACCCAGAAATTAATATTACTGAGTTATTGCCCAATTATGAGGCATTTTGTGGTATTTCATCATCAGTCCAAGAACTTACATGGGCCAAAGTACAAGAAAACCCAATTCACTATAACTTGCTAGATGTACGTACTCTAGAAGAACGAGAAGCGCACCATTTAGGAGGCTTACACATTCCATTGTCTGATTTAAGTACCCAATGGAATAGGATACCAATTAGCGAAAACCTTGTGGTCTATTGCCAATCAGGAAAAAGAAGCGCTAAGGCTATCCATGTTCTAAAGGAACACTTAAAAGAAACCACTTTATATAGTTTAAAAGGTGGTGTAAACGCAACGCTTTAATATCAGTTTAAAACCACTTCATCAATAAAAATAAAGCTATTACCTCCAGGGTCTGTGTGCCATTCTGGGTTTTTACCTTGGTTTACAATTTCCAATTGAATTCCTTTAACTTTTATCGTATCAAATTCTAAGGTGATGAGGTTGCGTTGTACATCAACATTAGGCTCGTTTTTACCTAAATCAATGGTTTTTAAGGTCTTTTTAGCCCCATTTTCGGTAATTCCTATCACTTTATAGCCTATAGGCGAAAAAATCCAACTAGTGGGTGCGGATAAATGACTAACACTTATACTACTTATTTCTTTGTTTTCATCAAATAGAAACGTACCCTTCAAGTTTTGTTCTTCGTATCCTAACCATTTACCATCTACAAAATTGGTGCTTCCTCGTTTACCATCAAATAAGGTTACTTCATGCTGTGCTGCATATTTTTCGTGTGGTTTGGCATGCAATTTTCCTTCTTTAATAGGGATGCCACTTTTTATAAAGTCGCGCTTGGTATATTCACTTTTGCCCCAACCTTCTTTTTCACTAAAAGCCAAAACTGTCTGGGTTTTAGAAATGTAAAATGGATGGGTATAGACCTTAAATAGCGTGTCGCTAGCTTTATTTATCACTCCAAAAAAGGTAGTTGCTTCCTCAAAAGAAGTTTCTATAGTTATACGTAGCGAATCTTTAAAAACTTCTTGATTGGCTACAATTACAGGCGATGTTATTTTACTCGCTTTAAATTTTTCATTGATATCCAATCCTTGTAAAATAATATTTGCGTTACTTAAGGATGTAATGCTTTCTTGCGTTAAAGATTGCGGCGTAATATAAACATGGGTTAATTTTTTGTGCTGCCCCAACTGTTCAGAATTGAGCTTTTTAATAGGAGTGCCAAAAAGGTTTAAAGAGGTTAGATACGGTTTGTTTTTTAGCTTTTCTATGCCCTTGTCGGTTACCGCAGTACTATTAAGCTGCAGTTTTATAAGGTTGTTGTATGGCTTAAGCGCTGTTATTAAATCGTCATTGAAATTGGTGTAACTAAGATTGATTTCTACCACATTAGATGCTATATTTTCTAAAGCATCAAAATGGCTAGTTGTTATATTTTTTTGGCGGTTAAAATTGGCTATGAGTAACGGGTTTTCTTCGGATAACTGCTGTAAAGAAATTCCCATTTTTGTAATTCTTTCCAAATCTTCTCTTGGAATAAAGTTTGCATTTTTCGCCAATTGAGACAAATCGCTCTGGTCTTCTTCTAAACTTACCAAGTATGGTTCTAAATGCTTATCTTTATCTAAATCTTCAACAGCACAATCAAAACAGTTCTCGTTTTTAATCCACCAATCTAAGAGCGTAATCTCTTCTGCACTTAGTTGTTGTTTTCCTTTTGGAGGCATGTGTTCATCATCTTCCATAGGCAAGTGTAGCCGATGCATAAATAAATTGGTATTATGACCAGAAATGGTATCGAATAAAAAACCACTTTCTCCGCCTGCTAAAATTTCTGTTTTAGAAGTTAATAACAATCCACCCTTAGCTTTGGATGTATTATGGCAGCTTACGCACTTTGCTTCTAGTACAGGTTGCACCAATTCTGCGTATACCTGAGCCTTTTCTATATCCGCAATAGCTATTGACTTTGGACTATGGTCTGTAAATAAAAAATCTTCACCATGCGTCATGTTACCACCAAAATGCCCTGTTAAGGAAAGCAATACTATACCTATGACGAGTAATAGATTATAAATTTTTCTATAAATAGCTTTGGAACAATAGCGTAATACAAACAAGGTTATAGCGCATAGGGTAAAGGTTATACCCATCCATTTGTGATTGTTGAGCATGTCTACATCATAACCACCATTATCTCCTAAAAACCAACCGGTAGCGATTGATAATAATGAGAAGAATATGGTAATGGCTAGTATAAATAATATGGTTTCTTTTTGGTCTTTTTTACGTATCCACTGCCATAATTCTAGTAAAAACGCCAGTATAAAAATGCCTATGGGCAAGTGTACCAATAAGGGGTGCAAGTTTGCTAAATTCATTTGGTCAATTAATCAGTAGTTCGTCTATAAACAGCCATGGAATTGTGCCTTGGCCCATGTGCCATTGGGGTATGCTTGGTAATGTATTTATTTGGATTTGTAGCTCCTTGTAAGTGCCTTTTTTAATAGGAACTTGTAAAAAGGTAGATGCTGTTTTTTCTCCCTCTTTTGGTATTTGGATGTTTACTTGTCCAATAATTTTCTTATTACTTTCTACAGTTATTTGTTTTGGTAGAAAAACCCAAGAACCATAATCTTTTAAAACTCCCAAACTTACTAAAGATAAGGTGGCAGGTTCCTTTAAACTAACAATTAAGTTTACCTCAGTAGTCTGGAAACCCAACCAATCGTTACCCGTTCTAAAATTGGTTGTGCCTTTAATCAAATCTTTGAGGCTGGCTTCTTTGTTACCCCTATAAGCAGCTTTAGGTTCTGGTTCTATGATAATTTTTGCATCAGAAAGTAAACTATTCGCCTTAGTTAACTTTAGGGTTGTGGTATCACTAGTTTGATAATATGGATGGGTGCTCCATACCTTTAAAGTGCTTGTTGTTTTAATTTCAATAGGCTTTTTATGATTTGCGGTTCTTGGTTTATCATCTGCTAATTGATAATGTAAAACACTCCCTTTTTCTCCTTCTGTAAAGCTTAACAAGGCTTGTTTTGTGAATAGAAGGGAATCTACATAAACTACTGGTGCTGCCAACGCAAAAGTAGATTGTTGATTATCTTCCTGTCCAAAAGCTCTGGAAGTATAACCTACTAATACAATAATAAGTATGCCTTTAAAATAATTCCATCTTAAAACGTACTTCATTACACACGGGTTAATTTTATAGGGTAGGTTTTTCCGCTATTCCATTGAGGAACGTACAAATTTTCGTCCTCATCAACACAAACATCATGTGGATGCTTAAAAATGGATAAGGTTTGGTACATGTTTCCTAATTTACCCTCAGTATACTTAGGTACACATCCTCCTGGGGCTGAAACCAATTGGTCGTTTTTGTCCAAAACACAAATAAAACCGGTATCCTGGGAGCCATCATGAGACCAGATGGAAGCTAAATAAACGTTTTCATTATGTATTACTGGCCTACAGATATAAGCCCCAGGCAAGTCTATGGTGCTAATAAGCTCACCTGCCATTGAAAAACGTTTTAGTTTGTTCTGTTGTCTGGCTGTGATGAGCAGGGTAGGAGGTTTGCCATTTCTAGCATCTATGCATATACCATGGGCATTATCAAAATGATGCATTTGGGAGCCTTTGCCTCCAAAAATGTTTAGAAGTTCGCCCTTAGCATTGTAATGCGTTATGTATTGTGCTCCATAACCATCTGCAATGTAAACATCCCCATTTGAAGCAATAGCCGTTTCCGTAGGAATAAAGCTTGATTTACTTTCGTATTTTTCACTTTCTAATGGACAAGAATAGACTTGAATTACCTTTCCGTCTAAGGTTGTTTTAATAACCTCGTGCCTGTTGTTATCGCTTATATACAAATATTCCGTACCATTTTCATTGTGTAGGGTTAAACCATGGGCACCAGGATATTGCGTTCCCCAAGCGTTTAATAAGTCTCCATCCTTATTGTAAACCAAGACATTATTTTTGGTGTTATTCGTTAACAAATACAAACGCCCTTTTTTGTCTATTACCATTTCATGGCAATCATTAACAGGGTAATATTGACTATTGAGTGCTCCCCAGTTTACATCTACTTTGTACTTAAAATCGCCGTGGCCAACAATACCATTTTCATTGGTTCTTGCTTGAGTAAACAGGGGTAATGTTATTAAACCAGCAGTTGCAATACCTGAATTCTTTAAAAAACTTCTACGCTGCATTAGGCTAAAATATCTTTTACAATATGGCCTTCCACATCGGTTAATCTAAAACGCCTACCTTGATATTTATAGGTAAGCTTTTCATGGTCTATACCCATTAGATGTAGCAATGTAGCTTGGAAGTCATGTACATGTACAGGGTTTTGGGTTATGTTGTAGCCAAAATCATCGGTTTCTCCATATACCAAGCCCGGTTTTACACCACCGCCGGCCAGCCACATGGTAAAACATCTTGGATGGTGGTCTCTACCGTAATTGGTATCGGTAAGAATACCTTGAGAATAGTTGGTTCGGCCAAATTCTCCTCCCCAGATTACCAAGGTATCTTCTAATAAACCACGTTGTTTTAAATCTTCTACCAAAGCTGCGGAAGCTTGGTCTACATCTTTGGCTTGTTTTTCTATGGCTCCCGGTAAATTATCGTGCTGGTCCCAGCCCATGTGGTACAATTGAATAAAACGAACGTCTTGCTCTGCCAATTTTCTGGCCAACAGACAATTTGCGGCGTAAGTACCAGGAATTTTAGCATCTGCGCCATACATTTTGTACACATAATCTGGTTCGTTGGAGGTGTCCATTACCTCTGGCACGGAAGTTTGCATGCGGTAGGCCATTTCATACTGGCTAATTCTACCTTGGGTCTCTGGGTCTCCGTAGTCGTTATAATGGTGCTCATTAAGTTCTGCCAACATATCTAGCATGGCCCGTTTCCCCATTTTGGTCATTCCCTCAGGGTCGTTCAAGTATAATACCGGGTCTTTAGCGGCTCTAAATTGTACTCCTTGGTGCTGGGAATGTAAAAAACCATTACCCCATAATCTAGTGTACAATGGTTGGCCATTTGGCCTTCCCGTACCACGAGAAAGCAGCACGGTAAATGCAGGTAAATTATCATTTTCGGAACCCAACCCGTAACTCATCCATGAACCAATACAAGGTCTGCCCGGTTGTTGGGAACCCGTTTGAAAAAAGGTTACTGCAGGGTCATGGTTAATAGCTTCTGTATACATGGATTTGATAATACACAGGTCGTCTACAATCTTAGAAGTATAAGGAAGCAAATCGCTCATCCAGGTACCATTAGTTCCATGTTGATTAAAATTAAATAAGGAACCCACTAAAGGAAATTTATCCTGACCGGAAGTCATCCCCGTTAATCGTTGGCCGTTTCTGATGGATTCTGGTAGGTCTTCTCCTCGACGTTTGTTAAGTAAAGGCTTATAATCAAAAAGCTCTAATTGAGATGGGCCACCACTTTGGAACAAATAGATTACTCGTTTTACTTTGGCATTATGGTGTAAATTTTCTAATATTCCTTTGGTGCCAATAGTCCCGTTGGTTTGCGTTAAAATGCCATTTTCATTTTTACTAAAAAAACTACAACCGGCAAGGGAACTTAAAGCTAAACCACCAATACCTAAAGCAGATTTTTTTAAGAAAGCTCTTCTGTTTTCTTGCAGCAAACGTTCTTGTATAATTTTCTTTTCGCTCATCCTCTTGTTATTGTTTCGTCCAGGTTTAGTATGGCATGGGCTGTCAAGGCCAGGCAGGTCCATGCTTCTTGGTCCGTTATTTTTTCATTGGTATAGTTGCCAATAGCCAAATATTCTGTAGGTACAATAGCACCTTCTGCAACTTTGGTCTTCATATCTTCTTGAAATCTGGTTAGCCTGGTTAATTCATCAGCAGTAGGCATACGGCCTGTAGCGTTTCTAAATAATACTTTTATAGCTGCATCTATATTTCCATTTTTTTCAGCATATGGAGCCGCCATGGCCCTTGCGGCTTCTATTATCTGTGGGTCGTTAAGCAGTACCAGTGCTTGTAAAGGCGTATTGGTGTCTTCTCGCTTTACGGAGCATAAGTCTCTTGAGGAAGCATCAAAAGTTATCATACTTGGTGGCGGAACGGTACGTTTCCAAAAGGTGTATAAACTTTTGCGGTACAAATCGGTTCCAGAGCCCACCACATAAGTTGCCGTACTACCACCACCACCTCCGGTGGTTTCTTCCCATAAGCCGTCTGGTTGATAAGGTTTTACACTAGGGCCGCCTATTTCTTTATGCAGTAATCCGCCTAGTTGTAACGCTTGGTCGCGAATGGCACTTGCTGATAATCGAATACGGGGAGCGCGAGCCAACCAATCATTTTCCGGGTCTTTTTCTAAGGCCTCTGGGGTAATTTTGGACGATTGCTGATAGGTTGCCGAAAGCGCCATAAATTTTAGCATTTTTTTGATGTCCCAGTTTTCTTCTTGAAATTTTAAGGCTAGGTAATCTAACAATTCTGGGTGCGTAGGTAAGGAACCTTGATTGCCAAAGTCATAAGAAGAAGCAACAATACCTTTACCAAACATTTTTTGCCAAAGGCGATTAACCATAATACGTGCCGTTAGCGGATTGTCTTTGTGGAATAGCCACTTGGCCAACCCAAGCCTATTTTTTGGATAAGTTTCTGGATAGGGTAAAATGGCGGTAGGTGTCTCTGGAAAAACTTGCTCTCCCGGCTGGTCATAAACGCCACGATTTAATACGTACGTTGGGCGTTCCTTAGCCTTATTGTCCATAACCAAAGAGGTTACATAAGATTCTTCAGATTTGGAAAGGTTAATAAATTCCAACACCTTATCCGCTTCTTCTTGGGTGATTTTAATATAGGGTTTGGGTATTACCGAGCCATTGGCCATTAAACCATCTTCATCTATACCGTTGAAAAAACTAAAAAGCTGAAAATGCTCTTTTTGACTTATAGGATCGTACTTGTGGTCATGGCAACGTGCACATTCCATGGTCATTCCTAAAAATGCGGTACCAAACGTATTGGTGCGGTCTTCTACATATTCAATTCTGTATTCTTCAGGGATTACACCGCCTTCCGCAGTAATTTTGTGGTTTCTATTAAAACCTGTGGCTAAAATGGATTCTTTGTTTGCGTTAGGCAACAAATCACCTGCCAATTGCATAGTAACAAATTGATCATACGGCATATTTTCATCAAAAGCATGTATTACCCAATCGCGCCAAGGCCACATGGTCCTTTCAAAATCATCTTGATAACCGTGGGTGTCCGCATAGCGGGCCACTTCCATCCAATCTGCGGCCATGTGTTCCGCATAATCTGTAGAATTCAATAATTGATCAATCAATTTTTCCCAATTGATATCCTCTTTTAAACTAACTAGGGAATCTAACGCGTTTAAAGTTGGAGGCAAACCGGTAAGGTCTAAATACAGCCGTCTAACCAATATTTCCCTTGGCGCTTTTTCTGAAGGTTTAAACTGATTTTCCTCTAATTTTTGAAATACGAAGTCGTCAATTTCATTTTGTATCCAATCAGTTTTTTCAAAGGTTGGTATTTGAGGTTGTACAGGAGGTATAAAAGCCCAATGCTTTTTATACTCCGCACCTTGTGCTATCCATTTACGCAATAGCTCTTTTTCTACATCCGTTAGGGTCAAATTGGACTCAGGAGGCGGCATAAGTAAGCCAAGGTCATCCGTATAAATACGTGCTACCAAAGAACTTTTTTCAGGATCACCTGGAACAACGGCAAAATGGTCTTGAGCCTCGCCCAATGCTTTATAAGCTTCTTCTGCAGTATGTAGGGATAAGTTCCCTTCTACCGCATTTTTGTCTGGTCCATGACATTTGAAACAACGGTCTGATAATATGGGTTTAATATGAAGTGAAAAATCTACTTTATCTGGTAGGCTCATTGCCATGGTATCCGCTAGAACAATCACTTCATCTTTGGGTTGATTTTGGCAACTAAAATTTAGGCATATCAATGAAGTTAAATAGAAAAAGCGCGTAAATCTATTCATGTTTTAATTTTCAGTTTCAGTTTAGTGGTGAAAAAATACAATCTAAACCAAATTAGAATTACTTTTTTCGACAGATAGCTATTGGTAAATGCCAAACGACTAAAAATATAATGTAGCTTAAAATTTTAAGAAATCGTCAATAACCTTCTTAAATTGGTGTAATTTTTATTTAAAAAGGGATGAAAATTATTAGAATTCAAATCCAAACAGACCTTTTCGTTTTTGTAGGTCCTTGAGTTTTTTGGGCTTTAATTTATTTAACATGGCTAAGAAAGCGATAGCTGTTATGTAAGCATCACCTAAGGCAGTGTGGCGGTCTACTTTACTTATACCATAACTATCTGCCAGGTAGTCTAGTGTATAGTTTTTTTTGTTGATGGCTTTAGAAGAAAGGGTTTTTTTGAAGAGGTGGGCGGTATCTAAGGTGGAATTTAATAACTCTGGAAATCCTTGCCTAAAAAGCGCTGCATTAAGCATAGAAACATCAAAAAGTGTGTGGTGAGCCACTATTACACTGCCTTGTAAATATTCAATTAATTTAAATACTGCTGCTGCTTCTGAAATGCGTGTTATCTTTCCTTTTTTAATAATGCCGTGAATTTTGACTGTACTGGCATCAAAGGTGTCTTGTTTTAAAAATACTTCAAAAGAATCTTGTACCCGGATAATACCGTTTTTCAATTTTAGGGCTCCAATACTCAAAATACGGTCTTTCTCATAGTTAAAGCCTGTAGTTTCGGTGTCTAAAACTACAAAACAGATGTCCTTTATAGACTCAGGGAGATGCTGTAACGAAGCTTTGTAAGTGTCCCAAAGTTGTTTTTTTGCTTCTGTATCCATTCCTGTTTATCTTATCGTATTAACCATGAAACGGACATTTAGCAATTCTTGAATCTCTTTTATAGTTTTGAAAGTACGCTTTAATTTGACCTTCTCTTCTTTGGATAGCGCTTCTAAATGAATATAACGACCAGAATCATTATTTTGTAGACCTTGTTTGGTTCTAAACTTTAATAGTGCCTTAAAAGCGTAGCTACATGCTAAATACAACTCTTTATTGTTTGGTTCTAATTCTGCTAATTTTTCATAGCGTTCCCATGTATTACTAATTCCTGTAATGTTATGCGATAATATTAATACTCTAGCCGCATCTATTAAGGGCATTAAGGCCCGTTTTTTAATATCAAATTGGTTTTTGTGCTCCCCATCTTGTTCTACTAAAAAATTTCTAAAGAATCCTCTAGGTGATGGATTAGCCATAGCACTGCCTGCCAAATGTGTTAAAAATACCGGATAGTTTTCTATAGTTTTTAAAATATGTTCTGATAGCTCTTGTACTATGGCTACATCGCCATAAACTTTATTGTAATCAAAGAATATTATAGAGAGGAGCATTTCATTTGGTCCTGGATTGGTAATCCATTGGGTACTTAGTTTTTTAAACTCATTTAAACTGGTGCACCATTTAGGATTAGAAGCCATCATATCTGCAGGACAGTAAGCATAGCCTATAGTATGCATGGCTTTAGTAATTTCTTTTGCTAAACCAAGAAAATAACGTTGGATAGCTATAAATTGTTCTTTAGGAACGTTTTGGAAGACCAACGCATTATCTTGGTCTGTATGCAAAAGTTGTTCACTACGCCCTTGACTCCCCATAGCTAACCAAGCAAAAGGGACAGGAGGCTCCACTTGTTGTGCTTCTAAAGCAAGTTTTACTACTTGTTTAATACAGGCATCATTTAATTCGGCTATAATTTTTGCAGTCAATGCCATGGGAATATTTTGTTTTAGATAACCTCTTAGTAAATTCATTACATAATTTCTTAAGGGCTTAATTTCCGCAGCAGATTCCGCTCTTTTAATTGCACGGATTAAAGTGGTTGGGTTTTGTCCTTGAGAAAGCATTACATCATACTTAGAAAGCATGCCAATGGCGGGTGTATTGGGAGTTCCATCTTCTGTTAATACCAAATGACTGATATCGTTCTTCATCATTGCCATTTGCGCTTGGGTAACCGTAAGTTGTTTGGGATAGGTGATTATAGGCGTACTCATGATGTTAGCTGCTCGGTCTAAAATATCAAACGTACCAGTGGCTATTTTAAACCTAAAATCTTTATCAGTAATTAGTCCTATTGGCAATTTATTTTTTACAACTATCATGGCGCCCACCTTATTTTTGGTCATTTTTTTAGCTACCGTTTTTAATTTGGTGCCTGGGCCACAACTGATGATGTTTTTAGAATAATTTATGTGCTGTACATCATTTAAACCTGCTTTGTTGTTGGTAGGATTAAAATGAATTGTTTCTCCAATGAGCTGCCCTTTGTGTGTAGAAGAGTAGGGGTTCCTGGTATTAGAGGCAAAACTTTCGACTAAAAAATTTGCCAACTGCTCGTTTTCCCTTGTAAACGGTTTAAACTGTTTTATGGGAATAGCATAGATAATAGATTCTTCTTCGGTTTTAGCTTGTAAACGGTAGTTTTCTTGTGCCATTAATGGGCGTAGTCCAAAAATATCGCCTTCATCACAAATATCTACAATTACAGCATCTGTAGTATTCCAGAGCGCAACAGCACCTTTGTGTACGGTGTAGAAATACTCATGAGGTGCTTCGTCAAAATGAAACAAAATTTCATCTTTCTCCTTATAAATTATGAATACTTCTGTAGCAAGCTCCTCTAACTGGGATTTATTTAAATAAGAGAAAGGAGGAAATCGCTTTAAAAAATCGGCTACCCTAAAAGAAATAGTGTTCTGCATAGCTTAAAATTATGCTTTAATTTTATTTCTGGGCATAAAAAAAGACCATCCTAGTTATAGAATGGTCTTTTGTGCTTGTAGCGAGAGAGGGACTTGAACCCTCGGCCTCCGGGTTATGAATCCGACGCTCTAACCAGCTGAGCTACCTCGCCGTCTGTTTTTAAAACGGGTGCAAATATACTGGTAAATTTTAGTAACATCAAAATTCATTTTTATTTTATTTTTTGAAATATATTTTTATATATTCCCCAACTATAAAGTAAAGAAGACAATAAACCACTATACGCATGAGTGATAAAACGAAATTTGAGTTAGAGTTTGTAATACAATCGTCACCACAATTATTATACAATTATATAGCCACACCTTCTGGACTTTCTGAGTGGTTTGCGGATAACGTAAACTCTAGAGGAGAGCTATTTACCTTTATTTGGGATGGAGCAGAAGAAGAAGCCAAATTGCTAAAAAAGAAAACGGACGAGTTTGTGCGTTTTGCTTGGGAAGAGAATGATGATGACACCTTTTTTGAAATGCGAATTATAGTGGATGAGATAACCAAGGATGTTTCGTTATTTATTTCTGATTATGCAGAGGACGATGAAGTGGAAGAAGCAAAATTACTTTGGCAGAACCAAATTAGCGACCTTAAACACGTATTGGGGTCTAAGTAAGAATAAAAATTGACCGTATCTTTGCACCCGAATTAAAATTCGGGTTTTTTTATGGTCAATTTTAACGGAACTATTGTCCCAGCTGATGAAACATTATTTACCGCTAATCATAGAGCTTTTTTATATGGCGATGCGTTGTTTGAAGAAGTGCGATTGGTCAATGGTAAATTAAGTTTCTGGGAAGAACATTATTTTAGGTTAATGGCCAACATGCGTATGCTACGCATGCAAATACCGATGAGTTTTACCATGGAATTTCTTGAAGAAGAAATACTAAAAACTCTTGATGATAAGGAAACTTCTACGTATTTGATACGAATATCTGTTGCGAGAAAAGGTGATAATGCGCTTAAAGCAACTACTAATAGGGTGGATTATACCATTACAGCAAAAGTATTGACCGACGCCTTTTACACCTTATCAGAATGTGATTTTGAAGTGGAGTTGTTTAAGGATCATTATGTAAATGCAGATTTACTGTCAACCATTAAAACAACAAATCAACTATTACCCGTAGTTGCTAGTGTTTTTGCAGAAGAAAATGGCTATGATGATTGTTTGTTGGTTAATCAGAATAAACAAGTGATTTCTGGAACCGAAGGAAACTTATTTGTTGTAAAGGGTACCCATATTAAAACAGCTCCACTAGCAGATGGATGCTTCAACACGGTTATCCGTAAGAAATTAATAGAGATGATAGGTGCTTTACCAGAATTTGAATTGGAAGAAGCTTCCATTTCACCGTTTGAACTGCAAAAGGCGGACGAATTGTTTTTACTCACAGAAGTATCTGGTGTACAGGCTATTACAAAATACCGTAAAAAAATATTCACAAATAAAATAGCGTCTGCTTTACAAGGTAAACTTAATGCGCATGTGCGTATGGCTAGTTTAAAATAGGATTTTCTGGAGCGTTAGACCAAATTAAGTAGTCTCCTCCAAGTTCCATCATTTTCTCCTTCCAGAAGGTAAGTGCTGCTTTGTTGATAATGTCACTACGGTAAACGTTACTGGTAACTACCCAAGATTTAGAACTTAGCTCTTGTTTTAACTGCAAAGAATCCCAACCAGAATAGCCTAAGAAAAACCGAATATCCTTAGCGGTTATTGTGCCATCATTTATTAAGGTTATGGTATTTTCAAAATCACCACCCCAGTAAATGCCATCGGCAATCTCTATGCTATTTTCTATAAACTGTGGTACTCGGTGTATAAAGTATAAATTATCTTGCTCTACAGGCCCTCCATTATAGACCTTAAAGCTTTGAGAAATCTCTGGAACAAGTTCAGAGATGTCATAATCTAAGGGTTTATTTAAAATAAAACCCACCGAGCCTTGCTCGTTGTGTTCTGCTATTAGGACGACACTTCTGTTAAAGGATACATCACCAGTTAGGGAGGGTTCCGCTATCAAAAGTCGACCTTTATGTGGCTCCGTGTATGTCATTTTTTGAGGTGTCAGTCAAATAAATGTAAGCTTTTATGTATTAAAATACAAAGGGGGTACAAAAAAAAAGCACCATATCTAAGATAAGGTGCTCATGATAAGAAATAATATTTTTTTAGTTTACAGCGTCGCTTAACTCAGAGCCTGCTTTAAACTTCACAACGTTTTTAGCTGCAATTTTGATAGTTTTTCCAGTTTGTGGGTTTCTACCTTCTCTAGCTTCTCTTCTAGAAACAGACCAAGAACCAAAACCTACTAAAGAAATACGGTTTCCTTTTTTCAAAGATCCTTCAACATTGCCCAAGAAAGACTCCAATGCTTTTTTGGCTGCTGCCTTAGTGATGCCTGCATCAGCTGCCATTGCATCGATTAATTCTGTTTTGTTCATAATTGAATTAAATTAATTGTTGTTAAAATTATTTTAATGCTGAACAAATTTATACGGATTTGCCACCGACGCAAGTAAAATCAAGGGAAATAGGCGTTTTTGTTGATAACTTAGGCCGTTTGTTAATAACGGTATCGACGAAATGCAATCCTTAGGCATCCTAGTAAACACGGGGGTTTACAAGAATTGGGCATCCGCATGGAATGTGAACCCATTTAATATGTCTTTAATTGCCATTTTCCGTTTCCCTGGTAATTGTATTTCTGTAGGTAAAATGTAGCCACCTTCTACCGCAATTTGTATTCCTTTTTTTGTGCTAATAACACTGCCATTTTCTAAATGATGTGTTTCCAAAATTTTATCGGCCTTGTAGATTTTTACAGTTATTTGTTCGTCTCCATTTTTTAAGTAAGACCAAGAAGCAGGGTAAGGACTTAAACCACGTATTAAATTATAAATAGTGTTAATTGGTGCATTCCAATTAATTTGGCAGGTTTCTCTAAAAATTTTAGGTGCAGCTTTCAGGGTTTTGTTTTCTTCTTGTAATGTGGTATTAACTGCATTGTTCTCAATAGCTTGGACGGTATTTAAAATAAGGTCTGCTCCTAAATGCATAAGTCGATCATGTAGTTCTCCTGCAGTTTCAGTGTCTCCAATAGTCGTTTTTTTTGCAGCAATTATTGCACCAGTATCTATTTTCTCGTCTATAAAGAAGGTCGTAACACCAGATTCTTTTTCTCCATTAATTACAGCCCAGTTAATAGGAGCTGCACCACGATATTGTGGTAAAATAGAGGCGTGCAAATTAAAAGTTCCGTATTCAGGAAGTTGCCATACTTGTTTTGGAAGCATTCTAAAGGCAACGACTACTTGCAAGTTGACTTTTAATTGCTGAAGTTCCTTTAAAAATGTTTCTGATTTTAGATTGGTGGGTTGTAATACCTTAATATTGTTTTCTAAGGCATATGTTTTAACAGCACTCATACTTATTTTTCTACCACGACCTGCTGGCTTGTCTGGAGCAGTGATAACACCAACTACATTGTACTGATTTTTAACTAAAATATCCAAACCCGCTACAGCAAAGTCTGGAGTACCCATAAATACTATTCTAAGATTTCTTTTTTTGCTCATAAACGCCATATCTATTATCTGGCTGTAAAGTTACATATCCATCTTCCAATAGTTGTTGTAGCTCTAGTAGAATTTCGGATTGGGTTGCGTTAAGCTCCCCAACAAGCTCCCGTGAGCTTAAAGCTTGTTTTTTAAGGATGGAATAAATTTGTCTTTTGAGACTAATAACGGTTTTATTTTGCTGCCTGCAAACATCACACGTACCGCATGGGGTTACCTGCTTTTCACCAAAATAATCTAAAACATACAATTGCCTACATATTTTTTGCTGTTCTAGGTAGGCTAGCATCTGCTGTAGTTTGTATGTTTTGGTAGCATTTAGTTGTTTTACTTTTTTAGCGAAAGTATTAATGGTTAAATCATCTTCTCTTGGCACTAAAAACTGAAGGGATAAATCTTCTTGAGCTGCTGTATAGGTTATAATTTGCTCTTGTGCTAATTTTTTGAGGGTATCCATTACTTTTGGTAAAACAGCTTCTGATTTTTTACTTATAAGTTGTGGATTAATTGTGGTTTCGTATTCAAATATACCCCCGTAAGTACGTAGTATACTTTGTACCACATTGGTAAGTGAAGGATGGTTGTCTAACCATTGAAATACACGTTCTTTAGTGCAGATAAACTGTATACTTGTTTTTACCTTATAATTTTGAGAAAGCAATAGGACCGAATTTTGGTCTAGCATTTGTAAACCAGCATATACTTTGCCCGGACGCAATTGGTATTGCTCGCAAAATGCATTTAGGTCTAAACCGTAGGTTTGCCCACTGCCTTCGCCATAAGCAATAAGTAAAAAGGAACATAGCTTGCGAAAAAGGAGTTTTAAAAAATCGACTTCTGGCAGATTGGTTAAAAATTGATTTTTAGTCCTAGAAATGGCATCCTCACTCGTTAAAATATAAGCAGCTGCAGGATTGCCATCTCTGCCTGCTCTTCCTGCTTCTTGAAAATAGTTTTCTAAACTATCAGGTATTTGGTAATGGATAACTAAGCGTACATCTGGCTTGTCCACTCCCATGCCAAAAGCGTTGGTGGCGACCATTACCCTAAAATCATTTTGTAAAAAATGCTGTAATTTCTTTGTTTTATCGCTCTGCGAAAGTCCTCCATGGAAAAATTCGGAAGCAATACCTTGCATTTTTAAGTAATTACTAATCTCTAGAGTGCTTTTTCTTGTACGCGTGTAAACAATTGCACTCCCGGTGGTGATGGTAAGTAAATGTTTTAGTTGAAAAAATTTGTCCTCTGCTTCCAGTACATGAAAAGCAATGTTTTTGCGCGCAAAGGAATCTTTAAAAATAGAAACATTCCTCAATTCTAAATGATTTGTTATGTCATTTACAACTTTAGGTGTTGCCGTTGCGGTCAACGCTATGATTGGCGTAATAGGATGTAGCTGCCGTAACACATTGCATTTTAAATAGGCAGGTCTAAAATCTTGCCCCCATTCTGATATACAGTGTGCCTCGTCCACAGCTATTAAATTAACCTGCATTTGTGCAATACGTTCTTGCACTAAGGATTGTTGTAACCGTTCTGGAGATAGGTATAAGAATTTGTAACCACCATATATACAATTGTCTAAAGTATGGTCTAATTCTTCAAAAGACATACCACCAATCAAAGCAGCACACTTTACACCTTTCTCTTTAAGGTTATTAATCTGGTCCTGAATTAAGGCAATCAAAGGGGATACTACAATACAAATACCTTCTTGCGCCAAAGCAGGTATTTGGTAACAAATAGATTTGCCGCCACCAGTTGGTAATAAAGCTATTACATCTTTTTGAGCTAAGAGGGCTGTTATAATGTTGTCTTGAGAACCTCTAAAATCTTGATGTCCCCAGTGTTGTTGTAAAAGTATTTTGGGATTTTCCTGCACAGCATTAAGTTAATGCATTTAGGACAAAATCTATACGTTTTGGGATAGAAGTTTTAGGAACCAAGATAATGTCATAACCAAAACGTTGGTAAACAGCCATTAGGTGCTCATGTAGTTCTTCGGCTTGCTCAAAAGTTTCCAATCTTTCGTTGTCAGAAACATATATTTCTTTCCATGGGGGTACCATGAAAATAGTATCATAGGTGTGCTTTTCGCAGGTTTTGGTAAAGTCCTCACCATAGGCTTGCTCAAAATAGTCCATGTAGCCCAATACGTCTGGCAAACCTCTATCAAAAAAACTAAGTGGTTCTTTGATGGTATCCGATTTTTGATAATGAGCCAGTCTACCTTCTAATAATTGCCTATTAAAAGCCATAGGGTCATCTACAAAAGTTAAAGGATTTACCGTCATAGCATCCGTGTTGCCCTTACTTTTGGCTTCTGCCGTCATAGTACGTATAATTTCATGATAACATGGATAACCTAGTTTTTCTAGCCCTTCTACTAAAACGGTCTTTCCTGTTCCTGGTGCTCCTGTGATAACAATTTTCTTGTGGTTCACAACAATTTTAATTTTTGACGCAAAGTAATGAATTTGAAACATGGGAAAAAAATTGAAGTATTGCCACTATCTTTGCTTAAAATTAATGTATGGACCAAAAGAAATCAGAAGAGTTTTATAACAGATTGAGGGAGCAACTGTGGGATAATACCTCTTGGCCTAGCAAATATTTATATAAATTTATTGTTCCCTCCAATTCTGACGGAGTGACGCAAATCAATACCATATTTGATAATATGGGAGCAGTAATAGGGTCTAAAACTTCTAGCAAAGGTACCTATACTAGCCTATCTATTACAGTGCAAATGAAAGATCCAGATGCAGTTATTGCTAAGTATAAAGAAGTAGAAGGGGTAAAGGGTGTTATTTCTTTATAAATAGTAGTTACTCCTTATAATTTTCTTATTTTGCAGCTAGTTTAATTACCTCCTTAAAAACTTTCCAGTTTGAATTTAGTAGAAAACTTAGAATATAACACGGAGCGTCCACAACTACATATTCCAGAATACGGACGTCATTTTCAGAAAATGGTTGATCAGGCAGTAGCCATAGAAGACCGTGATGAACGCAACAACGTTGCTAAAGCTATTATTAGTGTTATGGGGAATTTACAACCCCATTTAAGGGATGTCCCTGATTTTCAGCATAAGCTATGGGATCAATTGTTTATTATGTCCGATTTTAAATTGGATGTTGATTCTCCTTTTCCGATTACAAGTAAAGAAGTGTTACAACAGCGACCAGAACCTTTAAGATATCCGCAAAACCATCCAAAATATAGATTTTACGGTAACAATATCAAGAGAATGATAGATGTTGCGATAAAATGGGAAAAGGGAGATATGCGAGATGGGTTGGAATATGCTATTGCCAATCACATGAAAAAATGTTTTTTAACGTGGAACAAAGACACCGTAGAAGATAGAGTGATTTTTGAACACCTTAAAGAATTAAGTAATGGAGAAATAGATCTTGCTCCAGAAGGTGAAAGTCTTACCGATAGCGATCAGTTTTTAAAGAACAACGGTAAATCTAACCAACACCGTAGTAATGGTAGACACAACGGTAAAAAGAACCAAAGAAACAATAGAAATAAAAAACGCAACTAAAAAACCTACACCATTAAATGGGGACATTTAGAATCCAAGGGGGAAAAAAACTAAAAGGTGAAATAACCCCACAAGGCGCAAAGAATGAAGCTTTACAAATTCTTTGTGCTGTACTGTTGACACCAGAAAAAGTTACTATCAACAACATACCAGACATTGTAGATGTTAATAAACTTATCGCCTTACTAGAAGATTTAGGAGTTAAAATTCAAAAGAAAGGTAAAGGCTCTTACACCTTCAAGGCAGATGATGTAAATCTAGACTATCTACAATCAGAACAATTTAAAAAAGATGGTAGAGGACTACGGGGTTCTATTATGTTAGTAGGGCCATTGTTAGGTAGATTTGGTAAAGGATATATACCTAAACCGGGTGGAGATAAGATAGGACGTAGACGTTTAGATACGCATTTTGAGGGTTTCATAAAACTAGGGGCACAGTTTAGATATAATAAAGAAGAACATTTTTACGGGGTTGAAGCGGAAGAGCTGCAAGGTACCTATATGTTATTAGATGAAGCATCTGTAACAGGTACCGCAAACATTGTGATGGCAGCAGTATTAGCAAAAGGCACGACAACCATCTATAACGCAGCATGCGAGCCTTATTTGCAACAATTATGTAAAATGATGGTACGTATGGGAGCTAATATTTCTGGTATTGGTTCTAATTTACTAACTATAGAAGGGGTTGAGTGTCTTGGTGGCACAGAGCATACCATGTTACCAGATATGATAGAAATTGGGAGCTGGGTTGGTTTGGCAGCAATGACACGCAGTGAGTTAACCATTAAAAATGTTAGCTGGGAAAATTTAGGTCAGATTCCAGATGTTTTTAGAAAACTAGGAATTACTATGGAAAGACGTGGAGACGATATCTATATTCCAGAACATAAAGATGGTTATGAGATACAAAACTTTATAGACGGTTCTATCTTAACCATTGCAGATGCACCTTGGCCAGGATTTACACCAGATTTACTTAGTATTATATTGGTGATAGCCACACAAGCGAGAGGAGAAGTGGTTGTGCATCAGAAAATGTTCGAGAGTAGATTGTTTTTCGTAGATAAATTATTAGATATGGGTGCTAAAATTATCCTTTGTGACCCTCACCGTGCCACTGTGATAGGTCACGATTTTAAATCGACCTTAAAAGCAACTACCATGACCTCTCCGGATATCAGAGCTGGTGTATCTTTGCTTATTGCGGCCTTATCTGCAAAAGGAACCTCTACAATCCACAACATTGAACAAATAGACCGAGGTTACGAGAATATAGACGAACGTCTTAGAGCCATAGGAGCGGATATTGTAAGAGTTTAATTTTCTTGAAACAAGATTCGATGCACATTTTTAAAAAATGTAGTAGCGAATTCACTAGGTTTATTAAAGGCAGAAGACTTGCTAAAAATGGCGTCTATCTGCCTTAGTTTTTCATGCTTACTGTCCTCAAATTCATCAAACTCATGAAAAGCCATATCCCAGTTTAAAAATAAAGGGGTCTCTATATGTTGCTCTATTAAAGTAGTAACATTATAATGTCTTTTATCTAGTTTTATACTGTCATACAGCGCTAATAGAGCAGATTCTTCTCCTTCTAATAACTGTATAAACGTTTGGTTGTGGTATAAGAGACAGCCCGTTATATTATGGTTATTATTGAATGCTCTTGCTTTACTTAGCATTACATAAACTTCTGGTAAGGAAAATGATGGTTGCGCTACCGAACGGTAGATTAATGAGTACATATTTATTGGTATGTTAGGTCATCATAAAAATACAGATTTCTTATAAACTTAAACAAAACCTAACAAATTATGGTGCGTTATTTACCTCAATCCAGTAACCATCAGGGTCTTGCAAATAGATTTGTTTTACCCCATCAGAACGTATAGAAATTTTGTTTTTAGTGCCTGACCAATCGTAAAAACTTATTTGTAAGTGTTTTAGGTGTGAAACAAAAGTCTCTAATTGTTGGGTGGTTAAAGATAGGTGAATGCTTTTGTTTTTGGTAAAATTTGCGGCCTCTTTTTGTATTAAATGTAATTGTGCAGCTTCTTTTACCAAAAACCATCTAAACTTAGGATTGTTGTCTGGATGGGAAATTTCTTTTAACTGAAAAACTTCTTTGTAAAAATCTCCAGCCTTTTTTAAATCTTGGACTACAATGGCGTAATGATTAAAGTCGAAATAAAATTGTTTTCGCTCGGTAGTAAATTGCGTTTTTAAAAATGTTTGTTGCCACTTACCATCTTCTAAAATGCCTACAACAAACTCGTATGTATAGTCATCTATATAACGCCAATAATCTGTTACTTGGGTACCACCGTAATCGTAGATGTACACGATATCATTGTTGTATACTTCCACTTTTCCACGGGTAGTATTGCCTTCTACATCAAATTCCCAAAAACGTAAACGGCCCGTTTTGGTATCGTATTTTCTTATACCATGGCTACGTTGCCCATAGTTCTTTTGTTCAGGGTCTAAAAAGTCAGTGGTCTCTGTAATTATCAAATTGCTATCTAGAGCTATTTTAAAAGACATTTCTTGCTTAAAGGTACTTCCATTACCCCATGTTCCTTCTGCTTTCCAGATTTTATTTAAAAGTGGAGTAAAAGCTTTTAGAGGTTTATTTTCTTGTGCACTAAGGGGGAAAAGGCCCGCTAATAGCAGGCCTAGCACATAAATTCTAGTCATATAAAGTTTTAATTTTTGCCTATTGGCGGTGGACCATCTATCATAGCCTCGTATTTTTCTTCTCCTTTTCTTGTTTTATATTCTTCTTTAACTTGATTGACCAATTTAGGATTTTCAAACAAATCTACCATAGTCATAGCCATTGCTTTAGAAGCGTAAACCATTCCCTTATGTCCAATACTCATACCTCCACAAGCTACAACGGCCCAAGAATGCCATGGGGTATCTTTTGGTGCGACGGTAACGCTTAAATTAATGTTGGGTACATTCCAACTTACGTCACCCACATCTGTAGACCCGCCACCAGGCAGTTCTTCGGTTTCTCTTAATGGTTTTATACTACTATCCATGCCAACCTCTGGTTTTCCGGTTGCTTTTTGGATTGCTTTCCCAAATTCAATTTCATCTTCAGTATAGCTTATAGGACCTAAAAGTTCTAGATTTTTTTGCATAATGGCACCCCCAGACCTGTTGACCAGAGTTTCATAAATACCAGATACTAATGATATTTTATAATCTACATTAGCCATGATAGCTGCGCCTTCTGCCATCTTTTTTACTTGTTCATAGGTAGGAAGCATAACTTTACGTTTAGGATCCCGTACCCTGACCCAAATTTTAGAATAGTCCGGTACTACATTAACTACCTGACCGCCATCTTGTATATGGTAATGAATTCTTGAGGTTGGTTTTATATGTTCACGGTAATAATTAATACCAGTAGTATACAATTCTAAAGCATCAGAAGCGCTTCTACCATTCCAAGGGTCAGCAGATGCATGTGCTGCCTGGCCGTAAAACTCAACAATAAAATCAATTAAGGATAAGCCACTTTGTACATCTGCTTCTATGTTAGCGCCTGGGTGCCAGCTAATGTTTACATCCACATCATCCCACAGACCAGCCTCTACCATCCAAACTTTTGCAAAATATTTTTCTTCTGCTGGTGTACCTAAAAATTTTACGGTCCCTTTTAATTTTCCAGCTTCAATTTGTTCTTTAATGGCTATCGCAGCCCCTAAGCTTGCGGCACCGAACATGTTATGCCCGCATCCATGACCGGGAGCACCTTCCACCTTAGGATTCTTAGTTGGAGTAGTATTTTGAGATAGTCCCGGAAGTGCATCAAACTCCCCTAAAATGCTAATTACGGGTTTACCACTGCCATACGTTGCGGTAAATGCAGTAGGAATGTTGGCAACACCTCGTTCCACCATTAGTCCATTTTTTTCTGCATAGCTAGCTAGAAGTTCTGCTGATTTTGATTCTTCAAATGCAGTTTCTGCTAAAGCCCAAATAGAATCACTCAAGGTGATTAGGTGTTCTTTGTGATTTTCCACAGCACTAATTACAGCCTGTTTATTTTTACTCACTTTTTGCGCAGAGGCCATCAACGGCACTGCAAGTAGGAGTAAACCGAGTAGTTTTGGTGTTTTCATTTGCTATCGAGTTCTTTGGTTATCCTCTAAAAGTACCAAAAAATCCGATTTACCCCACGGCTTCTTTATAGACTTTTAAACAGCGTTCTCGTGCTTCTTTATGGTCTACCATTTTATTTGGGTAAGTCATTTCTTGTAAATCTTTGACCCATCGGTTAATGTATTTTTTATCCTTATCAAATTTATCTATTTGGGTCATAGGGTTAAAAATTCTAAAATAGGGTGCAGCATCTACACCGCTACCCGCAGCCCATTGCCAGTTACCTACATTACTAGACATTTCATAATCCAAAAGCTTTTCGGCAAAGTACGCTTCACCCCATCGCCAATCTATGAGCAAGTGTTTACACAAAAAGCTTGCTACCAACATCCGCACCCGGTTGTGCATGTATCCTGTTTCATTCAATTGTCGCATTCCTGCATCTACTAAAGCATATCCTGTTTTGCCTTCTTTCCATTTTGTAAATTCCTCCTCATTATTACGCCATTTAATACGGTCATACTTTGCTCTAAAAGCATTGTTTACGGTTTCAGGAAAATGCCACAAAATTTGCATAAAGAACTCTCGCCAAATTAGCTCGTTCCAGAAGGTTTCATTCTTTTCTTCTGTCGCTTTTTTAACCATTTTCCGTACACTTACCGTTCCAAAACGTAAGTGGGGACCTAACTGTGAAGTCCCTGTCTTTAAAGCTGGGAAATTACGAGTGTCTTCGTATTTCTGAATTAAATGAGGCGTTACTAAATAATCTGGTACTTTAATGGTAGCGGTTTTAAAACCGATATCACTCAAACTTAAATTTGGAAGTCTACTGTGGGCAATAAAGTTTTTAAAATTGTCTTTGGTATCATAGGCCACTAAATGTTTAGAACCGTTGAAGTTTTCCTTCCATTTTTTCATGTAAGGTGTGTATACCACATAAGGGTCGCCATCACCTTTGACAACCTCGCTTTTTTCAAAAATAACTTGGTCTTTATAAGTCTTAAAAGCTATCTGGTGCTCTTCTAATAGTTCTTTAATGTTTTGGTCCCTTTTTTTTGCATAAGGCTCATAATCATGATTCGTAAAAACAGTACCAATAGTATACTCTTTTAATAACTGTTTAAAAACCGTCTTTGGAGTATCGTGGAACATAGCAATACTGCTTTTAACCTTTTCTTGCAGGGTATTCCGCATGTTTTGAAGGGTATCAAAAATAAAGGTTACTCTAGCATCGTCTTTTGGTAATTGTTCTAGAATTTCTTTATCAAAAATAAATATTGGGAGAACAGGATTCTCGTCGTTTAAAGCATGGTAAAGACCTACATTGTCTTCCAGTCTAAGATCCCGTCTAAACCAAAAAATATTAACCTTATCTGCCATCAATTTACATTTAAAGTAGATAAGCCACCATCAATACCCATTACTTGTCCTGTTACCCAGGAGCTTTTATCAGAGATTAAAAATACAGCCAAATCTGCAATGTCTTCAGGTTTACCCACACGGTTCAACGGATGTCTTTTAGACATCATTTCTCTTTTTTTATCATTGTTTAAAAGTCTTGTGGCCAAGGGAGTATCTACTAGTGAAGGCGCAATGGTATTCACTCTGATTTTTGGCGCATATTCTGCCGCTAAAGACTTTGCAAAGCCTTCAATAGCGCCCTTTGCTGCGGCTACACTGGTATGAAACGGCATACCTGTGCCAACCGCTACGGTACTAAAAAAGACCATACTACTGTTTTCTGCCATTCTGGGCATAACGGTTTTTACAATGTTAACCATGGAGAAAAAATTAAGTTCCATGTCCTCTTTAAAAGTTTCTAAGGAAAGCATTTTAAAAGGTTTAAGGTTGATGGAACCTGGACAATAGGCAAATCCATGAATTTCTGATGGCAATTCTTCCTCGTTTAATTGGTCGGTAGTAGCATCAAAAGAAATGTGGTTTACATCTAAATTACCTAAATCCTCTTTAGTTCTAGAGGCTACATATACGGTATGGTTTTCTAATAAGGTTTTGGCCATAGCAAAACCTATACCATGAGAACCACCTATTAATAAAATATTTTTACTCATTTTTTTCTATTTAAAAGTTATGGAATTTTGATATCCTTCTAGATGACCAAACAATTCGTTCAATCGTTTTTCCCGATAATTAAAAATGTTTTGTAGTTGCTTTTTTACGATGATGGGGTGCATCAATCGTCCTAAAATACCGAGCGGAAGTTTATAATCTATGATGTCTTCCATTTCTACGCCACCATCTATTTTTTTTATAAAATGCTTATGGTGCCACAATGCATAAGGACCAAAACGTTGCTCATCTACAAAGTATTCTCCTTCTTTAACATGGGTAATTTCGGTAACCCATTTTGTAGGTATATGAGGAAAAGGATAGACTATATATTGAATGATTTGTCCCTGATACATATCCCTATCTGCGCCCGATAAAATTTTAAAGCCCATATGTTCTGGGGTAATCACCTTTAAGTTTCTAGGGTCAGATAAAAAGCTCCACGCTTTTTCCATACTAATAGGAAAACCTTGTTTTGCGGTTAAACGATAAACCTTCATGCAGATTTTTTTAACAAAAGTAGGGTTAATATTGTTTAACTAAAAATATTAAAAGTTAAACAATTTTGAAAAATCGATGTAATTCATCTTAATAAAAGAGCAGTTCTTCCGATGCCGTTGTAAAAGGCTAGGCAACCATTTGGTTTTCAATTATATTTACCCATATGAGAGGATTACAGCTACTATTTTGTTTAACAGCTTTATGGGCTGGTGCACAAACCAACATCAAAGCAATTGGAGACCTGCCAACGGAACTGCAAGAAACCTCTGGATTGGCTTATTGGGACAAGCAAGTTTTAAGTTGCAATGACTCTGGAAATAGTGCAGAAATATTTGTAATGAATCCTGAAACTTTAGAGATAACTGCACGCAAGACCTTAATGGCAGAGAATATAGACTGGGAGGCTTTGAGTATCGATGGTGAATTTGGATATGTAGGTGATTTTGGTAATAATCTTGGTACAAGAAGAGATTTAAAAGTGTATAAGTTTAGGTTGGCAGCTTTGCAAACGAGCAGCCCAATAGTCACGGAGACCATTGGGTTTAGTTATCCAGAGCAGGTTAACTTTGAAGGGCAGGAGCATAGTGATTTTGATGCAGAAGCAATGATAGCAACAGAAAATTATTTGTACATCTTCACGAAGCAATGGAAATCTATGAATACGGCGGTTTATCGTTTACCCAAAATAGCAGGTTCCTATCAGGCAGAATTTGTGCAAGAAATACCTATAAACGGTTTAGTGACAGATGCTACGTATGTAAAGGATGCTAACACAATTATCTTATTGGGATACACCAGTATACTTACACCTTTTCTTTTGAATGTAGAGTTGGATGAAAGGGGGCAATTTGTTGTACAGCAAGAAAAATTGCAGTTGCCGATAGGGATTGCCCAGACCGAGGGTATTACTAAGAATGCCAATCATACCTATTATGTAAGTTGTGAAAATTATCAAAATCCACCTTTTGTTAGCTCGGCCTCCAGATTATTTTCTTTTACGTTGGATAATGAGACGCTCGAAGAAGAAGATGTACCAGAAGATTTTGATGAAGACTTACCTAAGGGAGATGGGGAAGCTCCAGAAGAACAATTAAAGATTGAGCGTCCTCTGGCCTACCAGCCCATGGGAAATTCGGCTTTAGCTTTTAAAATGCCAGTTAACACATTAATACATGGTCTGTCTATATTTGATACCTCTGGGAGGCAAATTGCTTTTTATCAGAAGCAAGAATTAGAAGAATATACCATAAACACTTCTTTCTTAAAACCTTCCATATATTATGCTCAGTTTTATGCAGAAAATGATAGGTGGGTGATTCCTTTTCTAATTCGATAAAATTCTTTTAAGCTTTTCTTAACTTTTGTCAGATTTGTTAATAGCTAGTTTTGCTAAAAAGTAAAAAACACTACAAATGAAAAAACTAGCACTATTGGGTATGCTTTTAGGTGTAATCTTTTCTGGATTAGCACAAATTGCAACCCCACAACCGAGCCCATTATCTACTATGGAGCAACAAGTAGGTTTAACAGATGTTACGGTAGAATACTCTAGGCCTTCTATGAAAGGCAGAAAAGTATTCGGTAACCTAGTTCCTTACGATAAACTTTGGAGAACTGGAGCAAACAAGAATACTATTGTTACTTTTAGTGATGATGTAACTGTAGGAGGAAAGGCAATAAAAGCTGGTTCCTACGCTTTATTTACAAAACCAGGTGAGGCTGTTTGGGAAGTTATTTTTTATGCGGATACCAATAACTGGGGTACTCCACAAAATTGGGATGCATCTAAAGTGGCAGCTTCTGTAAAAGCAGAGGTTTATCCAGTAGAAATGCCGATTGAAACATTTACCATGACTATAGACGACATTCATAATAACGGAGCAATGTTGGGTATTTTATGGGAAAACGTATATGTAGGCGTGAAGTTTGATGTTCCTACACAAGAAAAAGCTATGAAGAGCATTGAAGCAGTGATGGCCGGCCCTAGTGGTAACGATTATTATGCAGCAGCTTCTTATTATTTGGAAGAAGGTAAGGATTTAAATAAGGCAAAAGATTGGATAGAAAAAGCAGTAGCAGCAAATCCACAAGCATTTTGGATGATGCGTAAGCAATCGCTAATCTATGCTAAATTAGGAGATACTAAAGCTGCAATTGCGGCAGCTAAAAATTCTCTAGCGGTTGCAGAAAAGGCTGGCAACGCGGATTACGTAAAAATGAATCAAGATTCTTTAAAAGAATGGGGCGCTAAGTAAGCAAACTATATTTTAAAAATAAAAAGCCCGGTATTTCCGGGTTTTTTTATGTTTCTACAGTATTACTTTTTAAAGTTCTATCTAGGATTTCTAAAGATAAGGCGAAAAGCATAACTAAAGCGCACCCAAAGGCATTTAACCATAAATAAGACATCCAATCTTGGTACCATCCAATGATGACAATTATCTGTGTCACTATAGCGGCTATAAAAACAGCATTGCCTTTTACAAATTTTACAAAGAAGGCCAAAAGAAATATACCTAGTACATTACCGTAAAAGATAGAACCAATGATATTGACAAGCTGTATCAAATTATCGAACAAATTGGCAATGTTGGCTACAACAATAGCAAGCATTCCCCAAATAAAAGTGAAGATTTTGGTCATTCTTATCTCTTCTGTCTGAGAAAGGTTTCTGCCAATATTTCTTTTGTATAAATCCAGCGCTGTAATGGTCCCCAAAGCATTAAGCTCTGACGCTGTAGAACTCATAGCGGCAGATAATATAACAGCTAATAGCAAGCCAATTAATCCCCTAGGTAAATTGGTTAGTATAAAATGGATAAACACATAGTCTTTATCATTAGTTTCTACCTGTGGAGCACCTTCTGCAATAAGCACTTTAGCGGCTTCTCTGTTTCTTTTATCTAGAGTATTAGCTTCTTTTAAGTTTAGTTTTGCTTGTTCTATGGCATTGTAGTCCTTTAATTTTAAGGCCGTTACAAAGTCGTTTTGTGCCATGCGTTTTTCCTTTTCTGCACTGAGATGTCCTTTTTCTAATTGGCGGTAATCTTCTGCCATATTTGAAGCTTTTATAGCCTCCTGAGCGGCAGGATTAAAATTTAAGGGCGATGGATTGTATTGGTAAAATACAAATACCATGACGCCTACCAAAAGGATAAAAAATTGCATGGGGATTTTTAGAATGGCATTAAAGATTAATCCCAACTGACTTTCCCGGACGCTTTTACCAGATAGATAGCGCTGCACTTGACTTTGGTCTGTGCCAAAATAAGCTAACATTAAAAAAAAACCACCTGTTATACCACTCCAGAAAGTATAGCGGTTCTGTGTGTCAAAATCAAAATTTAAAATTTCTAGCTTTTCGTTGGCTCCTGCTATTTTTAAGGCTTCACCAAAAGATACATCGGTAGGCAGGCTCCCTAGAATAAAGAAAAAGGCAAAAAACATACCCACCATAATAACAAACATTTGTTGTTTTTGGGTAATATTTACAGCTTTAGTACCCCCTGTTACGGTATAGATAATTACCAGAATACCAATAATAATATTTAAGGTACTCAAGTCCCAACCTAATACAGCAGATAGGATGATGGAGGGTGCAAAGATGGTTATACCTGCTGCCAGTCCACGTTGAATAAGAAATAAAATGGCAGTAAGTGTTCTCGTTTTTAAATCGAAACGACTTTCTAACATTTCATAAGCGGTGTATACTTTAAGTTTATGGTATAATGGAATAAATACCATACATATTACAATCATGGCGAGTGGTAATCCAAAGTAAAATTGAACAAAGCCCATACCATCATGGAAAGCTTGCCCTGGTGTAGATAAAAAAGTAATAGCACTGGCTTGTGTAGCCATCACAGACAAACCTATAGTCCACCATTTAGTATCACTGCCTCCGCGGACATAATCTTCAACGTTGGCACTGCCTTTTGTTTTGTAAACACCGTAAGCTACAATAAAGAACAATGTACTCGCTAGTACTACCCAGTCTATTGTACCCATATCTAATTATTGGCGTTCATAATGTAAATGAAAAGTAGAATGTAGAAAATATTAAAAGCCAACACTATACTGTATTCTTTTTTCCACACGTATGTTGTGCCTTTAATTTCCTTTTCTTCCATTATCGTTAGCATTATCAGATTTGCCTAAAGATAGCATATTTGCAAACAATTTATAAGCTCCAGGAACACCTGCTGGCAGTTCTCTGAAAAAGCTTAAACCAGTATATATGTAGTGACCTTTACCATAGGGTGCTACTAAGAGACTCCCTTTAGTAGCTTCTTCTCCTTGGTCTGCCATAGATAGGATAGGCGTAAATTCTTTGCTCCACTGATTGGGAAAATACAATCCCCTTTCTTGTATCCAACCGTCAAAATCTGTAGCCTCTATTTTGTTTGGCTTGTTCAAGATGGGGTGATTCTTAGCTAACAATTCAACTTTAGCATATTCATCAGTAACGCGGTCTCTAGAAATGGTAAGGGGGTAGGGAGCTATATTTTCAAATTGAGATTTCCAACGATTAGCCGTGTTGTATTGCACAATCATAGTACCACCATTTTTTACATAATCTAATAAAAGATTTTGTTTGTATTCTAAGGCATCTAAAACATTATAAGCTCGTATCCCTAATACAACACCATCCAAGTGCTGTAGATGCTCTGGTTGTAAGGTTTCTACGGTCAAAAACGTTACGTTATATCCAATTTGGCTTAGACTCTCTGGAACTTTATCACCTGCACCTACAATATAGCCGATATTCTCACCTGCTTTTTTAATGTTTAAACGAGCCACTTTAGCCTCCGACGGGAGTAATACAGATTGTTTTGGAATATGGTCATATTCAATCTCTACTAACGATAGATTATACTTTTGCCCATTTATACTTGCGATAGGTTGTATACTGCCTTCTGAAGTATTGATAGGTGGTGTTACTAGAAAGTTTAGTGTTTGTACTTCTCCTTTTTTAGATAAACTAAATGATTGTTCTCCATTGACCATCCATCCTTGTGGTACTTTCAACGACAGGTTGCCACTAACATTATCTTTACCGGCACGCACGTTAACAGCAACGTTTTTTGCATCGGTTGTTGCAAATAATATAACGTCTTCTGCAACGCTAGTGGTTACAGGAGGCAAGATAACAAATGGACTGTATAATTCTCCTTTTTCTGGTTTGTTAAAATGATGGACGACATCTCTGGTAACCGTTAATTCTTTTCCCTCAATGGAAAAATTAAATGTTGCTTGGTATGCCGCAGGAGTTTCTGGCAATCCAATAAGAGTTGGACTGGATACCTTGTACATTCCAAGTTCTCCTTTTTCTAAAAGCCAATACGGTGAAGTGTAATCGGTATTGTTGGGTATGGAAAATTTTATATCAAAGGTTTCCTTTTGATTGTCTTCTAAAACTTTGTTAACCTTTTTATTTGCTGCATTGTTGTTTAAGCTAACTGAATTCAATCTTATGTTTGTATTAGAACGGTTCACTGCTTCAATTTCTACAGTGATGTCCTCACCTGGACTTGCTGCGCCCATGGCTGTATCAGCCTCTATGTACAATCCTGCCGCTGCCAGTATAATATTTTCTAATAGAGGTAATTTTTTAGCTTTCCAAAATTCGTCTTTACTATTTTTAAGTAAATAATAGGCTGCCAATAAATCTGGTAAATGGATGCTGGGGTCTTTAAAATTGAAATCTTTTTCTACTTTGTTTAAAAGAACACCAATGGCTTCGCCATCTGCTAGTCTGGACCATGTAGTGTTAATACCTTCAAAAATATCGGTTTGCGAATTGGGTTTATCTCCCTTTAAAAATTCAACATAATCCGTTTCACTGCCACGAGTTCCCATTTGTCCAAATCCTTGGCACAAGTGTTGGCTACGCGCTAGAGAAGCAATCTCATTGTTACTCATTCCTAACTCTGGATAAAACACGCCAATATCCATAGAAATGAGGTTAGACTTGTCTGCAGCTTCAAAATTTTCTCTGCTGCCATAAAACCACCACGAAGTGTTAAAAAACAATCTTTTGGGTTGCCATGTAGAGACGGTCTGTAGTTGGTTAGGATAGTTTTGGGCATCTCCTGCTAAGTCAAAAGCTTCAAAGCTCAACATTGCAGAAGCGGTATGATGACCGTGTGTAGAACCCGGTGTTCTGTGGTCAAAACGATTTATGATAACATCTGGGCGTAATTGTCTTATCGCCAAAACAACATCAGATAGCACTTCTTTTTTATCCCAGATGGTCAGAGTTTCATCTGGATGTTTGCTGAAACCAAAATCAACCGCTCTAGAAAAACGTTGATGCCCACCGTCAATTGCTCTAGCGGCCAGTAACTCTTGGGTACGTAGAACCCCTAATAATTCTTTAAGTTCGGGTCCTATTAGATTTTGTCCGCCATCCCCTCTGGTTAGGGAAAGGTAGGTAGTGTTGGCTTTAACTTCATTTGCCAAATAGGCAATCATACGAGTATTTTCATCATCTGGATGTGCGGCTACATAGAGTACGTTGCCTAAAAAATTTAACCGTTGTAATTCGGTATAAATTTCAGAAGAGGTTAGTTTGCTAGGTTGCTGCGCTTGTAGTGAAGAAACTACAATAAAACAGAGGCATAAAAACGCTTTAAACTGCTGCATTATGGTTTTAGGTTTGGAATTTATCAAATATAAAAACTGTTAAAATTAAGGCTGGTCTATTTTAGGTTACTTTAACACCTATAAATGCTGCTCTAAATCTTGATCTGTGGCTACTTGCTTCTGTACTAAGAGTACGCCTTTTTGTAGAATTAGGTTGTTGGGGTAAGTCAATAGCTCTCCCGTATCTTCTTTTATTAGAATTAGGTTGAAGGCTTGTATATCTAAAATAACAGCCTCCTCTGGAAAATCTTTGTCTTGTATACGTATTCTATCTCCAATTTTATAGGGAAAATAAAAAAACAAGATTATACCAGCCGTTACGTTGCTTAGAATAGACCAGTTAGCAAATAGAGCAACACCTAATACAGCAAAAGCGGAAGAAATAACAATACCTACTTCTTTAAAATTTACGCCCCAAATTAGAATTAGCGCCACTGCTAGGACAATAAACAGGCCGAAGCTCACATAGCGAATTACCAAGCGTGTACGCATCTGGTTGATATCACTAATCTTACCAATTCTACGTACTGTTTTTATAGATAAAAATCGTAGAAATATAAAAATTATTAGGGCGATAAAAGTACCCCAAAGTTCATTATTATATTGTGTAAAAAGGTGTTCTAGAGTAATCATAAACCTAAACTATCTCTTAGAATAACATCCTTATTGCTATTCTGGCGCCAATAGGGTGTTTTTAATTGCTTCAACTTTTTGGCTTTACTAGTAATTTTGTTGGCGTTAGTACCGTAACCACTTACAAAGGTTTCTTCCCAGCCTACTATTTCATGTGGAAAAGCTGTGTTGAATTGTATTTTTAATTCACGCTCCTTATTTTGATAAGACAAAGTATAAGTACTTACACCTTCTTCTTTGCTTAAACTAGCATCAGCCATCAGAGCTTTCACTTCCTTATGTTTCAATCTAAAATATTCTAATGAGGGTAAAATTTCTATAGTTCCTACTGGCAGTGTTTCAGGATTTATGCGAATAATGTTCCAAATTTCATTTTCTAAATGTGTTTTGGGTAACTTTATTTCTTGGTCTGCTTCGCTCTCAAAATAACTGTGGCTCACCACTTCAAATTTATCTCGATTATTGAGCTGTGCATAAACTTGACCGCACCATTCTTGCGCAGAGAAACTCGTTTTTAAAGCGTGCTGGTTGTTATACACTGGGTAAAAAGTACTTGCCATGATACTATAAGGGTATATACCAGTAAGATAGTTTTTTGTGGTATTTAGTTTTAACACTGGGATATTATCTGCATTGTTCCCATCTGCTTTTACTTGCTTATTTGGTAAAAAAGGTTCCGTAACATAGATAAGTACAGCACTACCTTTTCTTAGTTCACCGTAACGGGCTTGTTCTAATACGTAACTGGTTATTTCTGCATTACCAGCATACCAATAATTTTTAAATTCTTGAGATAAAGGCTGTTTTGTTTTTTCTAGCGTTGTATCCACCTTCTCTGCTGAAGCGAGTGCAAATGGTTCTTTATCTTCTTGTTCCTTAAGTGATTGTTTACACCCAATAAGTAATACAGATAACAGCGTACTAAATGCGTAAAAAACAGTTTTCATAGCCAAAAATTTTCACAAAAGTAAGCGTATGGCTTTAGTCTGCCATGTCCATTAACGTTTTGTAAACTAGATGTGTGGGTAGGCCAACTACGGTATTGTAGCTGCCTCTAATCTCTTCAACACCAATGCTTCCTATCCATTCTTGAATACCGTAAGCACCCGCTTTATCGTAGGGTTTAAAGGTGTTTATGTAATACCCTATTTCTGCTGCAGTAAGTGTTTTTAACTTTACCTTGGTTTTGGAGTGCACCACTTTCTGTTCAGAAAGGGTGGTAAAACATACTGAAGTAATCACCTCGTGCCATTGACCAGATAGTTTATTAAGCATTTGTGTGGCCTCTTCTTCATCAGCAGCTTTAGCTAAAGATTCGTCATAACACCATACCACAGTATCTGATGTTAATACAATTTGATTGGTTTCTATTTGATTTTTAAATGCAGAGGCTTTAAGCACTGCTAGATAATCCGAAATTTCTGCGCCTTTAAGCTCGGGTGGGTACACTTCATCTACTGGTTTTACGTGAACAGTGTATGGAATCCCTAATTCTTCTAGGAAAGCTTTGCGTCTTGGAGAACCCGAAGCGAGTATAATTTGGTATCCCTCTAGTTTTTTACTCAGTGGATTCTTAATCATTCCCTGCATTAAAATTTAAATCCCAATCGCCTTTAACTTTAAGTACTTGTTCTATAATGTCCCTAACACAGCCGTCTCCACCATTTTTGTGAGACACATAGTCGCAAATGGCCTTCACTTCTGCCACGGCATTTTGCGGACATGTAGCCAGTTGCACTTGTTGCATTGGGGGTATATCTGGGAGGTCATCTCCCATATACAATATGTTTTCTGGTTTAAGATTGTAGATATCCATATACTCTTCCAAGGGTTCACTCTTGTAATGCGCTCCCAAGTATATGTCGGTAATACCTAAACCTCGTAGTCTACTTTTAACGCCTTCATTAGTACCACCGGTAATAATACAAACATTATAGCCTTTTTTTAAGGCTGTTTTTAAGGCCAAACCATCTTTAACGTTCATTTTACGCAACATTTCTCCAGTGGTTGTAATCATAACAGAACCATCGGTAAGTACACCATCTACATCTAAAACAAAAGTTGTGATGTCTTTTAAATATTCTTTATAGCTTTTTTTCATAAGTAGCAATAATACTTTCGCTCATTAATTGATAAATCTTTTTTTGTAAGGGTTCCGTTAACAATGCAATGTGTTTTTGCATAGTCTCAGTATCATTCCGCATCGCAGGGCCTGTTTGTGCTGCTTTGGGAGAAAGTGTTTCTAATTTTACAACAGTCTCTTTTATTAAAGGAAGTAAAATGGCAAAGGGTAAATCTTGTTCTTTGCATAATTCCTCTGCCCAATAAAATAAATGATTGCTAAAATTATTGACCAATACTGCTGCCACATGCAATTGCTTGCGTTGTTCACTATTTACCAAGTGTATGTTCTCCGTAAATTCTTGGGCTAACCGTTTAAGGGTTTCCAATGTTGTTTCCTCATTTGCTTCTAACAAAAATGGAATGCTTCTAAAATCTACTTGCTTGTTTTTGGTAAAGGTTTGCAAGGGATAAAACACGCCAACTTTTGAATTGTTTAAAACACTCATAGGCTGTGTGCCAGAGGTATGTACTATAATACCTTTAAGATGTTTTAATTCTTTGGAAACCTCCGCAATAGCACTGTCTTTCACTGCAATAATACACACATCTGCAGCATATAATTCTTTGTAATTAGTAGTTGTTGCAACTTCAGAAAAAGGTGTTAATGCTTCTGAACTCCTGCCAAAAACCTGTACCAATTTTACGGTATTACTGAGTAATAACTGATGGTATAAATGGCCGGCCACATTTCCTGTTCCTATAAGTACAACGGTAAGCATGTTCAAAAGTACAAAATAGAATAGGGGAGCTAAGAAAAAGATTAACACTTTTTTTGGATTGATATTGCAATGCCACCAAATGGGCAAGTGGCAAAAAGGCCGTATTTTTGCAAGCCAAAGAATACCACTTTTATGTTAGATACGCTTAAGAAGACACTCTTCTCTACACGATTAATGGCTGTTTTATTTATTGTTTTTGCTGCTGCCATGGCCATTGGCACTTTTGTAGAAAGTATGTATAGCACAGAAACTGCACGTATTTACATTTATAATGCGCGATGGTTTGAGCTAATCATGGTGTTTTTTGCGATTAATTTTATTGGTAATATTAAACGTTACCAATTACTAACCTGGAAAAAATGGCCAATTTTGGTATTGCACTTATCTTGGGTATTAATTATTGTAGGTGCTTTTGTAACGCGGTATATCAGTTTTGAAGGGATGATGCCCATTCGTGAAGGACAATCGGAAAACATTTTTTATTCTGATAAAACTTTTCTCACGGCATATGTAGAAGGAGAGATTAAGGGTGAAAGGAAGCGCAAAACCCTGGAAGACGAGCTCTTAGCTACAGAACAGGGGTATAGAGGTTCCTTGCCTTGGAAGGGAGATTTTAACGGAACACCATTTACCATTGCTTATTCTGGTTATATAAGAGGCGTTAAAAAAGGAATGGTGCCAGATGAAAACGGTAATACATACCTCCAAATTGTAGAAGCAGGAGATGGGCAACGGCACGAACATTACTTGGAAGACGGAAAGATTGCTAGCATACACAATGTGCTATTTGCGTTAAATAGAGAAACACCTGGGGCTATTAACATTTTTACTACAGATAGTACATACACTATAAAGTCCCCTTTTGAAGGAAATTTTATGCGTATGGCAGACCAATTTCAGGGTCATGTAACAAAAGATTCTTTACAGCCTTTACAATTACGTTCGCTCTACAATATGGCAAATATGCAATTTGTAATTCCAGAACCCGTGGTAAAGGGTACATATGGTATTGTAGAATTACCAGAAAATGAAATTACCAAAGAAAGCCAAGATGCTCTTATAGTACGTATTAGGGTTGGTGATGAAGAGGTAGAACAAAAAATAATGGGAGGTAAAGGTGGCATGCCCGTTGGCGATAAATTCACTGTAGGTAATTTGGATTTTAGGCTTCGTTATGGTTCAAAAGAACATAAGCTACCTTTTAATGTTAAGTTAAACGATTTTATCGCAGAAAAATACCCTGGCACAGTTAGTAGTTATAAATCTTTTATGAGTAAAGTGACCATAGAGGATGAACGCCCATTCGATTATGATATTTACATGAATCATATTCTAGACCACAAAGGATACCGTTTTTTCCAATCGAGCTTTATGCCAGATGAAAAAGGCACGGTTTTGAGTGTTAATCATGACCAATGGGGAACATGGATTACCTATGCAGGCTATTTTTTGTTGTATTTAGGATTGATGGGAATCATGTTTTTTGGAAAAACACGATTTAGAGACCTAAGTAAGCGTTTAGAAAAGCTAAATGAGAAGCGTAAAAATATGGCTACGTTAGCCTTACTTTTTGTAATTACCTTCGCTAATGCACAGCAAGAAAATCACGACAACCACAATCAACTGCCCACCAAAGCACAAGTAGATTCTGTAATTAAAGCCACAACAGTGAGCAAAGAACACGCAGATAAATTTGGCGCTTTAATTATACAAGATGAAGGCGGTAGAATGAAACCCTTAAATACCTTTACCTCTGAGCTATTACGTAAACTAAGTGGTAAGGCTAAATATGAAAATTTAGATTCTGACCAAGTCTTTATTAGTATGATGCTCAATCCTTCTGCATGGTATAATGTGGAATTTATCAACTTGGGCGAGTGGCAAAATGATAGTATTAGAAGAATAATTGGTGTACCTAAAACACAGAAAAGAGTAAAAGCAACTGATTTTTTTGATGCTGCAGGTATGTATAAGTTAAAGCCTTATTTAGAAGAGGCTACATCAACTACAAATCCAAATAAATTTCAGAAAGATTTTACAAAAGCACACGAGCGGTTTAGTTTATTGAACGCTGCTTTGAGCGGACAAGTTTTAAAGATATTTCCGCTTTTGAATGATGAAAATAACAAATGGATTTCTACCGTAGAATACCGCTCTGGACAACACCAGGTGCAAGATTCTTTGTATGCTAACTTTATGCAAAATGGTGTGCCATACTATTTAAATTCGCTCCAAGCAGCGATAAAAACAGGAGATTATAGTACTGCAGACCGTTTGTTAGAAGCTTTCTATCAAAATCAGAAAAACCACGGAGCAGAAGTGCTGCCTTCTAAAGAAAAGGTACAGACAGAAATTATTTACAACAAGCTAGACATCTTTAACAGGCTATATAAGTATTATGCCCTAATTGGTATATTATATTTTGTGGTATTAATCTTTAGAATATTTAAGGAGCGAGAATTTTTAAAGGCTGCGTCCTATCTATTTAAAGGAACTATAATTATTTTCTTTTTATGGCATACTGCGGGGCTAGTTTTACGTTGGTATATTTCTGGTCATGCTCCGTGGAGCGATGCTTATGAGAGTATTTTATATGTTTCATGGGCAACTTTAGGTATGGGACTTTTATTGGGCTCTCGTAAAAGTGAATTAACCTTGGCTTCCAGTGCTTTTGTAACCTCTATGTTATTATGGATTGCCCACCAAAGTTGGGTAGACCCAGCGGTTGCAAATTTAGTTCCTGTTTTGGATAGTTATTGGCTTATGATACACGTTGCGGTTATTGTAGGTAGTTATGGACCTTTAACGGTAGGCATGATTTTGGGAGTAGTTTCCCTTTTATTAATTCTGCTAACAACAGAAAAGAACCAAAAAAGGATGAAACATAACCTTAATGAACTTACCGTGATTAATGAGTTGGCCTTAACTGTGGGTTTAGTAATGCTTACCATAGGTAACTTTTTAGGTGGCCAGTGGGCTAACGAAAGTTGGGGTAGGTATTGGGGCTGGGACCCAAAAGAAACTTGGGCGTTAATTTCTATTATGATTTATGCTTTTGTACTCCACATGCGATTGGTACCTGGTTTAAGAGGTTTTTGGAAATTTAATTTTGCGTCTGTCATTGCTTTTGCAAGTATTATGATGACGTATTTTGGGGTAAACTTTTACCTTGTTGGTCTACATAGTTACGCCAGTGGAGACCAAGTGATTACACCTACGTTTGTTTATTACACTGTTTTTGGTGTATTTGTACTTGGAGCTTTAAGTTTGGTAAAGCATCGTAAATATTACGCCGGCAAAGCAGCATAGGTTTTTAGTCTATATGGTTTTTTAGTACTTTTCTAGTGTGAAAATGAAACTAAATACCAATACTTTATTAAGCCTTACAGCAATGCTTGTAAGTGTGCTTACGTTGGTTATTTTTATTTACCAGACCAATTTAATGCGCAAACAGAACTATATTTCTATTTTACCCTATGTGCAGTTTGCGGAACGAAACCATAGTTCTGGGAATGTGTATGAATTAAGTCTTAAAAACCATGGTATTGGTCCAGCCATATTAGAAAGCGTACAAATGATATATTACGGAGAGGTAGAATCTCTTACTACTTATGATAACTCCATAGTAACTTACCTAAAAAGTAAAAATAGTGCGCTAGATAGTTTAGATAATTTTACATTTTCTACTCTTAATCCTGGAATTGCCATACCTGCTAATCAATCCTATTCTTTTTTAAAAGTAGCGGAAAGTGCCAAGGATTATGCGTTAATTACAGATGCAATAGCAGAATTGTTGGCAGATGGCTTAGAATATAAAATAGTGTACAAGTCTATCCAAGATGAAAGATGGCAGATCAGAAGTAACCGACCATCGCAAGGTCCAGAAAAGTTAGAATAGTTTTACGGATACTCCTTAAGTAATAATTGCATCAATTCTTCTGCAGCAACAATTCCTTTTTGCTTTAAAAAAGGCCTAGGGGTATTATCTCCCAATTCAAATACTATTGCAGGCATATGGTGTGCTACATAAAAATAGGTTCTAGAAACCATGGTAGGTTCTAAATCTTTAGAAGGTTTTACATTCGTTTGTTTTTGCGGTAATCGTTCACTTATATTTTCTATCCAATTAAAAACGATGTTATTTTCAGGACCTGTTATGGTAGAATCTAATGGGTAATAAATATCATCCCAAGTAGAATGAAAGTCTGCGCCAAAAACAAATCGGTGGCCTTCTTTTTCTTTTCGCTTTAAAAAATCTCGTACGGCTCGGGTTTCTGGCTGATTGAAATTTTGCCAATCTCTATTTAGGTCAATTCCTCCCATGTTATGCCGCCAATGCCCGTTGTCTACCCCATCCGGATTCATTAAAGGAACGTTAAACACGGTAAATTTTTTTCTAAAGGTTTTGGCGAGTTCACTTTCTCCCGCTAGGGTTTCCATAAAAGATTTCATAGCTAGAAAACCAGTAACTTCTGGTGGATGCTGTCTAGAAATTATGAGTATTGCCTTTTTACTATTGTTTTGATTTAACTCTAAAAGATGAAGATCTCTATTTTCTGTAGTTTTCCCTATACTATAGGTTTTGGTAAAAGAATTTGTTGTTAAGGAATCTATCCACTGTTTTACATGGGTTGACGTGTATAATTCCTGTGCAGAAATCCAAGTAGGTTCCGGAGTTACTGTGACCTTAATTTCAATAGCTTCGGGAGCTGCTTTTATTCCAAAATCACCTTCTCCAGGGTTTATTTCTGTATAATTGACGCTATCTATTGCTTTAAATAGAATGCCATCTTTACTGATTTTTGGATAATATCTGCTGCGAATATCTTGATATGTCAATTTAATGATGACTTCCTTTTTGGTGGTGCTCCAAACCTTGAAAGCATACCAAGGACTTACATTTATTGGGGTGTTTTCCGCAGTTATCCAAATGGTATAATGGTCGTTGCCATCATGCACTAATCCGTTTAACCGAGCGCCATCAAACTGATTAGAAAAAAAGACGGTACTATCATTTAGACTCCATGTATTTTTATACTGTTTTTGCACAGGTTTACTCGTTGTAGGCACCACAGGCGATTTTCCCTGTCCTTGGTAACCACTAGGTTTTTCTACCAGTGGAGTAGCATTTTTACAGGCAACAACAATTATGATAAGAAATAGAAAGTACAGTTTGGTTTTCATGAATAGAACTTTAGATTTTGTGTACGTCATTTGCTAATCTAAGTAATATACTTTTTAGGATTGGCATGGAACTGAGAAACCGCTGTTTTTCTTTGCATTTTTGGGTATTCACAAGAAAAGTGAAGCAGAATTAACAGCATACTATAGAAATATAGGTCTCTATGTTATTAGGCACTATTTTTTAAAATTACCAGGATAGTCGTTTTAGTCCAAGAATTTAATTCAGCAAAGGCCGTAATTGAATGATTTATTATATGTACCATCGTCATTAATGGGGAGATTGTTTTAATAAATGCAATGGTAATTAGTTTAAGTCAGGATATTATAAGTAAGTAGAAAGTATATGCTTTTTCGTACTTTTAAAAACTCATTTAACGGATTACAGCATGAAACCAACTAAAAAAGGCTTAAATACCATTTGTACACATGTAGGGGAAGTAAAGGATGAACAGTTTAAGGGAGCAGTATCTCCTATTTATATGAGTTCTTCTTATGCTTATGAAGATGTAGATGTAAAACGATATCCAAGGTATTTTAATACCCCTAACCAAGAAGCGTTAAATAAGAAAATTGCAAGTTTAGAACACACAGAGGCTGCCATGATTTTTGGTAGTGGAATGGCGGCCATAAGCCATTCACTTATGGCTTTTTTAAATGCAGGAGACCATATTGTAATGCAGCAGACACTGTACGGCGGCACCTATAATTTTGCGGTAACACAGTTTGAAAAATATGGTATCTCATACTCGTTTACAGAGGGTTGGTCCGCTGAGGATTTTGAGAGCGAGTTAAAAGAAAATACAAAGGTTATTTATATTGAGACGCCTTCTAATCCACTATTGACCATAACGGACATTGAAGCAGTTGCTCAATTGGCAAAAAAGCGAGGCATCATAAGTATGATTGATAATACTTTTGCAAGTCCTGTGAATCAGAATCCAGCGGATTTTGGTATCGATATTGTGTTGCATAGCGCTACAAAATATATGGGAGGGCATTCAGATATTTGTGCTGGTGCTGTGGCAGCTACAGCGGAGCATATTAAAAAAATATGGGAATCCTCTATCTGTTTTGGTGGTAGTTTAAGTGACCAAACAGTATGGCTTTTAGAACGGAGTCTAAAAACCATGGGGTTACGAGTTAAAGCACAGAATGAGAATGCACAAAATTTGGCAGAATGGCTTTCAACGCAAGAAGCCGTACAGCAGGTTTACTATCCAGGACTAGAAACTCATCCAGACCATGAATTAGCTAAAAAACAAATGCATGGTTATGGCGGTATGTTATCTTTTGAGTTGACTGACGAAATAGACGCTACTGCATTTTTAAAAGCTTTAAAATTAATTAAGCCATCTATGAGTTTGGCTGGAGTAGAAAGTACCATGTTATTGCCTACAAAAACATCTCATTCCCTAATGACTCCAGAAGATAGAGCCAAGCAAGGAATAAAGGATAACCTTATCCGTTTTTCTGTTGGAATTGAAGATGCAGATGATATTAAAGAAGATATAGTACAAGCCTTAGCCGTTGTTGGTGTAAATACAGTGTTAGCATACTAATGAAGTTAGATATTTTAGTTTTTGGTGCCCACCCTGATGATGCTGAACTGGGCGCTGGTGGTACTATTGCAAAAGAAGTAGCCAAGGGTAAAAAAATAGGAATTGTAGATTTAACCCGTGGAGAGTTAGGTACAAGAGGTTCGGCAGAATTAAGAGATAAAGAAGCAGCTGATGCAGCAGAAGTTTTAGGTGTCACTGTACGCGAAAATCTAGCATTTGCAGATGGCTTTTTTACCAACGATAAAGAACACCAGCTGGCAATTATAAAAATGGTAAGAAAATACCAACCAGATATAGTACTTTGTAATGCTGTTGATGATAGGCATATAGACCACGGAAAAGGTTCTAAATTGGTTAGCGATGCTTGCTTTTTAAGCGGTTTAATTAAAATCGAAACAAATCATAATAATAAAAGCCAAGCGCCATGGAGACCAAAATTGGTCTACCATTACATACAATGGAAAAATTTGCAACCAGATTTTGTAGTAGATATAAGTGGCTATATAGAAATAAAAGAAAAAGCAATATTGGCGTATGGGTCACAATTTTTTGACCCTGAAAGTGACGAGCCAGAGACTCCTATTAGTAGCAAAAACTTTTTACAAAGTGTAACTTATAGAGCACAAGATTTAGGTAGGTTGGTAGGCGTAGCTTATGCAGAAGGTTTTACGGTAGAAAGAATGGTAGCTGTAGATAGTCTAGATAACCTTATCTAACGTTATATGCTAACTTTAACTAGCTAGCTTTTTTTAATATTTCTTCTACTTTAGGCACGGTAAAGAAAAATGTAGAACCTTTTTCTAAGGTGCTTTCTACCCAAATTTTACCGTTGTTCTTTTCTATCATTTCTTTGCATAATGAGAGTCCTAGGCCGGTACCTTTTTCATTATTAGTGCCATAGGTAGTATAATTGAGGTTGGGAGAAAAGATTTTTTCCTTAGTTTCATTATTCATCCCTATACCTGTATCTCTTACTTTTATAGTCCAGTAATTTAGATTTTCTTCTGACTCTAAGGATATTAAGCCGTTTTCTGGTGTAAATTTAATAGCGTTACTAATTAAATTTCTAATAACTACATCTATCTGATTTTCATCAATAAATGCAGTACTTTCTTTAGCAACTTCATTTATAATTTTAATGTTTTTAGTATCTGCAAGCTCTTGTAGAAATTGAACATTACCATTCACCAATTTATAAATATTGGTAGGGGATGGGCGGGTAACCGTTCCGTTAAGTTGTGTTTGCCCCCATGATAAAATGTTATTTAAAGTAAATAACATATGGTCCACATCTGTTTTAGCTCTTGCAATAAATTTCTTAGAGTCTTCTAAGGCAATATCACCGTTAACTAACATTTCTAATAACCCTTGTAGTGCGCCTATAGGACTCCGTAAATCATGCCCAATAATGGAAAACAATTTATCTTTTGTAGTATTAGATTTTTCTAATTCTTGTTCTCGTTGCTCTAAATAGGCTGTATTAATTTTTAAATCGTGATAAAGCTTTTTAAGCTTCTTTTGATTTACATATAAAGGAATGGAAAATCCAATCAGAATCACTACAATCAGAAAGCCTAGAGATACAAATATTTTTTGTCTAGCCATGTTTTTTTCATTCTCAGCTATTAAAGCTTCTTTTTGACGCTCATAATTCATTTGCGTCTTTAACATGGTAAGGCTTTTCTTGTTTTCTTCCCTAGTTAAGGTGTCTGTGAGTGACTTAAATACTTCGTGATAATAAAGTGCATTTTTAGAATCTTCTTGTTTCTTGTAATAAGAGTACAGCGTCTTCGCAGAGGCAATTTTACCTTCTAAATCATTTAGCTGATTGGCAGTATCAAAACTTTTTTGCGCATATATTTTGGAAATGCTATCCTTGTTTATACCTAAGTAAGATTCAGATAAATTATTGAGAACAAGAACTCTACCCCTTTCATCGTCTACCTTGTCTTCATGCAAAATACGGCTTTGGTCTAACCAATAAAGAGCCCATTGGTATTTTTTTTGCTTTATATATATTTCACCTTTTACATTGTATGCGTATGCTAACCAGTCGTATTCTTTCAACTTTTCAAAAGTATGTATACTTTTATTTAAATAGTACATGGCCTTTTCATAATCTTCCATGTCACTATATAAAGAACCCAAATTGCTGTTAGTTTGAGCAGAGGCAAAAGGGTCGTTTAGTTTTTCGTTTATGCGAAGTACTTGTTTATAATAAAGAAGGGATTGTTCAAATTCATTTTGATAAGAATACAAGCTAGCTATATTCTCATTTAAAACAGATTGCATGTCTAAAAAGTTGTTCGTTTTAGCAATGTCTAATCCTCTTAAATAACTATCTAAAGATTTTGCAAAATCCCCTGCATATCTATAATGAGAGCCAATATCATTAAAGATACTGCAGGTAAAATATTCTTGTTCTTCTAAGCCTTCTGCTATCATTAAAGCAGATTTTAAATAATATATGGCTTTTTCATCTTCACCCTTATCGGTATAATAAAGCCCAAAATTAACATAAGCTTTAGCTTTGCCTAATGAATACCTAATCTCGTCAATAATACCAATAGCTTCATTATTTAAGGCATAAAGACTATCTACATTTACAAAACGGTATGTTTTTGCCAATGCCACCAAAGAATTAACATATTCTATTTCATCGGCATCCGTTTGGAGTCTTTTAGACTTTAATAATTTAACCCGATGTATTAAGCTGTCTTTAGCACCCTTTTCTATAGCGGCTTTCGCTGGTTGGCAGAATATTACCAACAACGTTAATAGCACCATAATTTGGTTAAAGACTTGGGGTATGTTATTTAAAGTTTTCAATAGCTTAATTATACGGTAAACTTATACTCTTATAACAGATTAAAACAAATTATGTTGTGAACCCCCTTATTTTGTTTGTTTAACGCGGAAAACAGGGTAGTTTATCGATTAAATGATTCCTTTTTTAGATAAAGGGATATTTAATGTGATTTTTGAAACTAGCTGTTTTTGAGGGTAATGAATGGTAAAATCTATGGCGTTAACCGAGCAAATTTCTTTTATAAGGTCTAACTTTACCTTATAATTTTCTAGTGTCTTTACTTGTGGATTTTTTCCTGTATTTGTATTGTCTTCAAAAGACAAGATACAATGTGTTTGGTTAGTGTAACAGTGTACAAATATTTGTGCCTTTTCTTGTGATTTGGCAATCAATAATTGAATTATAGTTTTGACTAAAAGCTCTATATGCTGTTGGTCTAAAAATAAAAGTAACCCTTCTTTACAATCGTTTTTACATTTTAAGTTTAGTCCCTTGGTCTTGTATGGCTTTAATACATCAAAAAGAATGCTTTTTATTAAGTACTCTTTTTTATTGGGTTCAATACCTTTAAGCTTAAATTTTGCCCAGTATAGAACGTCTGTAAGGTCTACTTCGCTCTTAGATAAATTATCTTTTAGATAGGAGGTAAGTTCCTCCATTTCTTCTGCTACAATCTCTTTATTTTCATAAGTGCTCAGCACAATTTTTAAGTCATCTATTGTTTTTTCTAAATCTTTGCCCGCACTAAAAAAAATTTGATTTTGGTTTTGACTTTGCGTTTGTAGGCTATTTTTCGTTTTTAAAAGCGCATATACTTCTCTAAAAATTAGAAGGGCAATTAATAAAATTGTTAATAACAAACAGACTGATGCCAATGTAAAGTTGTTGTCATCTTTTACTACTGCAAAATTGTTGGCATCGTTTTTTTCTTGCTGTGCTTTTAGAGCAAGATCAGTTTGTAATAATCTTAAATTTAGAATACGCTGTTTTTTAGATAGTCTCTTATCTATGCGTTCAGCTTCTAATTTATGTTCAATAGCTTTTGTTTTGTTTTGTTTATAATTCTCTAGGAGAAAAAAGTTGTTATGGGCTAAGGATAGGTAGAGAGAATCATTAATTTTTTTAGCTAAAACCAAAGAACTATCTGCATAAAATTCGGCTTTCTTTAAGTTCCTTTTATCTAAATAAATTTTGGTGAGCAAATTAGCTTGTTTGAGCCAATCTCTATGGTTCTCTACAACATGTAGTAATTTCTCTGCTTTTGTAGTGTAGAAAAGTGCGCTATCTAAATTATTTGTTTCATAATGATACCTTCCATGAATGCCATAGCTACGAGCCATCCACAACATATCTTTTTCTGTAATAAACTGTTTTAAGCTGGCTCTAGCATAGCCTATAGCTTTTTCCGGTTTACCAGCATTAAGAGCATTTAATGCCATATTAGACTTACTGTAGGCTGCTTTTAAGGGCTCGCCAATAGAACGATACAGCTCGTCTGCAATTGTAAATTCTTTATGGGCATCTTCTGGCATATCTACCACCGTAAACATGTAACCCATATTATGCCGAATCAAAGCTTCTTTCTTAATTAATTTATTTTTTTTTGCTATGTTAAGCGCTTGTGTAAAGTTTTTTAGAGCATCTGCATGGTCATAAGATATAGTATAATGGATAGCAATGGTAATTAAAAAGTTAATTTGAACATTAGGGTCATCTACCTCTTTAATAAACTGTTGTAAATCTGCATAAATTGTTGTTGCTTTTTCATAATTGCCGCTATCAGAATAATAATCACCAAGTCTACTTAACGCAATAAGAGTGCCCTGTTTGTAATCTATTTTGGTACTTATATCTAAAGCTTTGTTGGCATATAATAAAACGCTATCAGGGTTGCGAAACCGATATTTGCTAGATATTGTATTGAGCAAATCTACATAAGAGGTGTCATATTTTATCTCAGTAGTATCTTGTTTCTGTGCTATTGAGTCAGCATTCTTAAATAAAATCAAAAAACATATTAAGATAAATAAGCTTTTGCAACTAGGCATTGATGGTCTGCTGTTTTAATACTTTAAAAATAGGTAATATATCTTTTTGGCTGTTAAGGCATTAGTTAAATTTAACCTGTACACAAGTACCTTGGCTTAAGTTGCTTTTAAGTAGTATAGTACTATTATTTGCTTTTGCCAACAAAATGGATGTTTGTAAGCCAACTCCGGTGCCTTTTTCCCTCTGTGTTCCTGGCAACGGGTCTAGTGTGATGTTTTTATAAATGTTATTTATTTTCTCCTGAGGAATTCCTGGTCCCGAGTCGCAAATTTCTATATACTTTTCTTCAGTATTACTGATAAGTTTGATAGTTATGATAGACGACGGTTCACTGTATTTTTTGGCATTAGAAAGTATATTGTCAATAATAACGGTCAAGTGGTTTTTGTCTATTTTAACCACTAAATAATCCTTCTGTAACCACTGAATTTTAATATTTTTTTCCTTCAATACGGTCTGCCTTTCTTTTAAAATCTGGTTGCATATATCGTATACATTAATTTTTACTTTAGTGGTTTTTAGGTTCCCCATATTGGCTTGTGCCCAAAGTTGTATATTTTTTAATGTAAAAGAGCTGTAATTAATGTTAGATTTCATTCGCTCTAAAACCTTTAAAACATCATCAGAAGAGATATAATTAGCTTTATATAATTCTAACGATTGTTGTAAGGTAAATATGGGAGAAGTTATGTCATGACCAATAATAGAAAGCAATTTGTTCTTATTGGCTACCTCTTGGTCTAGTTTTTTGTTTCTTTCTTGTTGTTTTCTTTTGGTAGCATAGATAAAAACAGAGAGTAAGATTAGATGTACAGCCAGCAGAATTATAATATTCCGGTAAATTTTATTGTTTGCAATCTTGTTATTGGCTTTTTCTTCTTCCTTTAATCGCTTTGCTTTATAACTTTCCTTCGCTTCTAAGATGAGCATGTTGGCATGGCTTTCTGAATTTAAAAGCGAATCGGATAATTTTTTTGATTCTTGTAAGTAGGCTAATGCACTTTCGGTATTTTTTGTTGCTAAAGCAATTTTATAACAGAGTTCAATACTTTGAACTTTGTTTAATAAATTTTTAGATGTTGTAGCAAGTTCTAGGGCTTTTGTTGCGTTTGCAGAGGCTAGATTAAATTCGCTTCTCTTTAAGTATATTTCCGCAAGACCTAAATAATTCTCTACTTTACGATCCCCAATATCTACCTGATTAAAATAACTGTTTGCCTTGTTAAAATACTTTTCAGCTTTTTCTAAATCGTTTTTATATAAATAAATGTAGCCAAGATTATTGTAGTTAAAAGTTATCCATGCAATCTCGTTTAAAGGATTTAATAGAGTTAGTGCATCTTTTGCCGCTTTTTCAGCTTTATGATAAGCCTTGTTGTGATATAAAATGAATGCTCTATTGCTTAAAACTTCTGCTTTAATAAAAGCATTATGGTAATCATCAAAAACGGCTAAGGCTTTAGTGTTGTAGTACAAAGCCTTATCGTACGCTCTTAATAGACTAAAAATGGTGCCAATATTCATGTTAAAAGTGGCAATCATTGCTTTGTCATTAATCTTTTGAGCCATGGTAAGACCTTCTTTAGCGGAGAGATAGGCTTTAGTATAATCTTGGGTAATAAATGCAACAATTAGTCTAAGGTTGTATATTTTAACTAATGTTGATGACGCATTTATGTCTTCTGCATTACAGATGGCGTCTTCAATAAAACGTGTTGCTTCTTTTTTATGTCCTTTTACAAAATGATAAAAACCTACATTGAGTTTGCCTAGTGCGATAGCATTTTTATCTGCGTGCTGTTTGCCATCTATAATTAGCTTTTCACCGTAAATTCTAAGGCTGTCATTGTTACGGTAGAGGTAGGTTTTACCAATTAGATACCGCAATTCAAAATAGGTGGAGTCACTTTTGTAATTAGGATTTTTCTTTTTTAGTTTTTGAATTTCTAGTTGTAAACTATCCCTTATTGCTGTTTGAGCGTTAACGGTTATACAAAAGCAAAAGAATAAACCAATACAAAGACTCAAAATACGTATTCCCCCAAATAGCATTCAGTTCTGTTTGTAATTAGTCTTAGAAGATTTAAAGTACTATTTTTTAATTTGATGCAGCGTATTTACCTCATATTTATTTAGCAATGGAAATGTAGTACAATTGCTTAAGAATGTTTGTAGGATAAAATGGTTATTTAATTAGTTGTAAACTAATACATTATAATTATTGGATTTAAATATTTTCTTTTTTTTGATAGAAAATAAAAAAAATAATTACCTTTGCATCCGCTTTAAATGGTGGTTGTAGCTCAGTTGGTTAGAGCGCCGGATTGTGGTTCCGGAGGTCGCCGGTTCGAACCCGGTCTTCCACCCTTGGTGAAACAAAAATCCTGACAACAATTGTCAGGATTTTTTATTTTATATCAACTTTTGAAACCAAATAAGCCCACTGCAGAGTGGGCTTATTTAGTATTTGAGTTTTCTTGGTTATTCTGCTTTATCTACTACTAACCTATTAGGTTTATTAGCAATTTCCCAAGCAGTATAAAAAACCAATTGCGTTCTATTTCTTAACAAATCGTAATTTATCTTATCTGGGGTATCTCCTGGTTTATGGTAATCTTCATGGGTACCATTAAAATAAAAAATAATTGGGATATTATTTTTAGCAAAATTGTAATGGTCACTTCTATAATAAAAACGATTAGGGTCATTCTCATCGTTATAGGTGTAATCTAATTCAATTTGCATGTATTTTTCATTGATGTTTTCTGATAATTCGTGCAATTCAGTACTTAATTTATCAGAACCAATAAGGTAAATGTAATTTCTGTTCCCTTCTCGTTTTGGGTCTATACGGCCAATCATATCAATATTTAAATCTACCACAGTTTGATTTAATGGAAAAATTGGGTCAAAATCTGTGTAATATTTGGAACCAAGAAGGCCTTTTTCTTCCCCTGTAACATGCAAAAAAACAATGGAGCGTTCTGGACCATGACCTTCGTCTTTAGCTTTTTTAAATGCTTGTGCCAGTTCTAAAAGGGCCACAGAACCAGAGCCATCATCGTCTGCACCATTATTAATCTGACCATCTGCAGAAACCCCAATGTGATCTAAATGAGAGGAAAGCACTACATATTCATTTGGTTTTGTTCTACCCTTAAGTATAGCCACTACATTTTCAGAATCAATAGTATCGTCTGTACTTTTTACATCTAGGGCAATGGATTTTTTAATAGTCTGAGTTTGGTCTATTGTTCCAATATTAGGAAGAATAGCCTTTACCATGTCGTCATTAAGCAATACAAGAAAGTTTTCTTTCACGGCTGCTTTTAGTTCCATCTTACCGCTATTATTAGTTTTCATGTAAGTGTAATATTGCTTAAATCGCGGATAATTTACTGGGTCATAATATAACAGGCCTACAGCACCATTGTCAAATGCTGCCTTAGAACGTAAACCTATAGACTCAGACATGTTACTCCAAGTAGATGTTTCTTGATTACCACTTATAATATAATTGCCTTCTGAGTTTTTTGGTTCACCACTTTTAACGAGTACCAGTTTACCTGTAACGTCTAAACCATTGTAATCAGAATAATTCTCGGTTTGTATGCCATAACCAGCGTAGACAATTTCATCACTATTGTAAATTGCTTTTGCCATGCTTACAAAGTCTGTACCTATGGTATATGTTTTACCTTCTATAGTAATGCTTCCTTCTGGAACTTTGCTTACTGCTAAGGGTACCTTCTGAAAATAATCGCCATCTTTTTTTGCTGCAGGAATACCTAATTCTTCATAAGCTGCTTTTAAATAGGCTATCGCTTTTTTCTGGCCTGGAGTTCCAGTTTCCCTACCTTCAAATTCATCAGAGGCATAGGTGTATAAATGGGTTTTTAAATCTTGTTCCGTAATAGTATTTGCATACGGTACAGGGTCTAATGCTTTAGTTTCAGTGCTATTTTCACTTACGGTAGGTTGTGAAGAATTACAACTAACAAGTAAAATAGCAAGTCCAAATAATGTTCTTTTCATATTCAAATTATCCTAATTTGTGCTAAAATAGCTAAATGTAAATGATTTACATCCACAAAAAATCATCAAAATTGGTTTTGTATCAGGATAAAAATATAACGATTACTTTCTGTGCTAAATGTTTTTAAATGCCAATTTTGCTTGTAATTTTGAACTATGATAAAAAACTACCAAGCAACTCTATTATTTTTTACTCTTTTGATTTTTAGTTTAGGTGCACAAGAAATTAAAACTTTTTCTACCCAAGATTTTGAGCTTAAGGGTAAGGTTAAATCTTGCCAAATTATTACTGATTATGGTAGCGAAATTTTGGATTTTGATGTTGATGGTCAGTTGGTAAAGTCTACTACTTCTTACAGTGAACAAGATAAGGATATTACCTATTACCGTTTTAAGGAGGGTTTTCTAAAAGAAATACGTTTAGAGAGTTATAAGGATAACACATTGGATCAGAGTTCTTCTATGGCTTATATCTATTCTATAGACACTACAGAAACAAAAAAAATAGTAGAACAAGTTATTTCTTACGATAAAGAATTTTTTGAAGCTCAGGAATACCAGTACAATAAGGAAGGTAGGTTGGTTAAAATTATTTCGTCTCATCAAAATGCTGTGGATGAAACTGTGGTAGAATATACCACTTTTAAAGACGAAGAAACTATTACGTATATAGAAAATGGCGTGTTACAAAACTCCATAAGAACTTCTTATAAAAAAGTGAGTCCTACAGCCAAACATAAAATTGTATTATCTAAAAATTTTGTTGATGGTGAACCTATGGAAGCAAATGAAAAAGTTTATGGGCCTAAAGGGAATTTATTAGCTCACCAACTTTTTAAATTTGACGGTAAAGAACAACAATTTAAACCTATTGAAAAACACACTTTTGTCTATGACAAAGAAGATGTGCTTCAAAAAGAGGTCATTATTGCAGGGAACGTTACATCTAAAAAAGAATATATTTTTCAGTTTGATAATAACACGCCCAAAAACTGGGTAAAAAAGATTTGTACACCAGGCAATGATTATACTACCCGAAAAATAACCTATTACCCAGAAGTAATAGAAAAACAGGTAGATTAAATTAAGCTCGGTAAGAGATTTTCGGGCATTTTATGGCCGCCCTGGAACGTTTTAATCGTACTGGTATTTCCAAATAATTTGTAGAGTTTTTCCTTTTCTAACACCGCTCTTTTGGAAGTAATGTATTGGTCTTCATCGCCATAAATCATTGTTACTTTAGTGTTTTTTAAATAATTAAAATCTTCAGGTTTTAATTCTTGTGGTATACTTCCTGCAATCAAAAAAAGATGTTGGGGTTCAAGTTTATTCTTAGACATCCACCGGAGTAATACAGATACTCCTTGAGAAAAACCTAAAAACACACTGCCAGATATAAATTTAGCTTTCTCCTTATCCCAAACCGCATTAAGGTAGCTATTTACATTTTGCATTTCTCTATCTGTGTATTCTTTGGTAAGCCAACTTGCGCCTACATATTTGTAATCATCCTTTAAATAGTATTTAGAAGGTGCTTCTGGGCAAACTATATAATTTTGCCCTTGTTCTAAGCCATTAAAATGTCTTAGAAAATAGCGACTTAAATACCCTATGCCATGTAAAACAAGCCAACTGTTCTTAGTTTTGGTAGTGTAAGCATTTAAGGTTTGGTAATGATTGCTGTGTTGGTAGGTAACTAATCTAGTTTCTGTGCTCATAGTACGCAAAGGTACTTGGGTTTGTCTTCTTAATCCGTAATTTTACAAAAAATACCTATGGAAACGCATAAAGAAAAAATACTTAAAGTTTGTAATGAGGTTTGTAAAAACACCCTTATGGAGACTTTAGATATTTCTTTTATAGATGTTGGTGAGAATTTTTTGATGGCAAAAATGCCAGTAACATCTAAAGTGTATCAGCCAGATGGAGTGTTGCACGGTGGGGCAACGGTAGCGCTGGCAGAAAGTGTAGGTAGTGCTGCTACATATATTTTTATGGACCAAAATAAATACATGATTAGGGGTTTAGAAATAAGCGCAAATCATGTTAAAAGTGTAAAGGATGGTTTTGTATATGCCAAAGCATCCATAATTCATAAAGGACGTACTACCCAACTATGGGAAATTAAAGTCACTAATGAAGCAGGGGGCTTAGTATCCTTATGCAAATTAACTACCATAGCCTTGCCAAAGCAGTAACTATGTGGTCACAATTAAAAGAAATTGCAGCTCAAGGATTGCCTTTTGTTTGTTTTAGAATGCCAAACTCTAATTTAATTAAGGTATATCAACAAAAAGATACAGCTTTAAACATTTTAAAAGATTTTGATAAAGTAGGCTTTGTTTTTGCTCCCTTTGATACTACCGAATTACCTACTATTTTCTTAACTAAAGATGCTACTTTAAGTTTTGAATATAGAATAGAAGAACCGAGGCGAAGCAACACTACGACAGATTTTCTAGAATCCGATAAGACCTCTTATCTCAATCGAATTAAAAAAGCGGTAACAGCAATTAAAGGGGGAGGCTACCAAAAAATAGTTTTATCTAGATCCATACAAGCACAGCTAAATAAAGATGCAACAACACACTATAAATCTTGTTTAGACAGCTATACTAATGCTTTTTGTTATTTGTTTTATCACCCCAGAGTTGGCACTTGGTTAGGGGCCACCCCAGAGCGTTTATGTAAGTTAAAGGGCAATACCATAAAAACAGCTTCTTTAGCAGGCACATGGGTTGCGGAGAATTCTTCTCTGCCAAATTGGGGGCAAAAGGAACTGGAAGAACAGCAAATGGTTACAGATTACATTATAGCCGCATTAAAACCTTTTTCAAAATCTGTTTCTGTTTCTAAAGTGCAGTCCGTAAAAGCAGGGAACTTATGGCATTTAAAAACCAATATAGAAGGGCAATTGCTAACCTCCCAATCTCTTTTACAAGTGGTGCAAGACCTGCATCCTACACCTGCGGTCTGCGGTATTCCAAAAATGGATGCTAAAAAATACATTTTACAAAATGAAGGCTATTCTAGAAGCTACTACACGGGTTATTTAGGTCCAGTAAATTCTTTGCATGGAGAAACAGAAATTTTTGTGAATTTACGTTGTATGCAGCTGTCTGCAACGGATGCTACTATTTATGTTGGTGGTGGTATTACTAAAGACTCTATACCAGAAAATGAATGGGAAGAAACACAGGCAAAGTCCAAAACAATGGGGGCATTACTTTCCTAAAAACTACTAGTAAAAGCAGTAAGTAGGTTGTATTTTTGTACGGCATGAAAATATCTAACATCCCTTCCGCACAAGCCTTAGTAAAAGCTTGTAAGTTTTATGGAATAGAACATATTGTTATTTCTCCAGGTTCAAGGAACGCTCCGCTTACTATTAGCTTTACCAAAGACAATTATTTTACCTGTTTTAGTATTGTAGATGAACGTAGTGCAGCATTTTTTGCCTTAGGGATGGCGCAGCAATTAGTTAAACCTGTTGCTATTCTTTGTACCTCTGGCAGTGCTTTGTTAAATTACTATCCAGCAATAGCAGAAGCTTTTTATAGTGAAGTTCCTATTCTAGCGTTGACTGCTGATAGGCCTCCATATAAAATTGACGTAGGGGATGGGCAAACCATTAGACAAGACCACGTTTTTCATAGACATATTGGGTACTCTGCAAATCTAAAAATAGACGTAGACCATGCTACAGACCGATTGCAAAGATATGCACCTAACTATTTACAACAAACACAAGAGCAAATAGAGGATTATAACAGACAAGAAACGGCAAAGGCTTTTTCTGTGCTGTTTAAACAAAAACTACCTGTACATATAAATATTCCTTTTGAAGAACCTTTGTATGGCACTACAACCCTAGAAGCTAAGGATGTGCCATCAATATCATTAGTTAAGACTCCGGAGACAGAAGTTTTTTCTAAAGACGATGTAGCGTATTGGTCCAAAAGTCAAAAAAAAATGGTGTTGGTAGGGGTAGATTCTCCTAATGCCGTGGAACAGCAATGGATAGATAAATTGGCAAAAGACCCTTCTGTGGTCATATTTACGGAAACCACGAGTAACCTGCATCATCCAAATTGTTTTTACAGTATTGATAGCATTTTATTTCCAATTGAAAAATCAAGTAATAGAACTGAACTTTCTGAAATGCTTCAACCAGATATCCTTATCACTTTTGGCGGGTTGGTCGTTTCAAAAAAAATCAAAGCTTTTTTAAGAGAATATCAACCTAAAAAACATTGGCATCTGGGGGGTGTAAAGGCTAATGATACTTTTTTTTGCTTAACTAGGCATTTAAAAGGGAATGTTAATAGTTTGTTGAATCAATTGATATCTAATACAAAGTACTCAACAAGTGAATATTACCCATTTTGGTCTCTAAAAAGGCAAGCATATCAACAAAAAAGAACCACTTATCTAAAAAAAATCCCGTTTTCAGATTTCAAAGCTTTCAGTATCATTTTTTCACATCTAAACAGTCCAAAACAGGTGCATTTATCTAATAGTTCTACAGTACGGTATGCACAGCTTTTTCCAGTACATAAGGATTTAGAGGTCTATTGCAATAGAGGAACAAGTGGTATAGATGGTAGTTCTAGCACTGCAGTTGGTGCCGCAGTATTTGCCGAAAAACCAACGCTACTTATTACTGGAGACTTAAGTTTTTTATATGATAGTAATGCATTTTGGAATCATTATCTAAGGAAGGATTTTAAGGTAATAGTAATTAATAATGGTGGTGGCGGTATTTTTAGAATTTTACCAGGGTTTGATGGTTCTGAAACATTTTCTACTTATTTTGAAACACAACATAAGTACGCGGCAACGCATCTATGCGCACATTACGGTATGGAATATTTTAGTGCTGCAGATGAAACAACCTTGTTGAATAATATAGATTCGTTTTTAGATTGGGAAAATTCACCCGCATTGTTAGAAATTTTCACACCTACAGAAGAAAACAACAAAATTTTGCTTGATTATTTTGATTTCATATCTTAGAAGCATTGATAAACATTTAAAAACACTAACAATCATGAGTAAAAGAGACGAATTAATAGAAAAGTACGCTGCAGACATTAAGGAGAAATTTGGAGAAACTCCAGATATGGACTTGTTAACTAAAGTTGCAATAGGTTTAGGGCCAGCTATCTATAATAATGACGCCTCTAAAGTTTCTGGTAGTGATGATAAGGAGCTAGAGACGGTAAAGAAGAACTTTTTAATGAAAAAATTAGGTCTTGCAGATAGCCCAGAATTGATGGATGCAATCCATTCAGTGATAGAAAAATATGGTAAATCTGTAAAGAGCAAACACAGAGCTGTAGTATATTATCAATTAGCAAAGCATTTTGGTAAAGAGTCTATCTACAACTAAGAAAGACTTTATATAATTTTGGAACCGTGCCCAAGGGCACGGTTTTTTTTTTAGAAATATGATAAAAATAGGTGATTACAATACATTAGAGGTTTTAAGAAGTACCAGTGTGGGTATTTTTTTAGGTGATGAGGAGGGTACAGAAATTCTGTTGCCCAATAAATATGTACCAGAAAACATAGAACAAGGGCAAATGCTTACCGTTTTTTGTTATTTAGACCATATGGAGCGGCCCATTGCAACAACCTTAAATCCTTATATAAAGCGTGGCGATTTTTCTTTATTAGAGGTAGTAGAAATAAATAATATTGGAGCATTTGCAGATTGGGGTTTAGAAAAACAATTATTAATCCCTTATAGAGAGCAACAAACCAAAGTTGAGGAAGGTAAAAAGTACATAGTACATTGTTTTATGGACGAAAAAAGCTTTCGTCTGGTAGGTAGTACTAAAATTGATAGGTTCTTAGTCAATGCTGAAATGGATCTAGAAGTAGGGCAAGAAGTAGCTATTTTGGTTTATAAAAAAACAGAATTAGGCTGGTCTGTAGCCATAAATGATAAACACCAAGGTTTAATATTTGCAAATGAAGTCTTTAAACAAATTGCCATAGGTGACCGCCTAACAGGCTATATAAAACAAATAAGAGAAGACCAAAAGGTAGATGTGAGTTTGCAACCGACAGGGGTTCAGCTTTTAGATGCTGCTGCAGATACTATATTATCTAAATTAAAGCAAGGACACGGTTTTTTGCCACTGCATGATAAATCTTCTCCGGATGAAATAAAAAGGGAGTTGGAGCTTAGTAAAAAAGCTTTTAAAAAGGGAGTGGGAATTTTATATAAAAAGCGTTTAATAGTTTTGGAAGAAGATGGCATTCGTCTTTTAGCAGAAGATTAAGTTTGTTTGCATAATTAATTCATAACTATTATTTTAGAAATAGACTAGTATATTTTTTAACTTTTCTTAAAAATTCTAATTTTGCAACATAATGCTGTTGTAATATAAAATATTAGAGAGCGAAGAGGAGTAGAACGAATAACCCCCAGAACAAGATGCCATTTATAGAAGAAAATGATTTATTAGACTTACATAAGGATATAGAAAAGTCTCAAATTATAAATGAAAGATTACTTGATCAAATTAAGTTCAAGAATAAAGATTTAAAGAAAATCCGAATTCAACGTAATATTCTTGTGGGCATTACTACACTTTTTGTCTTAGGATTAATTGGTATAACTTCTTTTTCTGCTGGCTTAGGAATAAGCAAATCTAACAGAAATCAAAACAACCTTTTGGTTTCCATAGACAGTTTAGATGCAATTAAAGCCAGAATAGATAATCTTAAAGAGCAAAACCAAGAATTGAGTTTGGTTAACGAATTTTATTTAGCCAAGCAATACTTAGAAAAGGAAAAAATTTACTCGGTTCAGATAAAGTCTTTTGTAGAAAACAACGCTACTTTAGCATCAGAAGCATTAACTAACACCCTTTTTGTTAAGACCAATCCATTTTATGCCTATTCTTTGGGTACATTTGAAACACTAGAAGAAGCTCAAAAGTTTAGAAAAGAACTAGTAGATTTAGGCTTTAATGATGCCTTTGTGGCATCCTATCAAGATGGTAAAAGATTACAAATAGAAGACCCCTACTAGAATTGAAAAAAGTTAAGGCTTGGTTAAGTGCAGCGCGCCTTCGTACGCTGCCTTTATCCGTATCTGGAATAATAGTTGGCACAGCCATTGCTAATTACAAGGGTTTTCAGGACAATTTACTTTTTACACTTTGTTTGCTCACTACAATAGCATTTCAAATATTATCAAACTTTGCCAATGACTATGGTGATGGTGTAAAGGGTACGGATAATGAGGAGCGTTTAGGTCCAGCTAGGGCTTTACAAAGTGGTTTGTTGACGGATAAGGAATTGAAAAAAGGTATTATTACAACGGCAATAATTAGTCTTGTCTTAGCCGTAAGTTTAATTTTATGCGCCTTTAATTTAAACGAACTCCTTTTTGTTTTACTCTTTCTATTTCTTGGTATGGCATCGGTTTGGGCGGCAATTAAATATACAGTAGGAGATAATGCATACGGCTATAGAGGAATGGGCGATGTATTTGTTTTTTTATTCTTCGGATTGTTGGCTGTACTGGGGACCATTTTTTTGTATGAAAAGGGGATAGATTGGGCAGCTGTTTTACCAGCCATAACCATAGGATTTTTGTGTGTTGGCGTACTCAACTTAAATAATCTTAGAGATGTAAACTCAGATACTAAAAGTGGTAAGCAAACCTTGGTTGTAAAAATGGGTTATAGGAACGGTAAAATTTACCATACTTTACTCGTTTTTATTAGTCTTATTTGTTTGCTAGTTTATTGGTGTCTAAGTTTAAATTCTGTAGCAATTCTCTGGATTTTTATACCCTATATAGTTATAGGCTTGCACCTTAGCAAAGTCTGGCGAACTGCTGCACCTAAGGATTTAGATCCAGAGCTTAAAAAATTAGCATTGAGTACCTTTGGTCTTGCAATGTTAATTTATTTTGCTATGAATTATTTTTTGTAATTTTGATGTTAAACATATCTAAAACCATCCTATTTTGGAACATCCTATAAAGATACTTATTGTAGAGGATAATGTAATCATCGCAGATGATATGCAATCAATGTTAGAAGAGATTGGATATGAGGTTGTGGACAATGTAATTGTATATGAGCAAGCAGTTGAAGTGCTTAAGAACAATCACGTAGATCTTGTATTGATAGATATCATTTTAGCATCAGATAAAACTGGTATTGATTTAGGGAAGCATATACGTAAGAACTATAACATACCATTCATTTTTGTAACCTCTAACTCTGATAAAGCAACTGTAGAAAATGCTAAGACGGTTAAACCAGACGGCTACTTGGTTAAACCTTTTGAGCAGCAAGATTTATATACTTCTATAGAAATAGCATTATCTAATTTTAATTATGCCCAAAAGGCTGCAGAAAAAACTGATTTAGAAAACAAGGCAGGAGAAGAAGGATTTACTTCTAATTCTGTACTTAAGGATTCTATTTTCGTTAAGAAACAACATTTATACTATAGAATTCAGTTTGGCGATATTCAATTTATAAAGGCGGATAATGTGTATTTAGAAGTAAATACGGTAGATAAAAAGTTTTTAGTACGTTCGCCTTTAAAAGATTATTTAGAGAAACTACCAAAGGATAAGTTTTTTAGAGCACATAAGTCTTATATTGTTAATGTAGACCACATTGATGCTATTAATTCTAAAGACATAATGATTAATAATCAATTGATTCCAATTTCCAAAGAATTTAAAGAATTCATTATCTCTAGTATGAATTCGTAAACTAATACCACTTAAAAAGTATAAAAAGCACCTAAGTAATTAGGTGCTTTTTTTATTTAAAATCAACTTTTATAAGCTACACCACAACTTACCATTCCTTTGCAACATATATTATTTTAAAATGGTATGTGTAGGTACTTTTGGAGTGTAATTAAAATTCTAAAAAGAAGTATAATTTTTTCATTTTCATATAGTGTTCTCGTAAGAAAGGTCTCGTTGGTAAAGCGAGACCTTTCTGTTTTTAATTACAAACAAAAGCTCTTTTTATAGCGTTGAAAACCGACCAAAAGCAAGACTAATTCTGTGCTGTTACCTTTCACAACAAAATAACTCTCTTTCACAACATATTAAAGGATGCCTTTCTAAATAGGCCTACTTTTGATACTGTTCTTAAGGAACACCCAAATCTTATCTTTAAATATTAATTGAATGGCAGACTGTGCATCTTGCATGCACAGTCTTTTTTTAAGGACTTTTTGGCTTTAAAATAGACGTCAGGATGTTAATTTTGCGCAAATTTTCCCTCTAAAGCTATGTATTGGCACTTAAAATGATAAAAGTGAACATTTTATCACAAGTTTTTATGTCAATTGACAATAATTGAACACAGTATTACGTAGACTATTATATGAAACCAAAACAACAAACAGTACTAACCTTCTTCTTCTCTTTTATTTTTGGAGGATATCTGCTTTGTGCGCAAACGACCAACAAAACAGAAAATCCACTAGACCAATTTCAAGAGTTTACCAGTCCAGAAGAGAAACTAGATTACTTTTTTAAAACTCCTAATAGATATACACAAAGTTCTGCTTATGATTGGTTAGAATCTGTACGTGTTTCCTTAAACACTTCAGAAAAAACCAATGATAGCACAGGTATATTGGCATATAAACTTATGGAGGCCAAGTTGTATAGTGATATTGGGGATAATGATAAAAGTATTGCGATAGCAAAAGAATTGTACAATAAAACTGATACGGTCGATTTAAATAAGATGACCTTATTATTAGAGCTAATGGATGAGAATTACCATAAGCTGCAGATGTACGATAAGCAGATAGAGATTAGAGAACTAAAAAAGGGATTAGGCCTCACAGAAAATGTAGCGTTCTATGATATTTATGCTAGTATGGGTCTGTATAGACAAGCCATGAAGCAATATATAATGGATGTTAAACCTACCATCCCTGATAATGATTATTATGCATTTGCAGAGTTTTATAATAAAGTTGGGTACTATTTATATCAAGATAAAAGTGCACCTACCGCTTTAAATGAGTTTAATAAATCTATATCGTTTTTAAATTTATATGTAAATGATATCTCAATTCAGAAATCTGAAGGTGAGATATTTAAAGCGGAAGCATTACGCGCAGAAGTAGAAGGAAATATAGGGAAGAGTCAAGTACTGTTAAAACAATATATAGAGGCAATACCTAACTTAAATAGTAGTATTAAAACCTTTAAAGAATTTAATCAGGGAGAATTTAGCCCTGCGATTGTTGAAAATACTTTAAATCTGGCAGAAGCACATCTGCAATTAGATAATAACAAAACAGCAAAAAAACTTTTAGAAGAAGAGTTTGAAGTTATTAATGTTGAGCAGCAAATCAAAAGAAATAGACTTTTGGCTGCATATTATGACAAGATAGAAAACTATAAAAGTGCAGCACAATTTTATAAGAGAAACGCTTTTATAAAAGATTCATTAAAAGCTACAGAAGTATCTATTTTAAAACAGCAGTTGGTGGCTATAGTTGGGACTTCTGATTTAGAAAATTCTAGAAAACTGATTAACGAGCAAAAAGTTGCCAACGAAAAAATTAGAAACGACCTTAAAGCAAAGGACGAGCGTATTTATTTGGTTCTTATATCCTTGGTATTTACTGTTTTAGGATTGATAGGATTAGTATATGCTTATGCAAAAAGTATAAAAAACCAAAGATTAATTGCAGAGCAAAAGCATTTTATAGAAGATTCTTTGAAAGAGAAAGAATCCCTACTAAGAGAAATACACCATAGAGTTAAAAATAACCTACAAATGGTTTCTAGCTTATTGAGTTTGCAAACTAGAAACACCAAAAGCAAAGCTGCTATAGAGGCTTTGGAAGAAGGTAAAAGTAGGGTGAAGGCTATGGCCCTGATTCACCAAAAACTTTATCAGAATGAAGACCTTTCATACATTGAAATGCAAGGCTATATAGAGAGCTTGATTAATAGTGTACAGTCGGTTTACAAAAAAGGAGGACATAACATAAACATTACTGTAGATGCAGAGGGAACAGAGCTAGACATAGACCGTGCTATTCCGTTTGGATTAATTTTAAATGAATTGGTTTCTAACACGTTCAAATACGCTTTTCCAGAAGGAGATGACAATGGTAAAATTTATATCCACCTTAGAAAAGAAGGGGATCAAGGTTATTTTGAATATTCAGATAATGGAATTGGCTTACCAGAAGACATGGACGAGCGTAGTAACTCATCCATGGGCTTTAGATTGATGAACCGTCTGGTAAATCAGCTTAAATCTAAATTAAATGTAGACCGTACTACGCAAGGGGTACGTTATTGGTTCAATTTTTATTAAAGGTTCAACGTACCGCACTTTTTAAAACTATTCTGTGTAACAGCTTGGGAAAGAAACGTTTTAGGAAAATTCCTTTTGTTTCTTTTCCTCCTATATATACCTCGAATTTTTGTTTTTCTAAAGCACGTACCATTTGTGTTGCAAAGCTATTGGGTGGCATTCCATTTGCTGTTGCGTCGTCATTTTTACCTTGTTTAGAACCATCACCAACAACCGCATTCTTAGCAATTTCGGTAGCTACAAATCCTGGGCATACTAAGCATACCTGTATACCATCTTTTTCATGTTCCATTCGTAATGCATCGAAAAAACCGTGTAGTGCATGTTTAGCACCGCAATAACCAGACCTATAGGGAGAGGCAAATTTACCCATCAAACTAGTTATTACAGCAAATTGGCCAAATCCTTGTTGTACAAAATAGGGGAGTAGTGCTTTGCTTAATGCTATAGTACCTAAGTAATTAACATCCATAAGCTTTTTATACACGCTTAGTTCGGTCTCTAAAATAAGAGAGCGTTGGCTAATGCCAGCATTGTTAATCAAAACATCAATCTTACCAAAAAAAGATAATGCCTTTTCCGCCAGTATAGGAAAAGTAGCTACTTGTTCTAAATCTAAAGGCAATACATAATTATCGTCTGGATTGGTACAGTTTTTACGAACTTTTTCTAGTGCTTCAAAATTCCGAGCAGACAAGATAAGTTTACAATTCTTAGCACTTAAATGTAGTGCAAGTGCTTTTCCAATTCCGGAAGATGCCCCAGTTAGCCAAACTACTTTACCGTCAATTCTATTCATGGTACAATTTTGCTGCAGAATATAGTTAAATTTGCTCTTGCTATGAAAGCTACCTATAAAAAATACATTTTAGATTTTAAGAGACCTAGCGGAACTTCTAGGGGTGTTCTAACACAAAAAGAAACTTGGTTTATCCTGTTGCAAAACAATACTAAGATTGGTATTGGTGAATGCGGATTATTAAGAGGATTAAGTATTGATGACCGCCCAGACTATGAAGAAAAGTTGAAATGGGTATGCGCAAATATCCAATTAGGATTAGACAGTCTGCTGGCAGAATTAACCGCTTTTCCATCCATACAATTTGGTTTAGAACAAGCTTTTTTGTCAGTCCATTCTAGTGACCCATTTTTGCTTTTTAAGTCTGATTTTACGCAGAAAGAAGTCCCAATCCCTATTAATGGTCTTATTTGGATGGGAGACACAGATTTTATGCTACAGCAAGTAGAAGAAAAGTTAAAGTCTGGCTTCAAATGCATTAAAATGAAGATTGGCGCTATAGATTTTGATTCAGAACTAGCCATTTTAAAAGGTATACGTAGCATTTACGATGCTAATGCCATTGAATTACGCGTAGATGCTAATGGTGCTTTTGCTCCTGAAGAGGCTATAGGTAAATTAAAAAAATTAGCTGTATTTAATTTACATTCTATAGAACAGCCTATAAAACAAGGTCAATGGCAAAACATGACATCGTTATGCAAGGAAACTCCAATACCTATAGCACTGGACGAGGAACTTATAGGTGTCTTTGACGAAACAAAAAAGGAAGAATTATTGCAAACTGTAAGACCGCAGTATATTATTTTAAAACCCAGTTTAATAGGTGGTTTTAAAGGAAGTTTGGAGTGGATACAACTAGCCAATAAATTAAACATTGACTGGTGGATTACCAGTGCTCTAGAAAGTAATATTGGGCTTAATGCTATTGCACAGTGGACCGCTACGCTAAACTCAACTATGCCTCAAGGACTGGGTACGGGTAGCTTATTTACCAATAATTTTAAATCTCCTCTAGAAGTAAGTAATGGTAAGTTGTTTTATAGAAAAGAGTTAACTTGGCAGGCAGACTTAATAAATAATTTATGTACGTAGAACAAGGGTATAAAAGCAAACTTCCTGGTTTGTGGAAGTATATTGTCATACCAGCAGGTTTTATTGGTTTTATGATTTTCAATTACATTGTAACCATCAATTCGGATATTAATGTGGATGATGCCATGGCAACAATGATAAATCAACTAGGAAAAAACCTAGTGTTAATTGTGCTTTTATTGCCATTGGTTGTTGGTCTTTTTGTGGTTCTTGGGTGGACATGGCTTGTTCATGGGCAATCCCTAACATCCTTAACGACCTCTAGAAAAAAGATTGATTGGAAACGTATAATATTTGCATTTGGCCTCTGGGGGTTATTAACTATTGTATTAACCATGGTAGATGTTTATGCCTCCCCAGAAGATTACAAACTTACGTTTGAGCTAAAAAAGTTTATCCCATTGGCAATTATAGCAATTGCATTGGTGCCACTACAAACTAGTTTTGAGGAGTATTTATTTAGAGGGTATATGATGCAAGGCTTAGGCCTATTTGCAAAAAATAGGTGGGTACCTTTAGTAGTAACATCTACACTATTTGGTTTAATGCATATTGCTAATCCAGAAGTTGAAAAACTGGGATTTGGTATTATGGTTTATTACATAGGTACAGGTTTCTTTTTGGGAATTATGACGCTTATGGATGAAGGTTTAGAATTGGCATTAGGTTTTCATGCTGCTAATAATTTAATCACAGCGTTACTAGTAACCGCGGAGTGGACGGCTTTTCAGACCGATTCAATTTATACAGACGTTTCAGAACCTATTCTAGGATGGGACGTAATGATTCCGGTTTTTGTAGTTTTTCCTTTCTTGCTTTTTGTATTCAATAAAAAATACAAATGGCAGAATTGGAAAGAAAAACTATTTGGCCGCGTGCTTAGCGAACAAGAATTTCTTGCTTTAGAAAATGGAGATTCATCCCAACTTTAAATTAGACGATATTGCATACGATGCTAAAGGTTTACTTGCCTTGGCAAAGAATTATAGAACTTCAGAAATTGACTATAGGAGGGACATCGGTGATTTTTTAATGCAATGGTTAGCAGATTCTACAACTATTGAGGTACAAACCTCTGGTTCTACAGGCGCTCCTAAGTTAATCCGTTTGCAAAAAAAACATATGGTAAATTCTGCCATGGCAACAGGAGCCTATTTTAATTTAGGACCTAATAGCAGAACGCTGCTATGTTTACCTGCACAATATATTGCCGGTAAGATGATGTTGGTTAGAGCCTTGGTACTGGGGTGGAATATAAGCATAGTATCTCCTAGTTTAACGCCATTAGCTGCGCTGGAAGGCAGGTTTGATTTTGTTGCGATGATTCCTGCACAAGTAGAACAATCTTTGAAAGAGTTACACCGGGTGGAATCGGTTTTAATTGGTGGTGCAGCAGTTTCCGAGTCGCTTAGAAAAAAACTAGTAAGTCTTCCTTTAGAAAGCTATGAAAGTTACGGTATGACGGAAACGATAACACACATCGCCCTAAAAAAAATTAATCAAGATTATTTTACCTGTTTACCGCAAGTAAGCGTAAGTAAAGATGATAGAGGATGTTTAGTAATTAACGCTCCAAAAGTTGCAGACACACCTATTATCACCAATGATATAGTAGAGCTTGTATATCAACATAAATTTAAATGGCTAGGAAGGTGGGATAATGTTATAAATTCTGGCGGAGTTAAATTAATTCCAGAACGCATTGAAAAAAAATATGCCGAAGTACTTAGCCGTCGTTTTTTTGTAGCGGGTTTACCCGATGATACCTTTGGCAACCAACTGGTATTGTTAATGGAGGGGAACCCCACAATGGAAGAAGAAATTTTAGCCAAGTTAAATTCGCTTCAATCTCTTGAAAAATTGGAGTACCCCAAAAAGATTTTCTTTACACCTCAATTTATTGAAACAGAGACGGGAAAGATAAATAGAGGTAGAACTTTAGAATTGGTTTTTAGTTAAGGGTATTTTGTATCTTTCGCTAAAACCAACTTTTACATATGAAAATCAAACTATTTGCATTGCTTTTAGTTGTACCTATTATTGTAATAGGGCAACAAATACTACCAGAACGTGAACGCGCAGAGCTATTGGATGAAATTTTAGAAGAACGCTTTAATGTGCTCTTACCAAAATTAATGGACCAAACCAATATAGACATGTGGCTGGTTATTTCTAGGGAGTACAATGAAGACCCTGTAATAAAAACTATGCTGCCCGCAACATGGCTCAATGCTAGAAGAAGAACCATATTACTTTTTTATAGAGACAAGGCTAAAAATTCTATCGAAAAATTGGCTGTTGCACGGTACAACATAGGTAAAAGCATTGAGTCTGCATGGGATAAAGAAAAGCAGCCTAACCAATGGCAACGCTTGGTAGAGCTTATAGAAGAACGTAATCCTAAAACTATTGCTCTAAATTATTCTACCGACCATAATATTGCAGATGGATTGGTTAAAACTGATTATGATGAATTACTAGCAGCGTTACCTAAAAAATATCACTCTAAAATAAGTTCTGCAGAACAATTAGCTGTGCGTTGGATAGAAACTAGAACCGAGCGCGAAATGGTTATTTACAACCAACTGGTAGATGTAACTCATGATATTATTGCGGAAGCTTTTTCAGAAAAAGTAATAACTCCTGGTTATACAACTACTGCAGACGTTGTTTGGTGGATGCGACAAAAAGTTACTGATATGGGATTAGAAACATGGTTTCACCCAACGGTAGATGTGCAACGTAGTAGTGAAAATTCTGATACTAAGTTTTACTCTTTTTCGGGTAAACCAGAAGATAGTGTAATAATGCCTGGTGATTTGGTGCATTGCGATTTTGGTATTACCTACTTGCGTCTAAATACGGATTGTCAGGAATTAGCCTACGTCCTTAAACCAAATGAAAGAGTGGCTCCCAAATTTTTGGTAGATGCTTTAAAGGATGGAAATAGAGTACAAGATTTTTTGACTAGCAACATGGTAAAGGGTAGAACAGGGAATGAAATTCTTTCTAAATCTCTAGCAGATGCTAAAGCTGCAGGATTAAGGCCTGCCATTTACACCCATCCACTGGGTAGCTACGGACACTCCGCGGGTACCACTATAGGCATGTGGGATTCTCAAGGAGGGGTATTTAAAGATGATGGAGAAAATTATCCGCTTAACACTAATACAGTTTACGCTATAGAGTTAAATACAACGGTAACTATTCCAGAATGGAATAGAGATATTCGTATAATGCTAGAGGAAGCTGGTTTTTATGGAGAAAATGGCCATAGATACGTTAATGGTAGACAAACAGAATTATTACTTATACCAAGAGTTAAAACACATCAGGGTAATTAATATAAAAGGGTGCTACACTTGTAGCACCCCCATATTAAATTGATTTTCTATTGGCGCATGATTAGCTGCTTCAATCCCTGTAGAAATCCATTTACGAGTATCTAAAGGGTTTATTACCGCATCCGTCCATATTCTTGCGGCAGCATAATAGGGAGAAATTTGATTATCATAACGTGCCTTAATTTTATCATACAACGCTTTTTCTTTGTCAGCATCAAAAGTCTCTCCTTGTTTTTCTAAAGAGGCTTTTTCTATCTGCAAGAGTACTTTTGCAGCCGAGTTACCACTCATAACTGCAAGTTCTGCACTGGGCCATGCAGCTATTAATCTAGGGTCGTATGCTTTACCGCACATGGCATAATTACCTGCACCATAACTATTGCCAATAACTATGGTAAATTTTGGCACTACAGAATTACTAACTGCATTTACCATTTTAGCACCATCTTTAATGATGCCGCCATGCTCACTTTTACTGCCAACCATAAAACCCGTAACATCTTGTAAAAAGACCAACGGAATTTTCTTTTGGTTGCAATTAGCAATAAATCGTGTGGCTTTATCTGCGGAATCGGAATAAATTACGCCTCCAAATTGCATTTCTCCTTTGCCGGTTTTTACCACTTTACGCTGATTAGCAATAATACCAACGGCCCAACCATCAATTCTTGCATAGCCTGTTAGTAAGGTTTTACCGTAATCTTCTTTGTATTGTTCAAACTCAGAATTATCTACTAACCGGTGGATAATATCTAGCATGTTGTATTGGTCTCCTCTGGATTTTGGAAGTATACCAAAAATATCCTCTGGATTTTCTTTAGGTAGTTTTGCTTCTTTTCTATTAAAGCCTGCTTTGTCAAAATCCCCAATTTTATCCATTAGTTTTTTTATTTTGTCTAAAGCATCTTTATCATCCTTTGCTTTATAGTCGGTAACCCCACTTATTTCACAATGTGTGGTTGCTCCACCTAAGGTTTCGTTATCTATAGATTCCCCAATTGCTGCTTTTACCAAATAACTACCCGCTAAAAAAATACTTGCAGTTTTATCTACAATTAGTGCTTCATCACTCATAATAGGTAAGTAGGCACCACCTGCCACACAACTCCCCATAACAGCCGCTATTTGTACAATACCCTTACTGCTCATGACAGCGTTGTTCCTAAATATACGTCCAAAATGCTCCTTGTCTGGGAAAATTTCGTCTTGCATGGGTAAATAAACACCAGCACTATCTACTAGATATATTATTGGTAATCTATTCTCTATAGCTATTTCTTGTGCTCTTAAATTCTTTTTCCCTGTAATAGGAAACCACGCCCCAGCTTTTACCGTAGCATCATTGGCGACAATAATACACTGTTTGCCTTGTACATGGCCAATTTTAACTACGACACCACCAGAAGGACAACCACCATGTTCAGCGTACATACCATCCCCTGCAAATGCGCCGATTTCTATAGCCTGCTCATCATCATCTAATAGATAATCTATACGTTCTCTTGCAGTTAATTTACCTTTTGCTTTATGTTTTTCAATTCGTTTTTGACCACCACCTAATTTTACCTTAGCTAATTTGCGTCTTAGGTCAGATAGTAAAAGCTTATTGTAATCCTCGTTTTTGTTAAAGTTAATATCCATTCAGTGCTAAATCTTTTATAAGCTTCGTAAAGATAAGGAGGATTATTGAGTAACTTTAAGTCTATAAATACTAAACATGGAGAAAATTAAATGGGGTATAATAGGCCTTGGAAATATTGCGAATAAATTTGCGAACGATTTAAGTTTAGTTCCAGACGCAACTTTGGTTGCAGTTGCTTCTACTAGTAAAGAACGCGCTCAAAATTTTGCTAGTAAGTACGATGTAAAAACTAGTTATGGCTCCTATGACGAATTGTTTAACGACCCCGATGTTTTTGTAGTTTACATCGCAACACCTCATAATTTACATGCCGAACTAAGTATTAAGGCAATGCAAGCGGGTAAACATGTGCTATGTGAAAAACCAATAGCGGTAAATATGAGCGAATTTAAAACGATGCGTAAAGTAGCTCGTGAAAACAACCGATTTTTAATGGAAGCCCTATGGACACGTTTTAACCCATCCTTAAATAAATTGCATAGCCTAGTAAAGGATAATATAATTGGCAAACCTAGTTACGTAAATGCAGATTTTACTTTTTATGCTTTGGATAGGGGGGATAATAAACGCCTTTTAAATCCTAATTTAGCGGGGGGCTCGTTATTAGATATTGGGCTATATCCGGTATTTTTTGCCTATTTATTATTAGGAAAACCTTCTAAAATAATTGCTACGGCCAATTTTTATAAAACGGGAGCAGAGAAACAGGTATCCATAATTTTTGATTACCCAGACGCGCAAGCAGTTTTACATTCCGGCTTTTCATCAGATTTACAAGCAAGTGCAAAAGTCGTTGGTCCTAAAGGCTGTATTGGCTTGTTGCCGTCCTGGCATAAAGCAGAAGGATATTTTATGGAGCTTGATAAAAACAAAGAAACTTTTAAATTACCCCTAAAGGGATTAGGCTACGTACACGAAATTATAGAGGTGCATCAGTGCTTAAGGGCAGGTAAATTAGAAAGTACACAATGGAGTTTAACAAATACAGAAGATTTGTTAGAACTATTAGATAAAATAAGAAAAATCATTGGGGTTAAATTTCCTTTTGAGTAAAATATCATAAATTCGGATATTTGTCGACTTTTTAAAGAATTAAAATAATGATGGATAAGAATAAAGTGTTGGCGATAGCCACCATAATAATGATTGTAGTAGGTCTAGGGATGATAGCCCTTGGAGTTTTTAAGTATGATGAAGTAGCAGGATATGGTTTTGCTGCCGTAGGAATCGGTTTTTTTGCAGTAGCATGGGTTTTCAATGCTTTAAAAGGAAGAGTGTAGCAATAAGTAGTTATAAATTAATCAGCATACAAACATGTCAGACGATAAAAAAGTAATTTTTTCCATGTCCGGGGTCACAAAGACCTATAAAAATGCAAATACGCCGGTCTTAAAAAATATTTACCTGAGTTTCTTTTATGGTGCCAAAATTGGCATTTTAGGTCTTAATGGCTCTGGTAAATCTACCTTGTTAAAAATTATTGCTGGGGTTGATAAAAATTTTCAAGGAGATGTTGTTTTTTCTCCCGGGTACACGGTTGGTTATTTGGAGCAAGAGCCACAATTAGACGAGGATAAAACAGTCTTAGAGGTGGTTAAAGAGGGTGTGGCAGAAACGGTTGCTATTCTAGATGAATACAATAAGATTAACGACATGTTTGGGCTTCCAGAAGTTTATGAAGATGCAGATAAGATGCAAAAGCTAATGGATCAGCAAGCTAAATTACAAGATCAAATAGATGCCAGTAATGCGTGGGAATTAGATACTAAATTAGAGATTGCTATGGATGCTCTTCGTACGCCAGACGCCGATAAAAAAATAGGTGTTTTGTCTGGAGGGGAAAAAAGAAGAGTTGCATTATGTAGATTATTACTTAAGGAGCCAGATGTTTTGTTATTAGATGAGCCGACTAACCACTTGGATGCAGAGTCTGTACACTGGTTAGAGCATCACTTAGCCCAATACAAAGGAACGGTTATAGCCGTAACGCACGACCGTTATTTCTTAGATAATGTTGCAGGCTGGATTTTAGAGTTAGATAAAGGTGAAGGGATTCCGTGGAAAGGAAATTACTCTGGATGGTTAGACCAAAAGGCAAAACGTTTAGCACAAGAAAGTAAACAAGCTTCCAAACGTCAAAAAACTCTAGAGCGAGAGTTAGATTGGGTTAGACAGGGGGCTAAAGGTAGACAAGCTAAGCAGAAAGCACGTTTAAAAAATTACGACAAACTAGCAAGTCAAGACCAGAAACAGTTAGAAGAGAAACTAGAAATATATATACCTAACGGCCCAAGATTAGGTACTAACGTAATTGAAGCTAAAGGCGTAAGTAAAGCCTATGGGGATAAATTACTATACGAAGAATTGAACTTTAACCTACCACAAGCAGGTATAGTGGGGATTATTGGTCCTAACGGTGCAGGTAAAACCACCATTTTTAGAATGATAATGGGTGAAGAAACTCCAGATAAAGGAGAGTTTGTAGTAGGTGAAACTGCTAAAATTGCCTACGTAGACCAAAATCACAGTAACATAGACCCAGAAAAAACAATTTGGGAAAACTTTAGTGATAGTCAAGAATTAGTAATGATGGGGGGTAAACAGGTTAACTCAAGAGCTTATTTAAGTCGTTTTAATTTCTCTGGTAGCGAGCAGAATAAAAAGGTAAATATGCTTTCTGGAGGGGAACGTAACCGTTTACATTTAGCAATGACCTTAAAAGAAGAAGGTAACGTTTTGTTATTAGATGAGCCGACGAATGATTTGGATGTAAATACGCTACGTGCCTTAGAAGAGGGTTTAGAAAATTTTGCGGGCTGTGCGGTAATTATATCTCACGACAGATGGTTTTTAGATAGAATTTGTACGCATATCTTGGCTTTTGAGGGAGATTCTCAGGTTTATTTCTTTGAAGGATCTTTCTCTGATTATGAAGAAAATAAAAAGAAACGTTTGGGAGGCGATTTAATGCCAAAGCGCATCAAATACAAAAAATTAGTTCGCTAGGTTGTAGTGACTTATATTTTAACAAAGAAAGCCAGCAAAACTGCTGGCTTTCTTTTTTTTTATGGTTTGGGATACCAATCTAAAAATGTTACCTCTATAGCTTCATCACCCTTATTGACAATATTTTTAAAATGCTCTATATCACTTAAACCTTTCGGGCCACGATAATGATAAGGATACACTAGTTTAGGTTTAAAATCTAATACAGCAGATGCGGCGCTCTCTACTGTCATTGTATAGGGCAAATTCATACAAACAAATGCTTTATCTATATTTTTTAAAGCTCGCATTTCAGGAATGTCTTCAGTATCTCCAGAAATATAGATTCGCTCATTATCCCAATTTATTACGTAGCCATTACCTCTTCCTTTTTCATGAAATTTTAGCGCTTCTTCTCTTAAGTTATACATTGGTATTGCCTCTACCAATACATTTTCTAGTAACGTTTTGGTTTCATCGTTATTAATTATCGTTGCTTTGTTTTTCAATGCTTCGGGTAATTGAGCAGCTACAGCCATTGGGACTAATAGTTGCGTCTGTTTTTTTACCACGCCTTCTAAGGTTTCTATATTTAAATGGTCACCATGTATATCTGTTACCAATATTATTGTAGCAGCGGTTTGGTCATCATATTTGGCGTTACCCCCAACCGGGTCAACATAAATAACGACACCATTTTTCTCTAAAATCATACTGGCATGTTCTATGGGAATTATGTTAATTGCTTCCGATTCTTCTATGATTTTAGTTTCAGTCATGGCAGAATTCTTATTTTCTGCTACTTTTTTTTCATTTTTTTTATCGCCGCAGGATAAAAAAAACATCACCATGAATATGAGGTAAAAACTTGATTTACAATTCATAATAGTCCTTTGTTTTTGTTTTTTCTTTTCTAATATATTAACTATTAAAAAATAAATTAACGTTTTTAATGTATTAAAAGATCTAAATGTTAAACCGCAACGTATATACACAAGACACTAACAAATGTATATTTGTTTAAAGCGTTTTAAAACTTAAGATTATGAGTGAAACAAAAAGCAACAACAGTTTAAAGGTAATAGCAGGTCTATTGGGTGTTATCTTAGTAGCAACACTTATTTATACCGTAAGCTTATACCAAGACAAACAAAAAACTACCACTGCATTAACACAGGAGAAAGATATGGTAGTTGAGGATTTAAATAGCCTTAAATCTGAATACGATAAGGCAATTTTAGAAAGTAATGCAACTAATGAGGAGTTAATTGCTGCACGTGATAATATTGCTAAGTATATTGATTCTGTAAAGGCCATGAAAGCAGATATATCTACCTTGTCTAGATACAGAAGACAGGTTAGTGTATTAAAGGCAGAGAGAGAACAACTTTTAAAGCAGGTAGATAGCTTAACACAAAGCAACTCCTTATTAGCAATGCAAAGGGATAGTACGTATTCAGAACTAGAGAAACAAACCGTTTTTAATGATTCTTTGGTAGTACAGAATACGCAATTAGCAGACGCTGTAGAAAGAGGTTCTGCATTAAACTTGTCTACATTTAAGGTAGATGCAGTAAAAGAAAGAAGCAGCGGTAAATTAGTTTCTACGTCTAGAGCAAGAGCTACGGATAAATTTAAAGTATGTTTTACAGTTGCCGATAATGCTATTGCACAAGCAGGTGACCGTGAGTTCTATATAGAAGTATTGGACCCACAAGGCAATGTTTTAGGAGAAAGCTTTACTAAAAGCAATGACAATGGAGCAAGTATTACATACAGTAAAGGGACTAGTTTTTACTATGAGAATGGTTCTTTAGATGTATGTGATTATATAAATAAGCCAGCGGGCGATTTCCAAAAAGGAAATTATATGGTGAATGTGTATGATGATGGTTTAAAACTGTTAGGAACTTCTAAGTTTGAGTTAAAATAAACAGCACTATCCACTATTACTTAACTAAAAAAGGGCATCGATTTTCGATGCCCTTTTTATTTTTGACTATGTTATAATGTTACTTTAGGCTACCAACCATATCTTCTGGTTTTACCCAAGCATCATATTCTTCTGCTGTGACATAACCTAAATTAATAGCTTCTTCCTTTAAAGTAGTACCATTTTCGTGTGCAGTATTTGCTATTTCAGCAGCCTTGTAATATCCAATTTTAGTATTCAAAGCAGTGACAAGCATTAAAGAATTATTTAGTAATTTTTTAATTGTGGTATGGTTAGGTTCAATACCTGATGCACAATTTTCTTCAAAACTTACACACGCATCACCAATAAGTTGTGCAGATTGTAAAATATTGGCAGCCATTAATGGTTTAAAAACATTAAGTTCATAATGTCCTTGAGTGCCACCAACCGCAATGGCTACATCATTCCCCATTACCTGAGCGCAAACCATAGTTAAAGCCTCACATTGTGTAGGGTTAACTTTACCAGGCATAATAGAACTCCCTGGTTCATTAGCCGGGATTATAATTTCTCCAATACCAGAACGTGGACCAGATGCCATTAAACGGATATCGTTTGCAATTTTATTCAAACTTACAGCTAACTGTTTTAACGCACCATGACTTTCTACAATGGCATCATGTGCCGCCAAAGCTTCAAATTTATTTTCTGCGGTAACAAAAGGAAGCCCAGTGAACTCTGCTATATATTTTGCTACTAATACATCATATCCTTTAGGAGTATTTAACCCAGTCCCCACAGCAGTACCGCCCAATGCTAATTCTGCTAAATGTGGCAGCGTGTTTTTGAGCGCCTTTAATCCATGGTCTAATTGAGAAACGTAACCAGAAAATTCCTGACCCAAGGTTAGGGGAGTAGCATCCATTAAATGGGTTCTACCAATTTTTACTACATCCTTAAACTCAGTTGCTTTTTTGTGTAAAGTGTCCCGCAATTGCTGTACCCCAGGGATGGTAGTTTCTACAATCTTTTTGTAGGCAGCAATATGCATTCCCGTAGGGAAAGTGTCATTGGAAGACTGAGATTTGTTTACATCATCATTAGGTTGAATGGTTTTATCGCCCTCACCAATTTTTTTACCGGCAATTTCATGAGCTCTATTCGCTACTACCTCATTAACATTCATATTGCTCTGGGTTCCAGAACCTGTTTGCCATACCACTAAAGGAAATTGGTCATCGTGCTGTCCTGCTAGAATTTCATCGCAAACTTGAGCAATCAAATCTCTTTTAGACTGGTCTAACACTCCTAATTCGCAATTGGTGTAAGCGGCAGCTTTTTTAAGATAAGCAAAACCATAAACAACTTCTAAAGGCATAGAAGCAACAGCGCCTATTTTAAAATTATTTCGAGAACGCTCTGTTTGGGCACCCCAGTACTTGTCTGCGGGTACCTTCACTTCTCCCATGGTGTCTTTCTCTATTCTGTATTCCATTATGATAATTCTTTGTTTGTTAACAAAGGTAACGGTTAGGGACTTTATTTTTAACTGATTTTTGTTAGTTCACATAAATTTTAAAAGGCATTTGTAATTTTTGAATTTTTATAGGTATTTTTGTGTTCAAATTGATATTCATGGTAGAGTTTGACCAATATTTAGGATTTTTAGCGTTTTTGACCATTTTAACAATCGGTTTTTGGTTAATGATTTTCTTATTGACTTTCGTAATACCATATTGGTTAGGTGGTAACCTTCTTGAAATCTGGAAAGAGAAAAGAGAGGCTAAAAAAGCTAAATCAAAAGCATAAAAAAAGGAGCGTTTATCGCTCCTTTTTTATTTTTTTATCTTTTTAAAAATGGATTAACCTTCCATTTCAAACTCTCCATCGCCATCACCTCCTCTGTTATTCTGTCTATTATTGCGGTCATTTTTAGATTGATTGAATCTGTATAGGAAAGAAAGGGTTACTTGCCTTCTTCTCCATTGGAATTCACTGTTAGAAGTAAAAAATTCCGTTTCTGTAAAAGACCTACGCTTTCTACTATTTAGTAAATCACTCACATTTAAACTTACCGTGGCATTATCTTTAAAGATGTCTTTACTAAATGCCATATTCAAAGAGAAAATGCCTTCGGTTTCCGTTTGTGCGTTTTGTCTTGGTCCAAAATAGAAGGCATTGGTTTGCCAACTAATTTTAGCTGGTAAATTAACCTTAGAACCTAAACGGGTAAAGAAACTATTATTTTCTGCACCATAATCTACTCCATTAAAGCTACCTTCTGTAGCAAATCTAAAAAAGTTAACGCTGCTTGTAAGTCGTATCCACTTAGCAGGATTAAGCATTACAGATGCTTCTGCACCATAACGGTTGTTTGTAGATAAATTAATAGGTATAGACCGTACAATTTCAATACCATCTGTAGTGGTTTGCCCTGTGGATTCTTGTACACGTTCAAAAGAATTAGTTTCTCTTTGGTAATACACAGATGTTGTTAAGGTTACTTTTTTCCATCGTTTCAAATAACCAACATCAAAAGCATTGGAATAAGCAGGGTCCAAATCTGGATTTCCTTGAAAAATATTGGTTCTACTAGACCTTGATGGGAATGGGTTTATGAACCATCCTCGTGGTCTATTAATTCTACGATTGTAACCTATGGATACATTTTCTGTATCTGTAATTTCATAAACTAAATTAAGTGTAGGGAAAAGTCCCAGATACTTCTTGTCAAAATTAACATCTACATCTACACCTAATTCCTGTTCTAGTGCCTCTGGGTCAAATTCTGTATCTACTTGCCCTTTAAGCTGGGTATGTTCTAAACGTAAACCGGCTAAAACAGAAAATTTACCAAACTTATCCCCATATTGCGTATAGACTGCGTGTACATTTTCATCATACGTAAATTCGTTCGTAAGGTTTTCATTAATAACAAACTGATTTCTAGCTTGGTCTAATGAATCCAATTGATAATCGGTTATTTCTTGTTTTAAAGTGCTTCTAAATCCAGCCTCAAATTGTGCGTCTCCCATGGGTAAAACATAATCTGCCTGTATTAGATACTCGTTTTCGGTCTCTTCTTCTAATACATTTTCTAAAGCAATCAGGGCATCGTTAGGTAAGGTTTCATTCTCTTCTATTCTTGAAACAGTAGTTTGGTTGTCTCTAGAATATTGAAAGTCTGCAGTTAACTTATGACCGTCTTCATTAAACTTGTTTACGTAATTTATAGAGACTTGGTAGGTGTCGCTCTCTTCTTCTTCATCTTCTTCTCTAAAAGTTTCGTTTTCCTTTGCACCCAAATTAAATCGTTGATTGGTATTTTCTGTGAGGTCGTTACCATCAGACCGGCGATAGAATAGGGCGGTGGTTAAAGAAGATTTGTCGTTTATAAAATATTCCGCACCTAAATTGGCATTAAAATTTTTATTAAGTCTATTGTATTCTCGGTCTTCTATAATACGGTCAAAACTACCAGAAGTGTAGGTGTTATCATAAAAAGCATTACCAGGAGCATCTCTGTAACGGTATCCCAATGTGCTAAAAATGTTTAATTTATCTGTTCTAAGATTTCCGTTTATGGTAGCTCCAGAATTGGTAGGATGCCCAATAAACACATTTGCAGAGCCGTTAAAACCCAATGTTTTTTCTCTTTTAAGAACAATGTTTAAAATTCCGGCAGTTCCTTCTGCATCATAACGGGCAGAAGGACTGGTAATAACTTCTACCTTTTCTATGGCATCTGCAGGTAATTGTTGTAGCGCCTCACTAGAACCGAAACCAGCCAATGCAGATGGTTTACCATTAATTAAAATACGCACATTTTCATTACCCCGTAAACTTATTGCGCCTTCTACATCTACATCTACAGAGGGGATGTTGTTTAGTGCATCTGTTATAGTAGCACCACTATTAGTTAAGTCTTTACCTACGTTATAGATTTTCTTATCTAATCTTACTTCTACAGTAGTTTTTTCACCGACAACTTCTACAGCTTCTAACTGATTTACATCTAGCGTAAGTCCAATTTTACCAAAGTCTTTGGAACTAGTTATGTTTTGGTTGTTAAGTGTTACGGATTTGTACGAAATATATTCGAACTTAATATGGTAATTACCGGGGTCTATAGCTACATTAAACTTACCATCTAAGTCTGTAATACCACCTGTTACTGAATTTGGATTTTCTACGGATTGTACTACAATAGTGGCAAATTCTAGCGGTTGGCCAGAATCTTTATCTATTACTGTTCCTGTTAAGGTTATGGATTTGTTGGTTGGTCTTTGGGCTTGGGTCAATAAACTGCTTAAAATAAAAAGCGATAGGAACAGTTTCTTCATACTAGGTTTTGGTTTTCTTTTTTTTGCGTTGTTTTCGTTTGGTTTTGGACGGATTTTCCCTCATACTTAAATACACCTCGTATTTTTCTTGGGGTAAAGCCGCTTTTAATTCCTCATCTTGCTCCTTTTGAATTTTTTCAAATTCTTCCCTCATTTTTTGAGGTTCTAGTTTCAAAATTTGGAGTTCCATACGTTTTTGAACTGCTTTTACAAAAGATGTTCTTACCACTGCCTCCTCAAAAGGGTCTAAACCCATAGTCTCTTTAATCTGGGGCATTTGTTGGTCTACCACTTGTTCCGCGGTCAATTTCTCTGGTTCTTTTTCTGGGGTTTTTGCTTGCGGAATACTGCTTCTACCGCCATAACCAGAACCATATCTATTACCATAGCCATATTGAGCGTAGCTTTGGAAGCCAACGGCCATTAAAAAAAGTAGTAAAGTCTTTCTTATAAGCGTTTTCATTTGTACGGAATTTTCAAATTTAACGTTCGTGTTATGTTACATTTACTAAAGCTTTGTTAATTGGTAAAGCCCTAGGAGTTCTTTAAGGTTTTGTTAACTAGGCATCATTTTCTTTTTGCCCCATCATCATAAGGTACGATTTTAAAAACGCATCTATATCACCATTCATCACAGCATCCACATTACCAGTCTCTTCACTAGTTCTTACATCTTTTACCAACTTATAAGGATGCATTACATAATTCCGAATTTGGGAGCCCCATTCAATCTTCATTTTAGAAGATTCAATTTCTTCTCTTGCTTCTTGTTTTTTCCTCAATTCAATTTCATACAACTGAGACTTAAGCATTTTCATTGCAGTAGCTCTATTATCATGCTGCGATCTAGAATCAGAACAAGATATTTGTATGCCAGTAGGTTTGTGTACTAATTGTACTTTAGTTTCTACTTTGTTTACATTTTGCCCCCCAGCGCCACTAGAACGTGCTGTAGTAATTTCAATTTCTGATGGGTTAACTTCTATCTCTATAGTATCATCTACTAAAGGATATACATATACGCTAGCAAAAGATGTATGCCTTTTTGCATTACTATCAAACGGAGATATACGTACGAGTCTATGTACACCGTTTTCTCCTTTTAACCATCCAAAGGCAAATTCGCCTTCTATTTCTAGGGTTACCGTTTTAATACCCGCGACATCACCTTCTTGATAATTGAGTTCTTTTACTTTATAGCCATTTTTCTCTGCCCACATCATATACATACGCATGAGCATGCTGGCCCAATCACAACTTTCTGTACCCCCGGCGCCAGCAGTTATTTGCAGTACTGCTGTAAGCTCATCACCTTCATCAGAAAGCATATTTTTAAACTCTAATTTTTCTATTAAAGCTTTGCTTTGCTCAAACTTGGATTCTACTTCTTTAGCATCAACTTCACCCGCTTGAAAAAATTCTAGCAATACTTCTAAATCGCCTACTAAGGTTTCTCCCTCACGGTATTCTTCCACCCACTTTTTTTTGGATTTTAAAGCTTGCATTTGTTTTTGAGCTTCTTGTGGGTTATCCCAAAACGTAGGTTCTAAGGTTTTTTCTTCCTCATTCTCTATTTCAATAAGTTTGGCATCAATGTCAAAGATACCTCCTTAACGCACCAAGGCGCTCAATAAGATCTTTTTGCTGATCTGTAGTTATCATACTTATATTTATTTAGCGCAAAAATAGCGTTTCATTGTGGCTGTACAACAATTTGCCTAATTTTAGAAATCCAAATAACTAACTCCATGCAAAAAACATTCCATTTACTTTTAGTAGCGGTACTTTTATGTAAGGTAAGTGCCGCACAAAGCTTTAAAACAACCGCAGATTACCAAAAATTCAACGGCTATTTTGATTTTTATTATGATGATGAAAAAGACAAAGTTTTCATTGCAGTAGAAAAACTGAAACAAGACTTCTTATACGTTTACTCTCTAAGTAGTGGTGTAGGGCATAATGATATAGGATTGGATAGAGGTCAATTGGGGAATGAACAAGTAGTACATTTTAAAAAAGCAGGTAATAAGTTATTATTAGTACAGCCCAATCTAACGTACAGAGCCAATACTTCAAACCTTCTAGAAAAAAGGTCTGTAGAACAAGCTTTTGCTAAATCGGTTTTATTTGGGTTTCCCATTATAGAAGAGCTTAAAGGAACTTATTTAATAGACGTGACTGACTTTTTGATGCAAGATGCGCATGGAGTTGCAGACCGTTTACAAAATAGAGGACAGGGCACGTATAAGCTAGATAAAAGCAAAAGTGCTTTTGCATTAGAAAGAACCAAAGCTTTTCCTGAAAATATTGAGTTTGATGTGCTACTAACCTTTGCAGGCAAGGCAAAAGGGAACTTAATACGTTCTGTTGCGCCGAATCCTGATTTGGTAACTGTTGCACAACACCATTCCTTTATAAAATTACCAGAACCTGGGTTTGAGCTGAGAAAATTTGACCCAAGAAGTGGTTCTTATCCTTTTACTTTCTATGATTATGCTACACCTGTGGAAGAATCTTTAGTAAAACGATACATTCCTAGACATAGGTTAGAAAAGAAAAATCCAGAAGCAGCAATGAGTGAAGCTGTGGAGCCTATAATTTATTACTTAGATAATGGTACGCCAGAACCTGTTCGTTCTGCACTTTTAGAAGGCGGGCGTTGGTGGAACCAAGCTTTCGAAGCTATAGGATACAAAAATGCATTTCAGGTCAAAATGTTGCCAGATGATGCTGACCCTATGGATGTTCGGTATAATGTGATACAATGGGTGCACCGCTCTACAAGAGGATGGAGTTATGGCGCTAGTGTACGTGATCCACGTACAGGAGAAATTATAAAAGGGCATGTAAGTTTGGGTAGTTTACGTATTCGCCAAGACTTTTTAATCGCACAAGCGCTAATGAATCAACCCTTTAAAGAAAGTGACACCAATAGTGAGCCAATGTTGCAAATGGCCATTGCGCGTATAAGACAGTTATCCGCACATGAAATTGGACATACGTTGGGTTTTGCACACAATTTTGCTGCGAGTACCAATAACCGAGCATCGGTCATGGATTATCCACATCCGTATTTAGAATTTAAAAATGGTCAAATGGATTTTAGTAATGCGTATGCCACAGGAATAGGGGAATGGGACAAGGTTACCGTAGCCTATTCTTATAGTGATTTTCCTAAAGGAACAGACGAAGGTGCTGCACTAAACAAAATTCTTGAAGATGCGACAGATAAAGGCTTACGCTATTTATCGGATCAAGATGCGAGACCAACAGGTAGTGCTAGTGGAGATGCGCATTTGTGGGATAATGGTACTGATATTCCAGAAGAGTTAAGCAGACTACTGACTGTTAGAAAAAAAGCCATCTCAAATTTTTCGGAGGATAATATTAAAACTGGAGAGCCATACTCAATATTGGAAGATGTTTTTGTACCGCTCTATTTTCTACATAGATACCAAACCGAAGCTGCTGTGAAACAAGTAGGAGGAGTAGATTACAGTTACAGAGTGAAAGGCGATAATCAGGCATCGGTTAAATCAGTAGCCAAAACACAACAAGAAAAAGCACTTACAGCTGTACTGACAACTTTGAGCGCAGAAGAATTGGCTATACCAGCAGAAAAATTAGGTTTATTTGGTCCACGAAGTATAGGTTACAACCGTTCTAGGGAATCTTTTGAAAGTAAAAATGGCGTTGGTTTTGATGCTTACGGAGCTGCCGAAACTGCAGCAGACATGAGTCTTTCGCTATTATTGCATCCAGAACGTGCCAATCGTTTGGTACAGCAAAAAGCTATTGATGAGAACCAAATTGGATTGGAAGAGGTGTTGAACATGCTTGTAGCTAAAACGATTACCAGAAAAGTTAAGAATGGGTATTTACAAGAGGTACAGTTTGTAATCAATAATGCAACTTTAAAGGCAATTATGAAATTGGGAGCTTCTGAGCAAACCTATCCACAAGTTAAGGCAGTAGTCATTTCTAATCTTAGGGAGCTTAAGAAAACATTATCTGGAAAAACTAGTAATAAAATGGATGAGCTAATAGTTAATGAGATAGACCAATTTATGGCTAACCCAGATACCTATAAAAACGAATTTAATGCCCCTAAAATTCCTGATGGTTCACCTATAGGGATGGATTGTATGAATTAATACGAGTTATGGAAATAAATTTAATCAGTGATACAGTAACTAAGCCTACCGCTGAGATGATGTATGCAATGACCCATGCAGATGTAGGAGATGATGTTTTTAAAAATGACCCTACCATCAACGCTTTAGAAGCTAAGGTTGCACAGCTTTTTGGAATGGAAGCAGCCTTGTATTTTCCAAGTGGAACCATGGCTAACCAAACCGCAATTAAAATACACACCCAACCGGGAGACCAAGTTATTTGTGATAAATATGCGCATATTTTTAATTATGAGGGTGGCGGTGTGAGCTTTAACAGCGGCGCCTCTTGTAAATTGGTAGACGGCCATCGCGGTATGATGACTGCAGAACAAGTGGAAGCCGCAATCAATCCACCAGATTTTTACCACAGTCCATTAACACGTTTGGTTGCCATAGAGAATACTACTAATAAGGGAGGTGGAGCTTGTTGGGACTTTGAAGAATTAACAAGAATTAAAGCAGTTACTCAGAAGCATAATTTGGGATATCATTTAGATGGAGCTCGTTTGTGGAATGCCCTGGTTGCAAAAAAGGAAACTCCAGAACAATACGGTGCTTTATTTGATACCATTAGTGTTTGCTTAAGTAAGGGATTGGGTTGTCCTGTAGGTTCTGTATTAGTGGGTACAGAGGAGGCAATGCAAAAAGCACTGCGTATCCGTAAAATATTTGGTGGTGGTATGCGCCAAGCAGGATTCTTAGCGGCTGCAGGTATTTACGCTATAGATAATCATATAGAACGCCTTGCAGATGACCATAAACGAGCTAAAGAATTGGGTAAAGCGTTAAACGCTTTAAAAGTGGTAAAAAAAGTGGAGCCAGTAGAGACTAATATTGTGATTTTTGAAATTGATACCCACACTATGTCAGAAGCAGATTTTTTGGCTAAGCTTAAAGAAAATAATATAAGTATTATAGGTATGGGGCAAGGTAAATTACGTATGGTTACGCATATGGATTATACGGCAGAAATGCATACTATTACTTTAGCCATTTTAAAAACAATCTAGGCCTTTTGTAAAGCTTCTTTAAAGTTTTTAATTCCATTTTCCATGCCTGCTTCAGACAGGTATGGATTACTCGTTCCTAAAATTTTGCCTTGAGTAGATTTAAATTTAAATTGAAATTTACCGTTTGGCATCGTTTTACGTTCTATTTGACGTTCATTTGTGTTGTGTTTAAATTCTTTCAAATTTTGTTGTATTTCATTTTTATCATCAAAGATTTTACTAGTAAAAAGGACTTCTCCTGAGTGGGATTTAACGCAAAATTGATAATTTCTTTCATTTTTAGTTATGATTTCTATCATCGTACCTTATAATTTAAACTTCTTGAAAAACAAGTGATTATATCGCTTTTAAATTTTAATTATTCGTAACACTTTTCTTACATTTGTTAAAAATATATCAAAAATTGTGACTTTTTTAAGATAATGGTTTCTTACTTACAAATCGAAATTTCAATAGTTTAAAATTAATTTAACAAACACTAACAAATTATGAAAAAAGTTTTGTCTTTCGCTGCATTTTTTGCAGTTGTTGCTTTTGCTCAAGCACAGGATTTACCAGCAAATCCAGAGCCAGGTAAATGTTACGTAAGATGTACCACACCAGATGTGTATACCAATGAGACTGTAACAGTAACCGTTAAGCCTGCTTATAAAGTGCTAAAAACAGTACCAGCAACCTACAAAACAGTTACAGAACGTGTTTTAGTAAAAGAAGAAGGGAAGAAATTAGTAGTTGTACCAGCAAAATGGGGTACAGAAACAGTTTCTTATGTTTCTAAGGAAGCTGGGAGTTCTTTAAAAGTTATTCCTGCAAGCTTTGCGCCTAGTTCAGAAACTGTAGAGATTAAGCCGGCTTACGCACAATGGGAACTAGGTTCTCCTGCTCCTGATTGTGCTTCTGGGAACCCTGATGATTGCCGTTATTGGTGTTATAAAGGATATCCTGCAGAGTTTACTACGGTAAGTACTCAGGTATTATCTAACGATGCAAGCTTTGAAAGAATTAGTGGTTCTGCTAAGAATGCTAGCTATACAAAAAGAGTTATGTTAGAGCCAGCCAAAGTTGTAGAAGAAGTGATTCCAGCAGAGTACACTACAATTACTAAAACGGTTTTAGATAAGGATGCTTATACGGTAGAAGAGGTTATTCCAGCGGTAACTAAAACAGTAACTAAAGAAGTATTACAATCTAAAGGTGGTTTAACTTCTTGGAAAGAGGTTGAATGTTCTTTGGTAGAATACCAAGCTTTACCAATTAACTGGAACTTGGGTAGTGCTACTTTAACTGCAGAAGCTAAAAGAATTATAGATTCTAGATTAATGCCAGTTTTGTCTCAAAACCCAGGAGTTAAATTAGAAATTGCTTCTCACACAGATGCTAGAGGTTCTGCAACTTCTAACCAAGATTTGTCTGATAGAAGAGCAAAAGCTGTTGCAGATTACTTAATTTCTAAAGGTGTTAACTCTAGTTTATTAGTAGCTAATGGTTACGGAGAAAAGAGATTAAAGAACAGATGTGCAGATGGCGTTTCTTGTACAGAAAGAGAGCACGCTGCTAACAGAAGAACAGAGTTCAGATTAATTAACAACTAATTTAATGTTGTTTTAAAATAAAAAAGCCCTCGGGAAACCGAGGGCTTTTCTTTTGTGTAAAATCTTATTTATTACGCTTTAGAAATTCTAAATGGTATTGTACTTCTCCATTCATACTATAACCAGAATATTCATCTAAAACTTTCTCTTTAGGTGATAAAGCTACCAATAATGGAAACACACCCTTCTTATTATACTTGCTAATTAGCTTTTTATTTTTTTCAAATTCGTCTGCGGTTAATAAATCTCGGTTTCTAGGATAGTCCACATACAACAAAACATAATTCTTAGATACCTCTGCAAAATCACGAGTTTCAAATAAATCCTTTTTTAGTTGGATGCAGGGTGTACACCAGTCACTCCCAGTAAAGTAAACCAAAACATTTTTATTCGATTTTTTAGCAGCCTTTAGAGCTTTTTCATAATCGGTTTTCCAATCTAAGCTATCTTTTGATTCTACGGCTACACCATTGGTAAATAAGAGTACAACTAAGGAAAATAGTGCTACAAACTTCATTTTAATCAATTTTGTTTCTACTTAAATAACGAATCCATTCCAGGAATATTGGGCATGCCATCTTTTGCTACTGCAGCCAATTCTGTTTCATTAACCTTTGTAGCACGTGCAATTGCCTTATTAAGTGTTAAGACCAAATAATCTTCTAGTTGCTCTTTATCTGCTAATAATTCATCTGCTACTTGAATGCTTTTGAGCTCTCTATTGGCTGTAATTGTAATTTTCAACAATCCATCAGTAGACGCTTCATCTAAAAGAACCGTGTCTAATCTTTTTTTTGTCTCTTCTACTTTTTGTTGGGTTTCTTTGAGTTTACCCATCATTCCCATAATATCTCCGAACATGATTATAAATTTTTATAATGTCAAAATTAGTAAATTACCCTGCCACAATACTTTAAAACTATGTCAAAACAAATTATTCTTGTCTGTATAATCTATATTATTTTTGCAAGCTCTTGTAAAACTAAAAGTAAAGAAACAATCGTGCCAAAACCACCTATAGCAAAGAAAATAGCCAAAGAACTCGTAATGCATGAAGATGTTAGAGTAGATAATTATTATTGGCTTAATGACCGTGAGAACCCGGAGGTAATAGCGTATTTAGAAGCAGAGAATGCTTATTATAACGAAATGACTGCCCATACCATGGATTTCCAAGAAACACTTTTTGAGGAAATGAAAGGGCGTATTAAAGAAGACGATGCTTCTGTTCCCTATAAGCTAAATGGGTATTATTATATAACCCGATACGAGGTAGGGAGCGAATATCCTATTTATTCTAGAAAAAAGGGAACTTTAGATGCCGAAGAAGAAGTGCTATTTAATTGTAATATACTAGCTAAAGGGCACGATTATTTTAATTTAAGAGGTGTTTCTGTTAGTCCAGATAACAAAAAGGCTGCATTTGGTGTAGATACGGTATCTAGAAGACAGTACACCTTACAATTTAAAGATTTAGAAAGCGGAGAAATACTTGAAGAAAAAATAGAAAACACTACTGGCAGTGCAGTTTGGGCAGCAGATAATAAAACGGTTTTCTACACAAAGAAAGACCCAGTAACTCTGCGTTCAGATAAGATATATCGTCATAAATTAGGAACACCTGTAACCGCGGATGTTTTGGTTTATACTGAGGATGATGACACCTACAATACTTTTGTTTATAAAACCAAGTCTAGAGATTACATTGTAATTGGTTCTTCTAGTACTATGACTACTGAATATAGATTTATTAAAGTTACTGAGCCAGAAGCTGACTTTAAGGTGTTTTCTCCTAGAGAAAGAGGGTTAGAGTACTCGATTTACCATTTTAAAAATGACTTCTACATTCTTACAAATAAGGATGGCGCAACTAACTTTAAGTTAATGAAAGCTAAGGAAGGAGCAACACATTTTACGGATTGGGAAGAGTTTATTCCACACAGGAGTGATGTATTGCTAGAAGACATAGAAATTTTTAAAGATTACTATGTGCTAACAGAAAGAGAACAGGGGTTAAGTAAAATGAAAATTGTGAGATGGGATGGTACGGATAGCTATTATTTACCTTTTGATTCTGAAACGTATGTTGCTGGGCCTACCACCAATTTAGATTTTGATACTCTTAAATTTAGATATGTTTACAGTTCAATGACATCGCCCTATGCAATCATAGAGTTTGATATGTACTCTAAGGAAAAAACCATTCTTAAAGAACAGGAGGTTCTTGGCGGGCAATTCCATAAAGAAAATTACAAATCTAAACGGGTTTGGGCAACAGCCCAAGATGGTAAAAAGGTGCCTATTTCTATGGTTTATCATAAAGATACCCCTTTAGATGGGACTGCACCTCTTTTACAATATGCCTATGGTTCTTATGGATCCACCATAGATCCCTATTTTTCTACTTCAAGATTAAGTCTGTTAGACCGTGGTTTCATTTATGCAATAGCGCATATAAGAGGTGGGGAGTATTTGGGGAGACCTTGGTATGAAGACGGTAAATTGTTCACCAAGAAAAATACATTTACGGATTTTATTGATTGTTCTAAGTTTTTGATTGAAGAAAATTATACAACTACAGAACATTTGTATGCTATGGGAGGGTCAGCAGGTGGACTATTAATGGGAGCCATTGTTAACATGGCACCAGAACTTTACCACGGCGTAGTAGCACAAGTACCCTTTGTAGATGTAATCACTACTATGTTAGATGATTCTATACCCTTAACAACGGGCGAATATGATGAGTGGGGTAATCCAAATGACAAAGATTATTACACCTACATGAAATCTTATTCTCCGTACGATAATGTAACCGCAAAAGCCTATCCTAATATGTACGTAAGTACGGGTTTGCATGATTCTCAGGTGCAGTATTGGGAGCCGGCAAAATGGGTTGCTAAACTAAGAGATTTAAAAACGGATACTAACGTACTCTATTTAGACACTAATATGGAGGCTGGTCATGGTGGTGCTTCTGGGCGTTTTGAAGCCTTAAAAGAGACCGCTAAGGAGTACGCTTTTTTATTAGATTTAGAAGGAAAAATCCGATAAAAATTAAAAATACTATTTTTGCACTTGGTAAGTTTAAGACTTTCCTTTAAATGTTTTCCCTATGAGAAACCAAATTAAAGCCTACGATAGTATTTTAGACTTAGTAGGTAATACACCACTTATAAGGTTACAAAAGCTTACAGCAGATATGGCTGGTGAGTTCTTTGCCAAGGTAGAGGCATTTAACCCAGGACATTCTGCAAAGGACAGGATTGCCGCTCATATTATTGCTCAAGCTGAAAAAAATGGAATTCTTAAAAGGGGGAGCACCATAATAGAAACTACTTCTGGTAATACAGGTTTTAGCCTAGCCATGGCAAGTATGGTAAAAGGTTATGAGTGTATTTTGGCAGTAAGTTCAAAATCTTCTCCAGATAAGATAGATATGCTACGTGCTATGGGAGCAAAGGTTTATGTTTGTCCAGCTCATGTTAGTGCAGATGATCCAAGGTCTTATTATGAAGTTGCTAAACGATTACACAAGGAGACCCCTGGTTCTATCTATATTAACCAATATTTTAATGCATTAAATATAGAAGCGCACTACGCATCTACAGGTCCAGAAATTTGGGAACAAACAGCAGGTCAAATTACGCATTTAGTTGCATGTAGTGGTACTGGTGGTACTATATCTGGTACGGCACGCTTTTTAAAAGAACAAAACCCAAATATTAAAGTATTGGCAGTAGACGCCTATGGTTCTGTTTTAAAAAAGTATCACGAAACTGGGCAGTTTGACCATAATGAAGTATACCCGTACCGTATAGAAGGTTTAGGTAAAAATTTGATTCCCTCTGCCACAGATTTTAATGCTATAGACCGCTACATTAAAGTTACAGATGCAGAAAGTGCACATATGGCTCGTAAAATTGCATCAGAAGAAGGTATGTTTGTGGGGTATACTAGTGGTGCAGCGATGCAAGCTTTAATGCAGTATCACTTAGAAGGCGAATTTGATGCTCAAAGCAAGGTTGTTGTTATTTTTCCAGATCATGGGTCTCGTTATATGAGTAAAATTTATAGTGATGAATGGATGGAAAATCAAGGATTTTTTGAAGGTGATAAAATGCCAAAACCAAAGGCAATAGAATATATTAAATAACAAATTTTACGCTAATAACTTAAAAGACAATGTGTTTTGCATTGTCTTTTTTGTTGGTAAAAACAAATTGCTCAGTGAGATAAAAATCATATTTTTGCAAGTAAAATCAATTTTAGGTAGATGAGGGATATTTTTGATAGAATCATTGAAAACAAAGGTCCATTAGGTAAATGGGCATCTCAAGCAGAAGGATATTTTGTATTCCCAAAATTAGAAGGTCCAATCTCTAATAGAATGAAGTTTAGAGGTAAGGATGTAATTACTTGGAGTATTAATGATTACTTAGGGTTAGCCAATCTACCTGAAATAAAGAAAGTAGATTCTGATGCGGCTTTAGAGCATGGAACTGCCTACCCTATGGGGGCTAGAATGATGAGTGGTCACACTAACTATCATGAGCAATTAGAACAAGAACTGGCCGCCTTTGTAAATAAAGAAGCATCTTATTTATTAAACTTTGGATACCAAGGGTTCATGTCTGTTATAGACGCGTTGGTTTCTAAAGATGATATTATAGTTTATGATGTAGATTGCCACGCTTGTATTATAGATGGGGTTCGTTTACACGTAGGTAAGCGTTTTACCTTTATGCATAACGATGTAGAAAGTTTAGAGAAAAACTTGGAGCGTGCTACTAAAATGGCTAATGAAACCGGTGGTGGTATTTTGGTTATTTCTGAAGGCGTTTTCGGGATGCGTGGTGAGCAAGGTAAATTAAAAGAAATTGCTGCGTTAAAAAAGAAATTTAAGTTTCGTTTATTAGTGGATGATGCCCACGGTTTTGGTACTTTAGGCAAAACAGGTGCTGGAGCGGGAGAAGAGCAAGGTGTACAAGACGATATAGACGTATACTTAGCAACTTTTGCTAAATCCATGGCTGGTATTGGTGCATTTGTAGCTGCGGATAAAGGAATTATAGAATACTTAAAGTACAACATGCGTTCTCAAATGTTCGCTAAGTCATTACCTATGGTGTTTGTAAAAGGGGCTTTAAAACGTTTGGACATGTTGCGTACAATGCCAGAACTTAAAGCTAAGCTTTGGGAAAACGTAAATGCGTTGCAAAGTGGTCTGAAGGAAAGAGGTTTTGATATTGGCACAACTCAAAGTTGTGTAACACCAGTATACCTTAATGGTAGTATTCCAGAGGCAATGGCCTTAGTAAAGGATTTACGTGAAAATTATGGTATCTTCTGTTCCATTGTAGTTTATCCGGTAATTCCTAAAGGATTAATTTTATTACGTTTAATCCCAACGGCTACCCATACAATGGAAGATATTAAAGAAACCTTAGATGCGTTTTCTGCAATAAGAGATAGATTAGAAAATGGTACTTACAAACGTTTATCAGCTGCTGTAGCCGCTGCAATGGGCGAATAACTTATAGAAAATAACGCTTTAGTAGTTCAACAACTCTGCTTCGATAGCTGTTGCCAAACATATTTAAATGCACTAATAGGTAGTATAATTGGTATACTTCTGTTAGTGCATTTTGATTTTTATGCGGTGGGATATTTTCATGATAGCCTTGATAAAAGTTATTGGAAAAGCCACCAAATAGTTTAGTCATTGCTAATTCCATTTCGTTATGGCCATAGTAAACAGACGGATCAATAAGATAAGGAGTGCCGTTCTCATGTATTAGGTAATTTCCACACCACAAATCTCCATGCAATAAAGAAGGTTTGGTGTTATCAGCTATCGTGGTCATTACTTTTTGTATATTATCCAAGTTGGGAATCTCTTCTTTTAATAGATATCCCAATTTTCTGGCTATCCCTAATTGTGGATATAAGCGTTGTAGAGCGTAGAAAGTACTCCAACTTGGGTTTATGGTGTTGTTTTGAGGTAAGTTACCAATAAAGTTATGTTCTTTTGCCCCAAAGTAGGTGGTTTCTGTTGTTGAATGTAACTGTGAAAGTTGTATACCCAAGGTATGCATAGCCTCTTGGTCCGCGTTTTTAGTGGGTATCCATTCTAATATTAGATAGGCGTTATTTTCTATTTTACCGTAGGAATGAATTGCAGGTGTTTCAATAGTATTTGTTGCTTTTATTTGATGCAATCCGTTTACTTCGGCTTTAAAATATACTTCAGCATTTTTCTCATAATTGCATTTTACTACAAAAACATCGCTTGTAGTTACTACTTTAAAAACTTGAGAAACATTACCGCCGCTTAGCGAAGTAATAGATTTAATATCGCCCTTAAAAAGCTCATAAATCCATTTCATCATACCTTAATTCAATGCTTTACGGTAGGTTCTTCTTCTTTTGTGGGTAATGGGATTAAAATGTTTCCACATTTGTCTAATAGCGGTATTTTCTTCTAGTTCAGGAGTTCTAATACAGTTTTCTACTCCTTTTTCTTTAAAAGTGTGGTAATACTCATTAAATATTATAGCAGTAATACCTTTGTTTTGATATTCTGGTCTAATGCCAATAAGGTAAAAAATGACGTCTTTGCTATTTTTTCTTGCTTGTAATAGATGGTAAAATCCAAAAGGGAAGAGTTTTCCTTTAGCTTTTTGTAACGCCTTAGAAAAAGATGGCATAACAATGGCAAAAGCAACCAGTTCATCATCTTTATCAACAACAAACTTTATATATTCTGGATTGATGAATGAAATGTATTTCTTTTTAAAATATTCTTTCTGTACATCTGTAATTTTCACAAAAGAAGACAACTTAGCATAACTCTCGTTAAACAAATCGAACATTTTATCTACCCATGGCATTATATCTTCACTCTTAGTAAAGTTTAATTCGCGCAGTTGAAATCTTCTTTTGATTAAAGTGTTGGCTTTTTCAAACAATTTAGGGTCTGCGGCGGCTGCCTTAAACTTGTTTTCTAGATATTCTTTTTCCTTTGTAAAACCATGAGCTTCGTAATGGTTTTGGTAATACGGGTGGTTATACCAAGTAATCATTGTGCCAATATGGTCAAAACCTTCTATTAAAACACCAACTTTATCTAAATTGGTAAAACCAACAGGTCCTTCCATGTAATCTAAGGCGTTTTCTGCTCCTATGCTCGCTACTTTTTGTAATAATGCTTTAGAAACTTCTAAATCATCAACAAAATCAAACCATCCAAAACGCATTTTTTTAAGTCCTTGCTCTTTAACTTCTAACCAGTTAATAATTGCGGCAACTCTACCCACAATTATATTTTCTTTATAAGCTAAGAAAAAGCGTGCTTCTGCATTAGCAAAAACGGGATTTTTATTTTGATCAAAAGTTTCTAGTTCGTCCTTAATAATTGGTGGAACCCAGTAGGGATTGTTTTTGTAGAGTGAAAATGGAAATTTCACAAAAGCCTTTAAGCCTGCTTTATTGGTAACCTCTTTTATGCTAATCATTCTGCGTATAAATAACTACGCAATATTAACAAATATTAAAAGGAGTACTAAGCAAATAAGTCTTAGAAATCTAACTTATCTTTCTTGTTTTTCTTTTTCTTAGATTTCATACTACCTTTTTTAATTTTATTTTTTGGCTTCTGCTTGTTGATAGGCACTAATTTATCTTTATGAAAATCTAAACGGTAAGATAGCCCTGTTCTACCAAAAAGGCGCATTGGCGTGTCTTTTAGGCTCCCACCAAGACTAAAATCTACCTGAAAATTTGGGCTAAACAAATGAGCAATGCCAGTACGGAGTAATAGGTCAGAATGCCTGTCGCTCTTAATACCTTGGTGCTCTACAAAAATACTCCACTTTGGGTTTCTAAAAGCTCTAGAGTATGATATAGCGTAGCTTAATTCTGGAAAATCTGTAGTTATGCGGTCGTAAGCAATATTGGTAATCAACACTTGCTTAGGACTAAGCCTACTCTGCGTGGCAATCATACCTCTATAGCTTATGGTGCCATCTTCAGGATAAAAAGGATTGTCTCCTAAATTAAATGTGGCTCCTGCAAATAAGGAAACTGCTGGTATTAAATTTTTTAGTTGAAATTTATTGTTTGCTCTCCAACTATAAATATTGGGTTTATTAGCTTCTGGATTTTTGTAAGGATCAAATATTAAATATTTAATTCCCAATCTATTTCTGGTAAAATCGGAACGTGTTTCTTCAAAATCAAAATTCTCATAAGTTATAGCCTCTTTTACATATGTCCCTTCGTATATAAGTTCTAATTGTTCAAATAAAAACCCATACCTAAGCGCTATTTCGCCTCCTAATCTGCTACCATTGGTATTTAGTAGGGAGTGGTCTCTTCTTTCATATAAAAATCCAGCTTCTCCTTGCACAACTCCGGTACCCACTGAGTAGGCGCTTACCGCAATACCTGGTCTATTAGAGTTAATAACATCTGTATATTGGGCATTTATAAAAAATGGAATGCTTACTAAAATGAAAATGAATTTGTAAGGTAATTGGGCCATAGCCAGAGTTTTAATACTATTTTATGAAACGAATACCGATAAACTGATACTAACAATGTAATTTTGATGCAATAGCGAGATACTATGGTTTTATTACAAACGATATTAATCCTTATAATCGTATACTACGGGATAAAATTCCTTCTAAAATTATTTATGCCAAACATTATACGGTATGCCTCTAAAAAGGCAGAAGAAAAGTTTGGACAACAGTTTGGAGGATTTCAACAACGGACAGCAGAACACCAAGAAGAGGGTAAAACAACCGTCTATAAAAAATCCAATACAAAGAGTAACCCTTCAAAAAAAGTTGGAGAATATATAGAATTTGAAGAAATTGAGTGATCTTTAGCCACTCAAAATATAATTGATGAAGCTTTCTACCAAAGCATTTTTTACGCATTTAGCTGTTCTTCTGTTTTTTATGATAGCCGCACTGGTCTATTTTTATCCTGTAATACAAGGTAAAGGTATTTTTCAGTCAGACATAGCCCAATACAAAGGCATGGCTCAAGAAAGAAATTCCTTTAAAGAAGATACAGGCGAAGAATCTTATTGGACAAATAGTGCTTTTGGTGGCATGCCAACATACCAATTAGGCGCTAACTATCCGCACGATTACGTTAAAAAATTAGACCGATTAATTCGGTTTTTACCAAGACCAGCAGACTATCTATTCCTTTATTTTATAGGTTTTTACATTTTAATGTTAAGTCTTAAGGTAGACTATAGGCTTGCAATCTTAGGTAGCTTAGCCTTTGGTCTATCTACCTACTATATAATAATACTAGGAGTAGGGCACAATGCTAAAGCTCACGCCATTGCCTATTTACCTATGTTGTTAGGCGGGATAGTATTGGTTTTTAGAAAAAAATACGTCTTAGGATTTATTGTTACAGCCTTGGCAATGGCCTTAGAAATAAGTGCTAATCATTACCAAATGACCTATTATTTCATGTTATTGGTTCTTATTCTGGGCGTAGTGCAATTGGTGTATGCTATTATAGATAAAAAGTTAAAACATTTTTTTATATCTGTAGGCTTATTGATTGTAGCTGTTATTTTAGGTATTACCACCAATGCTACAGGTTTAATGGCTACAAAAGAATATGCAGATTGGAGTACTAGAGGAGAGTCTAATTTAACCATTAATCCGGATGGTAGTCCTAAAGCCAAAACCTCTGGCTTAGATACAGATTATATAACACAATACAGTTATGGAATAACGGAGTCTTTAGATTTATTTGTTCCTAGAATGTTTGGGGGTTCTAACAGTGAAAAATTGGGAAAACAATCCAACACCTATGATTTTTTAACTTCTCAAGGTCTTTCTTCCTCTAGGGCACTGGAATTCTCAGAAAATTTGCCTTTATATTGGGGAGATCAACCTATTGTTGCTGGTCCTGCCTATCTTGGAGCTGTTGTTTTATTTCTATTTTTCATTGGCTTAATTCTAGTTAAAGGAAAACGTAAGTGGTGGTTGCTTGCTGGCGTAGTTGTGGCTCTGGTTTTATCTTGGGGGAAGAATTTTTCAGTACTTACAGACTTTATGATTGCCAATTTCCCAATGTACAATAAGTTTAGAGCGGTATCGTCAATACAGGTAATAGTGGAACTATGTGTGCCAGTTTTAGCCATTTTAGGGTTAAAACAACTATTCCGGAAAAAGGTTACTTTATCGCAAAAATTAAATGCTGTAATATGGTCTGGAGTAATATCCCTTGGGTTAATTGTTATCATCTTTTTATTAAAAGGGACGTTTTCATTTGAAAGCCTAAATGATGGAAATTATCTACGGTATTACGGAGAAGAATTGATGGCTTTGATTCGTTCCGATAGAGAGGCTGTCTATGTAAATGATACTCTTAGAACATTACTGTTATGTTTTCTAACTTTTATATTGTTGTTTTTGTATGCAAAAGGGAAATTGAATAAAAATTTTACCATCGTAGCCCTAGGCGTACTAGTAGTAGTGGATTTAGGTGGAGTTGCCAAACGCTATGTAGATGCGGATGATTTTGTTAGTATGAGGCAAATTAATAGGCCCTTTAAAGCCACTGATTTAGATAAGCAAATTCAACAAGACCCTGGAATATTTAGAGTATTTGACCCAAAAGAAGGATTAAATGGGGCTAGGACTTCTTTCTTTCATAAGTCTTTAGGAGGGTATCATGCAGCAAAACCCAAACGGATTCAAGATTTATTCGAGTTTCATTTATACAACAATAATGTTGAAGTCTTGAATATGTTAAATGCTAAATATATTATTCAAGAAGATGAAGAGGGTAGGAGTTTCCCTGCTGTAAATCCAGATGCTAACGGGCCAGCATGGTTTGTACAAGAATTAGTACCAGTAACATCAGAAAATGAAGAAATTAAAGCGTTAGATGGGATAGATACCAAAACCACGGCGGTTTACAATGCTTCCAAGTTCAAAATTGATAGAAATGCCTTTGTGAAAGATTCAACAGCTAAAGTGGCTATCAAGGATTATAGACCTAATCTCATCACCTATAATACCCATAGTGAAAAAGATGGTTTTATAGTTTTTTCTGAAATGTACTATACTGATGGGTGGAATGCTTATCTAGATGGTAAACTAGCTCCACACATAAAAGTGAATTATGCCTTGCGTGGTATGGCTATACCTACTGGTGCTCATACTATTACTTTTAAGTTTGAACCAGGGGTAATTAAAAAAGGAAGTACCATTGCATTAATTAGCAATATTTTACTAGGCTTAATAATAATATGTGGTTTAGGCTTTTTACTAAAACCTAAACGGGATAAAGCAGTTGCTTAATGCAAAAGGTGCTAATTATTGCCTACTATTGGCCTCCTGCAGGAGGGCCCGGAGTACAGCGATGGCTCAACTTTGTAAAGTATTTACCAGAGTTTGGAATTGAACCAATTGTCTATGTTCCGGAGAACCCTACTTATCCTATACAAGATGAAAGACTAGTAGCAGATATACCAAAAGAAGTTACCATTTTAAAACAACCCATTTTTGAGCCGTATGGTTTAGCTGCACTTTTTGGAAAAAAACAAACCAAGCAAATCAGTTCTGGTCTTATTCCTAAGCAAAAGAAACAAACCTTTTTAGAACGACTTTTACTGTGGATACGTGGTAATTTATTTATTCCAGATGCGCGTAAATTTTGGGTAAAACCTTCTGTAAAATATTTAACAGGGATTATAAAACAGCAACAGATTACAACTTTAATTACTACAGGACCGCCACATAGTGTGCATCTTATAGGTCAAAAACTAAAGCGTAAATCTGGCGTTACTTGGTGGGCAGATTTTAGAGACCCATGGACCACAATTGGTTATCATAAAAAGTTAAAGCTTACTAGATTGGCAGCCAATCAACATAAGCGTTTGGAACGGCAAATATTACTTGCCGCAGATGGTCTTTTGGTAACTAGTGATAAAACCAAGCTTGAATTTCAAAACATCACTAAAACACCCATTCATGTTCTAACAAATGGGTACGAAATAGAGCCGAAACCAACAATTTTGGACCAAAAATTTACACTTGCGCATATAGGTTCCTTATTAACAGATAGGAACCCAATAGCATTATGGCAAGCATTGTCTGAGTTGGTGAAAGAAAACTACCATTTTGCCCAAGAATTACAACTTAACTTAATTGGAGTAGTGGGGGAAGATATAAAAGATAGCCTTGCATTTTATCAATTAGAGGATTACGTAACGTATTTAGGCTATTTAGGACATGAGGAGGTATTGGAACATCAAGCTAAATCTCAAGTGCTATTACTATTAGAAATAGATTCACCAGAAACTCAGGGAATCATTCCAGGTAAATTATTTGAATATTTAATTGCAAAACGTCCTATTCTTGCCATCGGACCTAAATACTGGGAGGCTGGTGAGCGAGTTGAAAGGCACCAAGCTGGTAGGTACCATATCGCTACAGATAAAGATGGTATAAAAGAAAATTTAGTACTTTGGTTTAATGCATTTCAAAACCAGTCTTTAGAAGTGAATCCTATAAATATTGCACAATACCACAGAAAAGCGCTAACCAAAAGATTAGCACAATTACTAGCATGGGCATAGTTCTAAGACAGTCTTTTAAAAATACCTTGATAACCTATATGGGGTTTGGAATTGGAGCCATTAACATTCTTTTTTTGTATACGCATATACTGTCCGATACGTATTTTGGTCTAGTAAATTTTATATTAGCTACAGCGGCGATTTTAATGCCCTTATTAGCTTTTGGTGTACATAACACCTTAGTTAAATTTTATACAGCACAAGAAGAAGCAGAAAAGGACGGCTTTTTAACACTTATGCTTTTAAGTCCATTGCTGAGTAGCATCCCATTAGCATCGCTGGTGTATTTATTTTATGATTCACTAGCTGTTTACTTATCACAAAAAAATATTCTAGTTAAGGATTATATCTGGTATCTTTTTTTAGTTGGCTTTGGCATGGCTTATTTTGAGGTGTTTTACGCTTGGTGTAAGGTGTTTTTAAAGTCGGTTTTTGGTAATTTTATGAAAGAAGTTTTTGCCAGACTTTGTGTGTTGATACTCTTACTTTTCTTGTATTATAATTGGATATCCGTAGCTGTATTTTTAAAAGGATTGGTAGGGATTTACCTTTTAAGGTCTTTGATAATGATGTTCTATGCGTACTCCTTACGTAAACCTAAATTAAGCGTAAGATTCCCTAAAGCTACGAAAGAAATCATGAGCTACAGTATGCTCATTATTTTAGGTGGTTCTGCATCTTTAGTGCTTTTAGAGATTGATAAGTTTATGATTAATCAATTTAAGACCATTGAAAATGTTGCTTATTATAGTGTGGCAGTTTTTATTGCAACTGTAATTATTGTACCCTCTAGGGCTATGCATCAAATAACATATCCATTAACGGCTACCCTAATTAACACTAACGATACAAAAGAGTTGAATGTTCTTTATAAGAAATCTTCTCTGACCTTGCTTATCGCTTCTGGTTTATTGTTTTTGCTTATTGTTTTAAATTTAAATGAGCTTTACCAATTATTACCAGAGGAGTATGCAAAAGGTTTTTCTATTGTTTTTATAATAGGATTAGCTAAGGTATTAGAATCTTCTGGTGGAAATATCAATTCTATACTATACAATTCTCAGTACTATAAATCGGTATTAGTAATCGGAGTTTTACTGGCCATAGCTACTATTCTTCTCAATTTATGGCTTATTCCAAAGTATGGAATATATGGTGCAGCTCTGGCAAGTTTTATAGCACTATTTATTTTCAATGTTGTAAAAGTATTATTTGTAAAATGGAAATTACAGCTGTGGCCATACAGTATAGCAATTTTAAAAACCCTTATCCTATTAGTTGTTTTAGGAGCAGCTTTTAGTGTAGTAATCTTACCGTGGCATCCTATTTTGGCAATTTTAGTCAAATCAATTGCCATTATCGTATCTTATGTAAGTGCGCTTTATCTTTTTAAAATTTCTGAAGATATCACAGCGCTATTACAGAAGTTGTTTGTTAGAAAATAAAAAAAGGCCCCACATAGATAAATCTAATGCGGAGCCAAACAACTAACCAACCTAAAAACTAATTCTTATAATCGTCCTCTTGTACTTCTAGTACTAGTAGTACTTCTTCTAGAGGTATTGCTTCTTACAGGTGTGCTTTTTCTTGATACGGTTGTACTTCTGCTCACTGTTGCTCTTTTACCGTTGTTAGTACTTTTTCTTATAGTTGTACTTCTATTAACTGTAGCGCTGTTGCCCTTAGTTACCCTAGTATTTGGTTTCTTATACGTTGTACTACGCTGAGTTACCGTTCTGCTACTTGGCGTTCTTGTAACTTCTCTTTTTGTTACCGTAGTGCTTCTAGGAGTCCTAGTCACAGTTCTTTGAGTAACTTGTGGACTTCTAGAATTACTTCTACTTTGAACACTATTTCTTCTGTTAGAAGAGGCATTATTGTTTCTGGCAACTTCGGACCTTCTATCAGTATTTCTCACCGCATTGGATGATTTTCTAGAATAGCCTTGGTTACTAGTACGTGCTATTGTGCTTCTTCTACTATAATCCTTGCTACTTCTACCATAATCGGCGGACCTTCTTATACTTCTGTTATCTCTTACAACTACGCGCTTATCGTTTCTGTAGATATTATCTCTTCTACCTTTATTATATCTGTACTCTCTACCTACATTAGCGTAGACTCTTCTGTTGTTATTTCTGTAGGGACGGTACCAAGTATATCTTACAGGAGTGTAGTATCTTCTATATGGTCTGGTGTATACATTGCAAAACCCTACTGCAGGTCTAGCAAAATACCGGTGAAATGGTCTATACACATAACCTCTGTTGTATACGTTAATAAATCCAGTATAATGACTGATAACACCTCCGTTGTAGTAAATATTTAGCCCGCCTACACGTCTAACTCTGTTATTTCTATACCAAACATCTACGTCTCCAATTTGGGTAACTCTACCATAATAGTCATAAAATATGGGAACATTCTCTACTTGAATTACCGCTCCATAATCGTCATACTGTACAAAAGGATTATAATCCCAACCAGAATTAAAGGTTATGCCCACATTCCCGAAGCGTGCACCCATCCCTACATTAACTCTATTGTCTATGTAAAAATCAAATTCACCATCAGGATATACAGAAAAGGTAATACCACCTTCTGTAAAAATAAATGAGTTGCCGTATGCATAAGACCTTACTGCTGTGCTCTCTTTTGTTGTAGTGGCAAAAGAACTACCAGTTCCTAAAACCACCGCTACCAATAATAGTACTAACTTTTTCATACGCTCTGATTTAAGTTTTGAATGCAACTATTTACATCCTGATTTAAACTTACCAAACAGCGTGCCAAAAAATATATCTTTACTTAAATAGCTGAATTGTAGTGTTTTGTATTTTTTGTTTTCTTGGAAGAATATCATTTTAAAAAAATAGGACAAAGTAATTTCTGGGTTCACCAGCTAACACCAGCACCACCACCGCCAGAACTACCCCCACCAAAACTGGAGCTAGAACTAGAACTTGAACTAAAAGAGCTAGAAGAAGAAGAACTGTTAGACTCTTGTTTTTGGGGAATAATTATTTCTTTTTCTTCTGTATAGTTGCAGTTCTTACACAGATAATGCTCTACTTTTAAACCATCACTCGAGTAGGTTGCAGCACTTATATAATCTGTGCGGTCTAATCCAAATGTTCTAAAGGAACATTTTTTACAGTTACTGTATTTGGTGTAGGCTTTTCCTGGATATTTTAATATTCTTATATCAGAGTGGTCTTTTACTATCCAAACATCATAATCTTGAGATTGTATTTCTTCTTCTACTAATTGATGCTTCTCTAAAAAATCTATCTCATCATAATTGTTTAATAACGCCATAGGTTTGCCGTTAACTTTACTATATCTGGGTGCTTTACGGTAGTGTGCTAGTCTTCTTTTTGCCATTCTGTGGTAGAAAAATAGCGGTAACGGAAATATAAATTGCAGACAGCCAGCTTTGGCATCGTCTAAACGTAAATACTTATCGTAATAATCGTCTTGTGAATTATGTATGGTATAAGCTTTAGTATAAAAATAAAGGGCTAATAAAATGGAAATTATTAAATAGCTTATAAGTAAAGGGAAAATCCATTTTTTTGACACACTGCTAGTCGATTGAATAGAGGTATTTGTGTCATAGATTTCTTGAACGCTTTCTGGATGTCTAATAATCTCAGTAATACGGTCAGTTGCACGCATTAAACCCAATCCAAAATAACCATTTCTAAAATGAGGAACTATTTCTTGTGTACCAATACGATAACAAATAGCATCAGTTAAATAAGGCTCTAAACCATAACCTACTTCAAATTCTGTCCGTCTTTGGTCCATTACTGTAAGGATGAGTAAACCGTTGTCTGTTTTTTCCTTACCAATTTTCCAAGTATTGAATAACGAAACCGCAAATTCTTTAGGTATTTCGTTTCCTATACTAGGCAGAAATACAATAGTAACTTCTGCAGTTGTTTCTTGTTCTAAATGGTACAGCTCTTGGTTTAAATAGCGTTCTTCAGTTTCTGAGATATAGTCCAAGGGGTCAGACACATAACCAAAAATTCCAGTTCCCCTAGGGGAGGGTACTTCTGTTACAGTGTAAATGGATTTAGGCATTCCATAATTAGGAGCAATAAATTCAGGATAATTTAAAATTTCTGAATTTGTAGCTCCATCAAAATTTATGGACAAGGAGTCTGGTTGCGCTACTTCTATCTCTAAAGATTTTAAAATAGAATCCTTAAGTACCTTTACGCTAGTCTCTTTCTGAGAAAAAACGCAACTGATGAAAAAGAATAGTACCCCTAAAGAAAAGAACTGAGTTTTAAATTTTATCATATTCAGTTCATAACGGTTATATTTAAACTATATATTTTTATTTGAACCAATTAACCGAGGTCTTTTAAAGTTTTTCTTTTAGATATTTAGCGGTAAAAGATTTTTTGTTTTTAATCACTTCTTCTGGGGTGCCTTCTGCGAGTAAATTACCCCCATTTTCACCACCTTCTGGACCTAAATCAATTAAATAATCAGCACATTTTATTAAATCTATATTGTGCTCTATTACTATTATGGAATGTCCTTTATCTATAAGTTCATCAAAAGATTTCAATAATTTTTTAATATCATGAAAATGCAAACCTGTAGTAGGTTCATCAAATATAAAAAGCGCTTTGTCCTTAGTTGCTCCTTTAACTAAAAAAGAAGCCAATTTAATACGCTGTGCCTCACCGCCAGATAGGGTAGAAGAGCTTTGCCCTAAAGTAACATAGCCTAAACCAACATCTTGCAATGGTTTTAATCGTTGTACTATTTTCTTTTGTTCGTGTTGTTTAAAATGGTCAATAGCATCGTCTATAGTAAGGTTTAAAATATCGTTAATATTCTTTCCGTCAAATTGAACTTCTAAGACTTCTCTTTTAAAACGTTGACCATTACATACATCACATTCTAAGTGTACATCTGCCATAAACTGCATTTCTACAGTTATTTCTCCTTCCCCCTTACATTTTTCACACCTGCCACCATCTACATTAAAAGAAAAGTGTTTGGCTTGGTAACCTCTTAATTTACTTAGCTTTTGCGATGCAAATAAAGACCTAATCTCATCATACGCTTTTATATAGGTAACAGGATTGGAACGGGAGGATCTGCCAATGGGGTTCTGATCAACGAATTCTACATGTTTAATCTGAGAATATTTGCCTTCAACATCAGAAAATTGCCCTGCTTTTTCTCCGTATCCACCCGTAGCTTTGAGCATGCTGGGGTATAGAATTTTCTTTACTAAAGTGCTTTTCCCACTCCCAGATACTCCAGTAATTACGGTTAGCTGGTTTAACGGAAAAGTTACATCTATATTTTTAAGGTTGTTTTCTCTTGCGCCTATAATCTTAATGTAGTTTTTGGAATGTCTACGCTCTTTTGGCACGGCAATTTCCATGGAACCATTAAGATATTTAGCAGTTAGCGATTCTGCAGTAAGTATGGTATTAAAATCCCCTGTAGCAACCACTTTACCACCAAGTGTCCCTGCTTCTGGCCCAATATCTATAATTTCATCTGCGGCTTTCATTATATCCTCATCATGTTCAACAACAATTACGGTGTTACCTAAGTCGCGTAATGATTTTAGTACATCTATCAAGTTTTCTGTATCCTTGGGGTGTAAGCCAATACTAGGTTCATCTAAAATATACATGGAACCTACTAAGCTACTCCCTAAGCTAGTTGCTAAATTAATTCGCTGGCTTTCGCCACCAGATAGGGTATTGGATTTTCGGTTTAGGGTTAGATAACTTAGACCTACCTTTTCTAAAAACTCCAGTCTAGTGGTAATTTCTTTAAGTAAACGTTTAGCAATAACAGTATCATGCTCATTAAGCTGTAATGAATTAAAGAATGGCGCTAATTTTTTAATGGGTAATTCTATTAAATCAGAAATAGAATTACCATTTATTTTTACATAATCAGCTTCTGGACGTAATCGTTTTCCGTTGCAGACTTTACATTTTGTTTTACCTCTGTATCTAGACAGCATTACCCGGTTTTGTATCTTATAGCTCTTTTCTTCTAATTGTTCAAAAAACTTATGAATGCCAATAAAGTGCTGATTACCTTCCCATACCAATTGTTTTTGCTTTTCGGTAAGTTCAAACCAGGGTTTATGTATGGGGAAATCAAATTTGTATGCACTGTTTACTAATTGTTCTCGGTACCAGCTCATACTTTCTCCACGCCATGGAAATACTGCCTCTTCATAAATTGAGAGTGCTGTATTAGGAATTACCAAATCCGGGTCTATACCAATTACATCACCATAACCTTCACATTTTGGACAAGCGCCATAGGGATTATTAAAACTAAAAAGATGCACATTAGGCTCTAAAAATTTTAAACCGTCTAATTCAAATTTATTACTAAACGTTCTTTTTGTATCCGCTAATAATTCTTCAATTGCGCATTCACCTTTGCCTTCAAAAAAGGCATTATCTACGGCATTACCTAACCGATTTAGAAAATCTTCATCTTCATTTTTAACTATAATCCGGTCTACCACCAGTTCAAAATTGCGCTCCATATTTTCTGGCGCTTGGTCTATACGCAACACTTCTCCTTTATACTTTATCCGCGCATACCCTTGTTTAGAGAATAATTCTAAGGATTTGTAAACATCACGGTCTTCCTTAATATGTATGGGAGCTAGTAAAAGTAGTTTGGTACCTTCTTCAAAAGTCTTTACATAATCTACAACATCAGATACGGTTTCTTTTTTTACTTCGTTACCAGATATAGGAGATATGGTTTTACCAATACGCGCAAATAATAGTTTAAGGTAATCGTAAATTTCTGTCGTTGTGCCAACGGTAGACCTAGGATTGGTAGAATTCACTTTTTGCTCTATAGCAATTGCAGGGGCTATACCTTTTATATAGTCTACTTTGGGTTTATCTAGTTTACCCAAGAATTGTCTTGCGTAAGAAGAAAGACTTTCCACATAACGGCGCTGACCTTCTGCAAAAAGAGTATCAAATGCTAGAGAAGACTTGCCAGAACCAGACAAACCAGTAATCACAACCAGTTTATTACGGGGTATCACAACATCTATATCTTTAAGATTGTGCAATTTGGCACCTTTTATGATGATATTCTGCTTTGGATCTACAGCTGAAAGTGAAGTCATTTTCGTCTTAATTAAAGAATAAAGATACTATTGAATGCAGTTTATACCAATATTATTAACTTTGACATCACAAATACCGCAAATCACAACATAGTTTTTTGGCAGGTATACTGAATATCTATATTTGATGTGTAATTAAATCTCTGATAGGCCTATACAGTAAATAATTACTTTTTTAATTAATAACCCAATAACACAAAGACTTTGTTCCCAAAGGAGCGTGGTCTGTTATAACCAAAAAAGTAATTTGTATGGAACTGCAATTAGATGACTCAGTATTAGTAAAAAACTATATTAACGGTGACGAGAAAGCCCTTGAAGTGTTGATTAATAGACACAATCAAAAAATTTCTAGCTTTATCTACTCTAAAGTTTTAGATAAAGACATTACAGAAGATATTTTCCAAGACACATTTATTAAAGTAATTAAGACTCTTAAAAGAGGGTCTTATAGCGAAGAAGGTAAATTTTTGCCTTGGGTAATGCGTATAGCACATAATTTAATTATTGATCACTTCCGTAAAAACAAAAGAATGCCAAAGTTTGAAGGTAGTGATGACTTTAACATTTTCTCTGTTATCCATGATGATAAATTGAATGCAGAGAAACAAATGATTAAAGATCAAATTGACTCAGATTTATCTAGTTTAATAGATGAATTACCGGATGACCAACGAGAAGTGTTGATTATGCGCATCTACAAAGACATGAGTTTTAAAGAAATCTCTGAAAATACAGGGGTAAGTATAAACACGGCTTTAGGTAGAATGCGTTATGCATTAATTAACCTAAGAAAGATAGTAGAACGCAATAATATCGTTTTAACGAATTAATTGGTCATAGGTCGAAGCCTGCAATAAATCCGTTTTACTGGCGTTATACTATTGAATTTAAACGCTAGGATATGGAAAAAATTTACTCTGAAGAACCTACGGTTTGCAGAATTGCTAAGGCTAGACCAGAAACCGTGAAATTTTTATTAGGATACTCTAAATCCTTAAATGTTATCAATTACAATAACATGCAGTTCGACAATGTTCTTAACTAGGACATTAACCATACAATATTAAAAAGACCGTTACTTAGCGGTCTTTTTCTTTTTATAATACTCATTGAGCACTGTTTTTCTGCCAATAGTCTTGGTAATGATATCTTTTTCTAAATTCCAACCCCTGGCTTGGGAGTATTCTCTACCGTACCAAATTATTTGTAAATGAAGTCTATTCCATTCTTCTCTAGGAAATAACCTTTTAGCGTCTTTCTCTGATTGCACCACATTTTTACCGTTAGAAAACCCCCATCTATATAACAATCTATGTATGTGTGTATCTACGGGAAAAGCGGGTATCCCAAAGGCTTGTGATACCACTACGCTAGCGGTTTTATGTCCAACGGCAGGTAATTCTTCTAGCAGTTCTATTTCTTTAGGTACTTCTCCATTGTATTTATCAATTAATATCTGAGACAAACCGTGTATACCTTTAGATTTCATAGGGGATAGCCCAACTGGTCTAATAATATCTCTAATTTCTTCTACGGATAGCTTTACCATATCAAAAGGATTGTCTGCCCTAGCAAAGAGTAACGGGGTTATTTGATTTACTCGTACATCTGTACTTTGGGCAGATAATAGCACGGCAACGAGCAAGGTGTAGGGGTCTTTATGGTCTAAAGGAACAGGTATTGTAGGATAAAGTTCATTCAACTTGTCCAAAACAAATTGAACTTTCTCTTGTTTAGTCATTAATGTTTAATTTTGAAGAAAAAGTAGTTAACAAAATTTAATGCTATGAATATGTTACAAGCAGGTGATAAAGTACCTGAATTTTCTGCAAAAGACCAAGATGGCAACACAATTTCCTTATCAGATTATAAAGGTAAAAAGTTAGTTGTCTTTTTTTATCCTAAAGCGAGTACACCCGGCTGTACTGCGGAAGCCTGTAATTTGAGAGACAATTATCAAGAATTACAAGCGCAAGGGTATGATTTACTTGGAGTTAGTGCTGATTCTGAAAAACGTCAAGCTAATTTTAAGAATAAATACGAATTTCCTTTTCCGTTATTGGCAGATGAAGATAAGACTGTAATAAACGCATTTGGAGTTTGGGGGCCAAAAAAGTTTATGGGTAAAGAATATGATGGTATCCATAGAACAACTTTTATTGTAAATGAAGAAGGCGTTGTTAAAGAGGTAATTACAAAGGTCAAAACAAAAGACCACGCTGCTCAGATTTTAGCATAAAAAAAGCCCTCCATTGAGGGCTTTTTTTTTATTTTTCTTCTTTTGCTAAAGGTAATTCTTTACGAACAAAAAGATTTTTTTCTTTTATTATCTCAGCAATTCCTTCGGGTAGCATCTCTTCCCAACCTTCTTCTCCTTCAATAATTCTGCGTAACACATCTCTAGAGAATACATGTAAAATATCTGGGTCATAATCAATAATGTCCATAACCTTACCATTGTATTTAAAGAATTTGTACAATTCCTTCATTCTAGGGTGTACCCTTACATTGTTACTTGTTAATATCTGACCAGTTTCTGGGTCTTTCATAGGATACAAGTATACTTTTAAATCTTTAAAGAAAAGTTTGCCAAAGGCTTCAAGAATGCCACCACTTAAATGACGGTAATATTTTTCATCAAAAACGTCTACCATGTTATTGACACCCATGGTTAAACCAATCTTATTTTTGGTGTAATTATTAAAATACTCTACAAGTTTGTAGTATTCCTGGAATTTAGAAATCATTACAGTATGGCCTAGTGAGCATAGGAGTTCTGCTCGATCCATAAAATCCTGCTCATCTATCTCTCCAGAAGCTTTTAAGTTAGATAGCGTTATTTCAAAAATAACTATGGTATTGTCAAAATCTACGGTCTGTTCTCGTATAAATATGTCGTAAGATTTCTTAAACATATCCATATTAACCTTAGTCACTGGTCTAAAACTACCACGTAATGCTAGAATGTTTTTCTTATATAATACTGCTGCGGGTAATAAGTTGTGCCCATCAGGACCAAACATTACTGCATCTGTCATGTTGTTCTTAATAAGTTGTAAACTCATTAAGCGGTTGTCTACATGGCTAAAACTAGGCCCCGTAAAATTAATCATATCAATTTCTAGGGTGTCCTTATCTATATGATCATATAGGTATTTTAAAATTTTCTTGGGCTTATCAAACTTGTAAAAGGCGCCATATATTAAGTTAACTCCTAGAATACCTAGTGTTTCTTGTTGTAAACGGGCTTCATTTTGTTTAAAGCGAATATGTAAGATAATTTCATCATATTCCTTTTGGTTTGGATCTAGTTGAAAACGTAGTCCAACCCAACCATGGCCTTTGTATCGCTTAGAAAAATCTATGGTTGCAACAGTGTTGGCGTATGTAAAAAACAAGTAGTTAGGATTGTCTTCTCTAGAAATACGTTCTTCTACTAAATCCATTTCATAAGACAACATTTTACGTAATCTAGATTGTGTTACGTAACGGCCATCGTCCTCAATGCCATAAATAGCATCACTAAAAGCTTTATCATAAGCACTCATTGCTTTTGCAATAGTACCAGAAGCACCACCAGCCCTAAAAAAATGTCTTGCGGTTTCTTGTCCGGCCCCTATTTCTGCAAAAGTTCCGTAGATATCCCTATTTAGGTTAATACGCAAGGTCTTTGCTTTTATAGAGGGTATATTCTCAAATTCATTCTCTGTATGAGGAGCAATGGGCATAACAACTATTTTATTGGATCAAAGTTAATAAGTTATATAAACCTTTTAAACAATTATGTTATAATTTTGAAAACAATGAACCAAGGTTTACAAGTTACATTTTTAGGCACCGGTACTTCACAAGGTATTCCCATAATAGGTAGCACGCATCCTGTTTGCTTAAGTACGGACCCAAAGGATAAACGTTTAAGAGTCTCAGTTCTTATATCTTGGGAAGGATATAATTATATTATTGATTGTGGTCCTGATTTTAGGCAACAGTTATTGGCAAACCCAATTTCTAAATTAGATGCTATTCTATTTACGCATGAGCATTCTGACCATACGGCTGGTTTAGACGATATAAGGCCATTTTTTTTTAGACAAGGTGACATCCCTATTTATGCAGATGAACGTGTGATAGCTTCTTTACGTAGACGTTTTGATTATATTTTTGCTGATGAAGATAGATATCCTGGCGCTCCTGCAGTACAGATACATCAGATTGATAAAAATACTGAGTTAGATTTACACGGTTTGACAGTAATACCGATTGAAGCTTTCCATAATAGATTGCCAGTATTGGGGTTCAGATTTAAAGATTTTGCTTATTTGACGGATGTGAAAAGGGTAGAGGCACCAGAAATAAAAAAATTGAAAGGCCTACAAGTATTAGTAGTAAATGCTCTGAGAGAAGAACAACACTATTCTCACTTTAATTTAGAGGAAGCCATTGCTTTTGCTAAACAAGTTGGAGCAAAAACTACCTATTTTACGCATATTAGTCACCTGTTGGGTTTTCATAAAGAGGTAGAAGCCAAACTGCCAGAGGGTATACATTTAGCCTACGATAATTTAAAAATTACCATTTAGAATGAAAAAGAATATATTCCTTTATCTGTTTGTGTTTGCTAGTTTAATAGCACTATACGCAATAGTCAACGGCAATAAAAAATCTAAGGCTAACGAAGCAGAAATAGCAGATTTAAAAACAGAAGTACAGCAATTAAAAGACTCCGTAGAAGCCGGTAAGATAAGGCAATTAGAAATGCAGTATTTTTCATTAGAGAACAATGATGATGCTTTAGCTTATTATGACCATCTTAATTTAGAAAACCCAGCCAACTATATAGCAGATAAGTTGTTAGAAACAAATGAAAAAAAAGGAGACAATCCGTTGATACCTTATGAGGGAATGGATAGTGATTTTAAAATAAATAAAATTAAAGTCATGAACCACCGCTGGATAGTTACCGATTTTAGTGACGGTAAATATTGGGGTGATTTAATTCTGAAATATGAGCTTAAAGATGATTTAAGTGTTGATTTTACGTTAGTAGACCATCTTTTGTATACCCGCAGTAACTAATTATTTTCTAACCAATTTTTGAAAGAATAGAAGTTCTGTGGAGCAACACCGTGCCCTACCGGAAACTCTTCGTATTTATGTTTAATACCCAATTCTTGTAGTAAAATAGGAGCTTTTTGGGCCCATTCTACAGGAATAACTTGGTCTACTGATCCGTGAGAAGCGTAAAACGCCAATTGGGTAAAGTCGTTTTTTTGGTAGTCTTTTTTTAGAATGGCTTCATTAATATATCCACTTAATGCAATAACCCGTTTTACTTTTTCTGGATAGGAGAGTGCTACGGCATAACTTAAAATAGTTCCTTGGCTAAAACCAAGCAACGTTACCCGTTCTTTATCTAGATGATAAGCTTCACAAGCCTCATCTATAAAAGCAGCAATTTTATCTCTAGATTCAATAGCTTGTGCGTCATCACTCCATTTACCCTGCTCTGCATCAAAATTGATAGCGTACCACGCATGGCCAAAAGGCTCTAGATTATAGGGAGCACGTACAGCTATTACAAATAAGTTCTCTGGTAATTCTGGAGCAAAAGAAAATAAATCCTCTTCATTACTACCATAACCGTGGAACATAAATAACACAGCTGGTTTTTCACCAGTATTTTTAGCATTAGGTTGTATTAAGTGCTCTAGGGATAAAGATTGGGTTGTCATTTGTATTTTAATTTATAAATGTAAACCACTTTTGAAAAAGTGGACCTAAAAAGGGTAGTGGTTTTGTAGATAAATTTAAAGCTTGTACAAATCCGAAAATCCACATAGCCATATACAGCAAATAAAGCACGGTTGTAGCAGAGGCTACAGCTATACCCGCATAAGTTGCTACAATAGCCATAGCGTGAAAAAGAATATGAATGCCAAAAGCTTGCCTGATATGAAAGCGAGCAAATGTATTTTTAGGCTCTAAATTCATGGTAATTGCGATAAGGCATCCTACTAATGTTAAATAAGCTACTATGGCTGTTGTTTTTCCTTTCTGTGCTTCTTCTGTCTGCATTATTTAACAAGCAATTTGTTATTGTTAATACTACCGTATACTTTGCCTTTAAGTACCTCACCCAAATAGGCGCAATTTTTAGAGGTAGATAGTAGGTTTTTTGAAGTAAAAGTGTATTCTTCCTCAGGATTAAAAAGCGATAGGTTAGCTTCTGCCCCAACTTCTAGTTTAGGTTCTTCTATGCCGTACCTATCTCTACCCTTGGTTAAAAGTGCAACACTTTTCTCTATGCCAAAAAGAGAATTTGCAACACCAAAAGCCGCCTCTAAGCCTATACTGCCATACGCAGCATTATCAAACTCTATACGTTTTTGCTCAATGTCTATAGGTGTGTGATCTGTAGTAATAAAATCTATGGTGCCATTTTCTACAGCTTTTTGTAAAGCGTTGCGGTCTTTAGCGGTACGCAAGGGAGGACTCAATTTAAAATGCGTATCAAAATCCGTTAGTTTATCATCTGTAAACCACAAGTTTTGTAAAGCAACACTACAACTTATATTTAAGCCTTTTTTCTTAGCATCAGCGACTAATTTTACCGCGCCAGCAGAAGATATTGTAGGTATGTGTAATTTACCTCCTGTATAAGTCAATAAAAAAATATCTCTTGCTATTTGCAATTCTTCTGCCAATGCAGGTATGCCTTTGAGACCTAGAGTTGTAGAAACAACACCTTCATTCACTACACCTTTACCTTTAATACTTTTATCTAAAGGATGGGAATATAACAAGCCCTCAAAATTTTGAGTGTATAACAATCCTATTTTTAGCAAGTTAGCGTTGCTAATAGGGCGCTTATAATCGAAAAAACCAACAGCCCCTGTATTGTACATATCGTACAATTCTGCCATATCTTTACCTTCTGCATCCACCGTAAAATTACCAAGCGGATACAAATCTGTAAGATGTCCTTTTCCTCGTTCTTTTAAGAAAACAATAGTACTACTCGTATTTGGTGTAGGATTACCATTAGGGTTAACTACTACAGAAGTAAATCCACTAAGTGCTGCAACTCGTAATCCATTACTTATAGTTTCTCTTTCTTCATAACCTGGCTCACCGAAAGCCACACTAGAATCAAACCATCCTAAACTAACATGCAAGTTGTCTAGTACTAGGTTTTTGACTTCATTATTTTCAATAGTAGGTTCAATAGCTGAAATCTTTCCATTTTTAATAAGAATATCCCGTGTTTTTAAGTGGTATTCTTTAGCGTTTGGAGCAACTATCTTGGCCGATTTTAAGAGTACGTTCATTTAATGAATTTTTGGATAAGAATTTCCAGTAGGGCAAAGACCAGCGCAAAAATAACAAACCATTTCCAATAAGATACTATGTTGCGGTCCTGTTCTAAATTGTAAAATAAGTTAGGTATACTTTCTGCAATAGAAAAGGCTTTAAAATTAGAAACATTTGTATAATTTAATTTGCTTTCCTGTCTAGCGTAATTAAAACTTAGTAACCCTATGTCTTCTTCTTCCTTTTTAATCGTATAAGTACCACTTTCCTCTGGACCATTTTTAAAATCTAGGGAAGTAAAATTGGCGTAAACTTGTTGTAGAGGAATAAATTCTGCTTCACTTTTTTGCAGACTAAGAATACTATTTTCTTCTAGTGTATACGGCACATCTAATTTAGCGTTAGTGCCTATCTTAAAATATAACGGAGGGAGTTTAAAACTTTGCAATCCCATATTGTAAAGTGAGGGCACAATTAAGGGAGAGTTGGTGAAATTATTGTTTATTGGCTCAAAACTAGCCGTGAAAATATATAATTGTGGTTGTGTTAGTAAAAAAGGCTTTCCATTATTAAGCTTAAGAGCAGCACTACCGCTGCCTTTAATATCTATATAGTTCTGTAAGGTTGGTGCATCAAAATTAGAGACGTTTCTACTAAAAACATTTTTGTAAATAGGATGCTCAAAAACAATGGTATTTATTTGCTGTTCAGAATTAATGATTCCAGAAACGCTTAAATTCCCCAGCGAGCTAAGTAATCTATTATAACTAGATATGTTTGGCGTAACCGATGGAATTAAAACTATGCTGCCACCGTTATCCTTAAATGATTTTAAAGCGATGATTAGATTGTCTGGAAATTGCTCTAAATTGTTAAGAATGATGAGATGTTGCTCTGCTATGGCACTATAATTTGCTTGTGCTAAAGACTGCTTATTAAAATCAAATTCATCATTGGTATAAATACGATTAAGGAAATCATCAGTCCCTTCCGATAAGGAAAGAACTTTAATTTTTTGGCCTACATTAATTGAAAAGTAAAATTGATTATCGTATTGAAGTCCATTATCATCCAAAACTAGCTTACCGCTAATAGCGTCTTTTTCTGTTAATGTTATAGTAGTTTCTGCAATTCCATCTCGAACGCCAGAAATTGCAGTTTTTGCAATTAGTTTATCTTTATTATATAAAGAAACCGGTGCATTTTCATTCTCTGGAATTCCACTTGCCAAAATTTTTAAATCTTTTTGACCAGCGTTATCTATTAAATAAAGAGAATCTAAACTATAATTAGTAGTGTATTCTGGGCGTAAAGGCACCAAATAAGTTTCAACATTAGGTATGCTATCGTTATTCCATTTCAATCGATTTTGAAAATCAGAAAAAACCAACAATTGTTTTAAGGTAGTTTTAGATGTAGTAAAAAGCGAGTTTGCTTTTATTTTAATTTCATTTTTAGTGAGTTGCTTAGCCGTGTGGGATAGCTGTAGTAATTGATTTTCCACAGCATCTAACCTTACATTTTTATAGGTGTCTGTATTCGTAAAAAGGCTAAAACTAGCCTTTTCTGGTAAATTTTGTATAAATTCTTGCACTGCCTTTTCTAGTAAAGATATGCTGCCGTCTTTGGCTTGCATGCTAAAACTATTATCTATGTATACCACAATTTCTTGTGTGGTCATAGCCTTTTTATTAGCTAAAAAGGGTTGTGCAAAAGCAATTACAAGGCAACCTAACAAAAGTAGTCTGGTTACTAATAAAAGCCATTTTTTAAGAAGGTTACTTTTTCTAGAATTGGCTTGTACTTTTTGCAACATTGCTACATTGGTAAAAGCTGTTTTTTTAAACTTACGTAGTTGAAAAAGGTGAATAAGGATAGGAATAATGAGTAAGAGTAAGCCCCAAAGAAGTTCTGGATATTTAAACTGCATTCCTAGTTTTAATTATCAAAGATACGCTTTTGGCATTAGCAGAAAAAGAAATAATCTAATGCCTGTTCTTGGTTTTGTTGGCTTAGAAATTTTCTAATTTCTTCTTGTGCTTTGTCGTTAGCAACGGTAATAATACTTTGAGGTTCCTCTAAAGATTCAATTAAAGAAAAATGTTGTAATTCCGTACCATAAATATGTTTGCCAATTTTATTTGGGTTGTCACAAACCCAAATAAATGGAATATTTTTTTTGGTTAGTTTTTTTGCTATAGTTTTACCCTTATAGCCAGCACCCCAGATTACTAACGTTCTTTTAGTGTTGTATTCCAATTTTAGAAAATAATGAAGTTTAATCTCTAAAAAATAGTTTTGCGCGTAATGTTCATGAGTTCTAGAGGTTCTAGTTCCATAATCGCGCCACAGATGCAATACCTGTTTGCAAGGTATAACTTTAAGATGGTTAGCGTAAAACCTAAAAGTTAAGTCATAATCTTCTGGATATCTAGTAGGGTTAAATGCATCGCACTTTTCAAAATCTGATTTGTGAACCATCCAACAAGGAGAAGGAATCACACATTCCTTATAAATTTCTGTATAATTAGTTCCCTTGGCGGTCAGTTGGTTTAACCAACGCTCATACCGTGTATAACCATCGCTAATGCCTTCTTCAGAAAAATATTTAACTTGCCCTACCGCTACGTGGCCGTGTCCATATAACCTTAAGGATTGTACCATGACCTCTAAACGGTACGGCACCATAATATCATCAGAATCCATCCGAGTAATAAATTGGCCCTTTGCATGTCGGTAGCCTGTTTGTAATGCAGGTATAATACCATTACCTGTATTTAAGATGTAGTGAATGTTAGGATGCAGTTTAGCATATCCTTCAACTATATCCTTGCTATTATCAGTAGAACAATCATCAACCGCTAGTATTTCCCAATCTTTATAAGTTTGCTTTAAAATGGATTCTAAACAGGCGTTTAAATAGGCTTGCGTGTTTTTGAACGGTATAAGTATGCTAATCATCGATGTTAAATATACCATTTATCGAATACATTGATAAAAATGTAGTCCAATTCTTACTTTTGATGCTTCAAAAAATCCACCAATGAATAGAAATTACCGTTTACGTTCCGTATTAATTATTATTAGTTTCGTTTTTTTCTTCTCTTGTGAGAAAGAGGAGGTATCAACCACATCAGAAACTAAAGAAGTTGATGTAGCGTTTTCAGAATCTGACTTGTCTGCCGCAGAATTAAAGCAATTGCTGGCAGAAGAAGATAGCTTGTTATTATTAACAGATACTGCCAAAATCATGGATGTTTCTGGGATGGAAGTCGTAAAAACTAATCCTAAAAAGGTTTTTGCTCATTACATGCCTTGGTTTCAGAGTAAACCAGTGGATGGTTACTGGGGAAATCACTGGACCATGGCAAATAAGAATCCGGATAACATTGATGAAAACGGGAAGCGTGAAATTGCTTCGTTTTATTATCCATTAATAGGACCTTATTCTTCTGTTGACCCAGATTTACAAGAATATCATTTTTTAATGATGAAATTAGCGGGTATTGATGGAGTTATATTTGACTGGTATGGAAGTAGAGATTTTTACGATTATCAGGTAATTAAAGAGGCTACAGAATCCTTTATGTGGCGATTAGAGGATTTGGGGTTAGATTTTTCTGTGATGTACGAGGATAGAACTGCTGTACAAGCTGTGGAATTAGGTTTTGCACCTAACAAAATTGAAGCTGCTAAACATGATTTTAATTACATTAAGGACACTTATTTTACGAATCCAAGGTATATGAAATGGCGTAATAAACCTTTTCTCTTTGTTTTTGGACCACACCTTATACAAGAACCAGAAGCTTGGGACGAAATATTTAGTGTTTTTTCTCCTGCCAACAAACCTAATTATTTAAGCATTTGGGGAACTGCAGCCAATTGGGTGGGCGAGAGTGCCAGCGGTGAATTTACGTGGGTAGACCGTACGCATTTAGAGGCTCACGACCATTATTATTGGTATTATCCTCAATTTAATAAAATGACAGTGGGTAGTGCTTACCCTGGGTTTATTAATTATAGCGAAGAAGGTGGTTGGGGCTTGCAACACGATTGGCAAATACTGCATAACGCTGGAGATACCTTTGTGGAGACCTTAAATTATACCCATCATAAAGATGCCGATTTTATACAATTAATAACTTGGAATGATTTTGGAGAAGGTACCATGATAGAACCCACAGAAGAATTCGGATTTCTATATTTACAATTATTACAACAATATACTGGGGTTTCTTACACGCCAGAAGACCTGCAAACTGCCTTAGAATTATATCAATTACGTAAGGCTCTAGCGTCAAATGAAACCACAGCAAAAACTAAGACAATAAAGGATAAGGATGGGCCTAAAAAATATTTAGACCGTGCGTATTTCTACATGAAAAAAGGAAAAACTAAACGCGCCAAAGCTTTATTAAAGGCCGTACGTTTATATCATCTAGAAAACAATTAAAGCTGTTGGTTTAAGCAATTGGTAACAAGTTTTTCTAACTTTTTATAGCCCTCTTTGGTAAGGTGTACTTCATCATAAGAAAGTTCTTTGGGGAGTCCGTTTCTTTCATCTGCCAAAGGGGTAAAATAGTCTAAGTATACGGCTCCCGTATTGTTGCAAACTTCTTGGAGCAGCAAATTTAGCTTAGGTATTTTAATATTAGGTTGCAGACCTGGTCTCCAAGGATAATCATATGCTGGAAGTACAGAACATACAATGGGTGTTATATCATTTCGCTGAGCCATTTCTACCATAGATAACATGTTATCTCTAATCTGCTCCAAGGTCATAGGCCCTGTATTACCTGCAATATCATTAGTGCCCGCCAAAATCACCACTGCTTTTGGTTGTAGTGCAATAACATCTTGTCTAAAACGCAATACCATTTGGGGTGTGCTTTGTCCACTAATACCACGATTAGCATAGTTATTATTAGCAAAAAAGTCTGGATTTACGTTGGCCCAGCCTTCTGTAATACTATTGCCCATAAAAACCACAGACACGTTTTCTGCTTCTGCATTGGCTTTTTGGTATTTAGCAAGATTAGGCCAATCTTGTTCTTGTGCTTTACTGTTTTGTGATATTCCTAGAATTGAAAGCATGATAATTAAAAACGTTTTGGTCAATTTCATATGTTGTGCAGTTTAAGCACTTAAGATAAAACAATTAATTAGACCATTACCATTTGTTGTAAAATTGCAGCGCTATACGTATACGATTTTTTTCTTGCCTCATGGTCGTAAATATTGGTGGTAACAATCAATTCTTTAATTTTAGTTTTCTCAATAAACACTTGTAATTGTTCTCTAATGGTGCTAGGAGACCCAATAAATGTATAATGCATCATATTTTTAATAATCATTTCTTGCTCTAACGTCCATAGCTTATCCATACTTTTTACAGGCGGTGGCAAAGGCCTTCTAACATTGGTAATTATCCCCATAGCAAATTGATAAAAACTGGTAGCTAAATAGTGTGCTTCTTCATCCGTGTCCGCGGCAATCACATTAACACACGCCATGGCATAAGGTGTACGGCATTGTTTGCTAGATTTAAAGTTTAAAGAATAATCATGTAAGGCGGAAAACAAATGCGTTGGAGCAAAATGACTAGCAAAAGCATAGGGTAAACCTTGCTCAGCAGCCAAATTAGCAGAAAAGTTGCTAGAACCTAATAAAAAGATAGGGATATTAGCACCTTCCCCTGGAAATGCACGTACCTTACTATCCCAATTATCCTCTGATAAAAATAGCTGTAGTTCTGCCACTTCTTTTGGAAAATCTTGTACAGTTTCTTGAATACCGCGCCTAAGCGCATGAGCGGTTACTTGGTCAGTTCCTGGTGCTCTACCTAGAGCTAAATCTATTCTGTTTGGATGCAATGCTTCTAAAGTTCCAAATTGTTCTGCAACTACTAAAGGAGCGTGGTTAGGTAACATGATGCCACCAGAACCAATTCTTATCTTTTTTGTTCCTTGTGCTAAGTGGCTCAAAACAACAACTGTAGCAGAGCTAGCTAAACTAGGAGTGTTGTGGTGTTCAGACACCCAAAATCTGGTATAACCCAGTTGTTCGGCATACTGTGCCAAATCCAAACTTTTATCTAATGCTATTTTGGTGGTATCACCCTCAGTTATAGGAACTAAGTCTAATACCGAATATTTTAAAGATTCCATACGTCAATTACTCCTCTTTCTTTTCTAGTATAATAGTACGGAAAAAGACGTAAAACTTACAGTTTTAAAGAGTATAAACTAAATAGAAAAGCAACAGTCCTAGGGCAATGGGTAGAACAATACTGACCAAATTCCAAAAACGAGCTACACGTCTATTTTTACTTATAACCTTTTCTACTTTGGCCATAGCTGCAGGGGAACTTTGAGTAAAATTTAACTCGGTTTTACCACGCATAGATTTATTTCCATACACATCTTTGTAATCTAAATGTGCTCTAGATTTTAGTTGATTTAAATTGAATTTTACACTTTTTGATGCACTAGAGAAACCCATATTGATAGATTTTAAGATTGATGAATAACCTTATTAAATAACATCAGTGAACTAATAATCTAGAATATTTAACCATTTGCCAAGGCCGATGCTTCTTAAGAAGAATTACATATTTGTATGTAAAATCATCAATTCGTTACAAAAAATCTATTAATTTTTAAAAATTACTGGTTATATTAAAATTGTTTAGAAATTCGTCAAACATGGTAAAGAATTTACCCATATGGCTGCCATCCACTAAAGCATGATGAGCCTGTACACTCAATGGCATTAACATCTTGTCATTTTGTTCAAAAATCTTTCCCCAAGAAATACGTGGTACAGAATCGTGGGGATGATAGTTCATAGCGTGTTGCATGCTGGTAAAACTAATCCAAGGTATGGCAGACATAAAAAGATAATCATCCCTTCCCACTTCATCTTCAAAAGAAGGATTGGCAATCATTTGTTGTTGAACTTCTTCTGCTCTTTTTAAGAAAGTGGTGTAATCTGGGTGATATGGTACTGTACAAAAGCTAAAAACATCTTCATTAGCTACAGGTATTGTATAAGAAGGTTGTACCGTTGGGTGTTCTACAATCTTGTTATCACGTATTCGCCATCTAAACTCTGGTAGTGTATTTGCGGTATGTGAAAGCAAATAAACAATACTTTGATTTAGTGGTAACTTATTTGCTTTAATAATTGATAAAAAATAGGTAACATCCACATTTGCAGTAAGCTGAAAATGTGGATGACTCATTCCATTAAAAAAATCAAAATGTTTTTTTCTATGCGGAGAAGTAAAAGTTATTTTCTTCATTTAATACTTGGCACTAGCACCCTTGGTTGTTGTTCTGTTAATAAAAGCTCGGATATCGTCATTTGCTTTTTTCAAGTCTTCTCTACGCAAGTACATCATATGTCCAGAACGGTATCCTTTAAACTCAAACCGGTCTTTCATTCTACCACTTGGATCTACCTGCCACATAGTGTATTTGGCATTAAAATAAGTAGTAGCCCCATCATAAAAGCCGGATTGGACTAAAACATTTAAATAAGGGTTTTGTGCCATAGCTTGGCGCAGATTGTCTCTTGTATTATCATTTTCATTGTTCCAAGGATGTACAGGACCAAACATATTGTATTTTACATCGGTCTTAAAATTTAATTCTTCTTGTAGGTAATAATTGATTGCAGGAGTAAAGCTATGCAGCCAAGAAGTAATTTCTGAGTTGTAGTCCGGACGGTCTCCAAAACGTTTTTTATCAATGCCTAAATATCGGCTATCTAATCTACCAACGGTATATGCTCCTTTATCTTTTAAAAGATTTTTCCAGAAAAAACCGGTAGGTACGTCAAGATTGTGGTCTAATATGTCTTGTTTGTTTAAGCCTGAATATTCGGCCATTTTGCTGGCAATTGCATTTTTTTCTGTTTCGCCAATAAATCCGCCTTTGGCTATTGCGGGTATCAATTCATTGATAGTAAAATCTTCTACAGTGGGTAAAACCTCTAACAAATCTTTAGCTTGTAGCGATGATGGCAATGCTTTGTGATGCCAGGCTGCAGCAGCAAAGTAGGGCAGGTTTAAAGCAGAGGAAACAGGACCGCCCACGCGTATAACTTTATAATCTGCAGGGGACACCATGATTACCCCATTTAGATACATCCATTGTTGGTTTTGTAAAGCCAAGGAAAGCCCCATAACGCGGGTACCACCGTAACTTTCGCCAATAATATATTTTGGAGAACGCCAACGGTTGTTTCTGCTCACAAAAGTATTCATCCATTCTGCCAAATATTTAATATCTGCATTAATGCCAAAAAACTTATCACGGTCTACTTCTTTACCACTTTCTGGAATAGTCCTAGAATAACCCGTATTTACAGGATTTATGTAAACGATGTCTGTAACATCTAGTACAGAATAGGGGTTTTCTTTTACGCCGTAAGGTTGTACGGGGTATCCTTCATCGTCTATCTTTAATATTCTAGGTCCTGTATAAGCCAAATGCATCCATACAGAACCAGATCCGGGACCACCATTAAACGAAAAAAGTAATGGTCTATTTGTATTGTCTTTTACACCATTTTTTGTGTAGTAGGTATAATGTACAGCAGCAATGGGTTTACCGTTTTCATCCCAAACGGGTTGTGTTCCAGTTGTTGCGGTATAATTAACAGGAGAACCGTTAATGGTTACGGAATGCTGCGTAGTCACAGAAGTGTCTATGGGTATAGTGCGTTGTTGCCCTAAACACAATGTAGTTACTATTAGGGTTACTGGGAATAGAAGTTTTTTTATCATTTTTTGGGTCTAATTAGTTACTTCCGAAAATAATCAATTTTTAAACGAATTGAGTTTAAACCTATAGCGCGATTCTCTTTATCTTTAGAGAAAACACTAAAAGCTTATGAAAAAGTTGTCTAGGCGTAACTTCAGCTCTAAAATGGCAATTGGTGCTGGTGGAACTTTACTCTCCGCCAACCTGCCTTTGGGATTAACGCCACTAAAAATGGATAAAAAGAAACTAGGTATAGCCTTGGTAGGTTTGGGTAGTTATAGCACAAACCAATTGGCACCTGCTTTGCAGGATACTAAAAATTGTTACCTCGCTGGTATAGTTACGGGAACACCCCAAAAAGAAGATGTGTGGGCTAAAAAATACAATCTTCCTAAGGGTAATATTTATAACTACGAAAATTTTGACTCCATTAAAGACAATGACGAAATAGATGTAGTGTATGTAGTGCTGCCCAACGCTATGCATGCCGATTTTTGTATACGCGCGGCAAAGGCAGGTAAACACGTAATTTGTGAAAAACCTATGGCGGTTTCTGTAGCTGAATGTGACCAAATTATTGCGGCCTGTAAAGAGGCTAGCGTAAAATTGGGAGTCGGCTATAGGTTGCATTCAGAACCCTATACCCAACAAGTAAAGGAATTTGTGAAAAAGAAAACCTATGGCGATGTAACCTTTGTTTCTGCGGAAGCAGCTTACCGTTCTACGGGGAATCCAAGTCAATGGCGATTAAATAAAGAATTGTCTGGTGGTGGCGCGTTACTAAATATGGGTGTTTACGCTATACAAAGTGCTATTTACGGAACAGGTGAGAACCCCATTTCTGTTTCTGCTCAAGAATTCTCTACACGACCAGAATATTTTAAGAATACGGATGAGACTATTACAGCTCAATTAAATTTCTCCAGTGGAGCGATAGCCAACATTACCACCTCTCATAATTTTAGTGCCAACAGCATATATGTAGCAGGTACCAATGGATGGTTTAAATTGCAGCCAGCTAACAATTATGGTCCTTTAAGCGGTAGTACTTCTGATGGTAAAATTTTGGATTTTCCGCATGAAAGTCAACAAAAATTACAAATGGACGATTTTGCCGCTCATATTTTGTATGGTACTACCAATTTGGCACCTGGAGAAATGGGTAAAAGAGATATGATTATTGTAAGTGCTATTTATGAATCTATAGCTAAAGGAGGTAAAACAATAGCTTTAGATATCCCAGAAAACTATGGTTTTTCAACTTAAAAGCCCCGTTCAGGGGCTTTTAAGTTATAAATTGGAGTCCGTTAAGGATTCCATAAAATCCACTAGTGCCTGTTGTTCTTTTATGCTTAATTGCAACGGGTCTGGTGGTAAGGTCTGTAAGGGTAGATTTATACCTATGCCAGCACCGCCACCGCGATTATAAAAATCTACTACTTCTGCTAATTCTGGGTATACTCCGTTGTGCATATAAGGTGCTGTTAAAGCAGCGTTCCTTACCGTTGGCGTTTTAAAAAAGTATTTACGCTCTTCCGTACCAAATAAATGAAAACCACCCAAATCCGCATCTACAACGGCATTAATAGTATCATTTTTTGCTGGGACCCCTAAAAGTTCTACCTCAGTTTCATTGTATGCGGGTGGAATAGTGCCATTAAATACCGGTGGAAAGTGACATGTTGCGCATTTACCTTTCCCCATAAATATGTTGAAACCCAGTTTTTCACTTTCTGTAATCGTATTTTCTAAACCATTTATGTTGTTATCGAATTTAGAATTAAATGGAGACAGGCTGCGGATGTACTCAGCCATAGCATTACGAATGGTAAAGTCAGTAACTTTGCCATTATATATACTATCAAATAGTGGTTTATATACCTTGTTTTGCTTTACTTTTTCTAATAAAAAGTCTAAATCTGCATGAAACTCTGTTTGATTAGTTACAACTGCCACAATTTGTCCTTCTAAACTACCCGCCCTAGTATCATAGAAGAATTTTTGCTGTAAGGCGGCATAGGTGAGGGTAGGGGCATTTCTTTTTTGACCTTTAGAAACTTTTAATCCATCTGTAAAAGCCTTGTCTTTGTGGTGACATGTAGCACATCTCATGTTCCCTTTTTTAGACAAATTAGGGTCATTAAATAGTAGTTGACCTAGTTGTAAAACAGCATCACCTGTTTTAGGATTTTTTAAATCCGTAAAGTGTTTTGTATTAAACGTGGTATTAGAAAAAACCGAAGTAGCATCATTGTTAATGGCCATGGTAAACGGAAATTTCACCTCCCAATCTACTACTGTTTTGTTAAAAAGCGTTAGTTGTTTGTTGGTGTGATTTTTTATAAAATCGAATCGGTCAAAAGAGACAAATTCTCCTTCATTTAATACTTGTATGGTTTGGTTTATTTCGGTTAACCAAGCCTCATATAGAGTTTTATCTTGGAATTTTGTTTGGGCCGCCATCAAAACATCTTTAAGAGTTTGATACACCGTTGCACTTTCTGAAAGTGAAGCCTCTAGAACAGGAGAATCATATCCTGTAATTCCAGTTAATGCTACACGCAGCAAGGCATCACGAAGCATCCATAAAATGTGATGGTCTTTTAAGTATGATAAATCTGTATTTTTTTCTAGAAGTTTAAGACGTTGAGTTATAAGATTTGCAGCTCCATGAATGGTCTGTATATCCAATTCATTTGCATAAATGCTTTCTTCTAAAGTTTGGAAACTCTTAGGGTCATTAATACGAATATTAGTTAAATCCTCTTCTTCTATCTTTAAAATATTTGGAGCATTTAAAAAGGTATAATTACTAACATCTTGGAACGCCAATATGGGTTCTACAGCTTTAAAAAGAGAACGCGCTTCTAAGTAGTAGCGTTCAAGGTCTTTGGTGTTTTCTGTATGTTGTATACTATCTACATAAGCAGCACAACGTAGCAAATCGTCCTTGTAAATTTGAGCAATTCGCAAGTTAAACGGTTGTTTTACATTGGTAATTTCTTGGTCTTTACTTGTGTTTTTACAAGAAGTAGACACAATAGCAAAGAGGCTTATGCAAGCATAAACCCCTTTGGTAATAGTTCTAAAATGATATTTCATAGTACTAATTAGTTAGCCAATCCCTTCACTACGAACATTTGGCTTCCTTCTTTTCTTGAGTTAGGGTCAGTACTTGCCATAGGATCTGTGAAAGCAGAACCGTCTGTTGGCTCCCAACCGTGATTTTGAGTGATCATGATAAACGTATCATCCATTCCTATAGTTTCAGAAATGTCTATCATACCTGTAATTTCCCAAGTTCTATTTTCTACACCAACACCGTTGGCAGCTGCTGCTACTTGGTCACACTCTAGTACTGTTTTTATTTCTCCAGTATTTAAGTTATACTGATATAAACGTGCATAGTGTGCCTTGTCATCGGTATCAGGATAACCATTTGGATCTTCTTGAATGTAAGCATAGTTTTTAGTAACTACAATGTTATCTGGGCTATGGAATTCTTTAGCCTTACCATCTAATTTGTCACCATCTAATACACAAGAAATAGTAGCTTTAGTTGGGTCGTCTTCACTTAAAACAACTTTGTAAACTCTACCGTAAAGGGTTCCTTTACCAACTAAACCATCTTTTTTTCTACCTGTAACAGCAAAATAGATTTCTCTTTGGTTAGCGCCAATACCTCTTCTCCAGTCTATATCTTCTAATCTAGAAAAGCCCATAGCTCCTTTTTCTTTAGCCTCAGCATCTAAAAGGTCAATAGTTCTTTCTTCCATTTCTATAAACTCAGCTTCGTAAGTTTCGCCCTCTACCATATCCATTTCGTAGTTGATGCCTTCTGTCATTACTTTTAATGTATATAGTTTACCACCGTTTAAATCGCCATGGTCACCCACATACATACCTAATTGTCCAGAAGGAACTTCGTTATCAGAATGGTCATCACCTATAAAAGCTACTGTTTTACCAGGAAAAGCATCTTTACCAATAACAACAGCATTCTCTGTAGACCACTGTCCAAAATTTGGTAGTAAAGAAGCTACTCCTGCGTTAGTAGTACTTTTATAAGGGTCAGTTGCAAAAACACCTTTAGAAGAACCACCCCATTCCCCACCAGAAAGGTAGATAGGACCAAAACCGTGTTCTTCTGGCGTAATTAAAGAACCAGAACATTGAGCAGTGTAAGCCGTAGCCTCTGCATTAAGAATGTATTCTCCTTTAACTGGCTTAAAGGTTTCGTCTAGTGTAATTCTGGCTATAGAGTAGTCTGCTTCTATATTGTTAATTAAAGTAAAAGTACCATCCTCTTCTGCGATAAGACCTGCACCATCTGCCATAGATCCGTACACAAAATTGGGAGAGTCTGGCAATTGATCTCCAGAACTTAATAAAGAATAAATTTCTACGTTTTCAAAACCAGGCATGGTTTTAAAATAAGCAGCGGTGTTAGAGTGGTTAGCTAAAGTAATCCCCTTTGGCTCCTCTCCTTCATTGTCTCCACCGCCTACAAAATCGTCTAATCTATCACAAGACGCAAAGGCCGCAATGCCCGCAAGAATTAATGTGTTTTTAAGTGTTCTCATTTAAATGTGGTTTGCTTTTTAAAATTTTCTTAAAAGTATCGCCACATTATTAAGCGTTTCTTAATCCCATATTTTCTTTGGATTAAGAGAAGGTTTAGAATATTACGGTTATGTTACTATTTAGAATGATTCAAAAACACCAAGTCCAAAGAGAGAAAAATCGTACTTTACTGGGTCTATTGGGTCTAATTTTTGTAGGGATGTATCTAACTCTTGTAACGCCTTAGCGTCGTTTTGTTTTCGTTTTAAGAGTTTTAATTTTCTAGCTACATTTCCAGAATGCACATCTAATGGGCAAGAAAGTTTAGCGGTAGAAATATCCCAAAGTCCAAAATCCACTCCTTTAGTATTGGGCCTAATCATCCAACGTAAAAACATATTAATACGTTTGGCGGCAGAACCCTTGGCCGGGTCGCTAACATGTTTTTGGGTTCTAGATAAATGTTCTGGCTCAAAAAACAAAAGTTTTAGCTGGCTAATGGCAGGTTGTAAACTTGTTTTAGATTGATGAGATTTAAATACATTCTCTAAACCACCATATTCCTTGTATATATGATGTAATCCTTTAATAAAAAAACTAAAATCATCTCCATTAAAAGTGCGATGAACAAAAGACTGTAAGGCTAATAGGTCTTTATCTTTATGATTCATAACAAAATCATATGGTGCTTGATCTAAAAAGCGCATCATTTTTTGCGCGTTGTTGATGATACTTTTTCGATTACCCCAAGCAATGGTAGCTGTTAAAAACCCGCTAATTTCTATATCTTCTTTACGCGTAAAGGTGTGCGGAATCTGTATAGGGTCGGTTTCTAAAAACTCAGGATTCTCATAAAACGCAGCTTTCTCATCTAAAAATGATTTTAATTCGGTTTTTGTCATGCTAAACCCTGAATTAATTTTATAAAAAGAAATGGTCCCACCAAAATACCATTAAATAAAGCATGCAATGCTATAGAATACATAAGACCGAGCTTAATCCGTGCATATCCTAAAAAAATTCCAGTGACCAATTGGGGTGCCACTAATAGTGGTGCAAACCACAGAGCATCGTCATAGTTCTGATAGTTAAACATGTGCATGATGCCAAATAGAAAGGACAAAAGGTAGAATACATATTTAAATCTGCTCCATTTTCTAAAAAAGTATAAAGGTCCCCTAAAAATTACCTCTTCTAGAATAGGAGCTAAAACCACTGCAAAAAGTAATAATTGTAAGCCAGAATATTCTTCTAAAAGCTTTGTTACTGAGTGTTCTCCAAAGTCTAATGCCAGTAATTTTTGTAATACCCCTGCAAACATACCAATACTTATCGCAAACAATAATTGCCAACCTAGAAGACTATAAAGGATACGTTTTTTAAAAGAAGTACTAATCCGTAATGGCAAATAGCAAGGATTTATAAAAAAATACCATACTTTTTTTAATAACCTCATACAATACGCCCATCTACCATAGTTAAACAGCGGTCTGCCATTGCCGCTAAATCTTTGTTATGCGTAACCAACACAAAGGTTTGTTCAAATTCTTCTCTAAGTTTAAAAAATAATTGATGTAGATTTTCTGCACTTTCTGAATCTAAATTACCACTAGGTTCATCTGCAAACACAACAGAAGGACTGTTTATTAGAGAGCGGGCTACTGCTACACGTTGTTGTTCTCCACCAGATAAGGTATTGGGCTTGTGTTCAAACCTATGGCTAAGGCCTAAAAAATCTAAAAGTTCTTTAGCTCTTTTCTCTGCTTCTTTTTTATGGGTTTTTTTGATGAATGCAGGAATGCAAACGTTTTCTAAGGCAGTAAATTCTGGTAATAACTGATGAAATTGAAAAATAAATCCTATATGTTCATTTCTAAACTTAGCTAAATTTTTATCGTTTAATCCATTTACATTTACGCCATTTATTTCCAAACTACTTTCCGTAATGTTACTGGGAACATCTAAAGTGCCTAGCAATTGCAATAGCGTGGTTTTACCAGCTCCAGAAGCACCAACAATAGAAACAATCTCTTGCTTTTGTATGTGCAAGTCAACTCCTTTTAAAACTTCTAAATCGCCGTATCTTTTCTTTAAATTATTTGCTTTGATCATCTAAAACAGAATTATTGTAAATGTAAGCATCTTGGTATTAACAAGACTATAAATGTTAAAGATGAAGGCATTTATAAGATTTATATATTTAATGTTTAGACTGATTTTATAATTAGTATTTTTGTTTAATAAAATTTTGTAATGGATAAACAAAATATTGAGAATACAGAAATTGCCATTTTAGCGAATGGATGTTTTTGGTGTACAGAAGCGGTTTTTCAGCGCTTAAAGGGAGTTAAGCATGTGGTATCGGGTTATACTGGGGGGCATATAAAAAATCCTCCATATAGAGAAGTTTGTACCGGTATAACAGGGCATGCAGAGGCTATAAAAGTTACTTTTAATCCAGATATAATAACCTATTCTGAACTGTTGGAAGTTTTTTTTGCTACGCATGACCCAACTACATTAAACCGACAAGGGAATGATGTAGGCACACAATATAGGAGTGAGATATTTTATACCAATATGGCACAAAAAGCCATTGCAGAAGCATTTATAAAGGAATTGGATGCTGCTAAAATATTCGAAAACCCCATTGTTACAGCTATATCACCAGAAGCTCCTTTTTATCTAGCAGAAGAAGACCACCACAATTATTACAATGAAAATGGAATGCAACCATATTGTAGGGTTATAATCGACCCAAAAATCAAAAAGCTATATTCGCACTTTGCGGAGCAATTAAAAGAAGAATATAAATAATATGGCACCATATCAGAATTTAGAAGAATATAACATTAGCGTTACCAATGAAGTTAAAGAGCGTTATGCTAAAATTATTGATGAAATAGGAGAGGACGTAGCTAGAGAAGGTTTAGTGAAAACTCCAGAACGTGCTGCTAAAGCAATGCTTTTTTTAACACAAGGTTATAAGCAAGATGCAGAAAAAATCTTGAAAGGGGCAATGTTTAAAGAGGATTATGATGACATGGTGATTATTAAAGACATAGAGTTATATTCTTTGTGTGAGCACCATATGCTGCCTTTTTTTGGAAAAGCCCACGTAGCTTATATACCAAATGGACACATTGTTGGATTAAGTAAAATACCACGCGTAGTAGATGTATTTGCCAGAAGATTACAAGTACAAGAACGACTTACACATGATATTTTAGAATGCTTGAATAATACGCTAAAACCAAAAGGCGTAGCGGTAGTTATAGAGGCTAGCCACATGTGTATGATGATGCGTGGCGTACAAAAACAAAATTCGGTGACCACCACTTCTGGATTTAGAGGACAATTTGAAAAAATTGAAACTAGAAACGAATTTTTAAAACTGATTAGTGCCGATTTGTCTTAAAGTTTTTGGCTTGATAATTGTTACTTTTTAAGTAAATTACAAACATGACAAAGAAGAAAGACAAAAAAATAAAATATCTTATTCTAGGACTCTTATTAGATTTAGTGGGGATGTCTTCCCTTTTATTTCCTGGCTTAGGAGATATGTTAGATTTGATATGGGCACCAGTTGCAGGTTGGTTAATGACCCGTATGTACCAAGGCAAAATGGGTAAAGCTGCAGGGGTGGTAACCTTTATAGAAGAGTTAGTTCCTGGTTTAGATGTAATACCCACCTTTACCATAATGTGGTTGTACACCTATGTATTTTCTGGTAAAAAAGTTGGTAAAATAATAGACGTTTAAAATTAAAAAAGGCCGCTTTTAGCGGCCTTTTTCTTTTTATTGGGTAATGTTGAATTGAAAATTCGCCTCAAATTCACTTTCTCCTCCAGAACCTTCAAAAGTACCATCGTTTGGCTTAATAGGTTCGTGCTTTAAGTATACCGTTAAACTCGCTGCTCCTGCAGTTAGTGTTTCTAAGGTAAATGCTAAACCTACAGGATTATTATTACCATCTACATCTGTTACCACAACTGAATTTAAAGAACCTGTGGTTTCAAAGATTAATTGGTGTTCTTCATCTTCTTCCATAATTTCTTCCGTAATGTCTTCTGGGTCTTCCTCAGATTCATTTAGTAATTCTATACTACCTACATAGGTAATACCACCGGCTAAGTCTGGTGCGCTCACCTCCGGAGCATTAGGCCCATCACCATCTAAATCAACATAGGTAAATTCTACAACATCACCCCCACCTTGTGGTGTTAGTATAATATTCATTGTAGTAATGGTTTCTTCTTCGTTGATAACCTCTGGCATATCTGCATCATCGTCATCAGAACAAGAAAATAGAACTGCAGTGGTTGCTAAGATTGATAAAAATTTAATTGCTTTCATAATAGTAGTTATTAATAATTGAGTTTTAATTGTAAAATAAAATTTCGTCCTAAGTCATCGGCAAAATAACGTTGCCTATTTAAGTAGTCTCTATAAGAAGTGTCAAGTACATTATTCACCATTAAAGAGGTAGTAAGCTGCGTTTTTTCACTTAAAGAAAATTGTATTTTGGTGCTAAAATTAAGTAGGTGGTATGCATTTGGAGCGTTGTTAATTTCAACTTCTACTTGTTGGTCTTCTCTTGGCGAATACACAAATAGATTTTCTGGAGTTTCGTTTTGTCTGAAGACATAATTGCTGCTTAGTGCTACCTCTAATTGATTTAATTTAGCATTTTTATAGGTGATGGAATTTGTAGTCCTTGCTGATGGAATATTAACTACAGGTCCATTTTGTTCTAAGTCTTTAGCCTTTACTATGGAGAACATGTGATTGGTCTTAAAATAATTAGACCAATTGGCATAGGCACTAACGTCCAAGCCCAATAAACGTAAATTAGTTTGTCTGTAAGACCAAACAGGGAAAGCGCCACGCGTAGTAAATTCTACACCAGATGGCTCTAGTAAAATAAAATCTTGAATGTAATTGTAGTAGGGTTCCAAAGCATATCCCCAAAAATTGTAGTCCCGTTCTTTAGCGATAGCTATCTTGTGCGAAGTTTCACTATTAATTCGCAAATCTCCTAATTCTATTCTAGAAGCAGAATGGTGCAAGCCTTCACTAAATAATTCAGATGGGTTAGGAGCGCGTTGCGCCATAGCGTAATTTACTTTAAAACTATCAAAATTAGAAGGAGAAAATTTAGCGCCTACGGTGGCAGAAATATTATGGAAATCAAAAGTAGGATTTGTCAATAATTGGTTTCCAAAATCTTCTACTACCCAATCACCAAATTCTTGGTCATAACCCAACTGTTCCCAACGTGTAGTGATATAAAATTTTTGAGCGTTTATATGAGAAAAGTCATAGCGTAAACCAGCGTCTAGCGTCCATTTTTCATTGACTTTATAGGTTAAGATATTATAAAATCCTGCATCGTACTTGTCATAGTCCGGGATAAGACGACGCACCTGCGTGCTAGGGTCTGGAAAGTTTTCTTGGTATCTGCCCATTAATCCTGTTTGCAGCTCAAACTTACCCCAATCTACCCACTCCATTTGTAAGCCAGTAGTATGTGTAGTCAATTCTAAATCTACAGAAGCTCTATTTGCATTTTCGCCTCGTCTTACATCAAATTCTTGGCGGTTATTTTGCTGAAAATCATACTGAAAGTTAAGTTTTCCTAGGTTTTTAAAGCGTCTATAGTATTCTAATTTAGATAGATGATGATTTACTTTTTGCTTAGGGTTATTGATGTCATGAGTAAAATCATTTATAACTAAAGGAACATCGTTATTGATAGCTAAAATTAAGTCCCCAACACTGCCAATATGAGATGCCCTAAGAATTCCAATCTCTGTATCAAAGTATGCGTACTTGGCGTTAAAACCTTGTTTATAACCGTGTCTGCCCATATTGATTGAAAATCCCGCTTCTTGTACACCTGTATTGCTTAGTATATAATTTGGTGCTTCTTGGTCTCCCAATTTTTTTAAGGAAGCATTGGCACTAATATGCCAATGATTATCAAAAACCTTGGTTAATTTGGTAGTTATATTACCCCCACGGCCATTAGATATACCATTTATTATGGTTTTACCATAAAGCGTATCTCTATTAAAAAAAGTATTCTGGTCCATAACAATTACACCTCCTAAGGCATCACCTCCGTATTGTAAAGCAGAAGCTCCTTTTATAACGCGTATATTGCCAATACTGTTGGGGTCTACGTTAGGAGCATGTTCATCTCCCCATTCCATATCTTGCATACGGACACCATCATTTAAAATAAGTACGCGGCTTCCGTTTAATCCGTGGATAGATGGTTTTACTATTGAAGCTCCAGTGTTTAATGTTGTTATTCCGCTTACGTTCTTTAAAATATCACCCAAATTACCGGCGCTGTTTTCATCCAATGTTGCGGCAGTAATAGAGGCTTCTTGGCTCGAATTGGTTTTATCGTGCACGGCATCACCAATTACTTTTACCTCTTTTAGCGCTTCAAAATGATGTTCTAAGCTAAAATTTTGGGTAGTATCTTCAGTAATTTCTAGTTCTTCAATACGTGTATTACAAGAAATATGAGACACTTCTACCTCAATTTTACCAGGACACAAATTTTGTAATTGGTAATATCCGTTTTCGTCCGTAACCGCATATTGATTTGTACCGACAACCACTACAGTAGCTCCTTCTAAAATGGAATTGTCATGAAAATCTTTTACAGTACCCTTTAAGGTAACGTTACACTGTTGACCTAAGCCAATGGTTGCTATTCCTAAAAGGAATACCAAGAACACAAGTGTTCTCATCTAAAATAATGTTGAATTAAAATTAAAGTAAATTCTGCCTAAACTAAGCTTTTAGGGGGTGGGCGAGAGGTATGCTTATAAAAGTAAAAACAACTAAATACTTTTGCCGGTTTAATTGACAAAGAAGTGAATGTAATTGAAACCGCCAACGTTTCAATTTCTAAAGAAGAAGGTACAAAGAAAACTTCCTGTTGGTCGCTTAAGGCAACCTCACATAACAAACAGTTTTCTATTTTCGTATCCTCATTATCGGTATGTGAAAACACATGAAAAGACGATACCTTAAAAGTAAATAAGGTAAACAACAGAACATAGGTGAAAATCTGTTTTGCTTTCATCGATTCACAAAACTAAGTTATTAATTAGATTTTTTGTTGTTAATAAACTCACAATTTAAGGAATCAAAAAACCTAGTCGCATTTTTTTAAGCATTCGTTTTTCAAAAGCCCAAAAAAAGCGAAATTGACCGAACAACCAGCCAATGGCTACTAAAAGAAGTTGATAAATAGGAAAAATTATTAAAATACGAACTGGCCAATACAACCATCCACTACTTGTTTCATAGTTCAATCCTATAAGGTTTACTAGTGGGGCAGCTAATCTAGCAGAAAGACTACCAGTAATTGCAAACACAATAAAAATGGCAATCATTTCCCATCTATATTGTGTGATCCATTTGTTTTTTAACTTTTCAAAGCACCACAAAAAGAATTTTAGGAGTACTGTACAGAGGATTATAGTTACAATTAAGGTGATAGGCCATTCCCATATTGTGTTATTAGTGTTTGTAAGATGTATAAACTTTCTAGCAAAGTAGTAAGCTGTGGCCAAGGTGAGTAGAAAACCTAATATTGGAAATACTAATTGCCAACTTTTAATAATATCCCAACGTTTTTTAATTCTTTCCATAACTATGTAAAGCCTGCAAAGGTAAACATTATATGCGTGGCACAAAGGGACCTAAACGTTGGTTATACTTGCGTTGAAAGAATATAAAATAGTTATAAAGTTTGTAGTTTACATCATACCCATAGTCTATGTTTGGGTCATAATTAATTTGAAGTTCGTATAGATTAGGATTGTAAACAGAAGGATTCATCACTCTTTGATTCCAATTTATCACATAAATCTGATTTCTATTTTCTAAAAAGCTTTGCGAGTAATACCCTTCTGGTCTCGCGATACTATTAAGCCAAGTATAGAAACCTGGCTCTATGATAATGATTTCGTACTCAGATTCTTCGTCAGATATAGCTACTTCTTGTTCTTCTGTGGACTCCAAAATTTGTTTTTCTTCATTGGAGATTACCATCTGTTCTTTGGTGGCTCCACAACTAAATAGGATTAAAGAAAGGAATACTAAAACACTCTTTTTCATAATTATAAGATACAAAAAAAGTCGCTTGAAATTTTCAAACGACTTGTTAATCTATCTATTTTGATAATTTATTTTCCAAATAAACCGCCTAAAAGACCGCCAATTCCTCCTTTTTTCTGATTACCACCTCCAAGAACCATTCCTGCAAGGTCATCAATAATACTACCATCGCCATCAGAATCCAAGAAAGACTCTATTAGAGACTGTTGTTGATTAGCAGCAGCATTGCCACCCATTAAGCCTCCTAATAATCCATTAAGACCTTCTGGAGAGCTAATATTTTGTTGGCGTTGTTGTTTACCTAAGTAGCCCATTAAAATTGGAGCAGCTATTTTTAGAATTTGCCCAACAGAACCGCTATCCATTCCTGTTTTGCTACTTAAAGCATTTTCTACTTGAGACTGTTTACCACCTAATACGTGACCTAAGATACCTGCGCCATCATCCATTACAGATTGGTCTACACCACCACCAAATAAACCGGTAAGGTTTTCTAAGATACCGCCATCATGTTTAGCGTTTAAGGCATTCATCAATCCTTGTGCGCCTTCAGGACTAGCCGTGTTTTTTTTCATGGCACCCATTAAAAGTGGCATAGCCATAGACAATACTTCTGCAGTTTTATTGGAGGATTGTCCTGTTTGGCCTGCAACTCCACTTACCAATTGTTGCCCAATTGGGCTATTGATTAAATCTAATAATCCTGACATTATAATTTTAATTAGTGTTTAATAATATGTTGTAATTTACAAAAACCAGACCAAAATTTTAACTAAGCTTTAAAAGAATCGATGATTTTATCTGCCAATTCTAAGGCAATACGTTCTTGAGCCTCTAAAGTAGATGCTCCCAAATGTGGAGATAAAGAAATGCTACTATGCATTAAAATGCGTATTTCTGGTGTTGGTTCCGACTCAAAAACATCTAATCCGGCAAATGCTACTGTTCCATTCTCTAAAGCATCTACAAGAGCCACCTCATCCAATGTACCACCCCTTGATACATTTATAATACCAACTCCTTTTTTTACTAAGCCTAGCTCCCTTTTACCAATAATATATTCTTGGCTTTTAGGAACATGTATACTGATGTAATCAGACGTTTGTAAGAGCTCTTCTAAGGTAATTCCATCCAAATCAAAGGTTAATCGTTGACCATCATAAAAAGATAATTCTATTGATTTTTCTTTAATCTTTCTATCGTAAAAGGCAACGCGCATACCCAAGCCTAATGCCTTTTTTGCCACTGCCGTCCCTGTATGTCCTAGACCAATAATTCCTAAGGTTTTGCCTTTTAATTCCGAGCCTTTGGCGTAGTCTTTTTTTAATGCCAAAAATCTTGAATCTCCTTCTAAAGGCATATTTCTGTTAGCATCGTACAAAAAACGGGCTCCAGAAAGCAAATGAGCAAATACCAACTCGGCAACTGCGTTGGCAGAAGCTTTCGGCGTATTGATCACCTTAATTCCTTTACTTTCTGCAAATGCAACATCAACTTTATCTAGACCTACACCCAATCTGCCAATAAGCTTTAAATTAGGGCATTTTTGTAAAACCTCCTTACTTAATTCGGTATTGCTACGCACTAAAATTCCTTCTACCTTGTGCTCATTAATGTAATTTACGATTTGCTCAGGAGCTACATGAACCACATTAACGGTAAAACCAGCAGCTTCTAATTTTTCTTTGCCTTTTTGTGCAAGACCGTCATTTGCTAAAAGTATCATAGTACCTATTACGCTTTTCGTTCCAATTCGCTCATAATATCTACCAAAACCCCTACACTTTCTAGTGGTAATGCATTGTACATAGAGGCACGGTAACCACCTACAGAACGGTGCCCGTTTAAGCCACTAATTCCCGCATCTTTACACATGGTATCAAAAGTTTCCTTTAAAGTATCATCCGTTAAATTAAAGGTAGCATTCATTATAGAACGGTCTTCTTTATTTGCAATACCGTGGAATAGTGGGTTTAAATCTATTTCTGAGTAAATTAGATTAGCTTTTTTCTCATTTACTTCTTCAATAGCGGCTATACCGCCTAAATCTTTAAGCCATTGCAAGGTGAGCATAGATACATATACTGCAAAAACAGGTGGTGTATTAAACATACTATCTTTTGCTATATGTACTTGATAGTTAAGCATGGATGGAATTTTACGCGAAACTTTACCTAGAATTTCGTCTTTAATCACCACTAAAGTAGTGCCCGCTGGACCCATATTTTTTTGTGCTCCCGCATAAATCAAATCGAACTTAGAAAAATCTAGTTGTCTGGAAAAAATATCAGAACTCATATCACAAACCAGTGGAACGTTCACCTCAGGGAAATCTTTTATTTGAGTTCCATAAATAGTATTATTGGAGGTGACATGTAAAAAATCTAAGTCCCCAGGAACAGTGTAGTTTTTTGGGATGTGATTAAAATTCTGTTCTTGGCTACTGGCTACCTCAACTACTTCCCCAAACAATCTAGCTTCTTTAATGGACTTTAAGCTCCATGTACCTGTATTTATGTAGCCTGCTTTGGTTTCTAAAAGATTGTACGCAACGTGCAGAAACTGCATACTTGCACCACCTTGTAAAAATAAGGCGGAATACCCTTTGTCTTGTAAGCCTAAAAGTTCCAAAGCTAACGCCCTAGCATTTTCTATAATGGATACAAACTCTTTACTTCTATGAGATATTTCTATAAGTGAAAGGCCTATGCCGTCTAGCTCAATTACAGCTTCTGAGGCTTTTTGCATTACCTGCTGTGGTAAAATACAAGGACCAGCACTAAAATTGTGTTTTTTCATTGCGATGGATTTAATGGATAAAGGTCTTAATTTTTTGTGGATTGCTCAATCTATTTTTAGAGTGATACTAAAAAAGATACAGTATCTACACCATCAGCATAATCACTCAATGCCGGCTTTTGTGTTTGCCCAAAGTCTATTGTGTTTTCATACCCCGATTTTGCTACCACACATTGAAGTTGTTCTTCATCTGCCTTTAACTTTTCTTGCAGTTCTAGTTTGTTGTCATAATACTCATAAAACAAACAACCTATAGGGGAGGCATAACCTTTTTCTTCTTTCAATAAAATAAAGTTATTGTCTAAGATGTTGTAATTAGACATTAAATAGACTGCCTTGTTATAATCGTAATTATTTGCGTATTTGTGATTATTTATGATAGCTGCGTGAGCAAATATACCCTTGAAAAAGTGGTCAAAATTGTAATCCCTTGGAATAAAAATTTTAGAAACGCTTCTGCACCCTAGCCCGAAATACCAGAAAATATCATTCCCTAACAATGCCAAATCTTCCGCAGTTTCTGTTCCATCAATTATAGCTACAGAATTTCTGTTTTTTCTAATGATACTCGGAAATTTGCTAAAATAGTAATCAAAATAACGCCCAGTATTGTTACTGCCTGTAGCAATAACAGCATCAAAATCTTGTAATTTCTTATCCGTAAACTCAATTTTATCAACTAAAACTGAATCTATTTCTTGCAAATAGCTGGCTACCAGAGGTAATAAAATTTTATCATTGCTAGAAAGCTTCACTAAAACCCTGTGGCCAGACAACAAAACGCTTAAAAAATCATGAAAGCCAACTAAAGGGATGTTACCTGCCATGATAATGGCTATTTTTTTAGAAGGTTTGCTACCTATCTCTGGATATGTACTTAACCATTGAGTAAGTTTTTCTTCTGTAAGTTCTGCCCCCCAAGCCTTTAAGCTTCTTAAGCAGTTTTCTTGCGTAAACCAACCGTTATGAGCCTCTGCATTAAGTAATGCATCTGCTATTTTTTGGTCCCAATCTGTGTATTCTGATTCGGTTTTATTACAAAAATCGGTAAATAAGTTACCTAGTTTAACAAAAGCTTTTAAATGCGGTATATGTTCTGCCATTATATTTGTAGACTAAATTAGTAGGAATTACCTTTGTGCAAAAGTACGGATTGAAAAAGCAAAAATAATGGCAATAATCATAACAGACGAATGTATTAATTGTGGGGCATGCGAACCAGAATGTCCTAACACAGCAATATATGAAGGTGCAGATGAGTGGAGATATAGTGATGGTACATCCTTGTCTGGTGATGTAGTTTTACCAGACGGCAAAGCAGTCAATGCAGACGAAGTACAAGAACCTATAAGCGACGAAATCTATTACATTGCGCCTGATAAATGTACCGAATGTATGGGATTCCATGAAGAACCTCAATGCGCTGCAGTTTGCCCAGTAGACTGTTGTGTACCAGATGAGGATAGAGAGGAATCTGAAGAAGAATTGTTGGCTAAACAGGCTTTTATGCACCCAGAAGGATAACCTTTTACAGGAACTTATATGAAAATGAAAAGCGGACTTTTATAAGTCCGCTTTTTTGTTTGGTGTAAATTATTTTCACTTAAAACTTAAAACTTAAAACTTAAAACTTAAAACTTAAAACTTACGCCACCATTTATTGTTGTACCGTTAAAACCAAACTGGTTCACCTCCCAAGGGTATCTAAATCTGCCACCTAAGTCGGTAACCACATCCCCATTAGTTTCAATCTCATCAGGGTATATATTCAGAAGATTGTTGGCTGCTACATAAAGATGTATTTTGTCATTGATATCAAAACCAAGGTTAAGGTCTGTAATTACTTTACCAGCAAACGTTTGGTCATTTTCTGGATTTGTTGCGTGTTGCCATGTTACTTCACCAAAATAGGTATTATTTAAACCAAATTGCCATTTTTCTAGTTCGTAATTAAGCCCAAGAAGAATTTTAGAACGTGGTCTAGCAGAGATAATTCTAGACTGTTCTTTTCTATTAAATATATCATACCCACTATTGGCCAGTAGTGTAGGAGTAGCTATATCGTCTACAATTTCAGTTTTATTAAAATTTGCGGACAGGGTTATATCTAATGCGCCATTTCCTAAACCTATATTTGAATAGTTAGAAACAAAATCAACACCATTTGTCTCTGTGTTTACTGCGTTTACAAAAAATTTAAGACTGGTAATATCATTGGCTTCTAGTATTTCTTCCACTGGATTGGTAGTGGTGTTATCCCCATCAAAACCAATTTCTCCTGTAAACAAAACACGGTCATCTACTTTTACATTGTAATAGTCCAAAGAAAAGAATAGATTGGGAATAGGCTTAAAAGTAATACCGGCAGAAATATTCTTAGAAGTTTCTGCTGTTAATTGTGGTACACCTAATCCGTCTCTAATAATTGGGTCTACATTATTAAAAGTACCTTGGTTAGAAATGGTTCTACCAGATACTAAGGTTTGTACGTTGCTTAAGTAAATTTGATGCAAAGAAGGTGCCCTGAATCCTGTGCTATAAGAGGCTCGAATAGCCCCTTTTTCTTCTGGTAGCAAATAACGGGCACTAATCTTCCAAGAGGTATTATCACCAAAATCGCTAAAATCTTCATAACGGATAGCGCCTCCTATTAAAAATTGTTCTGTGATGTCCCATTCTAAATCGCCATATACACCGTAATTGTCTCTGGTGGCTTCTACAGCATTACTGGGTTGTAAACCTGGAAAGGATTGCACTCCATTACCTACGTAAGATTCTGGCTGTCCAGCTTCTGCTGTAAAACGCTCTCTTCTTGCTTCACCACCAAAGCTGAGGCTTATTTGACCAAAACTTCTAGAAAAATCTAGGTTGGCTAATATGTTATCAAAAGTGTAAGCACCAACATCAAAAGATGTAGGGCTATTGGCTCCTAAATCTGGATTTATACTATTATTTACTTCATAGTCCACAGCGTTTCTTCCTTGGGTACCAGAAATATCCATATCAAAACCTAATACTATTGAACGTATACCAACGGTAAAATTGTTATCTCTAATATCGGTTTCAAAAGTGGGTTGGAAACCATTATAAGCTGTTCCTTCTGAATGCAATAAATTAAATGGGTCTTGAACCCAGTAGGGAGTTCTGTACAAGGCAAAACTTTTACCCACGCGGTATGCTAAACCGCCAAAGGTGTAAAATTCTCCTTTTTTGTTTTTTAAAGGGACACTTGCATTATAATTTAGATTTAGGTTTTTGGATTCTGGTTGCCCTACCGTCATTCCTAAATCGGGATTTTCTTGTAACCAAGGTCCCCAAGTAGGATCGTCCGCAGTCACTCCAAATAATAAATCTTCTCCAGGCTCGCCAGCTCTATTGGTAAGTTCTTGTTGGTAATAAGCAGCTGTTACATTTAAATAACCACCATCTTCTCCAAGTTTTAAACCAGAATTAAAATCTACTCCAAAGTTAAAACCGTCGCCTTCTGTGGTAATTCCTGTTTTGGCGTTCACAGATGTGTATTCTACATCTTTTTTTAAAATCATATTTATAACACCAGCTATAGCATCTGAACCATATTGCGCAGAAGCTCCGTCTCGTAACACTTCAACACGTTCAATGGCTGCCGCAGGTACGCTTTTTAAATCTACACCTACTTCTCCCTTTCCAGGAGTATCGTTAATGTAGACAAGTGCACTTTGGTTTTTACGTTTACCGTTTACCAACACTAAGGTTCTACTAGGACCAAGACCCCTTAAATCTGCTGGGTCAAAATGGGCTGTAGCATCAGAAATAGTCTGGTTGGTAGAGTTGAAAGAAGGAATTTTGTAGGTTAACATTTTATCTACTGTAGGTTGTCCAGTACTGGCAAGTTCTGCTACTCCTATATTATCAATTGGTACTGCTGAATTTAGAACTGTTCTTGGTTTAGACCTGTTACCAATCATCACAACTTCATTCAAAGAAATTCCTTCTTCTAATTGTACATTTAAAACAGCAGTTGTAATTGTTTTTTCAATCGTATTAAATCCTATATAACTGAAAATTAAAACCGCTCCTGTATTCGCATTTATACTATAATTGCCATCAAAATCAGAAGTTGTTCCCGAATTTGTGCCTTTAATAACAACGTTTACACCAGCTAAGGGCAAGCCATTCATGTCTGTAATTCTACCTTTAACTTGATTTTGCTGGCGAATTTGCTTTATGGATTTTAGTAAGGTGGTCTTTATTTTGCTCGATTTTTTTGCGCGCAAACTTTCATCATTATAAACCACATAATAGTTAGCGCCTAAATAATCAATATTTACGGATGTCTCTAGTTCTAATTTAACTAAGGTATTTTCCAATTTATTAATCTGATATCTAGAAGGGTCTAATTTTTTGTTCGAAATTTCAGACGGATTGTAATTAAAAAATACTTGATGTTTTTCTCCTATGATTTTTAAGAAAGAGGAAAGAGCAATGGTTTCTGTAACGGATACAGGAACGTTGTCTTTTGCCATTGCATTTAGGCAAATAAGAAAAGTTAGAATTGCGGTGATTCTGCTACGGTTGATTGGTGTTCTCATGGCAGCTAGGATTTAGTTAATGCTTTTTCATTTGAATGGTAATATCATTTTCTTCTTTATGGATTAAAGTATTGGTCGCTTTGGCAATTGCATTTAGGCAAATATCCAGATTGGTTACAGGTATACCCCCAGACATTAACTGATTAGGAGCTTCCCCATCCTTAAATTCTATGGTAATATTATAAATATCTTCTATTTGAGTAGCTACAATATATAGTGGAGTTTCATTAAATTCTAAGGAGCCACTTTTCCATGCGGATACCTTAGCTATTTCTTCTATTCGTTTATGCTTAAGTACTTGATCATCTGTATCAGAATAAGAAATATAATCTCCTGGAATCATTTTTTTGGTGACACCGTTTTTAAGCTTTAAGTGAATGTTGCCTTCATCTAAGGATACATCAGTTTTATTTCTTCTCGTATTTACATTAAAACGAGTACCATAAACTTCAATTGTTAAATCATTCGTGGTTACAAAAAATTTAGCTTTGGTGGTTGGCTTTTTTTCTACATCAAAATAGGCTTCACCGTTTAATGTGATGTTCCTAGGATTGTTTTTTGGGAATTGAATACTAGAATTGGAGTTTAAATGAACCTTAGTGCCATCTGTTAAGGTAACTTTTAAAGTTTCTCCAACACCGGTCTTATATTCGTTAGGAATATCATTTTGAAACTTAAAGAAAAGCACAGCAACAAGAGCTATAGAGGCTGCAATACCAGTTATAATGCCCCATTTACTTTTTGACGATATGGGTTTACGTTCAGAAGGATTCTCTAAATTTAGATTTAGTTTCTCCCATGCATTATTCAGTTGTTTTTCTGGTACTACTTTCGACTTAAAATGGATGCCTAAAACACAATCTTTTGCTAAACGAATAGTAGCAATTTGGTCTGGATGCTGTTTAATATATTGGTTCCAAAAATCAATATCGTTTTGGTTTTTACCTTCTGCCCAGTTTGTAAAAGAGGTATCCTCTAGCAAATTATCCACAGTTATGTCTCTACGTTGAATCATCTACAAAGCCAGCTTTAAAATTATAGAGTTTAATAAATTCAAAATATACCCTAAATATTTAAGGTATTTCTATTTTTTTCTAAGGTTTCAGTTTAATAACCAAATAGTTGGTTAAAATCAATAAGAAAAGGCCACCTTATAAAGGTAGCCTTTAATGAATAACTCAAAAATAATTAAAGAAAATCAGTGTTAGAATTTATAATTCACTGATAAATTGAACAATGTCCCCAATTGACTAAAATGGTAACCATCATAAGTCATCTGAGAATATCTTTGGTTAAATGTGATTAAGTTAGACTGTGCTTTAACTTGTGCAGGATCTGACAATAATGCTTCACCGGCAGCATTGTCTGCTTTAAAGCTCCATTCTGGTAATACATTTAATAGGTTATTAATATTCAAAGCCAAGGTTAACTTGTCTGTTGCATTATAGTTAAAGCCTAAATCTGTAACAACCTTAGGAGTGAACTCTGTTCTAATGTTAGTATCCATACCTTGTTGTTTAAAGGTAGTTTTACCAAAATACGTGTTGTTTAAAGAGATGCCTAACTTATTTAATTGGTAATTAGCTCCTAAAATCCACTTGGTTTCTGGTCTAGAAGTAAAGAATAATGCTTCTTGCGTTGCATCTACTACAGATTGCCCAGCCTGTTCTACAAGGGTAGGATTTTTAACAGCTCCATCTCTTTCGTTCTGAAATGTGTAATTACCAGAAAGATTAAAACTTAAATCGCCTTCTCCTAAAGCAATGTTTTTATAGCCTAATACTACATCTATACCAGATGTTCTTGTGTCTAAAGCATTTGCAAAGAAACTAACATCAGAAAGGTTATTGTCTGCTAATACTTGGTCTAACGCTGTATTACCAGCCGCAGTAGGGCCAATCTCATTACTCAATATAATTCTATCTTTTACCGCAATGTTATAGTAATCTACTGTATAGCTAAAGTTGCTTCCTACTTTACCGCCTAATCCAACAGTAAAGTTGTTAGATGTTTCTGCGTCTAATTGAGGTATTCCTAATAATTGTGCCTGTGAAGAAACATTGTTTACTAAACCACCAACTTGGATACCTTGACCAGGAATAAAGCTATACTGCGCCTTCTGAGTGTAAATCTGGTGTAGGGTAGGAGCTCTAAATCCGGAAGAAATAGACCCTCTCAGGGTTAAAGCATCGCTAAATTTATAACGTGAGCTAAACTTATAAACAAACGCACCACCAAAATCGGAATAGTTTTCTGCTCTAACCGTACCACTCAATAAAAAGGCATCTGTAACATCGTAATCTAAGCTGAAATAACCACCGATATTGTAACGGTTAAATTTTCCTGAATTTTGAGGCGTATTTCCTGCAAAAGAATCGGCTCCACCACCATCATAAGAAGCTAGTCCACCTTCAATAACTTCAAAAGTTTCTGTTCTAAACTCGGCTCCAAAACCAATACTTACTTTATCTGATAATAATCTAGATATGTCAATATTACCTACATTATGAGAAAAGCGTGTGCCTCCTGGGTCAAAGGATCTTGGTGAATTTTCTCTGTATAGTAAAGAACCTTCTGTAACTTCACCATCGTCAACAGAACCGTTGCCATTAGCGTCTATCCAAGTAGAAGGGGAGTAAACAAAGTTTCTATTATGGGAGTTGTTTACTTTATAGGTTTGTAAGTTGCCACCAGTGGTGAAACTCAAGTCTACATTCCAATCATTGATATTAGAACGTAAGCCAACAGTACCATTATAATCACTTAATAGCCCCTCAAAAGTGGGTAGGTAGCCATCATAACCTCCTGCGGTATTTGGATTATTTCCAGGAAAAAAATCTGCTAAGTAAGGGATTGCTGAACCACCTCTCCAGTTTGGAATACTAGGGGTGGCAAATAAATCTGCTTGTTGTCTCCAATAAGGTGTTCTATAGTTAGCAAAGCTATTTACATTTTTATAAACATATGCGGCATTGGCATATAATTCTGTATTGTTGGCAATATCATAACCAAAGTTAACTGAGAATTTGGCAGCAGCCGTTTCTGGCGAACCGTTAATATTTCCTGCATCTGGTCTTCTACTTAAAAACTCTTCTACAAAGCTAAGACCATTTGCATTTCCAGAATTTATGGCATTAAATTTTGCTGCGTAATCATCGGATGATTGATAATCATTAAATATTTGCTGAACTTGTGCGTCACTTAGACCTGTAATATCTTGTCCACCTAAGGTGTTATCATTATTTACATAGCTATAAGGAGAATCAGGACTTACGAAAACAAAGTCTCCAAATTCACCCTCTGCATCTACAGTGCCTGGACGGTTGGCTAGATTTACTTTGGATAAATCTATAGTGTAATTAATAAAACCTTTATCATCACCAATTGTGGTTCCGTTATTGACCGCAATTCCGTACATTTCTCCGTCACCTTCAGACGTTATACCTCCACGTAAGGTTGCCGAACCAGTTTCTGGGCTATCTTTTAGAATAATATTCATAACCCCAGCAATTGCATCAGAACCATATTGAGCGGAAGCCCCATCCCTTAAAATTTCTACTCTTTTAATAGCGTCTGTTGGTATGGCAGAGATATCTGCACCAGTTTCACCCCGACCAGGAGATGTTTGGGTGTATAAAAGTGCGCTTAAATTTTTACGCTTTCCATTTATAAGAATTAAAGTTCTACTAGGTCCCATATTTCTTATTTCGTATGGATCCAGTAGAGAAGTTGCGTCATTAACAGGTGTTTGTACCGTGTTAAAAGATGGTATTTTATACTGCAAAGCCTTATCAAATGTGATTTGCCCGGTAGATGTTAATTCTGCTGCGGGTAAAACATCTACAGGTAAAGGGGTGTCAGTATTACTTCTTGGGGCTGTTCTAGAACCAACTACAATGAACTCGTCTAGTTGCACTCCTTCAGAAAGGCTAACATTTACAGTAGATTTGCCACCTACTTTTGCTTCTGTTGTGCTAAAGCCAATAAAACTAAAGACTAGGGTAGCGTCACTAGGAACTGTAATTTGATAATTACCATCAAAATCTGTGGTTGTTCCATTAGTGGTGCCTTTCTCTACAATGTTTACTCCAGCTAGTGGAAGGCCGTCTGCATCTGTAACTTTACCATTAACCACACTCTGGTACGCTGTGGCTGTTACATTAAGTTTGTTAGTGTTGTCACTTTCATTGTTGTGGGTGTTAAGTGCACTTGCATTAACATTGGTAGCTACAACCATCGCTGCGGCAAGTCCCCAATACGTCAATTTAGGTTTCTTCATAATTCATAAAATGAGTTAGTATTCTCAATGCTACTTGTGATTAAACCCCAATTAATAATCTCATATGAGTTATTGAGAAAATAACCAGAGAAATAAAAGGTGGATAAACTAAGGCATTTGCATCTAAAGAGATGGTATTCTGAAAATATACCCTATGAATTATGGAATTTATTTAAAGATTGATAGAATTTTGTCATTTTCTATCAGATTTCTCAATTTAGAAAAGGCTTTTTGTAGTGTGTTAGAAACGCTTTGAGTGCTTATTTCCATAACCTCTGCTATTTCGCTTATTTTAAGGTTGTTGTAAAACTTTAAATAGACTACTTCTTTTTGCCTTTCTGGCAACTTATTTAACATTAATGCAAGGTCTGTTGATTTTACTGAAGAAAAAGTTTGGAAATCTTCTAATTCGTCCGAATTAAAACAAAAACTACTACAGTTTTCAAGGTTTGTGATTTTTTTTAAATGTCCTCTTTTTTGCTCTAAACGTTTTAAAAGCATTCGCCTAAAAGAAACTAGTAAATAAGATTTTATATGCTTTACAGGAGATAAACTGTTTGATTTATTGTAGAGATAAATAAAAAAATCTTGTAATACTTCCTCGGTAAGCTCTTTATCATTACAAAATTTAACCCCATAGAAATAAAGGGGACTATAGAATTCCCTGAATAAAGATTGGAAAGCCTCTTTGCTTCCTTTTCTAAATTCTGACCATAAAATTTGATCAATCATTTCCATTTTAACAGTGTTCTATAGACTAATGTAGCTAATTAATGTTTTTTTAACAAAAAAGCATAGTTAAAATCATATCCTCGAACAGTTCAATTGTGAATTTGTAAATTTTTATGGTTGATAATTGGTATTGTACATTTGTGCTGGTATTAAATTTTTAAAATGAACAACCAAGAAGAAGAGGAGTATAGTGGTATTTGGATGAAGGTAGGATGCTTTTTATCTTCTCTAGCCTTAATTGGAATTCTTGTTTTAATAGGGTTAGGGGTGTATTTATTAATTTCTGGGGCTTAAAATCTTAAACTTCGGACTATATTTGCAGCCTTAATTTTTAGCACAAGAGCCTAAACCGAATAGAAGTATATGAAAGCAGGTATTGTAGGATTGCCTAATGTAGGTAAATCCACCCTTTTTAATTGTTTGTCTAATGCAAAAGCACAAAGTGCCAACTTTCCTTTTTGCACCATAGAACCTAATATTGGAGTGGTAAACGTACCGGATCCAAGATTAGAAAAATTAGAATCGTTAGTGAATCCGGAGCGAGTTATCCCTGCAACTGTGGAGATTGTAGATATTGCAGGTTTGGTTAAAGGAGCGAGTAAAGGAGAAGGTTTAGGAAATCAATTTTTAGGAAATATTAGAGAAACAGATGCTATTTTACACGTTTTACGCTGTTTTGATAATGATAATGTGGTGCATGTAGATGGTTCTGTAGACCCCATTAGAGATAAGGAGACTATAGACATGGAGCTGCAGTTAAAAGATTTAGAAAGCATTGATAAAAAGCTAGAAAAAGTAAATAGAACCGCTAGGACTGGCAACAAAGATGCTCAAAAAGAAGCTACGGTATTAACGGCAATTAAAAATGGCTTGGAAGCGGGTAAATCTGTGAGAGCCATAGAAGTGGAAGAGGAAGATAGGTTAGAGTTTGTTAAACCATTGCAATTGATAACAGATAAGCCTGTGATGTATGTTTGTAATGTGGATGAAGCTGCCGCTACAGAAGGTAACGATTATGTAGAAAAGGTAAAAGAAGCAGTAAAAGATGAAAATGCGGAAGTTATTTTCCTAGCTGTTGGTACAGAAGCGGATATAAATGAGCTTGAATCTTATGAGGAGCGACAAATGTTTTTAGAAGATTTAGGTTTGTCAGAACCGGGTTCTGCAAAGCTTATTCGCGGCGCATACCAATTACTAGATTTAGAAACCTATTTTACTGCTGGTGAAAAGGAAGTGCGTGCATGGACTATACCTGTTGGAGCTACTGCACCACAAGCTGCGGGAGTTATCCATACCGATTTTGAAAAAGGATTTATTCGTGCAGAAGTAATTGCTTATAATGATTATGTTACTTACGGTAGCGAAGCTAAAGTAAAGGAAGCTGGGAAAATGCGTGTAGAAGGTAAGGAATACATCGTAAAAGACGGGGACGTAATGCATTTTAGATTTAATGTGTAGAATAAGTATTCCGGATAATTTAAAAAAAAAGCCCAATTCTCTGGGCTTTTTTTTTGATTCCTACTACATTGTTACTAAAGCATAATAAGCTCTAAATCAAATATCAACAAAAAACCTGCTGTAATTGTTGATTATTTTATGCATGCATCATTTTGATTTTTCAATCATAATTATATATTCGTTGGGATAATCCCTCAAAGCATGTCGCAAACACAGTATACCGAAGATAATATACGTTCGTTAGATTGGAAGGAACATATTCGTATGCGTCCAGGAATGTATATTGGTAAGCTTGGCGACGGTTCTTCTGCAGATGATGGTATATATATACTTTTAAAAGAGGTTTTAGATAACAGTATTGATGAATTTGTCATGGGTACTGGTAAAACCATCGAAATAAATATCAAAGAAAATACTGTTAAAGTAAGGGATTACGGTAGGGGTATACCTCTAGGTAAGGTAGTAGATGTAGTGTCTAAAATGAATACTGGAGGTAAATATGACACCCGTGCTTTTAAAAAATCGGTAGGTTTAAATGGTGTTGGTACAAAGGCTGTTAACGCACTTTCTACATTTTTCAAGGTGGAGTCTGTTAGAGATGGCCAGGCTAAATCCGCTGAATTTTCTATTGGTAATTTGGTGAATGAAGATTTGGTAGAAACGTCTAAGCGAAAAGGTACGATGGTCACTTTTACACCAGACGAAACCATTTTTAAGAATTATAAATATAGGAATGAGTATGTAGAGCGCATGCTCAAAAATTACGTATACCTAAACCCTGGTTTAACTATTGTTTTTAATGGAGAAAAGTTTGTCTCAGAGAACGGCTTAAAAGATTTATTAGAAGACAATAACAATCAGGAAGATTTTTTATATCCAATTATTCATTTAAAAGGGGATGATATTGAAATTGCGTTAACACATAGTAAAACGCAGTATAGCGAGTCTTACCATTCTTTTGTTAATGGGCAGCACACCACACAAGGAGGTACGCACCAAGCGGCTTTTAGAGAAGCTATTGTAAAAACCATTCGTGATCATTACGGTAAAAATTACGATGCGTCAGATGTGCGCAAGTCTATCATCTCTGCCATTTCTATTAAGGTAATGGAGCCTGTTTTTGAGAGTCAGACAAAAACAAAATTAGGCTCTACGGATATGGGTGGTAATTTACCAACGGTACGTACTTATATTAATGATTTTGTAGGAAAGTATTTAGATAATTACCTGCACAAAAACGCTGACGTTCGCGAAATTTTGCAACGTAAGATAATGCAGGCAGAAAAAGAAAGAAAAGAGCTTTCTGGTATTCGTAAGTTGGCTAGGGAACGGGCTAAGAAAGCAAGCTTACACAATAAAAAACTTAGAGATTGCCGCGTGCATCTGGGTGATATGAAAAACGACAGACGTTTAGATACCACTCTTTTTATTACAGAGGGAGATTCTGCATCTGGATCTATAACTAAATCTAGAGATGTAAATACCCAGGCTGTATTTAGTCTAAGGGGTAAACCTTTAAATTCTTATGGAATGTCTAAGAAGATTGTTTATGAGAATGAAGAATTTAATCTTTTGCAGGCAGCCTTAAATATAGAAGATTCTTTAGAGGATTTAAGATATAATAACATTGTTATTGCTACTGATGCCGATGTGGATGGTATGCACATTCGTCTGCTGTTAATTACGTTCTTTTTGCAATTTTTTCCAGAACTTATAAGGGAAAATCACCTCTACATATTGCAAACACCACTATTTAGGGTGCGCAATAAAAAGGAAACGATTTATTGCTACAGTGACGAAGAAAAAGTAAAAGCAATCCAAAAACTAACAGGTAAGCCAGAAATTACTCGATTTAAAGGTTTGGGTGAAATTTCGCCAGATGAGTTTCAACATTTTATTGGTGATGATATTCGGTTAGAGCCAGTGATGTTAGATAAGGCTATGTCTATAGAAGCTTTGCTGCAGTTTTATATGGGAAAAAACACACCTGACAGACAAAAATTCATCATAAATAACCTTAAAGTAGAGTTAGACCTAATAGAAGATAACTAATTAATAACCAAACCGCCACACTAATCTTTAATGGAAGAGAATGAAGAATTAAACGATTCTTTGCAGAATACAGAAGATACTAAAGGAGAATCGCTTACCCGGGTAACGGGAATGTACAAAGATTGGTTTTTGGATTACGCTTCTTATGTAATCCTAGAGAGAGCAGTACCTGCTATTGAAGATGGTTTTAAGCCAGTACAACGCAGAATTATGCACTCTTTAAAAGAGTTAGATGATGGTAGGTATAACAAGGTAGCCAATGTAGTAGGGCATACCATGCAGTACCATCCACACGGAGATGCTAGTATTGCCGATGCTATGGTGCAAATTGGCCAGAAAGATTTGTTGATAGATACCCAAGGAAACTGGGGTAATATTTTAACTGGTGATGGTGCTGCTGCATCCAGATATATAGAGGCCCGTTTATCTAAATTTGCATTAGATGTAGTTTATAGTCCAAAGATTACAGAGTGGCAACTTTCTTATGATGGTCGTAAAAAGGAGCCAATCAATCTTCCGGTAAAATTTCCATTATTATTAGCTCAAGGTGCAGAGGGTATTGCGGTGGGTTTATCTACTAAAATTTTGCCGCACAACTTTGTAGAACTAATAGATGCTTCTATAAAACATTTAAGGGGTAAGAGTTTTAAATTGTTTCCAGACTTTCCTACAGCGGGTATCATTGATGTAACCAATTACAATGATGGTCTTCGTGGCGGAAAAATAAGGGTTAGGGCAAAAATTGAAAGCTTAGATAAGAATACGCTGGTTATTAAAGAAATTCCCTACGGTTCCAATACATCTTCCTTAATTGATAGTATTTTAAAAGCTAATGATAAGGGAAAGATAAAAATTAAAAAAATTGAAGATAACACCGCTGCTGAAGTTGAGATTTTAGTGCACTTACCAAGTGGTTTATCTCCAGATAAAACCATAGATGCATTATACGCTTTTACCGCTTGCGAATCTTCCATTTCTCCTTTAGCATGTATTATAGAGGATAACAAACCTGTTTTTATGGGTGTAACGGAAATGCTTAAGCGGAGTACCGATAATACGGTAGAAATGCTTAAACAAGAGTTGGAAATTCAGCTTAATGAGTTAGAAGAATCTTGGCATTTCGCATCTCTAGAGCGCATTTTCATAGAAAATCGAATTTATAGAGAGATAGAAGAAGAGGAAACTTGGGAAGGTGTTATTGCTGCTATTGATAAAGGTCTTAAACCACATACCACGCATTTACGTAGAGCGGTAACAGAAGAAGATATTGTAAGACTTACGGAAATAAGGATAAAACGTATTTCTAAGTTTGATTTAGACAAGGCGAAACAGCATCTAGATAGTCTAGAAGAGCGCATAGCAGAAACCAAGCATCATTTAGAACATCTGATAGATTTTGCAATTGATTACTTTAAAAACCTAAAAGCTAAATATGGAGAAGGTCGTGAAAGACTGTCCGAAATTAGGGTTTTTGATGATATTGAAGCTACCAAAGTTGTAATAAGAAACACAAAACTTTACGTAAATAGAGAAGAAGGCTTTATTGGTACTTCTTTAAAACGAGATGAATATGTTACCGACTGTAGTGATATAGATGACATCATTGTCTTTACCCAAAAAGGAGGGATGATGGTCACGAAAGTGGATAGTAAAACTTTTATTGATAAAGGGATTATCCATGTTGCGGTCTTTAAGAAAAAAGACAAGCGCACTACATATAATATGATTTACAAGGATGGTAAAGGCGGACCCAGTTATATTAAAAGATTTAATGTAACTAGTATGACTAGAGATAGGATGTACGATTTAACCAATGGTAAGGCTAGTAGTGATGTTACCTATTTTAGCGCTAACCCTAACGGCGAGGCAGAAGTTGTAACCATACACCTAAGACAATCTGGAAGTATTAAAAAACTGAAATGGGATATTGATTTTGCAGATATTTTAATTAAGGGTAGAGCCTCTAAAGGTAACATTGTTACCAAGTTTCCAGTAAAAAGAATTGAACTTAAAGAAAAAGGAGTTTCTACTTTAAAGCCAAGAAAAATTTGGTTTGATGATGTGGTAAGGCGTTTAAATACGGAAGAACGAGGAGAGCTACTTGGTGCTTTTAAAGGTGAAGATTTGCTTCTGGTAGCGAATCAAAAAGGATTTATTAAAACCATCACACCAGATTTAAATACTCGTTTTGATGAGGATATGATTCTCTTAGAAAAATGGATTCCAGAAAAACCTATTTCCGCTATCTACTATGATGGTGAAAAAGAAAGGTACTACTTAAAGCGTTTTTTAATAGAAAATACAGGAAAAGAGGAACTTATTATTTCTGACCATCCAGATTCACAATTAGAAATACTTTTGACGGATTGGAGGCCAATGGTAGAATTAGAATTCTATAAACCAAGAGGGAAAGAAGCTAAACCTAATGAGGTGGTAAATGTGGAGGATTTTATCGCTATCAAAGGAATAAAAGCACAAGGAAATCAACTGACTACATTTAAACTTAAAAATATCAATGCTTTAGAACCACTTCTTTACGAGCAAGAAGCCATTGAAGAAGAAATTGATATCAACGAAGAAGATGGGATTGATTTAGATGATGATGAAATAACAAATGGTAATCAGGATTCTGACCAAACCTCATTGTTTTAATGTAAATTTCAATTTATCTTAGAACCGTTTTAACTAACGCTAATCTTAAATATTTTATATGGACTTAACAAATCCGTTAGTCTACGGAGTGCCTGTTTTTATTGCTTTTATTTTAGTTGAGCTTACCTATAGTAAGACTCATGGAGATGACCATTTGTATGATTGGAAAGATTTAGCCGCGAGTGGTTTTATGGGGGTTGGTTCTGCTGTTTTAGGACCTTTATTTAAAATCATATTCATGGTAGTGTTGTTCAACGCTACATTTGAGTTTTTTAATCCTTTAGACGCAAACGGGGTAAGGCATCATTTGTTAGGCTATGAGTCTTTCGGCTATGCATGGTACGTATGGCTATTTTGTATGCTTGCTGATGATTTTACGTATTACTGGTTTCATAGAGCCAATCATGAAATACGAATTTTGTGGGCTGCACATATAGTGCACCATTCATCTGATAATTTTAACTTAGGAACTGCTATTAGAAACGGTTGGTTTACAATTCTTTACAAACCTCTTTTTTATATGTGGATGCCTGCCATAGGTTTTCCGCCAGAAATGGTAATTGTTTGCTTAGGAATAGAAGCATTATGGCAATTTCAACTGCACTCACAATACATACCAAAGCTGGGTTTTTTAGAAATGTTTTTAAACACGCATACCATGCATCAAGTGCATCATGCACAGAATGTGGAATATTTAGATAAAAATCATGGTGGGTTTTTAAACATATTCGACCGCATATTTGGAACCTGGAAAGAATATGATGAAGAAATAGAGGTAAAGTACGGGGTTATACATGCACCTAACTCATACAATCCTATAGTTATATTGACGCATGAGTTTAAAGATATTTGGAATGATGTAAAAAAGGTGGACAAAATATCACATAAACTAATGTACATATTTGGCCCACCAGGATGGAGTCATGATGGAAGTACCATGACCGTAAAACAACAACAGGCCCAGTTTAAGGAGCATAAAAAAAACTCCACCGTGGCCTTTCAAAGACCTAATTAATCTTCAAAATGCTGTTGTTCTTCAACAGCATTTGTTTTTTTATTCTTTTTCATTCGCATATCAAAAAACTCAACCATTAAGGAGAATGCAATAGCGAAGTATAAGTAGCCTTTAGGAATTACACCAACTTCTTGGTCAAATACAACTAAATGAGATAGGTGTGCTGCTTCAGCAATTAGCATAAAGCCAATTAGAATTAAGAATGACAATCCTAGCACTTGTATAGAAGGATGTCTGCTTACAAACTCTCCCACAGGGTTTGCAAAAAGCATCATAATTAATACAGATGCTATTACGGCAATTATCATTAAAATTAAGGCGTCATTTGGATTAGGAGATAAGCCATTTGTCATTCCTATCGCTGTTAAAATAGAATCAAAAGAAAAGACAATATTTATAATGGTAATTTGTACGATAGCGTTGGATAGCGTAGAAGAGCGACCTTTTTTAACTTCGCGCTCATCATGACCTTTATCTTCTATTTTTTCGTGAATTTCCTTGGTGCTTTTGTATAGCAAGAATAACCCGCCAGCAAATAAAATTAATGCTTGCCAGCTTATTCCACCGTGAATCCATTCGTGTTTTAGAACCCAGAACGGTTTTTTTAAAGAAGTAAGCCAAGAAATGCCAAACAGTAAAACTACTCTAAGAACCATTGCAAGAACTAAACCTATGTTAGTTGCTTTTTTACGGTCTTTTTTCTCGAGTTTGTCTGCGGCAATAGAAATAAAAATGATGTTGTCTATCCCAAGAACTATTTCTAAAAAGGTTAGCGTTAATAATGCAAACCAAGCATCGGGACTAGAAAAAATGTCGAACATAGTTAGTGTTTTTTAATTGCGGTTCCACGTAATTTATTTGTTTCGCCAACGGCGCTAAATTCAAATGTATAAGAACTGTCCGTAGTAGACAAGATTTTTATGTGGATGGCTTTTTCTTCTTCTCTGTTTTTTGGGTTTAAATTTTTAAGGACATATTCACAATCATTAATCCAACGAACGGAAGAACTATCTATCTTACCGTTAAAACGGTCAATTTCTAAATTGCCTTTTCTGGTAAATGTGGTGCTTGCACTATCCTTGTCTACAATCATTGTAAAGCTATATGTTCCGTCCTTATGAGCTTTGCAGTCACGTTCTATAGGCTCCATACAGGATAGCAGGGTAATCAAGAATAGTATGTAGGCTAAGCAATATTTCATAATGTAAATTTTAGCTCAAAAATACATCATTTTCTAGGGAGATATGTGTCAAAAGTACCATCGGTATAAAGCACCATTATTTGCTTAATTTCTTTTGTAGTATTTGTAGGGCTAATGGGCAGTTGGTTTTGTGTGTTTTCAGATTCTTGAAATTCACAGCCGCTCAAGTTATTTTGTTTATCCAAAGTAGCACTTGGGAATTCTCCTTTTCCATTTAAGAACCAATACAGATTTACTTCTGGATAGGTATTTATAAGCTTAAGTATAAAATCCAAGCTAGGTTTATTTCGACCGGATAGGAGGTGAGAAATACTAGAGCGTGGCACCCCTAGCTGATCCGCAAAGGCGGTGGAGTTTTGTTTATAGTATTCCATAATCTGTTTTAAACGGTCTATCATAGTGTTTACAAATGTAAATTATATCAATAGTGCAACAAATATCCGTTAAAAAATATTGCACAAAAAAACTGTATTATAGCTTTAATTAAAGTGTAATAATATATTGATATATAATTATATAGTGCTATATTTATAGAGCTTATTTACAATTGTAAAATTCACTATAAGATTAATCCTTTACTATTAATTGTGTCAAATAGATTTAATTCAGCGGTTTTTGTTTTATTTCGACCCATTTTATGGTATTTTATCGCATTTTCTTACATAATGTTTAAAAAAAGTACGGTTTTATTATGTTATATTTCTTAATTCATTAATTTTACTGCAAAATTTATCAAAAATGAGCAAAGTAAAACTTGACGAAATAGACCATCAGATTCTAGATATGTTGATTGACAACACTAGAACTCCGTTTACAGATATAGCTAAAAAATTATTGATTTCTGCTGGTACTGTTCACGTTAGGGTTAAAAAAATGGAAGAAGCCGGGATTATAAAAGGGTCTTCTTTAACCTTAGATTACGTAAAACTTGGGTATTCCTTTATTGCCTATGTAGGTATCTTTTTAGAGAAAACGCATCAAACCAAATTCGTTTTAGAGCGTCTTTCTCAAATCCCATATGTTACCGTAGCACATATTACAACCGGTAAGTTTAATATCTTTTGTAAGATTAGAGCTAGAGATACAACACATGCTAAAAATATCATTTTTAAGATTGATGATATAGATGGTATTAGCAGAACAGAAACCATGATTTCTTTAGAAGAAAGCATTAACGATAAAAAACGTTTAATGCACACTATTTTTAACGAACTATAATTGGTTTTATTTGAAAGCAAGTGAATTGTCTGTTTCTGAATATCCAGAATTTTACAGGCCTTATGTAGAAGTTTTAGGAGATTTGGAATTATCTAGTGCGCTAGAAGATTCCAAATCTTCTTTTTTAGAATTATTGCAATCTATTAATCCTGAGCAATTACAATATGCTTACGCAGAAGGTAAATGGACAGTAGCAGAAGCTATTATCCATATTATCGATACAGAACGTATATTTCAATACCGAGTATTGCGTTTAGCAAGAAATGATAAAACCGAACTTCCTGGCTTTGACCAAAATGTTTTTGTTCCTACTTGCAATGCACAAAACAGAAGTTTAGAAAGTATAATAGTCGAATACAAAGCAGTAAGGGAGTCGACCCTCAGCTTGTTTTATTCTCTAGATGCTCAAGCATTAGAGCGGTCATCCACTGTAAGTGGTGGTACTGTTTCTGCAAGGGCAATCCTATACATGATTGCCGGTCATCAATTACACCATGTAACTATTTTAAAAGACCGTTACGGTATTTAAGTTAAGCGGCATCAGACTTGTCAAAATCTGGCAAATCTGCTGTTGAATCCTCTTCCGAATTCATTTCACTTTCTATGGTTTCAGCAAAGTTGGTAATGAAGTTAGATAAGCTTTTACTTATTTTAACCAAGTAAATAGTATCCTCTGTTTTTACTTCTACTGCCTCTACAATTTCACCGCTCGGTTTCTGAAATATATAAATATCATCATCTCCGTAACCGTGAGGGTATCTGTCAATTAATTTTGCTGCTACTTCGTGGCTTAACTTTTTGTAATCTACAATTTTACGTTGCATAACTTTAGGGGTTTAAGTTGATACTCCTAAACTAGGAAATTCTTAAGTTGAATATTCCAAAGAGTTGCCAAGCAAGTAAAAATTGTTGGTGTAACTAGGGAAGTTTGTAGTAAGCAAATGCTTCCACTATAAGATGGTCAGGAATTTTAACATCTACAACCGCAGAACCAATCTCATTTAATAGTACAAAATTGATTTCTCCGTGAGAGTTTTTCTTATCGTGAATCAAATATTCCTTTATTTTTGGTATATCTTCATCGTTAATAACTACAAAAGGATAGTATTTTAACATGGTTTGCTTTATTTCGTCTAAATCGACTCTGCTTAATCCCGTAATTTTATGTGCTAAAAATGCTTCCATCACCATGCCAATAGCTATAGCTTCACCGTGCAATAAAGTTTCTTTTTCTTCACTATCTAAATAAAAAGATTCTATAGCATGACCTAAAGTGTGGCCAAAGTTTAATTTTTTTCTAATCCCATGTTCTTTTGGGTCTTCTGTAACAATATCACTTTTAATAACAACAGAACGGGCTATGCTTTCAGCATCTTTAGAAAGTCCTTCACTTCTTAAATCTTTCCAGTATTGTCGGTCTACAATTAGTCCATGTTTAAGCATTTCTGCAAAACCGCTTATCATTTGCCTATCCTCTAAGGTTTCTAAAAATTCTGGGAAAATTAGAACCATTTTGGGTTGCTGTATTACCCCAACCTGGTTTTTAAGAGTTCCTAAATCCACACCATTTTTACCACCCACAGAAGCATCTACCATTGCTAAAAGTGTAGTGGGAATGTTAATAAAATCTATGCCACGTTTAAAAGTACAGGCCACAAAGCCACCTAAATCAGATACCACGCCACCGCCAACATTTATGAGTAAGCTTTTACGGTCGCCCCCAAGTTCTGACAGTTGCTCCCACACATAAAGACAGGTGTGTATGTGTTTGTGTTCTTCTCCTGGAGTTATGCAGATTACCTCATCTATTTTATGGTCAAATAGTGTTTCAAATTTTGGTAAACAAAGTTTTTCTGTATTCTTATCTACTAAAACGAAGATTTTAGAATAGCCTTTTTGAACTATACATTGATTTAAGGCCTCTTTTGCAATTTGATTAAAATGAACTTCGTGAGCTTCCGTAACTACTGACTGCATATTTTTTAAATATTACTCAAAGAAAGAAATATTTTTGAAGATATATTTCTATAATACCTGCTTATATTCGCACCTTTATTATATTCTTAATTATGAAGCGAATTTTTGAGGATACTTCAATAGCGTTTCGCCTAAAGAGCGACTCGGAATTAGAACGTGCATTCTTTCTATTTAAATTAATTGCGAATCAGCCATTGGTGCGTATTGGTACGGCGGTCACTAATTTTGCACTCAATGCCAAATTGCCAGTAGAAGGATTGATACGTGCTACTGTGTTTGACCATTTTTGTGGAGGAGTTAACGAGGAAGATTGTATGTCTACCATAGATAGTATGTATGAGGCTGGAGTCTATTCTATTTTGGACTACTCGGTTGAAGGCAAAACGGTAGAGAATCAGTTAGATAGTGCTTTTGAAAAAATATTAAGGGTTTTAGACTTTGTAAAAGAGAAAGAGGCCATCCCTTATGCTGTATTTAAACCTACCGCATTTGCTCGTTTTGGATTGTTACAAAAGGTTAATGAGGGAATTGCTTTAACTGAAGAGGAAGCGGCAGAATGGCAACGCGTGGTAAATCGTTATGATAAAGTGTGTAAAAAAGCATACGATTTAGATGTGATGCTTTTAATTGACGCTGAAGAAAGCTGGATACAACAAGCCGCTGATCAATTGGCGTGGGAAATGATGGTAAAATACAATACAGAAAAGCCTGTTGTATTTAATACAGCTCAAATGTATCGTTGGGACCGTTTAGAGTATCTAAAACGTTTACATGCAGAAGCTAAAGCGTTTGGTGTTAAAGTAGGGATAAAAGCAGTACGAGGGGCTTATATGGAAAAAGAAAATGACCGTGCGGAAGAAAAAGGATATAAATCGCCCATCTGTAGTTCTAAACAGGCGACGGATGTAAATTTTGATGCGGCAATAGATTTTATGTCAGAAAATTTAGAAGTGTTTACCATTTTTGCTGGGACGCATAACGAAGAAAGTACCTACCGATTACTAGACATCATGAAAACAAAACAATTGGAGAACAATGACCAGCGAATTTGGTTTGGCCAGTTGTATGGTATGAGCGATAATATAAGCTATAATCTAGCGAATAATGGTTATAATGCTGCCAAATATTTGCCTTATGGCCCGGTTAAAGATGTGATGCCTTATCTTATACGAAGAGCAGAAGAAAATACTTCTGTAGCCGGGCAAACTTCTAGAGAATTAGAATTATTACGAAAAGAAAAGACTAGGCGTAATTTGTAAGATTGTTATGGTGTAAATACAGAAACTGAAACTTTTTCAGGGCAATTGGTAGCTTTTATCAGTTGCCCTTTATTGTTTTCTATAATGTAAAAACTACACGGTTTACTTTTGGTATCGCTTTTAGAGAATAATACATTTCCCTCGCCAAAATAAGAATAGAATATTACAGAATCTTTATCTTTTTCTATTTGGCTTTGCAATTCTGGGCTGAGTTCCATCGGTTTTGTTCTTAATTCCTTAAGTACCCTGCAGTTTGGTAAATAGCAAAACTCTAAACTTTTATCACCCGATTTTTTCTTTAAAATAAATACAAAAAAAAGCAATCCGATGGAAAGTCCTACCAAGTACCATCCTAAGCGTTTAATAAATCCGGTCATTTATTTTAAAAAATCAAAAAATTAATATCGTTGTAAGAAAGTCCAAACCAATCGCCTACGCTTTTATTGGTCAAGATGCCATGATACATGTACAAACCATTACGTAAACCTCTATCAAAACGTAAGGAATGCTCTAATCCACCATCCTCGCCAATTTTTAATAGATAGGGTGTAAATATATTACTGATAGATATACTAGCTGTTCTGGGGTATCTAGAAGGTATATTGGGCACGCCATAATGCACTACACCAAATTTTTCCACTGTTGGTTTATCGTGATTAGTAATTTCTGTGGTTTCAAAGCAGCCCCCCATATCTATACTAACATCAATTATAACAGCTCCTTTTTTCATGTGTTCCACCATGGTAGAGGTAACTAATACTGGAGAGCGGTCTTTGCCTCTAACGGCACCAATGGCAACATCGCAACGTTTTAATGCTTTTAATAGGTTTTTCGGCTGTATAGTAGAGGTGTAAATCGTCTGGTGCAAGTTGGTTTGTATGTTACGCAACTTGGTAATGCTATTATCAAAAACCTTAATATTAGCTCCTAAGCCTAGTGCAGAACGAGCAGCAAATTCACCAACCGTTCCTGCTCCAATAATAACCACTTCCACGGGAGATACACCACTTATATTCCCAAACATAAGTCCATTGCCATCACTAGTAGCAGCCATTAATTCTGCAGCAATTAACACAGAAGAAGTGCCAGCGATTTCACTTAACGAACGGACTGCCGGGTATTTACCATCTTCATCTCTAATATATTCAAATGCAATGGCCGTGATGCGCTTTTTGGCAAGTGCTTCAAAATATTTTTTGGTTTGTGTCTTAATCTGTAAAGCAGAAATAATGATGGCTTGCGGATTCATTAACTCTATTTCCGCTATACTGGGTGGTTCTACTTTTAGAAGAATAGGGCAGGAGAACACTTTTTTCTGGTCGTTGGTTACTTCTGCTCCGGCATTAGTATAATCTGCATCTGAATAATTAGCGCCTTCACCAGCACCAGATTCTATGAGGACACGGTGACCGTTTGCTGTAATAGCATTTACAGCATCTGGAGTAAGGCAGATACGTTTTTCTTGGTATTGATTTTCCTTAGGTAGACCTATGAATAACTCTCCTTTTTGTTTTAATAACTCTAGCGTTTCTTCTTGTGGTAAAAGCTGTTGCTTGCTAAAAGGAAAAGCAGGTTGGTCCATAAATAGTATTCTGTTAGCTTAGTGTTTTACTAAAGAAACAAATTTACATTTTTTTTAAGAGGGCAGCTTTTTGCTCCTCTAACTTTTCCCATTCTTTACGCAAGGCCTTTTTTTCTTCCAAAAACTTTAACTCCTCATCCATAGCCTTAAGGTCAATGCCGTGTACGTATTTGTCATATAGTTTTAAACGTATTAAATAAACGAATGGAATTATTATAACACAAATAGGTAGTATCCATAATAAATTATCAGTATCTATAACAGCTTCACCTTCCGAGGATGATATATATAATTCAAATAATTGAAAGGAATACATTATAATTGGAATTAGAATAATATGATACCACCAATGCTTACAGGTGAAAAACCAAATAATAAGAAGGTAAAATGGTACTAATTTTGTCAATAGATACCACATCAGAGTAGATAATTGAACAAATCCATTTGGCGATAATGTAAACCATAATAATTTCAATGTCTTACCTTCTTCGCTAGGAAAATATTCATAAGATTTGAAAATAAACGGTGAGAGTGCAATCAAGAAGGCTAAAAATGTTTCTAAAATCAATTTGTTTTTAGTTTTTATCTTAACTGAGTTATTGTTCATCGTTATGTTCTTTACTGAATTGATTAAACGAAAAAAGGATGATAAAATTATCATCCTTTAAAATTTGTTTGTCCAATAAATTACCTTGGTCCAATTTTTCCAATCGTACCTTTTTTAATGTTGGTATTTTGCTCAGTCAATATCGTAGTAGACAAAGAAGATGCTACTAGCGTTACTACTGCCAAAAGACCAAAAATTAGTTTTTTAGTGTTCATCGTACTAAATTTTTGGTTAATAAATGATTTGAATAATCCCCTACAATTTAAGAAAATATTTCATTAACAATGCATTTCGTCGACAAAAAATGACAGTTTAACTGAAAATTTAACCGTTAATCGAGGGAACTAATTACTAGTGAAGATAGAAAAAGTCTTATTTATCAAAGTTAGTATTCGACAGTCCGCACTGATTCTTCGACGAACTGCAAATACACATCTCTTTTTATTTCTGGGAGTAGATTTTCAATTTTTTCTGGCCACTCAATAAATACATGCACGCCAGAATCTAAATATTCTTCTAGGCCTAAATCTAGGGCTTCTTCCTCATGATTGAGTCTATAAAAATCAAAATGATAGGCTACTAATTCACCTTGCTTGTTGTGGTATTCGTTTACAATACCAAAGGTTGGACTATTACCTGCGTCTATGGCACCTAATAACTGAACCATTTCCTTAATAGTAGTAGTTTTTCCAGTTCCCATTTCCCCATGGAAACAAATTATTCTTTCTGGTATGTGGGTTAAAAGTTGTTGGGCAATATTTTTTACTTCAGTTTTATTAAAACGTATTTGCTTCATTTTATTTGGGTTCTAATACAACAAATGGAATAATCATTTCTTCTAAAGAAATACCGCCATGTTGGTAGGTATTTCTGTAATAGCTAACATAGTGGTTGTAGTTATTAGGGTAAGCAAAAAACATATCGTTCTTCGCAAAAATATAAGAGCTACTCACATTAATATTGGGTAAATGCACTTGTGCAGGTTCTTTTGCAGCTAAAACTTCTTTGTCATTAAAAGTTAGACTCTTTCCAGTTTTGTAGCGCAAATTTAAGCTTGTGTCTCTATCACCAATAACTTTGCTAGGTTGCTTCACATTTATAGTACCATGGTCTGTGGTTATAATAAGTTTTAGTCCTAGTTGTTGTGCTTGCTGTATCATCTCTAATAAAGGGCTGTTTTTAAACCAACTTAAGGTAAGAGAGCGGTACGCTTTGTCATTACCGGCAAGTTCACGTATCACCTCCATTTCTGTTTTAGCGTGAGAAAGCATGTCTACAAAGTTGTAGACTACTACGGTAAGGTCGTTCTCTTTTTGGGATTTAAAGTCTTTTGCGAGTTGCTTTCCTTGTTTTAGGCTGCTGATTTTGTGGTATTCCCATTGCAATTGCAGTCCTAACCTTTTTAATTGTGCACCTAGAAAATCGGCCTCATGTAAATTTTTACCTCCATCATCCGTATCGTTTTTCCACCATTCTGGATGTCGTTTTTCCATCGCCAAAGGTGTAAGTCCAGAGAAGATTGCATTTCTGGCGTATTGGGTGGCCGTTGGTAGAATGGAAAAATAGGGGGTTTCTGATTTCTTTTTGTAAAAAGGATGTAGGGTTTCTTCAAAAGCCAACCACTGATCGTATCTTAAATTATCTACAACCACCATTAAGGTCTTTTGTCCTTTAAGTTCTGGGGTTACTAATTTCTTAAAAAGCGTGTGACTCAAAACGGGGCCATCTTCATCAAACCAATTACGATAATTTTTATCTACGAATTTGCTAAACTGATTGTTGGCTTCTATTTTTTGGGATTCTAAAATTTCAGCCATGCTCGTATCTTCTATTTCTTCTAGCTGTAATTCCCAATATATTAACCGCTTGTACATTTCTGCCCATTCATCACAACAATTCACCATAGAAAGGTCCATAGCAATTTTTCTGAACTCCTGCTGGTAATTTGCAGTAGTACGTTCAGAAACCAGTCTAGATAAATCTAAATTCTTTTTTAAAGAAAGTAGAATTTGATTTGGATTTACTGGCTTAATAAGGTAATCGGCTATTTTACTGCCAATAGCCTCTTCCATAATATACTCTTCCTCACTTTTAGTTATCATCACCACAGGTAAGTTAGAGTCTATTTGTTTTAACTCAGCCAACGTTTCTAAGCCGCTAATTCCAGGCATGTTTTCATCTAAAAAAACAATATCAAATTGTTGTTCGCGGATGGCTTCAAGAGCCTCTTGTCCACTAGGGGCGGTAGCCACCTGGTAATTTTTCTTTTCTAAAAATAAAATATGAGGTTTAAGTAGGTCTATTTCATCATCTACCCATAAAATGGAAATTTTTCTCATTTATAGCGCCTTAAGTGTCTAATTAATACAAATTGTTTCGTTTTTGGTGTTTGGCAAGGCTAGATTGCAAAGAAATAAAGATTTATAAATACAGTGCCTTATCTTTGCAATTTAAAAATAAAAACCTTGGCACAGACCAACAAGCTTAAGATATTCAATGACCCTATTTATGGGTTTATCAGCACCCCAAACGAACTCATTTTTAATTTAATTGCACACCCTTACTTTCAGCGACTACGCCGTATTAGTCAGATGGGGTTATCTTATTTAGTGTATCCCGGAGCCCACCACACCCGGTTTCATCATGCGTTAGGTTGCATGCATTTAATGCGTAAAGCAGTAGAAATATTACGTTTTAAACAAGTGCCTATTACGGAAGAAGAAGAAAATGGTCTCTTATGTGCCATATTATTGCATGATATAGGTCATGGACCTTTTAGCCATGCCTTAGAACATCATTTGGTTTTAGGATTGCATCATGAAGAGTTGTCTTTAAAATTGATGGAACAGTTAAATGATGAATTTGAGGGTGCGCTAGATATGGCTATTACTATATTTAAAAAGCAGCATCCAAAGAAATTTTTAAATCAACTCGTATCCAGTCAGCTAGATATGGATCGTTTGGATTATTTGCGAAGGGATAGTTTCTATACCGGAGTAACAGAAGGTAATATTAGTTCTGAACGTTTAATCACGATGCTCAACGTTAAGCAAAATGAATTAGTCGTAGAAGAAAAGGGTTTGTACTCCGTAGAGAAATTTTTAATGGCTAGGCGATTTATGTATTGGCAAGCCTATTTGCATAAAACGAGTTTAGTAGCAGAACAGCTATTGGTAAGAGTGATACAACGGGGTAGAGAACTGTATAATAAAGGAGTTGAACTACATGCTTCACCCGTATTAATGTATTTTATGGAACGAAAATCTACTACTGATATGGACGCTACAGCTCTAGAGTATTTTTCTAGATTGGATGATGTAGATGTACTTTCTGCATTAAAGTCGTGGCAGTTTCATCCCGATTTTGTGTTGTCAGAATTGTCAAAAATCATTCTAAATCGGAATTTGTTAAAGATTAAGTTGAAGAAAAAGCCTCTGAATGAAGAAAAGTTTCAACAAAAAAGGGAAGAATACAAAAAGAGTTTTGGTTTAAATGATACAGAAGTAGATTATTTAGTTTTCAAAGGGGAAATTAGCAATCAGGCCTATGACGCTGATGATCAGAACATCATGATTTTAGCTAAAAATGGTAAGCTTATTGATGTTGCAAGAGCATCAGACCATCTAAATTTAAAAGCCCTGTCTGAGCGTGTGGTAAAATATTATGCCTGTTACCCCAAAGCAAGCGTTTAACAAATTTTCTTACTTTTGCGCCAATGAAATTTACAGCTACTCAAATTGCCGGGATATTAGATGGTGAGGTTCATGGAAATCCGGAAATAGCCGTTCATAAACTTTCTAAAATAGAAGAAGGGGAGATTGGCTCGTTAACGTTTTTGGCTAATCCTAAGTATACACACTTTATCTACACTACCAAAGCTTCAATTACCATAGTAAATAAGGATTTTGAGCCAGAACAGGCTATAGATACCACTCTTATTAAGGTAGAAGATGCATACACTAGCTTTTCTAAATTACTTGAATATTACAATCAGGTAAAAAATAATAAGGTAGGTGTAGAGCAACCATCTTTTATAGCTGAAAGCGCCACCTTTGGAGAACAATTGTATGTTGGTGCCTTTGCTTACATTGGAGAGAATGTAAGGCTAGGATCTAATGTAAAGATTTACCCTAATGCCTTTATTGGTGATAATGTTGTTATTGGAGACAACACAAGCATATTTGCCGGTGCTAAAATTCAGTCAGACTGCTTTGTTGGCAACAATTGCGTGGTACATAGTGGGGCTATTATTGGAGCAGATGGTTTTGGATTTACACCTAATGAAAAAGGAGAATATAATAAGGTGCCACAAACGGGAAATGTAATTTTAGAAGATAATGTAGATGTAGGGGCTGGTACTACAATTGATAGAGCCACTTTAGGGTCTACCATACTTAGAAAAGGAGTAAAACTAGACAATCAGATACAGATAGCACATAATGTAGAGATTGGTGAACATACCGCTATTGCTGCGCAAACAGGTATTGCCGGATCTACTAAAATTGGTAAACATTGTCTAATTGGTGGGCAGGTGGGTATAGTTGGGCATATTACTATAGGTGACCGCGTTAAGATACAAGCACAATCTGGTATCGGGCGTAATGTTAAAGATGATGAAGTTTTACAAGGTTCTCCAGCATTAAACTACGGAGATTATAATAAATCTTACGTTCATTTTAAGAACTTACCTAAAATAGTCAATAAAATTTCTGAATTAGAAAAGAAAAGCTGACCATGGAAGTCATAAAAACAAATCAAAAAACAATAGCAAAATCTATAACCCTAACAGGCGTTGGGTTGCATACAGGCCAAGATGTGACTATGACCTTTTTACCAGCGGAACCAAATCATGGTTATGCGTTTAAGAGGGTGGACTTAGAGGGTGAACCAATAATTGAAGCTGACGCTAGTTATGTGGTTAATACTCAAAGAGGCACCAATCTGGAAAAGAGAGGGGTAATGATACAGACTTCTGAACACGTTTTAGCGGCGCTAGTTGGTTTAGGTATAGATAATGTATTAATAGAGTTAAATGCACCAGAGCCACCTATTATGGATGGTTCTTCTAAATATTTTGTAGAAGCCATAGAAAAGGCAGGTATTGTAGCACAAGAAGCAGAGAGAGAAGAGTATGTAGTTAAAAATGTGATTAGCTATCGCGATGAAAATACGGGCAGTGAAATCACGATAATACCTTCTGATACCTACCAAATAACCACTATGGTCGATTTTGGCACTAAGGTATTAGGTACACAAAATGCTACTTTGGAGCGCATGTCAGATTTTAAGGATGAAATTTCTTACGCGCGTACTTTTAGTTTTTTACATGAGTTAGAGGCACTTTTAGAGCATGGACTTATTAAAGGGGGCGATTTAAACAATGCCATTGTTTATGTAGATAAGGAAATTTCTGAAGCTACCATGAAAAAGCTTGAAAAGGCTTTTAATAAAGAAAAGCTTTCTGTAAAACCTAATGGTATTTTAGATAATCTTACGTTACATCAACCAAATGAAGCTGCAAGACATAAATTACTAGATGTAATTGGCGATTTGGCTTTAATTGGGACGCCTATAAGAGGTAAGGTCATAGCCAATAAGCCTGGGCATTTTGTGAATACCCAATTTGCAAAAAAACTTCAAAAAATAATCAAGCAAGAACGTAGGAATAACGTTCCAGATGTGGATTTACATGCTAAACCCGTTAAGGATGTAAATCAAATTATGGAAATGCTGCCTCATAGACCACCATTTTTATTGGTAGATAAAATATTGGAGCTTTCTGACAAGCATGTGATTGGTGTTAAAAACGTTACCATGAACGAACCTTTTTTTGTTGGTCATTTTCCTGGAGCACCTGTTATGCCTGGTGTTCTACAGGTAGAGGCTATGGCGCAAACAGGGGGTATCTTGGTTTTAAGTACTGTTCCTGACCCAGAAAATTACTTGACCTTTTTTATGAAGATAGACAAGGTGAAGTTTAAACAACAAGTGCTACCGGGAGATACATTGATTTTTAAGTGCGACTTAATATCGCCTATACGCAGAGGAATTTGTCATATGCAAGCGTATGCATACGCTAACGGTCGTTTGGTATCAGAAGCGGAACTAATGGCACAGATTGTAAAAACTAAAGGAAACTAAGAAATGAATCAGCCATTAGCATATGTTCATCCTGGGGCAAAAATTGCCAAAAATGTGGTTATAGAACCTTTTACCACCATACATAACAATGTTACTATTGGAGAGGGCTCTTGGATAGGTTCTAATGTAACCATTATGGAAGGCGCCAGAATTGGTAAAAATTGTAATATTTTCCCTGGCTCGGTTATATCTGCAATGCCACAAGACTTAAAATATCAAGGTGAAGAAACTACGGTTATTATTGGAGACAATACAACCATTAGAGAGTGTGTTACCATAAATAAAGGTACGAGTGACCGCATGAAAACGGTCATTGGAAATAATTGTCTTATCATGGCGTATAGCCATGTGGCTCATGATTGTTTTGTTGGTAATGGTTGTATTTTTAGTAACAATTCCACTTTAGCAGGTCATGTAACTATTGGAGATAATGTTGTTTTGGCAGGTATGGTGGCAGTACATCAGTTTGTATCTGTAGGGCAGCATGCTTTTGTAACGGGTGGTTCTTTGGTGCGTAAAGACGTACCTCCTTTTGTAAAAGCGGCTCGTGAACCTCTATCTTATGTAGGTATAAACTCTATCGGACTACGAAGAAGAGGGTTCGATGCGGCGAAGATTAGAGAAATTCAGAATATTTATAGATTTCTATATCAAAAAAATTATAACAACTCGCAAGCTGCAGAAATTATAGAAGCAGAGATGGAGGCTACTCCAGAGCGAGATGAAATACTTCAATTTATTCGTGATTCCCAGCGAGGAATTATGAAAGGTTATTTTAGCAATAATTAATTTACTATGGCAAGTACATCAGACATTAGAAAAGGATTATGTATCCGTTACAACAATGATATTTATAAAATTATAGAGTTTTTACATGTAAAACCAGGTAAAGGTCCAGCGTTTGTAAGAACTAAATTAAAAAGCGTTACTTCTGGTAAGGTTATAGACAATACATTTTCTTCTGGTCATAAAATAGAAGATGTTAGGGTAGAAACGCGTTCCTATCAATTTTTATACCCAGAAGGGGATACGTTCCATTTTATGAATACGGATGATTACAATCAGATTGCACTGCAAAAAGATAATTTAGATACACCAGAACTTTTGAAGGAAGGAGAAGTGGTGACTATTATTTTTAATGCAGAGGATCAAATGCCCTTATCTGTAGATATGCCTGCTAGTGTAATTTTAGAAGTAACACACACAGAACCAGGGGTGAAAGGGAATACAGCAACTAATGCTACTAAGCCCGCAACTGTAGAAACAGGAGCGCGTATAAATGTGCCATTGTTTATTAATGAGGGTGATAAGATTAAGGTAGATACAGAAAAGGGTGCGTATATGGAACGTGCTAAATAATAAGCATGAAGTTTCCTAAACCGTATCAATTGCAAGAAATTGCTGCTTTAATCGGAACCGAATTTGTTGGTGCTCCAGAATTCCAGGTTTTAGGTATGAACGAAATTCATGTAGTAGAACCTGGAGACATTGTTTTTGTAGATCATCCTAAGTATTATGATAAAGCCTTAGAGTCTAAGGCCACTACGATTCTTATAAACAAAAAGGTAGATTGTCCGCCAGGTAAAGCCTTGTTACTTTCTGATGATCCGTTTAGAGATTTTAACAAACTTACCAATCACTTTAATCCTTTTGTGGCAGCAAAAGCTGTTATTTCTGACTCTGCAGTAATTGGAGAAGGTACGGTAATACAACCCAATGCTTTTATCGGCAATAATGTAGTAATAGGAAAGAATAGCGTTATTCACGCTAACGTTACTATTTATGACGGTAGTATTATTGGTGATCATGTTACAATCCATTCTGGTACCGTTTTAGGAGCCGATGCTTTTTATTATAAAAATAGACCTGAGGGCTTTGATAAATTAATATCAGGAGGTAGGGTTATTATAGAGAATAATGTAGATATCGGTGCAGGATGTACTATTGATAGAGGAGTTACTGGAGATACTACAATTAAAGAGGGCACTAAGCTAGACAATCAAATACAAATAGGACATGATACCGTCATTGGCAAAAAGTGCCTTATTGCTTCTCAATGTGGTATTGCCGGCTGTGTAGTGGTAGAAGACGAAGTAACAATCTGGGGGCAAGTTGGGATTATTAGTGGTATTACTATAGGTAAAAAATCAGTAATTCTTGCCCAAGCAGGGATATCTAAATCTTTAGAAGGTGGTAAAACGTACTTTGGAAGTCCTGCAGAAGAGGCGCGGGAACGTCTAAAACAATTGGCACACGTAAAGCAAATTCCCAGAATAATTGAAAAATTAAACAACATTTAAAAAGCTAGGTTTTAATATTCTTAGTGAATAGCATATTTTTGTTCAACTTACAAACAAGATACTATGAGCGTTTTAGTCAACAAAGACTCAAAAATAATTGTACAGGGCTTCACAGGAAGTGAAGGAACTTTTCATGCAGAGCAAATGATTGAATACGGAACCAACATTGTTGGTGGTGTTACTCCAGGTAAAGGAGGTCAAGAACATTTGGGAAAACCTGTTTTTAATACTGTATCAGAAGCAGTAGAAAAAGTTGGTACAGATACTACAATTATTTTTGTACCGCCAGCATTTGCTGCTGATGCTATTATGGAAGCTGCTGATGCAGGTATAAAAGTAATTATAACTATTACAGAAGGAATACCTGTAGCAGATATGGTTAAAGCTAATAATTACATCAAAAATAAAGGATGTAGATTAGTTGGTCCTAACTGTCCAGGGGTAATAACTCCAGAAGAAGCAAAAGTTGGTATTATGCCAGGTTTTGTATTTAAAAAAGGAGGCGTAGGTATTGTTTCTAAGTCTGGAACGTTAACATATGAAGCTTCTGACCAAGTGGTGCGTCAAGGATTGGGTATCTCAACAGCTATTGGTATTGGGGGCGACCCAATTATTGGGACTACTACTAAAGAAGCTTTAGAATTATTGGTGAATGACCCAGAAACTACTTGTGTTGTGATGATAGGCGAAATTGGTGGTCAGTTAGAAGCTGAAGCTGCTAGATGGTATAAAGAAAGTGGCAGTGATAAACCCGTAGTTGGCTTTATTGCTGGTGAAACAGCTCCTGCAGGTAGAACCATGGGGCATGCCGGTGCTATAGTTGGCGGTAGCGATGATACTGCTCAAGCTAAAAAGCGCATTATGAGTGAATGTGGAATCCATGTGGTAGACAGTCCTGCAGAGATTGGAGTAAAAGTTAAAGAAGTTGTAAGTTAATTGCTCAACAACAGTTATATAAGTACTTTAAAGCCGTTAGGAGTAACCTAACGGCTTTTTTTATATCAATCATTACATCACTATTATGAAAAAAACGTTCTTCTTCGGAATGCTAGTTCTTCTATTGGTATTTCAATCTTGCAAAAAAAAAATTGATAAACAGGGGTTTGCGGAAGTTCAGCAAACAGATATTAATGGGTTTACGTACACTACTGTTAGTAATGACCCTACAGGAACTCGTATCTATAAACTAGAAAATGGTCTTACGGTTTACTTAAGCAAAAATACTGCTGAACCAAAAATACAAACCTTTGTACCAGTAAGGGCCGGTTCTGTATATGACCCAAAAGATAATACAGGTCTAGCTCATTACTTAGAGCATATGATGTTTAAAGGAACTTCTAAATTTGGTACGTCGGATTGGGAAACTGAGAAAATACTTTTAGATTCTATTTCTAACTTATACGAATTGCACAAAGCAGAAAGTGATGAAGAAAAGAAAAAGGAAATTTATAAGCAAATAGACCAAGTCTCTTACGAAGCTTCTACCGTGTCTATAGCGAATGAGTATGATAAAATGGTAGCCTCTTACGGAGCGCAAGGAACCAATGCATGGACATGGCATGAAGAAACAGTCTATACCAACAAAATTCCCTCTAATGCACTAGAAAAATGGTTAACCTTAGAAAGCGAGCGTTTTGGCGAGTTAGTTCTTAGAATTTTTCATACCGAATTAGAGGCTGTTTATGAGGAGTTTAATCGTAGTCAGGATAATGATTTTAGAAGAGCTAGCTATGCTATGAACGATGCACTTTTCCCGAAGCACCCTTATGGCCAACAGACTACTATTGGTACCTCGGAGCATTTAAAAAACCCTTCTATGGTTGCTATTCGGAATTATTATAACACCTATTACGTACCCAACAACATGGCCGTGATTTTGGTGGGCGATTTGGATTTTGAAAAAACCATACAAATGGTTAATGGGACTTTTGGTAAAATGGAATATAAAGAAGTATCTCATCCAGAAAGACCAACGGAAGACCCATTAACCACTGTTGTAGAGCGCGAAGTTTTTGGACCAGAAACCGAACGTTTAAACATAGCATTTAGAACTCCTGCTATGGGTACAGAGGATGAAATTAAAATTAAGATAATAGATATGATTTTGAGCAATTCTACCGCGGGTTTAATCGATTTAAATTTAAATAAAGCTCAAAAAGTACAACAATCTGGTAGTTATACGCAATTTTTGAATGATTATGGAATGCATGTGTTTTATGGTAGTCCAAAGTCTGGTCAAACTTTAGAAGAAGTTAAGGATTTACTATTAGGCCAGATAGAAGAGGTTAAAAAAGGAAATTTTGATGATTGGCTGACAGATGCAGTGGTGAACGATTTAAAATTGCAGAAAATGAAAAACTATGAAGACGCTTCTAATGTAGCTTATGATTTGGTAGAATCTTTTGTTCATTTTCAAGATTGGAAGGATAGGGTTGCACTTTTAGATAAAATGAAAAAGGTATCTAAAGAAGAACTCGTTGCTTTTGCTAATGAATTTTATAAAGACAATTATGTAGTGGTTTATAAAAGACAAGGTGAACCTTCTAACGTAGTTAAGGTAGAAAATCCAGGTATTACTCCTGTTGAATTAAATCGTGATAAAAAGTCAGATTTCTTTGTACAATTAGATAGTGTACAAATGCCAAAATTAGAGCCAGTTTTCATCGATTATGAAAAAGCAATAACCAATAGTGAAGTAAACAACGTGCCGCTTTCGTATGTCGCCAATGAAAGGAACGATTTAATGGAACTGAATCTCATTTTTGATATGGGTAGTGAACATAATAAACAATTACCTATCGCACTTAACTATTTAGAATATTTAGGAACAGACCAAATGTCTGCAGAAGATATTAGTAAGGAATTTTATAAACTTGGCGTAGATTATGGCGTACGCACAAGTGGTGAGCAAACGGTAATCTATTTAAGCGGCCTAAGAGAAAATTTAAGTGAAGGCTTACGACTTTTAGAAGATTTATGGGCTAATGCAGTACCCAACCAAGAAGCATATGATAAATATGTTTTAAAAATTGCTAAAAGTAGAGAAGAAACCAAGGCCAATAAAGGGGCAATTCTTTGGAATGGCTTATTTAGTTATGGTCAATACGGAGAGAATTCCCCAACCAGAGATATCTATACCATAAATGAGTTAAAGCAAATGCAACCTCAGACATTAGTAGACCTTATAAAAGGCTTAAAAGAATACAAGCATCGGTTCTTTTATTATGGCAGAGATATAGAGGAAGCTAAAACGGCCATTGCTGCATACCATAAGATTACGGATTTAAAACCCTATCCTGCTAAAAAAGAGTATAGTAAACAAGACACAGGAGATAATGTTTTCTTTACCAATTATGATATGGTCCAGGCAGAAATGGTGTTCTTAGGAAAAGGAAACACTTTTGATGCCAACCAGATGGCAAAGGCACAAGTGTTTAATTCATATTTTGGTTCTGGATTATCCTCTATTGTTTTTCAAGAAATAAGAGAATCTCAATCCCTTGCATACGCTGCTTTTTCTGCGCACAGTTTAGCGTCTAAAAAAGGTGAACCCAACTATACTTACGCATACATTGGTACTCAGGCAAATAAATTAAACCAGGCAGTAGATGCTATGTTAGATTTAATGACAGAAATGCCAGAAGTGCAAGCCAATTTTGACGCTGCTAAAGAAGCCACTTTAAATAAAATGGCTGCAGAAAGAGTATTAGATAAAGATATTTTTTGGAATTATGAGTCTTTAAAGAAGCGTGGTATTAGAGAAAATAACGCAAAAGCTATTTATGACGAAGTAGCACAAATGGAACTTAATGATTTAGCAACTTTCTTTACAGACAACATTGCAGAAACAGATTATACTTTACTTGTTGTTGGGAATAAGAACGACTTGGATGTTAAAGCATTAGAAAAACTAGGTAAAGTAAAAGAATTGGATGTAGATTATCTGTTTAATTATGAAACACCTCCACCAATAAAAGATTAAGAACTTATTTAAAGGCCCTGTTTTTCAACAGGGTTTTTAATTTGATATATTTGCCCTCCAACTATTAAACAATTAAGATGAAATTACTTCAAGATAAAAATGTAATTATTACTGGTGCCAGTAGAGGCATTGGTAAGGGTATTGCAGAAGTTTTTGCTAAGCATGGAGCTAATGTTGCCTTTACGTATAGTTCTAGCGAAGCCCCAGCTTTGGAACTAGAAAAAGAATTAACCGCTTTAGGGGTTAAAGCAAAAGCTTATAAGAGTAATGCGGCAGATTTTACTGAGGCAGAAAAGCTAGTAGCAGATGTATTAGCAGATTTTGGAGGTATAGATGTTCTGATTAACAATGCGGGTATTACCAAAGACAACTTGTTAATGCGTATGGGAGAAGATGATTTTGACAAGGTGATAGAAGTAAACCTTAAATCTGTTTTTAACATGACAAAAGCGGTACAACGTACTTTTTTAAAACAGCGTAAAGGTTCTATCATTAACATGAGTAGCGTTGTTGGGGTAAAAGGAAATGCAGGCCAAACCAACTATGCGGCTTCTAAAGCAGGAATGATTGGTTTTACTAAATCTGTGGCGTTAGAATTAGGTTCTAGAAACATACGTTGTAATGCCATTGCTCCAGGTTTTATAGAAACCGAAATGACGGATAAGTTAGATGAAAAAACGGTGCAAGGATGGAGAGATGGTATTCCTTTAAAAAGAGGAGGGGCTCCAGAAGATGTAGCTAATGCTTGTTTGTTTTTTGCTTCGGACTTATCTGCATATGTTACTGGGCAAGTGTTGAACGTAGACGGTGGTATGCTAACCTAATTTTTTTTTAATGAATAATTATACCGTGTTGCTTTTAATTTCAGCCATTTTAGTGGCTTTTGCAATTTCGGTATTTCAATATTACTATAAAACAAAGCGGTCTAAAGTAAATATCTTGTTGGCCGCTTTGCGTTTTATATCTCTTCTCATTCTGTTGGTATTGTTAGTTAACCCCAAGTACAGCAAAAGAACAACAAGCATAGAAAAAGTAAATTTACTGGTACTCACAGATAATAGCGGTTCCATTGTAAAATTGTCAGGAGCTAATGATGTTTTGCTAGGCACCCAATTTATTTCTAAAGATTCAAAACTATCCGAACGTTTTTCTACACATCAATTTACCATTGCTGATGGATTAGATATTAGGGATAGTTTAGCTTTTACGGCGACCCAAACCAATTTACAAGAAGGATTAAAAGAGCTTCACCAAGCCTATACAGGTACACAAAGTGCCGTTGTTTTATTTACCGATGGAAATCAAAATGTTGGTAGCGATTACCAATTTGAAACCTTTTCGGACAATTTTAAAATATTTCCTGTGGTAGTAGGGGATACAACAACCTATACAGATGTAAGAATTGCAAATATCAATAGCAATAAATTTGCTTTTCTAGGTAATAAATTTCCGGTTGAAACAACAATAGTATATTCTGGGAGCTCAACCATTAATACTACAGCAAGTATATCTGTAAATGGCAGCAAAGTGTATCAAGAACGCATCACTCTAAATAGTCAGCAGAACACAAAAAAACTTTCTACACTTATTGAAGCAAAATCTGTAGGAATTAAACCTATTACCATTTCCGTTGCAGCTCTGGAGAATGAAAAAAACACCGTAAATAATCATAAAACTTCCTATGTAGAAGTCATAGATGAACGGACTAAAATAGGAATTGTATCCAATTATAAACACCCAGATATTGGAGCTCTCACAAAATCAATATCCAGTAATGAACAAAGAGATGTACAATTGCTAGGTGCTACTCCCACTGCAGAGGAATTAGAAGATATGAGTCTTTTGGTTCTTTTTAATCCTACAAGAACCCAGTTGCCAGTAATTAACCAAATTAAGAATAGAGGTCTGAGCAGTTTTTTTATTTTGGGACCCAAAACGGATTGGAGTTTTATTAATGAACTAGAATTGGGGTTTACTAAGGAAGATTTAAATCAAACAGAAGAACTGTTACCAGTTAAAAATGCAGGTTTTTCTCTTTTTGATAGTGCAGCATTTACTTTAGAAGATTATCCGCCACTTGCTGGTAATCTTGGAGAGGTAGAAATCACAAAAGAATATGATTTAATTAGCACGCAAAGTATCCGTGGAGTGAATTTAAACGAACCGTTGTTTTTTGTAATGAAAGAACCACAGAAAACTGCAGTTTTAATGGGGAATGATCTATGGAAATGGCGAATGCAAAGCTTTAGAAACACTCAAAACTTTGACAATTTTGACCAGTTTATAGGGAAGCTTATATTTTATCTGGCAAATGATAAAGCAAAAGGTAGATTGCAACTTACATATGATAATACCTATGCAAATGCCGCTACTGCAAAGCTATATGCTACATTTTATGATAATAGTTTTAGATTAACAACAACTAAGAATCTTACCATTAAAGTTTCAGGAAAAGATGTTGATTTTGAACAATTTTTGCCAATGATTGTCTCTAATGGACAATTTGAGGTAGATTTGAGTCATTTGCCTCAGGGCGAATTTGTTTTTACTGTTACAGAACAAGAGGAACGCATTTCTAAAAGTGGAATGTTCAGGATTTTAGATTTCGATTTAGAAGGGCAACTACTTTCTGCGGATTATAAAAAATTAGAACAATTGGCATCGAATACCAAGGGAAAGCTTTTTTATCCCAATCAATTGCAAGAACTTAAGCAGCTATTACTTACAGAAAACCAATTTACGCCTATACAAAAAAGCCATAAAAATATGGTACCTTTAATAGATTTTCAATGGCTATTAGGCCTCTTAGCTCTTAGTTTAGCTGTAGAGTGGTTTATTAGAAAATATCACGGATTACTATAAATTAAACTATATACCATGGACAGATTACCTAAGATTGGGATACCAGTCGTTGTTGGAATAATTATTCTATTTATTCTAATTTCTAAAGCAGCAATAACCATAGATTCCGGACATGCCGGTGTTTTATACACATTAGGGAGTGGGGTAGACCCAAACAAACCTCCATTAGGTGAAGGTCTACATTTTGTAGCTCCTTGGAATTCTGTTATTGAGTACGAGGTAAGGCAGCAAGAGGAACCAGAAACTATGTCTGTGCTTTCTTCTAATGGTCTAGATATTAAACTAGACGCATCAGTTTTATATCAACCAGAGTATGAAAATTTGGGAAGATTACACAAAGAAAAAGGTCAAGATTACTTAGTTAGAGTACTAAAGCCTGCCGTAAGAAGTGCGGCGCGTAGTGTAGTAGGCAGGTACACGCCAGAACAGTTGTATTCTAGTAAAAGAGATGCCATTCAGAATGAGATTTTTGAAGAGACAAAAAGCATTGTTCAATCTCAATTTATTCAACTCAATAGCATCTTAATTAGAGATGTAACCTTGCCACCAACAATAAAAGAGGCTATTGAGCGCAAACTAAAGCAAGAACAAGAGTCATTAGAATACGAATTTAGATTGGTAACAGCTCAAAAAGAAGCAGAAAAAGTACGTATAGAAGCGCAGGGTAAAGCAGACGCCAATAAAATTTTAAGTGCTTCTTTAACAGATAAAATTCTACAGGACAAAGGAATAGAAGCTACGTTAGAATTGGCCAAAAGTCCAAATTCTAAAGTAGTTGTGGTAGGTTCTGGAGATGATGGATTACCATTAATTTTAGGAAATAACTAAAATTTTCTTTTTTGTAAAAGATTTTCGTTTTACTTTTGAACCATTATGAAAAGAAACCATGTACATCATCATACTTTTACAATCGCTCAAGCGAGGTAACTGTATTTTGTGTATATCAAAATAATAAAGACCCGTTTGAGCATTCAAACGGGTTTTTTTATGTCTATAACTGAAAAAGAAAAGTAAAACAAGCGTAAAGCGAAACACGTAAACTTAAAATGAAACTAAGAATTGCTATTCAAAAAAGCGGCCGTTTAAATGAAGATTCTCTAGATATCTTAAAGAATTGCGGCGTATCCATAGATAATGGTAAAGACCAATTAAAGGCCTCTGCCCGTAATTTTCCTATGGAAGTTTTTTACCTACGGAACGGAGATATTCCACAGTACCTTAAAGATGGTGTGGTAGATATTGCAATTATTGGTGAAAATGTACTATTTGAAAAAGGAGAAGGTATTACTATTGCAGAAAAACTCGGTTTTTCTAAATGCAAGGTAAGTATGGCCATTCCTAAAGGGAAACAGTACACTTCGTTTAAAGATTTTGAAGGTAAACGTATTGCCACCTCATACCCAAACACCGTAAACAAATTTCTAGAACAAAATGGCGTAAAAGCAGATATTCATTTGATCAATGGTTCTGTAGAAATTGCACCAAATATTGGTCTTGCAGACGCTATTTGTGATATTGTTTCTAGTGGTAGCACCTTGTTCAAGAATAATCTTAAAGAAGTTGAAGTTTTGCTAAAGAGTGAAGCGGTTTTAGCGGTTTCCCCAAAGATTGATAACGAACGAAAGGTAATTCTGGATAAGTTATTATTCCGTATACAATCCGTTTTAAAAGCAAGGCAGAGCAAGTACGTTTTAATGAATGTGCCTAACGATAGTTTAGATACAATACTTACCATCTTACCAGGTATGCGTAGCCCTACGGTTTTGCCATTGGCGGAAGAAGGTTGGAGCTCTGTACACACAGTGATTAATAAAGATACTTTTTGGGAAGTTATAGACGAATTAAAACAGGCTGGGGCAGAAGGTATTTTGGTTTGTCCTATAGAAAAAATGGTGCTTTAAAATGAAAAGTTATACAAATCCGCCTAAAAGTGAATGGGCTACCATTTTAGCAAGACCTACACAATCTTATGAAGCTTTAGAGCCCGTTGTAAAAGAGGTTTTTGATGCCGTTCAAAAGCAAGGAGATGAAGCCTTAAAGGCGTACACTCAAAAATTTGATGGTGCCAATCTGGATAACTTATTGGTTTCTGAAGAAGAAATTAATGAAGGTATATCCATGGTCTCAACAGATTTGCAAGAGGCGATTAAAGTTGCTAAAGCTAATATTGAAGCGTTTCACCAAGCACAAAAAACAGAACGGGTAGCCGTTACTACCATGCCAGGTGTAGATTGTTGGCAAGAAAAAAGAGCCATACAAAAGGTAGGGTTGTATATTCCTGGTGGAACTGCACCTTTGTTTTCTACCATTTTAATGCTGGCCCTACCTGCAAAAATTGCAGGTTGCCAAGAAATTGTACTATGTAGCCCGCCTAATAAAGAAGGGAAATTGAATCCTGCTATTTTATTTACGGCTCAATTGTGCGGGGTTACCAAAATTGTAAAAGTTGGTGGTATACAGGCTATTGGCGCTTTGGCTTTTGGTACGGAAAGCGTACCTCAAGTATATAAAATATTTGGCCCAGGTAATCAATACGTAACCACTGCCAAACAAATGGCAACCAAATTTGGAGTAAGTATAGATATGCCGGCAGGTCCTAGCGAATTGTTAGTAGTGGCAGATGATACTGCGAATGCCGATTTTGTAGCTTCAGATTTATTGAGTCAGGCAGAACACGGGGTGGATAGTCAGGTGGTTTTGGTAACTACATCAGAAGCCTTTGCCTCTAAGGTTACTGTAGCATTGGAAAATCAATTGGCGGTTTTACCAAGAAAAGAAATTGCAGCGAAGGCAATCGATAATAGCAAGCTAATTATTGTAGATAATGATGAAACTGCGTTGGCTATAATCAACCAATACGCACCAGAACACTACATTGTTTGTGTAGAAAATGAAGATTTTTATGTAGAAAACACCTATAACGCGGGTTCTGTGTTTATAGGCAATTATACGCCAGAAAGTGCGGGAGATTATGCCTCTGGCACCAACCATACCTTACCAACAAACGGTTATGCTAAGCAGTATAGCGGGGTTAATCTTGACAGTTTTACCAAGAGCATGACGTTTCAACGTTTGAGTGAGGAAGGGATTAAAAAACTAGGAAAAAGTATAGAATTAATGGCAGAAGCAGAAGGGTTACAAGCCCATAAAAATGCGGTTACCTTGCGCCTTAAAGCCTTGGAGGAATAGGAATGAATACACTATTTAATTTGGACCTGTTGGTTCGTGAAAACGTTAAGGCGTTAAAACCGTATTCGTCTGCAAGAGACGAGTATGTTTCTTCTGGTGAACAGATGGTATTTTTAGATGCGAATGAAAATCCGTTTGAAAATGGTTTAAATCGATATCCAGATCCACACCAGCGTAATTTAAAACAACTAATTTCTGAGGTAAAACAAGTAGAGGCCAGTCAGATTTTAGTAGGTAATGGTAGCGATGAAGTACTCGATTTAATTTTTAGAGCGTTCTGTGAACCAGGGAAAGACAATATTATAACCTTGCCACCAACGTACGGTATGTACAAGGTGCTTTCTGGTATCAACAATATTGAGAATAGAGAAGTACTGCTAACAGATAAGTTTCAACCCAATGTGGACGAAATTTTGGCTGCTACAGATGAGAATACCAAATTGTTATTTCTGTGCACCCCTAACAATCCAACCGGGAATAGTTTTGATTTTGAAGCGATAGAACGCTTGCTGTTTGAGTTTCCTGGATTGGTTGTTGTAGACGAGGCCTACATCGATTTTGCAACAAATGGTAGTTGGAGTTTTCGTTTAAACGATTTCCCTAATCTCATTATAGCACAGACACTTTCCAAAGCTTTTGCTATGGCGGGTATTCGTCTGGGCTTGTGTTTTGCTTCGGAAGAAATCATAGCGGTTTTAAAGAAAATTAAACCGCCCTATAACGTTAATGAATTGACGCAACAGAAGGCATTTGAAGCTTTGGAGAATTACGAAACGGTAAAAGAACAGGTGCAAACCTTACTTAAAGAACGTAAGCGATTATCAGAAGCCATAGCTAAAATTCCGTACATCGAAACAATTTATGATAGCGATGCTAATTTCATTTTAATTAAAGTAGATGATGCCAATAAGCGATATAACCAATTGTTAGAAAAAGGAATCGTAATACGAAACCGAAGTACACAACCATTGTGCGAAAATACGCTTCGTCTAACCATTGGTACGATAGAAGAGAACGACAAACTAATTTCAACCCTTAAAGCCCTTTAAATGGCTAAAAAAGTATTATTTATAGACCGTGATGGCACCATCATCAAAGAAACAGTTGATGAGCAAATAGATGCCTTTGAAAAAATGATTTTCTATCCAAAAGCATTTACCTATTTGGGTAAAATAGCTAAAGAGTTAGACTATACCTTGGTCATGATTACCAATCAAGATGGTTTAGGTACCGAAGCGTTTCCTGAAGATACATTTTGGCCCGTGCACAACTTTATCATCACGGCATTTGAAAATGAGGGCGTACACTTTGATGCGGTTTATATTGATAGAACTTTTCCGCATGAAAATGCAGAAACCCGTAAACCAGGCACTGGAATGTTAACGGAATATTTTTCTACTGCGTACGACTTGGAAAATTCGTTTGTAATAGGCGATAGGCTAACCGATGTGGAACTGGCAAAAAATTTAGGTGCAAAGGGAATTTTTATCAACGATAACACCAATTTGGGTACAGGTGAAATTACAGTAGACCGTAAAGATTTGGATGACTACATTGCTTTGGAAAGCAATGATTGGCAAGCTATTTATGAGTTCTTAAAAGTACAAGACAGAGTTGCCGAAATAAAAAGAGAAACCAAGGAAACCAAAATTCATATTAAAGTAAATCTAGATGGTACTGGTAAAGCTAACATAGATACGGGTTTAAAGTTTTTTGACCATATGTTAGACCAAATTGCACGCCATGGTCAAATGGATTTAGATATTAAGGTAGACGGCGATTTGGAGGTAGATGAACACCATACCATTGAAGATACGGGTATAGCCCTAGGCGAAGTCTTCCACAAAGCACTAGGAAATAAGTTGGGCATAGAACGCTACGGATTTTGTTTGCCTATGGACGATTGTTTGGCTTCTGCAGCTATAGACTTTGGTGGTAGAAATTGGTTGGTTTGGGAAGCCGATTTTAAACGAGAAAAGGTAGGAGATATGCCAACAGAAATGTTTCATCATTTCTTTAAATCGTTTACAGATGGTGCAAAGGCCAATTTAAATATTAAGGCAGAAGGCACCAACGAGCACCACAAAATAGAGGCAATTTTCAAAGCATTGGCAAAGGCTATAAAAATGGCGGTAAAACAAGATAAAGAAAAAATGATTTTACCATCTACAAAAGGAATGTTATGAGTTTGGTAATTATAGATTATGGAGCTGGGAATATACAAAGCATCAAATTTGCCTTTCAACGTTTGGGGGTAAATGCCGTGCTAAGTAATGACCCAGAAGTTATCCGTAAGGCAAAAAAAGTTATTTTTCCTGGAGTAGGGGAAGCAAGTTCCGCTATGCGTAAGTTAAGAGAAAGTGGTTTAGACGCTGTAATTCCAACCCTAAAACAACCTGTTTTGGGTATCTGCTTGGGTATGCAGCTTATGTGTAATGCTTCGGAAGAAGGCAATACTAAGGGGTTAGGCATATTTGACGTGGATGTAATTAAGTTTGATTCAAATGTAAAAGTACCTCAGATTGGGTGGAATAAGATTGAAAATCTGCAGTCGCCCTTGTTTAAAAATTTGGAAAACGATTTTATATATCTGGTTCATAGTTTTTATGCTCCAAAGTGTGAGGAAACCATAGCTACCTGTACCTACGGATTAGAATATGCAGCAGCATTGTCAAAAGACAACTTTTACGGTGTGCAATTTCACCCAGAAAAGTCGGGCCAATATGGCGCTCAAATACTTAAAAACTTCCTGAGCCTCTAGTTATGATTGGTTACACCATTTCCAAGGATAAGAATTTATTGCAATTCGATAAAATTCATAAAGCGATAAAAACATCGTATTGGGGTGGATATAGAACCGAACAGCAAACTAAAACTACCATTGAAAACACGATTTGCTTTGGTGTTTACAATGATGCTATGGAACAGGTAGGCTTTGCAAGAGTATTAACGGACCAAGTTGTTTTTGCTTATGTTATGGACGTTATCATATTTGATGGATATCAAGGTAAAGGATTGGGCAAATGGCTAGTTGCCCATATTTTAGAAGATGATAGCCTAAAAAATGTACTAACTATTAGTCTTAAAACAAAAGATGCTCATAAACTGTATGAAAAATATGGTTTTAAATCAGTGGGCAATTCAGAATTATGGATGGCAATAGATAAGACAAAATTAGATTAGTTGTTTTAAGTACTTAAAACTATAAAAAATGAGAATAATCCCAGCAATAGATATTATAGACGGTAAATGTGTACGCTTGTCTAAGGGCGATTACGATACCAAAAAAATATATAACGAGAATCCGCTAGAAGTAGCTAAAGAGTTTCAAGATCACGGTATTCAATACCTGCACCTGGTAGATTTAGATGGTGCTAAGTCCAAGCATATTGTAAACCATAAGGTATTAGAACAAATTGCTACAAAAACCGATTTAAAAATAGATTTTGGAGGCGGATTAAAAACGGATGAAGATTTACGTATTGCCTTTGAAAGTGGTGCAAATCAAATTACAGGTGGTAGTATTGCGGTTAAAGACCCTGACACTTTTTTAGGGTGGATTAAACAACACGGTAGCGACAAAATTATTCTTGGTGCCGATGCCAATAATGAGAAAATTGCGGTCTCTGGGTGGCAAGAAGAATCGGACCAAGAATTAGTTCCCTTTATAAAAGCGTATCAAGCAAAAGGCATTTCTTATGTTATTTGCACAGATATTTCTAAAGATGGCATGTTGCAAGGGCCGGCATTTGATTTGTATCAGAAAATATTAAAACAAACAAAAACGGTAACCACGGAAATTACGGGTAGTGGTGTGCAGGATATTGAGCATCAAATAAAATTGATTGCCAGTGGTGGCATTTCTACTTTTGATGAGCTGCCAAAATTAAAAGAAATAGGCTGTGAAGGAGTTATTATTGGCAAAGCCATTTATGAAAATAGAATTAGTTTAAAACAATTGGAAGGATATATTTTATCTGAATAAAATTTTATCGTCACCCTGAACTTGTTTCAGGGTCACATAAAAAGCTAATGAAAACTAGTTATGTATATATAATGACAAATACGTACAGAACCACTTTTTATGTTGGAGTGACAAGTGATTTGAAAAAGAGAAACATAGAGCATAAATCCGGAATAGGTTCTAGTTTCACTAAAAAATATAATCTACATGATTTAATATATTTCGAAACTTTCACTGCAATTCAAGAAGCTATTGCGCGCGAAAAGCAACTAAAGAACTGGCATCGAGATTGGAAAATTAATTTGATAAAAGCGCATAACCCGAAAATGCGAACATTAACCATAAATTAAGAAGACTCCGAAACCAGTTCGGAGTGACGTAAAAAATTATGCTTACAAAAAGAATTATACCCTGTTTAGATATAAAAGAAGGAAGAACCGTAAAAGGTGTCAACTTTGTGGATTTACGTGATGCTGGTGACCCTGTAGAATTGGCACAGCGTTATGCGGATGAGGGTGCAGATGAACTTGTTTTTCTAGATATTTCTGCAACCGAACAAAAACGTAAAACCTTAGCCGAACTAGTTTACAATGTTGCCGAAAAATTAAATATTCCCTTTACTGTGGGGGGTGGAATTTCTTCCGTGGAAGATGTGGATATCTTACTTAAAAACGGCGCTGATAAAGTTTCTATCAATTCATCAGCGGTTAAAAATCCGGATTTAATCAATGAGTTGGTAGCCAAATTTGGTTCGCAATGTATTGTTGTGGCCATAGATGCCCGTAAAACCGATGATGGCTGGAAAGTTCATTTGGTAGGCGGTAAAGTACCTACAGAATTGGATTTGTTTGACTGGGCAAAAGAGGTAGAACAGCGTGGCGCTGGCGAAATTCTGTTTACCTCCATGGACCATGACGGTACTAAAAATGGCTTTGCAGATGCAGAATTGGCCAAACTCTCTAGTTTGGTAAACATTCCTATCATCGCCTCTGGTGGTGCCGGACAAGTGTCTCATTTTACAGATACCTTTAAAAACGGCAAGGCAGATGCTGCTTTAGCGGCTAGTGTATTTCACTTTAAAGAAATAGCTATCCCAGTTTTAAAACAACAGTTAGAAAAAGAAGGAATACCGGTACGGATTTGATGGTTCACATACTATCTAAATTCAAAAAGATTATATAAAATAAACAAGAGAATACAGCATAATGAAAATCGATTTTTCAAAAGATAAGAACGGTCTAGTACCCGCAATAATACAAGATGCACGCACTAAAAATGTGTTAATGCTAGGGTACATGAACCAAGAAGCATTTGATAAAACACAAGAAACAGGTAAGGTCACTTTTTTTAGTCGTTCTAAAAATAGATTATGGACCAAGGGAGAGGAAAGTGGCAACTTTTTGGAATTGGTTTCTATGAAGGTGGATTGTGATAACGACACCTTATTGGTACAAGTAAAACCAGTTGGCCCCACTTGTCATACGGGTACAGATACCTGTTGGAAAGAAGAAAACATGCCGAATTTTAGCTTTTTATCCGAGTTGGAAAGGGTAATTACTTCCCGTAAAGAAAATAAAGAAGATGAAAAAAGCTATGTAGCATCCCTCTTTAGAAAAGGTATTAATAAAATTGCTCAAAAAGTAGGGGAAGAAGCGGTAGAAACGGTAATTGAAGCAAAAGACGATAATGAGGAATTGTTCTTAAATGAGAGTGCTGATTTACTTTTTCATTATTTAATCTTATTGCAAGCTAAAGGATATACCTTGAAGGATATAGAAAAGGTATTGATAGAAAGGCATTAAAAAAAGCCCCAGGAATGGGGCTTTTTCTATACATCTAAAGTAGACCATGTAAATTGTAATGGCTTAGGTATTTTTCTTTCGTTATAAGTAAAAACAATATTGTTTTTAACAAATACTTTTGTAATAGGTATCGTTGTTTTGTTGGGTAAATTATTTCTGTGCATCCTCATCTATTTGCTTCTTATAGCGATTTTTACCCATATTGAATATGCCTATTTTAATCCCCAAACCTGCAGAGAATCCATTAATGCGGTCTAGCGCTTGTTGTTCTAATTCAATTTTACTGGAGAATCGGTATTTGCCTGTAGCTTCTAATTGTACATATCTATTAATGTTAAATAATAAACTTACACCAGGCTCGTAAACAAAAATAAAATCTGAAGTTTCAAAATCTTCATTATCAAAATCATTGTCATCGTTTTCAAAAGTGTCACCATCTACATAACCAATGCCTCCTCCGCCAATATATTGTGGAAATGATAGGCTAATTGTCCGTTTACCAAAAAGTATAGGTTCTAAATGTAATCCTACATAACCACCAATTAAATCTTCATTATCTATTGATAATTCTCCTGTTAAGTTCTGTTGAGAATAAAACCCGTACGTTGCTAAACCTATTTCTAATTTACGGTTAGCCACATACGCCAGTTTTAGACCAGCAAAAAAAGTATCCTTTCCATCAATTTCACCAATTGCCAAGGGAATGCCAAGATAAACACCATGAACTACATTGTTACGGTCGTTAAAGGTGATGTATTCGTCACTGTTTGTTTGTTGCGCGTGTAGTGATAACACACTAATAAAAAATATAAATAATACTGTCGTTTTTTGATTGAACATAATTCTAATTTTGATTGATATGCTTTAAAGACAACCTAAGTTTAAAAAGGTTGCATCTGTATTCTATTTTAATCGTTAATGGTTACAATTCCTTTTACACCAGAAATAGTGATGGTACCTTGTTTTTTATTACCATAAGTAGCTTCTATTTTTCTAAGTTTTTTACCCTTGTCAAGTATTTTAGAAACTACATTTTCATAGCTTTTAGGCAGTCTAACTACCCCTTGTTCTAAAGTAGCTAAAAACCGATGTGAAAAATTGGTTGTTTTAATGGCTATATCTGAGGATTCTTGAGTTAAGGTAATAGTGGCATTAGGACTATTTACTTTCCCAATCACAAAATCTACAATTTTTAACTCGGTATCAATGTCGGTTTGCAATTGCTCTATTCTAATGGAAGAGAATTTGAGACTCCCAAAAAGATGCGTTACTTCTTCTAAATGTATTTCGTCTTTATTGGAGTATAGCTCAAGGGTCTCCGTAGCATTTAATTGTATTTCACTACCCTCTGTAGTTAATTGCAGTTTTTTGGCGTCATCCATGTTTAATTCGCCATTTTTTAATGCTATTCTAGCGCTTATTATGCTTTTTGCTCTTATTTTTCCGAATTTCAACTGAATATTTGCTTTATTAATGGTTTCTCCAAGCCATAAATCACCATGTTCCAGATTGATCTCTAATTCGCCCTTCCAATCTTCTATCAGAATATCTCCAAATTTGTTTTTAACATTCAATTTAGCCTCTTTGGGTACATACACTTCATAATCTATTTGTACTCTACTACGGTCGGTATCAATAGGGTTTGTTTTATTAAAGAAATCGGCAAACCATCCCGTATTTCTATTCGTAATTAGGGAAGTAATGGAGACAAAACTTTGATTTGAACGTATTTCTGGTCTTACGCGGTTTAGAAGGTCTTTTGCGTTATCTTCTTTTTTATGATTTACTTTTACTGTAATATTCACTTTAACCTTAGACTGTTCCCAACCCGTAATTTTTACATTACCGTATTTGTTTTCTACATGCAATTCTCCATTGGCATCTAGCTTAAATTCCTCGTGAATGGTTTTCGTAAGTGACTCTTGTGCCATTAAGCTACCCCCAAAAAGCAATAGGAGCAATACTAGATAAGTTTTATAAAGTGTACCCATAATCTTGCTCAATATTTTTTGTTTCATTAAGTCTTTCTAAAAGCTTTTCAATAAGCTCAATACGTTTTTTGTAGTTGGCAACAATGGCTTCTAAAACCTGTTCATTATCTAAATTTATTGCCATTTCTTTTTTGAGTGCAAGGTATTCCGTATCTAATTCGTCCATAAAAGACAAAAATTCATTTTTATCTTTTATACTTAGTCCAGGATTATTTTTTACCAACGCTACTTGGTAATTCACTAAGCTTTTGTAATGCATGTCTATCTCTAGCAGTTCTTTTGAAACCAGCTGTTCTTCAGTATTTACACTTGATTTAAATTGAGTGAAAAACAATGTAATAGCCATTATTACAACCAAACTTGCTGCAAATTTTAAAAGTAGTTTCCTTTGATAAAGTGGAACAACTTTAGGCTTATCATCATTTAAGGCAGAATTAATATGTAGCCACATTTTATCTTTATTCGCTTTTTCAGTATTAAAAGCTGCCGCATTCTTACGTATATATTTTTCAAAATCATCCATTATAATTCACTTACAATTTGCAATAACTTCTTTTTAGCTCTGTGGTATTGGGATTTAGAAGTGCTTTCTGTTATTTCTAAAATTGTCGCAATTTCCAGATGGTCGTATCCTTCTATCAAATAGAGATTAATAACCTGCTTATAGCCATCTGGTAATAACGCAATGCCACGTCTTATTTTAGTAATATCCAATACATCTGGTACCATAGCCTCTGTTGGTTGGGTTAGATGAAATTCATGCTCATCCATAGGGACTAAGTCTACCTTTTTTACTTTAAGATGATTAATACTTTTATTAATTACTATTCTTTTTAACCAAGCTCCAAAACTGCTTTGGTATTTAAAGGAGTGTAATTGTTTAAAAGCATCTATAAAGCTATCTTGTACTATATCTTCTGCATCTTCCTTATTTTCTAAAATCCTAAAACTTACATTAAACATGGCGTCTACATAGCAACTATAGAGTTCGTATTGAGAACTACTATGGCCTGCTTTGCTCTGTTCTACTAATGACTTATGCGTAAAACGAATGTCCGTTTTCAATGGTTTTGGTTGATACTTTCTGCTCTAAAGACAAAGGAACTAACTAAGGGTTGCACCTAAAGTAAAAAAAGTGTAAAGTTTTTTATAGTGAAGCGAAGTTATCCCACTTTTTTTAGTGTGAAATGCAACCTTGTCTTTTAAGAATTGTCTATTGGTGGTATACATTTTCATTCAATCATCAAAAAACAAATTAAAAAATGAATTCAAAAAAAATACCATGGATTGTGGTTGTATTAATACTCCAATCATTTTGGGGTTTAGGACAAACTCATTATACAATTAGCGGAATCATAAAAGATAAAAGTAATGGAGAGACGCTATATGGAGCTTCTGTTTTTCTGGAGGGTACAACCATTGGTGCTACTACCAATGCATATGGTTTTTATTCTATTTCCGCCCCAGAAGGCGACTACAATTTAAACGCTTCTTATATAGGTTTTACTGATATTACTGTAAAATTGAGCTTACAAACAGACATAAAAAAAGATATAGAACTTGACGAACTATCTACCGAATTGAACGAGGTAATTGTAACTGCAGAAGAACCAGAGAAAGCACTACTTCGAAAACCAGAAATGAGCGTGTTAAAGATGAATATAAACACCGTTAAAAAAATGCCTGTGGTGTTAGGAGAGGTAGATATATTAAAATCATTACAAATGCTACCAGGGGTTACGAACAACGGAGAAGGAACTGGGGGTTTTCATGTAAGAGGCGGTGCTCAGGACCAAAATTTAGTATTGTTAGACGAGGCTATCATCTACAATACCTCTCATATGTTTGGTTTTTTTTCGGTTTTTAACGCAGACGCTATTAAAGATTTAAAACTCTACAAAGGCGGAATACCGGCTCGCTTTGGAGGTAGAGTTTCTTCTGTTTTAGATATCAGACAAAAAGACGGGAACAGTAAAAAATTTGCACTTACGGGTGGTATTGGAGCAATTTCTAGTAGGGTAACAGCAGAAGGACCCATGTTTAATAATAAAGGTTCTTTTTTGGTTGCTGGCAGACGCTCTTATCTAGATCTTTTTCTTAAAGCAGCAGGCGAAGAGAATTCCGTAATGTTTTATGATTTAAACCTTAAAACCAATTACAGTATAAATCCAAACAATAGAATTTACCTGAGTGGTTATTTTGGAAGAGATGCTTTTAAAATTGGACAAAGCTTTGCCAGTAGTTATGGTAATGCTTCTGGTAATCTTAGGTGGAACCATATTTTTAATGATAAATTATTCTCTAATCTCTCTGCAATTGTTAGTAGATATGATTATGATTTAGATTTGGATTTTGAAGAGTTTGAGTGGATGTCCTCCATAAACAACTACCATCTTAAGTATGATTTTAAATATTACTTAAAGGATAGTTTTACAATGGGTTTTGGGGCCAGCAGTCTGCTCTATATGTTTGACCCTGGTCAAATAAATCCAACATCAAATACATCTTCCATCAACCCCTTTGCTTTAGATAGGAAAAGAGCTTTGGAAAGTGCTATCTATTTAAATGCAGAGCATAAGTTAAGCAATAGATTAACTGCTGAATATGGACTGCGTTTTAGTGGGTTTTCTAGATTAGGAGGGCAACCAATTTCAACATATCAAAATAACCAACCAGTAGTTTATAATCCAGATTTAGAAATCTATGAGAGGGGAGAAGTAATTGACGAAACTGCTTATAAAAAGAGCGATGTAATAACTTCTTTTCGCAATTTAGAGCCTAGAGCATCTTTAGCGTATTTAATAAATGATAATAGTTCTGTAAAGGCAGGATTTTCTAGAACAGCCCAGTATATTCATCTTTTGTCCAATACTTCTTCTGTAACGCCTTTGGATGTTTGGACTCCAAGCGGCCCTTTTATAAAGCCTCAAATGTCCAATCAATATGCCCTGGGTTACTTTTATGATTTTGAGGATAAAACCTATTCTTTAGAGGTAGAAGGTTATTTTAAAACAGTAGCAAATAGGATAGATTATATAGATGGTTCTGACCTTATAGGCCAGAATACCATAGAAACCGAAATATTGAATGGAGAAATGCGTGCCTATGGACTAGAATTCTTACTGCGTAAAAATACAGGGAATTTTACGGGTTGGATAGCTTATACCTTGTCAAAATCTGAACAACGTACCCTAGGTGATACAGCTGGCGGACCTGGAATCGCCAATGGTAGTTGGTATCCTACTTTTTTTGATAGAACCCATGATATATCCATTTCCGGAGCGTACCGTTTAAACGATAGTTGGAGTTTTGGAACTAACCTCGTTTTTCAGACTGGTAGACCAGTGACTTACCCTAATGGGCAGTATAGTTACGAGGGAGTGTCCATTGCAAGTTATTCAAGTAGAAATTCTGACCGTCTACCCGCGTATCACCGTTTGGATGCATCCATAACTTACACGCCCAAAAAATCTTTAAATAAGCGATTTAGGGGAGAATGGGTTTTAAGCATTTACAACCTCTATCACCGTAAAAATGCGGCCAGTATTTCATTTGGGCAAAACTTTGAGACCGGTGCCAATGAAGCCACAAGAACCGCCATTTTTGGCATATTACCTTCTATCACTTATAATTTTAAATTTTAATCATGAAATCATTCTTAAAACAATTAGCTATCCTAATACTAATAGTTTTTACTTCTTGTGAAGACATTGTAGATATAGAGGTGCAAGAAGGACCAACAAGACTTGTAATAGAAGCTTCTTTAGATTGGGAAAAAGGAACAGAAGGTAATTATCAAACTATAAAACTATCTACCTCTACACCTTATTTTGATACAAGTTTTCAGCCTGCAATAGGAGCTACAGTTAGCGTTCTAAATGTAAATAGCGGAACAGAAGTTTTATTTGTAGACCAAAACGATGGAAACTATTCTACAACTGATTTTGAGCCGATAATTGGCGATACTTATGTATTAACCATAAGCTATAAAAACGAAGTATTTACCGCTACAGAGAAAATGACTCCCGTTCCAGAAATTAAGGAAATTTTTCAGTCAAGGGATGATGGTTTTAATGATGAGGATTTAGAAGTTCATCTAGTTTTTACAGACCCTGAAGCAGAAGAGAATTACTACCTATTCAAATTTTTAAAAGAGGGAGAATTATTTCCTGTTTTTGAAGATGCTAAGGACGAATTTATAAATGGGAATGAGATTGATTGGTGGTATGAGATAGAAGAAGATGAGATGGATGGTTTAACGCCTTTTGAGCCGGGTGATACCGTTTACATTAGCATGCATGGTGTATCTAAAAGCTATTATGAATACATGAAAATTTTAATTGAACAAATGGGTGGCGCTGGCTTATTCTCTTCAACACCAGTTGCTTTAAAAGGCAATTGTATTAACCAAACCCAACCAGATAATTACCCGTTTGGTTATTTTAGGCTTACAGAGGTAAACAAGGTTACTTACACATTTATAGCAGATTAAAATGTGATTGATGTGGTAGCATTGGGTTCCTAGGGCTTAATGCTACCTTTTATTCCTACCACCATACTACAAATAACTTAAATAATTCGCCCTCTTTGGTACGCACCCAAACCATAGGTGCATATTGATTAAGGTGTTTTAAATTGATGTCTAATAATGTGTTGTAATGGTTGTTCCACAATACTTGATTATGTACTGGTAACGGCCATTCCCTTTTGGTAGGAATATAAAATTGATACGTTTTAAATGCAATACTGCTGAATTGCTCAAAGCGCACCCAATAACCTGCATGGCAAGCTGTATTTAGTGGTCTTATTGCTAACTTTTCTTCCTTAAATCGCGAAAATAATTGCGCTTTAAAACAAGATTGTTGTTTCACCTTTAAAGGATCAATGCCTAAACTTTCCCATTTTTGTTTAAGACTTGGATGCTGTAGGAGTGGAAATTGTTTTTCCTTAAGCTTATCCAATTTGGTATAAAACATATCCCGTTTGTTTGGACCCATGAGTCGGTGAATTGGCTCCGAAATATCAGGATTTATGATATAGAATTTGTACGCCAATTCTACATGCAGATAGCTGTTGCTACTGATATCCTTCAATATAAAATCTAACTCCCCCAAACGCACTTTTCCCTCATCTATTAAAATATTAGATGCAATTACTTGATAGTTTTTAACTAGTGTAATTAGGTGCTTAAACACGTATTCCATTTGGTGCCCTAAACGCAGTTTTTCTGGAATGTCAACATTTTTTATGACACCCATGTCAATTGAAGGAAATTCAAATTGTTCCAATCCAAATTGTTTATGAGTCCATAAGGGCTTGGTATTGTAAAATGCTTGTATCAATTCTTTCATCCTTAAACAAACTTACGGAAAGCGTTAAGTTTTTATAAAAAATAACGACAACTGAGCATTATACAGTAAATTTAAGGTATGGCTATGAAAACAAGAAAAGGATTCCTTTTTACCACGTACAGTGCGCCAGACCAGAGTCCGTTTGAAAAATTGTTTGATATTTTTCAAGAGCTAATCACACATACTTCCGGTGATTTTGATGAGGCAATAGATTGGTTGCGTCAGTTAGATGAAGAATACCAATTAACAACCCCAGACTATACTATAGACGATTTTATAGAAGACCTTAAAAAGAAAGGGTATATCCGTGAAGAGTTTGAACAAGGTGATGGAACGGCAGGTGAAGGTGAGGAAGGACAAGATGGTGAAGGCGGTGGCACCATAAATATCACGGCTAAATTAGAACGGATGCTACGCCAACGTGCGTTGGACCAAATCTTTGGTAAAATTAAACGTAGTGGCTCTGGCAATCATAAGACCGGAAAATTAGGGAAAGGAGATGAACACTCGGGCGATTTTAGAGAATACCGCTACGGAGATGGTCTAGAGCATATTTCCATGACAGAGAGTTTACGCAATGCCCAAATAAACCATGGCATAGGTAACTTTATGTTAGACGAGAATGATTTGGTGGTAGAGGATACAGAGCATAAAGCACAAATGAGTACCGTGCTTATGATTGATATTAGTCACTCCATGATTTTGTATGGAGAAGACCGGATAACTCCTGCTAAAAAAGTGGCTATGGCGTTGGCAGAATTAATCACCACTAGATACCCAAAGGACACTTTGGATATTCTGGTATTTGGGAACGATGCCTGGCCAATTCCCATCAAGGATTTACCTTATTTAAAGGTAGGGCCATACCATACTAATACAGTGGCTGGTCTGCAATTGGCTATGGATATGTTACGTAGAAAGCGTAATACCAATAAACAGATATTTATGATAACAGATGGCAAACCAAGTTGTTTGCGCTTGCCTAACGGTGATTACTACAAAAACAGCGTTGGTCTGGACGAGTATATAGTGGAGAAATGCTACAATATGGCCGCACAAGCAAGAAAATTACATATACCCATTACTACCTTTATGATTGCGCAAGACCCTTATTTAATGCAGTTTGTACGGGAGTTTACCGCAGCAAATAAAGGAAAAGCATTTTATACAGGTCTCAAAGGTCTTGGAGAAATGATTTTTGAAGACTACGAAAACAACAGGAGAAAGAGAATTAAATAAAAATCTCACATCTTGTGAGCTATAAAACCCTAAAGCCTTAGGGTGATAAAAAAATATATATGAAGATAGAGAACATTCAAACTTTAGGAGCTTTAAAAAAAGCTGGTTATGTCACAAAATCGGTTAAAGACGAATTAAGGGATAACCTAATTGTTAAAATCAAAAACAAAGAAACTGTTTTTGAAGGCATTTGGGGATACGAAGATTCTGTAATTCCAGAGCTAGAGCGCGCCATTTTATCCAAGCATAACATTAATTTGTTAGGTTTAAGAGGGCAAGCAAAAACACGTTTAGCCAGGCAAATGCTTAACCTATTAGACGATTATATTCCGTATGTAAAGGGTTCAGAAATCCATGACGACCCATTTAATCCTATATCCCGATTTGCAAAAGAACTAATTGCAGAAAAAGGGGATCACACGCCTATTTCTTGGTTACCTAAAGAAGACCGTTTTTACGAAAAATTGGCAACGCCAGATGTAACTGTAGCTGATTTAATAGGAGATGTTGATCCTATAAAAGCAGCAAATCTAAAACTGAGTTATGCAGACGACCGAGTAATCCACTTTGGAATGATACCGCGTGCGAACCGTTGTATTTTTGTGATTAACGAATTACCAGATTTGCAGGCAAGAATACAAGTTTCTTTGTTTAATATTTTACAAGAAGGCGATATTCAAATACGTGGTTTTAAATTACGATTACCATTAGATATTCAATTTGTATTTACTGCTAATCCAGAAGATTATACTAATAGAGGTAGTATTGTAACTCCGCTTAAAGATAGGATTGGTTCTCAAATTCTGACACATTATCCAGAAGAATTAGAAATCGCTAAAAAAATCACACAACAAGAAGTAAGTGCGCTACTTTCTGAAAATAAGGAAATTTATGTGCCAGAATTAGCGAAAGATGTATTGGAACAGATAAGCTTTGAAGCGCGAGATAGTGAATATGTAGATGCCAAAAGTGGTGTAAGTGCTCGTATGAGTATTACTGCTTATGAAAACTTGTTGAGCACCGCTAAAAGAAGAATGCTAATTAATGGTGATTCAGAAACACAAGTGCGATTGGCCGATTTTATGGGTATTATTCCCGCTATTACAGGAAAAATAGAATTGGTTTATGAGGGTGAACAAGAAGGCGCCGCCTTTGTAGCCGAAACGTTAATAGAAGAGGCTATAAAATCCATTTTTCCAAAATATTTTCCAGAAATTAGTAAACTAGAACGTAAAGGAGAGCCTACTGCTTATGATGATATTATTAGTTGGTTTTTTGATCAAGACGGATTTGAACTTATAGATGGCGATAGCGATAAAGAATATCAGCAAAAATTAAACGCAATTGCTCCCTTAAACGATTTGGCACGGGAGTATGGAGATGAAATTCCTGCACAAGATCAATATTTTTTAAAGGAATTGTTACTATGGGGATTAGTAGCTTATAAAAAGTTAAGTAAACAACGTATTAATAAAGGTTTGCAATTCAATGACTTGTATGGAAACTATATTAATGGATTGTAAAAGGTAATCCTAACAATAAGAATGTTGTAAAAGCCCTATCTTTCTGAAAGGGCTTTTTTTAGTTACTTTGTTTTAATACATCCTTAAATATGGCCAAGAAAAAGAGAATTACACAAAGATATTCCCGTTCTAAATCTAAATTAGGGAAAGCACCTGGTCATATTTCCTACGTAGGTTTAAGAGATAAAGAACCATCGCATCTGCAATTAATAACATATAATGAACACAATTTTAAACAGTCAGAAATAGCTCACAAACAATTACCGGTTAAAAATGAATTAGAAACGACATTACTCAATATTGTAGGTATTTCTGATGAAGAAGCTATTAATAACATAGGCTCACATTACAAATTAAATAATTTGCTCTTAGAGGATGTCATGGATACCCTTCAACGTCCAAAAATAGATGAGTATGATGAACATTTATTTGGCGTATTTAAAATGCTATATCTAGATGGTGAAAAACAGATTAAAATAGAACATGTAAGTCTTATATTATTAGATAAGCAAGTTCTAATTTTTCAAGAAACCGATGAAGACGTATTTGGTGGAGTAAGGGAGCGTATCATTAACAAATACGGGCGTATACGGAGTAGGGGAGCAGACTACTTATTTTTTGCACTACTAGATGCCATTGTGGATAATTATTATGTGGTGTTAGATGATATTAGGGAGAATTTAGAATCGCTAGAAGAAGAAGTTTATGAAAATCCCACCAAAGAATCTGCAAAAAAAATACAGACACTCAAAAAAGAAATTCTTCGTATCCGTAAATGGGTATTTCCTGTAAAAGAGATTGTCAATAGAATGCTAGCAACAGAAAGTTCCTTAATTGATAAGGATACTAAAATATTTTTGAGAGATACCTCTGACCACTGTACAGAGATTAATGAAGATATCGTTCTTTATCGTGAAATGGTTACCAGCCTAATGGAAATGTACATGACCAATATGAGTAACAAGATGAATGAGGTAATGAAAGTGCTTACGGTTATTGCTTCCATTTTTATTCCGTTGACTTTTATTGCTGGTATTTATGGCATGAATTTTACTAATATGCCAGAACTCAATTCGCCCTATGGCTATCCCTTAGTATGGTTGTCCTTTATAATTATTGGGCTGGGACTGTTAATATTCTTTAAAAAGAAAGACTGGCTTTAACATTTCTTATGTTAACACTTTCCTTATTGGGTTAAAGCCCGTTAAATAGCTTGACAAATTTTAGGTTGCACATATCTTATAAGTGTTGATTTACTGAAAAACACATTAGTATATAGATGTTAAGTAAGTAATTTATTGTTGAACCTAAAAAACTATGTTATGAATTATTTGAATTTAAATGAAGAAAAAGTGTTACCAGTAGTACAAGAATTGAATACGCTATTGGCAGACTATCAATTGTACTATCAAAAACTAAGAAATTTTCACTGGAATATTGTAGGAAGAAATTTCTTTGATTTACACGAAAAATTTGAGGACTTATATAACGATGCTCGTATTAAGATTGATGAAATTGCAGAACGTATTTTAACCTTGAGATACCACCCAATGAGCAATCTATCTAGTTATTTGGAAAATTCTAATGTAAGTGAAACTAAGGAAATTGTAGATGACCAACATATGGTATCTGCCTTATTAGAAACTCATGGCATTTTAATTAAGCAAATGTACCGTGTAGTGAACGAAGCAGAGCAAATTGAAGATGAAGGTACTATAGATTTAATAGGTGCGTACATTAGAGAATTAGAAAAGAGTAGCTGGATGTTAGATGCTTGGTTAAAGACCACCGCCGATAGACAAAGACAAGCAGTGACAGCGTAAGAAATCGCATCACTAAAAAAATTGTTGAATACAAAAAGAAAAGAAAATGAAATTATTGAAGACATTAACTGCTACAACCATGATATTTGGACTAACCGTAGTAGGAGCACAGGAGATGAAAAGTGAAAAGGGACAAGAAGAGGTGAAAAATGAGACCACCTCTAAAACTCTAACGTTTTATGAAAATGGAGAAAAGATAAAAAATTCAGTAACCATTAATACAATGGTGGACGGTGAAGTTAAGACAGACCCAAAAGATGAGGGAATGGTAAATGGAGACCGCATCTTTACTCCAGTAACTGTGGTGAAGACCATTAAAATTGACAGGGATGCTGATAACGATATTGATGAAGTCATTAAATTCAGCTACAAGACCGAAGAAAAAACTGATTTTGCGCTAGTAAGTAGTGGTGAGGAATTGATGGTAGCCGTGGAAGACGGTGAAAACTTGAAAATTTTAGAAAATCAGGATTTGAAAATGAAAGAGGATATGCAAACAAATACTACTTACGTTTATACCGATAATAAAGGTGAAAAAGTAGAATTTGTAGTAGAAAAAGAAACGAATAAAAACATGAGTAAATAATAATTTATTCAGCAAACCATATAGAAAGAGGGCTTATTAATAGCCCTCTTTTTTATTTGTAAATATCAGAAGATAAATACCGGTCACCACGGTCACAAACTATAGATACAATAGTCCCACTTTCTAAATTAGCCGCTATTTGAGCAGCAACAACAGCAGCACCCCCACTACTCATACCAGCAAAAATACCTTCTTCATGAGCCAACCTTTTAGTCATTGCAATGGCCTCTTCTTCGGATACATATAAAATGTCATCTACTTTATCACTGTTATAAATACTTGGTACATATTCTGGTGACCATTTTCGGATTCCTGGAATGCGCGCTCCTTCTTTTGGTTGCACTCCAACTATTCTAATATTTGGGTTTTGTTCTTTTAAATAGGTAGAAGTGCCTGTAATGGTACCAGTTGTACCCATACTAGAAATAAAGTGGGTGACAGCTCCTTCCGTGTCTCTCCATATTTCTGGCCCGGTAGTTTTGTAATGGGCTTTCCAATTGTCTTCATTGCCAAATTGGTCTAACATTTTAAAACCATCATTGGCAACTTTTTCCAAAACATAATCTCTAGCGCCCTCAATACCTATTTCTGCTGGAGTTAAGGTTACTTTTGCTCCGTAAGCCTCCATAGTTTTTACACGTTCAATGGTAGAATTTTCGGGCATTACAAGTTCAATAGTTAATCCAAATAAACCCGCTACCATAGCCAAGCCTATGCCCGTATTGCCACTGGTTGCTTCTATAAGCTTTGTATCCTTGTCAAAGTCACCACGGTCTAAACCGCTTTTTATCATATTGTATGCTGGTCTATCCTTTACGCTCCCACCAGGGTTTTGCCCTTCTAACTTAAAGTAAAGCTTTACGTTAGGATTGGTATTTATCGCACTAGAAAGTACTAAAGGCGTATTTCCAATAAGCGCTAATAAAGAATTAGACATGAGAATTTGTTGTTTTTATTTTAATTTCTGGAGTGTGGAAAACTGTGGAATTAGCTGGTACAGATTGCGTAACCCAGGCATTACCGCCAATAATAGTATTTTCTCCAACCACGGTTTCACCACCTAAAATAGTGGCATTTGCGTAAATGGTTACGTTATTTTCTATAGTAGGATGTCTTTTTATCTTTTGTAAATTCTTAGCAACATACAAGCCTCCTAAGGTAACCCCTTGGTAAATCTTTACATTGTTTTTTATCACCGCAGTCTCACCAATTACAACACCTGTACCATGGTCTATGTGGAAAGATTCTCCTATTTGAGCGCCTGGATTAATATCTACGCCTGTTTGTCTATGGGCGTACTCCGTCATTAAACGTGGAACCAAAGGAAAACCCTCTGCATATAATTCGTGAGAAAGCCTATAAATTGCAATGGCGTAAAAACCAGGATATGCCATATATACTTCTTCTATAGAAAGTGAGGCAGGGTCACAATTTAATGTGGCTTCTGCATCTTTATTTAACATTTCTAAAATAAAAGGTAGTTTCGCTACGTACCGGTCCCAAATTTTGCTACATGGTTTGTCTGCCTCCCAACAAGCTAAATCAACCAAAACTTCAAACTGATTTTCTAATTGCTCTAAATTCTTATCTAAAGGCGTATTTGCGTCAAATAACGTTAAAAAAAGGGTGTTGGTAAATTCCTCCGTCGCACTTTTAAGCCTAAAATCCAGATGAGTATGTTTTTTATGCTTTTTTAATTGGGTTATAATTGTTTGCTTGTCCATATACTTAGTGGTTGCTAAGAAACACCTAAATTATATAATAATGCGTAAGCACCCCACTATAATTTGGTTAACTTTAGCATTAAAACCATTGGTTTAATCGAAATTCTATGTCGAAAATTACAAAAGAGACCCTGAACTTTTTAAAGGATTTAGCAAAGAATAACAATAGAGAGTGGTTTGCAGAAAATAAAGCCACCTTTAAAGAACATGAGATTGTTATAAAAGAATTCTACCAATCGGTATTAGATAATTTAAATAAACATGACCAAATAGAAAAATTAAAACTATTTCGCATTTACAGAGACGTACGCTTTTCTAAAGACAAAACACCTTATAAAGCTCATTTTGCAGGGTCCTTTACCCGTGCAGGGGCTGCATTACGTGGTGGTTACTATTTACGGATTAAACCTGGAGAATCTTTTATTGCAGCTGGATTTTTTGGTCCAGAGAAAGAAGATTTACTTCGGATACGGAAAGAATGGGAGCAAGATGCTTCTGAATTAAGGGAAATACTTAATACTACTGCATTTAAAAATATTTGGGGAAACTTAGAAGGTGAAGAATTAAAAACCGCTCCAAAAGGTTTTGACAAAGAACACCCAGCTATAGAATTTATCCGCAAAAAACAATACCTCTTTACCCGTTCTTTCACAGATAAAGAGGTGCTATCTTCTTCATTTACTAAAACTATAGACGAGTCTTACTTAGCTATTCGTCCATTCTTTAATTTAATGAGCGATATTCTTACCACAAATTTGAATGGTGAAAGTTTACTTTAATTACACTGCAATCGCAGTATCAAAAAGTTGTACTTGGTCTTGTAACCGCGCTATGACCATATTCATCATTCGCTTATTTAAAGCAGATGAGTTTTGAATATAATCTTCATACTCTTCTAAGGTAAATTGACCAATAATAATACCTTTTAAAGAGTTTCTGAATTTAATGTCCTTTTGTACCACTTTTTCGATATAATCTAACCGTTTTGGTACGGAAAGCTCGTAAAACGTATTCTTGTGTTTTTTAATGTAATTTTTAAAAACTGCTATTAGCAATAGATTTTGAAGTTTAATAACTGGACGTAGCGTTTTGTTTTGGAACCGCTCGTCATTACTCATATTCTCATGAATATGGGCTGCTTTTATCTCTGGCCTAGCCTTTAAGAGAAAAATAGACCTGTCCTCCATAATAAAAATCGTTTCTTTAAAATTACGAGTAACGATTGGTATAATGACCATGAAATAACATAGTTTTCAACCAAACTATAAACAATTACAGTAGTTTAAAGGGAACATAACTATTTAATTACACCCAGCTGTCTATTAGACTTTCTTTTTAAGAATACCCAATTATTACAACCTTATATTTGGCAGCTAGTTAATGTCTAATTTATCTATTTGGCATATTCCTAAAAATTAGAAACCAATATCCAAGGGCTTTGGGACATCCATATTTCTTATATAATTTTGCAACCTAAAATTATCCCACATGCGCTTTCATACTAGAAAATGGGTAAAACCAGAAGATTTAAACGCAAACGGCACATTATTCGCAGGTAAGGTACTTACTTGGTTAGATGAGCAAGCGGTTATCTATGGTATTATTCAGTTAGAAAACAAAAGAGTAGTAACCAAATACATGTCAGAAATCAATTTCATGAGTACGGCCACGCAAGGTGACATTGTAGAAATTGGTATTGAAGTAAAGAAGTTTGGTCATTCTAGCCTTACCTTAAACTGCGAGGTTAGGAACAAAATGACTCATGAAACCATTGTTACTGTAGATAATGTTATTTTGGTCAACTTGAACGAAGCTGGTAAACCTGCTCCTCATGGTAAAACAAAGGTGGAGTATGTTACTGATCGTTTGGCTAAAAAAGAACAAGAAATGGAGAAGAAGCAGAATTAAGAATTCTGCTTCATTTCTTTGGCAATTGCTTGTACTTCATCCAAAACTCGTAATAGATTTTCACCCCACAACTGGGCAATTTGCTTTTTGGTATAACCTCTTTTTACTAATTCTAAGGTGACATTAAAAGTTTCAGAAGCGTCTGACCACCCTTCAATGCCACCACCGCCATCAAAATCAGAACTTATACCAACATGGTCTATTCCCATTTTTTTCACTAAATAGTCTATGTGGTCTACAAAATCAGATACATTCACAGCAGGGGGAACATCTGTACGTTTTGCCGCTTTCTCCTTTCCTAATGCCATTATATTTCTGTAATTTGAAAAGAAAGTAGTACGTTCTGTATCCGTCAAGTTTTTAAATTGTGAACGATCATACCATTTTAACCCTAAACTATCTGCGACTTCTGAGTATATTCCTTTCATATATTCCGCTAGCGCCTCGTGTTTTTCTGTATTTAGATAGGAGCTAAATGCCACGGTTTGTACTACCCCGCCATTCTGTTTCATTAGTTCTAACTGCTCATCATCTAAATTTCTACTATGGTTACACAGTGCCCTTGCGGAGGAATGAGAAGCTATTATTGGGGCTTTGGATAAGGCTATCATTTGTTTCATAGACTCCTTGGAAGGATGAGAAACATCTATCATTATACCAAGTCTATTCATCTCTTTTACAGCTTCTTTACCTAAGTCACTTAAACCATTATACAACCAAACATTATCTTCTTCTCCGGTATTACTATCACAGAATTGACTATGCCCGTTGTGTGATAACGAAATGTACCTTGCGCCAAGATTGTAATAGGTTTCAAATTCGCTTAAATCCTCGCCAATAGGGTAGGCATTTTCTACCCCAATCATCGCAACCTTTTTGCCTTCAGCTATTAAAGTTCTAACTTCTTCTGAGTTTGTTGCTAAACCAATTTTACTTGGTGCAAATTCTTCACACAGTTGATGTATTGCTTTAAATTTACTCATTGCGTTTTCCTTTGCCTTTGCGTAACCCTCTACGGTAAGTGTATCTTGCCCTGTATAAACAATAAACCATGCTACATCTAAACCACCCGCAGTCATTTTAGGTAAATCTACCTGCGTATCTAGTTTTTGAGTATAGTTAAGCGTATCGGTAAAGTTTTTTACATTGATGTCTGCATGGGTGTCTAGGGTAATTACCTCTTCATGGATTTTACGGGCTATAGCCTCAATGTCTTGTACGGTTTCTGCGGTATCTTTTTTAGGTGCTTCCTTGCAAGAAAACACAAATCCTAAAAGGATTATGGAAAGTATTGGTCTCATATGTATTTGGTGTTATTACCTACAAGAAACGCATTTTGACAACAAAAAACCAATACTAGGTAACAATTAGTTGGTTTTAGCACATGAAATAAGCAGTTTTAATCTTATAAAAACCAGATTGTTAGCGCATTTAAGAATTATGCCTTTCAGTTTTAAATTTTAACCAATTGAAAACCAAGGAATTATTAAACTACATCGCAAAAATTGAGAATGGTTTAGACCAGTTTTCTTACGAGGAGTTAAATTCCGATGAAGCAAAAGCTTTAAAAGCATCTTTTGCATCATTTAAAAATGGTTTTGAAACCAAGGTTTTTGGTGAAGAAATTGTGGTAGAAACCCAACATGTAGCTTTACAAGAGCCTGCGGAGCACAAAAAAGATTTAAGAGTAGTAGCTAATGTTAGCCATGAAATTAGAACGCCCTTAAATAGCATAATTGGGTTCTTGGATTTGTTAAAAGAAACCGGACTAGATACACGTCAGTTAGATTTGGTTAGGGCAATGGATGTAGCATCTAATAGCTTATTAAACCTAATTAACGAGCTATTAGAATATTCTAAAATAGCTTCTGGTAATGAACGCATAGAGCAAGTAAGTTTTAATCCAAAAAATTTGGTAAGCGAGCTTTCTTTCCTAGGGAAAACCTTAATTGCTCAAAATGACAAGGTGTCTTTTAATCTAATATATGATGAAAATATTCCTGAAAAGGTAATAGGAGACCCCGCTAAACTATCGCAAGTACTATTGAATTTATTGGGTAATGCTATCAAATTTGTAGAACGTGGTAGTATAGATTTGGTCGTGAATTTAAAAGAAACTCGGTCAAAAAGAGTGTATGTAGAGTTTTTAGTTAAGGATACCGGTATTGGCATTGCCAGTGATCAAATAGAATACATTTTTGAAAGCTATCGCCAAGCTACCACATACAACCATAACGGATATCAAGGTTGTGGACTTGGATTAAGTATTGTTAAAGAATTAGTGAGTGCCATGAACGGCTGTATTGCCGTTTCTAGCGTTTTGGGCAAGGGTACTACGTTTGAGATAATTATGCCCTTTGAGAAGGTAATGGAGCAAGAAGATACAATTGTTGATAAGGAAGAAACAAAAAATCCGATGGGCATAGCAGGCACCAATATACTTGTTGTTGAAGACGATTTTCTGTCACAAAAATTAATGGAAACTCGTTTAAACAAGTGGAAATGTAATTCATTCTTTGCACAAAATAGTACAGAATGTTTTGCGCAACTTAAACAAAACAAGGTAGACATCATTTTGATGGATAATAGGTTGCCCGGTGAATCTGGCCTTACAATTGCACAAAAATTAAAGGAAAATCCATCTTTTAAAAATATACCAATCCTTTTACTTTCTGCAGATATTTTAAAATCCTATAACGAAGAAATAAAAGAATACGGCATAGCAGATTTTATCTTAAAACCTTGTAAATCAGAAATATTATTAGAAAAAATCAAAACCCATATTATACAGAATACCCCAAATCACAAAAACTTGACGCAAAAAGAAGAAAAAGATACCCTTGACTATTCTAAAGTTGACCTTAATGCGTTACTACATGAGTGTATGGGCAAAACCGAGATCATGGAAGACCTGATTTTTATGCTCAAAAACAATGTGGTAGAATTTATTGGTAAAATGAAGGTACATATGACGGAGTCTAATTTTGAGGGCCTAAAATTTGTGGCTCACAAAATAAAATCGTCATTAAAAATGGTAGATGCAAAGGATTTATTAGCCGTTGTTAAAGCCATGGAAGACCAGCTTGCTAACCAAAAAGACCTATCGGTATTAAGGCAATTACACCAAGAATTTATTACAGAGTATCAAAAAACAGAACCGGTAATAGACAGGGAGTTAAACAGATTGAAGAACGAAGAGGAATAAATGGATACTAAAAAATTATTACTGGCAGAGGATGATATTATGCTGGCATCCTTGCTAAAATTTAGACTAGAAAGAGAAGGGTATCATGTTACCCTTTGTGCTGATGGCAAAATGGTTAAAGAGAAATTAGAATCTGAAATACCAGATTTAATTGTTTCTGATATAATGATGCCCTATTTCTCTGGAATAGAGCTCACAGACTTTTTAAGAAATAGCCTAAATAGTACTGTGCCCATTATTTTAATTTCTGCGGCATCTAATGATGAAAATGTGGTTAGTGCTTTTGAGATGGGGGCGAACGACTTTATCTCTAAACCCGTAAGCCCATCAGAGTTATTGGTACGCGTAAAAAGAGAATTAATAAGAAATAAAACTGCGTAATGTAAAGAGATAACATTTAAATCCTATTGCCTTATCGAAATCCCCCAAATACATACAAGCCTACTATGGGACCTTACCGTCCTATTTACTACTATAGGAGCCTTATACTTCTTGTTCATCTTCTACTACAGAAGTAAGATGACCTCTAATACCAAGAAAATTAATGCCAAGCGAGCTGAGCTTGCACCTATCATCAGTAATTTTTTATTTCATGCCGCAGACGACCCAAAAGAGGCGCAAAAAGAATATGTGCAGTTAAAAATTGAAATAAGAGACTATTTAAAAGACAAGCAATTTAGAGAGGTAATTTCTGCTGTGCTTTTTGATTTGCAAAAAGACGTAGCAGGAGACACTAAAGACCGTTTGTTTCAGTTGTTTAAAGAGCTTGATTTACATCAAGATGCCTATAAAAAGTTAAACAGTTGGCGTTGGGAAACTATAGCTAAAGGCATAGTGCAACTTTCTAAAATGGAAGTGAAAGATTCGTATCAGCTAATAAGAAAATTTATTAACGATAGAAGAAGTGTTATCCGTAAACAAGCAGAAATGGCTACGGTAAGCCTAAGAAATGACGGCATCAACTATCTTTTAGATACCACTCGATTTTCTTTAAGTGAATGGCAGCAACTCAAATTGATGGAGACGCTTAGTAATAAAGAAGATTACACACCTCCACAATTTAAATCTTGGTTAATTTCTTCTAATAAAGATGTCGTTCTCTTCGCCTTACGTCTTATAAAACATTACAACCAAATTGGTGCAGAGGAGGCTATTACACAATTGGTAAGGCATAAGAATAACGATGTTAAAACGGCTGCCATACAGTGCTTGGTAGATTTTAATTTCACTAATGCTGTGCCAGTTATGAAACGAGTTTTCTGGAAAAGTAATAACCCTACAAAAATAAATATCCTTAATGCCATTGGGTTAATGGGAAAAGAAGACGATTTATTCTTTTTGCATGATGTTGTAGTTCAAGAAAAAAACTTTCTAGTACAAAGTAAAGCTCAAGCAGCCATGAATGCAATCTCTCCTGGAACCGTTTTACCTACCAAAGATTTATTAGAAATAGAGCAAGAAGAGGAGTCAAAAACCATTGTTGTAGAAGAGCAACCAGAAATAGCAGTACATCAACCTATAGAAAATTCGGATTTATTAGAAATAGAAGTAGTTTATGAAGAGGTGTTAGATGTGATGCAAAGAGAAATAGAGTTCTCAGAAATAGAGGTGTTTGATGTTATTGAAGAAACTGCTACCGTAGGTACTTTTTATCAAAATAACATAGCCAACAAACCAGAGGAAATTACTTTAGAGGTATTTAATACCTATACAACAGAGCAAAAAATAAATGCCTATTTAGATTTTTCCATACTTCAAAAAGATGCCGTAATAGAAGCGTATGAGTTGGAAAATTTAGCGAAAGACAATAAGTTCTTAGAATTTATTGCCGAGCATGAAGATATTTCTGAATTACGTTACAAGGCATTCAGAATTTTACAGCAACAGCAACCTCTAGAAAATCATCTAAATGGCCGTAAAGATACTAACCCAGTACCAAAAGAAGTACAAGTTAAAGCTAGTATTTTCTATCCACTCTTTGAGTATGCTTCTGATATTGAAGCTAAATTAATTTTGTTAGACCAAGCAGGTAAAATTGGGACAGATAAAGATATAGCATTCTTAAAAAGTCTTAGTAATCATACCAACCCTCAAATAAAGGCACAAGCACTCCTTTCTATTGACCGTCTTTTACAAAAAGACGAGGTAGAAGAAGATATTGAAAATGGAATTTCTATGACCATTGTAAAAGATAATGGTGATTTGGAAGAGTTGCCGTCTGATGCTTCTGGGAATACTACTACAGAGTCAAAGGAACGCATGCCGTTAGAACTGCTTTTTTGGAACGAAAATAAAGAGAAAGAATCCACAGAAGAAGATTCCGAAGACATCCTTTTCGATTTTGAGTTAGACCCTGAGTTTTTTAGCAACTCCAGTAGTGAAAGTAAATTAGTTAGTTAGCCATGAACAGTAGCCTTTTAGAAATATTGCTACAGTACATGAACATGATATTCCTCACGTTCTCCTTAGTACTGTTTAGCATGTTTACTATCATGGGCTATTTATCCGCTAAAAACTCCTTACACTACAAGAAAAAAAATAGTTTTAATGACCTCTCCAAGGTCATGGCATCTCCCTTGGCACCTTCTATTACCATAATTGCTCCCGCGTATAATGAGGGGATGACCATTGTGGAAAATGTACGTTCCTTACTTTCTTTAAAGTATGTAAACTATGAGGTCATGGTGGTTAACGATGGCAGTAAGGATGATACATTACAAAAACTTATAGATGCTTTTCATTTAGAAAAGATAGAAAAACAAATAGACCCTAATTGGAAAAGTAAACCCATACGTGGGGTGTACAAATCCATACAAAAATCGTTCGCTAAACTTACGGTTATAGACAAAGAAAACGGAGGAAAATCAGACGCACTTAACACGGGTATGTCCTTGTCAGAAAACCGCTATGTTGGGTGTATAGATGTGGATTGTTTATTATTGCCAGATGCATTATTACATGTAGTAAAGTCTTTCTCTCAGCGTAGTAAAAAGAAGGTTATTGCTGTTGGTGGTGTCATTAGAATTGCGAACTCTTGTCAAATTTCTGGTGGTACATTAGAGCAAATTAATTTGCCCACCAACTGGTTGGCTAAGTTTCAATTGTTAGAATATACACGTTCCTTTCTTATTGGTCGTATGGCTTGGGGGCGTATAGATAGTCTTTTAATTATTTCTGGGGCGTTTGGTTTTTTTGATAGAGAAGTAGCTTTAGCCGCTGGCGGATATGATACTAATACGGTAGGGGAAGACATGGAAATAGTATTTAGGATGAGGCGCTATATGCATGATAATAAAGTGCCTTATACCATTGAGTATATTCCAGACCCTTTGTGTTGGACAGAAGTTCCAGAAAGTTTAGAAGTATTGGTTAAGCAAAGAGACCGATGGTCAAGAGGAAATCTAGAAACGTTAAAAAAACATAAAGACATGTTTTTTAATCCTAAATATGGGTTATTGGGTATGTTAAGTTATCCATATTGGTTTTTTTATGAGTGGCTTTCTCCAATACTTGAATTTTTAGGTTTCTTTTCTGTTATCATATTCTATTTTTTGGGCATTTTAAATGTTAAGTTCTTTATTGCCATTACCATGGCTATTTATACGTATAGCATCATGTTTTCTTTTTATGCTATTCTTTGGGAAGTATACTCATACAATCAATACAACAAGCCAAAAGACATACTCACGTTAATGTTTTGCGCTATTATTGAGCCCATTGCTTTTCATCCTATCGTAGTATGGTCTGCCATTAAAGGTAATTACAAAAAGCTTTTTAATATACAATCTGGTTGGGGGGCAATGACTCGTAAAGGATTTAGTAAACCTGCTGTGTAATGGATGTTAAGGCCAAAATAAAAAAGATTCGCACGCTTAAGCACTTTACCCGCTTATTTATAGGGTACGCTTTTACCTTAGTAATTCTTTCCATATACCAACAAGTATTTTTATACCGTACAGGGGTGTTAGACACGGTCTTTAATAACGCTCTGTACACCTTAGTTTTGAATCATTTTGGTTTTGCTGCCTTAGTATCTTTTGTACTACTATTTATCTACCGCTTTTTTGAAAGTATGCGGCCAGGGCTGGGGTTTAAAATCGCTACCATTGTATTTAGTCTTTTAGTCTTTTTAGAAACTGTACTGGTTATTTACTTTCTAAAAACTCATAGCCTGTTAAATTATATGGCCTTAGATCAAGGTTTTAGTCTTACTTTATCTGTTGGCAATCTCTTACGGTTTTTTGTTTTGCTTATTATTTTAATAGCAAGTTACGTTCTAAGCTATAGGGTAGCTAACGCCTTAAATCCTTTAATAGGTTACTTGTATCCGTTTACATTTATTCTTTTTATCTTATTTGTTGGCTCTATATTTTTAGATAAAAATGTTTTTAATGAAAATAAAACGCAATACCTCTTCGCTAATAAATTAAACGAACTTTTAGATTTTAATACGTATGAGGGTCAAGCGGAGTATCCCTTACTACAATCCACAAAGCGTATTAACTCCTTAAATCCGTATTTAAAAGAAACCGCTAAAGCCCCCAACGTGGTGCTAGTTGTTATAGAAGGTTTAAGCACGGAATTTACACACAAAAACGCAAGCTTTGGAGGGTTTACGCCTTATTTGAATAAATTAAGAGAAAAATCTCTTTATTGGACTAATTTTTTGAGTACTACCACAGAGCCTGCTGCTAGTATAGCACAACTTACAGGTTCATTGCCCAATGGCACTAATGGTTTGGGTCGGGACCCATATAACGTTAATAGAAATACGTTATTCAGTATTTTAAAAAAGCAAAACTACCGCACCTATTTCTATTACGGAGGTAATACCACTACCAATGGACTACAAAATTACCTTAAGCAAGAAAAAGTAGATGTGGTTTTAGATAAGAGCAGATTTGGACCCAACTACAAATTACAACTAGAAGATGGTGCAGGCGTAAGTAAGGGATATCCTGATGGGGAATTGTATAGAAAGTGGGCAAGTACCTACCAAACGCCCAACACTTCTAAATTAGAAGTTATTTTAAATTTAAGTAGTGGTAGGCCTTTTATCATTCCAGAACAAGAAAACTATTTAAAAAAGATTCGTGTTTTAAAATCCAAAGGTCAGTTTGATAAAAAAGAAAAACGTTTTATCAACAGTAATTCTGATTATTTTGCAGCAATGTCTTATGTGGACCAAAAGTTAAAAGACTTTTTTAGTTTGATGGCAACTACAGAGGGACATCAAAATACCATTTATATTGTCACAGGAACATCTAATGCTTACATACCAAGTGAAAATGTTCTAGAAAAATATCATGTGCCGCTATTTATAACAGGACCATTAGTAAAGAAAGCTATGGAGTTTGATGCATTGGCTAGCCATAATGATGTTACACCCACACTACTTGGATTTTTAGAACATCAAAAACATGTCAATCTACCTGAACAAACGGCCTGGATGGGAAGCGATTTACTTTCTTCAAATAAAGAAATAGGTCTTCATCGTTTTCAAAGTACCACGGTAGAATACATAAAAAATGGGAAAGTCTACGCCAATGGGGATGTTTATCATCTTAAAAAACATCTTTCCTTAGTAAAAGATAACTCCAACGCCTTAGAGATAAAGCAGCATTTTAAACACTACCTCGCGGTAAATAAGTATGTAACTCAAAAAGACAAGTTATTGCCAGAAACTATAACTATTTACCCTGCAGATAAAAATGTTTTTAGCAAAGAAGACATGTTATATGTCAATAGCATATTTCAAGGGGTCAATTATGATAAAGCCTATGAAAGTGCTAAAGAACTAGCTCACAATGGCAATAGAAAAGGAGCATTATTAATGTGTAATTATATATTACATAAAGTTCCAAACCATGTAGATGCCATAATATTAAAGGCAAGGATATATAGCTGGAACGAGCGATTTAGTGAAAGTATTGAGCTGTTAGAGCAAGTAATTGACCTTCATCCACAATACCAAGATGGTTACGCCGCTTTATTGGATACCTATTTCTGGTCTGGTAATCATGATAGAGCAAAAGTAATTGCAGACAAGCTAGAAGAGAATAAAATTGAAAGTCCAGAGTTAATGGATAAGGTAATGCGTTGTATTAACCAATTAAAAAGCCTTACCCAAAATTCAGAAACTCCTAAAGCTACAAGCGCATGAGACAGAAGTTAAAATTTCTTTGCACTTCCATTTTGTTTTGTCTGTGTTTAGGGATGTTTGGACAACAAATAAAAGATGCAGACCAATATTTTAATATAGCCAGAGATTTGGCGTTTAACGACGAAAAAGAAGCCGCAAGAGATAGCTTGTTTAACTTATTACGGGTTTATCCAAATTATATAGATGCTGCTGTGTTGTTGGCTAAATTAGATAGCTGGGATGGCGATTATACCAAAGCTAGAGGCCAGCTTAACAAGATAACCTCTAAGGAACGCAACCATAGAGAAGCCTGGATGGCAGCTATACGCAATGAGCGCTACGCAGAGAATTTTCAAACAGCATTAGGACTTACCCAAAAAGCAATACATTATTTGGGAGAAGATGCTGAATTAGAAGACATAAGACAAGATTTAATTACCACACTAACTACAACACCAGAAATTAAAGAGCAACTAAAAAAGGAAAAAAGGCTAGATGAGCGTAAGCATACCATTGCAGTTTTTACAGGTGCTGAAACCTTTGATCAAATATACGACCCAATTTACAGAGGAGAAGTAAATTACCAACACCGCTCTAAAATAGGTGTTGTGATACCCCAAGTGCATTTTAGTCAACGTTTAGATACCGTTGGTGCCCAGTATGGCTTAGAATATTATCCAATCATATCCACAAAATGGCATGGATATGCCGGCTACTTTTATTCTAAGGCTGCCATTTATCCCAAGCAAACTGCAGGAGTAGAACTTTATAGGGAATTTTCTAAAGGGAAAGAAGCTTCTTTAGGAGGCCGTTATATACAATTTGCTAATGGTGGCACTGCGTTTATAGGTACAGGCTCTTTTGGGATATATAAGGGTAATAATTACCTTTCTGCTAGGCCCTATGTAGCGCTTAAATATAATGGAGGTATCGGCGTTTCTGGTACACTTTTAGGAAGGTGTTATTTTAGGGATGGTGATAATTTCTTGGGAGCACGCTTAACCTATGGGTTCGATTCGCAATTAAATCAGTTTATTGCTAATGACAGACTTCTGTCAGAAACGTTACTCTATTTAGAAAGTCAGCGTTTAGACCTAGAATATCAATTTAGCAATAAAAAGGGCTCTAATTTGTATACAATATATGCTGGTGTACGTAGACAAGAATTGGCTTTTGATTCTGGAAGTTTTTTCTGGAGCGTTAACGCAGGATTTCGTTATCAAATACGCTTTAAATAGGGTAGTGGAGTAATGCTTGGTAGGGATTGCCTTCTAGGCCTAATATCTGTGCAAATGCGGGTTCTGTTTTTACTCCTTTCTGTTTTAACTCAATCACTTTTTTCCTAAAATCATCGCCCTTAGTTACTAACAATTGGTGCTCTATTATCATATGCCTGTACCCGTTTTGTAATTGACTAGGTAGGGGTTGTGCAAATACTTCTATTAAAAAATGATTCCCAAAAAATTGAATTATAGTTGTAGGAACACCGTCTTGCAGGTAGTGTTTTGTTTTAAATCCTATTGAGCCCCCATATCGTTCTTTCATTGTTTTAAGTAATGCTTGGGCATCATAGCATTCACAACACACGTCTAAATCGCTTCCCGATACAGCAATGCCTATAGGTATAGTACCAGCCAAAACTGGTTTATAGGGAGCTAAAACCTCAAATAATTTTAATTGGGTTAACTCTAAATAAGCCTGCCGTTGCAAACTATCGCCTTGTTTTAAATAGGTAATAGTACTAAAATCTATCATAAGTTTTAATCTTACTCATGCAGAGTGTCATTTCTATGTTGTTTAATTAAAACTGAGGAATAAAAATCTATAGTTCTTATTCAGTTTAATATTCCTTTAACTAAAGTTTCACAACAAGAATAATTTACTTCACCACAAAATATTGTTGTATACCCAGCTTTAGAATAAGTTAGCATCATAATCAAAGCACCCAAATTTATTAAACTTAATCCTTTACCATTATGTTATACGATACCTACGGAGAAGAGTACTTAGCATTCTTGCAAGAGTTGAATGAAATTTTGAGTTTAAACGAATTAGTTGAATTGGACTATTTATAGTCATCATCAAAAAACACAAAACCATGGAGAAAAATAATCAAGAAAACAGCGCTTACACAAACTTCATTCAGAATTTAAACGATATTTTAAATCACTTTGAAATCAAGTCATTGAATTGTTCTTAATTTTTATATAGTGTGATAAAAAAAGGGAATCTAGTAGTTAGATTCCCTTTTTTTATTTTAACCTAAATAGGTTTTTAAGATTTTACTCTTAGAGCTGTGTCGCAATTTTCTAATGGCCTTTTCTCTAATCTGTCTTACACGTTCACGGGTTAAGTCAAACGTAGAACCAATTTCTTCCAAAGTCATACTAGGGTTTTCCCCAATACCATAATACAAACGAACAACATCTGCCTCTCTGGGACTTAGGGTATCTAATGCGCGGTTAATTTCAGTATTTAAACTTTCGTGCATTAAAGTTTTGTCCGGTTTAGGAGACTCGCCAGAATTCATAACATCATATAAATTAGATGTTTCTCCTTCTTTTAAAGGAGCATCCATAGAAACATGTCTGCCTGTATTCTTAAGAGACTGTTTAACTTCTGAAACCGTCATATCTAGTTCCTTCGCAATTTCTTCTGGAGAAGGCGGACGCTCATGGGCTTGTTCTAAATAAGAGAACGTCTTTTTAATTTTATTAATGCTACCTATCTTGTTTAAAGGCAAGCGAACCACTCTAGACTGTTCTGCAAGAGCTTGTAAAATGGATTGCCTAATCCACCAAACAGCATAAGAGATGAATTTAAAGCCACGAGTTTCATCAAAACGCTTTGCTGCTTTAACTAGTCCTACATTACCCTCATTTATCAAATCTGGAAGTTTAAGGCCTTGGTTTTGATATTGTTTAGCTACAGAGACCACAAAACGTAAATTAGCATTGGTCAACTTTTCTAGTGCCACTTGGTCACCGGCTCTAATACGTTGGGCTAAATCTACTTCTTCTTGGGCAGTTATCAAATCAATCTTGCTAATGTCTTGTAGGTATTTATCTAAGGATTTGGACTCACGGTTAGTTACCTGCTTAATGATTTTTAATTGCCTCATTCTCTTTGTTCTGTTTTAAGTGTATAAGCTCTCATTATAATGCATAACTCGCTAATTTCCAAATAGGTTTTGATAATGTTTTCTAAAAGTTATAAGCAACTCGCTTTCACATACATACTAGAACAGTTATATTTTTTTAGGTTAAAGCAAGATAATTTCTTTTTTAAGGCCTTAAAATCTCCTAATTTTGTAGGGTTTTTTAAAAAACGGCCTAAACCAAGACAATTTTGGAAGTACAGAAGAAAGTTGCTAAAAAAAGTTTATATGATTATCAGCTAGCAGACCTTAAAAAAATTTTTAAGGAGCTAGAAGAAATGCCAGAAGGGAGCAACATGCTTTACCAATTACCAACAGGAGGTGGTAAAACGGTGGTGTTCTCAGAAATTGCCCGTAGGTATATAGAACAGACTGGCAAAAAAGTGGTAGTGCTTACCCATAGAATAGAATTGAGCGGACAAACCTCTAAAATGCTTAAAGGTTTTGGGGTGACTAATAAAGTTATTAATAGCGAAGTAAAGGAATTAGACGACCAAGAAAACTACAACTGTTTTGTAGCCATGGTAGAAACCTTGAATAATCGCTTACAAGAAGAAAAAATAACGTTAGAAAACGTAGGTTTAGTCATTATAGATGAGGCTCATTATAATAGTTTTAGAAAACTATTTAAGTTTTTTGAAAAAGCTAACATTCTCGGTGTAACGGCAACGCCGTTAAGTTCTAATATTAAATTACCGATGAAGGACAACTACAAGAAACTAATTGTAGGGAAGTCTATAAAGTCATTAATACAAGATGGTTTTTTAGCTAAAGCCAAGCTGTACAATTATGATGTAAGCCTTAGAACTTTAAAATTGGGAATGAATGGAGATTATACCGTTAAATCTTCAGAAGAGTTTTACGGTAACCACTCCATGTTAGGTAAGCTTTTAGCGGCTTATGAAGAAATAGCTAAAGGAACCAAAACACTTATTTTTAATAACGGAATCAACACATCTTACTACGTATATGAGACTTTTAAAAAGGCAGGGTACAACGTTCGCCATTTAGACAACAGAAATACTAGCGCTGAGCGAAAAGAAATATTAGACTGGTTCCACACTACCCCTGATGCAATCTTAACCTCTGTAAGTATCTTAACCACCGGTTTTGATGAGCCTTCCGTAGAGTCTATCATCTTAAACCGAGCCACACGCTCCCTTACGCTTTATTTTCAGATGATTGGTAGAGGGTCTCGTAAATTAAAAAATAAGGATACGTTTAACGTAATTGATTTGGGGAATAATATTGCTCGTTTTGGTCCTTGGGATGAACCAGTAGATTGGCAAGAAATTTTTCATTTTCCAGACTTTTACTTGGAGAATATTAAGAATGATGAAGATATTGAGCGCGACTTTGTATATCAAATGCCAGACGAGCTGCGCGAGAAATTCAAGAATTCTGAGAACATTAAATTTGATATTAAGGCGGAATATAAAAAGGTTTTTGCCGAAGGATTAAAATCAAAATTAGTGCTAGAACGTAGCATTGAACAGCACGCAGAAATTTGTGTGGAAAATAGCGAAGATGTTTTTGATGCTCGAATTTTGGCTAAGGAGTTGAAAGATGAAATTGCTTATCGCGTACGTCAATATTCATACTGCATCATGAACAATACCAAGAATTATAAAGAGTGGTTAGAAGAAGACTATGAACGTAAATTACGTTCTAGTATTTCTAAGAAATTTGCGCAACGTATGTAATGGAAAAAATATTGATTGTAGGATATGTTTGGCCAGAACCCAATACCACAGCGGCTGGCGAGCGTATGCTACAACTATTGGAGTTGTTTTTAAGCCACAATTTTGAAGTACATTTTGCCACCTCCGCTGTCAAAACCGAATACTCCACCAACTTAGAAGCACTTGGTGTGCATTGCCAAGCAATTACATTAAATAGTGATACATTTGATAGTTATTTACAGCGGTTAAATCCTGATGTAGTTGTTTTTGACCGATTTATGTTGGAAGAACAATTTGGTTGGCGTGTACGGGAACAGTGCCCAAATGCCTTACGGATTTTAAATACGGAAGATTTACATTCGTTGCGTGAAGCACGGCAAATAGCACATAAAAAGAAGCATCCATTTAAATTACAAGATTGGTACACCCATCCAAAAACGCAACGAGAAATTGGTAGTATCTACCGCTGCGATTTAACCCTACTTGTCTCAGATTACGAAATGCAGCTTTTACAGCAAGAAATAGGCATACAACCAGACTATCTTCTACAGTTACCCTTTTTAATACGTCCACAAACACAAGTAACACCTACGTTTGAAACACGCAAGGATGTAGTGACTTTTGGTAATGGCAAACATGGACCCAACGTAGATAGCATCACCTACTTAAAAGAGGAAATTTGGCCTTTGTTACGCCAAAAATTGCCTAAGAACACAAAATTACACGTGTACGGAGCCTATTTACCGCAACGAGTGCAAGAATGGCATAATCCAAAAGAAGGTTTTTTAGTACATGGTTGGGTAAAAGATTTAAAAGACAAAGTACAACAGGCACGTTTAGTGGTAGCACCTTTGCGGTTTGGAGCAGGAATTAAGGGTAAATTAAGTCTAGCTATGGAATGTGGTGCGCCGAGTATCACAACCAAAATTGGCGTAGAAGGAATGGGGGACCCTAAAAATTGGCCTGGAAGTATTGGAAATACAACCCAAGAATTTGTTGATGAAGTGATACGCTTTTATCAAGATGAAAAGCTCTGGCAAGAAGCGCAAGAAAAAGGATTCCAGTTTTTAAAAAATCATTTTGATAAAGCTAAACAATCACAGAAATTTTTAAACACCTACCATAATATTCAAGAGAATATCGTCTCGCATCGTGCTAAAAATATAATAGGTAATCTTTTGCATTCCAATAGCTTGAATGCAACAAAATATATGGGAAAGTGGATTACGGAAAAAAATAAAGGAAACCGTTAGAATTTTCTACTTTCTTTACTGGAGACACAGTTTAAATCCTAGTTTATATAATTGTTCTTTGAATGCATCTAAAAATTAGAGGCAAAAGCACGGTAACGTAAACCCGCTACAAACACTACACCACCTATGGCATTACCCAGTAGGGCTAGACCTTGAAAACCCAGGTAATCGCTTATAGAAACCTTGTGCGTAAAAATAAGTCCTGCAAAGACCTCAATATTTCCCACAATACTATGGTGAAAACCAGCAAAACCTACTGTAAAGGTTATTAAATAGATAATAACAATTCTGCTAATAGTATCTCTAGAAGAACTTAAAAGCCAAGATAATACGGCCATAAGCCACCCCGCAAAAATAGCACTACCTAAGGTCAATAGCGGTCCCGATTTAGAAACGTGATGTGCAATTTCTTCTATGCTTTCTATGGTTATAATCTCTAAAGATAGCCCTATATGGCCACCCAGAAAGGCAAAAATATACCCACCTAATAAATTACCTAGAATAACAATGCCCCATAATTGTAATAGTTCTTTTACGGAACGTCTTTTGTGTAAAACAGGAAGGGTTAGCAACGAAGTTTGTTCGGTAAATAATATAGATTTCCCAAGAACTACAATTATAAATCCTACAGGATAGGCAAACGCCAAAAGAGGAAACAGAAGGTCTTTTGAGACCTTAGCTTTTAATAAATGGTGTAAAATGGCTAGGAGTAAAAAACTAAACCCGATTTCTAATCCGGCGATTAAGGCACTGATAAAAACATTGGTCTTTTTATTTTTATAGGTTTCCAGCCCTTCGCAAAGTTGGTCTACCAAGATAGCTTCTTCGGTTTTTACCTGCTCTTGGTTCGCATTTTCATGCACCTCCTCAATTTTTTTATCCAGTTCTTCTTTTTCTGCCATAGCTTCGCAAATTACTAGATTTAAATATCTTGGATTAACTGAATTGGTATTTTTACGTGCTTTTACCCATGCTGTTTAGTATAATTTATGCAGTTTTAAGAGCTTGGTTTATGAACAAAACAATTTCTCCATCACCACAAACGCTATACCACCCTTTCTATAGGTTTTATTGGTTCTTTGCAGACAAAAACGCTCGTAGTACTTAGCCTTTTCAACACGTGCATTGCACCAAATACGAGAAACGGAACCATTAGAGTACCTCTTAAATACTTCGGTTAACAATTGGGTGCCGTATCCTTTTCCTTGGGCTTCGGTTAGTGTGGCGAACTTTCTAAATTGCAGCCCCTCTTGGGTTTGGAACAAAGAAATAATGCTGGTTAAGTGTTCTCCTACAAATAACCCCAAATGCGAACCTTCTGCATCTTTTTCTAGTTTTATAAATTCTATGGACTGGTTGGGCCACATTACGCTATGCCTTATTGGCCATGTTTTGGTGTAATGGATAGGTTTAATATGAATTTCAGTTTTCACGGGGTTAAAGATACTGGCTTTTTGCTATTTTTTTATTTCCATACTAGGGAAATTTTGTATATTGTTTCCTGATTTTAGAAATATTAATTATTATTTCCAATAATAGGAAAAAATGGCAGAGCAGTATTACATAATTATGGCAGATGTTATCGATAGCCGCTCCATTACTAAAGATAAAGGTTTTATGGAGGCGTTTAAATCGCTCATAAAACAGGCCAATTCTACTTTTTCGGATGCTATTTTATCGCCCTTGACCATAACGCTAGGAGACGAGTTTCAAGGAGTGGTGGCTAATAAAAATACATTATTTGTCCTTCTATTTTATTTAGACGAACAATTGTTGGCATTGGGCTATCCTTTTAAATTACGCTATGCACTGGTCTATGGTGAAATAGAAACACCTATAAACCCTAAAATAGCCCATGAGATGTATGGTAGTGGTTTAACGCAGGCCAGAGAAGGTTTAGAATCGCTCAAAGACATGGAGCCTCATTATTATGTGCAATTGCAATCGTATACAGACCTACAACTACAACTGAGCTTATATTTGTACCAGAGTATAAAAACAGGGTGGAAAGGCAGTGAATCTAAAATTATTTCCGCATTTTTAACCCATAAGGATTATAAAAAATTACAAGAAATAGGATTGTACAAAACACGTTCTGGAGCTTGGAAAAAGTACAATTCTTTACAAATTGAGGCCTACGAAACCGTAAAAAAATTGATTTTAAATATCATAGCAAATGAGCGAACTTAAATTTCACATCTTATACTATGTAATTATAGAAGTCTTTTTGCTCATTATTTTCTATGCGGTATCTAAATGGTTAGACCCTAAGAACAGTAGAAAAAGTATAGGGCAAAAAAGTACCTCTTGGCTCAAAGGCTTTTTAGAGCGTGTATTTTTAACTTTTTTATTGCTAACTGGTTTTCAAGGTTCTGCCTTGATTCTTTTTGGTGCTATTAAATTAGGGACCCGTTTGGATAGTGATAAAGAGGCCAAAGTAAATAATGATTATTTTATAGTAGGGAATTTTATCTCTATTGCTGCTGCGGTATTGGCATTCCTACTTTTTAAACCTTTTATAAAAATTAATTTATAACAATGGATAATACACCCAATTGGCAAACGGCCATAGAATTTGAAGACATTACTTATAAAAAGTGCGATGGTGTAGCACGTATTGCCTTTAATAGACCTAATGTACGTAACGCATTTAGACCAAAAACCACGGCGGAATTGTATAAGGCATTTTATGATGCGCAAGAAGATACTTCCATTGGCGTAGTTTTACTCTCTGGCGAAGGACCATCTACCAAAGACGGTAAATATGCTTTCTGTAGCGGTGGCGACCAAAAGGCTAGGGGACTTAAAGGCTATGTTGGTGAAGATGGTTACCACAGGTTAAACATACTAGAGGTACAGCGCTTAATACGCTTTATGCCTAAAGTGGTTATAGCTGTTGTACCTGGTTGGGCCGTAGGCGGTGGCCACAGTCTGCACGTTGTGTGCGATATGACTTTAGCAAGTAAGGAACATGCTATTTTTAAGCAGACAGATGCAGATGTAACTAGCTTTGATGGCGGATATGGCTCTGCTTATTTGGCAAAAATGGTGGGCCAAAAGAAAGCGCGTGAAATTTTCTTTTTAGGTAGAAATTACTCGGCGCAAGAGGCCTACGAAATGGGAATGGTAAATGCAGTAATACCCCATGATGAATTAGAAGCAACGGCTTACCAATGGGCACAAGAAGTATTGGCTAAATCGCCTACATCTATAAAAATGTTAAAGTTTGCCATGAACTTAACGGATGATGGCATGGTTGGCCAGCAAGTATTTGCAGGAGAAGCTACACGTTTGGCTTATATGACAGATGAAGCCAAAGAAGGTAGAAATGCTTTCTTAGAAAAACGAAAGCCTAACTTTGGTGAAAATAAATGGATTCCTTAATCCTATAAAAAAAGGAAACCCGTTCCTTAATAAAGTTTGGAACGGGTTTTATTTAACTTTTTCTGATTGCCTTCTAATTCCTTTTCGGCCTTAGCTAATTGGTATTCTAGCTTTTCTTTTTTTACAGGTTCCAATTCTTCTGCCATTCTAAGCTTGTTCCTTAGTTTGGCAATACGCCTTTCATTAGAACGTACTTTTTTTTGAGCTTTTAAAAGCTTTTTCTCTGCTGTCTGATGTTTTTTTAGAGCTTTTTCCGCTTTTTTAGCTGCCTTTTGTTCAGATTTAATAGCTTTTTCACGCTCCTTTATTATCTTTTCAGATAGGTGTTCTGTTTCATCTTCCGAAACAGCAGGTGTAGTAGTGGTTTGAGCAGTAACACTCATAAAACCCATCAATCCCAAGGCCAGTAAACATAAAATCTTTTTCATTAGTTATAGTGTTATCATTAAACACTATATAAGACACGGAAGTAGTGTAAAGGTCACATAATGCTATTGAGGTAGGTTAAAATTGAAAAGAGCCTTGTCAAATGACTAAGGCCCTTTTACGAGAACACTATATGAAAATGAAAATTTTGTTTTTGCTAATTCAATACGATGTAAAAATAGTGCTGTAGTTCCTGTTTGCACAATTATTGTTGTGTACTGACCAAATCTTGTGGTGAAGTAAAAACTGAACATAAAAAAAGGACCTTGTTTGTCGACGAAGGCCCTTTTACGAGAACACTATATGAAAATGAAAATTTTTGTTTTTCTTTTTATTACGATGTAAATGTACAGCGCTACTTGTCCTTTGCATAACTATTGTTGTCAACTGTTTAAAACCTGTTGTCAATTGCTTGATATATGTATGAATTAAAGTATTGCGGTATTTTTAAAGTAAACGTTCTCTATATTTTACCGTATGCATAGCACATTTTTTAGTCTAATCTTTATCTAAAGATTAGACCTTATTAGGTAAACAATAAAAAATTGGATTGGGTAAAATAAAAAAGAGCCTTGTCTGTAGACAAAGCCCTTTTACGAGAACACTATATGAAAATGAAAAAATTTACTTCCTTGTTTATTACGATGTAAAAGTAGGAGTAGTCTCCCTACAAAAGAAACTATTGTTGTGTAGGGATGTTATACTGTGGTAATAACTATTAAACCTGTTATTTATTACTAGTTTATGGCCTTAACTAACGCTCCTATAAAGGTATTGGCGTCAAAATTAGGTGGTGATGATAGGCCTGTCCTTACTACTACTAAGTCTTTAGAGGGTATAATGTATACAAATTGACCTTCAAAGCCATCCATATAATAGGTGTCTTTTGGTACATCTGGCATGTCTCCTCCTGCGTTTAACCAAAATTGACCCCCATATAGACCGTCGCTATTTTCTGTTGGGGAGCTTACATAGTCTACCCATTCCGGAGAAAAGAGCTGTTGTCCGTTCCATTGGCCTTTATCTAAATACAATTGCCCAACTCTGGCCCAATCTCTGGTGGTTGCCCAACCATAAGAAGAAGCTACGTAGTTCCCTGCCAAATCTGCCTCTAATAAAAAACTATGGGCTCCAATTTTATCTAATAGTGCACTATACGGAAAGTCTAAATACTCTTGATGGGTTCTAAATTGTTGGCGCAGTATTCCTGAAAGCAAATTGGTAGTTCCAGAACTGTAATTCCATATTTCTTTAGGTTTTGCAATTGCCTTTTTTTCTTTCTGTGCCAAGGTCATGTCTGTATCTAAAAACAACATTTTAGTTACATCAGATATTTTGCTGTAATTTTCTTCCCATTCCAAACCACTTTGCATACGCAACAAATGATTTAAGGTGATGTTTTTTCGTTCATCTTCTTGCCATTCTGTAATAGGTGCAGGCCAATCCATCTCTAACTTCCCTTGATGCTCTAAGACGCCGTAAAGTGTAGCTAATATACTTTTAGTCATACTCCAACCTAAAACTGGAGTATTCACTGTAATATCACCAACATATTTTTCATGAAGTAAATGTCCCTTGTAAAGTATTAAAAGCGTCCGGGTTTTTTGGACATCTGGATTGGCAAAAGGCAAAGCTACGGCTCTTTGCAGCGCGTCATAATCTACAGTATTAAATACAGAATCTTTAGCTGGTAAATGTCCGTAGGGATAGGGGAGTGAATCGAACTTTTGAATTCTATTGGGAGATAGATATGGTTTTTCTTCATCATAATCTTCCGTAATTAAAACCGCGCCTAAACCTTTACGTGCAACCGCCTTTCTTGGCAACAATCCAAAAACTTTACTTACAGCTGTTTTTTGTTGAACGCTATATTCTGTGTCTGCCAATTCTACTAAAGGTGCTTGTAAATCTTTAGCAATTACATCTGCTGCATTTCTATGTGCAATTAATACACTAGAAGCGGTATATTTAGAGGTGTATCCAGAGATAATATTTAATTTGGGGTAGTTTACATACACCACAATAGCTATTATAATAAGCAATAGGAGTAATACACGTTTAAACCATTTCATACGAATTATGTTTTAGTTCTTAAAGATAAAGCTACTAGTAGTAAAAATTATTTTAAACCTTATTAAACTAAGTGTAAAGCGTAACTTTTCAATTTGAGTTTCTTTAAGAATGCTGTACATTTAGGCTTATGAAGATATTTAATCTTTTACTTATACTTGGTATAATTACGTCTTGTAGTTCAAATAAATTTATCCAAGAGAAACCCATTGTTTTTGATGAGCAACGGATTGAGCTAACTAAAGAATATTTAAAAGGTAGATATGAATTAAAACAAGAGACGATTACAATTATCCCACGTATGATTGTGGTACACTGGACCGCCATTGCTTCTTTAGAGGATTCTTTTGATGCTTTTAAAAGACCAACTCTACCTTCTTGGAGGCCAGATTTAACTACTATCAGCGGTCTTAATGTTTCTAGTCACTTTTTAGTGGATCAAGATGGTACTGTGTATCGGTTAATGCCAGAAAACCATATGGCACGGCATGTTATCGGTTTAAACCATTGTGCAATTGGTATAGAAAATGTTGGTGGTACCGAAAATACTCCTTTAACCCAAGCTCAGCTTAAAGCAAACATCAAATTAATAAAGTATTTAAAGAATAAATATGCTATAGATTATTTAATTGGTCATCACGAATATACTTTGTTTGAAGACCATCCGCTGTGGCTAGAGGTAAATGATGGGTATAGAACCACTAAAACGGACCCAGGACCAGAATTTATGGCAGAATTGAGAATGGCTACATTAAAATTGAATTTTAAACCTTTACCAAAATAGTTTATGAATATCACAAAAAAAATATTGGGAATTTTTGCTTTTACTATAGGTTCCTTTACCATACAAGCTCAAGATTTTACTAGTAGTCTCTATGGTTCTTATGATACGTATAAAGAAAAAAGCTTAGATAAACGCCGTATTAAATACCATCAAATTCAACCTCTCATCAATAAATTAACTAAGGATTCTGATTTCACGGTGCAGAAGGTTGGGGAATCTATTCAAGGGCGGGATTTACGATTAATAAGTATAGGTAAAGGTGATATTGATGTGTTCTTATGGTCCCAGATGCATGGAGATGAACCAACAGCTACCCAAGCTATCTTTGACATCTTTAATTTTTTACAAGGCGATGCCTACAAAGCGGAAAAGAAAGCGATATTATCCAAACTAAAGCTTCATTTTTTACCCATGCTTAACCCAGATGGCGCAGAAGTGTTTACAAGAAGAAATGCGTTGGGTATAGATATTAACAGAGATGCCTTACGTTTACAATCTCCAGAAGGGCGCGTCCTTAAAAGAATAAGGGATAGTTTAGATGCAGATTTTGGGTTTAATTTACACGACCAAAGTCGTTATTACAACGCAGAACGTACAGAAAAGCCAGCAACTATTTCTTATTTAGCTACGGCTTATAACTATGAAAAAGATATTAATGAAGTGCGTGCCAATGCCATGAAGGTGATTGTGTATATGAATAATATTGTACAACAATATGCTCCTGGACAAGTGGGGCGCTATAGTGATGATTTTGAACCACGTGCTTTTGGAGACAATATTGCAAAATGGGGTACTAGTCTTATTTTGATTGAATCTGGAGGGTATCCTAAAGACCAAGAAAAGCAAGAAATACGTAAGCTTAATTATGTTTCTATCCTTTCTGCATTGCATACTATTGCGGACGGAAGCTACCAAGAAATTTCTATAGAAGAATACGAAAAAATTCCTAAAAACGACCGAAATTTATTCGACCTAAAATTAGAAAATGTAACGTACGAATTAAATGGGGAGGATTATATTTTGGACTTAGGAATTTTACGTAATGAGGTGGACGATGCATACCATAATAAATTTCATTATAGAAGCTTAATAGCAGACCAAGGGGATTTATCTACTTTTTATGGTTATGAAACCTTTGATGCCACAGGGTATAAGATAGTAGCGCCAAAAACATCTCAAAACGTTGTAATGCCGCAAGGAAATGAAATACACGTTTTAAATACTTTAGAATTATTGAAGACCGGGCAAGCTTATGTTAGAGCAGAGCGTATACCAATAGAATTAACATATAGCAACTCACCATTTAATGTAGTTCCTAAAAACTTCACCCTTAAAAATTTTGGTGTGTCACCTGGATTAAACCCTACGTTTTTCTTAGAAAAAGATGGTAAATTACAATATGCAGTTATTAATGGTTTTCTAATCGATTTAAACAAACCGTTATCGCAACAACAAATAGGTAACGGGATTATTATTCGTTAAGATTAATATTTAAAACTTAAAAATTAAAAAAGGAGAGCCCTGCTCTCCTTTTTCTTAGTTCAATGGTGTAACCAAAAATTTTCTAAATTCTACAGGGCCGTGGTCTCCTTGTATCATAAAAGCTCCAGGCTCACCTTCTTTGCTGTCTAATGCACCGCCTGTTATGCCTGGTATAGTTTGGTCTGTAATTATACGCTTTCCATTTGCTACAATAGTAACGCGGTTCCCAATTAAAGTAATCTCGTATTTCTGCCATTCTCCAGCAGGTAGTGCTGCATTTTCATTAGGTTCTAAAAACCCGTAGATGCCGCCAAAATAAATATCCATAGGCGTATAACCATAATTATCTTCAATTTGTACTTCATAACGTCCTCTTAGGTAGATACCACTATTACTGCCTTTCGGATACTTAAATTCAATCTCGGCCTTAAAATCTCTAAATTTTTGGTCGCTAATAAGGTTAGCGCCACTTTTTGGATTTACAAGAATTCCATCATTCACTTGCCACTGATTTTCTTCTCGGTCTGCATGCCAGCCTTCCAAGTTTTTTCCGTTGAATAGAGCAATTGGTTTTTCTTCTACATATAAGGCCTTATGCGGCTGTTTTGGTGCACGGATACCAGTAAAAGGAATACTACTGCCGTCCGTATATGTTATGGTTCCTGTTAATGTATTGTTATTCAATCGTCCTACAAGCTTCATATCTTCCCCTTCAGGTTCCCATTGCCTAGGAATGATAAAAGAGAAATTATTATCCTTAATAGTAATTTCAGCTACAGGTCTTGCACTACCAAAAGCAAATACAAACCTACCAACATGAGTAGCATGCCCAGAATGTCTAATTTCTAGCCAAGATGGTGCTTTTTTACCCTGAAAGTCTATTTCTAAATCCCAACGACCCTCAAAATCGCTTTTTTGTGCATTTATTAAAAGATTACAAAGCAAGAATGATAAGCATATTAGTTGTTTTTTCATGTGTCAGTTTTGTATAGTTTTTAGTGTGATGAAGGTAATGGATTTCAGCTTTAAAACATAATATCCATTTTGTGACACCCTATTTTTTTTTAAATGAAGGCATAAAAAAAGGGAGGCTTATATCCTCCCTTAAATCTCAATCAAAAATTAAGACTTTTAACTTTCAGAATCTAAAAGTGCAAAGAATTTATCCAAATCTGGAATAATTACAATACGTGTTCTTCTGTTTTTAGCCATGCTGTCTTTATCTGTATTTTCTACCAATGGTTGGTATTCGCTTCTACCAGCAGCAATCAATTGCGTTGGGTCCACATTGTATTTTTCTTGTAGCGTACGTACTACAGAAGTAGCGCGCTTAACACTTAAATCCCAGTTGTCTTCTACCACTGCTGTATTAATTGATCTAGAATCTGTATGTCCTTCTACCATCACTTCCATACTAGGCTCAGAGTTAATTACTTCTGCAAGTTTACCCAATACTGTATTAGCCTTATCATTAATACGGTAGCTACCTGTTCTAAACAAAAGGTTGTCAGAGATATTAATCATAACAACAGTTTTGTCTACAAACACATCAATGTCATCACTATCATCAGAGATAGAGTTTTTTAAATTGTAAGAGATAGCCAAATTTACAGAATCTTCCATAGTCTTAGCTTGAGCCAATTTAGCAGGGTCTACTTTAGCCAAAGTAGCTTCCATTTTAGCCTTATTGGTGTTACTCATTACAGTGTTTCCTTTAATTTGGAACTGACTATCATTAACTTCTTTTAAAGAATTGATTTTAGCATTATACTCAGCTACACGAGCTTCTATTTTGGAAAGTTTAGAGGCTAATTCCTCTTTTTCTACCTGAGTCTTGGTCAGTTGACTTTGGGTTTGTGCTAAATTTTCTTCTAAGGCTACATACTTCTTTTTAGAAACACAGCCTGTAAGCACAACAGTTGCCACAAGACCGGTAAATAATACTTTTTTCATTTTGAAAATTTTAAGTGTTCATAAATCTTTCACTTAATACTTACGCAACAAATCTCCTTTTGGATTATATAAAAAAATCCGCCTTTGAATAGACGGACTTTTTTATCTGAAATTCAGTATGTTAAACTTTTAAATTATTCACAACCACCAGTAAAGTCATTAGCACTAAACTTGGTTTGCACTGCTCCCTGTTTGGTACCATCTATAACGCGGATTACCAAGTTACTCTCGCCACTACCATCTCTTTTTGGGGTACAATACTCAAATAAATAAAAGCTATTTGCTTGTTCTGATACTCTTGCAGAGATTTGGTTAAATGTAGTTTCTAGTTCGGCAGCATTGGCCGCAACTACACTAGAGGTCTTACCAATACTTTCTAACACTTGAGTATCTATTTCTGCACCTAAACCAATGGTAAAGAATGAAATATTTCTGTTAGCATCTTCTACAACTTTGATGGCGTCTGCCTCTTTATATCTAGAAGCTTGGTCTGTTCCATCGGTAAATAAAACCACAGATGCAGCGCTAATATTATCGTCAGAAGAAGTCGATTTTACCAATTCTTCAGCTTTCTTAGTTGTTTTAAGTACTGCTCCATACAAATCTGTAGAGGGGTCATTGCTAATATCTTCTGTAATGCCATCTATTGCTGTTGTTAATTCTGTAGCAGAAGAGGTTAAATCGTTTAATAAATGTAATTCATCTTCTCCATCAAACCAATAAATTGCCATTTTAAAAGATTCTGATTGTGTTGCTGGCATTACATTATTCACAAAACTAGTAGCTGCATTCTTTAACTCTGCCAAACTACCTTGTAAAACCGAGTTACTTAGGTCTAATACTAGTAAGGTGTTATTGCTGAATACCTGACTATTGGGAGAAATACGAGCAAAAGACTCACTAGAAGAAATGGTTTTAAAGCAATCATCATTTCTTCCTTGTTCATAAATAGTAAACTTATCTGCAGTTAAGCCTGCCACAGGATTACCATCACTATCGCTAACTTTAAATAGAATTGAAACTTTCCCTGGTAGGGTAGTGTATTCATCTTGTATGGAGAGAATTAAATCGCTTTCGCCAAAATTTAAACAATCGTCTGGTTCTTTACCTTTACCTAGCTCTCCATTACCTTCATTTAATTGAAAGTTGACATCATCATCAGCATTTCCACAGGAGAAAATTAAAGACAGTACCAATAGGCACAACACACTCTTTGTGTAGTTTATCATTTTCATAATTTTTAGGTTCCAAATGTACAACGCAATAATCGTGCAGAAATTTTTGTGTCCTTCTAATTGATATGCCTAAATAAAAGTTAAAATATAGAAGGTATGGGTTAAAAATAGTAGTACTACATCATAAATTGATAACTTACCTTTGAGAAAAATACAACTGAATTATGCCTAGTTATCAAATAAATGTCAATGGAGCTTCAAAAACTGTAGAGGTTACCGCAGACACTCCAGTGCTATGGGTTTTAAGAGACCACCTAGATTTAGTAGGAACCAAATTTGGTTGTGGTATTGGTCAATGTGGTGCATGTACTATACACGTAGATGGCACCCCAATGCGTAGTTGCAGCCTTACTTTAGAACAAATTGATGGTAAAAATATTACTACTATAGAAGGGCTGTCCGAGCATGGAGAACATCCAGTGCAGCAAGCCTGGAAAAAAATAGACGTACCACAATGCGGTTATTGCCAAGCAGGACAGATGATGACAGCAGCGGCATTTTTAGAAAATAATGCCAACCCTACAGAAGAAGATATTAAAAATGCTATGCATGGAAATATTTGTAGATGCGGTAGTTATAACAGAATTTACAGAGCTGTAGAAGAGGCAGCAAAGCATATGGGATAATCCTTAATATAAGCATCAAAACAAATGAAGACATTAAAAAATACGTTTAGTAGAAGGTCCTTTATGAGAACCTCTGGCCTTGCTGGTGGAGGTATGCTTATAGGATTTAACCTTTTTCAGGCTTGCAAAGCTAAAACAGAACAAACCTTTATACCTCCTAAAGATTTATCGCAATTAAATTATCAGGATTTTAATGCCTATATAAAGATTGCAGAAGATGGTACGGTAACTATTTTTTCTCCCAATCCAGAAATAGGGCAAGGCGTTAAAACTGCTATGCCTATGCTTATTGCAGAAGAATTGGATGTGGCATGGGAAAATGTCTATGTTCAACAAGCCAAATTAGATACTAAAAATTTTACCAGACAGGTAGCTGGTGGGAGCCAATCTATAAGACAGGGTTGGGAGCCTTTACGGCAAACCGGCGCAACAGCTAGACAGATGCTGGTCAATGCTGCCGCAAAGCAATGGAATGTAGCACCAGCGGATTGTACTGTTAAAGCAGGAGTTATTACCAACACAAAAACAAATGAAACTCTAGGCTACGGGGAGGTTGTAAATGAGGCCGCAAAATTAGAAGTACCAGAAAATGTTACGCTAAAAGACCCAAAAGATTTTACCATAATTGGTACGGACGCACAAAATGTAGATATTGATAAGATTACGACTGGTAAACCACTATTTGGTATTGATTATAAAACAGAAGGTATGGTTTATGCTGCTGTGGTACGCCCGCCTGCTTTTGGTCAAAGTCTTTCTTCTTTTGACGCGGAAGCAGCCAAACAAATGGATGGCGTTTTAGATGTAATCACTATTGGTGAAGGCGCCCGTAAATTAATTGACGCTATGCCTAACATCGAGGCTATTTTAGCTAAGACAGATAAAGTGGTAGTCATTGCAAAAAGTACTTGGCAAGCAATGAAGGCCAAAAAGGCAATAGAGGCACAATGGCAAAACACGTCTGAACTAGAAAGTACTGCGTTACATAATGAAAAATTAACCGCCCTTTTAGATGGTAAAGATTTTACTACGATGAGAGAGGACGGTGATGTAGAAAAGGCCTTTGCAACTGCGGACCAAATTTTGGAACGCACGTACGAATCTCCTTTTTTACCTCATAACTGTTTAGAGCCCATGAACTTTTTTGCTCATGTTACAGATGAGAAAGTACATTTGGTAGGTCCTATACAAACCCCGCAATGGAAAGCAGGTGCTGTAGCGGCTATGCTAGACAGAAAACCAGAAGAAATTGAATTGGAAATGACCCGTATGGGTGGTGGTTTTGGTAGAAGGCTTTATGGTGATTTTGTGCTTGAAGCTGCAGAGATAGCCAATAGCATTAGAAAACCAGTAAAAGTAGTCTATTCTAGAGAGGACGACATGAATGACGGCATCTACCGGATGGCTACCAAATATCGTATAAAAGCTGGGATTAAAGATGGTGAATTAGTAGCTTACCATTTAAAAGAAGTTGCGGTTAACGCTAATATGTACGGTTTGATACCCAATTTTTTCCCCGCAGGCGCCGTAGCAAATTATAAGGTAGATGTTGCCGCTTTAAAAAGTAATATTACCACGGGAGCATGGCGTGCACCATATACCAATTTTTTGGCGTTTGCAGAACAAAGTTTCTTTGATGAATTGGCAGAGACCATCAATGTAGATAAAATACAAATGCGTTTAGATTTACTTAAAAAGGTAGATGCAGACGCTGATGAGCGCATAGAATATAACCCAGACCGTATGGCCAAAGTAATTAAGACAGCTGTAGAAAAATCTGGATGGGGTAAACAACCCAAAGATACCTATCAAGGCTTTGTAAATTACTATTGCCATAATACACATGTTGCGGAGGTGGCAGATGTAGTCTTGGAAAATGGCAATCCTGTGGTTAAAAAAGTAACCGTTGTTGTGGATTGTGGTATTGTAGTTAATCCGTTAGGAGCTCTAAACCAAATAGAAGGTGGTGTTGTAGATGGGGTTGGCCATGCCATGTACGGAGACTTTACCTTTACAGAGGGGATGCCAAGTGCTAAGAACTTTGACCGATACCGTTTGATACGTATGAAAGAAGCTCCTAAAGTGGAGACGTATTTTATAGAAAATGATTTTGCTCCTACTGGCTTAGGAGAACCAACTTTACCACCTGCAGGTGCGGCTGTAGCCAATGCTATTAAAGCAGCAACAGGCAACAGACTTTACCAACAACCATTCACAAAATTTCCAGAATTATTAAAACCCCAAAAACAAGAAATTTTAGGATAAAGCATAACTTATGACCATATTATTATTCGGGGTTACCAAAGATATTGTTGGTAGCCCTTCTCTTTCTATACCTACCACTAACATCACGGGTAAACCCATCCCAAAGACCGTAAAAGAGCTAAAGGAATTTTTGTTTAAAAGATATCCGGCTATGAAAAATTTATCTTCTCTGGCAATTGCAGTAAATAATAATTACGCAAAAGATGAGGAAAGTATTAATTCTTATGACGAAATTGCATTAATACCACCCGTAAGTGGAGGATAGCCTATGGAGCAATATACTGCAGCAACAACTTTTTTGGATTACAATTCGCCCGAAATACAAGGGCTGATAGCTGAATTTAAGTCTGATTCATTATCGCTAAAAGAAAAAGCCATCGGTGTTTACACTAAAATAAGGGATGGTTATCGCTATAATGCTTATAATATCACCTTAAATAAAGATAAATTCAAAGCCAGCTATCTCGCTAAACAAAAAGAAGGGCACTGTGTAGATAAAGCTATTTTACTTACCGCAGCACTACGTGGTTTAAACATACCTGCACGTATTCGGTTGGCCAAAGTAACCAACCACATTGCTGTAGAAAGGCTTACAAACCGCTTTGGCACTAATATTTTAACCCCACACGGGATGGTAGAGGTATATTTAGACGGGTGGTGGATTAAGGCAACACCAGCCTTTAATAAAGAGTTATGTATTTTATGTAAAGTGGCTCCTTTAGAATTTGATGGTAAGACTGATTCTATGTTCCAAGAATATAATACGGACGGCCAACAGTTCATGGAATATCTAGAAGATTATGGCAGTTTTGAAGATGTTCCTGTAGATTTTATGATGAAGAACCTGCTAGAGCATTACCCAGGAGTTTTTGACCCTAAGAACGGTAATGTGGATTACAAGTTTTAAATTTGATGTATGTTGATAGACAATCATAATAGAGTTCTTAATTATTTAAGATTGGCGGTTACAGACCGATGCAATCTTAGATGCAATTATTGCATGCCTAGTGAGGGTATCAATTTTGTAAAAAATGACCAATTATTGTCTATAGCCGAATTAAAACGTGTTGCTTCCTTAAGTGTGGCGCAGGGCATTGATAAAATTAGAATAACTGGGGGAGAGCCCTTTGTGCGGAAAGATGTGATGGAATTAATGCGTTACATGAGTGCATTAGATGGGCTTAATGACATTTCTATCACAACAAATGCCACTTTAATTGGTCCACATATTGATGAATTAAAAGCATTAGGTATCAAAAATATCAATGTAAGTTTGGATGCTATAGACAAAGCAACTTTTGAACGCATTACCAGGAGACCCCATTATGATACGGTTCAAGAAAACCTAATACGTTTAATTACAGAAGGCTTTAATGTACGTATCAATTTTATTGTATTGGAGGGTCAAAACGAACAAGATATCCTGTCTATTTTAGAGGTTATGCGCCACTATCCTGTAAGTGTTCGTTTTTTAGAAGAAATGCCATTTAATGGAGGGAGTAAACAATTTGAGCATATAAAATGGAACTATAAAGCCATTTTTGAGCACATAAAGGAACGATATCCTGATATTAAGAAATTAGTTTCGCCAATTACATCTACATCTATCAACTATCAAATAAATGGTCACCAAAGTACTTTTGGCATTATACCATCTTTCAGTAGAACCTTTTGTGGTAGCTGTAACCGACTACGTATTACCGCTACAGGAGACATCATAACTTGTTTGTACGGCAAGCCTAAAGCTAATCTGCGAGATTTGTTAAGGCAATCTAGTGATGATGAAGTGGTAAAGAAATTACTACAACAAACGGTAAGCAACCGCGCCAAAACAGGATTCGAAGCACAGCAAGAACATCAAGCAGTTTTTGATAGTTCTATGACTTCAATTGGTGGTTAAAATAGTAAATATGAATCAGGCAACAAAAATATACGGATTGGTACTTTCTGGTGGTAAAAGTACCCGTATGGGTAAGGATAAAGGCTTATTGCAGTATCATGACGTTCCTCAACGGGAATACCTTTATCAATTATTATCTGCATACTGTGATGCAGTTTATTATAGTGTTAGACCTAATCAAGATGAAAGGATTCCAAAGGAGAGAATTATAATTGATTTAAATGAGTATAAAGGTCCTTTAAATGGCATTTTAAGTGCTCATAAAGAACATCCCAATGTGGCATGGTTGGTGCTTGCGTGCGATTTACCTTTATTAAACCATGCAGTTTTAGCGCAATTGGTACAGGAAAGAGATAGAACTAAAACTGCAACGGCTATGGCAACCCAAGAAAGTAAATTGCCAGAACCACTAATTGCGATTTGGGAGCCAAAAGGACTTATAGATGCTAAAGCCTATATGGACAAGGCGCAGAGCTCTTGCCCTCGTAAATTCTTAATTAATGCGGATACCAAACTAATATATCCAGAACAGGACGAGTGGCTTTACAATGCCAATACTTTAGAAGAATATCAGTTTGCTAAACAAAAATTGGGATAAATGCCCCACAACCGCTACATAAGACAAACTACTTTAAAGGAATTTGGCCCAGAATCCCAAGCCAGGTTAAAAGCGGCTAAAATTTTAGTGGTGGGTTTAGGTGGTTTAGGTGTACCAGCTTTGCAATATTTAAATGCAATGGGGGTAGGTACCTTGGGTTTAGTAGAAGGCGATTGTATTGACATCCATAATTTACAGCGTCAAGTTTTATATGCAGAAAATGAAGTTGGTAAATCCAAGATAAGTATCGCTCTTAAAAAATTACAAGCACAAAATTCAGAGACGCAATTACAATCTCATCCTACGTATTTAACCACTGCGAATGCATTAGAAATTATAAAATCCTATGATTTGGTGCTAGATGCCTCTGATAATTTTGCTACAAGATACCTAATAAACGATGCATGTGTTATTCTTAATAAGCCTTTCATTTATGGTGCTTTACACGGATTTGAAGGTCAGGTAAGCGTATTCAATTACAACAACGGACCTACTTACCGTTGTTTGTTTCCAACTATGCCATCCCCTGAGGAAGTGCCCAATTGTGATGAGAATGGTGTATTGGGAATTATTCCTGGGATAATAGGTAGTTTCCAGGCCTTAGAAGCGGTAAAAGTAATGACTGGAATAGGAGAAGTGTTAGCTGGTAAGCTACTAGTTTATAATGGACTAACGCAACACACCAGGAAAATTGGTTTACATAAAGTAGTACGAGCAGAACCAATAACCGAACTACAAGATAGTTATGAGTTAAGTCAATGCAGTACCATACCAGAAATAGCAGCTAAAGCGTTTGCGGTACTTTATAACTCGGCTCAAATTATAGACGTAAGAGAAGGCCATGAATATGAGCAAAAACACTTAATACCAAGTGTCCATATTCCATTAGTGGAATTAAAGGTAAACTTGGGCAAGTTAGACTTTACCAAACCTATCTATTTTATTTGCCAAAGTGGAAAGCGTAGTTTGCGAGCTGCAGCTATTGCACTAGAATACTACCCCAAAAGCGTTATTTTTTCCGTAGAAGGAGGAATGCAAAAACTACTGCAGTATGATGTGGCAACAACCTGATTTTATCGCCTTATGTATTGGTTTCTTTTTTATTGCGTTACTTTATTCTAGCGTAGGCTTTGGTGGTGGTAGTAGTTATTTAGCGCTACTTACTTTAGTAGTAACTAGTTTTTTTGCAATAAGAAGTATCGCTTTGCTTTGCAATTTAACAGTAGTCACTAGCAGTTGTTGGTTGTACTACAAAAAAGGTCATTTTCATCTTAAAAAATTTCTACCTTTCGTAGTTACCAGTATTCCATTTGCCTTTTTGGGAGCAAGCTTTAGGTTAAAAGAAGTTGTATTCTTTGGTATTTTAGGTATCGCACTGATAAGCTCTGCTGTGGCGCTAGCCTATCAAACGCTTAAAAAAGAAGCCAAATTTGAGCCAAAAACTTATCCTATATCTTTTTTATATTTTATGGGAGCAGGTATCGGATTGCTATCGGGTTTGGTAGGTATAGGCGGTGGTATTTTTCTAGCTCCTGTTTTAAATCAGCTAAAGTGGAATAAACCTATAATTATAGCAGCGTTAGCCAGTTTCTTTATTTGGGTTAATTCTGTCGCTGGTTTAATAGGTTTAGTTAATGCTGGAACTTTAAAAATATTATGGCCAGAAATAATGCTTTTGCTTTTTTCGGTTTTTTTGGGTGGCCAATTGGGGGTCCGTATTAGCTTAGGTAAATTTACAGCCAAAGCCATTCGTTTACTCACTGCATTATTAGTATTACTTGTTGGTTTACGCGTCTTTTTAATCAATGGCCTTAACTTAAATCTGTTTTCATGATTTCATTTAAAGAAGCATATCAACTGGTATTGGAGCATAACATGTCCTTACATACACATCATGTTTCTATTACCAAAGCACACCAAAATGTGTTAGCTGAAGCTGTTTATGCAGACCGAGATTTTCCACCTTTCCATAGGGCTACCAAAGACGGTATCGCAATCGCTTATAAAGCATACCAAGCAGGTCAACGTTCTTTTGTCATAGAAGGTGTAGCTGCGGCTGGGAATCCACAACAAGAATTAAACCAACCAGAAGGTTGTTTAGAAGTTATGACAGGAGCCATGGTCCCTACAAACACGGATACCATTGTCATGTATGAACATCTAGAAATTAAGGATTCTATAGCAACCATCGTAAAACCTGTTCGGGAAGGGCAAAATATTCATAAACAAGGGAGTGATGAACCTAAAGGTAGTTTGGTTTTACAAAAAGGAACCATTATTACTCCAGCAGAAATTGGAGTTTTAGCTTCTGTTGGTAAGTACAAAGTTTTAGTGTACCAAAAACCAAAAGTTGCAGTAATTTCTACGGGTAACGAATTGGTAGATGTACATGAAACGCCACAACCGCATCAAATTAGAAAAAGTAACAGCTATAGCATAGTTGCCGCCTTAGACCAGATGGGAATTATGGCTACGCAATATCACGTGGTAGATGAAGCTTTGAGTGTAAAAGAATCTTTAGCACAAATATTAGAAAATTATGATGTGCTTTTGTTGAGCGGAGGTGTATCAAAAGGAAAATATGATTATATACCAGGAGCGCTAGAATCATTAGGTGTTACCAAACTTTTTCATAAGGTAAAGCAACGCCCAGGAAAACCTTTTTGGTTCGGAACGTCTAACAAGCATAAGGCTACCGTATTTGCTTTCCCCGGTAATCCTGCTTCCACATTCGCAAACTTTCATGTTTACTTTGTGCCTTGGTACCATAAAAGCTTAGGTATACCTACAACATTTTTCTGGGTACAACTTGCAGAAGCCATAGAAAATGATTTACCTCTGACCCGATTTGTACGTACAAGGGTCAGCCTAAATCAACATCAACTACAAGCACATTTTATTACTGAAAATGGTTCTGGAGACTTAACGAGTTTAACCAAGGCTAACGGATTTGTAATGCTAGAACCAGAAACCACATATTCCAATGAAGAATTAGTACCTTTTATACCTACAAAGCCTATTTTATAGATGACACACGAATTTAAAGCGATAGTCAACGCTTACATAAAAGCAAAGCAACAAGGTATATCTTGTGTTTTAGCAACTGTAGTAGCCCTAGAAGGGTCTTCTTACAGAAGGCCTGGGGTCCGTATGTTGCTACAGGCCGATGGAAAAAGGGTTGGTGCAGTGAGTGGTGGCTGCGTAGAAAAAGAAATAGAGGTACAAGCTCAAAGCGTTTTTAAAACGGGAACTGCCAAAGTGATTACCTACGATGGTAGATATAGATTGGGTTGTGAGGGTATTTTGTACGTACTATTAGAGCCGTTTCATCCTACGGAAGCATTTTTAGATGCTTTTGAGCGGGTTTTAAACAATAGAAAGGAATTTATAGCGAAAAGCTATTTTGAGCCTACTCACGGCGAGAATAGTAGTTTTGGCACTGAGGTATTGCTGTTTAACACGGCTTATTCCCTTGCAGAGAAAAAACTACCATTAGAAAGCTCTGAATATTTTGAGCAAAATTATCCGCCTTGCTTTCAATTGGTTGTAATAGGTGGCGAGCATGATGCGGTGAATCTTTGCCAATACGCAAACCTAACAGGTTGGGAAGTTACTGTAGTAGTAGACCCGAGAGAAGATAAACAGCTGAGTGATTTTCCAGGGGCTACCCATTATATTGCTGCCGATGGCGCGCATCTAAGTTTGGCTGTAGACCAAAATACTGCCATAGTATTAATGACGCATAGCTACACTAAAGATTTGGCCTATTTGCTTGCTCTTTTAGAAACAAATCCTGCTTATTTGGGATTATTAGGCCCTACAAAACGACGCAACAACCTGCTTAATGATGTTCTGGAGCGTGTTCCTGATGTAAACCCAAGCTTTCTAGAGCTCATTAAAGGTCCAGCGGGTCTAGATATCGGTTCGGAAACACCACAAGAAATCTGTATTGCAGTAATGGCAGAAATTTTAAGTGTTATTAGAAATAGAGACGCACAACCCCTTGCTAATAAAGCGGGTAGCATTCACGTATAGCGACATGAAATATTCCGATTTAGGTGTTGTGGTTTTAGCAGCTGGAAAAGGGAGCCGTATGGGTGCCATAAAACAGCTATTGCCTTGGAAAAATGGCAATTTACTCACACATTGTTTGGAAGTTGTGGGTAAACTTACCAACGCTGTTGTAGTAGTTTTAGGAGCTTATGCTAGTGAAATCCAAACTTCTATACATCAGTTAGAGCATTACGATGTAGTAGAAAACGATGATTGGGCTACAGGTATGGGGTCTTCTATAGCTGCTGGAGTAAAAGAGCTAACTAAAAAGAGGTCAATAGAAAAAATACTAATCGTTTTAGTAGACCAACCCTTAATAAGTTATACTTACCTAGAACAGCTAGTATCTAAACATGAAGACAAAAAGTCTATTGTAGTAAGCAATTACAAGGGCACGCCAGGTGTTCCTGCTGTATTTGGCAAGGCCTATTTTAAAGATTTACGAGATTTAAATGGTAAAAAGGGAGCTAAAAATCTACTGCTGCAATACAAAAACCAATTGGAATATTTGCCAGAAAATAAATTCACGATTGACTTAGATACCCCAGAAATGTACCAACATTACTATAACTTATTTGGACGCTAACTATTTGGGCATAAAACGGCTATGGTCAGACGGTTCAAAATATTTTGCTGCTAAAGGAGTCTTAGTTAGCTGTGCCGCCGCTACTGCATTTTGATTGGGTTGATAAGAACTAGCGAAAGTAAACTTACCCTTTTTGGCCGTTCACTGTTTTGGAGCAGCTCCTACTGCCACTTTGAAAACAAAACGTTCTTTACATAAGATGCAATGATAATTCTTAGAGCCAGTAGGGTAGTAGTAAAGGCATAATCAATTGAATAACCATCAAATGAAATGGTTCCTAAAATTTACATCTCTAATAAGAATAGGGAAGCTAAAATTCCTCTTCCTGACCAAATAAGCATATATAAAAATTTGCACCCTAAATGGTATTAGAGCGTTGGTTAATTTCTGGGTAAAGCCAATTTTACTTCACCTTACTTTTATTTTTCTTTGGATGCTCTAACTCTTGAAAAATACCACAAGAAATCTGTTTGCGTACCAGTGAACTTTTCTTGTTCTTGGCCTTAGCAGCAATTTGTGCGTTTAAATACTTCATATCCCCATAACGTATTTATTTGCTGTCCATTGTACACTTTTAAAAGTTTACTTTGGTTTGGCGTATCAATTGTTTTTCCATGTGTTCTAGTAAATGCATCCAATTCATTTTAGCTATTAGTATGGCTGTTGGCAAATTGTCTTCCTCTAAAGCCCTAATAATACCTTCATTTTGGTTGTCGGTTGTTTCAAACATTTCAGCATCGGTCAATAACATACGCTCATAAAACAGTATTCTAGCTTGCAAATCAGTTATAAGCTGTTTTAAAATTTGGTTACTGCAGCCCTTAATTAACAACTGATGGAACTGCATTCTACGTTGTATACGAACCCCATTGGTATGGCTTTGTTGCAACAACACTTGTTCCTCTTTAAGTTTCTGAATAAGCTTTGCCGTATATACCGATTGTTCCATAGCCATCAACTCTAAATCTGCCATGGCACTGTATAAATCCCTTATTTCTTGTAAGCTCAGCTTTGGAACAATGAATCCTCTATTGGGTATAGACGCTAAAATCCGTGCTTGCTCTAATTGACTTAATGCCTCCCGGACGGGAGTAACGCTGACTCCTAGACTACGCGCAGTTTTAGCTAAATTTATTGTTTGCCCTACCTGCAAATCCCCTTGTAAAATGAGTTTTAGTAAATGTCTTTTTACTTTATTCCGAATCATACTCCATTTAAATATCGTATACGATTAAAATTAAGCATTCTTTTTAAGGAATAATCACTTTAAATTGCAGTATAAAAAGTTAGCTTTGATGATTCCTTCAGCAGTACCCTATGGAACAGAACAATACTACTAAAAACAGCACTATCTTAATTGTTTTGGCTTTTTTTGCCATTTATGTTATCTGGGGTTCTACATACTTATTAAATAAAATTGCTGTGGCGGAGTTACCGCCCTTTATGCTAGCAAGTATGCGCTTTGTTACGGCCGGATTACTCATTTTTGGCATAGCCAAACTCATGGGGATTTCTTTAAAAATTAGCATAAAACAATTACGCAATACTGTAATTGCTGGCTTTCTATTTCTAAGTTTTGGTAATGGTGTTGTGGTGTGGGCCTTACGTTTTGTAGATAGTGGCTTTGCGGCACTTATAATATCTGTGCAACCACTGGTAATCCTGTTATTGATGTGGTTATTACAAGGCAAAAAAATACAACCCATGTCTATCATCGGTGTTGTATTAGGAATGATTGGTATATACCTTTTGGTAGGGCAGAAAGAAATTGTACAGGGAGAAAATGCTTTGCTAGGTATTGCTATGATATTTGCTTGTTTAGTGGCATGGGCGTATTGCAGTCTTTTTGTAGGTAAAGCAGATTTACCTAAAAATTACTTTGTAAATACGGGTTACCAAATGTTTAATGGCGGAATTATTCTAGCCTTGATGAGTCTTTCTTTTGGTGAAGAATGGTCTAGCCCATTGGTTTGGACCACCAAAACCCAAATTTGTATGTTGTTGCTAGTCCTTTTTGGTAGTATTGTGGCCTTTACCTCGTTCAATTATTTATTAAAGACGGTTTCGCCAGAAAAAGTTTCTACATCTACTTATATCAATCCTATCGTAGCGCTTTTCTTAGGATGGTTCTTTTTGGACGAAAACGTAACCACACGTTCCCTAGTAGCTGCTATAGTTTTACTTACGGGTGTTTACTTTATAAATAGTAAAAAGAAAATGGTATTATTTGCACGTTTTAGAAGAAAACAAGGAACGGTAGAACCATAGTAAACCATAACTTAAATTAGGGTTAAACGTATTGCTTTAATAACTGACATTAATTAATTTAACGTCAAATATTTAACTTATGAATCGCCTTGGTCTGTACCTACCATTTATCTGCCTACTACTCAACGCTTGCGGTCCTGCCAAATTATCTGAGACCGAATGGCATAATTTAAAGCTATTGCCAGAAACACTAACGGAAAATAGCTTGGTTTTTACGGCCAATAGTGCCAACCCCATGGCCAGTATGGGAATACAATCTATTGCAAATGCGGGACTTTTACCTTTGGGTAGCACTGCTACACGTATAAACCTTAATACCAATATGTATTTTTTAAGGTTAAATAAAGATTCGGTTACTGCGGCATTACCGTATTATGGGGAGCGTCAATTTGGAAATACGTATAATAGCACTGACTTAGGTATTGAATTCAATACAAAACCAGAGAATTTTACCATCACACTAAACGCAAAGAAAAAGGCACAGCAAATACAATTTGATGTACGTACGAAAGAAGGTGAACAGTTAAGAGTTTTTGGGATGGTTTTCGGAAAGAGGCAAGCTTCGTTTCAAATCAACAGTAATTACAGAAATACCATTGGGTATCAAGGCAATTATACTTTAAAAGAAAAACCAGAACGCCCATAAAGCATTCTGGTTCTCATAGCTATGGCATTTGTAGCATTGCCATTTCTTCTGGTTTAAAAATTCTAGATTTAGTTACAAATCGGAGTCCCAGCGGTATTTCTAAAGAAAAACTAGACCCTCTTCCTGTGACAACATCTAGGGTTAATTGGGTGTGTTTCCAATATTCAAATTGGCCTTTACTCATGTAAAACTCGCAATTGCCAACTTCACCTAGTAAAATGTCGGTTTCGTTCAGCATCAATTCACCTTTAGGAAAACACATGGGGGATGAGCCATCGCAGCACCCACCGCTTTGGTGAAACATTAATTCTCCATGGGTTTCTCTTAGCGAATCAATTACCTTTAAAGCACTGTCTGTTACAAGTACACGCGCTATCATTTTAAAAGAATCCTAAGGCATTTTTGTCATGAGAAACTAACATATTTTTAGTTTGTCTGTAGTGGTCCAGCATCATTTTATGCGTTTCTCTACCAATTCCAGATTTTTTATAACCTCCAAAAGGAGCATGGGCAGGGTAGAGGTGGTAGCAATTTACCCACACACGGCCTGCTTGTACTTGTCTAGAAATTTGGTATGCTTGGTGAGTATCTCTAGTCCATACCCCCGCACCTAAACCATATAAGGTGTCGTTAGCAATTTCTAAGGCTTCCGCTTCATCTTTAAACGTAGTAACACAGGCAACGGGCCCAAAAATCTCTTCTTGAAAAACACGCATTTTATTATTTCCTTTTAAAAGTGTTGGTTGTATGTAATATCCGCCTTCTAAACCTTCGTTATAAGCAGCGGCACCACCCGTTAATACCTCGCAACCTTCATCTTTCCCAATATCTATGTAGTTTAGAATTTTCTCGTATTGATCATTACTGGCCTGCGCTCCCATCATTGTTGTTGGGTCTAGCGGATGCCCTAATTTAATCGCCTTTACCCTTTCAACTACACGAGCTATAAACTGGTCATAAATACTTTCTTGAACCAAGATTCTAGACGGGCAAGTACACACTTCGCCCTGATTTAACGCAAACATAGCAGCTCCTTCTAAACACTTATCAAAAAAAGCATCATCTGCATCCATGATGCTTTCAAAGAAAATATTGGGCGATTTACCCCCTAATTCTAAGGTTACTGGTATGATGTTTTTAGAAGCATACTGCATAATTAGTTGCCCCGTAGTGGTTTCTCCTGTAAATGCAATTTTATTAATGCGTGGATTAGAAGCTAAAGGTTTGCCCGCTTCAATACCAAAACCATTTACAACATTAAGCACTCCAGCAGGTAAAATACCATCAATCAATTCCATTAAAATCATAATCCCTACTGGTGTTTGTTCTGCTGGTTTAAGAACCACACAATTACCTGCCGCAAGGGCAGGAGCCACCTTCCAAGCCGCCATTAATAGTGGAAAATTCCAAGGAATTATCTGCCCAACAACGCCCAGTGGCTCTTTAACATTCATAGAAATTGTAGTGGCATCCAATTCGCTCATAGTACCTTCTTCGGCACGGATTACGCCAGCAAAATACCTAAAATGGTCAACGGCTAACGGTAAATCTGCCGCAAGCGTTTCTCTTACCGCTTTACCGTTATCCCAGGTCTCTGCGCGTGCTAGTGCTTCTAAATTTTGCTCTATAACATCGGCAATTTTTAGCAATAGATTACTACGTTCACCCGCAGAAGAGGTATTCCATTTGGGAGCTGCCGCCCACGCGGCATCTAGGGCTAAATCTATATCTTCTGCGGTAGAACGGGCCACCTTTGTAAAACTAGCACCGTCTACAGGAGATATATTATCAAAATACTGTCCCTTTACGGGTGGGGTCCATTTGCCACCAATATAATTATCATATTGGGACTTAAATCGTGGTTTTTTAAGCACATCTTGTGTGGTTGTTTTTACATCGCTCATAGTTTGTCAATTTATATCAGTTATTGCTATAATTAGCTGTGGTCCAAGTTAGTACGGAATGCCCCTAGATGTGTGAACATTTCTACAGACTAGCTGTACATTTCTATATTTGTTTACCGAATTAATAATTATTTGATATATTTTTAAGAATATTACACAACAGCACCCATTAACTTGCTGATATAATAATTGAACCATGTTGCATCTATCACCCAACCACTACAAAAATCGGAAAATAGGAACCCTTGTAGAAAACCAAACGAGTTACGCTTTAGACCATGTTATCATGCATGTGTATGAAACACATAAAGTAGCCGAAAAGGTAGCACTCCAGTTCAATGCTCCCGTTCTGGCCAGCATGTTTCAGGGCAAAAAGATTATGCACCTACGAGACAAACAATCATTCGACTTTTTACCGGGCGAATCCTTGATACTACCGGCTAACGAATTAATGTGTATTGATTTTCCTATAGCACGTTTAGACAACCCCACACAATGTTTGGCTATGGAAATTGCAGATGAACGTATTCTAAAAGTGGTACAACGCATGAACGAGCAAATGACCCGTAGTGATGGGAGAGAGTGGCAGCTCATGGATTATAATTTTCACTTTACTAATGATGCCAGTATTTACCAAATACTACAGCGTTTGGTATATTTATTTACAGAAAACCACCCTTCTAAAGAGCTTTTTGTAGACAATATGGTACAGGAATTAATTGTCCGCATTTTACAAGCTAATTCTAGAAAGGCTTATGCTGCAGACAGTTCTTATATAATGAGCAATACACAACTTGGGCATGTTGTACAATACATAAAAGATAATTTGGATAGTACAATTACAAATGATGGACTAGCAGAAAAAGCGTGCATGAGCATTTCTAACTTTTACAGGGTCTTTAAAAATGAAATTGGCCTTAGTCCGGTTGAATTTATCAATAAAGAACGCATAGCGAAAGCGGTACGTTTATTACAAAATCCCGATTTTAACCTAACGGAAATCTATATGGCATGCGGATTTAGTAACCGTTCTTATTTTAACCGTGTGTTTAAAAAGAGTAAAAAACTTAGTCCAAAAGCATATAGAGCACGCTTTACCAACCTATAATCAGAGTTGCTGCTTTGTATTCTAGCCTATCTGATTTCTGATTTATTACCAACATGAATGTCAATACCTTTCTAGCGTCTTGTACTAACCATTTTGAATAGTATTTTTCACCCTGTGGAAATGGCTAATTCTTAGGTGTATTTTATCGATGAAAGCACGCCAATAAACGAGCAAGCACTACCAATTATTCACAGGTTTACCGTTTATCTACCATAAATATCGATGTATAACATATGTTGTAGCTTAATTTGGAAAAAGGGTAGGGGTATTCTAATTTTAAAGGTGAGAACACTATATGAAAATGAGCATGAAGAACACTTTATTTATGCTTGGCATTGCCTTTTGTGGTATGGGTAGTTTATGCGCCCAAGAAACCGCGAAAGATGCCATGGAACAGCAAAAAATAGAGGAAGCCAAAACCCCGGTAGCCCACAAATTTGATAGCTCGCTTTTTGAGAATCAAACCTCTTTAAGCGAACAAAAAGAAGCCAATAAGGCGAAAAAAGAACAGCTTATTGCCTTTATCAGCGCACAAGAAAGTTTGAAAGAGCGAGAAAAAGAACGTCTTATTGATGATGTGGTGAATAACCCGTTTTCTGCTAAGTTGCGTCGTTTTGTTGCAGAACACAAAGCCTTATTACTTAGTTCTGAACAACAAATTATTGCTGGTTTAGAGCAGTAAACGCATCTAGAGATTTAAAGAAAGTATAATTACGAAGTACAGCGCTTAAAGTACTACTTAAAAAGTACAAGCGCTGTAATCTTTCGCAATGCTGAACTTGTTTCAGCATCTCATTTATTTGAAGTTATAAGTGCTCTAAAACATCTTTACGTCGTCATTTCGCTAATGAGCAGCGAAGCTACGACTGAGAAATCTTTTTTAGAGTGAACAGTACAAAGCACTATTAAATTCTGCATCATGCTGAACTTGTTTCAGTATCTCATCTATAAAGAAAAACCCTAGAATCCATATCTTTAAGAACTCTAGGGTTATTGCCGACTGTACAGCAATTGCACTTTTTGATTGATGACATTTAAAAGTAACTATAAATTAGCACTTTAGCTGTTAACAAGGCCCTTTTTTAACGAACTTTTAAAAGCTTGGGAACACTAAATCCATTCCGATACAGAACCATTAATAGGATATTACCTTTTGGGTTTATCTGGTTTTTTACGGGAAGCGTATTTATGTTGAGCGATTATTTTGCCACTGGAAATAAGGCCCTAGAACGGGGCGCTATTACCTTAAACATAGAAACCTTTGCTTTTGCCAGTAGCGCCGTATTTATTGTGGGGTTGGTGGTTGGATATTTAGAAACTGCCGTGGTAGACCCCAGACTAAGAAATAAGAGTTTTATTGCTACTATTGTTTGGAAATTCTTGATTTACAACGTTTTTTTTGTGTTGATGATGGCTGTGCTGTATCCTATAGCGGCGGCATTAGAAATGAATGTAAGCTTATGGGATATACAGGTAAAACAACGATTTGCAGAATTTTGGCAAAGTAACGCGTTGTATGGTACAAGTATACAGTTGGTGTTTAGCTTGTTAGTAACGGTTCTGTACGCGGAAATAAGGGATAATCTTGGCGCTGCGGTACTTTATAACTTTTTTACGGGTAAATACCATAAACCCATTACAGAAGAGCGCATTTTTATGTTTGTAGATATGAAAGCGTCTACCACCATAGCAGAACAATTGGGACATGTTAGGTATTTTACCTTTTTACAACGGTATTACAATGATATGGCAGATGCTATAATTGCACATTGGGGTGAGGTATACCAATATATTGGGGACGAAGTAGTGATAAGTTGGCCAATTAATAAGGGAATCCGTAATACCGATTGTATTGCTTGTTTTTACAGCCTGCAGCGAGCCATACAAAGACAAGCTCCAAAATACAATGAACAATTTGGTGTTGTACCACAATTTAAAGCAGGTATGCATATGGGTAAAGTAACCACGGGCGAATTGGGTGCACTGAAAAAGGAATTGGTATTTACAGGAGATGTGCTCAATACCGCAGCGCGCATACAAAGTCTGTGTAATGAAATGAAAACCGAATTGCTCATATCTGACCAATTGAAGCAAGCGCTACAACCCAACCAAAAATATAAGTTTAATGCTAAAGGGACCATAGCACTTAGAGGGAAAGAAGAAACTATTGCATTATATGCTGTAGAAGAACAAAACAAGGAATAGGGCTATTCCTAAAAACTTCTATTTTACATAATATAAATTATAGTACAAATGCTTATCTGTAGCAAATTGCTCAGAATTTCTGTATAGCTCGCTATTTTATATAATATCAGATATGACATCCCCTTGTGCGGATTATATCGGCAACGATATTATGTTAAAAGAAATTCTGCCACAAAGTCCAACGCTTCATCTCGCAATCTCATATAATTTATCTACAAGATAAGTTTTACTCGCCAGTATTTTAAACACGAATGCGAAGCATTCATAAGCTATTTATTTTAAAAAATAAGTTAAGCGAATAATTTGTCAACGCTTGGGCAGCGCCATTTAAAAGCTTCACTTTTGGCTATCCTTCAAATTTAGAAACCTTTATAAATTGCTATTTTACATAACAAATAGATACACAGATAACTAAGTAGTTACAATTTTAGAGTTTCTTGCCTCCATTTACCTGACACAATTAAGCTACTATTCCGATAAATTGCACAAGCAATTTCCTTTCCCGCAAAACCAGTAGCTTGGCCATTTTATTAATCACAATATACATTAACTTATAAACTGCTTTATTTCAAATCTATAGCGCAATATACCACTCCCCTAGCCAGCAAGTTTTCACTACCTTTACTTAAAATGTTTAATAATTATTTATATTTATTAAACAAAATATGTATCTTCATTCAAAATTTAATTGAACTGGGAGTTCCTACTAGGAATTCCACTGGAATTAAAACGCTATGAAAGAAAAAGATTTAGTTTTAGAAGAATTGGTAAACGGTACACGTTTGCTAGACACCCACAGTCACGAAGAAATTGGAGATGACCATCTGTATACTGGTGTAGCTACACCCATGAAACCAGATGCTTTTCTGTTGAGTAATGCAGAAAAAAAGCAGCAAATTGCGCATTTATTTGCCCAAATTATGGATGTTATGGGCTTAGACCTTACAGATGACAGCCTCCAAGGCACACCAAACCGCGTAGCCAAAATGTATATAGACGAGATATTCTCTGGTTTAGACCCTGCCAATAAACCTAAGGTGGCCCTGTTTGATAATAAATACCAGTACAACCAAATGTTGGTAGAAAAAGACATTACTTTTTACTCTAACTGTGAGCACCACTTTGTGCCTATTATTGGTAAAGCGCATGTGGCCTACATTTCTTCTGGTAAGGTGATTGGCCTCTCTAAATTAAACCGTTTGGTACAGTATTTTGCTAAACGGCCACAAGTGCAAGAGCGTTTAACCAACCAAATAGGTTTAGAATTGCAAGAAATTATAGGAACGGAAGATGTTGCTGTTATAATAGATGCCAAACATTTATGTGTGTCTTCTAGAGGTATTAAGGATGATACGTCTGCAACGGTAACTTCGTTTTACGGTGGGCAATTTAAACAAGCAGAAAAAATACAGGAACTCTACAACTATATTACTAACTAGTTGTAAACTTCCTGCAAACCTTTTTAATACTCAATTAATGCTACTCCTTGCGCAATTGTGCTACTGTTTTAAAAGCCTTTTGCGCAAGTTCTTTTTGGTCTAGTTGTTCATAGGCCTTACCTAAATTTTCCCAAACCGTCGCATTTTCTGGGTACGACTCTGACAGCAATTGGTAGATTAATAAAACACCTTGGTGTTGCCCTTGGAACGCTAGGTTTTCTGCTGCCTGCATAAAATGCGCATCAAACGGAATGTGCGCGTATAGGGGATTGCTCATAATTTGTGCAGCATCGGTACGCAATTGGTCAATTTTATTTTCTATAAATAATTGTGTTAAATGTGCCATAGGGTCTGCCATGAATCCGTCCATATCCTGAGTTAGGATAAATGCTAAAACGGGGTCTTGGTTGGTTTGGTACTCCTCAAAAGTGGGCTCAATAGCTACAATAGGGACCGTGGCATCTGCATTTTCCCACTGCGGCATGTCTTGCCACCAGGCAAAAGATAGATAACAATTTAGTTTTGAATTGGGTAGGGTTACCTTTTTAGTATCGCCATAGAAGTTTTTATTCTCTGCTGTGGGCTCCCCTATCATGATAGCATTGGTGTAGTTTTCTATTTCGTTTGTTAGGTTTTGGCAGGCAGAAAATGTTTGTCTTCCTGTAATGTAAAAGAATTTGCCGGTTTTATTTAAATCCGGCCTCGCAAGTATGGCTTGTATTAAACCTTTATTGTTGTAATTATTGCCACCACCGTTTAAACGAACATCGTACACAAATTTTTCTATTTCGTGTGTATCCGCAAAGGCGAACAGTCTGTTATAGAAGTCTTTGATGGTTTCCGTTTCATGATTAAAAACAGAGCTTTGGCGTACGTAAAGCGTTTTGGAATCCTCTACATATTCAAAATTAAAATAGGTGTCGTTCAATTTTTTAAGGTACAAAGGTGTTTCTGTAGTATCTCTGGCACTTATCCAATTCTGGTTTGGTATGGTCAACAAATAATCCGTAGAGCGGTCTTTATAGGCTATACGTGGCAACGAATGCGTAAACTGCTGACCTTCCTTTTCAAATGTCATGGTTACAACATCCGCATAGGTGTCTATTACGTTTTGTGCATGTAATACAGCTGGTATAGTTAAAAATCGTAATCCATAAGCTTTAAAATAGCTATCGTTTTCTGCAGGTACTACTGGGTAAATACGTTCCAAAGCTTCCGCCACTGGGTACTCCCCTATTTTTATCAGTTTAGCGCCGAGTATTTTCTGGTGCTCTTTTGTTGTGCCTTCCACAAACACACCATCTTTAAAATGGTATAGGTTTAACGGTAGTATTCCTTCTTTACCTAGGGTACTAAAGGGAATTTGAGTATGTCCGTATTTAAATAAAGAAATAATTCTAGAGAATCCTACTTTAATTTCATGCGGTTCCATGGTAGGAATTTCTTGATGCAATTGGTCAACTGCCCTATCCCAATTTTCTTGTGTTACTTTTTTAAATAAGAACGGAAAATTGGTGTGTACTTGGTCTTGTATGTAGCTTAAATCTTCTTGCCATTGCGTAGCTGTTACGCTGGTTTCTATTTGGGCCTGTCCTTGGGCGATTATCAGAAGAAATAATAAAAGGATTGTTTTTTTCATGATGACTGTATTGTGTGTTAGTTGGTTGCAAAGATGCATTTAAGAAGTACCTAAACCCTAATCGTCTTTACTCAACTGTAGATTTAATAAGATGGATTGTAACCTTGAACCTTGGAAGTGATTGTTTAAATCTTTGGTGCTTTATTTTTGTTGACGATTATATTAGAGATATATCGAAAATAATTGATGAAAATCCAGTTGAGTTAGGGTTCTAAAGTGTGGCAATCTCAATAATTAGAGGAGAACACAATTGCACAAAATCTTACATAACAGCCCTAACGATGCGGTTTGATAATAATTTGTATCTTTACATGACCACAACTAGCATACCTTTCCCAACAAATCTATAGATATCCGAAAATAATTTGTTTTATTTGTAGGTTAAGTATTACAAAATATAATCTTAAAGCTGCATAATGTCTAAAAACGCCCCTATTGTTTTTGTCCTGATACTCCTATGGAGTGGGTATTGCATAGCGCAGTCTGCTAAAGATTCCCTTGCCTTTTACCCCATTGCTAAGGACGTTTTTCAAGCTTCGTCTACCCAAATTTTACAAGATAGTAAAGGGTATATGTGGATGGGAACTACCAATGGTATATACCGTTATGATGGTAGTGATTTTAGACTCTTTGAGGTGAGTACTGACGGAAAAATTGGCCTAACGGATGGTTACATTAAGTGTTTTACAGAAAATGAGGACCAAAACCTTATTATAGGAACGTTGTACGGAGTAAGTATTTACGATAGAGCCTTAGATGTAGTAAAACCCTATCCTTTTAAAGAAGAATCCCAATTTTTACAGTCTAAATACATTAATGCACTATATCAAAAGGACGAATCTTTATGGATAGGCACCTTTAGAAATGGCTTATTTAAGCATAATACGGTAAGTGGTGAAACCATAAAAATATCGCTTTCTAATCTAAAAGATTCAGAAGAAGATGATACTATATTTGGTATACACGAGTATCAAAATAGCGGTAACTACTTTGTAGTCACTGCAGGGACTGTATTTTTTGTTACAAAAAACAAGGGGAGTCAAGTCTTTAAAACTAATGAATTTATTCAAGAATCTTTTTTAACGCCCGATGGCAATACCTTAGTATTAGGTACCAGAACAGGCAAATTAATATTACTAGATTTAACCAAGGACAAAAATTTATCAGCTAAAGAGGTGATGGTTACTCCTAACCACACCATACTTTCTCTTGCCACAGACCACCACGGTAATATTTGGTGTGGCAGTGAAAATGCAGGGATTGCTATTTATAATCCAAAAACGGAAACCGTAAAAGTTTATAAAAATGATATAACTATACCCCAATCCCCTATCGGCAATTCTATTTGGAGTCTATACCAAAGTAAAGACAATGTAATGTGGTTGGGATTGTTTAAAAATGGTCTAAGTATTTATGACCCCAATTATCACAAATTCGAACACGTAAAGGTGAACCCCTTTAGGCCAGATAAGCTTAATAATAATATAATACATTGCTTTTATGAAGACGATGCCAATAATCTTTATATCGGCACTGATGGTGGTGGATTGAATTATTGGAATAGGGAAACAGATACGTTTACCCATTATAGTTTAGATAACAATACGCTACACACCAATGTGGTACTTTCTTTATTACCAGATGGGGATGGTAACCTGTATGTTGGGTCTTGGGCTCATGGATTGGGTATATTAAACCTAAAAACAAAGAATTATGAGGTTTTGACTACGGAAAATTCGTTCCTAGAAGCCAACCACATATTTGCCATGGCTAAAGATGCTAAAGGCCGAATTTGGATTCCTACCTTTTTAGGTGGGCTACATTGGTATAATCCTACTACAAAGGCAAATGGCACCATACCACTAACCACTGAAAAAGGGACGGGATTGGCAAGAAGCGTCTCCAGAATATTAATCGCTAATGATGGTGCTGTATGGGTAGGCACCCAAAATACAGGACTTTATAAAATTATAGAAACTACTACAGGCAGTTGGGATGTAAAACAATATCATAAGGACGGAAATAATGACCTTACAAACGATTTTGTGACGTCTATATATCAAGATAATGATGACGTAATTTGGGTGGGTACAGAATCTGGATTAAATAGATACGATGCGCTAACAGATAAATTTCAATTTATTACTAAAAAAGAAGGTTTAATAGACGATGCTATTAAAGCTATAGTACAAGATAAAAACGGATATCATTGGATAAGTACGGGGCACGGATTAATACAGTACAATGATACTACAAAAGAAGCCCTCCATTACAATCGGTCCGATGGTTTACAAGGTAATGAATTTAATAGAAGTTCCGCCTTCTACACCAAAGACCATACGTTGTTATTTGGAGGTAGTAATGGCTTTAATATTTTTAATCCAGAAGAAGTTAAAAAAGACAGTGAGCAACCCCAAATAGTGCTTAAAAATCTAAGAATATTTAATAAAGAGGTACTCCCTTATGATGATTCTGGAATTTTAGATAAACAAATAACGGAATGCAATTCCGTTACCTTATCACATAAACATTCAGTCTTCAGTGTGGATTTTAATGCGTTAGAATACGGTCATCCAGAACGTATTAATTATGCTTATTATTTAGAAGGGTTTGAAAAGCAATGGAATTATGTAGGTACTAATAACAGAGCTACGTATACCAACTTAAATCACGGAGAATATATACTCCGTATAAAAGCGACGAATACAGACGGAATTTGGGGTACGGATGAAGCGAAATTATACATTACCATTACTCCACCTTTTTGGAAAACTTGGTGGTTTAAAATGATAACCATTTTATCAATTGCATTGCTGATATACTTGGTCCATTTTTTACGTTTAGCCCGATTAAAAAAGTATCAAGAAGAACTAGAAGTACAAATTGCAGACCGCACAAGCGAATTACAATTAGAAAAGAAAAAACTTAGTGTGGCTGCTAAAGAATTAAGCGAAAAAAACGCTGAAATTCAAAAATTTGCTTTTGCCATATCGCATGACTTAAAGAGTCCAACCGGAAGTATACAAGCGCTTACTAATTTAATCGCAACAGAGATAGACCCTGAAAAACAGCCAGAACTGCAAGAGTATGTTAACATGATACACATGTCTTGCCATACTATGAACGATTTAATCACGGATATTACTAAAATTGCCAAATTAGGTAAGATAGAAAACCATATGCAACCGCTAGATATGAATAAGGTATTAGATTTAGCGCATAATACGGTAAAAGGAAAGCTAAATAACTCCAATATTAAAGTAAAAATTGCAGACAATATGCCCGTAATTAAGGGTGATAAAAACAGAATTTTACAGGTATTCAGCAACTTATTGGATAACGCCATAAAGTATATGGGTAACGAAACCCATCCAGAGATTACGGTAGATTTTTTGGTACAAAACAATACTATAAAATTCTTTGTAACCGATAATGGCCTAGGAATGGACCAAAATGCGTTAGAAAAGTTATTTGCTCCTTTTATGCGTTTTCATTCTGGTGTAAAGGGCACAGGTTTAGGCTTGTATATGGTAAAGCAAATTGTAGAATCTCATGGGGGCACTATAAAAGCCTCATCTGAAGGTTTTGGTGCTGGCACTACCTTTACCGTTGTTTTTCCATTTTATAAAAAACTCAATAGAAATTCGTTTTATCACTCAGAAACTTCTCTTGTTTCTTAAAACACAACCTATAATATACTCATTAACAACACTATAATTTAGGTATTAAAATAATGTGAATATCTCTTTGTTCAAAAGTCCGTTCAGTGGCCTAAGTGAGTTTTATCTTTGCCTCCCCAAAAACAAAAGATATGAGCGCCACCTGGTACGAGTGTAAAGTAAAATACAGAAAGTTAGACGAAGCTACAGGCACACAAAAGGTTAAAACAGAACCTTTTTTAGTAGATGCAATTTCTTATACAGAAGCGGAAAGTAGAATTACAGAAGAGATGCAAGCCTATTTAAGTGATAGTGAAGAGATAAAAATCACTAATATTAAAGTAGCTAATTACGCAGAAATACACCCTTTTGAGAATACAGACCGTTGGTTTAAAAGTCGTGTGAGTCTTATTGCTTATGATGAAGAAAGTGGCAAGGAGCGTAAAACCAATATGTACTTATTAGTACAAGCCAATGACGTTAAAGAAGCCTATGATAATACCATTGAGGTGATGAAAGGTACAATGGGAGATTATACCATTCCTGCTATAGCAGAATCGCCCATCGTAGACGTTTTTCCTTATTTTTCTGGCGATGAAAATGAGATAGAACGCATAGAAAAATTTAATGCGGCTAAAAACTCCGTACCTGCAAGTGTTGAAATGGATGAGACTTTAGAACTAGCAGATGTGCTTGCAGTAGCAGCATCAGAAGAAGAATAAAAATGATTTTAACACTTAAAAACCGTCAATTTTTGCATTGGCGGTTTTTTTAAACCAATATGTTTGCGAACCGTATGTGGATGTATCTAGGCTTATTAGCAGCATTGTTTTTAGGATTACACAACCTTTGCAAAAAACATGCTGTACGTAATAATGAAGTGTACGGAGTGCTATTAGGCACTATTACGGCTGGCTTTTTAGTGCTTTTGCCTATTTTTATAGGTTCTCTATGGGCGCCAAAAACCATGCAAAACTTGCAATTAATGGTCAACCCCATTCCTGCAAAGGTTCATGGTTACATTTTAATAAAGTCTATGATAATGGCTTCTTCATGGGTTTTGGCTTACCAAGCACTAAAACATTTGCCCATTACCATAGTTACTCCCATACGCTCGGCTGGGCCATTTTTTACATTTTTAGGCGCCATTCTTATCTACCAAGAAAGGCCTAATGCTTTTCAATGGATTGGTTTCTTTTTAATTATACTTTCTGTTTTTCTTTACTCACAAATAGGCAAAAAAGAAGGTATTATATTTAAAAGTAATAAATGGATTTATGCCATTATTGCTGCTACCTTTCTAGGGGCTTCTAGTGGTTTGTATGATAAATTTTTAATACAATCATTAACCTTAAATCCACCAACGCTACAATTTTGGTTTTGCTTCTATACTATGCTTTTGGTTGGACTTATAGTCCTTATTAAATATAAGAATACCAGCAGTAGTAACTTGTCGTTCAACTGGCGATGGAGCATCCCAGCTGTGGGTGTATTACTGCAGTTTGCCGACTATTTTTACTTTAAAGCGCTACAAGACCCAGAAGCATTAATTATGCTTTTATCCGCCATAAAAAGGAGTCAGCTTTTAATTGCAGTATTACTTGGTGGCGTTTTGTTCAAAGAAAAAAACAAACGTAAAAAACTAGTTCCTTTAAGTGGAGTATTACTTGGCGTGTTCCTTATTCTGTATAGTTAAAATATTAAAAAACCCATCTGTTTAGATGGGTTTTTAATCTTTAGAAAGTAGTATTTACTTTTTTATGTTCACTACACCTATAGGTTGTAATAATATTTCTCGCTCTGCAATATGAATGCCCATATCACCATCGGCCTCTCTTGTAACGGCGGTATTGACACCTTCCGTTCCTTTTGGTAAATCATAAGATTCTCCTACACTAGCAGCTCCATAGCCTAAATCTTTCATGGAACCAGCTGTAATTCTGCTTAATGGGTTTTCTCCCAAATTTAAGTAGCCCGTCATTAACTCGTTATTCAATACAGATTCTCTCCAATGGCCATAAGCGGTACCAGGACCACCAGTGTTTTCTATAGGTAGTTCGTATGCTCCACCTTCTGCATTCCAGAATACGTTAGCTTTTTTACCTGCAAAAAACGGTTCCTCTGCAGACCCTTGTAATAAAGTACGTCCACCAGCATTCCATAAAGTGCCAACACCTAAAACATGGCCCATTTCATGCACAATAACCTCTTCAAACAAATCTATCTGGTCTAAAAAGTCTAAATCATCAATATCAAAAAACATAACACCAGAAAGTGTAAGATAATCGCTAGTACGTACAAAACGTGGACCAGCCTGTCCCAAAATCTGTCCAGGTCCATCTATTGGGGCTAATACTACTTCTATGATGACGTCGTCTACAGTTTCATTATCCAATACAGGAGGTACACCTTGAAAAGCAGAAGGTAATGTTCCAGTAAAAGAAGGCACATCTTTTATAATAATGCGCTCCCATCTTTCTGCAGCTGCCTCAAAAACAGCTTGTTGCCTTTCAGAAGGTGGAATTAAATATTTTAATGTGATATTAAATCTACCTCTATCAGGTCCTGCAGCAGAAGTTGTTTTTTCTATTGCACCAGCATCCGTTATTCCTTCTACCACAATTAATTCACTTGGGTCTGGGGCTAAGGTAAAACTTAATTTTTGGCTTTCTAATACCGTTTCTTCCACCTCCGCTGTAGTTTCTTCTGTACAAGAAGACAACAAAAACAGACCCGATAAAACACCCCAAGTCATGGTTTTCCAAGCCATTGTTACGGCAGAAAAACGATTTTTAAGCAAGTTTTTTTTCATCATTTAATTAGTCATTAAGAGTTATTCAATGGAATTGCGTAGGAATACTACAATTCGTTCTCGTTTAGCTAAATATATGATTTTTTTACAATTAATTAACACTTTTATATTATTAAACGCGTTCGCCATTTTCTAAAAAGCTTAAGGAGTTAAACTTAGTTGTATTTGTATTAATTGCACTACCCTATTGCTCCTAATTTTATAGGCTAAAACTTAGAATATGGAAGGCACCACATTAAATAATCAGACTGCTATAGTTACAGGGGCCAGCTCTGGAATTGGACAAGGTATTGCTTTTGCCTTGGGTAAAGCTGGTGCTAAAGTGGTTGTTAATTACCATTCTAATGCAGAAGGGGCTCAAGAAACTGTGGAAAAATTAAAAAGTTTTGGCACTGAAGCTATTGCTGTTAAAGGGGATGTAAGCAAGGAGCAAGACGTTATCACCCTGTTTCAAAAGGCAATTGCAGTGTTTGATGCTGTTGATATTGTAGTGCCCAACGCAGGTATACAAATAGATTATAAACTGCACGAGATGGCCTTAGAGGATTGGCAAAAAGTTATTGATATAAATCTGACAGGACAATTTTTATGTGCTCGCGAAGCAGTAAAATTATTTTTGAAACAAGGTGTTCGTGATCATATCTCTAAAGCAGCTGGTAAATTAATACATATTAGTTCAGTTCACGATGTAATTCCATGGTCCGGTCATATAAATTATGCCGCTTCTAAAGGCGGGATTGATATGCTCATGAAAAGTATTTGCCAAGGTTATGCAGCAGAAAAAATTCGCTGTAACGCTATTTCTCCTGGAGCTATAGCTACAAAGATTAATGAGAACGCTAGGGATACAGAAGAAGAGCGAAAAGAAATGCTAAAGTTAATTCCCTACGGCCGTATTGGTCAACCTAAAGATATTGGAGAAGTGGCCGCTTGGTTGGCTTCTGACCATTCTGATTACATAAACGGAGAAACCATTTATGTAGATGGAGGCATGACCACCTACCCTGGCTTTAAAGGTAATGGTTAATTCATTTGCCATAAAAATTAATGGATATGCCTATTGTAATTGCATTAACCTTTCGCTAATATAGACACCCTATCCCTAGATACTTCCTGTACTTTTGATACACAAACCAAGCCTCGCCAGCAAACGATAACAGAACACCTAAACACACTAAAAATGAGGCTAATTGAAAAAGAAACGAGTACGTGCGATTTAATCTTGACCCGAGAAAAGTTTGAAGATGCGCTAGAACATTTTTTGGTAGATCAAGACCATCCTTGCGTTATGGCAAAATCACTTTTTAAAATGGATAGAATGACCTATCATGTGTACGGTTCTATGGAACGTAATGATACAGCTGCAAAATTATTGCAGCACATTGAATCCTACTTGGAAGATTACGATTTTACAAATGACCGTTATGAGACGTATTTAGCCGCATTCCCGGCAGATGATTTTTCTACAGAGGAAGCTTTTGAGAACGCATTATGGACATTATTACAAAATATGCATCTACAGGATGACAAACAATGGGACCCTACAGTTTCTAGCAATCCAGAAAGTCCTGATTTCAGTTTTAGCATAAAAGGACGAGCCTTTTACATTGTTGGTATGCATCCTAATAGTTCAAGAAACGCAAGACGAAGCCCCTACCCCATGATTGCGTTTAATCTGCATTGGCAATTTGAGCGCCTACGAGAAGAAGGACTGTTTGAAAATGTGAGAGACCATATTAGACAAAGAGATTTGGAGAAAAATGGGAGTATTAATCCCGTTTTGCAAGACCATGGTATGGCTAGTGAAGCACTACAGTACTCTGGTAAAAACAACAATTTAAATTGGAAATGTCCTTTTCAAAAAATATAATATGACTACGATTGAACCCAGAAGCGGAACTTCTTTTACCCTAACAAAAGGGCAGTACCTATGTGTACAAGATATACAAGGTATGCAAGTGTCTGATATGGTTTTGTTTGCTGCAAATGATACCAGAGAACATATTTCTTCTGGAAAAACCTTGGATTTTGAAGGTACCATTAGATTAACCACGGGTAATTACATTTGGAGCAATCGTAGTAACAAGTTGCTAGAAATCGTTTATGATGATGTAAAACAGCACGATTTTCTTTTAGCTCCTTGTAGTAAGGAAACCTTTATGTATTTGTATGATGACCATGATACAACACATAGTTGTAAAAACAATCTAGAGTGCGCTTTAGCTCCCTACGGAATTAAAGCAGATGCAATACCTACAGCTTTCAACATATTTATGAATGTGAACGTAGGTTTAGACGGTAAGATAAAAGTGCTCCCGCCCATCAGTAAGGCGGGAGACATTATTGTATTTAAAGCATTAACTGATGTTATTGTGGCACTTACCGCCTGTAGTGCCAAAGATAGTAATGGAGGGAGTTTTAAACCCATTGGATTCCAAATAATGGAGAAATTAAATATTCCTGAAAATCAAAAAGTTAAACCAGAAGAATTTGGAATGGATTACTAGCGTCAATCGCAAATGAGTTCATTAAATAATCATATGAGCACAGCCTAGGTTATTCCCATTTCTAACTTTGAGGCCAACTAGTAAATTAAAAAACGATACAACACAATTATGTCCTTAGCAACAATTTTACTTAACATATTGTTACCACCTTTAGCAGTTGGGCTTAAACACGGATTAGGCCTTACTCTGCTGATAAGTATTCTATTAACCGCTCTTGCCTGGTTACCAGGTGTAATTCATGCTTTTATTGTAAATAAGTAAATTATTTAGGGCATTAGCCTTTACAACATCTATAACAAAGAGAATCTATCCTACCATGGATGCTTCCAAACGTGTAAAAGAACTAACCACCGTTATCGCAATAGCTTTGCTGATGGTGGTTTTTATCATTTTTTTCATCAAAGCATTCAAAGTAGTATTACTCCTCTTAGCGGCTGTACTCATTGCCTTATATTTTCATGGAATTAAAAGCTGGTTTCAACGCAAAACAAAATTATCCACCTCTGTTTCTTTAGGTTTTGCATTTTTAGCTACACTTCTTTTCTTTATAATTTTAGGTTTTTTAGTGGTTCCAAGCTTAGAAAGTCAGATACCACAATTAAAAGAGGAGTTACCTAAAGCGGCAAAACAGCTAAATAACCAATTTAAACACACCCAATGGTTTGGTGTCTTGGTAGAGCCTCTACAACAACAATTAAGCAATCAAAATGAAGGTGGAAAATTTATTAAACAATTTTTTAGTTCGTTTTTTGGTATTGCTGGTGATGTATATATAATACTATTTTTAGGAGCTTTTTTCACTATACAACCAAGCGTTTATACTAAAGGTTTTACGGGTTTATTTCCTAAAACTTATCAAAAGGATGTTGCTGAACTTATTAATAAGTTAGGAACAACCCTTAAGCATTGGCTAATGGGTAAACTTCTTTCTATGAGTGTAGTTGGATTGTTAACCTTGGTAGGACTTTTGGTTTTAGACGTTCCATTAGCGATAACCTTAGCCATTTTTGCAGCTTTAGTATCATTTATACCTAATGTAGGTCCGTTATTATCTTTAATTCCTGCAGTGTTATTGGCAGCCTCTATTAGCCCGCAACTAGCTTTATACACCATACTACTTTACATTGGAATACAATTTGTAGAAAGTAATCTTATTACACCCTACATTAATCAGAGAATGATTGCTATGCCCATGGCTTTGGTATTGTTAGCGCAAGTTGTGTTAGGATTGTTTACCGGTTATTTGGGATTAATTTTAGCGGTACCAATTATAGCTATTCTTATTGTATTGATTAAATTTATATATAAAGAGCGTCTATTAAAATCTACAGAATAAACTAACATACCGTTTGTTTTGCTATTTCTTACTAAACTACACAGGCACTAGGTTTTACCTTTTTAATATCCCAAATATCTTCAGCTATTTACAAATAAGCTATAACTACTACTTCTTTTATTTATAGGAATGGGTATGTAAGCATCAGATGTAACAAATGATTATCCTTTTGTATCTACTATAATTACGTGCTCGTAAAAAATTTAAGCTTATAATTTGGAGAGACACAAAATTATATACATCATAAAAAAACCGTCTACTAGCATGCTAATAGACGGCCAAATCACCACAAATCAATATGTATGAAAATCTTACTTATTAAGTTAAGCAGTTACCGCCAACTTAATTTTAGATTTGTATTCCACAGGAGAGCAGTTGTACTTTTCTTTGAATATTTTAGAAAAATAACTTCTACTAGAAAATCCTATAGTATATACAATCTCTGATATATTAAGGTCTGTTGTTTTTAAAAGCATTTCTGCTTTATTAATACGCTCATTACGGATAAAATCATTTACCGTAGTATTGTGCATCAATCTAAATCCTTCTTGTAATTTTGCTGGTGAAATACCTACTTTTTCTGATAAATCGGTTACCGTTTTATTGGTCTCTGGATAATTCTTTATAAAATCAGATACTTCTTTTACCAATCTTCTATCTCTACTATTAAGAGAGCCTAAAACTTCATCCTTAAGCAGTTTATCTCTTTGGTGTTGTTGTATCTCCATGGCAAGTATAATATGTACTAAACCTTCGGTCATTAAGGCGCGTACTAAACCTGTCATTTTAAGATTTTGTAATTGGCTTACGCTATCAGCAATTTTTAAATTGTAGGAGCCAACAAATCTATAATCTTCTTGATTTTGTTCTAAAAAAGTTTCTTTAAGTTGGTATCTTATGGTATTTGGTTTATCTGCCTGCAATAAACCATATACCCCAATGATACTAACATTAGTGCGCTCACCTGCTTTAAACTCAAGCACGTTTAGAGGAGAAACGCTATTGGCCATAATTGCCGTCTGGAATGGTTCTAAGGTTACAGATTGGTGATTCTCGCTAAACTTGTGACGTAGAGAACCTTCCACGCAATAGGCAAAAAATAAGGAATTTTGGGTTTCTGTTCCCAAAAGAATCTGTGTGTCTTCTTTAAAAGTTACATCAAACTCTAAATAGTTAATTCTTCCTTTTAAAGATAAACCGGTTACTTGGCCTCTACCGGTAGCGTTGTTAAAAGTTAATTGTTGCTCTTTTAAACCCGAAGTAGCTGTTGCACCTAATTGGGTTTTTAATTCTTCTAAGGCTTTGCCTAAGGTATTTGAGTGAATTGTGAATGTTTCCATGATGATTTGTTTTGTGTGATTTTATATTTCTTCTTCTACATTTTCATCTACTTCTGTAATAGATGTAGGTGTTGCGAAGTATTGCGATTTTGCGATGGTTCTGCCTACTTTGGCATATAATTTACTGGAGGAATCTGATTGTATATTCATAGCTTTCTTTGTTTGGCAATTTTGATATTTCAAATATCGTTTAACAGAAAGCCTAATACGTTACACAATTTTTCAATTGCGTTACATGATTTTTAGATTGCTCAGAAAAATTTATAAAACTATGTTAAAATGAAGAAGGTTTTTAGAAGTCGTTAAGAAATTACTGGTAATTCAACCGTAAATGTAGATCCTTCTCCCGGAAAGCCTTTGGCGTATATTTTACCTTTATGTTTGGTGATTATTTTACGGCAAATAGCCAAACCTATACCGGTACCAGTATATTGATGTTTTTGGTGCAGGCGTTGGAAAATATCAAAAATCTTTTCTCTTTTATCATTATCAAAGCCCATACCGTTATCAGTAACCGTAATTTTATGGTAGTCCATTGTTACCATAAGACCGTCATTCATGGCAACTTCTCTATGTACCACAGCTGCGTTGATGTTAATTATTACACCTTCTCCTTTTTTACGGTATTTAATGGCATTGCTAATTAGATTATTGAATAACTGCTCCATCTGAAAAGGAATACCCCGTACAACAGGCAATTCTCCTAATATTATTTCAGAATTAGTTTCTTCTAACTTTAAACTATAATCGTTTGCAAGACCCTCTAAAATAGTAGTAAGGTCTATTCGCTCAAAGGTTTCACCTCTTTTATCTATTCTAGAAAAGGAAAGTAAATTATTAATAAGCACACGCATTCTAGCACAACCGTCTAAGGCTCTTTCTAAAAACTGTTGTTTACGTTCGGGTAGTTTTTCTTCTCCCTCCATAACCCTAGACAAATACATTTGCACCTTGCGTAAAGGTTCTTGTAAATCATGACTTGCTACCCGGTTAAAGGATTCTAATTCCGTATTTTTTTTAAGTAATACCGTGTTTTGTTCTAACAAACGTTTATTTAAACGTACTTGTTTACTAATATCTTGAATAACACCTACCATTATTCTATCCTCAGAGTGCTCATCAAAAATGCCCGTTGTATACAAATGTACTTCCTTGCCAGACTTTTTTATCCCTCTAAAATTAAAGTCTAATGGTTTCTTAAGTTCGTAAGCCTCCTGTATTTGTTGCTCGTATTCTTCCAAGTCTTCTGGATGTACAAACATTCTAAATTTTTCTGGACCTGCATCAAAATCCCCTTTTTTATAACCTAAAATTCTATAGACGTTATCAGATAAAAAGGTTTCTTCTTTGTCTAAGTTCCATATATAGGAACCCATAGATGCAATTTTCTCTGCTTCGTTCAACAGGCTATTGCTAATCTCTAACTCACTATTTAGTCGTTCTAAATCTTGAGCATACATTTTGTTGCTAGTAACATCAGAAACAAGAACTTTTACATTGTCTTTAAAAGGAAAATAACGTACCCAAAAATACCTTCTTGCCGCATCTATATTAAAGTCTAAAATATCATTAGTTGCCTCTTGCGTGTTAAAACAATTTATCAAACGATCTAGTTCGCCACTTTTCTTCATAAAGGGATACACATCAGAAACAAGCATACCTCTTAATTCCTCTATTTTAAATACTGTTACACTTTCATTGGCCTTACTGGCGTAATCAATTCTAAAATCCACAACATCCCCTTCATCATTATAAACAGGAAGGTATAAGTTGGCAATTTCTTCCGTAGCTTCTAAAACACTTTCTAAAAACTCTGTAGTACGGACTATGTGTTTATTGTCTTTTGTTATCCGTACAAATGCTAATATTGAAATTAATAGTGAGATAAATCCTGCGGCGAAGAACAAAATTGCATAATACCTATTGCTTCTTTGTAAGTTGTTTTCGCTTTCTTGTACTTTGTGTTGTTGAAAAGCAATAATGTTGTCTTTGGCATTGTCAATATTATACAGAATACCATTCATCTCTTTAAACAGTCTTCTTACATCTTCACTATTGCTATTTTCTGCTTCAACAACCAAATCTAATTTGGTGAAAGCTTTTAGTAGACTATCGTGCTGTTTTTGTATGAGGTCTATGTGCTTTTTTTGTAGTGGGTCGTCTTTAAAATTTTTGTTGAGTTGATTTAAAATTTGCTGACACTGTTCTATAAGTGATTGAAATTTTTCTACAGGCACCCGTTGTTTTACAAAAGAGGATTGGAGCTGGGTTATTTGCAGCTCGTTATAAGTATTAAACAGCTTTTCTGCTTGTACTTGCTCCTTAAATAATTCTGAAGAAGCCAAGCGGTCATCGTCTAACTTGTAATATCTTATATAAGAAAAAATAAAAACCGCCAATAAAACCGTAAATGCAACTAGCATTGCAAATGTTTGTGCTTTATTGGAACGGTCTAACGCTCTTGTGGGCATAAATTATACTCTTAAAAGAAAATTTTCTTTATTCAATGCAGAGGTGTGGTATTGCCAGTTAATTTTTAAAACCCGTTCCACAGCCTTTTTTAACTCTGCAAAAGAACTGGGTTTAGTTAGATAAATATCTGCACCTCTAATAAACGTATCTTCAATATCTTTTTCTGAAGATGAAGTGCTGTAAATAGCTACCACAATATCTTTTAACAAAGGAGATGTTTTAATTTGTTTAAGACATTCCATACCATTCATAACTGGCATGTTTAAATCTAAAAAAATTAAATCTGGCTTATTAGCCACATTAGCATTTAAAAAATCCATCAATTCCCCTCCATGGCAAAAAGTGGTTAATTCTGTGTTCATCTGTAGGTCATTAATGGCCTCTTCAAAGAACAGACGGTCATCTAAGTCGTCATCCGTCAGGTTAATCTTTAATCTGTCCTGTAACATTGTGTGCTTGGTTAATTAATTAGGGAACATGCTTTTCCTTTTCTGAATAATCCGCTGAAATGCAGATGGCGTTAATCCCGTTGTCTTTTTAAATTGTGTGGACAAGTGGGCTACACTACTATAATTGAGTTCAAAGGCAACTTCTGTTAAAGACATACTTGTCTTTAATAAAAGCTCCTTGGCCATTTCCACTTTTCTTAGGATAATAAAACTCTCTATAGAAGTGAAGGTAGCTTCAGAAAACAAACTAGATAAATAGGAATAAGAGTAGTCTAATTCCTCTGCTAAAAAATCACTTACATTCCTTAATTGTGCTTCCTTATCCTTTAAATAAACGTCTATCAAAAATTTCATGCGTTGTACCAAGCTCAGTTTGGGGTCGTCTACTATTTCTATATGAAAGGTAGACAACTGGTCTTGTAACTCCACTTTTTCTGATAATTCTAAAGGCGTTGTAAGTTGCACTTCGTTTAAGTTGACCAAGTTGTATTCAATATTTGCATTTTTCAATACAAACTCAATTACCGATTTATAGGTTTGTGAGAGATCATATTTTAAATACAAGGTCATAAATGTGTCTGTTTACATCAAACAATATACAACAAACATAAGTCAATCTTTTAAACAAAATTGTTTTTTTAAGAAAACTTTGTTTAATCTATAACTCAGCATCATAAACAAAAATTTAAGTAAGTGAACATTTTATCGTTTATTAAAACGATAATTAAAATATGCTTAAACAGATATTTTAATTTAAGGTCTGGATACCAGCTTTATAATAATCTTAAGCAACTTAAAAGTGTTATAAAATCTATAATCTAGAAGAATTTTGTTTAACTGTTAGCCAAAGAAGAACTACACTATTAAAAAGAAAAAGGTTGCCAAAGTGGGCAACCTTTTTACAAACCAAACCAAACTAACCAAATAAAATCTTAGTGAATTTCTTCTAAGTAATTTGCGCGATTGTAGCTCTGCTCAATCTTATTTTTTTGTGCTGTTAAAATGTTTAAAGTAGATGTAGGAATTTTAGTTTCTTTAAGCACTTCTTGATAATCTTCCAAAGCTGCTTTTTCTCCATTTCTAACCTCTTCTAACATAGCTTCCTCATCGTCTTGAGAAAATAATGCTTTGGTATCTATCCAAGCTCTATGCATAGCACCTAAAACACTGCCTCCACTTTTATTTATATCCATTCCCTTTGCAACCAGCTCATGCTCTAATTCTGCTTTAAACTGATTTCTTTCATTTGCTTTATGCTCAAAAAAACGTTGCAATGTTGGATTGTCTATTTTTTCAGCGGCTTTGGTAAAACCTTGCTCTGCATCATAAGCCTTTGCTAATAAATTATTCAATTTATCTTCTGTGGTCTTTTCAAATAATGACATATTCTATACAATTTTTTATTTCTAAATTCTTTTTCTTCAACTGTGCCCTACAAAAGTTGTAATTATAATTGCTTAACCTTACTTCATATGGCATTGTAATTAACTCATTACGTTTTACTTATAAAAAGAAGTCGTTTTTCAATTGCGTTCATCTTATTTGTTTTTGGTGTAATATAAAGCCAGTAAACGTCGGAGTTTTACGGGTTGAACAAACAATACGAACAACTACAAGATAAAATCATGGGATTTCTTCACTTTAACCAACAAGACCTTATTATATACACTAACACAAATACGTTTTTACCAACAAATGGGCTAGAGAAGTCTTTAAAGAGATTGCGAAGTATAAATGTGAATAAAGAACGTCTACTACCTATAGTTTGGCAAGAGATAGTACATAAATTAATCCACCGAGACAAAAGTCTGCAACTACACGAAATAAACCTCTTAAAAGAGACTCCTAAAAGTATTCCATTTGCAATAGGTATAAAAAAAGGTAATATTAAAGCCTTACGGAATTACGATGAACTCTTAACTTATTACAATATAGGTTTGGAGTCCCCTAGAATTATAACAAAACAACAATTGAGAGATGTATCTTAAAATCAATCCATCGCGTCAAGGATTTTAGGATTTCAGCAAGGCATTGGCACAGCAGCCACCTACTTTTGCTACGACTTTAATAATAATTAAAAACAGTATCTCATGAAAAAATTACTAGTTAGTATAGCAGTAGCAACTCCTATTTTATTATCAAGCTGTAAAGTGGACCAAAAAAAAGAAGCAGAATTACCAGAAGTGGATGTTGATATTGAAACTGCAGCTGGACAATTACCTTCTTACGATGTGGATTGGGCAGACGTAAATGTGGGTACAACTACTAAAATGGTAGAAATCCCTAAAGTGGTTGTTGTAATGGAAGAAGAAGAGGTAGAAGTACCTTATATTGATGTGGATATGCCAGAAGACTTTGGAGACAAGAAAGAGCGTACCGTACGCGTAGAGGCAGAAATTGATGGCGTAGAACACGAACTTGATATTGATAAGATTTACGCTAGTGACAACAATTTAATTGTAGTATCTACATTAGAAAAAGGCGAACAAAATTTAGGTGATAAAAAAATGCGTATTTCTGACCAGGTAACATTGAAAGCTCCAGACTTAAATGTTAAGTATTACATTGTTGGTGAAAAACCAGAACGTGTATTTAATACAGAATATACATATGTTGAAAATATGTCTGAATTAGAAGAAAAACTAGATGGCTATAAAGAAATTTACAAAAGCTAAATTGCATTTTCTAAAAACAAAAAAACACCGCAATGCGGTGTTTTTTTTGTTTAAACTAAGCTGTAATTAATCTACCCAAATGGTTTTTGTATTGGTAAATTCTCGTATGCCATAACTAGACAATTCTCTTCCGTATCCACTGTTTTTTACACCTCCAAAGGGTAGTCTAGGGTCAGAAGCTACCAACTTGTTCACAAAAGCATTACCCGCTTCTAGTTGAAGCGCTAGTTTTTCTCCACGCTTCTTATCCCCCGTTAAAACGCCGGCTCCCAGACCAAATGCTGAAGCATTGGCTAGAGCCACAGCTTCTTGTTCATCTTTAGCTTTTATTACAGCGGCTACCGGGCCAAATAATTCTTCATCAAAACCCACCATACCTGGCTTTAAATTGGTAAGAATACTTGCAGGGTAATATGCACCTTCCCTATCGGGTATTTTTCCTCCTAAATGTAATACACCACCTTGTTCTACCGTTTTCATAACCTGCTCGTGCAACTCATCTCTTAAATCAGTGCGGGCCATTGGTCCGTAAAAAGCGGATAAATCCTTTGGCTCTGCCATTTTTGCTGCTTTCATACTACTAGTAAATTTCTCTAAGAACTCATCATAAATAGCTTCCACAACAATAAAACGTTTTGCCGCAATACATGTTTGTCCGTTATTTTGTAATCTACCATAAGTAGCCGTATCTACAGCTTTATCTATATCTACATCTTCCAAAATAATATATGCGTCACTCCCCCCTAATTCTAATACTGATTTTTTAAGATGTTTACCAGCAATAGAAGCTACGGAACGCCCCGCAGGGTCACTCCCGGTTAAGGTTACTGCTACAATCTTATCATTTGCAATGATGTTTTCTATTGCATCTGAATTCACATTTAAGTTCTGAAATAATCCCTCTGGAAATCCAGCTTTAGCCACTGCAGCTTCTAATGCAAAGGCACAACCTTGAACGTTAGATGCATGTTTAAGTACGCCACCATTGCCAGCCATTAATGCCGGAGCAATAAAACGGACAACTTGATAAAATGGAAAATTCCACGGCATAACAGCTAAGACCACACCTAAAGGCTGAAAGGTAACATAGCTCTTACTAGCTTCTGTTTTAATATATTTGTCTTGGAGTAACTCTGCGCCGTTGTCTGCATAATATCTACATACCCAAGCACATTTTTCTAATTCAGCTACAGATTGTTTTAGTAATTTACCCATTTCATTAGTTGCCAACTCAGCATACACTTGTTTGTTCCGTTCCAAAACATCTGCTAACCTGTGTAGATATTTTGCACGTTCATCAAAAGATTTAGTTCGCCATTGCAGATAGGCTTGGTGTGTTTTATCGATTTTAGTAACCGCCTCTTCAGTAGTAATTCTAGGGTATTCTTTTACAATTTTACCTGTAGCAGGATTTATACTTTTAGCAATTTCCATAAAGCAAACTTTTATTTGTATAAAATTAGCTATTCTAAATCTGCCAACTACCCGTATTCAACCCATGATTAACGCAAATACATGTTAGTGAATATCACTGGGTAAATAACCATAATATCGTTTAAAAGCTGCTGTAAAATGTTGTGGATTTTTGTATCCTACTTGATTAGAAATAAGCGCTATACTTGTCTCTTTGTTTTTCAAAAGATACTTTGCTTTTTCCATTCGTAAGCGCGTTAAATGCTTAAAAATAGTTTGGCCAAAAGCAATTTTAAATTCACTCTTCAATTTTGATGTATTAATTCCCGCAAAAACAGCCAACTCAGCTATAGTAATGGTTCTATGTAGATTGTACAAAAGATATTGCTCCACTTTATGCATTATAGGAGATACCAATTGTGGAGGTTTAGCTAAAGTGGTTTGGGCAACTTGTTTACAGGGATTATTTTGTAATAAATGCAATAGTAACTCTATCACCTTAGCCTCTAAAAATGACTTTTTTAAACTACCCTCTAATGGTATGGTTTTCATTTGATTAAGTAGGGTGCAAATGGTGGTGGTAAAAGGCTTATTTTCTTTCCAGAAACAATTTAATTGATTTGTAGATTGTAATGCGAGTAAATTTAACGGCAGACCATCTTGAGTAATTAAAATTTTCTCCAAGAAAGTTGTACTTAAAGTAATAACATAGTGAGATACTTTAGGTCCCTCTTGTTTGAGTAAATAATTGCCTTTAGGAAAATAGGTTAAGTTGTAATAGCCTTGTGCAAGGGTTATAGAATTATTTTTATACTGAATGGTATTTAGTCCTTCTAATTGTAAAATTATTTTATAATAGGGACTTTCTTGTTCTAAGACTGCATTTAAAGCCTCTTTGCTTGAATAATCTACCTCTACAAGGGTAAAACCATTCAACCTAAATTCGCGCTGCAATCCTGTTTTAGGTAGATAGCCCCAGTCCACAGCCACTTCCTCAATACCATTTGGTTTAAAGCCTATTGCTTTAGACCCTTTAAATACGGTCTTTTTAGAAATACTCACTCTAAAACTTCCTTTCTCGGCATATATTCTTCCGTTTGCGTTATCGTTTGCTTTTAGTTGCCTTTTACTTTTGCAAACCTAATTATTTTAAATCGTTCTAAATAAAAATAACGTGCGTTTTTATTATTTAATCCTACTAGCCCTTTTCAATTGCATTTTTATGCAAGCCCAAATAAACCGTACTATTTCTGGTAAAATAAGTGCTGCCAACAGCGAACCACTTTTTGGAGCCACAGTGGTTATAGTGGGTACCCAAAAAGGAACACAAACAGATATTAACGGGAAATACCTACTTGAAAACATTACAGAAGACACCTTTGTATTACAAGCTTCTTACATAGGTTATTATAACAAAAAACAAAATGTAACCTTTCTTGCAGAAGAGAATAATTTAATGGTAGACTTTGCCTTAGTAGAACGAACCAATACTTTGGATAACGTTACGGTAAATGGAAAATCTAAGAAAACTGCTTTAGAAACTGAAGGCTTTGCTGTTACTGCGGTACAGACGGAAGAAGCGAGTATACGTAACATACAGACCAATGAACTATTGAACACCACCGTTGGTGTAAAAATTAGACAAAATGGTGGTTTAGGCGCTAATGCAGAATACAGCTTAAATGGATTGTCTGGGAGTGCTGTGCGTATTTTTATAGATGGTATACCAATATCTATTTATGGTAATTCTTTTAACCTTAATAGCATACCGCCTTCTTTGATTAAAGAAATACAGGTGTATAAGGGAGTTGTGCCAGGCCATTTGGCAAGTGACGCCCTTGGCGGAGCCATTAATATTGAACTCCACAGCCAAGCAAGAAACACGTTAAACGTATCTGCTTCTTATGGATCGTTCAACACCCTACAGACCAACGCGAATACCGTTTATAGGATGGACTCTTCTGGTTTTACGGTTAAAGCATCCTTATTTCAAAACTATTCTGATAATGATTATGAAGTTTCTGGTCGTAGCGTTGTAGTAACAGGTCTTGGCGGGGTACAAACACCAATTACCGCAAAACGCTTTAATGATGCCTACCGTTCTGTGGGCGGTATTGCCCAATTTGGTTTTACAGATGTTTCTTGGGCAGACCAATTCTTTTTGGGTATCACTGCTTCAGATAATTATAAGGAGGTGCAACATGGCGCTTTTATGACCATAACCCCTTACAAAGACCGTTATTTAGAGTCCGATGCCTTGTTGGGTAATCTTACCTACAAAAAGAAAGATTTGTTTACCAAAGGTTTGGATTTGAATATCATAGGACTTTACGGTAAACGCAACAGACAGGTGGTAGATACGCTTGCTGCCGCCTATGCATGGAATGGGCAGCGGGCCATTGACTTTAGAGGAGATGAGTATGAATACACTTGGGGCTCACAGCAAGAAGGTGGTCCTACCCTAGCAAAAATTAAAAGAAACGTTGCTTCGGTAAGAAGTGGAATTTCTTATGCTTTTAATGAAAACCATAAGATTCTGTTCAATCATGTATTTAGCAGTATTGATAGGGAAGATAGTGATGCCCTAAACACCTTGTTAGAAAATATATTTGTGGGTACAAGAGACTTGCGCAAGAATATATTTTCATTAACCTATGATGTATCTGCGTTTGAGAATCGATTTAAAGCGAGCTTATTTGGTAAGTATTATCAGCAAAAAAATATTAGCAAAGACCCAGCAATAACAGAAGATGAAGAGGGTAATTCTACAATAGTTGAAGAAGTTGTAACCAATAATACTACTAATGAAGGTTATGGATTTGCCGCGTCTTACACTATTTTACCAGAGGTAACCTTGCTTACCTCTGCGGAAAAAGCCGTGCGTTTACCCAATGAGACCGAAATATTTGGCAATGATGGGGATAACGTTGTCGCCAATTCTAGTATTAATCCCGAGCGTAGCGATAATTTAAACATAGGATTCCGCTTTGGTTCTTTCAATATCAAAAAGCATCAGTTTTCTGTATACACCAATTTTTTTACCAGAAACATTAAAGACCGCATTGGCTTACCAATAGAAACTTCTTTAAACGTGAATGATGAATTAATTGTTTACGTAAATCAAGGTAGTGGTACCTCTAAGGGTGTTGATGCACAATTAAGCTATACCTACAATAACAATCTGACATTAAATTTTAACGTGTCCAAATTCGATTTAAAAATAGAGAATAGAGGCACTGAGATAGATGTGCCAAACACACCCTTCTTAACCATGAACGGTAGCGCCAGGTATCGTTTTAATAATGTAATCCAGAAAAACGCACAACTAAACCTTTTTTATAACCTATACTACACAGACGATTTTTCCTATTTAGTTCCTCAAGGTTCTAACACTACGGGAGACGATTTCTTTAGGGTTCCTGAACAACTGGTCCAAGACTTAGGGTTTAGTTATATGTTTACTAAAAAGAACATCATTATAAGTTTTGATGCCAAAAACATATTTGATAAGCCGGTTTACGATAATCTATCTGTTCAAAAACCAGGAAGGGCTTTCTATCTAAAATTAACCTATAACCTAAATAATTTTTAATACTTACAAATACACTATACAATATGAAACGTACTAATTTAAATTTTAAAACAGTTGTTTTAGCCATACTTACTGTCGGTCTTTTTACCGCTTGTAGCAATGAGGATGATGGTCCAGGAACCACACCAGACCCAGACCCAGTACAAGAAGAATCAAGATGGATTACAATTGCGGCTGCTCGTATGGGAGAAAATCCTGGAGATGGTAACGGTGGTACGCTAATTTATGCTTTAGATAGTGAAGATGCTAAAGACCCAACTGTTTCTGTTGCGCCTTTTGATAATGGTTTTATTGTACCCTCTAATAGAACGGCCAGATTACAAGCTTCTGAAGATGGAAGTACTATTTTTAACATTAGCTACGCTGGTGATACGGGCGGCAACTATACCAAGTACTTGGTAAATGGCGGTCAAGATTTTGAACAAACAGGTTCCGAAATTAGTATTGCTCCATATGTAGGCTCCGCTCCTAGATGGATTAAATTATTTGATGGCGATAAAACGGGTGCCGCTGTTTATGTATCTACGGAAAATAGGTATGATGATAATGATACCCCGGATGACAAGACAGATGACACGTATATAAATACGGTTTCTACTATGGGGGTAGTAACTTTAGATTTGGAAAATTCTGCTATTATTAATTTTGAAGAATCTACGTTTACTTTAAATGCCGAAGATGCTGCAAATGGCTATTATATTGATAGGATAGATATGCCAACGTTAAATGCAGCTGGTGACAAATTATACATTGGAGCACGGGTTAGAAAATTGGACCCTGCAACTGGAGAAAGAGAGAGCGATTATGAAATATTAGGTTCTAAAACCATTGTTCTAGACTATCCATCGTTAACAAATCCTACAATTATTACATCAGGAATTAGTAATGGAAATACCAATGGCTACCGTAGTATCAATTCTTTTGAATATAATGGTGATGTATACCAAGCCAACCAGAGTGACCCTAATGGTTCTTATATTTTAAAAATTGGTGCAGACAACCAGTATGACGATTCTTATGTGTTTAACTTAGATGACGCATTAGGTGTAAAAGGTGCATATGTCTTGGCATGGAGACCCGCTGCAAACGGTAAGGCTGTATTAGCTTATAGGCATAACGGTTCTGCAGAAGGTGTTGCGGGTGCGCAAGGTTTCTTTGCTTTAGTTGATTTGAATACCAAAACAGCAACTACACTTACTGATATTCCTTACGACCCAGATTTCTACTTATTCCAATATCAAGGCTATGCAGTAGACGGTAATGAAATTTACCTAACTCAAGCCCCAGTAGGGCAAAACGGAAACATCTACGTTGTAGATACAGAAACTGGTGCCGTTACAAAAGGTGCAGAATTGGTTAACGTAGAAGGAAGCCATTTTATAGGCGCTTGGTAATAGCCATTTAATTAATAATTTATTAAAAAGGGTTTCTAGCTACGCTCTAGAAACCCTTTTTATATTTTGTATTTATATTTTAAACCAATTGATGCGTTGCTTGCATAAGTAATGCGATTTTATCTTCATCGTAAGCATCTACATGGGCCTCGTTGTAGCCACCACGGTCATTGTCAAAATACTGACCCGATTTATCTGCGTGAATGCTATCTATAGCCAAAGAATATAAAATATCTACGCCTTTAGATGCTGGCGACCAATATTGACCGTAGGCTTCTTTTGCCATTTTGGTATTCAACAAAGAACCTGGATTAACCGCCAAGGTTACTATATCTGGATGTTTTTTTGCAAAATTGAACGACCACATGGTCAGCGCCAATTTACTCTGAGCATAAGCATCGTTGGTGCCTAGAGACGCTTCTCCTCGTAAAGCCTCTAAAGACATTGATGCTTGCGCCGCAGAACTTAGATTGACTATTCTTGGCGCATCTGATTTTTGTAAAAGCGGTAAAAGCTGTTCGGTCAGTAAAACAGGGGCTAAGTAATTCACGACCAAACGCAAATCAACCCCATTCTCTGCTTGTTCTTCTTGACTTTTAAAAACGCCAGCGTTGTTAATAAGTACATCTAATTTTGAAACCTGAGAAGCAATGCTTTTCGCCATAGCTTCAACTTCGTTTAGTTTAGACAAATCAGCCACAAAGCCCTCTACTCTATCTAAACTACCTACTTCAGCTATAGCCTTTACGGTATCTTCCACTTTTTTAGCATTTCTACCATGAATATAAACGGTATGTCCGTCTTTGGCCAATTGTAATGCTGTTAGTTTGCCCATACCATCGGTACTTCCTGTTATGAGTATATGTTTTTTCATGTTTTTTTTATTTGGATTTTAAAAAGTCAGTTCAAAAAATTAGTAGTACTAATTATATTACAGACCATAATCAAACTGACCTTTTTCAATTATTATTCATTTTTTGACATCGCCTAAAACGGAGCAGTCATATCTTTTAGTCCGTCTGGTAAACTCCAACGTTGGCGAGCTGTTACATTATCTAATGCAACATCTTTTATACTATTGCTATTACTGATATTTCCGTAACTGCTTGTGCTTCCTCTAGGAATTTGCATATTGTCACCATACAACCAAACCACTAAATTACTGCGTTGCCAACTTTCAATTGGATGCGTTGCGTGGGGTACATTACCTCTAAGAATTATAGCTTTACCCGGTTCAAACTTGGTTTGTCCCGTTTTACCAGAAGCTTTATCATAGAAATCAACTATGGAACCCGTAAATTCTTCATCAGGTAAATTGGTATTGATATTTAAGGTTGCTGATGAAGCATCGGTATGCCCGTGTAAATCTTTGTCTTTATCTGGATTGTAATGTATTGAAAACCCGAAAGTCTGATTATCATAACCGTAAGTTCCTAATAAAAGTCGAGAAATCGGACGCATATAACGGTCCATTATAGCATTATAAAATGCTTGAAAGCTTGGTGCAGCCAAATGACCTACAGATCTTGAATCTAGCATCATTCCATAACGATTTAACTGTATACCGTAAGGTGCACGTTTTGGTATTCCGGACTTAACTGCATCCTCTAAATACGTTCTAAAATCTGCTAAACGTTCTAAATCGAAAAACTGGGTTTCATAAACACCTGGTATAATTTCTTCCCATAAATCGGCTACAGCGTTTTCTTTTTCTGGGTTTTCCCAAGCATCGTTTATGGCTTTACGTAATTTGGGGTCAAGCAAAGATTCGTCTGGTAACAACAAATTGTCTTTGTTTTTTTGTTCCCATTCAACCCAAGCGGCTTCTAATAGTTTTCGGTTATCATTCCAAAATTTTGCAACCGATGGATCGCGTCTTAATGATAATTCTCTTGTTGGTACTTCTAAAGCACGAGCTTCAGCAAGTGCATTTGTATGTTCTAATGTCTTCATAATTATATGTTTAAGAAAAGCTACTGCTATTGTATTTTTATATATAACAAAATTACGTGCCAACTGCTGTTGACCTTTGGTAGTAAAAAGGGTAGTTTTAGTAAAAAATAAGGTTTAAATACCTTACCAATGCATACTCACATTTGAATATTTAGATTAGGGAATAGCCCGGAAAAATTAAAAGAAAGAAGGGAAGCGGTTAGCTATCTTTTTTATCCCAAAGATTATCACCAATTATTTTAGGAACGACCTCTTTACGATAATTTCTGCTTAATGGAATTTTATGTACTCCTATTTGTAGTTCGTGTTGGGCGACACCTTCAATTTTATCAATAGCTACTATATATGATTTGTGAACACGGATAAAAGCATCTTGACTTAACTTCTCTTGTACATTTTTCAAGAATAATAATGTAACGTATTTACGTTTAACAGTTTGTATAATCACATAGTTCTGCATGGCTTGTACAAAAAGAATATCATGGTGGTTAATTTTCTCATATTTGCCATCGCACTTTATAAAAAAACAACCACTTTCTTCTTCTTTCAGCAGGGCTATTCCATTATTTATGAGTTGATATTGGTGACGGGCTTTTGTAATTGCGGTAAAGAAACGATTAAAGGAAATAGGCTTTAACAAATAGTCTAGTACACTAAGATTAAACCCATCAATGGCGTAATTTGGAAATGCGGTAGTTAAAATGGTCATAGGCGCATTAGGATTAGATTTTAAATATTCTAGACCGTTCATAAGGGGCATTTGTACATCTAGAAAAAGCAGGTCTACATCAGATTTTTCTAAAATACGCGGTATATCTAAAGCTGATGTGCCTGTGCCTACACAGGTTAGCATATCTATCTGATCTATGTAGTTGGTTATACATTCCCTAGCCAGCGGCTCATCATCGATAACAATACATCGCATCATACCGAAACCTTTTTTAAGGGTGCCCGAGCAATATGGGCAAGTGTTAGTTCTAGCTTTACGGTGTGTACATCTTTACCTTTTTTAATAAGAAGCACATGCGCATTTGGATAAATTAAATCTAACCTACGCTTTACATTTTTGAGTCCCAATCCACCATAATTTATTCCTTCCGGCAAATGATGGCGAACCTCGTAATTAGCACTATTACTCAGTTCAAAATTAATTTGATTGTTTTCTATGACGATAGAAAGGTTAAGCCATTTTCGCAATTCTTTATCTTCTGAAATATGTTTAAACGCATTTTCTATAAACGGAATTAATATAAATGGCGCAACGGTAGGAGTTTCAGCTGTTATTTTAGGAATCTTAATTTCAAGATCAAAATTATCATTCTGTCTTAAACTTTCCAGTTCAATAAAACTTTCAATGTATGCAAGTTCGTTTCGTAGTGGTATTTGATTGCTATTGCATTCATATAATTGATAACGCATCAGACTTGAAAATTTCACCAACGATTCAGATGCCATTTCAGGATTCTTGTTGATCAACACAAAAATACTATTGATGGTATTGAAAAGGAAATGCGGGTTGAACTGTGACTTTAGAAATTTCAGTTCGGTCTCTAGCTTCTCCTTTTCCAATAGTTGCTGTCGTTTTTGAGCATCTAGCCAATTCTTAGCCAACTTAATGCTCATACCTAAAGTAGTAGCCGAAATACAAGATGATAGAGCATTATGTAAAAAAATAGTAGCGGGTGTTGCTGGGCTTATTTTGAATAGTACATAAACCGATTGTTCAGAGAAGCTAGCCGCAAAAAAATAATTTGCTGTTATTAGGGCAGCCATACCTAAAATCACCATAGCAACTGAAATAAAAAAAGAGAGGTACTTGCCTTTAATCAAGTATTTTGGAATGAGAACATACAGACAAAAATATACTCCAACCGCTTGTACTACAACATATCCCAAATACTTTAAAATGGTATGAGTATGTTCAAATGAGTCTATAACTGCACTAATACTATTGGTATATACCGTCCACCAGACAAAATGATAACATGCCCAAAAAAGCACATGATGCACCTTATAGCGTATCAAAAATGATACTACTGTATTTTCATAACTACCAGGCATAGTTTTTTAAAGTCTTTTACAACAAGATACAATGGCACCTGCTTTATATCAAAAGATTACGCTAGAACTTGCTATCAGGTAACTAATAATTGACAAAAGGTAATTGATGTCCTATAGATATCTATTGAAGTCAGAAATTGGATATATGCTCCTCTTGTAATGAATATCCCCTCGTTCATCAATCACTTTTTTACTCTGTGCATAGTTAGCGGTACTTGTCTTAAAATTAAAAGCAATGAATTTAAGATTTGTCACCACGTTAATCGTCCTTATTTTTTCATTCAGTATTTCGGCACAGATAACAGGAAGAATATTGGATGAATTGAACAATCCAGTTGCATTTGCCAATGTAACACTGCATGATGCAAAAACCAATACCTTAATTTCTGGAGGAATTAGTGCTGACGATGGATATTTTGATATAGCTGTTACTAGTTTGGGTAGTTATAAATTAAAGATAAGTCTACTATCTTTCCAAACATGGCAATCTGGCTTACTAGAGGTTACTTTACTTCCTTATACGCATGATTTTTCAAACATCAATCTGTATGAAGAGGTAACGGAGTTAGAGGGTGTGTTGGTTCAAGGACAACGTAGATTAATACAGCGCACACAAGAAGGCAGTGTACTAAATGTTCAAGCCAGTGTTATGAGTAAGGGCACTACCGTATTAAGGCTATTAGAGCGCTCCCCAGGGGTAATCTTAGACCAGTATAACAATACGTTTTCTTTGAACGGAAAAAGCGGAACCTTGGTGCTAATTAATGGTAAACCACAAAGAATGCCTACTTCAGATTTGATTGCTATGCTAAATGGTATGAGTGCAGATACTATAGAAAAGATAGAACTGCTTACCAATCCTTCGGCTCGGTATGATGTAGACGGTAATGCTGGTATAATCAATATAGTTACTTTCAAGAATGAAACTTTAGGCTTACAGGGAAATTTAAATGTAAGCGCCGGACATGGTGAGGGACCAAAACAGACCACTAGCCTATCTATAAACAGTGGTGGTGAACTAGCGAATCTATATGGTAGCTATACCTTTTCGTATGATGATACGTATGATGGATTCAATGCAAAAGGCACCACTGAAATACCCGTTTTAGGTGGATTTACGTCGGTTGATTTCGCAAGTCATACTAAACAAATTAATAGAAATCATAATTTTAACTTAGGATACGAAAGACAGATTACCAAAACTTCAACTTGGGGTGTCAATGTATTGTACAACACATCTAAACCCTTGGTGCGAACTAAAAATAGAGGCATGTACGAGTTTACGAACAATCCTTTTTTAGATGCACAGATTATCTTAAACGGAAATGGTAAGCTAACTAATCTAAATATGTCCACCTTTTATGAAACACAAAAAGATGATAATACTTTTTCAGTTTCGGCAGATTTTATTGAGTACAATACCAGAACACCAAACCAAGTTAAAAGTTCTTATTTTGATGAAAATGGTAATTCATTTCAGCCTGAAAATGAAATTTATAACAGAGGAAACAGAGGTTTTAATGAAACTGATATAAAGGTTGGCGTACTTAAACTAGATTATAAGCACAAGTTTAAAGAAGATTTGGTTTTTGAAGGTGGAGTAAAAGGTTCCCTGTCCAAAACCGAAAACGATGCCCGTATAGAAATTTTACAGAATGATGAATTTGAGCCTGATGACCGCTTTATCAGTACCATTGAAAACATAGAACATATTGGTGCTATTTATTCCATACTTGATGTTGGTCTCGGAGAAAGAACAAAAGCACAAATGGGTTTACGATATGAATATTGGAATCAAAACTTTAATAACTCTGACCTGAATCGAAGTTTTGGGAAAATTTTTCCAACGGTATTTCTAACCCATTCTTTTTCTGATACTACGGCATTGAATGTTGTATACAATAAACGTATAACTAGACCAAATTATTCAGACTTAGCTTCTTTTTTAGTGTATAACAGCCCCACTTCTGTATTTAGTGGAAATCCACAATTATTACCCGCCATATCCAATAACATAAGTATAACCTATAATATTCACTCTTTTAGCGTATCTATTATGGCATCAAATGAGAAAAACCCAATTGCTCGTTATCAAGTTACAAGAAACGCCCAAAGTAATGTAGCGGTAATTGCTCCGGTAAATTTGGACTATCAAAGATATTTAGACGTACAGAGTAACATACCTATAAGGCTCGCAAATTGGTGGAATGTAAACCTTAATGCCACAGCAGGTTATAGAACATTTAAGCTATTACATACCGATGAATCTAAAACTCATAACTATTTGCACTATAATTTTAATGGTAGCCAAACCTTGCGTTTGCCTTCAAATCTATCTATAGAATTATCAGGTTGGTACACTTCACTACATTTCAACGGAAGTACTAAAGTCAGGGGATTTGGAACTTTAAACGGAGGATTAAAAAAAGAGTTTAAAAATGGAAGTAGTTTGCAATTTACGATAACCGATATTTTTGAAAGTATGGATATTCGTTCTCAGGTAGGTAGTTTAACCAGAGAGGCTTTTGGAGACAGATTTAATGTGTTATATAGTCCAGAATCTGGTTTTTCACGAATCTTGACTATTGGATATACCTATCCTTTTGGCAATAACAAAGTAAAACGGTCCAATTCTAGAACAGGCGCAGCAACGGAAAAATCTAGATTAGGACAATAGTGGATAAAGAATGTCCCATTTCTGGGGCATTTAACATTACACTAGATGCCTCTATTTTTACCAATACTTGATTTGATTTTACTGCTGGTTTTTCAATTTTCAGTTACTACAAAAGATGCATTTTCACCGTAACTGTTCAATAACATTGCTTTCATAATCTATATATCTTTAATGTGATTTTTTGTTTACAACACAAAGATATTTTGAGCATCCAACTATTTTTTGGTAGAAAACAATGCAGTGTTGGTAAAAAATAAGGTTTTTGGTAAAAAACTAGGCTAAATTGGCTTTAAAAGCACTTAAACTAATACCCTTGTAGGCTTTAAAAGTCTTGTTTAGATGGCTAGAATCTGTAAAACCAAGGTCTAAGGCAATTTCCGAATCTTGCGCATCGGTGTACTTTAAGCGGGTTTCTACTAACTTTAATTTGTAGTTGATGATATACTTTTTAAGCGATATATCGGTATGCTTTTTAAAGTACTCGCTGATGTAATTATCTGCCATATGAAATTCCTCTGCCAACCTTTTGGTAGTCAATAATTCTGGATTATAGATATTGGAATGAATGTAATTTATTATTTGCTGAATTTTAGAGTTTTTTACCTCTTTGACTTCAGAAGTATTTGTAAACTGAATATTATGAGCAATTAAATGAAGAATAACCGATAAGGAATTTTGTAAGATAAAAATATCGTGAGTTTGGGTATTTAGATATTCGGTAGCTACCATATTTACTAACGATACCAAATGCGCCCTATCGGATGCTGTTTCAAACTGCATTTCGCGTAGTTGATGACTTTCGCTATTTAGAATTTCTTCAATTTTACGAAACCAATCATTTACGGGCAGTTCTTGATTTTGAATATTGGTATCTCTAAAGAAACTTTTCAAAAATTTAATGGCTATTGTACTTGTAGCCGTTTCGGGTTCAACAATGTAGATATCATCAGGAACAAAAACAAAGAAACTATTGGAATCATGAGATACCGTTTTACCGTTAATTTTGATGCTACCACTCCCCTTTTCAAAATATAGTATCTCAAAAAAACGAATATTGGTATACTCACAAAACGAGAAAAATGTTTGCTCTTTATATTGTTGAATAACGATATTTTCTAGAATTGTTCTTGCCAATGCTTAAAAGTTAAAATAAAAAAAGGAAAGCCCTTAGTGAGCCTCCCCTTTTCTTTGTTATTGAAATCCATGTTATTTATTTCACTTCAAAATCGCCGTTAGAACGGACGTAAATTATCGTTTCAATATCGGTGCTTATGTAAGGAGATGCGTTTTCTTCTACCCCAAAATAAGAACCTGCTTCCAATTCATTTTTAGCATCCTTTTTAGAAAACTGATGGGTTATTTTACCTGAAATAACCACAGCTCTAAAGTTTGGACTTAAATTTTTAATACGTCCTTTAAAGCCAGCTGGTAATTTTAATAGTGTTGCTCGTAACTGATTAGCATTATGACTTCCCCATAAAAAAGCGGTTTCTACATTACTCTTTTCTGAAACCCACTCCAAATCCTTGGCATGTAACCAAACTAAGTTGGATTCATCTATGTTAATGGGGCGTTCCCCATTATCAAAAGCCTCATCTGTAGGTTGTACCAAATACGGCCCTTCTTGTATATCTAAAAAAGCCATATTTTCCTCTCCATCTGCAGCGGTTACGTGTCCTTCACCAGCAGGCTGCTGCCAATAACTACCTGCGGGCAACCACATTTCTTCAGCTTTTGGGTCATCATTATGCAATAATCCCTTAATTACCACTGCACGATACGTAATGTTATGAATATGGGGTGGTGAGGAAAAACCTTTATTAAATTTTACCAAAAAACCAGAAGGTTCATTCTTGGTACGGTCTCCCCATAATTGCCCTGCAGCCGGACTTTTATCGCCTCTGACAGGATTTAACCATCCCCAATCTATTTGGTCTTGGGTTACTACTTCGTTTTTACTTTTTGCGTTGTCTGTAGTGGGTGTTTGCGCAGAAGCTGTTATTGTTACTGCTAATGAAAAAACACCTATAATTAACTTTTTCATTTTTATAACTTCTATTTCCATGTAATTATGTCTGATTTTTCCCTGCGTACTTTAGGATGTTCAGGGTCTGCTTTTCTATAACCAAAGGCGGTCATAAAGGCTAAGCCATATTTATCTGTATCAATACCAAACTTGTCTTTTAGTAGGGGTTCTATTTCCGTTTGACGAAACCCTTCTATTGGGCAACTATCTATACCTACTAAAGCAGCAGATGTCATCATATTAGCCAATGCGATATAGGTTTGTTTGGTAGACCAATCGAATATTTTTTTATCGGTATCCAGATTAAAATCGCGCTCTTGGAATTCTCTGTAGAACTTGGAATACATTTCTACCACCTCTTCTGGAAATTGCTTCACTTTACGCATCATATCATCTATATATTGCGCATCGTGTTTTACCATTGGGGCTTTCATGGCCAACCCAAGTATAAAATGACTTGCCGTGTCTAATTTTAAAGGAGCACCCCATGCAAAGGGTTTTAAAGATTCGCGTAAATCTTTGTCTTGTACAACTACAAAATGCCAAGGTTCAAAACCAAAAGAACTGGGCGATAAATGCGCAGTTTCTAGAATAAATTCAAAATCTGTATCTGATATTTTCTTAGTGGCATCAAACTCTTTGGTGGCATGACGAAAATTGAATGCTTGTAAAATGTCTTCTTTTCCTATATATGTAATTTCCATAAAAATTGAATATTAATTAATGATGCAACAAAATTACACAGGTAAACACCATCTTCATTTGTACAAAAAGAGGTTTCTTTAGTACATTTAAAGGTTGTAGCATAGTATTAACAATAGTTTAAGGTTATTTTAAACTATTTTTGAGGCTAAAATAGTGTTATATGGAAGTTTTACAGGCAATAAAACCTTTAGATATACAAGAAGCACAGCTAGATATGTGGGAACAACGGCCCATTAAAAACAATTTTTTTGAGTTGGTCTTGATTAAAGATGGAAACGGGTCTCAGTGTATTAACTACAATGAATACAAGTATACCAAGGGCGATATTTTTCTACTACCTCCGTTAAAATGCCATTCTTTTACCATAGTAGAACCCACTACGTTTATCTTTCTTAAGTTTTCCGACGCATTTTTTAAAACCACTAGTAAAATAACCATTGACCGCAATGCTTGGTTTAAAGAAGCTGCATACATTCTTTCTAATTACAACCAAATACCGGGAGATATTATCACCTCTGACGTAGACCGAAAGTATATTACGAATCTTGTTGATATGATTCTACAAGAGTCTCGTAATTATTCTGAGGATTCCCATAACCTTATTACAAGCTTAATGACCAGTATTTTGGAATTATTGATGCGTAATATTAAGAAAAGTATCTTTTTAGAGAGTACCTCTAATACTCATGGAGATGAACGTGTAGGAAAGATGCTAAACTACATTAATGAACATTTGGATAAACCTGCTCTTTTAAAAGTTGAAAATTTAGCAGCAGTTTTTAATATGTCTTCGACTTATGTCAGCGAATTTTTTAAGAAGCAAATGAATCTATCCTTACGGGAATACATTATAAAGGCCAAACTTAAATTAGTAGAAATTAGGCTTCTAAATAGTGATTATACCTATACGGAAATAGCAGACGAGCTGGGTTTTACAGATGTGAGCCATCTTTCTAAAACCTTTAAACGCTATTCTGGTTCAACACTAAAAGAATTTAAACAAAACGGAGAATACCAGTTGTTAAAACGTAGCGTTTGTAGCGCTTAAAATCGTATTCCCAAAGCATTAAACAAATGGCTCATGGTCCATGCCGGACCAATCATTAGAAATTGTAAATCTTTTAAAAAAGACGGCTTTTTACCTTCATGATTGTGCCCAATAAATTGACCAATCCAAGCTATCACAAAAATACCGAGCATTAGCGCCCAAAGCGGTGCAAATTTTAGTTGAGCAATAGCATAAATGCCCCAAAGTACACCAATAGAAAACAACAACATCCCAACAAACAAAACTATAGATAAGCGTAGATAATAGAGCAATCCAAAAACGATTAGTAGAGCTCCTACGTGAGAAAAAGGTTTTAAAAATGTAGGTAAAACTGATGTTAGGGTATCCGGTAACGGAATACAAGCCAATAGCCCTATTAAGCTAAAAAAGATAAGCGGCACGCAGATATAATGTATACTAATATTTAATTTGGTTTGGTGGCTTTCTGCATATTCAGATAATAAAGCATCTATAGTTCTCATTAATAATTTTTTTTAGTTAGTGATTAGGTAATGTAACAAACTGGCGCATTTGCTGGTATTCTTCTATCCCCTTTTCCGTTAAATGTGGAATTATGAGCTGCCATAGTAAGGATATACTACTTGTTTGGTTTACTTTATAGTTGGGGTTATTAATTGCGATTTTTTGTGATTGCCAAAAAGTGCTCAACATCCAAATAGCGTATATCACTTGGTCAAAATCTACGAGACCATGCGTTTTTTTCATTCTTCCTGTTTCTATGTAATAATCTAACAGTTTACGCGCTGCCTTAAATCGCTCTATATTGCCCGCCTCATAACGCTTGGCAATAGTTGGATGGGTTTTAATGATGTTTACCAAATCGTTAAAAAAGAAGGCATATTCTTGTTGCAACGCATCAAATTTCCCCATCATATCTTCCAAATGAAACAAGGTTAGATAGGTGTTTTTAGGCAAGATATAGTCTAGTGTCACCGTGTACATATCTTCATATAGCGCTTCTAACAAATCCGATTTGGTATTGTAATGGTACTTTAAATTACCAGCACTTATACCCATGTTGTCTGCCAACTGTTTCATAGAAACATTTGACATTCCCTCCTTATTAAACAATTGTATTGCTGCTGCCTTTATGTTGGCCTTCATTGTAAATTTTTAAATCAATTACGTAAATATATAAAATATTAGTAAACGTTTACTAAATATTTTAGTTTGAGTCAAAATGGTAGCGTAATATGCAGCTATGCGGAACTACCGCCCTATTTTTTGAGTACCATCGATTTATTCTTAAAATAAACTGGCAACAGCATGCAACCTTAGACTTTTGTGATTGTCTTTATTTAAAATATAAAACATCAATCATGAAAGTATTTAAATCTATTTTAGTTCTTTTTGCATTAAGTTTTTTCTCCTGCGAATTAGATGACGGAGAAATTGTCCCATCTCCGGACCCTAACAGTGGACTATGGTATAATGCAGAAAAGGGTTATATACTAAACATAAAAGACGAAAAAACTGATTTAATAAATGTAACCAATGGTGGTTGTGCGTACTACGTTCCAAACTTTAAACCTGAAGATTTTGGTTACCGTTTAGAACAAAAGGATTCTACAATTCTATTACGCCCTTCTTTTTCATCTATAGCGAATATTGTATTTACTGCTGAAGAAACTGATGAATTTTGCGATGTATTGTCCATGGAGCCAAACAATGACCCAATGGTAAACTACAATTACTTCTGGAACTTTTTTAATGACCATTATGCGTTTTTTGAGTTACGAAGTATTAATTGGGAAGAATTTAGTGGTTTTGAAGATATGGTAACCGAAACCAATTTTTACGACACTTTGGCTGCCATTGTGTATCAATTTGAAGATGGTCATATAACAATTACAGACGAGGCTAATGGCATAGAAATTAATGCAGGTGCACCAAAGCTTTTTACAAGATTAAATGCAAACCTTTCTGTAGATAACAAAGCTGCCAACGAGGAAGAATTGGTAGCGCTAATACATCTAAAATTAGAACTAATACAGCAAAAATATTTATCCAATAAATTTAAAAGTAGTGCTACTACCAACATGGTTTATGGAATGATAAATGACCAGATTGGATATTTAAATATTTTAGAAATGGACGGTTTTGGCACTGATATTAATAATGAGATAGCGGCAGTTGGTAAAGAAATGACAGCAGCTTTGACTTATCTTAAATCTCTAGGTATGTCTAAACTAATTATAGACACCCGTTTTAATACTGGAGGCATAGACCAAGTCTCTGTAGAAATTGCTTCTAGATTTACTACAGAGCAACGTGTTGGTTTTACCAAAAAGGCAAGACTAAAAGAAGGATTTACCCCGGTAAAAACAGTGAATTTTGGGCCAAAGGGCAATGAACAATTTACAGGAGAAATTGTATTACTAACAAGTCCTATTACTGCAAGCGCTGCAGAAGTATTTGCCTTATGTTTAAAAGATATGCCCAACGTAACCTTAGTTGGGGAAGCTACCAATGGCGTGTTTTCTGATATTTTGGAACATCGTTTACCCAATGGAGCTACTATAGGCTTGTCTAATGAGGTGTATACCGATAGTAAAGGTATTGTTTTTGAAGGAGTTGGCATAGCCCCTATACAAGAAGAATTCTTAGTACCTCTGCTAACTGATGATGACGTACAACAGCAAGTAGACAGTGGTATTTTAAAAGCAATTGCAATATTAGAATAAGTTTTAAACAAAAAGAGACCCTACTTGGGTCTCTTTATTTTCTTAGCCAAACGTAAGGCTATTTTTCTAGCGTTACCTTTACGGCATTCCAGCCTTTTTGTCCTTTCTCCAATTCAAAAGTTACCTTATCCCCTTCTGCAATTTCATCTATTAAACCACTTACGTGGCAGAAGTATTTTTCTTGGTCTTCCAAATCATTGATAAAACCAAAGCCTTTAGAAGTATCAAAAAAAGCAACTCTACCCTTATGTACAGGGTCTACCTCTTCCTCCTCTATATCTTCCTTTTTAGGAATCCCAATTTCTATAGTAGAAGCATCTATCTCTTCTCTTTCTGTTGGGTCTGGTGGCGTATCTGTAAGATTTCCATTTGCATCTACATAAGCAAACGGAATGCCTCCGCCGCCTTCTTTAGCTTCAGCTTTACGCTCTTCTTTACGCTTTAATTTTTCTTCTCGTTTCTTTAAACGCTTTTTTTCCTTTTCCCTTTTGGAATAGGTTTGTTGTGATTTTGCCATAAATTATGTTAGGCCCATAAGGTACGGCATATAAATCTAGAATAATAATTTTTTTAGATAAAATAAAAAAGCCTATTGAATTTCTTCAATAGGCTTCCAAAAAAAGTATTGTATAAACTAAGGTATTAAACCACTCTTACGTTTACTGCGTTTAACCCTTTTCTTCCTTCTTCTAAATCAAACTCAACAACATCACCTTCGCGAATCTCGTCAATTAATCCAGAAACATGTACAAAGTGCTCTTTGTTAGCACCTTCTTCGTTAATAAAACCAAATCCTTTAGTGTCATTAAAGAATTTTACTGTTCCTTTACTCATTACTTTAAAATTAAATAGTATTTATATTTGGCAAATGTCGACTTAAATTATTTATAAACAGTAGTTTATTTTAAATATTTTTAATAAAAATTACAACATGGCTTCTTGCAGCCCTTTTTCTAAGGATTTGTAAACAAAATTAAACGGAGAACGGCTTACATCTCGCTGTAATTTGGTGGCAGACGTTTTAAAAGCTTCCTCTTTTTTTTGAGAATTACTGGGTAAAAATAAATTTAGTATCGTATTAATTATAGCTTTTCTTTTTCCTGAATTTGGCTGTATTAAATACACTCCTAAATCTGTGTATCGTGCCTTTAAATTTGTAGTAGATTGGTAATTATGACCATCAATGGTAAAATACAACTCGCTCATATTACCTTCTAATTCAGTATTGGCCACAGGTTTAGTAAAGCTATTTACCTTACGCATGTCAAAATCTACTAACCTTCCTTTAAACACAAAAGCTTCTGTAGTATCCTTAACATTAAAAGTCCAATCGGCATCAAACTTACCAGCCCCCATAAATTGGGTTTCAAAGTGTAATTTTAAAGGTGAAGAATAGGTATTGCCAAGATTTTGAATTTCTACGTCCATATCTTCGAAAGTCAATATTCCCCCATCATTAAAATCTTTTGTTTTTTCCGTGTAAGCCAAATAAGTATTGTAAAAATTAAAGTGATTTACTTGAATGGCGATTGGTGCTTTACGAAGTAACTCGCCATACATGGGTTTATATCTACTATCTTCAGCAACGAGCTTATTGCGATGTATTTTTATATATGGCTGATGTAAATTAATATGTTCTGCAGCGATACCTAGACTGTCTTTTTGCCTTTCTGTTAACTGCAATTGAGTAAAACTTAAAGAATCTATAGTGATGTTGTAGTGGTCCCTTTCTACCGCCAATCCTTTAGAGAAATCTTCTGGTGGCAATACCGTTTGGTAACTTATGTCTTTGATTACTGTATAATTTGAGTCTCCTGAAATGCTTTGTAACGTTAAATCCTCATACGCGGTGGCCTTAAGGTAAACCGGGCCGCTCGTTATGGCATATGAATTCCCCGTAAACGGAAACGAATTTTCTAGAGTGCGGCTAGAGACTAAAATATCTTCAATTTCCAAGTTAAAATCAGACAAGGTTGCCAATGGTCTTTTTTCATTTTGATTTAAGACCGTAAGATTGGCATGAGTGAGAATAAGTTCTTTTAGTTTGATAGCAAAACCAAGTTCGTCACTTTTTTCTGTAGATCTATTTTCCGTAACAGATTTTGTTTCTCCTTTGATTAATAAACCATTGAGTTGTTTTAGTTCAATATAATCAATGGTAAGATTACCAGTCCATAACAGTTTAATATAACCGATATCTTTAATCTTTATGGATTCAAAACGAAGTGTTCCAGTATAGCCAGCTTTTAATTCTTTCCTTAATGTAAGATTAGGGGCTATAAAAGTTGCTGTACCCTCAAACAATTTCAACTTTAGCTTTTGATAACGCACAGGAACTCCTTGTTCTTCTTTTGCGGCTAAATATTGGTTTAGGCGATATTTGACCCCAATGATTACTCCTGTGTAAGTAAATCCAACAATTAGTACAACTACTAATAGCAATTTTGCCCAACCCTTATTCCATCTCTTCAACGTCTGTTCCTTTATTTAAAGGTAGTCAATTACTAAGAGCTACTTCTCTTTTTTCTTATCGGGGCTTACTAGTTTATCATTTCTCCAAACACCGCTGGTCACTACTTTTCCTTTTTCTGAGTAAAATACTCCTTTTCCATTACGCTTATCCTCTTTCCACTGCCCCACATATTTTTCCCCATTTGGCCAAAAGTAGGTTCCTTCCCCAGAACGTTTGTCTTCTTTATAAGCGCCAATGTAGTATTCTCCATCTATCCAATAAAATGCGCCTTGTCCATGGCGTTGGTTGTTTAGCCATTGTCCCTCGTACCTACTACCTGTTTCCAATAATGCAATGCCATAACCGTTAGCCTTACCTTGGTCTACCTGCCCTACATAATGCAAGAGATTACCCTTCTTGCTTTTAAACTTTAAATATTCCCCTTGCGAACGGTTTTTGAGCTGTTCTTGCAATCTGCTTACTTGCACCTTTACTTTCTGTAACGCAAATGCCAAAGAATCTACCGCACGGATATCAGAAGTAGCTATCGTAGGTAATTCTTTTAAACTATCTAATTCTGCTTTTAGACTATCTCTTTTAGGATGTATAGAACTGCCACCTAAAGATCTTAATTTTTGAGTTAAAGCAATACGCATACGTAGGTCTTTGTCATATGTTTTGGACCCTGTAGCTAGTTGGTCACTATATGCTTTTATCGCACTGTCATAATCCCCCATAACCACCATAGAATCAATAGTTAAATAAGCATCTCTTTCATTCAACGCATTTTCTAATTCTGTAGTAGTAGCAGTTTCTTCTTCTAACTTTTGGGTTAAGTTATACGTTTTAACTATAAAGTAAATCGCGGCAACTACCCCAACGCCTGCTACTATCCCCAATGCTCTTTTAGATATTTTTTCCATCACGATTAATCGTCTAAATGAATGTCTGGTAATTTGTTTTTAACTCTTCTGAAATCTGGAGAATAGTACATATGAAAGCGCATAGTCCAAGATTGTTTGTAAATACCACCATTACCTAAATCTTGCCCTTGAGAATACATTAAGCCCGCCGCAACAGTTAATCTAGGGGTTAAAATATATCCTAAGGTGGTTGTTAAACGTAAATCTTCCATAGGGCTTGCAACCACAGCCTTACCACTTTGCATTATTAACTCAGCCTCTGGTGATACGTACAATGTTTTGGGTTTTAATTTATGACTGTTTAAAGGAATCTTAGCTCTAAACATATAGCGCCAACGGTTTCTGAAGATATACTCACTATCTTCTGCAAAACCTTGTGTCCAGCGGTGTTCTATACGTAGTCTATGATATATCATTGCGCTGTACAATGGCATTGCAAATTGGTATTGGTGCCAAATACGCCATTCTGGAACTACATTTCTATCTTCAGAATCCTCATCAGTATTAAAATTCACACGTAGCACACCGCCCAAACTAAAATTGACTTTTTTATTGTAGATATACCCAATAGCATGCCTATTATACACTTGAGCTATTTGCCCAACAAAAGGTGTAGCCTCTGTTTCTTGAAATCTAAAATGTGTTTGAGCATCCCAAAACAAACGTTTACCAATTCTTATTTTGCCGTATGTATTTATCCATACTTTAGAAGTAGGGTCTTTATATTTTGACTCAACGGGCAGATATTCCTTTTCTTCTACTTGTGCTGAAAGCTGTCCTAAACATAGACCGTTGACCAATAACCAAAAACCGATAACTTTCCACTTTTTCATAGATGCGATTATTTGGCGTTGGTAAATTGATGAAACAATTGGAGGACGGTTTTAGGATTATTCTCTCGTTTGAGTTTCTTCTCTAATTTCTTTGTCTCTTTTTCTCGCAACTGAAGCATACTTTTGTGGGTAAATTCTAGGTCTTGCGCCAATTGTGCTGCTGTATTGCAATCCATAGAAGCTTTGGTGGTTTCAATAAAGTATGGCAACAACACCTTTTTATAAGCAACGGTAATCCGCTTTTTCACCTCTTCTTCCATTACCGTAGCCATAAATGGATTCCAAACAGGATCTAGATACGCTTTTTCAACAATTTGTTGTTGCATTGGCATTGCCGCTAATTGATTGGCCAATAGTAATAGTTGATTATTACATTGCTTTTGGTTATGTGCGAAAGAAAGCTTCTCCTCATTAGTCCGTAGTTTGGCATAATCCGTAAGGCCTTGCTCCATTTTTTTGTTGATATCTTCTATAGCTCTGGTCCACTTATCTTTTGGCAAGCTATCTAATAAACCTTCTATTTGTTGTTGTTGGGCAATAAGCCCTTCTTCTAAAGCTACTAACTCTTGTTCTCCTTTTTCTATACGCAGAATTTTTTGTAGCTCCAGAAGGGTAAGATTTACACCTTCTTTTGCAAAACCATACATATTAAATATGGCTTCTAAATTCTCTCCATTAAAATCAAAACCGTCAGCATTATTCAACACAAAGGCTTTCTCTTTTTTCTCTTCCTTAGAGTCTACCATGACCAAAAATTCTTTCTGAGGTGCATCTGCAGAAAACAAATAGCCGTAAAGTTCCTTTGGAGATATATAATTGAGTAAACCCTGCTCATTTAGTTTTGAAAGCTCCTTTAATGGTAATAGGTATTCCTGCTGCAAGCGTTCTAATACATTATAGTGGAACATAGCGTCTTCGTTGGAGCGTTTTAGAATATTTAAATGTGAATCTGCCAATAAAGCCGCTGTGGAAATTAGAAGTGAATCTACTACAGCAAATGTATTATCTAACTTTTCATGTTGGGTAGAATCCATTTTAAAATATGGGACTTTAACTTTAAATTCTGGTTTAAAATTTGCGTTCCCTAAATCTGTGAGAATTCCGTCTATTTTAGCATAGTAGTCGGCATTTTTTGCTAAAAGTTTTTCCATACCATGAACTTGAGAAGATGTTGTGGCATGTTGTGCCTCATAAAGTGCGACCAACTTCAGGTAGTTTTTATCTAAATTGATGGTCTTAAAGTCACCTTGTTTAAAGTCAAAAATTGGAATCGTTTCCTTTCCGTTTTTGGTTGTTTTATTTATGGTCACTAGAACTCCGTCTTTAAACTTCCATGTTTCTTCCCCTAAACTACTTTGTGAAGAGAACAAAGACCAATCGTCATGAGCCAATCCATCTCTTAAAAAGCGGCCCACCAAGGTGCTGTTTTTATCAGAAATACTAAACCCTTGCTGTGGTATTCCTGCCTCAAAGTTAATAGCACTTTCAAAAAGGGTGGCTATCTGCTCAGAATTTTCTATTTCTTGAGCAGTGATGGTCCATTCGCCATCTGGCACGCCTTTAGCAATCAAACCTTTAGCTTCTTCTTGAATGCCACTTATTAAAACCCGATATTGGTAATCTACCACCTCAGATTCGCGATTGGATTTAAACTCTCCAAATTGAAACAACCATTTACCTTCTGGTGTTCCTTGATTAAAATTACCTTTTATTAAAAAAGAATTGTCTTCTTTGGCAACAAGTGCATCTAAGCTAGAACGCTGCAAACTAAATGGCCCATTAAAAATGGTGTCTTTTTCCGTCACGGTATAGCTGAAAGCAGCTTTACCTACATAGCTCTTTGTTTTGTAGAGGCCATTGTATTTTTCTAGTTCTTGCGCCAATAGTTTTTCTTGACCAAAAAAGGCCATGAGTAGCGCTAAGGAAAGAACATACGTCTTTTTACAAAAAATCATTATTACACGTAGTTTGGTTCCGCAATTTTACGGCAATTATTACATATACGTTAAAAACCTTTTTATAGATTATATAGGCCCAACATTTACAGACTAGGTAAAAGATGGTGGTTAAAATTTTGGAATCAATAACGTATTCCTCACTAGCTTATCAATAATTAAACAAAATTGCCAAGCTGCTATTAAAAAAGCCCATTTTCATGGGCTTTTCTTTATATTAAATTATCCAATTAAGCTTCTCCTCTTGCAGGATAATCATTCTTAGTAATGTAACCAATAGCATTAAGTAAATCATCAAATTCTGGACGTGCAAAAGGCATTGTTTGTATAGAAGCACTGTATAGTGTACCATCTGGTTTAATCAAAAACAAGCCTGGCTCAATAAACATATCTGGCTCTTTATCTTTTATGCCTTTAGACACATAGAGTCCCCATTCACGGGCATTCTCTATACTAAAATTATAACCCAAAGGAATGTCTGCGATTTTCCATTTATCGTATTGTTCTTTAGCCCTTTCTTCGCTATCAGAACTTATAGCGATTACATTAACCCCTTTAGCTGTAAAATCCTTTAATTTAGTCTGTAATTCTTCTAAATATGTTTTACAAATAGGACAATGCAACCCACGGTAAAAAATTACCATAGTAAAATTGTCAGGGGTTTGTTCACTTAAAGTCCAACTTGTACCATTCACTAGTTTTAAATTTAACTCTGGTACTTTTGTTCTTGGTTTTACCATGTTATTATATCTGTTTTAATGCTTCATCAATTTTTAAATCGCCTTGTAAAATTTCGTAAGTTTTGTTGGTAGTCGTGCTTTCTCTCAGAGAACTTACAAGCGTATTTGCGACATCTGCACGCGTAATTTCACCCTTTTTTTCAAGAGAATCGCCAATTTTGATAGTCCCCTTAGCACTTTCATTATTTAAAGTACCCGGTCTTACTATTGCATAGGGTACTTTACTCTGTTTCAAAAATTCGTCCGCATTGTGTTTTGCTTTCAAATAATCCTGTAACTTTTCGGCCTTTTCAGGTGCGTCTGCCCCCATAGAACTAAGCATAACAAATTTTTTAACGTTAGCTTTTTCTGCTTCTTTTATAAGGTTTTTGGCTCCTTCTTGGTCCACAGCTACTACTTTTTTACCTCCAGAACCTGCTGCGAATATGACTTTATCAATGTTTTGAACCGCATGGCTTAAGTCATTCTCCAAATCTCCCAACACCGTATCAATATTTTTGGACTTAAATTGTTCCATTTGGGATTCCTTGCGCACCATAGCTACAGGCGCATATCCTTCTGTATTATTTAAAATTTCTACCACTTGTTTACCTGTTGTTCCATTGGCTCCCGCCACTAATATCCTTTCCATAGTTTTATTATAAATCTTCTGTTATTATTTGTTTGTTCGTTACACCCAAGGCCTGTAAGTTTTCTTTAACCGAATTAATCATCGGTACTGGACCACAGACGTAAAAGTTTTTATCTAGGTCACCAGCATTCTCTTTAATAAACGATTGGTCTATACGTCCATGAGCATGTTTTGGATTGTGCTCTTCTGATAGAATATTGATAAAATCTGCACCTAACCATTGATTAAATTGCGAATCTAAAACAATGTCTCTTTCACGCTTATTTGCAAAAAGAAGCCTATTTTCTTCCAATTGATTTTGTGCCGCCAAATCCTTGAATATGGATATGAAAGGTGTAATGCCTGCGCCACCTGCTATAAAAGTTCCTGGCCCTTTGTACGAAATTGCTCCCCACGCATCACTTATTATCAACTCATCGCCAGCCTCTAAGGTTTGCAACTTATCCGTAACCCCATTGTGTTCTGGATAAATTTTAATAGTGAATTGTAAAAATCCATCACTTGGCAAACTGGTAAACGTAAACGGTCTCTTCTTGCTTTTATAGCCTTCTTTATTTAATGCTACTTCTGTAGCTTGGCCAGGTGTAAAATCAAAATTTGCAGGCCTGTCTGTTTTTATCTGCAAAACATCATGCGTAATGAAACCTGTTTCTTGAATATTTACTGTGTATTCCATTTGTTAATCTTTTTCATTTAATAGCAGCTACAAGGTAGCACTACTGTTATTTGCTCTTTGACCACTTTAAATTTATCCTTAACCCATTTCCTATTTACGTAATTAGTTTTTTTATTTCTGTTAAAAAGGCTTGTAGATTAAATGCGCTATCCGTACTTTGAAATTGAAGTTAATCCAAAAAAATAATGAAAGTAATTATTACAGGGGCTACAGGAATGGTTGGTAAAGCAGTGCTTTTAGAGGCCGTAAAAGACACTAAGGTAACTGCCATTTTATTACTTAGCAGACGTACTATTGGACAATCTTACCCAAAAGTTTCTGAAGTGTTACATCAAGATTTTACAGATTTCTCTACAATAGCATCACAGTTAAAGGGATTTGACTTTTGTTGTCATTGTATGGGGGTATCTTCTGCTGGAAAGTCAGAAAAAGAATTTACCCATTATACCTATACCATGACCAAAGCTTTAGCAGATGCATTGTTTGTATACAATCCTAATATGGTCTTTACCTATGTTAGTGGGCAAGGTACTGATAGCTCAGAAAAAGGACGCATTATGTGGGCTCGTGTAAAAGGCAAAACCGAGAATTATTTACTTGGTAAAGGATTCAAAGATGCTTATATGTTTAGGCCTGGAATAATTTTACCAGAAAAAGGTATTCGTTCCAGCACCAAACTATACCACTGGTTTTATGTAATAGCAAAACCTATATTCCCAATTCTAGAAAAGCTTAAAAGTGTAACTACGACCACAAAAATAGGTAAGGCTATGTTAAATATTTATATCAATCCACAACCTAATAAACATTTAGAAGGTGAAGAAATAAATACCGCTGCAACCCTACAAAATTAAGCTTGTTCTTCTAGATAAATACGGTAAACAGCGTCCCCATAATCATCCGAAATTAGTAAAGAACCATCTTTTAAGAATAGCATATCTACAGGTCTACCCCATCTTGTTTGGTTTTTATGATTTAACCAGCCTTCTATAAAAGGCTCATACTTGACGGCCTTATCCCCTTCTAGTGTTACCTTAGTTATACGGTAACCCGATTTTTCACTTCGATTCCAGCTGCCATGTTCTGCAATTAGTATTTGCTTTTGGTATTTTTCTGGAAACATTGCTCCTTCTACAAATTTGACCGCTAATGGCGCAACATGGGCTCCAAGATTTTGTACTGGTGGCACAAACTCATCACAAGAACGCTTTGCTCCAAATTCTGGGTCTGCAATAGTACCGCCATGACAAAATGGATAGCCAAAATGAGCACCAATTTCTGTGACTTTATTTAATTCACAAGGAGGGATATCATCCCCCATCATATCTCTACCATTATCTGTAAACCACAGTTGGTCTGTATCTGGGTGCCAAGTGAACCCAACGGTATTACGCACCCCACGTGCCACAATCTCTCTATTACTTCCATCCAGGTCCATACGAGTGATGGTTGCGAACCGTTCGTCTTTATCTGTATCATCACAAATATTACATGGTGCACCTACGGGTACATATAACTTATCATCAGGACCAAAGGCTATATACTTCCACCCGTGATGAAATTTATCTGGATAATCGTCATAAATCACAACTGGTTTGGGTGGGTTATCTAAACGCTCTTCTATATTATCGTAACGCAGCAACCTATTTACTTCTGCCACATACAATGCACCGTTTTTAAAAGCGATGCCATTAGGCACTTCTAAGGTGGTGTCTAAAACTATGGTTCTGTCTGCAACAAAATCATTATCACTATCTATTACAGCATATAATTTATTCTCTGTACGGGTACCCACAAATAAAGTGCCATTATCCCCCATTGCCATAGAACGTGCGCCATCTAAATTTTCTACAAAAGTGTGTACTTTAAAACCTTCTGGCATCACCAAACTATCTAAAGGTAAACTTGAGGTGTAAACTGGCTTTTCTTCCACAGCTACCTCTGTAGCTTTTTTATTTTGATTTTTACAGGCAAAGCTTGAGGCTAGTAATGCTACTATGGTTAATAGCTTAAAATTTTTTAGAAACATGTTCTCTGTATTAAATGTGGTTTTCAAATATAATTAATCTTCAAAAGGATAACTCATTAATTTACCAAACAAAAAAACGGCCCTTATAAAAAGGACCGTTTCCCATCAATCAAAAAGTAGAATCACCTAATTTTTAAGTGATTCCATATCTATCACAAAACGATATTTAACATCTGCCTTTATTACACGTTCAAAGGCGTTGTTTACATCTTGCATATTAACCATTTCTACATCTGCTGTAATGTTATGCTCTCCACAAAAATCTAACATCTCTTGTGTTTCTTTAATACCACCGATTAAAGACCCTGCAATACGTTTTCTACCTCTAATTAAACCAGCACCGTTAACAGCTTCTAATGGTTCTACTGCACCAACCATAACCATAGTAGCATCTATTTTTAATAGAGAAAGATATGGGTTAACATCATGCCCTACCGGGACTGTGTTTAAAATAAAATCAAAACTATTTGCATGTGCTTTCATAGCCTCAGCATCTTTGCTAATTAGCACCTCATGTGCGCCTAATGTTTTGGCATCTTCTGCTTTTGCTGGCGATGTGGTTATCATAACTACATGCGCTCCTAGAGCATTGGCAAACTTAACCCCCATATGGCCCAGGCCTCCCAGACCAATAATCCCTACTTTATCCCCCTTTTTCACTTTCCAGTGACTTAAAGGAGACCATGTGGTAATACCCGCACATAAAAGTGGTGCGGCACCCTTGGCATCTATATTCTCTGGCACCTTTAACACAAAATCTTGTTGCACCGTTACGCCTGTGGAATAACCTCCATACGTGTACCCTCCTAAATGTTTATCTGGGCTATTATAGGTGTAAATTGTTCCATTTTCACAAAATTGCTCTAAGTGATTATGACAAGAAGGACAATCTTGACAAGAATCTACCATACAACCTACTCCTACTAAATCACCTTCTTTAAATTTGGTAACATTAGCTCCTGTGGCAACCACTCGGCCAATAATTTCATGTCCTGGAACTACAGGGTATTTAGAATTTTTCCAGTCGTTACGTACTTGGTGAATATCACTATGGCAAATGCCACAGTATAAAATATCTATTTTTACATCTTCTGCGCCCGTTGCTCTTCTCTCTATATGCATAGGTTCCAATGCCGCTGTGTTACTGCTTGCACCGTACGCTTTATGTGTTTCTGTATTCATATATAATTTTTAATATACGTGTTTTACGCTTCTTGTTTTTCCTCTTTATATGTTGGATAATCTAAGTAACCCTCTTTTCCTTGAGTGTAAAAAGTATCCTTATCCCAATCTGCCAATGCTATATTATGTTTAAATCTATCTACTAAATCTGGATTACTGATATAAGGTTTACCAAAGGCAACCATATCTGCCTCTCCTGTCTCAATAACTTCATTTCCTTTTTCTTGGTCAAATCCGGCATTAATAATTAGGTTACCGCTATATATCGGCCTAAAATGTTTGGCAATCTGTGTCACCGCAAAAGGTACATCAGAAACATCTGTGAACGGTTCTGATAAATGCACATAAGCCAAGTTGTATTTACTCAATCTATTAATAATATACTCAAAAGTAGGTATGGTTTCTTCGTCAACAGACATTCCCATCATACCATGCATAGAAGGATTAAAACGTACTCCTATCTTGGATGCAGGCATTACACTTTTTACCGCCTCTAAAACTTCAAAAAAGAATCTTACTCTATTTTCTATACTACCGCCATACTCATCTGTTCTTACATTAGAGCATTTGTTGAAAAATTGATGGAAAAGGTAGCCGTTGGATGAATGTATTTCCACACCATCAAAACCAGCCAACATAGCATTTTCAGCTGCCTTTTTAAAATCAGATATCGTTTTATCTATATCTTCTTTTGTCATTGCCTTTGGTGTTACAGTATCCTTAAAACCTTCTGGAGTATACACTTGTGCTTCTGGATTAATAGCAGATGGCGCTAAAGGCAATTGACCTTCGTGAAAGTCTGGATGAGAAATACGCCCTACGTGCCACAATTGAATAAAAATTTTACCTCCATTTTCATGTACCCCTGTAGTAACTTTTCTCCAACCATTTACCTGCTCTTGAGTAAAAATACCTGGTGTAAATACGTATCCTATAGCCTCTTTAGAAACGGGAGAACCCTCCGTAATAATTAGACCGGCACCAGAACGTTGTTTGTAATAGGGTACGTGTAAATCCGCTGTTGGTTTAAGTTCGGGGTTATCTGCTCTACTCCTTGTCATAGGAGCCATGACCACTCTATTATTTAAATAGAGTCCGTTTTGCTTTAAAGGTTGTAAAAGAGGTTGTGTATTTTTCATAGTAGCGCTTTTTTTTGATGTTTTGCTCAAGTTGGCAATCGTTTCAAAATTAGATAGACGCTATACGATAAATATTGACCTACATCAATAACTTAATGGGTAGTCGTTAATTTTTTCCTAATTCTACTTAGACTCTCTGCAGAGATACCTAGATAATTAGCTATTTGATAATTGGGAACTCTCTTTTCTATGGTAGGATACCGTTGGCAGAACTCCTCATAACGCTCCTGGGCAGATTTTTCTAAGGTACTTAAAACACGTCCTTGCTGCGTTATAAAACCTCTTGTAACTAAAATCCTAAAATACCGTTCAAATAAAGGTGCTTCTTGGTAGACTTCTTCCAAATCTTTATAACTAATGGCTAATAATTCTGCTGGTTCAAGTGCTTCTACATATAATTTAGAAGGCTTATGGTTATAAAAGGCATCAAAATCGCCAATCCACCAATCTTCTATAGCAAATTGAATAATATGTTTATGCCCTTTCTTATCTAAATAATAAGAAGTTAGACAACCCTTTACCACAAAATACTCGTGGTCTGTATATTGCCCTGGGTGAATTATATTTGATTTTTTAGGAAAGTTTAGTGTCTTAAACTTAGTACAAAAAAAAGCCATCTCCTCCGCAGTAGGGGAAATAATACGGGATACATGCGCTTTTAATCCTTGGTACATGTGGTAAAATTGCTCATTATTTTAAACCTATACCAAAGATTTTATTTTTTTTTAATGATGTGAATCTAAAATGTACGCCGCTACCTTTTGTTCTAAAACATTAAATTTTTTTAAAGACGCTTTTACTTTGTCTAAGGCAGGGTGAAAATGTAGATTTTGATTTTGCAACTCGTTAAACAATAACATCTGTTCCTTGGCAAGATTTTTAAAACCAGATTTGATGTCTTGTAATTTTACAAATCCATCATAATTCTTAGGTTCAAATTGATACGAGTTTAATTTACGTACCATGCGCAAAACACATCTGTGGTTTCGCTCTAATCTCATGACCAATTGGTCTGTGTCATTCATCGTGGCAGAAGTATTCATAACGGCTTAGTTTTAAGAGAGTCATCTAAGTAATAAATTTAAGAAATATCTTACATTTATTTAAATGATAAATATCATATTTTAAAACTTTAACACACCCTACCTTGCATTTATAAATAAACTAACAATGCACTAACAGCATTTTTACATTTGAATAGATAGCTTTAGGTTTAACTTAAAAAAAAGTATATGAACATTACATTTGAATATCATGACATTAAAGCAAGTGAAAGATTAGAAGAACTTATCACTAAAAAATTAGAGCATTTACAAGAGAAATTCGATTTTATTGTACAAGCTCAAGTTTTCTTAAAGCATGAGAACACCTCGTCACCATTAACAGGCAAAATATGCGGTATTCAGTTAAGTGTTCCTGGACCTAGATTGTTTGCAGAGGCAAGCGAAGAAAATTATGAGAATGCTATACATAAAACAATCCATGAATTGGATAAGCAGTTGAGTAAGAAAAAAGAAAAGATGAAAGCACATTATTAAAATATAGAAAAGCCCGGTTTATACCGGGCTTTTTTAATATTTAGAAAGGCTTTTCCTTATCCTTTTGTTTGCTGCATAGCCTCTTGCTTTAAGGCATCACTCGCCACAATTGCCAACTCAACTCTCCTATTTTTAGCTTTCCCTTCTGCGGTATCGTTGGTGGCTCTTGGTTGGGTTTCCCCATACCACTTGGTAGTAAATCTAGATGAACTTATACCTGTGGCAACTAAATAGTCAGTCACGGAGCTAGCTCTTTTCTGAGACAGTTGCATATTGTAATCTTCTGCACCAGCACTATCTGTATGGCCCTCTACTAAAATGTTGGTATCTGGATACTCTTTTAAAATTTCCGCCAATTTATTTAAAGTAGTGGCTGCATCTCCTTTAACATCAGATTTGTTCGTGTCAAAATAAACACCAGCATCTTGCGTAAATGTTACATTAATACCTTCACCAACTCGTTCTACCTCTGCACCTGGAATTTCCTCTTCAATACGTTCTGCTTGTCTATCCATACGGTCGCCAATGTATCCACCTGCAGCACCACCTACCACAGCACCAATTATAGCACCTAATGCAGTATTACCTTTACCTACATTATTACCAATTACACCGCCTATGGCAGCGCCTCCTGAGGCACCAATCACCGCACCTTTTTGTTTGTTATTTGCATTCTTTACTGTACTACAACTTGCCAAAATTGAGAAAGCCATAAGTATAGTAGCTAATTTTACGTTTATCTTTTTCATTGTACTATTGTTTATTAAAATTGTATACTACAGTAACGGGTTCACCATCTACACTGACTCTAGATTTAAGCGTCATATTTTGCTCAGTTAGATTTGCAATATCTAATCGGTATCCTAAACCTCCCGATACATCTTTATTTTTCTCATCTATGAATTTAAATTGCAATTGGCTCACACTATTAGTGGGCTCCACAATAGTCCATTTTATAAACCTATCACCACCTTGGCATAAGCTCCCACCTTGTATAGTATAGCGTCCAGTATTATTATTATCACGGAAAAACCACTGGCTTCCCTCAAAACAAATGTCTTTAGAATCATTGAATAATACCGATTTAAATGCTCCTTGATTACCTTCATAAGAAACATCACTCAATATCCAAGTACCGCTAAGTATGTTTTGCTGTTGTCTGGACGATTTGGATACTGAACAAGAAAAAAGCACTGTTACCATGAGTAACGCACTTAATAATTTAGCTGATTTCATAATAGTTTTTATTTGTTCCATGTATATACGCTTAGAAACGTATTTTAAGATTTACGTCACTGTTAACAAATGTTAAAGTCGTTGTACAGTCACCTGGCAAAGAAACTAAAGACCATAAAATAGTTTTAGTGCAATACATTCCATTCTTAGCTTTATTGGCTCACAACCCCATTCTAGCTTAGTTATTAACAGTTGGTAATACTAATGAACAACTTTGCTTATTTTTGATTTAACTAATAAAAATGAACACATGAGTGCTATTCCAAGCGTGGATTTAAGGGACTTCTTATCAGAAGAACCGAATAGAAAGGAGAAATTTATAAAGGAAATTGGTGCAGCTTTTGAAAATATTGGTTTTGTTGCGTTACGCGGACATTTCTTGTCCGATGATTTGGTAGAAGATTTGTACTCTGAAATTAAAAAGTTTTTTGCGCTACCACAAGAAGTAAAAGATAGTTACGAAATAGAAGGTATTGGTGGGCAACGTGGCTATACAAGCTTTGGTAAAGAACATGCTAAAGGTAAAAAAGAGGGCGATTTAAAAGAATTTTGGCATTTTGGGCAATACGTAGAAGATAATCCAAAATTAGAAGAAGAGTATCCTGTAAATGTTATGGTAAAGGAGTTGCCCAAGTTTAATACTGTTGGGAAAGAAACTTACCAAATGCTAGAGAAAACAGCAAAGTATGTACTTAGAGCCTTGGCTTTACATTTAGGTCTAAAAGAAACTTATTTTGATGATTATATAAAAAATGGTAACTCCATTCTACGTCCTATTCATTACCCCCCAATAAAAGAAGAACCTAAAAATGCAGTTAGAGCAGCCGCACATGGTGATATTAACCTAATTACACTCTTAATGGGTGCACATGGTAAGGGTTTGCAAGTAAAAGACCATGAAGGTAATTGGGTAGACGCTATTGCTCAAGAAGATGAATTAATGATTAATGTTGGGGATATGCTATCACGCTTATCTAACAATAAATTAAAATCTACTATCCACCAAGTAGTGAACCCGCCAAGAGAATTATGGGGAACCTCTAGATATTCTATTCCATTTTTTATGCATCCAGTGAGCGATATGCCTTTAAATTGTCTGGAAAACTGTATAGATGAAAATCATCCAAAACAATTTGAAGACATTACAGCTGGGGCCTATTTGCATGAACGTCTTATAGAATTAGGCTTAATTAAAAAGTAAGGATGGATTTACAGGACCAGTTAAAAAATCTTTTCCCAGACCACGAGCCAGAACTTGATAAAACAGAAGAGAAAAAGGAACATTCTGAATTTTGGATTCAGGATTCTCCTCTTATCTGTAAGTACGAAAAAAGAAAAGGTAAACCTATCACTATTATTGAAGGATATAACGGGGCTACTGACGATTTTAAAAAGTTAACCAAAGCGCTTAAGCAGTTACTCAGTGTAGGTGGCAGTCATAAAAATGACACCATTATTATACAAGGAGATTACCGCGATAAAATCATGACTTTTTTAAAGGAGAGTGGTTTCACCATAAAACGTGTTGGGGGCTAACCAAGCATTAACTACCCCTATCGATAAACTGTTAAATTTACCGACCAATGATCTATCTTTTGTGGCGTTTGTTTTGCTTTTCTTGCTGTAAGCCTTATTTTTAACAAGTCTAACCAACGAAAACTACTACCTAAAAATGAATTCTTTATTACACATTACAAACGGTGATGCCTTTACGGACCGTTTAAAATCCCTCCCATACAAAGGAGACATTATTACATGGAGAGAAATGCTTTGCGAAGGCAAAACTATCAGTACTGTGGGTAGTGAAACGTTTTGGAAAACGCGTTTTGAATTTTTAAACGAAAATTATAAAGTGAGTAAATCTTGGTTTATAGAAAAAACCTTAAAAGAATACCGCTCTCTTTGCAACCATAAACAACAAGACCAAATAGTACTTTGGTTTGAGTATGATTTGTTTTGCCAGATTAATATGTTAGCTGTAATTAGTTGGCTAAAAACGCACAGAAGACATGCAGAAATTTCCTTAGTATGTAGTGGCAAGGAAAAAGGGTCTAGTAAACTAATGGCGTTAAATGAACTGACCGATGAACGTCTGGCAGAATTATACGAAAACAGAAAAGTACTTACCCAAGACGATATAGAATTTGCAGACTATGTTTGGCAATTATATTGTAGTGACAATCCCATACGATTAGAAAATCTAGGGGACTTTGAAAATTACCAATTCACCTACCTTGCGGACGCTTTACAGATGCATTTACAGCGTTTTCCTTCTATTAGAAATGGATTAAACGCTTTAGAAAACAAGGTATTAAACACCGCAATAGAAGCAAAACCAAAATCCAAAAAAGCCTTTGTAGGTACACTTTTAAAAACCCAAGAAGGTTATGGTTTTGGAGACTCTCAATACGATAGAGTATTAACAAAACTAAAACCATTATTTTCCTCTTTTAACCCAGTAAGATTAACAAAAGTTGGCAAGGAAGTGCTAGCTAACCAAACCAATTTTTATGCAAATCTTAGAGAAGGGAACGATTATTTAGGTGGTGCGCTTAAATACAATTTTCTATACAATACAGAGAGCGAACGTATTCTTAAACTTTAATTATAGCGAATGCCCATAGCGGACTCGGAACTGATAATCAACCCAGACGGGAGTATCTATCATTTAAATTTAATGCCAGAAGACCTTGCGGAAACTATTATTACGGTAGGTGACCCTGATAGGGTGAGCATGGTTTCTGATTTTTTTGATACCGTAGAAATAAAAAAAGGTAAACGAGAATTTATTACCCATACTGGGTATTACAAGAACAAACGTATCTCTGTTATTTCTACAGGTATCGGAACAGATAACATAGATATTGTTTTTAATGAATTAGATGCTTTGGTAAACATAGATTTTGCTACCAGAGCTATTAAAGAACAGAAGACAGCCCTAACCATTATAAGAATTGGCACCTCTGGGGGCATACAACCCCATATTCCCATAGACAGCTTTTTAGTATCAACAAAAGCGGTTGGCTTAGATGGTTTAATGCACTTTTATGAGCACAATAACCTTAATGATTTAGCATTAGAACAAGCTTTAACCAGTCATTGTAATTGGCAAGAGTACGGAATAATCCCCTATGCTTACTCAGCAGCTCCTAAAACATTAGAACAGTTTAAAAGCGATACTATTTTTCAAGGGATTACCGTAACCAACGCCGGTTTCTACGCACCGCAAGGAAGACAACTTAGATTACGCCCTCAACTGAAAGATTTTCATTCTAAATTAAAGTCCTTTCAACTAGGTTCAGATTTAATTACCAATTTAGAAATGGAAACGGCGGGCATTTATGGCTTATCTAAATTACTAGGCCACAATGCATTATCTATGAATGCCATTTTAGCCAATAGAGCTACGGGAGAATTTTCTAACAAACCCACTGAAACGGTTGCGGAGCTTATTCAGTATTGTTTGAGTCAACTTACTTAACATTTGTATCATCTAAAAAAAGAGGCAAATACTTACTTTTGGTAAAATTTGTAGATGAAAGAAATGGCGCTAAAACATAGAGACCATAATTGGTTGTTTTTTAACGAACGTGTACTACTAGAAGCGCAATGCCAAGACACTCCGTTGTTAGAAAGATTAAAATTTTTAGCTATTTTCTCGTCTAATCTAGACGAATATTTTAAGGTGCGAATCTCGCAATTACGGCAATTAAAAAAGGTTGACAAATCACTAAGAAAAAAACTTGATTTAAAAGGAAATAAAACACTTAAAAGTATACTTGAACTCATAGCGGAGCAGCAAACCGTTTTTGGCAAAACCCTATCAGCGATAGTAGAGGAATTAAAAACTGAACAGGTTTTTATTCACACAGATAATACGCTATCCCAAAATCAATTGCAGTTTATTGATACTTATTTTGATAAAGAAGTTGCAAAGCATTGTGAGCAAATTGCTTTAGACAATCCTTCTAAGATAAAAGACGGACAACTGTATTTTGTTTGCCAAAATGAGGATGAAAAATTACACTTATTGAAAATTCCAAGTAACGAAGTTGGTCGTTTTGTTAGTTTACCTGGAGAAGGACATCACTATATGTTTATAGATGATGTAATCCGATTAAAATCCGCATCCTTGTCACTAATGCCAGTACAACAACTCTATGCCATCAAATTGTCTAGAGATGCTGAATTATATCTGGATGATGATTATACGGATATGGATTTAGTAGATAAAATTTACCAAAGTCTTGGACAACGTAAATCTGGCCAGCCAACCCGGTTGTTGTATGATGCTACCATGCCAACCACTTTAGTATCTCAACTAAAAGAACTTCTACAATTGGGCAAGGTAGATATGGTTAAAGGTGGTAAATATCATAATTTATCGGATTTTTTTTCTTTCCCCGCTCCGAAAGATAAACCCCACTTAGTATATGACCAGCGACCTCCCCTACCGCATTTTGCCTTATCTAGTTCTAATGATATCTTTAAAACCATTGCAGAGAAAGACCAAATTGTGCATTTTCCCTATCAGGATTTTAAGGTAATAGAAAAGTTTATTCAACAAGCTGCCAATGATTTAAAGGTGACCACCATTAAAATGTCGCTCTATCGCATTGCTAAAGAATCAGCATTAACAGACGCCCTTTTAACCGCTCTAAAAAATGGTAAAAAAGTACTTCTATTTGTAGAAGCACAAGCCCGTTTTGATGAGCAGAACAATATTAAATGGGGCCGTATTTTTGAAGAACACGGAGCAACAGTTCTATATAGTGTTCCCAACATTAAAGTGCATTCTAAAATAGCATTGGTAGAAAGAGCCGTTACAGAAGGACCTAAACGGTATGTTTATATTGGTACTGGGAACTTTAATGCTAAAACCGCTAAAATTTATTCGGACCACGGTTTATTCACTGCACATAAAAAAATTACCAAAGAACTAGCACAGGTATTTCAGGTGTTAGAACGGACATTAATCATACCCAAAAGCAAGCGGTTAATGATTAGTCCTTTCAATACAAGAAATAAATTTTTAGAGTTGATACAGCAAGAAATTCGTTTTGCAAAAGCTGGTAAGACTGCAAAAATTACGGCTAAGATGAATAGCTTGGAAGACCGCAAAATGATAAAAGCCATACAAGATGCAAGCGAAGCTGGTGTTAGCGTCCGGTTAATCGTAAGAGGATTTTGTAGACTAGTACCTAAAGCAGAGCATGAGTTAAAGCCCAATGAAAAACCTATTTATATCACCAGTATAATTGACAGATATTTAGAACATGGAAGAATTTACTTATTCCACAATGGAGGTGATGAACAAATGTTTATTGGCTCTGCCGATTGGATGACCCGAAATTTAGACCGCAGAATTGAAGTATTAACTCCAATTTTAGACCCAACAATTTTTACTGAATTAAAAGACATCCTAACTTTACAATTAAACGATACGGTAAAAGCACGTGTGCTAGACGCGGAAGATAATAACCACAAGGTCAAATCTAATCGCAATAACATCCGTTCCCAATATGCCATTTACGATTACCTAAAAGAAAAATACCATGCAAACAGTTAAAATTATAGGCGTACCAGAACATTTTAATTTACCCTGGCATTTGGCCATAGAAGATGGTGCTTTTGAAGAAAGAGGAATCGATTTACAATGGGAAGATATTCCAGAAGGTACAGGTAGAATGGCCAAGATGTTAGCCGATGAGCAGACAGACTTGGCAATTATTTTAACAGAAGGTTTGGTAAAAAGCATTACGGAAGGTAACAACTCTAAAATAGTGCAAATATATGTTGAAAGTCCACTTTTATGGGGTATACATGTGGCACATCATAGTTCTTTTACAAATCTATCAGAGTTAGAACACACCAAAGCAGCAATTAGTCGCTATGGTAGCGGAAGCCACTTAATGGCCTATGTAAACGCACAAAAGCAAGGTTGGGACACCACTAAACTTCAATTTGAAGTAATTAACAATCTAGAGGGCGCAGTCCAAGGATTACAAGAACAGCAGGCACACTATTTTATGTGGGAACATTTTACAACAAAACCATTAGTAGATAACAATACTTTTAGACGTTTGGGAGATTGCCCAACCCCGTGGCCGTGTTTTGTAATAGCTGCTACAACAAAATTCATTACTGAAAATGCTACCATCCTTAAGCATATTTTAGACGTTATTAATACCTATACTCAAGAATTTAAGAGTATTCCAAGCATTGATAGAACTCTGGCTAACAGATACGGGCAAAAATTAGAAGATATTACAAGCTGGTTAAGTAAAACTAAATGGAGTCAGCAACAATTAAGTGTAGAAACCTTACAAAAGGTGCAAAACACGTTACATCAACTAGAAATAATTGAAGAATTAAAAGATAAGGATTTGTTTTTGTACCAAGATTAAAAATGTTTGGTGAACATTTTTCTAAAAATTCGGTCAGACAAAGGTTTTTGAGCAATATCTCTAACATTTGGGTCCGCTAATGTACGCCTTACAGTCTCTTCATTTTCTAGAGCTGTTATCATGACTATGGTAATGTTCTCCTTAAACTTGGCATCAAAATATTCCTCATAAGAATTTAGAAAGTCCCAGCCATTCATCACAGGCATGTTGGTATCTAAAATTAACAAACACGGAAAATCTAATTGGTTGTTATCGGCGTTTCGTAAAAATTCCAAAGCTTCCAAACCGTTTACTACGGAATGGATTTCTATTGTAGAATCTATTTGCTTAATGAAGAATTTATTTAAAAAATTCGTGGTTTCATCATCATCTACCAATAAAACAGATTTCAATTTACCCACCTTTATATAGGAATTTTCTTAGTTGGTTGTAAGTTACAAACGTAATATTTTTCTGGATGTTTTTAAAAGAATCTATTTTTTTTTAGGTTCTACCAACTAATTTCTTCCTTATTTAGAACTGTTAAAAGTTCATTTGCTTTACTAAAATGCTTATTTCCAAACCAATAGCCTCGATTTGCGCTTAAAGGCGATGGGTGCCCAGAAGAAAGAATATGATGCTTATTTTGGTCTATTAGCTTAGATTTTTTCTTTGCGTAACCGCCCCATAACAGAAAAATTACACCTTCTCTCTTGTCAGATATGGTTTTGATTACAGCATCTGTGAACGTTTCCCATCCCTTTTTTTGGTGACTACCAGCTTCTCCCCTGCGCACGGTAAGTGTCGCATTGAGCAATAACACCCCTTGCTTTGCCCAAGATACTAGATTCCCAGAAGTAGGATACGGTTTGCCAACATCTTGTTCCAACTCTTTAAAAATATTGATTAAAGAAGGTGGGTGCGGTATTCCTTCATTTACAGAAAAACATAAGCCATGCGCTTGGTTAGGTCCGTGATAGGGATCTTGGCCTATTAATACCACCTTAACTTTGGGTAGTGGACAAAAATCAAAAGCCGCAAAAATATCTTTGCCTTGAGGATAACAGGTATTTTGTTGATATTCTTCTTTTACAAAAGCAGTTAACGCTTTAAAATAAGGGGCTTCAAATTCTTTTTTTAAAGCAGTCTTCCAGCTTTTTTCTATTGTAACTTCCATAGCAATGCATCCCTTTTAAAGGTCTTATGTTAAAGATGACATAAGATTGAACAATCAAACTTCAAATTTACCAATATCTACTACATTTAACTATTCAAACCACAAATGATGGAAGTACGATTCAAAATTGTTTACCTAAAAAAGAGATTTCCACTTAGGATAAGTAGAGGCGTGCGAGACGGACAATATAATCTCTACGTAGAAGTAGAAGATGATGGTTTTGTAGGCTTGGGCGAAACTTCCCCAGGAATATCAGAAGGCGCAGCTACCGCAGAGGAAGCACAATTACAATTAGAAAAATTTGTACAACAATCGTTTAACCCAGATGCTATTTACAATGTGTACGACCAAGCTTTGGAAGAAAATACAGCCCCATGTGCACTAGCAGCTTTAGACATGGCATTATGGGATTTAAAGGCAAAAAAAGCAGGTTTGCCGCTATATCAATTATTAGGGATTGCAAAACCAAAGGTAGCCACCTCCATTACGTTAGGGATTATGACTCCGGAAGAAGCTAAGGAACGTTTACCTATTATTTTAGAGCAAGATGGCATACGTACACTTAAAGTAAAATTAGGTAATCCTGAAGGTATAGAAGCTGACAAGGCTATGTATATAGCGGTTCTGAACTACAATAAAACATACCCCATAAGTATTAGAGTAGATGCCAACGGTGGTTGGTCTCCCAAGGATGCAAAACATATGATGCAATGGTTGGCAGAGCGCCACTGTGAATACGTAGAACAACCGTTACAAGAAGGGCTAGAATCTGAATTGCCCTATCTTTATAAAAACCGCCCCCTACCCATCTTTTTAGATGAATCTTGTCGCTTTGTGAGCTCCATTCCTAAATGGGCGCATACTGTAGATGGCGTTAATATGAAATTAATGAAATGCGGAGGCATTACAGGTGCGCTGCGAATTATCCATACTGCCCATGCCTTCGGATTAAAAACCATGATTGGTTGTATGGGAGAAAGTTCTATATCTATTGCTGCCGGTGCAGCGGTATCTGGCATGTTAGACCATATAGATCTTGACTCACATTTAAATTTAAATCCAGACCCTTGCTCGGGGGCTCCTCTAGTCAATCAAATAATAATGCCTTTATCCCTTCCGGGCCACGGGGGACATTTTAAAAGTTAAACTTAACCCTAAAATTTATTTGAAAATGTTTACTACCAATCAACCTTTATGCATCTTTATGGAAGGTGCTTTAGACAAAGATGCTGGTAAAATGGGCTACGGCCTCATGCGTTTTTCTAAACACCCTATAGTATGCATAATCGATTCAAATTTTGCTGGCAAATCGGTTAAAGAAAGCGTAGACCTACCCTATGATATCCCAGTAGTAGCTACGGTAACAGAAGCGTTAACTTATCAACCAGAAATTATGGTACTTGGTATAGCCCCTAGCGGTGGTAAATTTCCGGATGAATGGGACGCTCCAATAGCAGAAGCTTTACAAAGTGGTCTACACCTTATCAATGGGCTTCATGATGACTTGAATGCGCGTTTTGGCAGTCTCTTGACCACAAACACCATCTGGGATGTTCGTAAACCGAAAGCTCATTATCCTATCGCCTCTGGCAAGGCGTCAAAATTAAAAGCAAAGCGGGTGCTCATGGTCGGCACCGATATGGCTGCTGGCAAAATGACTGCAGGATTAGAACTTTATGCCGCTTTATTAGACAAAGGCGTAAAGGTAGGCTTTGTACCTACAGGGCAAATAGGAATCACATTGATGGGTAATGGTATTCCATTAGATGCAATAAAAGTAGACCAAGCGGCAGGCGCTGTAGAGGAGGCAGTATTAGAGCAATCGGATAAAGAAATCATCATAATAGAGGGGCAAGGTTCTTTAGCACACCCTGGTAGCACTGCTACTTTACCCCTATTACGTGGTTCGCAACCTACACATTTAATTTTGTGTCATAAGGCTGCTCATACCCATTTAAGGCCACCAGTAGAACACATCGCTATTCCTCCTTTAGACCAATTTGTACAGTTAAATGAAGCTGTTGCCCATGTTTGTGGAACGCTACAAGAAGCAAAAACAATCGGTATTGCATTAAATACGGTTGGATTAACAGAAGAAGAAGCACAACAAAAAATTAAGGATATTACTATTCTAACCAAATTACCCACAGTAGATACCGTTAGGTATGGTGCCAAACCTTTAGTTGAAGCTTTATTGGCATGAACCAAACCGGTAGCTAGCAAAGCAACTGATGCAAATACGCTATCTTTGCTGCGCTAGAAAAAGAATATGCAAGGCGTACAAACAAAAACATTACAAGACCTAGAATTCCCAACCGTTCTACAGCAACTAGCGGCACGTTGCACTACAGAAAAAGGTAAAGCAGCCGCGTTAACGGTTGTACCAATAGCAGACAAAGACCACCTATTGGCTACCCTAGGGAAAACATCAGAATACGTAGCTTCTTTTACCAACGAAAATCGAATTCCCAACCACGGATTTGATGCGGTAGATAAAGAGTTGCAATTGTTAGCTATAGAAAATACGGTTCTAGAGGTGCCTAGTTTTAGAAAAATTGCGCACTTATGTACTACCATAAGCTTACACAAGAAGTTCTTTAAAAAATTTAAAGAATACTACCCTTTGCTATTTGCGGGCATTGACCAGATAGAAGAAAATACGTTTATACCAAACGCTATTAATGATGTTGTAGACCGTTTTGGAGAGATAAAAGACAACGCTTCTGTAGAGCTTAAGCGAATCCGAATGGATATGAATGTGGTTCGCGGTAAAATAAACTCGAGTTTTGGTGCTGCTTTAAGTCGCTACCAAGGCATGGATTATTTGGATGAAATAAAAGAATCCATTGTAGAAAACAGAAGGGTTTTAGCCGTAAAAGCCATGTACCGAAGAAAGGTAAGGGGTACTGTAATGGGAAATTCTAAAACAGGAAGTATCGTTTACATTGTTCCAGAAGCCACACTGCAATACAGTACAGAACTTAGCAATTTAGAATACGAAGAAAAAGAAGAAATTAGACGCATACTTTTGGTTTTAACCAACACCATTAGACCCGAGGCAGTTTTAATAAAAACCTATCAGTATTTTTTAACCGAAATTGATTTAACTGCAGCTAAAGCGAAGTATGCTAATGAAATGAATGGTATTTTACCCATCATTAATGAAGAACGAACACTATATTTAAGGGACGCCTACCACCCACTACTCTACCTTAACAATAAAAACAAACAAGAAAAGACATGGCCGCAAACCATATCTTTAAGTCAAGACAATAGAATCATTGTAATTTCTGGACCTAACGCCGGCGGTAAAAGTATTACCCTTAAAACTATTGGTTTGCTACAACTTATGCTACAATCTGGATTTATGGTTCCGGTACACGAGCGCAGTAGCATGTGTTTGTTTGATAAAGTCCTAACAGATATCGGTGATAACCAATCCATTGAAAATCATTTAAGTACCTATAGCTATCGCTTAAAGAACATGAATCAATTTTTAAAGCGATGCAACTCACAAACTCTTTTTCTGATTGATGAGTTTGGAACAGGGTCGGACCCAGAACTAGGTGGTGCTTTGGCAGAATCGTTTTTAGAGGTGTTTTATGAAAGAGAGGCATTTGGGGTTATTACAACCCATTACGCTAATTTAAAACTATTGGCTAACGAATTACCGCATATGACCAATGCCAATATGCAATTTGACAATAAAACCTTAGAACCCACCTTTAAATTGATTATGGGTGAAGCGGGGAGCTCCTTTACGTTTGAGGTAGCCCAAAAAAATGGTATTCCATACAGTCTAATTAATAAAGCGAAAAAGAAAATTGACCGGGGCAAGGTGCGCTTTGACGCCACCATTTCCAAACTCCAGAAAGAGCGTTCTAAAATGTCTAAAACGGAATCCCGTTTACAGGATAAAGAAGCCAAAGCCAAGGAAGAAGCAGAACGACTTGAAAAACTAAATGCAAAAATCAAAAATAAGCTAGAAAATTACCAAGAATTGTACGATCATAATCAGCGTATGATTTATCTAGGTAACAAGCTTAACGATGCTGCCGAGCGTTATTTTCATGATAAAAAGAAACGTGCGCTCATATCTGAAATGCTCCGTATAGTGGAAACAGAAAATAGCAAGCGTAAAAAAGCGACCGCAAAAGAGGCCAAAGCAAAAAAGGCAATTAAAAAACAAACCGCTAACGAACTAGAGCAAAAAATTGTGAAGGTTCGTGAAGAGAAAAAAGAACAAAAAGCAAAGGCGGTTAAGCAAGAAAAGGCCAAGCCAAAAGCAATACTAAAACTAGGAGACCGCGTGCGTATGCAAGATGGTAAAGCTATGGGTACCATAGATACTTTAGAAAAAGGCAAAGCCGTGGTAAATTACGGCCTATTCACCACCAATGTAAGTGTGGACCAATTGGAGTTGGTTGAACGAAAAAAATAAGCAGATGGAAGCAAAAAAAATTATTCTTTTTGACGGCGTCTGCAACTTATGCAATGGCGCAGTGCAATTTATCATCAAACAGGATAAACGTTCTGTATTTAAATTCGCTTCGCTACAAAGTGAAATTGGTAAACAACTAACAAAAGAGCATGGAATAGATACAGAATTACTAGATTCCATCATCTTAATAGAGCCGGGCATTGCCTATTACAGCAAATCTACAGCTGCTTTGGAGATTATGAAATCTTTTGGAGGTATTTGGAACCTAACTCGTCTATTTACAGTACTTCCAGAAGGTTTTAGAGATATCGTATACGATTTTATCGCTAAGAATAGATATAAATGGTTTGGTAAAAAGGATGCCTGTATGATTCCAACACCCGAGTTACAATCCCGATTTTTAGATTAACTCATCCAAACCCAGTTTTCCCTCACGCTTAAGCACCACCTTACTCATTTTTGGTTTTAAAAGCCACTTACCACCATTAGGTTTAAGCAACTTTTAAATTACCAATCATGAAAAAACTATGCTTATTCCTATTTTTTATACCCATTGTTCTTTTTTCTCAAGAGCACGAATTACAATCAAATATTGACTCCGTAACCATTTATCTGAGTGGTGCCCAAGTACATCGTAACGTTAAATGTACCTTAAAAAAAGGTGCTAATGCGATTAGCATTAAAGGCGTATCCGCGGATTTGGATGAAAACACGCTACAAATTGTTGGTCTTAAACAAGCAGCTATACGAAGTATGAAATACGAAATCAATTATTTAGATACGGCAACAAAAAGTCCACAAATAGCTTCACTTTCCAATAAACTTGAACAATTTAAACAGGAGCAAGCTTATCTAGAAAACGCAAGTCAAGGTTTACAAGAAGAGGTAAAACTGATTGAATTGAACAGACGTATATCTGGTGACAATGAGAGTTTAGACCTTAATCGTTTAAAAGAAATAAGCGCCTATTACCGGGAAAGAACGCAGGCAATTTATAATGAAATCTATTCGAATTCTATTAAAACAAATAAATTAAAAGACAGCATTCAACTGTATACTAGTGAGCTGGTTAAATTACAAGGAAGTCCTAAAAAAGCAGTAGGCGAAATTAAGCTTATACTAGACTCGCCTATTACGTTAACTACCAATCTTAGTATTTCTTATCAGGTAGAAAGGGCTGGTTGGGTACCCACGTATGACGTTCGTTCTACAGGGATAGATAAACCCTTACAATTGATGTACAAAGCACATGTATACCAAAATACCGCAGAAGATTGGGAGAATGTAGAAATAACTTTAGCTACCAATAAACCCAGTAGCAACATTAGTAAACCAAAATTGGAAACCAAATATTTAAACTTTTCTAGTTCTTATACCAAAAAGTATAATTCTACCACTAGAAAAAACGGCTACAGCTACAATCCTATGGTAAAACGAGTGTTTGGCACTATTACAGACCCAGAAGGAGAACCGCTACCGGGAGTAGCTATAGTAATAGAAGGCACTAACCAAGGTACCCAAACTGATTTTGATGGGAACTACACCTTAGATATCCCTAATGGACGTAGCTTATCCTTTTCCTATATTGGATTTAAGCCTGTTGACCTACCCATCTATTCCTCTATCATGAATTTGCAATTAGAAGAAGATATACAAGCGTTAGACGAGGTAGTTGTTATGGGTTATGGAAATGCTGGCAGGGCATCCGGCGTACAAATAAGAGGAGCCAGCTCCATGCCACAAAAAATACAAACGCCCGAACCCTTGTATATTATTGACGGAATTCCGGTAGAAGGCTTTACCGAAGGAGATTTAGATGCCAGTGAAATTGCTTCTATAGAAACCTTAAGAAATGAAAATGCTATCGATTTGTATGGCTCTAGAGCCGCAGACGGTGTTATCATCATCAACACGCATAAAAGTAGTACCCAAACCGATGGAAAAAATACCGTTTTCCGCATTCCAAAATCGTATACGATTAAAAGTAAAATGGAAATAACCTCAGTAGACATCAACCTTTACCAGTTAAAAGCTACCTATCAGTATTTGGCGATTCCTGTAATTGATACCAATGTATTTTTAACGGCTTCTTTTACAGATTGGGAACAATTTAATCTTTTACCTGGAGAAGCTCACATCTATTTTGATGGTCGATACGAAGGGAAAACAGTGATAGACCCCTACCTAACCAAAAAAGAAATGACGGTTTCATTAGGGATAGACCACAACATTCAAATAGAACGTAATCAAGAACGCAACTTTAAATCCAAATCCTTTTCTGGCGGAACCAGATTGGTAGATAGAACATATAGAATCACTATAAAAAACAACAAAAATATACCCATCAATCTAAAAGTAATGGACCGTATTCCCCTATCTGAGAATAGAGATATTAAGGTAGATGATATAGTTACCGGGGATGCATCATACGATGCTAAAAAGGGAATTTTAAGCTGGAACAATTCCATAGAGGCCAAAGCCACCACAACCAACGAATTTAGTTTTAGGATTAAGTATCCAAAAGGGAAATTCATATCGCTATAAATCCATAAAATGCGCAATTTTAACACGTTAAACAAAATAAATAACATATTGTATTTCAAATTAATAAAAATCATCACTTAAATTAAAAAATAAGCAATTCAATTGAGTTCGTTTTTAGTGTGATTGGATTAAACTTAGCAAGATAATTGGCCTTACTTGCAATATGAATTCGACTAAAAAAAAGAATAAAAAGAGTTGGTTTAAAAGAAAAAGGACTTGGATACCGTTAACGATCATCCTCGTTCTTTTAGCTTTTAGATTGGCACTACCCTACATTGTTAAAGACTACGTAAATAAGGTGCTGTCTGAGATTCCCGGTTATCATGGGCATGTAGCAGCTATAGATATTGCGCTTTACCGTGGCGCCTACGTAATACACGATTTAAAGTTGAACAAAGTAGCCGCTACATCACAAGTTCCTTTTCTTTCCATCAAAAAATCCGATATCTCCATAGAATGGAATGCCTTGTTTAATGGGGAAGTGGTGAGCGAACTTATACTCTACCAGCCTGAGTTTATCTATGTATTTGAAGACCAACAAGCTAAAGGAGTTGACCCCGAAGTAGAGGATTGGACCAAAGCACTTACAGATATTGTACCGATTGATATAAACCGTTTGCAACTCGTAGACGGAACTGCGGCATTTATTGAGTTACAGGCCGACCCGAATATAGATTTACATTTAAAAAACATTGATTTAGTTGCTTACAACTTGCGTAATGTGGTTCAAAAAGAACGAAACCTGCCTTCCGAGGTCCATGCTACCGCTACATCTATTGGTGATGGTGATTTAGAATTAGACGGGCGTTTAAATCTTGTGAAGCAAATACCGGATATGGATATTGCTTTTGAACTCACCAACGCCAATGCTACTGCTCTCAATGATTTCACCAACCACTACGCTGGTATTGATTTTAACAAAGGTACCTTCGAGGTTTTTGGTGAAATAGCTATAGCAGACGGCTATTTAAAAGGAAGTATAAAGCCAATTTTAACCAATGCCAAATTATTGGGCAAAGAAGATGGTTTTCTTAATAGTCTATGGGAAGGGTTTGTAGGTTTTTTTAAATTTTTATTTAAAAATCAAAAACATAATACGCTTGCCACCAAAGTTCCCATAGAGGGCAATTTAAATAATGCTGGGGCTAAAATATGGCCTACGGTAACCAATATTTTTAAAAATGCTTGGATAAAGGCCTATAAGGGCGTTTTAGACGATGATATTGATTTTAAAGACGCCGAGGAAGCCATAGATAATAAAAACAAATAAAATAAGCTTAAAACGGCTTATTTTAAATTATTCAGGATAAAGTCTAAGGTGGTATTTGTATTTCTGTTGGCATCAAAAGAATGGCTTTGATGCGTAATTGGTTTTGCTAAGCCTAATTTTTGCAAGTAAACTATTTTGTCCTCGAACTCTTGTGCTACTTTTCCAGTTAAAAATACATCAAAACTTTGCTGCTTTTTATACCGTTTGTACATTTTACTTAATCCACTTAAATACAATCGGTCTTTGGTAAACCCACCTCCACGGTGTGCCCGCAGTGTAATGTTAAACGCAGCTTCCCTGTCCAATTTATATTGCCCATGTATCAAATCAAAGGTATCTGCAAAACTGTAACCTTTAATTAAACTATCACTAGCTAAAACTCTATAAGCCAGTGTTTTTAATCGCTCTAAAGTAAGAGCTCCACTCATATATTCACTCAAAACCGCCATTCCCTCCTGTGTTTCTACGTTTTTTGGTAAACCGTTGGCAAAAATGCGCAGCGGTTGATTGTTGCCATTAAAAGTAGTAACCAAATGCACGCCAATTTCATGGTTGGCCAAGGTTTCCATTCTGTTCTTGCTGAACTTTGCATTTCTCTTTAGCAGTAAACTTTTATCTCGATTCCGTACCATGGCCTCTGCAGCAATCTGATTACTGAATTTAATATGCAATGGGAACTGGTATTGAGACATGAACGCTTCAAAATATGCCTTAGCCTCCAAGGCAGAATAGCTAGAAATCATGTCTTCTCGCGGCGCTTCATCCTGAAAGTGCAAAATATACCGTGCGTTTTGAACATCTCTTTCCCTAGGGGTACCATACAAGCGTAGCGAGTTGTAATAGAAAGATTGCCCTTTCCCTATTGTTTCTATACACTGTATCATATTGGCATAGTAATACACAATATCTCGATACATTTTCTGTATTTCTTCGTCCTTAATACGTTCTAAACGCTGTGAAAAGAACAAGCGCTGTAACTTGTAGGCATCGAATTTTAACTTAGGATACTTAAATTGGGGCTCCTCGGTATATTTTGAACTAAAAAAGCGTTGCTTCTCTTTTTCTATGTTAGCGGGATTTACATAGCTCAATAACTCAATTTTTCGTACCAATCGGTCTAAATTGGAGTCTATATCGAATACATTGGGGTAGTCATTGCGTAACGCCTGTAATTCTGCTGCACTCATCTTAAGTATGCTTTATTAATCGCCAAATGTATAAAGTCTTTCTCTCTAAAAAACATTGGGTAAAAAAAATATCAGCAAAACCTTGGTCCTACTGATATTGTTTATGTTATCTAAAACTAAACCCTTATTTCACGTCCTCATAATTATCGTCCCATTCTTTTACATCGGGCTCTCCTAATTTACCAACAGATTTAGCTACTAGCATAGAAACAGTTGCATCTCCTGTAACGTTAACAACCGTTCTACACATATCTAAAGGCCTATCTACAGCAAATATTAAGGCCAAGCCAATTGCTAATTTGTCTGAAGGAAAACCAATAGCCTCAAGAACAATTACCAACATTACCATACCCGCCCCAGGAACTGCTGCTGAACCAATAGAGGCTAGTAAGGCCGTTAGCACAATAGTTAATTGATTGGCCAAAGTCAACTCAAACCCTAGTGCCTGAGCTATAAAAACAGCCGCTACACCTTGGTATAAACTGGTGCCATCCATATTTATGGTAGCACCAACTGGCAAAACAAAACTAGACACCTCTTTATCCACTCCAATATGCTCTTCTACCCTTTCCATAGTAACTGGTAAGGTTGCGGCACTTGAACTGGTAGAAAAAGCAAGTAATTGAGCTGGACTCATTTGCTGTAAAAACCAGAAAGGATTTTTTTTAGTGATGGTTCCCACCAAAATGGCATAAAATACAATCATTAAAAACAAGCCACCCACAACTACACCGGCATATTTTAAAAGTGCCAATAACAAATCTGGATCACTGGACGAAACCACAACAGCGGCCAATAGTGAAAACACGGCATAAGGCGCCGTTAACATGATTAAGTCTACCATTTTTAAGACTACATCATTTAAAGAATCAAAAAAGTCTTTTAACGGTCTTGCTTTTTCCTCACCAATCAACAACATAGAAATTCCAAGAAAAATAGTAAAGAAAATAACTTGAAGCATAGCACTATTGTTCCCCAAGGCATTAATTGCGTTATCTGGCACCATATCTACCAAAAACTGCAACGGACCGCTATCTTTTTGCCTGGAAGCCTCCTCTAATTTAGAGGTAACCCCAGCATCATTGGCATAGGTTTCGGTTAGTTTAGCAACCGTTTCTTCAGAAATACCGGCACCTGGATTCAGCATGTTCACCAACACCAAACCAATGGTAATGGCAACAACCGTAGTTAAAATATAAATACCAATTGTTCTTAAACCAATATTTCTGAACTTAGAAATATCTTTTAAATCGGAAATCCCCTTTACCAAAGAGGCGATAATAAGCGGAATAGCGATGAGCTTGAGTAGCTTTACAAAAATTGCCCCTAAAGGTTGTATCCAATCAGACACAATGTCTTTTCCCGTAGGAACTTTGGTCATTACAAATCCAAAAACAATACCCAGCAACATTCCTATAAGAATCTGCCAGTGAAGTTCCAGTTTACGCATATAAAGTTGGTTTTGGCTTGGAAGATACCAATTTGCCCAAAATGCCCCAAATAATGCGGTTTAGATTTTATTGCCTTTGGCCAACAAAGTGTAATCTGCCAATACCAATGCCGCCATTGCTTCTACAATGGGCACCGCTCGAGGCACTACACATGGATCATGCCTGCCTTTGCCTTGGGTAGCAACCTTGTTCCCCTCTTTGTCTATAGTATCATACCCTTGAAGCACCGTGGCAACGGGTTTAAAAGCCACAGAAAAGTAAATATCCATACCATTGCTAATACCCCCCTGTATACCACCACTTTTGTTGGTTTTAGTGGTGCCATCCGTATTATACTGGTCGTTATGTTCGCTTCCCTTTTGGGTTACTCCTTCAAAACCGCTACCATATTCAAAGCCCTTTACCGCATTTATGGATAGCATGGCTTTACCCAATTCTGCATGGAGTTTATCAAAAACAGGTTCACCTAGTCCAATTGGTACGTTTTGAATCACACAAGTAATTACACCTCCAATGGTATCCCCATCTTTTTTAATGGATTTGATGTATTCTTCCATTTGGCTTGCCATTGTAGGGTCCGGACAACGAACTGGATTTTTCTCTATTTCAGAGAAATCTAATTGCTGATAAGGTGTTTCCAATTTTAAACCCCCAACCTGACTAACGTAAGCAGTTATTTTTATATCCTTCAAAAATTGCTTGGCAACAGCGCCTGCAACAACTCTGCTCGCTGTTTCCCTAGCCGAAGAACGCCCGCCACCACGATAATCCCTAAAACCATATTTATGGTCATACACATAATCTGCATGACTAGGGCGGTATGAGTCTTTAATGTGGGAGTAATCTTTAGACTTTTGATTGGTGTTATGGATAGCAAAACCAATGGGTGTACCAGTAGTTTTACCTTCGAAGACACCAGAATATATTTCTACCGTATCTGGTTCCTTGCGCTGCGTTACAATTGCAGATTGCCCGGGTTTTCTTCGGTTTAATTCCTCTTGAATAGCCTTTTCGTCTAATTCAATACCAGCAGGGCACCCATCTATAATTCCACCAAGGGCTCTACCATGGGATTCTCCAAATGTTGTAATTCTAAATAAGGTTCCAAAAGAATTTCCGGCCATTGTCTAAAAATTAAGCCGTAAAGGTAATTTTTATCGCTCTTTTAAAAAAACCGAATTGCACTTAAACATTTAGCAACATTACTTAAAAACAGGTGATATAAACTTAACGATTAGCTTATAATCATTTGATTACAAATTTATAGTAAGCTCATACATGGCTATTTACTTTGTAATCAAAGTGTTTTGTATTGAAAAAGCGTAAAATTGAATTAGCGGTAATTTCTGATGTACATTTAGGAACCTATGGATGCCATGCAGATGAATTGATTGCGTATCTAAATAGCATTAAGCCCAAAAAGCTCATTTTAAATGGAGATATTATAGATATTTGGCAATTTAGCAAGCGTTATTTTCCACCGGCACACCTTAAAGTTCTCAAGAAAGTAATTGGCATGGCTTCTAAAGGCACAGAGGTGTATTATATTACAGGTAATCATGACGAAATGCTACGTAAATTTTGCCCTACGTCCATGGGTAACTTTCATATTGTCAATAAATTAGTTTTAAACCTCGACGGTAAAAAAGCTTGGATTTTTCATGGGGATGTTTTTGACATCTCTATTCAACGTGCCAAATGGCTAGCTAAGCTTGGTGGTTACGGTTATGATATGCTTATCCTCATTAACAGTTTCATCAACTGGTGTAGAGTTAAAATGGGTAAAAAGAAATACTCGCTTTCTAAACGTATAAAAAATAGCGTTAAGGGTGCCGTAAAGTATATCAATGATTTTGAACGTACCGCAGCAGAGTTAGCTATTGAGAATAACTATGATTATGTAATTTGTGGTCATATTCATCAGCCTAAAAAAGAAGTTTTTGAGAACAAACAAGGCTGTACAACCTATCTAAATTCTGGCGATTGGGTAGAAAACTTAACCGCCTTAGAATATTCTTTTAAAAGATGGCGTATATATCATTACAATCATGACAAGCTATCTCCTTTCTTTGTAGATGAAGACTTAAAAGAAATGGATATTAATGAACTTATAGCCTCTATTACGGATGCTAAAGAAACGCCAAAATACAACAGTCTAGATAAAGAATTTTCAGAAGATTATCCAGAAGAAATATCCGAAAAAGAATTTAAAAAAGATGCTCTTTTAGACAATCAAAGCGCTACGCAAGATGGTGACGGGGTGTAAAGCATGCCTACCCGTTCCATCTTTAATTTGATGTCTGCAACTGGTTCCGTTTGCCGCTATAACGGTACTGCTTCCTGTTTTCCTTACAGCGGGGAATAATTTTGTTTCGCCCACCTTCATGCTAATCTGGTAATGCTCTTTTTCATAACCAAAAGAACCTGCCATACCACAACAACCAGAAGGTATTATGGCAACCTTGTAGTTCTCTGGTAAATTGAGCACGTCAAAAGTTACTTTTTGATTGCTCAGTGACTTTTGATGACAGTGTCCGTGGATTTTAATTTCCTTAGCTTCTTTAGTGAAGGATGAAGCTGTTATCCGATTTAATGCGATTTCCGCCGCTAAAAACTCCTCAATTAATAACGAATGGCTTGCCAGTTTTTCCGCTTGAAGTTTATCTTCTGCAAGACGACTGTATTCATCTCTAAATGAAAGAATTGAAGATGGCTCTATACCAACAATACTTAGGCCTTGGTCTGTGAAAGCTGTAAGAGCGGCAATGTTTTTATTTGCCAATTCTTTGGCTTGTTTTAAAAACCCCTTAGACAAGTAAGTTCTACCACTATCGCCGTAAAACAATTCCACTTGGTATCCTAATTTAGTGAGCAACACTATGGCGTCTTGCCCAACAGTTACATCCAAGTATTTGGTAAACTCGTCTATAAATAGTACCACTTTTTGTCCTGTAGTATTTTGTTCCTGTTGCGCTAAAAAGGTATCAAAATTAAATTTATAAACTGGGGGCAATTCTCGCTCCACAGCAACACCAGAGAGTTTTTTAACAAGCGTTCCAATGGGCGACTTATACGTAGCATTGACCAATGCGGCCATTTTACTATTAAAAGCATTTATCTTGGTATTATGCGCAAACAACTTAGAGCGCAACGAATACCCATTTGCTTCTTGATACTGATATTGAAACTCTGATTTTAGCGTAGCCACGTCTACATTACTGGGACATTCACTAGAACAAGCCTTACAACTAAGACATAAATCAAAAACCTCTTTTAGTTCTGTGTGATTGAACCGGTTAGGCTTGTCAGAATTGGTAAGAAACTCCCGTAATACATTGGCTCTACCCCTAGTCGTGTCTTTCTCTTGTTTGGTAGCGTGGTAACTAGGGCACATAGCACCCTTGCTCAACTCTGTTTTTCGGCAATCACCACTACCATTGCATTTCTCTGCGGCTCTTAAAATACCTTGACTATCAGAAAAATCTAGCAATGTACTAATCTCTGGTTCTTTTCTATCTACTACGTAACGTAGCGAAGCATCCATAGGATAGGCATCTACAATCTTTCCTGGATTTAAGATATGATTGGGGTCAAAATAGGCTTTTACGCGTTTTAATAACTCATAATTCTTTTGGCCTATCATGATTGGTATAAATTCTGCACGTACGATACCATCTCCATGCTCGCCGCTAAAACTACCTTTGTATTTTTTAGTAAGATAGGCTACATCCGTGGTTATTTTTCGGAATAAAACCACATCTTCCTTTTCTTTTAAATTTAAAATAGGCCTTAAATGCAATTCTCCCGCCCCTGCATGTGCATAATAAACTGCGCTTTGTTGGTATTTATCCATTATGGCACTGAACTCCATAATAAAAGGTTTTAAAACGTCTAAAGCTACTGCAGTATCTTCAATACACGCAACAGCCTTTTTATCGCCTACCATATTCCCCAACAATCCCAGACCTGCTTTTCTAAGCTCCACCGCTTTTTGTATATCTGCACCATACAACACAGGTTGTGCATAACTTAATCCAGACGCTTCTACCGTATTAACAAGGTCATGTATCTTTTGCTCTAATTCCTCTGAACTATGCGCTCTAACCTCTAGCATTAACAAGCCTTCTGGGTCGCCCTCTACAAAAAATCGATTGGCTAGTTGTTGCCTATTATTTTTAGTACAATCCAATATGGTTTTATCCATCATCTCGCACAAAAACAAATCGTGCTTCATTACGGGAACCACATCTGTAAGACAATCTTCTAAAGTTTTGTAATGGGTGCAAACCATAGCGGCATGCGCGGGTGGCAAAGTTTCTAACTGTAAGGTGATTTCTGTGGTAAATGCCAAGGTCCCCTCACTGCCTGAAAGCAGTTTACATAGATTAAAAGGTTTATCTTCTTTTCCAAAGACCGAATTAAACAAGAGTTCGTCTACCGCGTATCCCGTATTTCTTCTGTGGATGGACGGCTCTGGAAATTCTTTAAGGATTTCTTCTTTGACAACCGGATTACCTAACTCCGTTTTAAGAGCAGCATAAATCTTTCCTTCTAACGTATTTAGTTTTGTTTTCTGCTCGTATTCTTCTGCCGAAATATCTTTAAATTCTGCCCTTGTGCCATCTGCCAAAATGGTTTTCATACTAATAATAGTATCTCTAGTCACTCCAGATTGTATGGAGGTAGTACCAGAAGAATTATTCCCAACCATACCTCCAATCATGCACCTGTTAGAAGTAGACGTATTTGGACCAAATTGCAGTCCATGTGGTTTTAGGTACATGTTTAACTCGTCCCTAACCACGCCAGGTTGCACGGTAACTGTTTTATTAGCTACGTCTAAAGTCAAAATTTGAGTAAAATATCTAGAGGTATCTACCACAATACCTTCCCCAACACACTGCCCTGCCAAAGAAGTACCTGCTGTCCTAGGTATTAAGCCAATCTTGTGTGTATTCGCAAACTGTAACAATTGTATTAAACCCTCGTCATTCTTAGGAAAGGCAACCGCAGTTGGCAGTTTTCTGTACACCGATGCGTCAGTAGCATATAACGTTCTTACTAATGCATCATATTGAAAATCACCTATAAAGGATTCTGAGAATTTTTTTAAGATATTTTTATCCAACTTGGAACAATTTTTGGTCTAAAACTTCGGTTAAAAAAGAATAGCTAATGTAAAGCTATTTTATTTATTCAACTTAAATAGACACTTATGAAAATGACCACATTTTTAATTGGTTTGTTCAGTTTTGTAACAGCTGTAGTAAGCGCTCAAAACATCTCTGAACACACCTTGGGACTACGTTTAGGAGATAGTGATGGCTTTGGAGCGGAAATCTCTTATCAAAAATCTATTGGAAGATACAACCGTGCTGAGTTTAACCTTGGTTGGCGTGATAGTCGCGAATATGATGCTTTTAAATTAGCCGGAGTTTACCAATGGGTACACAACCTAGATGGCAATTTTAACTGGTATTACGGCGTTGGTGGCGGTTTAGGAAATTCTGATTTTGAACGTGTGCCAGACAGAGACCGTGATGATGGTCTTTTTGTTTTTGCTGCTGGTAATCTAGGGGTTGAATATGATTTTGATATCCCTTTATTAATTTCTTTAGATATACGGCCAGAAATAGGTTTGGTTGGTTTTAACGAGTTTGATAATGATTTCTTGTTTGATATCGCATTAGGACTCAGATATCAGTTCTAAACAACAACACACAAACGATATTTTTTAAAAGTGCCATTAGGGGCACTTTTTTTGTTAGCATGTTTGTGTACCTTTATCCAAAATAATTATCACACATGAAAAAAATCCTATCTATTGTTACATTAGGACTTTTGGTTATAGCTTGTTCTACCACCCCAGAAGGGTATACTATTAATGGTGAGTTAACTGGAGATGTAAAAAACGGTACTCAAGTATTTTTAAAGACTACAGATTCTATAAGACGTGGTCTTATTGAAGTGGATACAGCTACTGTAGAAAACGGCGTATTTACATTTACTGGAAATGCTAATAGCCCGCAGCTACATTACCTATTTGTAGACGGTACCAGAGCCAATACTGCTTTTGTATTAGAAAATGGAACCATCAACTTTAAAGCACAAAAAGATAGTTTACAATTCGCAGAAATTACTGGTACAACACAAAACGAATTGTTTATGAATTATTTGAATGGCCAACGCGAATTATCTAACATGGCACAATCCATGAACGAAGAATTTAAGAAAGCAAATGCCACGGGAGATACCGTTGTTATTGGCTCTTTACGTGATGAATATCAGGAATTACAAGAGCGCGGTAAGACTATGGAGTTAGATTATGTAAAGGAGAACCCAAATGCTCTCATTTCCGCTTTAATTTTAGATAAAATCATGGCGACAAAAGCTTTACCAGAGGACGAAATAGAGGCTTTGTACAATGCTTTTACAGAAGAAATAAAAAACTCAAGACCTGGAAAACGTCTTGGTGAAATGTTAGCAAAAAACAAAAACACTAAAATTGGAGCAAGAGCTCCCATGTTCAGTGGGCCTACTCCAACCGGGGAAGAAATTGCTTTGAATCAGGTAAAAGGTAAACTTACGTTAATTGACTTTTGGGCAGGATGGTGTAGGCCATGTAGAATGGAAAACCCCAATATTGTAGCCGTATACAATAAATATAAAGACAAAGGTTTTAATGTAGTGGGAGTGTCTTTAGATCAAAAAAAAGAAGTTTGGCTAGATGCAATTGAAAAAGATAGCCTTACATGGAATCATGTTTCTAACCTACAGCGTTTTCAGGACCCAATTGCGCAACTTTACAATATTAATGCCATACCGGCAGCCTTTTTGTTAGACGAGAATGGTGTTATTGTGGCAAAAGATTTAAGAGGACCAGCTTTAGAGGCTAAAGTAGCAGAACTACTTAATTAAAAAGAAAAGCCCGCCAGATATACGTCCAGCGGGCTTCCTCACTCTCATCTAGCACACTCTAGAATCTATTATTCATATCATTAAATTCGCCAGTTACTGTAGCACCTTCTTCTTGTGTTACCGTTCCTGTGATGTAGGCTCTATTAGCATCTCCAAGGAATTCTAAACTAGCACCTTTCTTTAAAATTAGATTTCCATAGATAGCAAAATCACCTTCAATACGTAAGATTGCATTCTCTTCTACGATTACGTCTTTTCTATCACTATTTCTACCCACGATTAGGGTTCCACGCATGTCAAACGCTGCTTCTTTGTCTACTTTTACATCATTACGTACGGTCCAGGTACCACACAATAGTAATTGACCTTCAACGGTTATACTATTAAATCTATTAGAGCCATTATAACCTAAGTTTTGATTACTTGCTACAGTTAAATTAGAGCTCCCAGAATATCTAGAGGTATCTACACAAGATTCTTCTAAACTTTGCGAAGGCTTATTCATCTTAATAATTTGTAAACCCCCTCTACCAGAAGCTGCAAATATGTAATCCTCTTTTGTCTCAACGTAGTTGATACTGCCATCTAATGCAATAATACCTACAAGGTCTACCCCATTATCGTTTTCTGACAAGCAAAGACCAGCACCGCCATTAGCCATTAATAATACATTCTCATTAAACGCAGCTGCATTGGTCACAATATCTCCTTGCTCTACATTTTCAGGACTGATTGGTATCTCCAAACGTTGTACTAAATTCCCTGTAGCAGCATTGTATACCCCTGCACCATCTTGACCTTCGGCAACAACAATCAATTCTCCATAATAATCTAAGGTACGCTTATCTGCCTCTCTAAAATCGCCAGAAATAGCTATATCGCTTGCTTGACTGAAATCCGAATTCAACACTCGAACACCATAACTTGCATCTAGAACAGCAATTTTATCGTTATTTATAGCTAAAGATCTTAAGTCTTGAAAGGCTGCTTCATTTATCATTTCTAGGCTCGACTTATCATACAAACGGATGTAGCCATCTTTACCAGAGGTTACATAAACACCAGCATTAGTCAAAGCTACATCTGTGGCATTAAATCCTTCTTGGAATGCGTAGGATATACCTGCATCAGTATTAAATCTTCCGTTTGCTACCGGTATTTTAGCTAAAAATGAGTTAGCATCTGCGGTTGCTGATTGCTCTGCATCTACACCACCAGCTGCATAGACAAATCCATTTTCATATTTAATGGAATTAATGTCTGCATTAGTATAATACAATCTAGAGGTTACCCTTGGTTGATAAGGATCACCAACATAAATAATATCCATAGCTCCTGCATAGTCATCTTCTGCAGTGTTGTAGGATACGTACACATAATCATTTACTAAATGAATGTGCGATGCAGTTAAGTTTTCTGCACCTGAATACGAAGGGGGATTAATTTGTGCCACTAAAGACAATGGATAGTCCCCAGCTTGTTCCTCGCCTTCGCGAGCATAATTGCTAGAGGCAGATTGGTCAGGATAAAAATCCAAAACTCCGCTATCTTCAAAATTTAGGCTGTTTTCTAAAACCGACGCGTCTTGTTCTACGACTAAGTTGTCATCATTCTCTTCAAATACGGTGGTTTCATCTGAACATGAAATTAACACCACGACCATTGCTAGCAATGGAAATAGTAATTTCCGTGTCATAATAAGTAGGTTTAAAAAATTTGGTAAAAATTCAACGTGCAAGTTCAACATAATATTTCAACCCACGTAAGAATTTTCGATAAAGTGTAGCGTTTCTATCGATTAATCGATGAAAAGCATCGTTTAAAGGAACTAAATTTTACCCATCTTGTCTAGCACAAATAAAATAATGATAGGTACCGCAAGTAAGAAAACCATCAAGGTTTCAGAAAAAATTAAACTTGGAACAAAAAGTAATGTAGTCACATAACCACCTATTGCACCCCCAAAATGTGCTGTGTGCCCAATATTACCTAATCTGCTTTTCATTCCATAAATGGAATAGAGCAAATACGCTATGCCAATTACATAAGCAGGTAGCGGAATAGGAATAAAAAAGAAACCTAAACGCATATTTGGTTGCAATAAAATGGCTGCATAAAGTACACCTGTTACAGCGCCACTTGCACCTACTGCACTATAATAGGGTTCATCTCTATGAAAAAATAGGGCTAACAAACTGCCTGCCAATAAGCTAACAAAATAGACTATAAAGAATTTGGGATATCCCAACCAGTTTATGATTACATCAGAAAAAAAATACAGCGTAAACATATTAAAGAAGAGGTGTGGAATATCTACATGCAAAAAACCAGAGGTTAACATACGCTCCTTTTGTCCAGTTTTAATAGCTCCTATTTGGAATTTATAACGGTCAAAAAAATAGCTGTCTTTAAATCCTCTTAAAGAAACCACCACATTTGCTGCCATTATGGCTATTGTGGCCCAGTGTAAATTAAGCATTAGCATAAGGTTTGGATTCAAATATAGCTATATTTGCCGATAGATTTTACCACATGCAATTATTGATTTTTTTACTGGCTTACCCTTTTATCTGGTTGGTATCTAAACTGCCATTTAGGTTACTTTATATGTTGTCTGACCTTGTTTTTGTTTTACTCTACCACATTGTTGGCTATCGTAAAAAAGTAGTCTATAGCAACTTAAAATTAGTGTTCCCTGATAAACCTGATAGCGAATTAAAACAAATCCAGAAGAAGTTTTACGCACATCTGTGTGATATGTTTTTAGAAATGATAAAAACTATGAGTTTAAGCAATGCTGAGGTTAAAAAAAGGTATGCGGTACAGAACATAGAACTTATTAAGCGTATAGAAAAAGATAGAAGCATATTAGTAGTATGCTCTCATTATGCCAATTGGGAATGGAATGTAAGTATTAATAATTATGTGAATTCTAAAGGATACGCTGTATACCAGCCAATTGCCAATAAGTATTTTGACGACTTTGTACGTAAAGTAAGGGCTAGGTTCAACACTACCCTTATTACACAAAAACAGACCGTAAAAACAGTGGTTAAAGATAAAAGAGATGGCGTAATTGGGGTCTTTGGTATGGTTAGCGACCAGAGCCCTATGGTGAGTAAAGCGCAATACTGGTCTGATTTTATGGGGATAAAAGTCCCTATTTTTAACGGAGCAGAAACTATGGCTAGAAAATTAGATTTAGCGGTAGTATTTTTAAAAGTGAGCAAGGTTAAACGCGGGTATTACAAGGCAGAGTTTATACCCATAGCAGAAAATGGTGCAGCAACCGAAGAAAACTATATCACCGATACCTTTTTAAGATTGGCAGAACAACAGATTAAAGAAGAGCCAGCTTATTATCTATGGACGCACCGTAGGTGGAAACACAGAAACAAGCAACCTGCACATTACGCCAAAGTATCTTAAAATAAAAAGCCTCCGTTCGGAGGCTTTTTATTCATAGTCTTTTGTACTACAACCCTGCAATTTCTTTTATTTCACCTATAATTCGGTCAGCAAGTTCATCCGCCGCTATTTGACTTTTTGCTTCTGTGTAAATACGAATAATTGGTTCTGTATTAGATTTACGCAAGTGCACCCAGTTTTCTGCAAAATCAATTTTTACCCCATCAATGGTAGATACATCTTCGTCCTTATACTTATTGTGCATAGCTACTAAAAGCGCATCCACATCTAATTCTGGTGTTAATTGTATTTTTTTCTTACTCATAAAATAACTAGGGTAACTAGCTCGTAATTCTGCAACCGTGCCTCCCTTTTCTGCCATTAACATTAAAAATAATGCCGTTCCTACTAGAGCATCCCTACCATAATGACTTTCTGGATAAATAATGCCGCCATTACCTTCGCCACCAATTATAGCATTATTGGCTTTCATCTTAGTAACTACATTCACCTCTCCTACAGCAGCAGCTTCATAAGTACCTCCATGCTTTTCTGTAACATCCCTTAGGGCTCTAGAAGAAGATAGGTTAGAAACTGTATTTCCTTTAGTTTTACCCAGCACGTAATCTGCGCAGGCCACCAATGTATACTCTTCTCCGAACATTTCGCCATCATTACTAATAAACGCTAAACGGTCTACATCTGGGTCTACTACAATACCAAAATCTGCTTGTTCTTCTACTACCTTTTTACAAATATCTCCCAAGTGCTCTTTTAAAGGCTCAGGGTTGTGCGGAAAATGGCCTGTTGGCTCACAATATAGCTTTACTACCTCTACGCCTAAGGCATCCAATAATTTAGGAATGGCAATACCTCCAGAAGAATTAACACCGTCTACTACAACTTTGAATTTCTTTTCTCTTATAACTTCTGCATCTACAAGAGGTAATGCTAAAACTTCATCTACATGGATATCCATATAAGCATCATTCGTAGTAATAGTCCCTAAATTATCTACTTCTGCAAAATTAAAATCCTCTTCCTCTGCCAATTCCAATATTTTAGCCCCTTCCTCTGCATTTAAAAATTCTCCTTTTTCATTCAACAACTTTAAAGCGTTCCATTGCTTTGGGTTATGACTTGCAGTTAAGATAATACCACCATCGGCCTTCTCTAAAGGTACCGCAATTTCTACGGTTGGCGTAGTACTCAACCCTAAATCAATAACATCTATACCCAAGCCCACCAAGGTAGAAACTACTAAATTCTGTATCATTTCTCCAGATAAACGGGCATCTCTACCAATAACCACCTTAAGCTTATCCTTGCCTGCATAATCTTTAAGCCAAGTACCATAGGCTGCTGCGAATTTAACCGCATCAATAGGTGTTAAATTATCATTAGTGGCACCGCCTATAGTGCCTCGTATACCAGAAATGGATTTTATGAGTGTCATATGTTAAAAAAGTTTGTGCAAATATATAATGATGCCGTGTAAAGGGTGTTTCTAATTTGTAAATTCGGTATTTAACCCCAAAGTTTCGGTATATGAACTTCTTGGCCCATATTTACCTTTCTTTTGACCAGCCTGAAATTACCGTAGGAAATTTTATAGCAGACCACATACGCGCAAATAAATACCAACATTTACCAGAACGTATACAACAAGGTATTCTATTGCATAGAGCCATTGACACTTTTACAGATACGCATCCTATTCCTAAAAAAAGCAGTAAAAAATTACATAAAAATTATGGCCATTACAGCAGGGTTATTGTAGATATTTATTACGACCATTTCCTAGCTAAAAATTGGCATAGGTATTCTAATGAACCTTTGCTAGATTATGTAGAAAATTTCTATTCGCTGTTAGAAGACTATTTTACCATTTTGCCAAAAGCTACGCAACGAATGATTCCTTATATGATCGCGGATAATTGGCTTTACAACTATGCTAACTTAGCAGGTATAGCAAAAGTTTTAAATGGAATGAATAGACGAACTAAAAATAGAAGTAAAATGAATTTTGCTATCCTAGATTTAGAGGAACATTACACTGCTTTTGAACAAGAATTTGTTACCTTTTTTGACGAATTAGTTATCTTTTCTAAAACTAAATTCCAAGAGATATGTTTAAAATAACCACCGCCTGCCTATTATTCTTCTTTGTAATAGCCTGCAAACAAAACCCTCATAAACCTGCCAATCCAACGGGACTAGTAACTAAAAAAGCTATGGTGGTTGCTGCACGGGAAGAGGCGGCAAGTATTGGGGCAGCAGTTATAAAAAAAGGTGGTAACGCTTTTGATGCTATGGTCGCGACAGAAATGGCTTTAGCAGTTGCATATCCGTTTGCTGGCAATCTAGGCGGTGGCGGATTCATGGTGTATAGAAAAAATGACGGTAGTGTAGGCGCCTTAGATTATAGAGAAAAAGCACCTTTAGCAGCACATAAAAACATGTATTTAGACTCATTAGGCAATGTGGTACCAGAGATGAGTACTGTAGGAGCCACTGCTGTTGGCGTACCAGGTACCGTAGCTGGTGTAATGGCGGTGCACAAAAAATTTGGAAAACTACCACTAGAACAAATTTTATCCCCAGTTATAGCCCTTGCTAATAAAGGTGTTATAGTTACAGAAAAGCAAGCAAAACGATTAGATAATAGCAGGGAAAAGTTTATTTCGGTTAATGGTGATAGCACCAAGTTTGCACAAGTTTATTATAAAGGAGACACTATAAAATATCCTGCATTGGCAAACACGTTAAACACCATTATGCTACAAGGAAAAGATGGATTTTATAAAGGCGAAATAGCAAAGAAATTAGCCGACTTTATTCAGGAAAAAGGAGGATTTATAACTGAAGAAGATTTAGCAAAATATGAAGCTCAATGGCGTAATCCTGTTATTTTCAATTATAAAGACCTAAAAATAATCTCTATGAGTCCTCCCAGTAGTGGCGGAATCACTATGCAACAGATTTTTAAAATGATGGAGCCTTTTGATGTTGCTTCTTTTGGTCATAACTCAGAAAAAACCATTCAACTATTTACAGAATCAGCAAGACGTGCGTATGCTGACAGAAATTACTTTTTGGGAGACCCAGATTTTGTTACTATTCCAACCAACAAACTAACCTCAGATTCTTACCTTACAGAACGTATGAAAACATTTAGTTTTGACAGTGCAACTGCTTCTGATGATATTGCCCATGGTGCAATAGAAATTATAGAGAGCAATGAAACCACACATTATTCTATTGTAGATGCTGAGGGCAATGCCGTTTCTGTTACCACTACTTTAAATGGTGCTTACGGCTCCAAACTTTATAGTGACGAATTGGGATTTTTCTTAAACAATGAAATGGATGATTTTAGTTCCAAGCCTGGTGTTCCCAACATGTTTGGATTAATTGGAGCTGAGGCCAATAGTATTGCCCCAGAAAAAAGAATGCTTAGTAGTATGACGCCAACAATTGTAGAAAAAGAAGGTCAGTTGTACATGGTTGTTGGCACCCCTGGTGGTTCCACCATTATTACAGCAGTAGCACAAACCATATTAAATGTGTATGAATTTAATTTAAGCATGCAAGATGCTGTAAACGCTCCTCGTTTTCACCACCAATGGTTACCAGATTTAATTATGTTTGAGGAAGAAGGATTTACACAAGAGCTAAAAACCAATCTTAAAGAAAAAGGGTATAAACTAAGGGAGGGTAAAAATCCTATTATTGGTAAAGTAGACGCCATAAGAATTTTACCTAATGGCCAGTTAGAAGGTGGTGCAGATAAACGTGGTGATGATACTGCCGTAGGCTTTTAAGATTATGAGGTTAGATGTAGTTTTAGTTACCGATAAGCGCTACCTGAAGCCTAAAGAAGATGCGTATACTAAAAATGTGATTTTAGAGGACCAATTGGTAGCTGATGCTTTACAAAACAAAGGTTTAAAAGTTGGCCGCACCTATTGGGACGACCCTAATTTTGATTGGGGCTCAACTAAGTATGTTATTTTTAGGGCCGTTTGGGATTATTTTCATAGAATAACCGAGTTTAAAAAATGGTTTGAAGCTACTGCCCAGAAAACCATATTTATCAATAGTAAAAAACTAGTAGAATGGAATTTAGACAAGCATTACTTTATAGATTTAGCCAATGCCGGAGTACATGTTCCTAAAACGTATTTTATAGAAAAAAGAAGTGTTGAAAGCTTAGAGGATGCTATTGAAGAAGCTACAATAGAGGCTGACATACAATCCAAGCACCTAATTTTAAAACCTTGTATTGCAGGTGGTGCAAGGCATACTTATAAATTTGAACGTAAAGACTGGCATAACTTAAACAAACAGTTTTTGCAGTTGATAGCCAAAGAAGCAATGATGTTGCAAGAATTTCAAACAAATATTATTAAAGAAGGAGAGTTTTCGCTGATATTTTTTGGAGACACCTATAGTCATACCATACTCAAAAAAGCGAAACCAGGTGATTTTAGAGTACAAGATGATTTTGGAGGCTCCGTTCACCATATTCAACCTACCAAAGCACAAATACAATTTGCCTTGCAAGCAGTACATGCTGCCCCAGAACTTCCTGTTTACAGTAGAATAGACCTTTTTAAAGATAATGATAATCAACTTGCATTGGCTGAACTAGAGTTGTTTGAACCGGAACTTTGGTTTAGAACATCTAAAAAAGCCGCACAGATTTTTGCTAATTCTTTGGTTGAAAACTATTTTAAATCGATATAATTTTATATTTGTAACAATACAAACTGTTTATGTTATGAATTTTAAAAGTGATGCACCGTTAGACCAGATTCTAGAAGCGCTTTTTACTCCCTACAAAGAAAGTGTACCAGACGTTGCTAAAATTGTTAATGCAATGATTTCTCAGGGAATGATTGCTTCAGAAGATGATATTATTAACGATCACATTGCCTTTAGAACCTTAGGCGTCCCAAATTTAGGCATATCCTCTTTTGAAAAGATTTTTTTGCATCACGGTTACACCAAAATGGCTCCATATCATTTTAAAGAAAAGAAATTAGATGCGTTTTGGTATGCACCTCCCTCACAAAAATATCCGCGGATTTTTATTTCGGAATTACGAGTGAACGATTTATCAAAGACAACCCAAGATATAATTTATAAATACACCCATCCTATTACAGAAGACCCCATTGCGTCTATTGATTTAGATAATCCCAGCATGGTAGGTAAATTCTTTTATCAACCACTATGGCAATTGCCTAGTTTAGAAGATTATCAAAGTTTGGCTGCAGAAAGTGAATATGCTGCTTGGGTTATTTATAATAGGTATTACTTAAACCATTATACCATTAGCGTTCACGAGCTTCCAGAACCATTTAATTTATTATCTGTTTTTAATACCTTCTTAGAGGAGCATGGTATTAAACTCAATGATTCTGGTTCCAAAATTAAAGTAAGTGCAGATGGCCTTTTAAAACAGAGTAGTTCTGTAGCCAAAATGATACCAGCAACCTTTGCTGGTGGAGAAACTTTAGCCATATCTGGCAGTTATGTAGAGTTTGCTGAACGTTTACCTTTGGCTGATTTTGCTCATTTACCTAAAGAGCAATTAGATGCAACGATGAGGAGAGAAGGTTTTGAAGCAGCTAATGCGGATAAAATATTTGAAAGCACCTATTCTGGACAAACCGGAAAATAGTCTTTACTTTAGCTCAAAAAAGGATGAGAAGGTTCTTTAAATGGACGGGGATTGTTGTAGTTGTTATACTAATTGCAATTGTTACATGGGGATTTATTGCAAATGAAGCCCTTCCAGAGGGGAAAGCAGGCCAAGAAGCTGATGCCTTAGCAATGAAAATGCTTACATCTTTAAACTATTCTAAATATCAAAATTCTCGTTGTATAGAATGGTCTTTTAAAAATGGTGCAAATCATTACAAATGGGATAAAAAATTGGGTAAGGTTACAGTTACTCTAGAAGATACCAAAATACATCTAAACCTTAATGCCCCAAAAAAATCTGAAGTATTAGATGCTTCAACAAGCTTATCAAAAGAGGAAAAGACCGCTTTGATAAACAAGGCTCTTGAAAATTTTAATAATGACTCGTTCTGGTTAGTTGCCCCCTACAAAGTATTTGATAATGGTGTTACCCGTAAAGTTGTGTCGCTAGACAGTGGAGAAAAAGCCTTATTGATTACCTATAATTCTGGAGGAACAACCCCTGGCGATAGTTATTTATGGTTACTAAACGATAATGGTTTTCCTAACGCCTTTAAAATGTGGGTAAAAATTATTCCCATTGGTGGCGTTAAAGCTACTTGGGACGACTGGCAGGTGATGGATTCTGGTGCATTTTTACCCAAAACACACCAGCTAGGACCCATTACGCTAAACATGGGTGATATTAAAGCTTACAACTAAAGGCTTTTTTCGCCATATTTGTAGTATGATTAAATTGCGCTACACCGCCTTAATAGTAAGCATTGTTTTGGGCTTTGCAAGTTGTAATCTACCACCTAAGGAGCAAAATCCGCAACGCACGGATTTTTCTGGTAAGCCTGCCGCCAAAATACCTGTAGATAGTTTGGTAGAAAAAGGACAGACCTATTTATCTGTTTATTCTGGAGTATACAGTTACTCAGAACATTCAACCCACAATTTAACTTCTACTATAAGCTTACGTAACAGGGATGCAAAAAATGAAGTATTTATTACCAAAGCAACTTATTTTGATACCCAGGGTACAGCTTTACATGAGTACATAAAAAATCCGATTTCTCTTAAACCCATGGAAACACTACATATAGTAATAGACGAGAGAGACGAAAGTGGTGGCACTGGAGCCAACTTTATATTTGATTGGGCCATCAACAATGAAGGTACTCCTCCTCTATTTGAAGCCGTAATGATTTCCACGCAGGGACAACAAGGTTTGTCTTTTGTAACTACCGGAGAACGGATTAAGTAATGCTTAATTTTTAACTTGTCCCAATTGTCTTTTTAAGTCATCCATAGAGGCTTGCAATTGTTTTAGTAAACCAGTCTCTGTAGTTGCATCTAAATTAAAGGTTAGTTTACTGCTTACCTCCCAAATTTCTTGTATTTGAAAAGGTTTTATCTCATAAGGAGGATAATTTTCATTCAAAGAAATTAAGGTGATGTTGTTAGAATTAGGGCGCTTTTCAACTTTTTTTACCATAACGGAATCTTGCAACACCACAACGTACATTTTATTGGCAGATACATAGTCTATATGTTCTACAGCTTTCGCTAAAACCCATTCTCCAGAACGTAAATTAGGGAGCATACTATCTCCTTCTACCTGAAAACCGCGGTACGTAGCATTTCTAAATTCGGGGATAGGTAAATCAAACGCTGGTAATTGTTGGTACCAGGTAGTATCTTGAATATTTTGCGGATAACCCGCTGCTGCTTTCGCATTTACCAAAACCATATTATCCCTTTCCATATTATCTACCGTAACTACTTTAGGGATAACGCTAATTTTTGCTGTTTCTAAATATTTCTCTTCACTATCTCCATACAACCAAAGTGGATTCACCTTAAATTGTTTCAATAATTCTGCTATTACTTTTCCAGATAGTTTAGTACGTCCCCGTTCTATATCTGCCGTAGTATTAGAGACACCTAAAAGTGCAGCAAATTGTACTTGAGTATAACCTAATTCCCTTCTAATTTCTACAAAACGCTTTAAAGCCAGCTCATTTTCCATAGTCAAATATACTATTTATGGATAATTTCCAAAAATATTTTGGATAATTTCCAATTATTGGATTATTTCCATATTTTTGGATAAAAACCAATTGTTGTGAACTTTGAGCGAATAAAAGAGAAGTTAAACATCCTTGCAGATGCTGCTAAGTATGATGTGTCTTGCGCAAGTAGTGGTAGTACTAGAAAAAACTCCAACAAAGGCTTAGGAAATAGCACGGGCATGGGTATCTGCCATAGCTACACAGAGGATGGTAGATGTGTGAGTTTATTGAAAATATTGTTAACTAACCACTGCATTTTTGATTGTGCTTATTGTGTTACGCGCCGTAGTAATGATGTTAAACGTGCTGCTTTTAAAATACAAGAAGTAGTGGATTTAACTATAAATTTTTACCGAAGAAATTATATTGAAGGTCTTTTTTTAAGCTCAGGCATCTTTAAGAATGCTGATTACACTATGGAACGTTTGGTGCAAGTTGCCAAAAAACTGCGCCAAGAAGAGAATTTTAACGGATATATTCATTTAAAATCTATTCCTGGTTGTAGTGATGAATTAATGTATGAAGCTGGTTTGTATGCAGACCGTTTATCTGTTAATATAGAAGTCCCCACCATATCTGGCCTTAAACTTTTGGCACCAGAAAAAAAGCATGAAGACTTTACAAAACCTATGTTGAAGGTTAAAAATGAACTTATACGGTATAAGAACGAACAAAAGCTAATAAAAAGCACTCCTAAGTACGCTCCTGCTGGCCAAAGCACTCAAATGATTGTGGGTGCTTCTGGTGAGTCTGATAAGGATATCATGTATTCTGCTACCTACTACTACAAAAAATACCATATGAAAAGGGTATATTATTCTGGCTACGTACCCGTAATACAAGATAGTAGACTGCCTTCTATCACTTCTCAAGTGCCCATGTTAAGAGAAAATAGATTATATCAAACAGATTGGCTTTTAAGATTCTATGGATTTTCTGTCAACGAGATTTTAGATGAATCTCACCCTAATTTAGACCATGATATAGACCCTAAGCTTTCTTGGGCATTGCGTAATATGCATTGTTTTCCAGTTGATGTTAATAGCGCTGATAAATCCATGTTACTGCGTGTTCCAGGTTTGGGAACTAAATCGGTTTACAAAATTTTAAATGCAAGAAAATTTAGACAGTTAAACTGGGAACACTTAAAAAAAATTGGTGTAGCACTTAACCGTGCACAATATTTTTTGATATGCAACTCTAAAGATTGGCATAAAAAAGATGTAGAAGCGGAGGGAATTAAAAATTTAATTCTACGTAATTCTCAAAGTAAATTTAGAACACAATACAGCAATCAGCTATCTCTTTTTACAAATTAATTCTAAGCACCCTGTTTATGACTGTAATGACCACTTTAATTTACGACGGTAGTTTTAACGGCTTCCTTAGCTGCATATTTAAAGCTTTTGATGAAAAACTTAAAATAGCAGATATCCAAAGAAAAAGTGCTGCTCAAAGTGGCCTTTTCGCCTCCACAGAAGAAGTATATACAGAAGTAAAAAAAGCGCAGCGGGTGTGGAAAGGTTTAAAGGCTAAAAATAACAATGCTCTTAATACTGCTTATTTTGCTTTTTTAAGTGAAACTGAAGGAATAGAAGTACAGCTATACCAATATATATCTAAAATTATATACAGTAAGAAAAATGAACACTTTGATTACAGTGATAAATTGGTGTTGTATATAAATCAATTGGCGAAAAAAGTAGGTAGAGAAAAACACCGAATGGAAGCCTTTGTACGTTTTCAATTAACAAAAGACGCTATTTACTTTGCTATTGTAGAGCCAGATTTTAATGTATTACCCCTTATTTCTAAACATTTTAGAAACAGATATGCAGACCAAGAATGGCTTATATATGACAGAAAGAGAGGTTATGGTATACACTATCAAGGTGATAATGTAGAGATGGTTACTTTAGATTTAACTGCACAATTACACAATAGCCTTAAGAAGAGTAATTTACTAAAAGATGAAGAACATCAATATCAAGAATTATGGGGTAATTATTTTAATAGCACTAACATTAAATCTAGAATTAATAAAAAACTACATACCCAACATGTACCCAAAAGATATTGGAAGTATCTGAGTGAGAAAAAAGCGGTGTAGTGCATCGCCCTGTACTATTCTATTAGGACGATGCACTATACTAATTTATTTACTTTTTTCACCTACAAAATTATCACTCTTGTTTTTAAAGAGTACATTAAAACTCGTTAGTGACCCATAAATACGAGTAATGTATTGTTGTAGGTCAACTTTTTCTTGGTCATCTAGATTTTTGCTACTATTAATTTTTTGTTCCATTACACGTAGCCTATCTCTAACCATTACAATTTTATGAAAAAAGGTATCAATAGGCATTTCTTTATTGGCTACAGCATCGCCAGGTTCAAGAATAAGCTTACCGCCTTTCCACTTATCTGCTATTGCAACTTTTTCTGTAGCATCACTCCAACGTTGTAAAATTTTAACCAAGGAGCGTTCAACTTCAAAAAAACTTACGGTATCTACTTCATCCTCTACAGCTTCAATGACCTCAAAATCATCATCAATTGCAATGGTTTCCAAGCCTATTTCCATAAAGGTAACCCAATACAGTTGTGCAGTAACGTTAGTAACTACGCCTTTACCATGTGTTGGGTGATTTATCCTAGAGCCAATTCCAAGTATTTTCATATATCAAGTATAAAAAATGGTTTGTAGGGTAAAAATAAGACATCAATTAACAAATTAGCAACAGTAAGTCACTTCCAATTTAAATGTCAATTGTTTACTTTAGCATCTTGTGCTATGATTAACTACGAAGAAAATATTGAAGTCCGCGGTGCTCGCGTACACAATCTTAAAAATATAGACGTAACCATCCCTAGAGAAAAGCTTGTTGTTATTACTGGCTTATCTGGTAGTGGTAAATCTTCTTTGGCTTTCGATACCATTTATGCAGAAGGCCAAAGACGTTATATAGAAACATTTTCTGCCTATGCTAGGCAATTTTTAGGTGGTTTGGAAAGACCAGAAGTAGACAAAATTGATGGTCTTTCTCCAGTGATTGCTATTGAGCAAAAAACCACGTCTAAATCTCCTAGGTCCACTGTGGGTACTATTACGGAGGTTTATGACTTTTTACGTTTACTGTTTGCCCGTGCTGGGGATGCTTATAGCTATGTTACAGGTAAAAAAATGGTAAGCTATAGTGATGCTCAAATAAAGGAGTTAATTCTTGAAAGCTATACAGATAGTAAAATAAATATTCTAGCTCCTGTAATCAAATCTAGAAAAGGGCACTATCGGGAACTATTTGAACAAATAGGCAAGCAGGGATTTGTAAAGGTGCGTATAGACGGAGAAATTACTGATATCACCAAAGGGATGAAAGTAGACCGTTACAAAACCCATGATATAGAAATTGTTATAGACCGCTTAAAAGTTGGGCAAGGTGCCGATTTTGATAAACGTTTAATGGAAAGCATCAACACGGCCATGTACAGTGGTGAAAACGTGATGATGGTCTTAGAAGAAGGCGAAAAAGAACCGCGCTATTTTAGTCGCGATTTAATGTGTCCAGAATCTGGAATCTCTTACCCTACCCCAGAGCCCAACACCTTTAGCTTTAATTCGCCCAAAGGAATGTGTCCAGAATGCAATGGTCTTGGGCATGTTTACCAAGTTAATGAGCAGAAATTAATTCCGAATGACAAATTATCTATAAAAAGTGGTGGCATTGCTCCTTTAGGGGAGTACAAACGTTCTTGGGCATTTAAGCAATTAGAAACTATTGCTCAGCGGTATAATTTTGAATTGGACACGCCAATAGCAGATATTCCTAAAAACGCTTTGGAAATTATTTTAAACGGCGGTAAAGAAAGTTTCTCTGTTAATTCTAAAACCCTGGGAGTAAAACGCGATTATAAGATTGATTATGAAGGAATATCCAATTTTATAAAATCACAGTTTAATGAAGCTAACTCTACCAGTATAAAACGTTGGGCCAAGGATTTTATGGATAAGACAACCTGTCCTACGTGTGGTGGTGCTCGGCTTAAAAAAGAATCTCTTTATTTTAAAGTTGATGGCAAAAATATTGGGGAGTTGGCTCATATGGACATTGTTGAGCTTGCAACATTTTTTAAAGAGCTAGAAGCTACTTTAGAAGGGAATCAAAAGAAAATTGCCGAAGAAATAGTAAAAGAAATTAGAACCCGTTTGCAGTTTTTGTTAGACGTTGGCTTAGACTATTTGTCGTTAAACAGAGGCTCTAAAACACTATCTGGTGGGGAAGCACAACGTATACGTTTGGCTACACAAATTGGCTCACAATTGGTTGGGGTACTTTATATTCTAGATGAGCCTAGTATTGGTTTGCATCAAAGAGACAATGAACGCCTCATAAACTCTTTAGTTTCACTTCGGGATATAGGAAATTCTGTTATTGTGGTTGAGCATGATAAGGATATGATTTTAGCTGCCGACCACGTCATAGACATAGGTCCTAGAGCTGGGAAGCACGGTGGTGAAATTATATCAGAAGGGCCACCGTCAGAATTAGACCAACACCAAACGCTAACAGCTCAATATTTAAATGGCAGTAAAGAAATTGCTGTACCAAAAAATAGACGGAAAGGAACTGGGAAAAACATTACGTTAAGTGGTTGCACTGGTAATAACCTTAAAAATATCACCGTAAAATTTCCTTTAGGTAAGATGATTGGCGTTACTGGAGTTTCTGGCAGTGGTAAGTCTACTTTAATTAATGAGACACTCTACCCTATTATGAATGCTCATTATTTTAATGGCGTAAAAAAACCAATGCCTTACAAAAAAATAACAGGGCTGCAACATATAGATAAGGTCATAGATATCAACCAAAGTCCAATTGGTCGTACTCCAAGGTCTAACCCAGCTACGTACACTGGTGTTTTTAGTGAAATACGTTCTTTATTTGCCAAAACCACAGAAGCAACCATAAGAGGGTATAAACCCGGACGTTTTAGTTTTAACGTAGCTGGCGGTAGATGTGAAACTTGCATGGGCGGTGGATTAAAGGTGATAGAAATGAACTTTTTACCAGATGTCTATGTTGAATGTGAAACGTGCCACGGGAAGCGTTTTAACAGAGAAACCTTAGAAATACGTTATAAAGGGAAGTCTATTGCAGATGTTTTAGAAATGACCATTAACGAAGCGGTGGATTTTTTTGAGAATATTCCTAAAATTCACAGAAAACTAAAAACTATTAAAGATGTGGGCTTAGGCTATATTAGTCTAGGTCAGCAATCTACTACACTATCCGGTGGCGAGGCGCAGCGCGTTAAGTTAGCTACAGAACTTTCTAAACGGGATACCGGAAATACTTTTTATATCTTGGACGAACCTACCACGGGATTACATTTTGAAGATATTCGTGTACTAATGGAAGTTCTTAATAAATTGGTAGACAAAGGGAATACTGTTTTAGTGATAGAACATAATTTAGATGTTATTAAAATGGTAGACCACGTTATAGATATTGGCTACGAAGGTGGTAAAGGTGGCGGACAAGTTATTGCAGAAGGCACCCCAGAACAGGTAGCAAAAAATACCAAAAGCCATACGGCAAGATTTTTAAAAAACGAATTAGAAGAAACTAAAAAAATTATAGCAAAAGCAGTATAATACCTATGCGAACAGAAAAACATCATAAAGGTTGGAACGAAATTAAAACCAATGATTCTTGGGCATTGTTCAAGATTATGGGCGAATTTGTTAATGGTTTTGAAAAAATGAGTCAGATTGGCCCATGCGTTTCCATATTTGGTTCTGCCAGAACTAAACCAGGTGCTCCATTTTATGAATTAACGGTAGAAACCGCACAAAAAATAGCAGAGGCTGGCTATGGCGTAATTACTGGTGGTGGCCCTGGAATTATGGAAGCTGGTAACAAGGGAGCTCATTTAGCAGGCGGTACTTCTGTAGGTTTAAATATAGAATTACCTTTTGAACAGCATGACAATCCATATATAGACAGCGATAAAAGCTTAGATTTTGATTACTTTTTTGTCCGTAAAGTGATGTTTGTTAAATATTCTCAAGGTTTTGTTGTAATGCCTGGTGGTTTTGGAACCTTAGATGAACTGTTTGAAGCTATTACCCTTATCCAAACCAATAAAATACAAAAGTTTCCTATCGTTTTAGTAGGTAAAACCTTTTGGACTGGCCTTATGGATTGGGTAAAAAATACCATGCTAGAAGTTAAAAATATTAGTCCTCAAGATTTAGATTTAATAAGCATTGTAGATACCGCGGATGAAGTTGTGGAAATTATTGATGCCTTTTACAAAGGACACAATCTTACCCCAAACTTTTAATTCTTGATTAGACCAAAGAATATCAGACTTTTATATTATTGGGTATGGTTTATTATTGGAGCCATACCCCTACTCTGTTTTGGTCAACACACAAATACAATAAGCGCCCATCTCAACGATTCTACTAAAATCATCTCAATACGCCAGGAACTAACCTACGTAAACGATGCTGATGTTTCCTTATTTACCCTGTACTTTAATGATTGGAACCATGCTTATTCAAGTAAAAAAACACCTTTAGCTAAACGTTTTGGCGAAGATTTTGACCGTAGACTTCATTTAGCAAAGGATTTTGAGCGTGGCTACACCCAAATAAATGCAATTAATAGTACAGATAACAAAACATTATCTTGGGAACGCATTAGTACCAGAGATATCATAAAGGTAGAGTTACCCAAAGAGCTTAAGCCCGGTGAAAAAACTACCCTATATTTTAATTACAGCATACGCCTACCAGAAAGTAAATTTACTGGCTACGGACACCAACCCAATGGCGGTTATTATTTACGGGATTGGTATGTAAACCCTGCAGTTTTCGATGGCAATTGGCATCTGTATTCTAATAAAGGTTTAGAAGATTTATATACAGAAGTCACTAATACCACTATCAATTTTACATACCCTAAACATTTATCCTTAGCTAGTAATTTTAACCACCAACAAAACTCAGAATTTCCGCAAGGGAAAAACATACAACTAAAAGCGCAGGAGCGTAAGAATTGCGTTATCATTCTTACTACTGAAAAAAAATACACCACCCATGTAACCCCTTATCTTACGGTAACAACAGATTTAGATGCGGTACGTTACGATGAAATCTCACAAGGGGTTAGTATTAATCGTATTAACGAATTTGTCACCACTCATCTGGGTCCGTATCCACACGGCAATTTATTGGTAAGTTCTATTGATTATACTAAAAACCCCATCTACGGTCTTAGTCAATTACCCTCTTTTGTAAGGCCTTATAGTGACCAGTTTCAATTTGAATTGGCATATTTAAAAACCAGTTTGAATAGCTTTTTAAATGAGACTCTATTTATGGACCCCAGAAAGGAACGTTGGGTTAATGATGCGATAGCAAATTACTTGGTTATTAAATATGTAGAAACGTATTATCCAGACCAGAAACTAATAGGTAAACTTGCTAACAAATGGTATTTAAAAGGGTTTAATGTTGCCCAGATGGATTTTAATGAGCAGTTTAATTTACTGCAAATGTTATCTGCACGTAGCAATATTGACCAAGCGTTAACCACCCCTAATGATTCCCTCATAAAATTCAACCAAAAAATAGCTAATAGATATAAAGCAGGTTTAGGCTTATCTTACTTAGCGGATTATATTGGTAAATCGCGTGTAGATAGTACGATAGCTGATTTTTACAATGTGCATAAATTAACCCCTAGAACCCACGTTATAGATTTTAAAAATGTACTTACAGATTGTTCTGACGAAGATGTAAATTGGTTTTTTGATGAATACGTAAGCACCCGTAAAAAAATTGATTTTAAAATTAAGAATATTGCTAAAACAGAGGACAGCATTACCTTTACCTTAAAAAATAAAAGAGGCACTAACGTCCCAATATCACTCTTTGGATTGTATAAAGACTCTGTTATCTCTAAGTACTGGTTTAAAGATATTGATAGCACCAAAACATTTACCATACCTAGAACAGGAGAAGACCGCCTGGTACTAAATTACGACAAAAAAATACCTGAATTTAATCAGCGAGATAATTGGAAAACCTTAAACGGTTTCTTTAGCAGTAACAAAAAACTAAAATTTACGTTTTTTAAAGACACAGAAAATCCATTTTACAATCAAGTATTTTTTGTTCCCATTGCCAATTTTAATATTTACGATGGCGTTACACCAGGAATCCGTTTATACAATAAAACCTTTCTAGAGCGCCCTTTTGTGTATGATATCTCCCCTACTTATAGTTTTGGAGAACAAACTATGGTTGGTAGAGCCAGTTTAAAGTACCGTAAATATCATGGAAAATCCGGATTGTATGTATCTAACTATTCTATTGGTGGTAGTACTTCTCACTTTCAAGAAAACTCTAGAGCAAGTACATTAACCCCTGCTATGAGCTTTGCCTGGCGACCAGAAGACTTACGTTCTAATAAACGAAAAATACTTTCTTTTAGATATAGAAATGTATTTAGAAGTATAGATGAAAATGTACGTAATGATAATACGATAGATTTAGACTTAGAAAATAATCCAGACTATAGTGTCTTTAATGCTCGCTTTTTAAATTACAACAACAATCTAATTAATTACAAATCTTCTGTAATTGATTTTCAACACTCAGCTCAATTTACCAAAGTTTCTTATGAATTGGAGTATAGAAGGTTGTTTGAAAGTAACAGACAATTAAATGTAAGATTCTATGCAGGTAAATTTTTGAGGAACAAGACTAACTCAGACTTCTTTAGTTTTGCCTTAGATAGACCCACTGATTATATGTTTGATTTAAATTACTTGGGCAGGTCAGAATCTACAGGGCTGGTTAGTCAGCAAATTATAATTGCAGAAGGCGGCTTTAAGTCTATCTACGATGACCAATTTGGCAGTGATTGGATTATGACTACCAACGCAAGTATTAATGTATGGCGATGGATAGAATTATATGGTGATATTGGTTTTATTGGGGATAGAGGTGCGTCTTCAAGGTTTGTCTATGACTCTGGTGTACGTTTAAATCTAGTTACAGATTATTTTGAATTGTACTTTCCGCTTTATTCCAATAAAGGTTGGGAAATTGCGCAGCCTAATTACGACCAGTCTATCCGTTTTATTATTACAGTAAGCCCAAAAACACTTACTGGCCTATTCACTCGCAGGTGGTTTTAATTGATAAATCATCATCCAAAGGACGATATTTTAATTATTTTTTAAACTATTCATAATTCAAACTGCATCAAATTACGATTTTCAAAATATTTTATGACTTCTGTCGTTACGTTGAATGCATCTTTTTTAGTAATTTTGCAGAAAATCAGTCCAGCTTATGAATACAGACCCAAAAACTAGCAACGAAATTTCTTTTGATGACTTTAAAAATCAAATTCTAAGTGATTATAAAGTCGCCTTAATCAGCAGGGAATGCAGCTTACTAGGACGTAGGGAAGTATTGACGGGGAAAGCCAAATTTGGAATATTTGGTGATGGTAAGGAACTTCCACAACTAGCTATGGCTAGAGCTTTCCAGAACGGAGACTTTAGAAGTGGGTACTACAGAGACCAAACCTTTATGATGGCGTTGGGGCATTTAAATGCTAAAATGTTTTTCCACGGATTGTATGCCACCACGGACCTAGAAAAAGAACCTATGAGTGCTGGTAGGCAAATGGGCGGACATTTTGTAACCCATAGTATCAATGAAGATGGTACATGGAAAAATTTAACCGCACAAACTAATAGTAGTGCAGATATTTCTTGTACTGCTGGGCAAATGCCACGTTTAGTTGGGCTTGCACAAGCATCAAAAATCTACAGGAATGTTGCAGGCATAGACCAAACCAACTTTTCTAACAATGGTAATGAAGTTGCTTGGGGTACTATTGGTAACGCCAGTACTTCTGAAGGACACTTTTTTGAGGCGCTTAACGCTGCGGGAGTCATGCAAGTACCAATGATTATAAGTGTTTGGGATGATGCTTATGGCATCTCTGTACCAGCAGAATACCACACGACTAAAAGCGATATTTCTGAAGTTTTAAAAGGATTTCAACGAGATGAGGATGCCAATGGTTACGAAATAATCAAAGTAAAAGGTTGGGATTATACTGCCCTTATCCATGCGTATGAAAACGCTTCTGATATTGCCCGGGAGGAACATGTTCCAGTGCTTATTCACGTAACAGAATTAACCCAACCTCAGGGACATTCCACCTCTGGTTCTCATGAACGTTACAAAAGCGCAGAGCGCCTAGAATGGGAAAAAGAAAATGATTGTAACAAGCGTTTTCGGGAGTGGATTATAGAAAATAATATTGCTGATGATGCCGCATTAAAAGCATTAGAAAAACAATGTAAAATAGATGTTAGAAATGCGAAAAAAGAAGCTTGGGCAGAATTTTTAGCACCTATCATTCAAAATAAAAAGGAATTGGTAGCGCATTTAGACCAGTTAGCAAACGCTAGTGCCAATAAAGTGTTTATCAACAAGATTAAAAATGATTTAATTGCTATTGATGAGCCCATTAAAAAAGACATTGCCAGCATGGCACGCAAAGCGTTACGTTATGTTATTGGTGAAAATTCTACCGCTAAAACCAATTTTAATACATGGTTAGATGGCTTTATGTTAGAGAGCCAAGAAAAATATAGCAGTGATTTACACAATAGTTTTGTTACTAATGCTACCACAGTTACTCCAATAGCGCCGACTTACGATGAAAATGCAGAAGAAGTAGATGGCCGTGTTATCCTAAGAGACAATTTTGACCAGCTTTTTAGCAAGTATCCAAATACCATGGTCTTTGGAGAAGACGCTGGTAAAATTGGCGATGTAAATCAGGGACTAGAAGGTTTGCAGAGCAAATATGGTAATTTAAGAATATCTGATACAGGAATACGAGAAGCAACCATTGTAGGGCAAGGTATTGGTCTGGCCATGCGAGGTTTACGCCCAATTGCAGAAATACAGTACCTAGATTATATCTTATACGGATTACAAACCTTGAGTGATGATTTGGCAACCTTAAGTTACCGTACTGTTGGTAAGCAAATAGCTCCTTTAATCATAAGAACTAGAGGGCACCGTTTAGAAGGTATTTGGCATTCTGGGTCACAGATGGGTGGGCTTATCCATTTATTGCGCGGCATGTACATACTTACCCCAAGAAATATGACGCAGGCAGCTGGCTTTTATAACACCTTGTTAGAGACCAACGAACCTGCACTAGTCATAGAAAGTTTAAACGGTTATCGCTTAAAAGAGAAAAAACCAAACAATCTCGGGAAGTATAAAACGCCTATTGGTGTAGTAGAAACCATAAAAGAAGGAAAGGATATTACAGTAGTTTCTTATGGCTCTACCTTAAGAATTGTAGAAAAAGTTGCTAAAGAATTGGTTGCTGTTGGTATAGATGTAGAATTGATAGATGCACAAAGTTTATTGCCTTTTGATATAAATCATGATACCATTCAAAGCGTTAAGAAAACTAATAGGTTGCTTGTAATAGATGAAGATGTGCCTGGCGGCTGTTCTGCCTATTTAACACAAGAGATTGTGGAAAAGCAAGGTGCCTATCAATATTTAGATAGTGCACCCCAAACGTTAACAGCTAAAGCGCACAGGCCCGCTTATGCTACAGATGGCGATTATTTTTCTAAACCCAATGAAGAAGATATTTTTGAAAAAATCTATAGTATTATGCACGAGGCCAACCCAACTAATTTTCCTAAACTACGCTAGTCGGTATAATTTTTAATAAAATTGTTAATTACTAAAGTGAATGGTCTAATTTAAGACGGTTCACTTTTTATAATTTTAAGGGTATTGTTAAATCCCCCTGAAAAATATATGCTCTTATGAAAGACATAGGTTTGGCGTTATTACGCATTGTACCTTCCTTAATGATGATGACTCATGGATTCCCTAAATTTCAAAAATTAATTTCTGGTGATTTTACTTTTGCTAATCCATTAGGTATCGGTGAGGCACCCTCTTTATTTTTAACTGTGATTGCGGAATTTATTGCCCCTATTTTAGTGATTCTAGGTTATAAGTCTAGAATAGCTGCTATGCCTGTAGCATTTACCATGTTAGTCGCGGCTTTTGTTGTTCATGGTGCGGATCCTTTAGGTAAAAAAGAATTAGCATTGTTGTATGCTGTAATTTTTGTTGTGATAAGTTTAGTAGGTCCCGGAAAATTTGGCATAGACCGAAAGTAATTCGGTCTATGAATGCCTAATTGATTGCTAAAAGACTGTGTTTAAAAGTTCTTTTAGTAAATCTGCTTGTGATAAATTTTGCGCTCCCAATCCTTTACCCATTAAATCTAGTTTTCTTAGACCCGCGATTATGCCACTAATACGTTTCATGGGATAGTTTTTAGCAGCTGTTTGATACTCTTTTACAAAATAAGGACTAACGCCTAGTGAACTTGCCACATTTCTTTGAGAATGGTCTGTTAATCCATGATACTGTAATAATTGTATAAAGAAATTATTTAAAAGAGAAATTGTAACCACAAACGGGTTGTCTTTTGGGTTTTGAGCAAAATAAGCAACTATTCTAGAGGCTTTCTCAAAATTGCGCTCCCCTACCGCTTTCTTTAATTCAAAATTATTGTAGTCTTTACTAATTCCAATATGGGTTTCAATGTTATCCGCTGTAATTTCTGTATTCTTTTTTAATACTAAATACAGCTTCTCTAATTCATTGCTAATTTTACTTAAATCCGTACCCAAAAACTCCACCAACAAAGCAGCTGCCTTGGGTGTAATTTTATAGCCTTTACCAGATAAAACACGCCTTATCCAATCAGCTACCTGATTTTCATAAAGTTTTTTACTTTCAAAGATGATTCCTGTCTTAGCTATTTCCTTGTAAACCTTTTTGCGTTTATCTAGCTTTTTATACTTGTAATTAAATACTAAAACAGTGGTAGGCTGGGGATTCTTAGCATATTCTGCTAATTGCTCTATAGTTCTAGATAAATGTTGTGCCTCTTTAACAATAACCACCTGATATTCTGCCATCATGGGAAATCGTTTAGCATTAGAGACAATTTCATCCACGGTGGTATCTTTACCATACACCGTCATCTGATTAAAGCCTTGCTCTTCTTCTGTTAATACATTTTTAGCAATATAATCCGTAATCCTATCTATATAATAGGGTTCTTCTCCCATAAGAAAATAGATTGGCGCTATTTTCTTGTTTTTAATATCCCCTACAATTTTTTTGGCTTCTTCCATTTAAAAAAAAACTAGATTTTTGCATATGCAAAATCTGAACTTCCCAAATTTTGAATTTCGGTTTAAAAGTACCGAAAATCGGCTCCATGTCTTTGATATCATCAGAAAAAAATTTGTGGTATTGCAGCCAGAAGAATGGGTAAGGCAACATGTAGTGCATAATTTAATTACAATTAAAGGCTATCCAAAAACGCTTATTAATGTTGAAAAACAACTTATAATCAACGGATTAAAAAAACGCTACGATGTTGTAGTATTTAAACCAAACGGTAGTATTTCTATCTTAGTGGAGTGCAAAGCGCCAGAAGTAAACATTACACAAAATACGTTTAACCAAATAGCTATTTACAACATGAATGTTGCGTCTGACTATTTAATGGTGACAAATGGTTTGCAGCACTACTACTGTCAAATGGATAACAAAGCGGAAAAATATGTATTTCTAAAGGATATTCCTGATTTTAGCCGTTAATTTGCTCCCGTTTTGAAAATTGCAATTGCCATATTAAATTGGAATGGAGCTGCTTTACTTGAAGCCTATCTCCCCAACGTATTGGAGCACTCACCCAATGCCGATGTTTACGTTATAGATAATGCCTCTACCGATAATTCGGTTAGCATGGTAAAAGAAAAATTTCCAGAAGTTAGGTTAGTTATCAATAAAGAAAACTACGGATTCGCAGGGGGGTATAATGAAGGATTACAAATTATTGATGCCGATATATACTGCTTACTTAATTCTGATGTAAAAGTGAGCGCCGATTGGTTAAAACCTATGGTGCAAATGTTTACTGAGGATTCCAATATTGCTATAGCTCAACCTAAAATTTTAGACCTACGCCAACCAGAATACTTTGAGTACGCTGGAGCAGCTGGTGGATTTATTGATAAATACGGATACCCATTTTGTAGAGGTAGAATTTTTCAAACTTTAGAAAAAGACCAAGGTCAATATAACGATATTACAGAAGTGTTTTGGGCTACAGGAGCCTGTATGTTTTTTAGAAAAGAAGTGTTTTGGGAACTTAAAGGCTTTGATGCCGATTATTTTGCGCACCAAGAAGAAATAGACCTATGCTGGCGAGCTAAAAATGCTGGGTATAAGGTGTTTTACAACGGTCATAGCACGGTGTATCATTTAGGTGGCTCAACATTAAAAAATAGTAATCCAAATAAAACCTTTCTCAATTTTAGAAACTCACTTTATTCGGTCATTAAAAACCTACCTACTAGACAGGCATTTGTAATTATTTTTATTAGGTTAGTTTTAGATGGTATTGCAGCAGCACGTTTTTTACTACAGCTCAGAGGTTGGCATGCGTGGGCCATTTTAAGGGCACACCTCAGCTTTTATCGTAATGTTAGAAGCATGTATAAAAAGCGAGAAAAAGCTAATTTTATATTAAAATACTATTTCGTAAAATCCATAGTGTGGTCTTATTTCGTACATCATATAAAGCATTTTAACATTTTAGTAAAAGATTAACTAAGGCACAATGTTAAGAGCTTTCAATTTGTATAATTTTGATTAGACTAGCGTAAATTAAATTTAAGTTTATTATGAAAAAAATAGTACTGGGTACTCTTGGGATAGCTATCCTTTTAAGTTCTTGTGTTTCTCAGAAGAAATATGCTGAACTTGAAGCAAAACACAATGAAACTGCTGACCTTTTAAATTCTGCAACCGTTAAATTAAACGATTGTTTGGATGAAAAAGCAAATGCTACCTCTAGAATGAATGCTCTAGAAGAGCAAAATGCATTCTTAAAAGCAAATAATCAGGAGTTGATAAATAATATGGGAGATTTAACCACTTTAACAGCAAAAGGAGCTGAAAACTTGGAGAAATCTTTAGAAAGTTTAAGGGAAAAAGACTTAACAATACGTAAACTACAAGATGCAGTGACCAGAAGAGATTCTGTTAATCTATCTTTAGTACAGAGTTTAAAAGGTGTTTTAGGAAATCTTGATGATGAAGACATTGAGGTTAGCGTAGAAAAAGGTGTTGTATTTGTTTCTATTTCTGATAAATTATTATTTAGTAGTGGTAGCTATAATGTAACTTCCGCGGCTAAACAAGTTTTAGGTAAGGTTGCAAAAGTGGTGAACAACAAACCAGATTTTGAATTCTTAGTAGAAGGACATACAGATAATGTACCGTACCGTAAAGGTGTTTTATTAGATAACTGGGATTTGAGTGCAAAACGTGCTACTTCTGTAGTTAGAATTTTACAAAACGATTTTGGTGTAGATCCAGCTAGAATGACAGCTGCTGGTCGTAGTTACCATATTCCTTTAGTAGGTAATGATTCTGCTACCAATAGAGCAAAAAATAGAAGAACTAGAATTGTAGTACTTCCTAAATTAGACCAATTCTACAGCATGATTGAAGAGGGAATGAAAGACCCTGCAATTGGTGGTAGCGGTAAATAAACGTTAAATACCAAAAGAAAATTAAAACGGCTCCATTTTGGAGCCGTTTTTTTGTTTAAATAATATTTGTAGCGCCTTTGCCTTCTCTAACCACTACATAGTCCCCATCAGACACATCTATTACAGTAGAGGGTACATTATCACCATAACCACCATCTATTACCACATCTACTAGATTATCCCACTTTTCCAAAATCAATTCAGGATCTGTAGTATATTCCAAAATATCATCATCGTCCTTTATAGAGGTAGATACTATTGGGTTTCCTAAAGCTAGTACTAAAGCTCTTGCAATATTATTATCAGGTATACGTATACCTACTGTTTTTTTCTTTTTAAACTCTTTGGGTAAATTATTATTACCAGGCAAAATAAAGGTGTACGGTCCTGGTAGCGCTCTCTTTAGTAATTTAAATGTTGGAGAGTCTATCTGTTTTACATAATCCGATAAATTACTTAAATCTGCACAAATAAAGGACCAATTGGCTTTAGCTAATTTTATCCCTTTAATCCTAGCAATTTTCTCTAAAGCTTTTGTATTACTAATATCGCACCCCAAACCATAAACGGTATCCGTGGGGTAAATAACCAAACCTCCCTTACGTAAAACTTGTACAATTTGCGCAATTTTTCTAGGGTCAGGATTTTCATTATATAACTTGATAAATTCTGCCATAACAATATTTTTTGTAATCTTTTTTCTACAATTATAAAATACTTAACCTACAATATGCGTTAAGGTTATGCCCAAACACCCAAATTATGAATACCATTAGAGGACGAATTTTATTGGCCTTTTTAACCTTATGCCTAATTACGGCACCTGTTATTCTATTTACCTACAACTCAATGAAAGATATTGAAACTGCTAGAAATTTAAAAGAGCAGGTAGCATTTTTCAATATAAATAGATTAAAAGCTGTCAATACATTTAATATCTTAATAGAAGAGGACCCTAAATTAGATGCTTTCTACACTACCGACTCTACTGCTAATTTGCTCAGCTACAGAAACTACATGCAAAATGCACGGATTGCATTAGAGGCTATTAATACCACATCTATAGTAACTAGCCAAGTAGTAGATTTAAGGGTAGAAGATATTACCAATAAATTACATTCTTTAGATAATTACGTAAATGAGATTATACGTCTTAAAAGAGAGCGTGGCTTTGAAGATTATGGGTTGGAGGGCGAAATGCGTAAACATATAAGAAGTTTAGAGAATGATACTACAACCTTAACCCAAATAGAAAACCTTTCTCTAAGACGTAAAGAAAAAGATTATTTTTTACGTTCAGATTTAAGTTACGCCAATGCATTAAACCAAATGGGAGATAGTATATTATTACGATTAACGAAAGATATAGAGACCAATAAAAAATCCATCACTGTTTTGGAGGCCTATTTAACTAATTTTAATAAAATAGTACAGTTAGAGTCCGCTATTGGAGATGCAAACACGGGCCTACTCTTTCAAACCAAAGAGCTTAATCAGTTATTGAATGCGAATATTACCAAACTCTATGATGTTTTAAATGAAGACCTTGAATTACTGATTAATAAAATCAAATCTTTCATTATTCTTTTTCTACTGATCACTTTCTTATTTCTAATCGTTTTTGCGTTTGTTTTTTCTGGTTACATAGTTAAACCGATTAAACAATTAATTACCGACATGGATCACATTGTAGAAAACGATTTTAAGTTGGGTACAAAAGTAACGGTCGATACCAATTCTGAAGAATTAGATAAACTATCTAAAACTTACGATAATTTGGTGCAAAAAATTCAAAATCAGATTACCCATTTAAATTTAAAGAACGAAGAACTTAACAGTTTAAATTCCCTATTAGCAGAATCTGAAGTAGAGCTAAAGGAAGCTTCAAAAATTAAAGATAAATTCTTTTCTATTGTCTCTCATGATTTAAAAGGGCACACGGGCAACGTTCTTTCACTGGCACAAGTTATAGACCAAAATAAGGGACTTAGCGAGGCAGAAAAATCGGTATTTACCAAATACCTATTAGATTCTACCCAAAATTTACAGTTGCTATTAGACAACCTACTAAACTGGGCAAAAACGCAAATGAGTGACCATGAAATTTCTAAACGGTCTTTTGATTTACACAAAGTGATACAAAAGAATATTGAGCTTTTCCAAGATGGAGCGTACCGTAAAGGTGTAGAACTAATTTATTTACCTACAGAAGTGCATAAAGCTTATGCGGATAAGGATATGGTAGATTTTATCTTAAGAAATCTAATGAGTAATGCACTTAAATATACCACTCAAGGAGATTGTATTGCAGTAACCGTACATAATAAAGAAGAACAACTGTACATAAAAGTATCGGATACAGGTGTTGGCATGACCACATCTCAGGTACAGGCGCTACTAAATAGTAATCAAGAAGGGTTAACAACCAAAGGCACTCATAATGAAGAAGGTAATGGATTGGGCTTTTCTATCTGTGTAGATTTTATAAAGCGTAATGGTGGTACCTTAGAGATTGACTCAGAAAAAGGAAAAGGAAGCGCTTTTATATTTAGTCTACCTACTAATCTTACAAGTAACGCTATATTAAACAAAATAGATTAAGGGTTATCCTATAACCTCTAACTTGGCAAAACGTAACAGTAGTTTTTTAATATTGCCACTATCAAACTGGATTTCTGCTTTTTTATCGTTGCCAACGCCCTCTATGTTTAGCACCTTACCACGACCAAAGCGAGTATGATTTACCATTGCTCCTTCTATTAGATTTGGGTCTGCGCTGTTAGTACTACTGGCAGACTCACTTAAATTAGGCTTTAATTTACGTAGTTTGCGCAATTGATTAGCATTGGGTCCTTGTACTTTAGGTGGTGTTCCGCTTACTGGTTTTACTTGGCGAAGTTTACTTTTATCTACTTCTCCCCAGATGTTATCGTTAATCAAAGATTTATAACGGTATCCATCATTAACAGGAACTAAACTTTCTATAAATTGCTCGTCTATCTCCTCAATAAAACGACTCGGTTCTGCATCTATTAATTTACCCCAACGGTAACGGTTCTGTGTGTAAGTTAAATAGGCTTGCTTTTCCGCACGGGTAAGAGCTACGTAAAATAACCTTCGCTCCTCCTCCAATTCACTTCGGGTATTCATACTCATTGCAGAAGGAAACAAATCTTCTTCCATGCCTACAATGTAAACATAAGGGAACTCTAATCCTTTAGCTAAGTGTATGGTCATTAACGCTACCCGGTCTTCGTCCTCAGTATCTTTATCCATATCTGTGGCTAAAGCTACATCCTCTAGAAATTCAGTAAGGCTGCCTGTTGCATCTGCTACCTCTTTTTGCCCTTCTACAAAGTCTTTAATACCATTTAAGAGCTCTTCTATATTTTCCATACGGGCAATACCTTCTGGAGTACCATCTTTCTTAAACTCTAAGAGCAATCCTGTTTTTTTGGCCACATGCTCAGCTAAGGCAAAAGCATCTGCTCCCTCATTCATTATCTGGAAGCTCTTAATCATCGTTACAAAATCTGATAATTTTCTTTTGGTGCCCGAATTTATTTTAAGGTTGATGCGGTCCAAATGTTCCATAACCTCAAAAATGGAACGCCCATAATGATTTGCAGCAACGACCAACTTATCTACTGTAGTTTGGCCAATACCCCTTGCAGGAAAATTGATAACACGTTTAAGTGCCTCTTCATCCGCTGGATTAATAACCAAACGTAGATAACCCAAAACATCCTTTATTTCTTTACGTTGGTAAAAAGATAATCCTCCATAAATACGATAGGGAATATCTCGTTTACGCAACGCATCTTCTATAGCTCTAGATTGAGAATTGGTACGGTACAATACTGCAAAATCCCCATTAGGAAGTTGGTGTTGCATTTTATTTTCAAAAATAGAACCTGCCACATAACGGCCTTCCTCTGCATCTGTAGGACTGCGGTGAACAATTATTTGGTTGCCATCCTCATTTGAGGTCCAAACCACTTTCTCTAGCTGATTTTTATTCTTCTCTATAACAGAATTGGCGGCCTTTACAATGTTACCCGTAGAACGGTAGTTTTGCTCCAAGCGGTACACTTTTGCATCTGTATAATCCCTTTGAAAATTTAATATGTTACTAATATTCGCTCCTCGAAAAGAATATATACTCTGGGCATCGTCCCCAACAACACAAATGTTTTGAAAACGGTCTGCCAACGCTTTTACGATAAGGTATTGTGAGTGATTGGTATCTTGGTACTCATCTACCAAAATATATTGAAATCGCTCTTGGTATTTTTTAAGTACTTCTGGAAAACGATTTAATAATTCATTAGTACGCAACAATAAATCATCAAAATCCATAGCACCCGCCTTAAAACAACGGTCCACATAATTCTGATATATCTCTCCAAGCCTAGGTCTTTTTGCCATGGCATCTGCCTCCATAAGCTCTGGATTATTAAAATAAGCCTTAACTGTGATTAAGCTATTTTTAAAGGACGATATTCTATTTTGTACCTGTTTATATTTGTAAATATCCTTGTCTAATCCCATTTCTTTAATAATGGATGCAATTAAACGCTGAGAATCTTGAGTATCGTAAATGGTAAAATTGCTGGGGTACCCCAACTTATCTCCATCAAACCGAAGTAATTTTGCAAAAACAGAGTGAAACGTTCCCATCCAAAGATTTTTGGTTTCTGCACTACCAACGATGGTGGCAATTCTATGTTTCATCTCTCGCGCCGCCTTATTGGTGAAAGTCAACGCCAAAATATTAAAAGAATCTACTCCTTGTTCCATCAAATGGGCAATCCTAAAGGTTAATACCCTTGTTTTACCAGAACCTGCTCCTGCAATTACCATTAATGGTCCTTCTTTTTGTAATACAGGACCACGTTGGGCATCATTCAACTCATCAATATAAGACATGGATGGTACTTTACATTAAACCAAACGTGAAATTAGCCATTCTAGCACTTTTACTAAAATCTTGCATTTAATAGTTTTAAACATTCCTGTTATTCTCACTTTTTTAAATACCTTAGAAGGCATGAAAATGAAGCTCTTCTACCTTTTTGCTCTATTATTTGGGATGATGCTTTCTGCACAAGAGAAAGCTACTGGTCCTATTATTTCTGAATTCGGTGCTGTTTACAAAATTTCCAATCCTGATTTTAAAACAAATGTAGAATCTGAATTTAAAGTCGTTTTTGATGTATTTTCTAGCCCTGAAGACCCGAGCGCTTTAAACCGAAGTCTAGAAACGGCAGCTCGCTTTTTAAACATGCACGGGCAAGCTGGTGTTCCTCAAGAGCAATTGCATGTTGCACTAGTGGTTCATGGCAAAGCTGCTCTGGATGTATTGATTTCTACGGCATATAGAAAAAGGTACGCTGTAGATAATCCTAACGAACCTTTAATTCATGACTTACTATCAAATAAGGTAAGCGTCATTCTCTGCGGACAATCTGCTAAAGGAAGAGACATTGAGAAAAGCGAATTAATTCCTGGTGTACAACTTGCTTTATCTGCAATGACGGCCTTAATACAATTACAAAACCAAGGATACCAACTTATAAAATTTTAATACTAACACTATGAAAAAACTATGCTTTTCTTTAGCAGGACTATTTACCATCCTGTGTTATGGTCAAGGTCCTAACCTTGATAAAGATTATGAAAAAATTGAATCTAAAGTAATAGAATGGCGCCATGATATTCACCAAAATCCAGAGTTAAGTAATCGGGAATTTAAAACGGCAGAAAAAATTGCGAAGCACCTTAAAAGTTTGGGGATAGCTGTACAAACAGGGGTTGCTCATACGGGTGTAGTTGGTGTACTTAAGGGTAATAATCCTGGGAAAGTTGTAGCACTAAGAGCAGATATAGACGCACTGCCTGTAACAGAACGTAATGATTTGCCTTTTAAATCAGAGGTTACTTCTGAGTTTTTAGGAGAACAAGTTGGTGTTATGCATGCTTGTGGTCATGATACGCATACTGCAATTTTAATGGGTGTGGCAGAGGTTTTAGCCAATAACAAAGATAAAATTAACGGCACGGTTAAATTCATCTTTCAACCTGCAGAAGAAGGACCACCACCAGGAGAAGAGGGCGGTGCTCTACTCATGGTAAAAGAAGGCGTGTTAAAAAGTCCAGATGTAGATGCTATTTTTGGATTGCACATCAATTCTGAAACTCCCGTAGGTGTGATACGCTATAAAGCCGGCGGAACAATGGCTGCAGCGCAAAGTTTCACTATTAAAGTGAAGGGAAAACAAAGTCATGGTTCCCAACCGTGGAGCGGTGTAGACCCTATTTTAATTAGTGCTAAAATCATAGATGGATTGCAAACCATTATTAGTAGAGAGTCTGAGCTAACTAATGAGGCGGCCGTAATTACCGTAGGTAAAATAAAAAGTGGGGTTCGTTTTAATATTATTCCAGAAAGCGCAGAGATGATTGGTACCATTAGAACACTAGATTATGGCATGAAAGACCATATTAATAAACGTATGAAAGAAATGGTAGCTACTATTGCTAAAGCATACGGTGGTGAGGCTACTTGCGAAATAAAAGACGCAACTGACATAACCTATAATGACCCAAAGTTGGTAGACCAAATGCTACCGACACTTAACCGAGTTGCAGGTTCTGATAATGTACAATTACAAAAGGCAATTACTGGGGCAGAAGATTTCTCTTATTTTCAGAGAGAGGTTCCAGGATTCTTTTTCTTTTTAGGCGGAATGACACCAGGTACTAAAGAATCTTTTCCGCATCACACCCCAGATTTTTTAATAGATGATGCGGGTATGCAATTAGGCGTTAAAGCGATGACAGAATTAACGCTAGACTATCTTAGTGCAAAGTAATTAACAAGGTTTATACTAAAGTCCAAATTAGTTTTTCAACGACTGATTTGGGCTTTTTTATGTCTATTTCTAAAAGTTTACCATTTTTGTAATGTAAACCGATATAAATGGAATCCGTATTACAAACGCTTGGGGCCTTACCATGGTGGGCCTACATTTTACTCTTTTTAGCATTATTAGCTTTTCGGGATATTTTCTTGCAAAGAGCACACACCATAACCCACAACTTCCCCATTGTTGGGCACTTACGCTATTGGTTAGAGAGTATTGGCCCAGAAATGAGGCAATACTTTGTAGCCAACAATAGAGAAGAACTCCCTTTTAATCGTATAGAACGGGGATGGATTTACGCATCGGCTAAAAAAGAAAATAATTACGAAGGGTTTGGTACGGATAGAGATATTTATGCGCATCAACACATATTTGTAAAAAATGCTATGATTGGTTACCAATTACCATCTAACCACATCAACCAAAAAGACCCTTATTTTCTACCCTGCGCTAAGGTTATAGGCGCTTATAATAAGAGAAAAAAGCCGTTTAGACCTGCATCTGTAATCAACGTATCTGCCATGAGTTTTGGTTCACTATCTGCGGCCGCTGTAGAAAGCATGAATCATGGTGTGCGGTTGTCTGGTGCTTATCATAATACCGGAGAAGGCGGCTTATCCCCTTATCACAAAAAAGGAGGTGATGTTGTATTTCATTTTGGAACGGGTTATTTTGGTGTGCGTACCCCAGATGGCAACTTTTCATTAGAAAAAATGAAACAGTTAGTAGAAAAAAATCCTTCTATTAAAGCTATCGAAATAAAACTATCTCAAGGAGCTAAACCAGGAAAAGGCGGTGTATTGCCTGGAGCAAAAATTACTAAGGAAATTGCAGAAATTCGCCATGTAGAAATGGGCAAAGATGTATTATCGCCAGCCACCCATAAAGCGTTCCGTAATATTCCAGAATTACTTCAACTTATAGAATCGATAGCAGAAGCCACAGGATTACCGGTGGGCATTAAAGGGGCCATTGGTAAGCTAGACCAATGGCAAGAATTGGCAGATTTAATGAAAGAAACAGGTAAAGGACCAGATTTTATCACAGTAGATGGTGGTGAAGGCGGCACTGGTGCTGCTCCACCGAGCTTTGCAGACCATGTTTCCTTACCATGGACTTATGGCTTTAGTAGTCTCTATCGCTTATTTCTAGAACGTGGCCTTACTGAGCGAATTGTTTTTATTGGCAGTGGTAAATTAGGGTTTCCTGCTAAAGCTGCTATGGCTTTTGCCATGGGCGTAGATGTTATAAATGTTGCAAGAGAAGCTATGATGAGTATTGGTTGTATACAAGCACAAATTTGCCATACCAATCGCTGTCCGGCAGGTGTAGCCACCCAAAGTAAGTGGCTTCAATCTGGTATAAATGTGCCATTAAAGTCAGAAAGATTGGCACAATACTTTAAAAGTTTTAGAAAAGAATTTTTAGAAATTACTCACGCTGCTGGTTATGAACATCCTTGTCAATTTACCATGGAAGATATACAGGTTAATGTAGATGATGATTACCTTAGCAGCGATTTAAAATCGGTTTACGGTTATCAAAAAACAGCGGTGCCGTTCACCTCTTTAAATGAATTTTATAATTGCATCCACTTAGGTGGAAAATATCAATAAACAGCTTATGACAAAAATTTTTACCCTAGCCACTGCCCTATTCCTCATTGGGACTTCAGTCAATGCTCAAAAAAAGAGTGAACTCATTACAAAAGTTTCTGAATTGGAGAAAGAAATTGTTTCTTTAAATGATTCCCTCTCAAGAGTTAATCGTACAATGAATACTGCCATTTCTAAATCGGAATTACTAGAAAAAGAAAATACCGAATTAAAAGATGCAAATACGACGCTCTTAGGGAATTTGACCAATTTCTCTAAAATTTCTAAAAAAAATACAGAAACTGTTAATAATGCTCTTGCAACCCTTTCTGCTAAGGAAAAACAAATGCGGATTATCACAGATACTTTTAGCAGCAATGATTCTACAGCTATAGCCATACTTACACAAGCCAAGCAAACTTTAGGTCCAGAGGCTACCGTTGGTATTGCCGGAGGAGATATTGTTATAAGTAACAGTTTACCTACTCTTTTTGGTTCAGATAGCGGTAGCGCATTAACTGCTACTGGTAAGGATTGGGTAACTAGAATTGCAGAAATTATTAAGAAAAATCCATCTAGAACGGTAGCAATAGAAGGGTTAAATATTACGGGGGAGTTTGACCTGACCTATAAACAAATACAAGCCGTTGCAAACGGCCTTATTGCCATAGAAGGCATAGGTGCGGAAAAGCTACAATTATTAGCAAAAGATGGCAACTTTTCTGAGGGGGTACAAATACGTTTAGCGCCAGATTACAAGGGGTTTTATACCACCATGAAATCAGAATTTAAATAATACTAATGCCACAAGAAGAATATTGGTTGTCTGGCCCTGTGCCAGACATTCCTGTTTTAGCACAACCTGCTGCTCATGCCTTGTTGCAAACCCAAAGGGAATTAAAGGAAATTCTGCTAGATTTCCCAAAGGATAAACTTTGGAAAAAGATTGGTGAGAGAGCTTCTGTAGGTTTCCATGCCCAACACTTAACGGGTGTTTTGGATAGATTATTAACCTATGCACAAGAAAAATCACTTACAGAAGAACAATTTCTTTATTTAAAATCGGAAGGTGAAGCTAATGAAAAATACAGCCCAGAAGTACTAGTAGAAAATTTTGAACAAAAAGTTACAGAGGCATTGGCTTATTTTAAAACATTGACTGAAGCTCATTTTACTGCGCCAAGATTTGTAGGAAGAAAACGATTAGCAACCAACGTACTAGGGTTAATATTTCATGCGGCAGAACATAGTCAACGGCATCTAGGGCAATTGCTAGTAACTGCCAGTATTCTGATAGAAAAACCAGAATTATAGTCTTCTTTGCATACTTTTTAATTTTGGTTTGCGTTCTAGATTGCAAATAACCAAAAGACAATAAAAGATTATGAGTACAGAGAATATCCTTCAACTATTTGGCTTTTTATTACCTGCAGTGGTAACTGGAGTTGTAGCGTTTTATTTTTTTAAAATGCATACTAAGAATGAAGACGGCCGCAGAAGGTATTTACTACATAAGGATTCTCTTAAAGAAACATTACCTATACGCCTACAGGCTTACGAGCGCATGGCTCTATTTTTAGAGCGTATTGCCATTAATAATTTAATTGTACGTGTTGCGCCTATTGGTCAAGATAAAAATAACTATGAAAACCTACTCATCAAACAAATTGAAAATGAGTTTGAACATAATCTTTCTCAGCAAATATATATGACAGATGAATGCTGGAATGTGATTAAGACTGCAAAAAATGCTACCATACAAGCTATCCGTTCTGCAGCCATGAGCTCATCTGAGACCGCAGACAAGTTAAGAGAAGATATTCTTAATAAGACAATGGAAAAGTCGTCTCCTTCTGTAACAGCACTTGCTTTTGTTAAAAAAGAAATTTCCGAACTCTGGTAACACTGCGCTTAACTATTCCTGCAAGTCTGGTTCAATAGGCATGCTTTCCTCATTCTTATTTTTAGCATAGAGAAAGCCCTTTTTCCACCATAAGGTCATTTTTTCCTTATCAAAAATTAGTGAATTAGTAGTTAGCACCGTTGGAGTGTAGTAGAGATTGATAATGGCATCGTTTTGGCTTGCTACCAATTTACCTATACGTATATTCTGATTTTCTATTCGGTCTAAAACAAAAGAAAACATACTGGTAAGTACTTCAAACGCATTTCTAGATGGCATTCTATTGTAATTGCTTACTTCTGTACGCAGAACAATAACATCTATCTCTGTAGCTCCTCTTTTAATAGCTTCTTCTATGGGTACCAATGTTCCCAAGCCCCCATCTGCATATTCACAACCATTCTTACGCACCAAACTCATAAAAGGCGTGTAGTTAGAAGAAATCCAAATCCAGTCACAAAACTCATCGTAATTAAAATCGTTGACCGATTTGTATTCTACCTGATTTAAGGAAAGGTTAGATACCGTAACTACAACATTTTTTGGACCGTTTTTTAAAGCTTCAAATTCTTCTCTGGTAATACTATTTCTAATTAGTTTTCTTAAGTTCTCACTCTCTCCAAAGGTCTTTTTGCCACGCATCCAGTTTTTAAAAATGTTCCAGTGGTTCATACCAATAATATCCGAGCCATATTTTTTACGCACCACAAAAGGGCAATTGCTAAAAATACTGTCTTGATTTACGTTGGAATAGATATTTCGAATCTTATCAATCTTATTTAAGGCCAAATGACTAATCAATAAACTACCGGTAGAAGTACCGACAAAAATATCGTACTCCCGTTTATCGTTCTGTATTAAATATTGCGCCACACCACCGGCAAAAGCACCTTTGCTTCCACCACCAGATATTACCAATGCCCTCATTCTGTCAATAATTTAGAAATTAGCTCTTTTTCAGTCTCAGTTAAGCTAGGTCGTAAATCTTCTAGCCTTGCTACCATATTTGGCAAACTTACTAAATGTTGTAGTTGCCTTTTGGCAAATAAACGAAACTGCCAAGAATGATGCTGTGTTGCTTGCACCAAATTATGTAAACTACTATCACTAAGAGCTTGTATCTGATTTAAGTTGCGGAATGCATTAATGCGGACCTCAAAATTATATTCTGGCGCAGTAAAAGCGTTTAACTCCTCATAATACTGCTTTTTAACGGACGAATTATATTGCTCTGTGACCAAAGCTAGGGTTAGCCAAAGTATACGTAAACTCTTATTGGGCAAACCCTCTACAGTAGACAGACTATTCAAGTATAATGACCCACGTTCCGGAAATTGCTGCCAAAGTGCTAGTAAAGCATATTCTTGGGTTAGGTAGCTATCATCTTTTAACAAGGTTTCAAAATCAGTTTGCAATTGAGCAGGTATCTGTTCTAGATTGGCTATAATAGCTTGCCTAACGAGCAACTCCCCTTCCATTAAAAATTTCTGCAGCGTTGGTGTATCTAACTGGTTAACATAGCGTTTTATAAATTCCTTTTTAAATCCTATGGGAGCTTTACTATCATAGAAGTTTGTTACGTTTTCTTTGGTAATTACGGTAGAACTTTCAATAGTTGTGGCTAATTCTTCTAACCTTTTAATAGAGGGTTCTTTCTTTTTTAAATATGCTAGTGCAGAAGCTTTAGGAAATTCAGATGCTACCAACCATTTTTTTCTAAATTCCTCTAAATCTTTACCAGAGGCTTTTTTCATCACGGCTAAAAAATCCGCCACAGTTGCATTTTTAAAACTATATGCTAATAAATACGTTTGTATGCCTTTTTTAAAAGCTTCGTCTCCCACCAAGTCTTTTAATAGTACCAATGCCCAAGCGCCTTTCTCATAAAAAGTTAGGCTGCTAGCCTTAGGGTCTAATAAAGATTCGCCATTACCTTTCTCTGATTCAGCAATTAAGTTTTGAGCGGTTTCATACAACTTCCAATAGTAGTAATCGTCCCCAAACACCTCCTTTTCAGCTAAATAAGCATAATAGGTAGCAAAACCTTCTTGCAACCAATGATGCGCTCCGCTTACTTCTGTAACTAGGTTGCCAAACCATTGGTGCGCCAACTCGTGTGCATTTACATTTACATAGTTTTTATCTACAAATCCTTTTTCATCTATCATGTATTGGTCAGAAAACAGTGTACAGCTGGTATTTTCCATCCCTCCATACATAAAATCGTGCACGGGTACTTGTTTGTAATTTTGCCATGGGTACGGAACGCCAATTTCTTGCTCCAAAAAATTAAAGAGTTCTGTGGTGTACTTGTAGGTAGGTGCTACCCTACTACTATCTTTTGGATTGTAATACAAGGAAATGGGAACGCGCGTACTTGATTCTCTGGTTTCTTTTTTAAAATCACCAATGGCAAAGGCTACTAGATAACTGCTCATAGGGTGCTCCATGTTCCAACTCCAGGTTTGTTTGTCCTCACCACTTGTTTTTGCATTAAGCTCCCCGTTGGCGATTACGGCTAAGTGTTTTGGTGCGGTAATAGACAAGTCAAATTCCACTTTTTCTGTCATATCATCAAAACTGGGTAGCCAATGTCTCGTATATTTTCCCTGCCCTTGGGTCCAAATTTGTTCATTGCCTACCATGACATCATCCCACCCAAAAAAATATACCGTTTGTTTTGGTCTTGCCAGATAATCAATATACAAGCAATATTCTCCCGGCTTTTTAGGCGATTTAAACCCCAGTTTCTTACCCGTATTTACGTATTCAATGGTGGTGCCATTCAATCTAAAATTAATTATATCGATATTCTCCGCATCCAAAAAAATACTGTCAACCTTACGTTGTACCAAAAACGTATACTCAACGCTACCTTGTACCGTTTTTTCTATACCATTTGGTTCAATTGCAACAGCAGCATGGATAAAATCAACGGCTTGTTGTTTTTGTGCAAAACCACTTAAACACCAACAAAACAGTAAAAGTGAAAAGAATCTCATAAATTGGCTAAATCAAAAGCTAGACCAATTTAGCTATTTTTAATCGGATGAAACCCAACTTGCTTTACACACCCTTGGTTTACCTAAAAGGTGTTGGCCCTAACCGTGCCGAGACCTTAAAAAGTGAGCTAGGCCTTGAAACGTATGGCGATTTACTGCAATTTTATCCCAATCGGTATCTAGATAAAACACAATATTATAAAATCTCGCAGTTGCACAATAGCGGAGCAGATGTACAAATAGTGGGTAAGATTGTGCATCTAAAAACCGTGGAACAAAAACGGGGAAAACGCTTAGTAGCTACATATGTAGACGAAACGGGACAAATGGAATTGGTTTGGTTTAGAGGTCACAAATGGATAAAAGAGAACATAAAAATGAATACCCCTTACGTGGTTTTTGGTAAGGTAAATCGTTTTGGGAGTACCTTTTCCATGCCACATCCAGAAATGGAATTACTTAAAGACCACCAAGCTGGACTTAAAATAAGTATGCAACCCATTTATCCGTCTACGGAAAAACTTACCAATAAAGGCATTACCAACAAGGTAGTAAGTAAAATGGTGCAACAATTGTTCATGGAAACCAAGGCCAATTTTTCAGAAACTTTGAGCCAAGGGTTACTCAACGAATTGAATTTATTACCAAGACCGGAATCTTTACTTAATATTCATTTCCCAAAAAGTCAAGATTTATTGGCCAAAGCACAGTTTCGATTGAAATTTGAGGAGTTATTTTACGTACAACTGCAATTACTATCTAAAAAGGCAGTGCGAAAACGCAAGATAAAGGGGATGCCTTTTACCGCCGTAGGCGAAAAATTCAATGAATTTTATGCCAATTACCTACCATTTGAGCTTACCAATGCCCAAAAACGGGTAATAAAGGAGATTCGTAATGATATGGGCAGTAGTGCACAAATGAACCGTTTATTGCAAGGCGATGTTGGTTCTGGTAAAACTATTGTTGCCTTAATGTGTATGCTTTTGGCCATAGATAACAGCTACCAAGCCTGCCTAATGGCACCAACCGAGATTTTGGCACAGCAGCATTACAACGGATTAAAAGAATTATTGCATAAAACCGACATAAAAATTGCCTTATTAACCGGTTCAACCAAAAAGGCAGAACGTACATTTTTGCACAACCAATTAGAAAATGGCAATCTTAACATCTTGGTTGGTACCCATGCCGTTTTAGAAGATAAAGTACAGTTTAAAAATCTAGGGTTAGCCATCATAGATGAACAACATCGTTTTGGGGTTGCCCAACGTTCTAAACTGTGGCAGAAAAACACCATTCCTCCTCACATTTTAGTTATGACCGCCACTCCAATTCCAAGAACCTTGGCCATGAGTTTGTATGGCGATTTGGATATTTCCGTAATAGATGAACTGCCGCCTGGCCGTAAACCTATTAAAACCGTGCATCGTTTTGATGCCAACCGATTAAAAGTTTTCCGTTTTATAAAAGACGAAATAGAAAAAGGTAGACAAATTTATGTGGTTTATCCACTGATTCAAGAAAGCGAAGCCCTAGATTATAAGGACCTAATGGATGGTTATGAGAGTATTGCACGGGAGTTTCCTTCTCCCAAATACCAAATCTCCATTGTTCACGGACAAATGAAGCCGCAAGACAAGGATTATGAAATGGACCGCTTTGTTAAGGGCGAAACACAAATTATGGTAGCTACCACCGTAATAGAAGTGGGCGTAAACGTACCCAATGCGTCCGTTATGATTATTGAGAGTGCAGAAAAATTTGGATTATCCCAGTTACACCAGCTCCGTGGGCGTGTAGGAAGGGGTGCCGAGCAGAGTTTTTGTATTCTAATGACGAGCCATAAACTATCTGAAGATGCTAAAACACGCCTAGAAACCATGTGTAGAACCAATGATGGATTTGAAATTGCCGAAGTTGACCTAAAATTACGCGGACCAGGTGATTTAATGGGTACACAACAAAGCGGAATGTTAAATCTTAAAATTGCTGATATTGTTAAAGATAATCCTATTCTAAAATTGGCACGTTACCATGCTATCCAATTGCTAAAGAACGACCCAAAATTAGAACAACCAGACCATCATGTAATTAGAAATACCTATACGCAACTAGTTAAGGGTAAAGGACTTTGGGGCTACATTAGTTAAACTGACCCAACTGTAACAATAGCCAACTTTTCTGTTGAACATCGTAATTTCATGACCTACCCTACCCTGTTGAAACAATGCTATTGCTTAGATTTGAAAGCTAAATTTGTAATTACAGAGACATGGGTAAAACGCTTTTTGATAAAGTTTGGGATTCACACGTTGTTAAGAATATAGAAAACGGTCCGGACGTCCTATTTATAGACCGCCATTTGGTACATGAGGTAACAAGTCCGGTAGCCTTTTTGGGTCTTAAAAACAGAAATATTCCTGTTTTGTATTCAAATAGGACTTTTGCAACGGCAGACCACAATACCCCTACTATAAACCAACACTTACCAGTAAAAGACGAATTATCTGCAAATCAACTAAAAGCATTAGAGAAAAATGCAGGTGAACATGGTATTCCTTACTGGGGCCTTGGACATGAAAAAAACGGAATTGTACACGTAATAGGTCCAGAAAACGGAATTACCGTTCCTGGTGCCACTATCGTGTGTGGAGATTCCCATACTTCTACTCACGGTGCTTTTGGTGCCATTGCCTTTGGTATTGGAACATCAGAAGTAGAAATGGTATTGGCCAGCCAATGTATAATGCAGCCAAAGCCTAAAAAAATGCGAATTAATATTGAGGGCGAATTAAGCACGGCGGTTACGCCAAAAGACGTTGCCCTATTTATTATATCTAAACTTACCACTTCTGGCGCTACAGGCTATTTTGTAGAATACGCTGGTAGCGTTTTTAGAGAAATGAGTATGGAAGGCCGTATGACGGTTTGTAACTTAAGTATAGAAATGGGTGCCCGTGGTGGAATGATTGCCCCAGACGAAAAAACATTTGAATATGTTAAAGGAAGAGAGTTTGCACCAAAAGGCGCAGACTGGGATAAAGCCATGGCTTATTGGGAAACCTTATATACTGAAGATGACGCTACGTTTGACAAGGAATTAACTTTTGCGGCCAGCGAAATAGAACCTATGATTACCTACGGTACCAATCCAGGTATGGGCTTTGGCATTAGCAACTCTATCCCAACGGCGGAACAAATAGACGGAGCTAAAGCAACCTTTGCTAAGTCATTGGCCTACATGGAGTTCAACGAGGGCGATACTATGATTGGTAAACCAATAGATTTTGTGTTCTTAGGAAGTTGCACCAACGGGCGAATAGAGGATTTTAGAGCTTTTGCTTCTATAATTAAAGGAAGAAAGAAGGCAGATAATGTAACGGCTTGGCTAGTTCCTGGTTCTCATAAGGTAGAAGCTGCCATTAAAGAAGAAGGAATTTTAGACATTTTACAAGAAGCTGGTTTTGAATTGCGAGAGCCTGGTTGCTCTGCTTGTTTAGCTATGAATGATGACAAGGTGCCTGCAGGCAAATATGCGGTAAGTACCAGTAACCGAAACTTTGAAGGCAGACAAGGTCCTGGCTCTAGAACACTTTTGGCAAGCCCGCTAGTGGCAGCAGCAGCAGCGGTAACGGGCAAGGTAACAGACCCAAGGGAATTAATGCAATTGCAAGAAGCATAATCAATCTAAAATCTAAACATTTCTGCTCTAGCGGAAATCAAAATAAAGCATACGACTATGGCATACGATAAATTTGAAGTTTTAACGAGTACCGCAGTACCTTTACCTATAGAAAACGTAGATACAGACCAGATTATTCCTGCTCGTTTCTTAAAAGCAACAGAACGTAAAGGATTTGGAGACAACCTTTTCCGTGATTGGAGATACAACAATGACGGAACTCCCAAAGAAAGTTTTGTACTTAATAACGCCCAATACGGCGGTAAAATTCTTGTAGGTGGTAAAAACTTTGGTTCTGGTTCCTCTAGAGAACATGCTGCTTGGGCAGTATACGATTATGGATTTAGATGTGTAGTATCTAGTTTCTTTGCAGACATTTTTAGAAACAATTGTTTAAATGTTGGCGTATTACCGGTACAAGTGAGTCCAGAATTTTTAGAAAAGATTTTTAGGGCGATTGAAAAGAACCCACACACAGAACTAAAGGTAGATTTACCTTCACAAAGCATTACGCTTTCAGAAACCGGAGAATCAGAATCTTTTGATATCAACGAATACAAAAAAGGGAACCTTTTAAATGGCTTTGATGATATAGATTACCTATTAAATTTAAAAGAAGACATCAAGGAATTCGCTAGTTCTAGACCTATTTAACAACATTCCATGGCGAGAACCATAGAAATAATGGATACCACCCTAAGGGATGGTGAACAAACCTCTGGAGTGTCTTTTACTGCCTCAGAAAAGCTCACTTTGGCCAAACTATTGCTAGAAGAACTAAAGGTAGACCGTATAGAAATTGCTTCGGCACGTGTTTCCGAAGGGGAATTTCAAGCAGTTAAGAACATTACATCTTGGGCCGCAGAGGCCAATTGCATAGATAAGGTAGAGGTTTTAACCTTTGTTGATGGTGGCAATTCCATAGATTGGATGCTTAAAGCTGGTGCAAGGGTGCAAAACCTGCTTACTAAGGGTTCTCTTAATCATTTAACCCATCAACTTAGAAAAACACCCGAGGAACATTTTAAAGCTATTGAGGAAACCATTGTACAAGCTAAAGCAAACGGTATTGCCACTAATGTTTACTTAGAAGATTGGAGCAATGGCATGCGTAATTCTCAAGATTATGTATTTCAATTTCTAGACTTTTTAACCCAACAACCTATTCAAAGGGTGTTGTTACCAGATACCTTAGGCGTGCTTACACCAAAAGAAACGCATCAGTATATTTCTAAAATAGTAGCGCGTTATCCTAACTCACATTTTGATTTTCATGGTCATAACGACTATGATTTAAGTGTAAGCAATGTCATGGAAGCTCTAGAGGCCGGTTGTCATGGATTACACCTTACCGTGAATGGTATGGGAGAACGTGCCGGTAATGCACCGCTAGCCAGTACCATTGCGGTAATCAATGATTTTTTACCAGAAATTGACACCAGAGTACAGGAATCTAGCTTATACAAAGTAAGTAAATTGGTTTCTACGTTTACAGGATTTGGCATCCCAGCCAACAAACCTATAGTAGGCGAGAATGTTTTTACCCAAACTGCTGGTATACATGCGGATGGAGATAATAAAAACAACCTTTACTTTAATGATTTGTTGCCAGAACGTTTTGGTAGAAAAAGGCAGTATGCCTTAGGAAAAACCTCTGGGAAAGCTAATATTTTAAAGAATTTACAAGAGCTAGGACTTACCCTTAATGAAGATGAGGTTAAAAAGGTTACCGAAAGGATAATAGAGCTGGGCGATAAGAAGGAAAAAGTTACCAAAGAAGACTTACCCTACATTATTTCTGATGTATTGGACAGTAGTGCCTTTCAACAAAAGGTCTTTATAAAATCCTATGTTCTAACACATGCTAAAGGATTAAAACCTTCTGCTACCCTATCCATAGAGATTGAAGGGAAAATTTTTGAAGAAAATGCACAAGGCGATGGACAGTTTGATGCCTTCATCACTGCCTTGAAAAAAATATACAAGCAAATTGACCGTGAGCTTCCAAAGCTGATAGATTATGCCGTACGTATACCACCAGGCAGTAATTCTGATGCTCTTTGTGAAACCATGATAACATGGAAGACCAAGAAGCAGGATTTTGTGACAACGGGCTTGGATTCTGACCAAACGGTATCTGCAATCAAGGCCACGGAAAAAATGTTGAACTTAATTTGATAACCACACTTAGATACTACATACATGAAATTAAATATTGCCTTATTGGCAGGAGACGGAATTGGACCAGAAGTTATAGATCAAGCGGTTAAAGTAAGTGATGCCGTAGCCCAAAAATTTGGGCACGATATTACTTGGAAGCCTGCACTTACTGGTGCAGCTGCCATTGACGCCGTGGGAGAGCCTTATCCGGACGAGACACATGAAGTTTGTGCTAATGCAGATGCTGTCCTATTTGGCGCAATAGGCGACCCACGTTTTGACAATGACCCTTCTGCAAAAGTAAGACCAGAACAAGGCCTATTAAAAATGCGTAAAAAACTGGGGTTGTTCGCCAATGTACGTCCAACTTTCACTTTTCCTTCTTTAATAGATAAATCACCTTTAAAAAGAGACCGTATAGAAGGAACTGATTTAATAATCCTTAGAGAACTAACTGGTGGAGTATACTTTGGTGAAAGAGGTAGACTAAATGATGGTGACACCGCTTTTGACACCATGACCTATCATCGTTTTGAAATTGAGCGCTTGGCTAAAAAGGGTTTTGAAATGGCTTTAAAACGTGGAAAAAGATTGTGCTGCGTGGATAAAGCAAACGTTTTAGAGGCTTCTCGTCTTTGGAGAGAAACCGTACAAGCCATGGAAAAAGATTACCCAGAAGTAGAGGTAACTTATGAATTTGTAGATGCCGTAGCCATGCGTTTAATACAATGGCCCAAAGGATATGATGTAATAATTACCGCTAACCTGTTTGGAGATATTTTAACCGATGAGGCTTCTGTAATCTCTGGCTCTATGGGACTAATGCCTTCCTCTTCTGTTGGGAGTGAAGTTTCTTTATATGAACCTATACACGGCTCGTATCCACAAGCTGCGGGTAAAGACATCGCTAATCCGTTAGCAACGGTATTATCTGCCGCAATGCTTTTTGAAGATAAAGGGCTTTCTGACGAAGCGCAAGCTATCCGCGATGTAGTAAACAAATCTTTAGCAGAAGGTATCGTAACAGAAGATTTAGCTGAAGGTGGTAAGGCCTACAAAACTTCGGAGGTTGGGGATTGGTTGGCCAAAAACATTTAAGCCATTACTTATAATAACAAAAAAAGGCCTGAACTAAGCATTCAGGCCTTTTTTTATTTCTTTAAAATACATTAGCGACAAGAGGCTAACTGTTTTTTTTGTTTCTCGGCTTTTACTTTTTGCTTTCTATAGACCATAATACCAACAGCAATTAGAACACCTAAACCAGCCAAAATAGCACCTACCACACTGGCTGCCGTTACGCTAAATCCAAAAACTAATGGTAGTCCGGCTAAATATGCACCAGAAGCATTACCTATATTAAATGCACTTTGATTCATTGAAGCACCAATTTTCTCAGCTCCTTTTGCGCTATTGATAATTGCCATTTGCAAGGGCGCGGCAACCGTAAAGGTGATTAATCCAATAGAAAAGGCTAAAACCAATACTACTATGGCATTAAATGCAAAAAAGGAATTAATTAATAAAACCAGGCTCATTGCGGTTAAACTTATTATCACCGATTTTAAAGGCTTATATACCTCTGCCATTCTAGCGCCAATAAAATTACCTAAAACCATTCCTGCACCAGCAATTACCATAGCATAGCTTACCACGTACTCTGGTAAATTGGCCACATCCGTTATCAAAGGAGCAATATAACTGTACCATGCAAAAAAACCACCTGTACCTATGGCCGTTAAAGCAATTATCGCCCATAGCTCACCATTTTTGAATACTGGTACATTAGCCTTAGGCTGCTCTTTTTCATCGGACTGCTGTTTTACCTCACCATCAATTTTAGGCATCCAGAAAAAGATGCTCAAAAAAGTTAATATACCAACAATACCCACTAGGAAAAAAGAGATGCTCCAACTATAGGTTTGTCCTAGATAGGTACCTAATGGAACACCTATCAAATTCGCAACGGTTAAGCCCGAAAACATTATGGCGATAGCTTGGGCCGCCTTTCCTTCTTTTGCTAAAGTAGTGGCAACTATAGAGCCAATTCCAAAAAATGTACCGTGTGGTAAGCCGGATAAAAAGCGCATGCTCAACATGGTATAGTAATTAGGAGAAAAGGCAGACAAAGTATTGAAAACCGTAAACCAAACCATTAATAGCAATAACATTTTTCTAGAAGGCAATTTATCGCCCATAGAAGCTAATAATGGTGCGCCTACTACAACACCTAAAGCATAAGCCGCTATAAAATGCCCTGCCTCTGGAATACTAACTTGTAAACCATTTGCTACCTCTGGTAAAATACCCATGATAACAAACTCGGTTAAGCCTATTCCAAAACCACCTAAAGCTAATGCTAACAATGGTTTTGTTGTATTGATATTCTGTTTCATAGAATATATTTTAATTCTTTGTTTTTTATCATATTATCTACTGTGCAAATTTCCAAATTTTGTTCCTGTTGAGATGATAGTAAATTGTTACTTTTATATGCTATATTAACATGTGTTGCCTTAATTTGTATAATATATTGTTAATAAAGTGTAAATTTTAGATGCTAAAGACGAATAGATATAACAAAAAAGTCCGGCTATAAAGCCAGACTTTAATCTCTTAAACAAGTATATTTTATTGTAGTGCAAATACTTTCTGCAATAACGCGGTAGTTCTAGAAGATACAGAATTTCTAATTTCTTTTTCTTTGTCGCCTACTTTTACAAACAAACCGTCTATTGCCTGATTGGTTACGTACTCTGTCAAATTTGGATTTACCGGTTTTACCAATGGAACGGTATTGTATTTCTGAATAATAGTTGCCCAAATATCATTTGCCCCTACTTTATCTAAAGAAACGGAAATTTTTGGTTCAAAAGCAGCAGCCAATTTAGTAGCGGTACTACCCTCTAAGTATTCAGTAGCAGCCAAATCATTGGATGATGTCAAAATGGTTTTAGCATCGGCAAAAGTAAAATCCTTAATGGCCTGGACAAAAATTGGTTTTGCTTCGCTTACTGCATCTTCTGCGGCCCTATTCAATACCTTCAATCCTTCATCTGCTAAGTTAGATAGACCTATTTTACGCAGTGTTGCGTCTACCTTCTGTAGTTCTTCTGGCAATAAAATTTTGACCGCTTCATCTTTGAAATAACCATCTTCCTTATTCAAGATATTTACCCCTTCTACCACACCAAACTCAAGTGCTTGTTTTAAACCGCCAATGATTTCTTCTTGGGTTACCGGACCACCTGTGGTTGGCAAATTATTTACTACTTGTTGCAATTCTGCACAGCTGCCAAAAGTGAGCAACACCGCTAATACTATTGTAATTTTAGATATTTTCATAGTTACTATTTTTAAAGTATTCCAAAAGTATAACAATCCACAAAAAAAGCCCTTGTTGAAACAAGGGCCGCACAGTTTTAATTCTAGTTAATTGCAATTATAATATGTAATCCGTACTTAAAAAGTTGCTTACCTTAGCCTCCAATAGTTGCTCTACTGTTTCATTGTTCACCTCATTGTCTTTAAAGGCAACAAATGTTCTAATACTAAAAGAACGTAAAGCATCGTGCACGCTCAAAGTTGCTTGCGCAGAGTCTTTTCTCCCTGTAAACGGGTACACGTCTGGTCCGCGTTGGCAAGAACTGTTTAGGTTTACCCTACAAACCAAGTTGGCCAAAGTATCAATTAAAGGCGATAAGGTATAAACGTCTTTACCAAATAGACTCACTTGTTGTCCGTAATTAGATTCTGCCATATCATCTAAAGGTTCAGAAATATCCTTGAAAGACAACACGGGTACTACTGGTCCAAATTGCTCTTCTTGGTACACACGCATATCTTTTGTTACGGGATACAATACCGCTGGCCAAATGTAATTATCAAAACGCTGCCCGCCTTTTTCGTTCATAATCTTAGCACCTTTTGCTAAGGCGTCATCAATCAATTCTTGAATATAATCTGGTTTTCCAGGTTCTGGTAGCGGCGTGAGCTTAACGCCTTCTTCCCATGGATTACCAAATTTTAGAGCATCGATAGCCTTAGTATATTTCTCAAAAAAATCGTCTTTCACCTCTTCGTGAACATAAACCACTTTAAGAGCGGTACACCGTTGCCCGTTAAATGAGGTTGTCCCAGCAATAACTTCGTTCACCGTTAAATCCATATTTGCATCCGGTAGCACTATGGCCGGATTTTTAGCTTCGAGTCCTAAAACTAATCTTAGCCTATTGCTTTTTGGATGTTGCTCTTGCAATGCATTGGCCGATTTACTATTACCAATTAAAGCCAAAACGTCTACTTTTCCTGTTTGCATAATTGGCGCAGCAACTGCCCTACCCCTACCAAAAAGAATATTGACCACGCCTTTAGGAAAACTACTTTGAAACGCCTCTAATAAAGGTGCTATTAACAAAACCCCATGTTTTGCAGGCTTAAAAATAGTAGTGTTACCCATGATTATCGCGGGAATTAATAGCGCAAACGTCTCGTTTAAAGGATAATTGTAAGGGCCCAAGCACAATACAACTCCCAAAGGTCCACGGCGTATGTGCGCATAAACACCATCATGCTTTTGAAATTTAGCCGAGTCTCTATCTAACTGCTTGTAATCTTCTATTGTATCGTAAATGTATTCAACGGTGCGATCAAATTCTTTGTAAGAATCGGGCTTAGACTTCCCTATTTCCCACATTAAAAGTTTAACTACCTCTTCTCTTTTGGCCTCCATCTTTTTTACAAAGGTTTCCATACACTCAATACGGTCCTTTACTTTCATGGTAGGCCACAAGCCCTGACCTTGATCATACGCTTTTAAAGCTGCATCTAATGCATCTAGAGCCTCTTTTTCTCCCATATCTGGGATACTTCCTAAAATGGTAGGTTGGTAATCTTCTGTACTAGAAATAGTGGAAATAACTTCTGTTGTAGCGCCATTCCACGCTCTAAGTTCACCATTGACTAAATAATGTCTTTGGTGTTTTTGTTCTTTTATTTGAAATTCTTCAGGAATTTGTGGTGTTGTTGTCATGCTAAGTGTTCTTGTATTTAATCCCTTTTTTAAGTTAGATTTAAGTTTAAATCAAGTATTGAAACAAATCTGGCTTGTCATTTAAATAGTCGCCAAAAAAGTTATTTTTTTTCATACGTTTAATCAGTGGCTCCAAGTCTAAAGGCGACTGCAACTCTATACCCACAACGGCCGGTGCATCTTCCCTACTAGACTTTTTAGAGTATTCAAAATGGGTTATATCATCTGTAGGCCCTAAAATATCTGCCACAAATTGTTTTAATGCCCCAGGTCTTTGCGGAAAACGAACAATAAAATAATGCTTTACCTTACCATATAATAGCGCTCGTTCTTTAATTTCTGCAGTTCTAGTAATATCATTGTTACTACCACTAACAATACAGACCACATTTTTACCCTTTAACCGCTCGCTAAATTGACCCAATGCCGCAATAGTTAACGCACCAGCAGGTTCTACCACTATAGCATCCCTGTTGTACAAGTCTAAAATGGTCTGGCAAACCAAACCTTCTGGCACTGTAACCATCTGACTTAAATGCTGTTTACAGATATTAAAATTAAGTGTTCCTACGCGCTTTACCGCAGCGCCATCTATAAATTTATCAATTTCTTCAAGTACTGTTACATTACCCAACTCCATAGATTTTTTCATGGAAGGAGCACCTTCTGGTTCTACTCCGATTATCTGGGTGTTGGGAGACAACTCTTTAAAAACTGAACAGATACCAGACACCAAACCACCACCACCAACAGGTACAAAAACATAATCTATAGGCACTTTAGTTTGGTTGAGCAGTTCTAGACCAACAGTAGCTTGTCCTTCTATAATCTTTGGGTCGTCAAATGGGTGCACAAACGTTTTACCTTGCTCATCACATTCTTTTTGGGCTGCCAGATAGGCATCATCAAAAGTATCACCGCTTAAAACTACGGTAACCCAATCGCCACCAAACATTTTGGTTTGGTCTATCTTTTGTTTTGGGGTTACCACTGGCATGTAAATGGTTCCTTTAACCCCAAGATGGCTACAAGCAAACGCTACACCCTGTGCATGATTACCCGCACTGGCACAAACCACTCCATTTTCCAATGTTTCTTTGGAAAGTGAATGAATTTTATTGAAAGCACCACGAATTTTGTAGCTACGTACCCGTTGTAAGTCTTCGCGTTTTAACAATACATTAGCCCCAAGTGCTTTGCTTAGCCGTATACTTTCTTGCAAAGGTGTTTCTTCTGCGATACTACTTATGGTAATCGCAGCCTGCTGTATTGCACTTATTTTGGGAACATACGTATTACTTTCTTCTTTCATTCAAAAAAAGATATAAAAAAAGGCAGGTTTTAAACCTGCCTTGTATTGTTTTAAGCTATCGGTTTCATTGCGGTCATTGAGGCTCGTAAACGCGCTCCTACTACTTCTACCGGGTGTTCTCTTAAGGCTTTGTTTACAGCAATTAATCGTTGGTTATCCACACCATTTCCTTGGCCCGCTGCAAACGGCTTGCCAATTACGTCTGTGTCTACGGTTTTCATAAAATCCGCTAACAAAGGTTTACAAGCATGATCAAACAAATAACAACCGTATTCTGCCGTATCAGAGATTACACGATTCATTTCAAATAACTTTTTACGTGCAATAGTATTCGCAATAAGTGGTGTTTCGTGTAACGATTCATAATAAGCAGATTCTGCAATAATTCCGGATTCAGTCATGGTTTCAAATGCCAATTCCACACCAGATTTTACAAACGCCACCATTAACACGCCATTATCGTAAAATTCCTGCTCAGTTATTTCAACGTCACCTGCGGGAGTTTTTTCAAAATTAGTTTCGCCTGTCTCTGCTCTCCACATTAATAGGTTTTTATCATCATTAGCCCAATCTTCCATCATTGTTTTGGAGAAATGACCGCTCATAATATCATCCATATGCTTTTGGAACAATGGACGCATAATTTCTTTTAACTCTTCTGCCAAGTCAAAAGCTTTTATTTTAGCAGGATTAGACAGACGGTCCATCATGTTGGTAATACCACCTTGCTTAAGACCTTCTGTGATCGTTTCCCAACCATACTGTATCAATTTTGAGGCATAACCCGCATCTATGCCTTTAGCTACCATTAAATCGAAGCTTAGGATAGAACCTGTTTGCAACAAACCACATAGAATAGTTTGCTCACCCATTAAATCTGACTTTACCTCTGCAACAAAAGAAGACTCTAACACACCTGCTCTATCGCCGCCCGTTGCAGCTGCATAAGCTTTAGCCTGTTCTAACCCTTTACCTTCTGGGTCGTTTTCAGGATGTACCGCAATTAGTGTTGGCACACCAAAACCTCTTTTGTATTCTTCCCTAACCTCTGATCCTGGAGACTTAGGTGCCACCATGATTACCGTTAAATCTTCACGTACCTGCATGCCTTCTTCTACAATGTTAAAGCCGTGAGAATAAGACAAGGTTGCGCCTTTCTTCATCAAAGGCATTACCGCATTTACTACGTTAGTATGCTGCTTGTCTGGCGTAAGGTTAATGACTACATCTGCAATAGGAATCAATTCTTCATAAGTACCACAAACAAAGTTGTTTTCTGTAGCATTTTTATACGATTGTCTTTGTTCTTTAATGGCTGCATCCCTTAAGGCGTAAGATACATCTAAACCAGAATCTCTCATGTTAAGACCTTGATTTAAACCTTGGGCTCCACAACCAACAATTACAATTTTCTTTCCTTTTAGTGCAGATACACCATTCGCAAATTCATGAGTGTCCATAAATCGGCATTTACCCAATTGCGTTAATTGGTCACGAAGCGATAGTGTATTAAAATAATTTGTCATTTTATACGTGTTTATTGGTATTACTTTTAGTTATTCAATTGAAATTCTTCTAATAAATTGGAAATTGGCATGGTTTCCTTAGAAACGGAAATACGTCCTGAACGCACGAATTGTAAAATACCGAACGGTTCAAAAGCATCGTGCATTTCATCAATCTCATTTCTTCTACCTGTTTTGGCCAATACAAAAAAGTCTCTTGCTACCGTAACAATGGTAGCATTATGCTCTTTAATTATATTCTGAATTTGACGCTCATCAAACAACAAATCAGAATCTATTTTAAAGATGGCAGATTCCTGATAAATTATTTCATCGTCTGTATGATAAAAGGCTTTTATAACTTCTATCTGCTTTTCTATTTGTTGTACAATTTTACGTGTCCAATCTTCTGTAGTAAATACAACGATAGTGAATTTAGAAACATTCTCAATTTCTGATTTAGAAACATTTAAGCTCTCTATATTAATGTGTCTCTTTAAGAATATTCCTGATATTCTATTTAACAATCCAACACTATTTTCTGAATATACCGAAATGGTAAACCATTGATTTTCCATAGGATTCTTTTCTTATTTTAAACGAATATCAGATACGGATGCACCAGAAGGAATCATAGGAAAAACATTATCCTCTTGTTCTACCACAACCTCCAAGAAATACGGCCCATCATGTTCCATCATTTCCTTGATACCCGCTTCTAAATCTTTTCTTTCTTCTATTCGGTTCGATTTAATGTGATACCCTTCCGCTATTTTCACGAAGTCAGGATTAGTCATTACCGTAGAAGCATATCGCTTGTCAAAAAACAATTCTTGCCATTGACGCACCATTCCTAGGTGATTGTTATTAAGTACCACAATTTTAACGCCCACATTATGCTGAAAAATGACACCCAATTCTTGAATGGTCATTTGGTAACCGCCATCACCAATAATTGCTACCACAGAACGCTCTGGAGCCCCCATTTTAGCACCTATGGCTGCTGGTAGCGCAAAACCCATAGTACCCAAACCACCAGAAGTGATGTTGCTTTTACTTTGACGGAATTTGGCATAGCGACAGCCTATCATTTGGTGTTGCCCCACATCAGTAACCACAACCGCTTTTTGGTCCGAAGCTATATTAATACCTTCTATCACCTCTCCCATGGTTAGACCAGGTTTGGTAGGATGAATATCGTTCTTAATTACCGCTTCAAATTCTTCTTGATATTTTTTATCAAACTCCGCTTTCCAAGCCTCGTGTGAGTTCTCTTTTACCTTTGGTAATAACAATTTTAAGGACGCTTTACAATCTCCTAAAACCGCTACATCTGCCTTAACATTTTTATTGATTTCTGCTGGGTCTATCTCAAAATGGATAACCTTAGCTTGTTTGGCATAGGTATCTAAGCTACCCGTAACCCGGTCATCAAAACGCATCCCAATAGCAACTAACAAATCGCACTCATTAGTTAACACATTAGGACCGTAATTACCGTGCATACCCACCATACCTACGTTAAGCGGATGTTCAGTGTCCATTGCGGAAAGTCCCATGATAGTCCAGGCTGCAGGAATGCCCGCTTTTTCTACCAATCGTTTTAATTCTTCTTCTGCCTCTCCAAGAATTACGCCCTGCCCAAAAACTATCATTGGCTTTTTAGCCGAATTGATAAGTTCTGCCGCGGCAGAAATGGCATTTTCGTCTGGCTCACTTACAGGTGTATAGCTACGTACGCCAGTACATTTTTCATACGTAAAATCAATTTCATCAAACTGAGCATTCTTAGTAATATCTACTAATACAGGTCCTGGTCTACCAGAACGTGCTATATAAAATGCCTTTGCCAAAATTTCTGGAATCTCAGACGCCTTGGTAATTTGATAGTTCCACTTGGTAACAGGTGTAGAAATACCAACAATATCCGTTTCTTGAAAAGCATCAGAACCCAATAAATGCCTGGGCACCTGGCCCGTAATACAAACCATTGGTGTTGAATCTATTTGTGCATCTGCTAACCCGGTGACCAAATTGGTTGCCCCTGGTCCCGAAGTAGCCATTGCCACCCCTACTTTACCACTTACTCTTGCATACCCTTGTGCCGCATGCGTAGCACCTTGTTCGTGGCGTGTAAGAATATGGGTGAGTTTATCTTGGAACTTGTATAACTCGTCATACACGGGCATTATAGCCCCTCCTGGATACCCATAAATTAAATCTACACCTTCTGCCAGCAAACAATGAATTATAGCCTCTGCACCTGTAACTCTCATGCTTTTTTGTTTTGCTGATTTATCTTCTGTTGCTTTTAATGTTTCCATAAACCTTTTTTTAAAGGGCGTCAGTTACACAGCCTTTAGAGGCAGACGAAACTGTTTTAGCATATTTATACAAACTTCCTTTTCTCACTTTTAAATCTGGAGCATCCCATTTGGCTTTCCTTTTTGCCATTTCTTCATCAGAAATTGCCACAGAAATGGTGTTTGCCTCGGCATCTATGGTGATTATATCGCCGTCTTCTACCAAAGCAATGTTACCACCTTCTTGTGCTTCTGGAGCAATATGCCCTACCACAAAACCGTGCGTACCACCAGAGAATCTACCATCAGTAATCAATGCTACATCTTTACCTAGCCCAGCACCCATAATAGCTGCTGTAGGTTTTAGCATTTCTGGCATACCTGGACCACCTTGAGGACCTTCATAACGGATAACCACAACATTACCTTTTTTTACCAAGCCATCGCGGATTCCTGCATTAGCCTCAAATTCGCCATTAAATACTTTTGCGGGACCTGAGAAATGCAATCCCTCTTTACCTGTAATTTTAGCTACGGAACCTAATTCTGCCAGATTACCGTATAAAATTCTTAAATGCCCTGTTTCTTTAATAGGATTGTCCAGACCATGAACCACATCTTGTCCCTCATGTAAGCCTGGAACATCTTTCATATTCTCTGCCAATGTTTTCCCGGTTACGGTTAAACAATCGCCGTGTAACATGTTATTTTCCAGCATAAACTTGATTACTCCAGGTACACCCCCTACGTTGTGCAAGTCTTCCATAGAATACTTACCACTTGGCTTTAAATCTGCTAAAAACGGAGTAGTATCGCTGATGCGTTGAAAGTCGTCTAAGGTAAAATCTATCTCCGCAGCTTTTGCGATTGCCAAAAAGTGCAATACAGCATTGGTAGAACCACCAAGTACAGTTATAAGACGCACGGCATTCTCCAAAGACTTTTTAGTGATGATGTCTAATGGTTTAATGTCATTTTCAATAAGGTAGCGCATCGCTTCCCCTGTTGCCTTACCATCATTATTTTTTTGCGAACCTACCGCCGGATTAGAAGAACTATAAGGCAAAGACATTCCCAATACCTCTATAGCCGATGCCATGGTGTTTGCCGTGTACATACCACCGCATGCACCTGCACCCGGACACGCTTTTTGTATTACGGATTTGTATTCTTTTTCATCAATAGAACCAGCTACCTTCTCTCCCCATGCCTCAAAAGCAGAAACAATGTCTAATTTTTTGTCTTTATGACAACCTGAGGCTATAGTGCCACCATATAATAATATAGAAGGTCTATTTAAACGAATCATCCCCATTAGGGCGCCCGGCATATTTTTATCGCAACCAACAACAGTAACCAAACCATCATAATTCATGGCCTGAACAACAGTTTCCATAGAATCTGCAATTAAATCTCTAGATGGAAGTGAATAGCGCATTCCATACGTTCCCATAGAAATACCATCACTAACCCCAATACTGTTGAAAATAAGTCCCACTAAATCTTTAGACTGAACACCAGATTTTACATGTTTGGCTAGTTCATTTAGGTGCATATTACAAGGATTACCTTCGTATCCTGTACTGCCTATCCCAATAAATGGCTTTTTTAAATCTTCTTCCGTTAAGCCGAGAGCATACAACATGGCCTGTGCTGCCGGTTGAGTTGGGTCTTGCGTTACGTTTTTACTGTACTTATTTAATTCCATTAGTATATTTTCCCAAAAAAGGTCTTTTTATTGCATTTTATTTCGAATATCAAAGATATATGTTTGATACACCTTAGAATTTTAACACTATCATTGTGTTTAGCCCCAGTGCAAGTCAAAATATAATAGTAATCTGATATACAGATATTTAAGTTGTTTTTAAATATCATATTCAACTAATTCATAAAGTTTTTATTTAGCATTATGGATATAAAAACCAAAGGTCTCTGGCATCAAGTTTTTTTATAATCCTTAATGATTACCGTTCTTTGCAGCTTTAAAATGATGACATGGAAAAAACCTTTTCCGAAGCGGTAGCGTATAGACGTTCCGTTCGTGTATTTAAGGATGAGAAATTGAATGATGAAACAGTAGCGTCTTGCATAAAAAATGCGACTTTAGCACCTACCAGCAGTAATTTGCAGTTATGGGAGTTTTATGAAGTTAGAAACAGTAAGACTTTAGAAGAAATGACTGCGGCTTGCCTAGGACAAAATGCTGCAAAAACAGCAGAACGTCTACTTGTTGTGGTTGCAAGAAAAGATTTATGGAAAAAACGTGTACAAGCGAATATTAATTTTTTAGAGGAAGCTTACGGTAATAAAAAAGAAAGTGAATACACCTCAAGAGAAAAGTTTGCTCTTAACTATTACCGCAAATTAATCCCTACTGTGTACGTTGACTTTCTGGGGATATTAGGATTATTAAAATATTTAGTCTTTAATGTTATAGGCCTTTTTAAACCTGTATACCGACAAGTGCGAAAATCTGATATGCGTATTGTTGCGCATAAAAGTGCTGCTTTAGCGGCCCAAAATTTTATGACAGGAATGGCAGCTGTGGGCTATGACACCTGCCCCATGGAAGGTTTTGACAGTATTAAAGTTAAACAGATTTTAAATCTACCAAGCGGTGCTGAAATAAATATGGTTATAGGTTGTGGTGTTAGAGATGATAACGGAATCTACGGGCCACGATTTAGAGTGCCATTTTCCGAAGTGCATTTTATAGTTTAAAAGTGATACTATCTCCATACTTTTTCTGAGCTAGTACGCAAATTGCTAGCTCAGACAACTGTAATACCCTAGGATAACCACCAGTTGTTTGCCCATCTTTCATTAAAATAATAAGCTTGCCAGCAGGAGTTAGTTGTACCGTACCAGGTAGTGTAGCGGCGGTTAAAATTGAATGTTCGTGTGGGTGTATAGCTTCTTCTAATTGATAAGCCATTCTATTGTTCTCTTTTGCTAAAGCGAACGTTTTACTAAACAATTGCTCTAATTGTTTATCTGTTAACAAACGGAATTCTGGTCCTTTACTAACCTCTAAAATAGGCGTATTTAGATAATTTGTATCTATTTTTACTATTGGAACTTCCCAACCTTTCTCATACGCTTTAAATGGCAATTCTGTATTAGCTTCTAATCTAGATATTTCTGTAATAGGATAGTACTGAGAACGGCTACCCAATTTTACAGCAGCATCAAAACCATTTTTAACCCCTAGATATCCTCTAAATCCATCAATGAGTCGTCCGAAAGCAACAACATCGCCTTCACTTACTTGATAAACCTTATAATTTTCTATGGAAACTTTATTCAAGGTAGCCGACATGTTTGCTCCGCCAATACAGAAATATGTAGGTGCATAAAATTGTAGTGTTGGCCCTGTCATTGTAATTTCTATAAGAGTAGCTTCTTTTGAATTCCCTAAAAGCATATTCACTTGTTCAAAAGCGATAGAATCCATAGCCCCAGAAACGGGCACTCCTTTATTTCTATATCCAAAACGACCCTTATCTTGTAAAGAAGTATATAAACCAGGTTTCAGCACTTTAATCATAACCTTCTTGTTTTTCTGGTTTGTATATGCCTACTTCTACTTGAATCTTGATTAAATCGTATTCTGATTTTTCTATCGCCTTAAATTGAACCCTATCACCCACAGATACAAAACAAGGTTGTTCCTTTTCAATTTCAAATAAAGAAACAGGACAATTGCCAATAATATTCCAACCTCCTGGGGATTCTTGCGGGTATATACCTGTTTGTTTACTTGCCAAACCCACAGCTCCTTTGGCCACTTTTTGTCTAGGGTGTTTCCTTCTTGGAATTTCAAGAACTTCTGGCAATCCACCTAAATACATAAAACCCGGTAAAAAACCAATGCCATAAACATCATAAATAGACTCCGTATGCAATTTTATTATTTCTGATTTGTTATACCCCAGCCGTTGAATAACATTTTCCATATCTATACTAAATTCATCATCATAGCAAACTGGTAATGTCCAAAGCACATTATCTCGATTTGCAACTTGCTCTAAGCTATTATATGTGTATTTAATTTTTGAAGCTATCTTTTCGAATTGAAATGCTTCCGTTCCATTATAAATTAAAGTGAGTGAATTATAGGCTAGCACAAATTCCCACATTCCGCTAAAACTATTTCTCAATTCCCGTTCAAGGGTTATACATTGGTTTAGAATGGCTCTGGACACCAGATGCTCCCATTCTATCAAAACGGCATTTGCGCCAAATGGTCTAATGCTTATTGGGTATTCTGATTCCATTTTTGCAGTTGTAGGTTATGGTTTGGCAATTCCTTTTGAAGATACATTAATATTTGCAATACATTAGGATTATCTCCATGGATGCAATAGGTGTTTGCTTGTATTTTTTTAAATTGATTATCTATAGTAAGTACCTTTCCTTGTTTAGCTATGGTTAACAAATGTGCGAGCACAGCTGTTGGCTTTTGTATTGTCGCTTTTTCCATAGAACGAGAAACCAGTTTTAAATCGTTACTATAATTACGATCTAAAAAAGCTTCAAAGTTGACCGAAAAACCATATTCCAAGGCCAAGTTGGCTACAACGGAATTATGTGGTAAATACAAATGAGTATTGTTTTTATAAGGCTGCACAGCATTTAAAAAGACACGAGCAATTTGGTGATTATTAGCAGCATCATTATATAATGCTCCATGAGGTTTTATGTGATGCAACTTAGCTTTTTTAGCCTGGAGTACCTTTTCAAAATCTTCTAATTGATGAGATAAACTTTTTAGTAGTTCTTTTTCACCAATAGGCATACTTTTACGCCCAAAATTAGCTCTATCTGGATAACTGGGGTGCGCACCAATTTTCACCTGATTTTCCAGGGCTAAAATCACCACAGATTCCATTGTAGCATTAGAACCAGCATGGCCACCACATGCAATATTACAAGAGCTTATAAGTGGTAATAGACTAGCTTCATTTTCTAATCCCTCCCCAACGTCTGCGTTTATATCTATTACATTCATCACTCTAAAATTCCTACGACCTTCAATACACTTTTTAAACCCAAGAATATGGCAAAAACAATAATAAGTAAGGCAATAAAATTTTGTAAGGGCGTGTTGCTGTAATGAGACATTATTTTTTTATTATTCACCATCCAAACAAGCAAAATAGCTATAATGGGTAACAAAACTCCATTGGCTATTTGCGCAAACTTGATGATTTGAATAGGGGTAATATGAAAAGATAGTGACAATACACCAATAATAATAATGGAGGACCAAACCATTCTGAATCGCCAATCTATGGTAGCAACATTCCAGTTAAAGCAACTATTTGCCACGTAAGCTGCTGCTAAAGGCGCTGTAATTGCAGAGGTTAAACCAGCCGCAAAAAGTCCGACCCCCATAAAGAACACAGCTGCTTTACCATAAAGAGGCTGTAAACCTAATGCTAAATCCATTACTGTAGTTAAATTAGATTTAGGAATAGAAGCTGCGCACACTACTATTGCCATAGATACTAATCCACCCACCGCAATACTAGTAACGGTATCTATCTGCGCTGTTTTTAAGTCCTTAAATGATTTCCACTTTTTGTTAACTAAATTGGCATGTAAAAAAAGGTTGTAAGGTACCACGGTAGTACCTACCAGTGCCAATATAGTTGTAAAACCAGCCTCTTCTATTTTTGGTAAAAAAAGTCCCTCTAGTAATGGTAAGAGTTTTGGCTTGGTTAGGATAGCAGTAATTAAAAAAGACAGGCTCATTAAACTAATAAGACCCACAAAAAATCGTTCTAAAACTTTATAACTACCAAACCATAATAAGGTAAAAGCTAATAGACCAACTATCCATGGATAGCTACCTAAATAAGCCTTGCCAAATATAGCCTCTAAACCCAAAACAGCACCGCCAATATTACCCGCTTCATAGGCTGTATTACCAATTAAAATTGCACCCAAAACAACCGCCGTAATAGTTACTTTTAAGCTTTTATTAGGTATATTTTTATTGATGACACCACCAAGACCTTTCTGGGTTATTAATCCCAACCTTGCCGCCATTTCTTGGAGAACCATTGTTGCTAAAATTGACAACAATAAAGCCCATAACAAATTATAGCCAAACCTTATGCCTGCAAGGGAACAGGCCGTAACAGTACCTGGACCAATAAAGGCTGCGGCGACCAGAACTCCTGGCCCAATATTTTTGAACATAGCTAATCACAATTCAGCCCGTAAATTAACAACTCTAAGACAGATAATATGCATTTCATCTAAAAAAGTGTATTTCGTCTAAAAATCGGTTCCTTATTATACGAATTGAAAAATGTTAAAGTTATAATAGTCCCAAATCATGAATTAAAAACCAAAGACACCTACTTACATGACATGCTGTGATTGTAAAAAAGACATAAGTTTTTTAGAGCAACAAAGGTCCCTAGAAAAATATGGGGTTGCACTATGCCAAAGGCACAGTTCGCTTATCGACAAAATTAGAAGGAATAATAACACTCCTTTAGAAGCGGTACAGCTATACTATGCTTTAAAAGAGGCAGGGACTAACCCTATGCTAGAATGGTGGGATGGACATAAGTCTATAGATATTGCTATTTCTAGAGTAAAATTAAATATTGAGGTAGAAACAGAATACCAAATGCTTACGCATGAACAGGCTATACAAGATTTAGAAGAAGCTATGCATTCTTTTAAAAATGGTTTCACTACCATACGTATACCCAGCGTCGTAATAAAATATTACTTAGCAGATACCGTACGTAACATACAAGGTATTATGGAAGGGTTAAAGGCTAACATCAAAGTGATTTAACCCAACCACCCTTCTCTGTCTAAGCTTCTATATTGAATTGCTTCAGAGATATGAGTACCATTTATAGCCTCATCATTAGATAAATCTGCAATTGTACGTGCTACCTTTAAAATTCGGTCGTATGCTCTTGCAGATAAATTAAGACGTTCCATAGCAGTTTTTAGCAACTCTTTAGATGCGGTATCTAATTTACAGTACTCCCTAATTTGCTTCGTATTCATCTGTGCATTATAATGCACCTTATCCAAATCTGCAAAACGTATAGTTTGCAACTCTCTAGCTTTCATAACACGCTCCCTAATTGCGCTGCTACTCTCCCCTTTTCGCTCGTCTGACAATTTATCAAAAGGTACAGGTGTTACTTCTATATGTATATCAATACGGTCTAGTAATGGACCAGAAATTTTACCTAAATAGCGCTGCATTTCTGCCGGTGAAGAAGTTACAGGTGCATCTGGGTCATTAAAATAACCTCCAGGACTCGGATTCATACTGGCAACCAACATAAAACTGCTGGGATAAGTCACTGTAAATTTTGCTCTAGAAATTGTAACATCTCTATCTTCTAAAGGTTGCCGCATAACCTCTAATACCGAACGTTTAAATTCTGGTAGCTCATCCAAAAAAAGAACCCCATTATGCGCTAGAGATATTTCTCCTGGTTGTGGATACGTACCTCCGCCCACAAGTGCCACGTCTGAAATGGTATGATGAGGAGACCTGAATGGCCGTTGACTCATGAGCCCAGCATCTTTTACCTTACCAACCACACTATGAATTTTTGTGGTTTCTAGAGCTTCATGCAACGTCATAGGCGGTAAAATGGACGGTAAGCGCTTAGCAAGCATGGTTTTACCAGCACCAGGAGGACCAATTAATATAATATTATGCCCACCAGAAGCAGCAATTTCCATGCAGCGCTTAATACTTTCTTGTCCACGTACATCTGAAAAATCGAACTCGGGAAATTCTAATTGCTTGTAAAATTCCTTCCGCGTATCGATTACGGTTTGTTCTAATGGCTCATTATTATCAAAAAAATCTATTACCTGTTTAATATTTTCAACGCCGTAAACTTCTAACTTATTTACAATAGCAGCTTCTTTAGCGTTTTGTTTGGGTAAGATAAATCCTTTAAAACCTTCTTCTTGTGCTTTAATGGCGATGGGCAGAGCTCCTTTAATTGGCTGTACCGTTCCATCCAGAGATAACTCGCCCATAATAAGATATTTATCTATTTCCGGGCTTTTAATCTGGCTTGAAGCTGAAAGAATACCGAGCGCTAACGTTAAATCGTATGCAGAGCCCTCTTTACGCAAGTCTGCCGGAGCCATATTTATGGTAATCTTTTTACCTGGTATCTTGTATCCATTGTTTTGTAAGGCTGCGGCTATACGGTAATTGCTTTCTTTTATTGCATTATCTGGCAAACCAACTAAATGATAACCTATTCCTTTATCTATATTTACTTCTACAGTGACAGTTGTAGCCTCCACGCCAAAGACAGCGCTGCCATAAACCTTAATTAACATAAATTGTTAGTGTTTGCGTCTAATATAATCCTTTTTAGGGGAATGCATACAATTCTTATTTCAAAGGCTTTAGAACCAACACATTCTTAGATTTTTCCTGTATTTCTTTTTTATTCATCAGCATTTTACGAAACTCGCCCTTTAAATACTTGGCTGTTTGATCTTTATAATGACTACTAAAGGGATTGCCAGATTGACCAGTAGGTAATATACTTACACTTTCATCTATGTTAGAAAAATCAATCACTCTACGAGTAGATGGTCCGGATGATACCTTATAAAAACCACTATCGTCATAGGGAAAAGACATATTGTTAATGACTTCCCGACTACCCTCAACCGGAAATGGTCCTACATTAAAAAAAGAACGCAAAATTTTTACTTTACCTATTGGATGCTCAAATTCTATAGTGTGAACTTTATCCCATGTCCAATTCTTATAATCGGGTCCAAAATCTTTAACCAAAGAAGTATATGCTTCCCCTATAGACTTAATTACTACATCTTCCTTGGTCTCTACCTTGTTGTTTGTATTAACATCATCCCACCACTTTCCATCTTTAAAACTTATAGCTGTAGATAAATGTCGCTTCATAAGGTTAGTCTCCATAAATTGACTAAAAAGCTCGGGACCCAATTCATCCTCAAAAGAATTTTTGAATACATAATACACGCATCTGTGGTAAAATGTTGCTGCTATAGAATTTAAAGGATAATCCCCTTTCCAACTATTGAGCATATCTAAAAGCTCTAACTGTTCATCTGTATATGGCGATACATCTACAAGTCGTAGGGACGAATTTATAATCTCTGCGTTCATTGCAGAGGTTACATCGGTTATCATTTTTTGAGTTGAATTTACATCCCAATCGTCTTTCGGCTCCAGAAGCGAAACTATTCTTTTAGCTCTATTATCTGGCAAATAATATCCAGGATATAAATTGCCAGCAATAGTATCTGGTTGATTGTTGGCAGAATATACGTATCCCCAATCTGGATTTATTGCCCGTGGATTTTTACTAAAATCTAACCATTCTACGGGCTCATCTTTTCCCGAAACTCCGTTGAGTATAAATTTAGTATTTACACTATCTGGCATTTTATATAATGCTGCAGAAGCCCACCATGCTACATTACCTTGCTTATCGCCGTACATCACATTTAAACCTGGTGCGTGAATATTTGGCAAAGCAGACTTAAAGCTGTTGATATCTTTCGCTTTAATCATACCATGCAACCCTTCTAAAACCTTATTTTCTTTTTGGGTATATACCCAGTACATTGCTACGGGCTTATCCCCATTTATCTGATTAGCTATTCCGTTTAAAATAGGACCATGCCTACTCACCTTATAACTAAATTTAACATCTTTTTCCCCTTTAACTTTAATAGTCTTATCCACCCAATTATAGCTAGCCCAACCCTCTGGTGTTTTATATTGGGTAGAATCCGTAGGATGGGGTGTTTCGTAATAAAAATTGATATCATCATTTTGAAACATGGTTAATCCGTAGGCTATATTTCTGTCATGCCCCAATAACGGAAAAGGGATTCCTGCAAGGTGATATCCATATTTTTCATAGGTTGGAGTTTTTACATGTGCCTCATACCAAACAGATGGTTGCGCAAAACCTATATGTGGGTCATTTGCAAAAATAACTTGTCCACTTTTTGTTTTCTTGGGTCCTAAAACCCAACTGTTACTGCCTTCTAACTTAGGAATGGGCAACTTTGCTAACGCTTTTTCTGAAGCTTGTATTAGTGCTTTTGAAAGACTATCCGTAGAAGAGGTAAAAGATTTTATTCTGACCCCCACCGTATCTGCATCTATGGCTAAATTTTTAATATAATCGTACCCTAAATTCTCTTTAATATGCGTTAATAATGGGTCCGTTTTATGGGCTTGCGCAAATGAAAATGCCATATAACCTACTGTGTTATACATATCTTCTAACTTAAAAGGCGTTTTATCCAAGCCTGTTAAGTAAAACTCTATTGGTGTAGGCCCTTCTTCTATAAATGTGTTTATTCCTTCTAAATATGCTAAACTTAGCTGCGCCATTTCACCATCCTTATCTAAGTTAGCAACAGTTTCTTTTGCGTGTTCATCTATACCTAAGCTGAGCATAAATTTATCCGTACTAAGCAAGTCTTTTCCGAATACTTCTGAAAGGCCCCCTTTAGCAATGCGTCGCATCAATTCCATCTGCCATAAACGGTCCTGAGCATGTACATAGCCCAAAGCCTTATAGGCATCTTTATCTGTCAGCGCATAGATGTGAGGTATACCGTAAGTGTCGTAGTAAACTTTTACTTCTGCAGTAATTCCGTTTAACTCTTTAGTACCATTATAAGTAGGTTTTAAAGAGTTAATAAATACGAAAAGAAAAAAAACAAAAATCAATAAAACACCCAAAAGGCTCAGCAGCACTTTTTTGAATCTTTTCATGTACTTTAATCGTTGGTTGAGCGACTAATTTAATGAAATTGTTAAGATTTTATCTAGTGTTTAGCCCGGTTTTTAGCCAATTTAAATAGGTATTTTTATCCACGTATTGTACGGCCTCTGTAAGTACTTCTAAATCTGGTGATAGTAAAACATAGTAAGGTTGAGAAGCCGCATTAAAATTAACAGTCTGAAACGTTCCCCATTTTTGCCCAACTGTTTTAATAGCTTTAATTCGACCACCATCATATTGAAATTTAAACTGTTCCTCTTCCGCTAATTCTTTACGGTCATCTACATAAAGTGATATTAAAACATACTTTTCTTTAAGAATAGGATAGATTTCAGGGTCGCTCCATACATTTTCTTCCATTTTACGGCAGTTTACACATGCCCAACCTGTAAAATCTAATAAAATTGGTTTGTTTTCCGCTTTAGCGACCGCCAAACCCTCTTCAAAATCTTTATAACAATCAAGTCCTAAGGGACAATCTGATTTTTGTTCGGTAATAGAATAAAAGTCTGGAGGTGGAAACCCGCTTAAAACTTTTAGCGGAACCACTTTTGCTAGTCCTAAAATTAAAAAGAGACTAAAACCAAGGCTAACCACACCAACAATTTTTCTACCTGCAGACAACTTCTGCTTTGGACCATCATGCGGAAATCTGAAGATACCAAATAGATATAGTGTCAGCAATACAAAGACTATAATCCATATAGCTATAAAAACCTCTCGTTTTAATAATCCCCAATGCCCTACTAAATCAGCATTAGAAAGAAACTTAAAGGCTAAGGCTAGCTCTAAAAAGCCTAACACCACTTTTACTGTAGTCATCCATCCACCAGACTTAGGTAAAGAATTTAACCATGCAGGAAATAAAGCAAATAGCATAAAAGGCAGTGCTAAAGCAACTCCAAAACCCGTCATCCCTGCCGTTAAATTATTGGCCACACTACCTTCCGCCAGAGTTGTGCTTCCTAGTAAACCACCTAAAATAGGCCCTGTGCAAGAAAAGGATACTATAGCTAACGTAATAGCCATAAAAAATATGCCTAAAGCACCACCTACTTTGTTAGAAGCACTGTCTAATTTATTAGCCCAAGAATTTGGTAATGTAAGCTCATAATACCCAAAAAAAGAAAAGGCAAAAAAGATGAAAATGATAAAGAAAAACAGATTGAGCCAAATATTAGTTGCAATGGTATTTAATACCTGAGAGTCTACTGAATTAAATACATGAAAAGGCATACTTAATAAAAAGTATATCAGAACAATAAAAAAACCATAAAGCAATGCATTTTTAATACCCTTTGCCCTGCTTCCAGTATGCTTGGTAAAGAAGGAAACTGTCAAAGGAATAAGAGGGAAGACACAAGGGGTAAACAACGCAATTAACCCTCCTAAAAAACCCAGTCCAAACACTACCCTGAGACTGTTTTTAGATGGGCTAGCCACTCCATCAGCACCATTTAAACGTTCTTTATTCTTTAAATCCAATTTAAGGGCATCAGTCATTGCTAAACTTTTATCATCTAGCTTTTCTGTCACTACATTTAAAGCGGAACCATCTAAAGAGATATTAAATTCTTCTTCTTTTAAAACGCAAACTTCTTTACAAATTTGATAATACAGCACTACTTTTAACTGGTTAATCGCTGTGTTATTAAGCTTTATTTTTTGTTTAAAAAGTGCTTCATTTTTAAAAAAGGTCTCATCCACATCAAATACTTCGGTGTATTTAGTGTAGGTTTTACCCTCTATCGTTTTTCCTAGTAATTCATAATCTTCTCCTGCCCCCACAAATTCGAACTCACTCGGCATAGAACCACCTTCTGCGGTATATAGAGAATAGATGTACCAGTCTTTTAAAATACTTGCTTTAAACTGTAACTCATATTCTGTTTCAGATAGTTTTTGTACCTGATGAGACCAAATAGCTGGCGATTCTTCAGTTTGAGCAAAAAGTACATTGGTAATTAATACAAATAAGAATAGGAAACTTTTTTTCATTTAATCTAAAATCACTTTTACAATTTGAGTAGTATCAGCAGTTACACGATATCTATGGTCTAAACGATGACCTACAACCCAAATTATGTCTTCACCAGAACACAGCAACCACTGTTGTTCTTTAGCTATTATACTCATTTTTTTATCCTTGAAATACTTAGACAGTTTCTTTTTGCCCTGCATTCCGATGGGATAAAAATAGTCGGCATTCTGCCATTTTCTTAACACTAACGGATACTTTAACAAATCCTTATTTAAATAAGCAATGTTTTGTTTCTTTTCTTTAATAGTATCTACTTCTTCAAATCGCAAAGCAATTGGCCGTACTATTTGACTCATTTCTTTTTCTATAAAAAATTCATTTTCTGTTGCTGTACCTAGAGTAAGCAATAGCAACTCTTCTCTATCCTTAACCAATCTGTGTGTTGTAGAATAAATTTCTTTACCACTTGTACTCTGTAACATTCGCAATAAATCTTCCCATTGTGTAAAGCCATAGGGTTTAAAGAGTAGATGCAGATGTGCATCTAAAGGTTGTAGATTTCGCAAATTACTTATAGGAATACGAATACCGTATTCACCTTGCATAAAAAATTCTTTTCTAAGGCGATTGGCATATGCGTCTAGAAGCGTAGCCGATTCTTTTAAATAACCTAGGGTTTGAATAAAGTTCTGGTCAAAATTAGGATGCAAGCGTTCTAATTCTGGCACAATTTTATTCCGGATTCTATTTCGGATATACTTGTTGCTTTTATTACTACTATCCTCTCGCCATTGAATACGGTGATTCCTAGCATAAGCCATTAGCTCTTTACGCGTAAAAAGTAACAAAGGTCTATTATATTTACCATTTATGGCTGGCACACCCAAAAGGCCATCTATACCTGTACCTCTAGATAAATTAATTGTAAAAGTTTCTAAACTATCATTAGCGTGGTGACCTGTAAGCACAAAGTCATAACCATTTTTTTGGCAAAGTTCCTCAAAATATTCATATCGTAATTCCCGTGCAACCATTTGTATGGAACCGCCCTGTTTTCTTTGTATTTCCAAGGTATTAAACCCTGTGCTGTGCAAGGGTACCTGTAACGATTTTGCCAGTTGGCGCACAAAATCAGCATCACCGTCACTCTCTTCACCTCTTAAATGGTAATTGCAATGTGCTAAACTTATATTAAGCCTACAAGCTTTTGCAAAATATGCCAATAGCACACTATCTATACCTCCACTACATGCCACAAGTATTTTTGCAGAGAATAAATGTGGAAAATGCCGTTCTAAATGAGCTTTAAATTGGTCCAACATAGCTGGACAAAGGTACGGTTTACAAAGAATCTAAAAAGCTAGACAATGCCTTATTATATTCAGCTTCTAAATGGGAATCTAAAATTCCTTTTTCCGCGCTAAGATTAGCCATAAAACTAGGTAGGGAAAAAGTGGCTATTACTTCTGCTCCAAATCTTGGTAACAAAGCAGACACAGATGTTAATGCACCAATTGCGCCGCGTTGACCTGTAGAAGTTGCCATTAATAAAATCTTTTTGTTTGCTAGAAATTTACGGTCTACTCTGGATAACCAATCCAATAAATTTTTGAAATAAGCAGACATACTTCCATTATGTTCATTCACAGAAATAATTAGTGCGTCTACTTTTTGAATGTCATTTTTTAGCTCTATCAAAGAATTAGAATACCCATCTTTTTCCTCTAAATCTTCACTAAACATAGGAAATGGATAATTGGCAAGATTAAGTGTTTGTATTTGGTGATTTTCTATTTGAGAAACTGTGTAAAGCACCAGTTGATAATTAATAGATTTTGAAGAATTACTCCCAGCGAATGCCAATATATTAGCCATAGTGATTTATTGATTATTTATCCCTAAAATAACTTAAATATCAGCCATTTGATTGTTTTTTACCTAATTTTGCGGCATTAATAATCCATGGATGGTTATTTTGAATATATCCATACAAACAGTTGCATGTGAGTTCAAATTCTAAACGACTCTTTTTTATTGATGCCATGCGCGCATGGGCTATCTTAATGATGCTACAAGGCCATTTCATAGATGGATTATTAGACCCAGTATTTAGGCAACCTAATAATTTAGCTTATTCTATTTGGCTTTACTTTAGAGGCATAACAGCCCCTGTCTTTTTCACTGTCTCTGGATTTATTTTTACCTACTTATTGGTAGCTGCCCCGGAAATTGGCTGGAAAAATCCTAGAGTTAAAAAGGGGATTCGCCGTGGATTGCAACTTTTATTTATAGGTTACCTCCTCCGTTTAAATTTATTCGGGTTACTCAAAGGAGAACTCTATGACGGATTTTTTTTGATAGACGTTCTACAATGCATAGGGCTATCTATTTTGGGTATAATAACTACATATATAATCACCGCTAAAAGAAAAGCTTGGGTATTTCCTAGCGTTTTAATAAGTATAACCTTATTCCTGTTCATTTTAGAACCGATATATAAAACATGGACTTTTGAAGGGTTACCCATTGGTATCGCTAATTATTTCACAAAGGTTAATGGCTCTGTTTTCACTATTTTTCCATGGTTTGGTTATGCAACGGTTGGTGCTTTTTTATCGCTCCTCTTCACCAAATTCAAGTCCTTTAGAAACCTATATTCCATAGCAATTCCTGTGGCTTTAGTAATAGGCTACTTACTGCTTTTTCAATCTTCTAATTTATTTGAAGTTTTACTAGCTCAAACCCAGTGGAAGCTTTTTGAGCTTATTTTAAATAATAACTATTTGTTTATACGTCTAGGAGATGTTTTTCTAGTTTTTGCAGTCTTCATGCTTTTAAGGCAAGCCTTAACGCATAAAACCGTTCTAAAAATTGGAGGGAGTACCTTAACTATCTATGTAATGCATTTTATCTTACTTTATGGAAGTTTTACAGGCTTAGGTTTGTATAAATTTTTGCATCACGATTTGACTCCCACCATAGCAATACCTGGAGCACTAGCATTTATGTTTATTTGCACTTACCTTTCCTTGGTGTATATGAAGCACGAAGATGAAGTTAAAACACAAATTAGTTATGCTGGAAAACAAACCTTAATACATTTACATAACGGTGTAGCATTTGCTATTCCAATAGTAAAAATGGGTATTTCCCGTTTACGTCTTTTTATAATTCGACTATTTGTAGGTGTTCGAAGTTAATGCGAGGTTACGTAAGTATATTGCATGATTATAACTATCAAGACAAAAATTAAAAAATCCCGAAACTAAATATTTAGTTTCGGGATTTTTTATGGTAAAATGAATAGTAAATTAAACGTGTAAAGCCCTATCATCTGTTGCCGCTAAAGCAGCTTCCTTAACCGCCTCTGCAAATGTAGGGTGCGCATGGCTCATACGCGAGATGTCTTCCGCTGACGCGCGGAATTCCATAGCAGTAACTGCTTCGGCAATTAAATCCGCACAACGGGCACCAATCATATGTACCCCCAACACTTCATCTGTTTGCTTGTCAGCAATAATTTTAACAAAACCATCTATATCCATGCTTGCACGGGCACGCCCCAAAGCACGCATAGGAAATTGACCTACTTTGTAGCTAACACCATCTTCTTTTAATTGCTCTTCTGTTTTACCAACAGCGGCAACCTCTGGCCAAGTATACACTACACCAGGAATTAAATTATAATCTATATGTGGTTTTTGTCCAGCTAAAATCTCCGCTACCATGGTACCTTCCTCTTCTGCCTTGTGGGCTAACATAGCGCCACGTACAACATCACCAATGGCATAGATATTAGATACATTTGTTTGTAAATGATCACTTACCACGACCCTACCTCTATCGTCTAATTTCACACCAGCCGCTTCTGCATTTAAACCATCGGTATAAGGTTTTCTACCTACGGATACCAAACAATAATCGCCCTTGAACTCAACTTCATTGCCTTTTTTATCGTCTGCTTTTACTACCACTTCATCACCAACACGCTCCACGGACTTTACTTTATGAGAAAGCGCAAATTTCACTTTTTGCTTCTTCATCACTTTAGCAAGTTCTTTAGACAAAGCACCATCCATACCTGGAATTATGCGGTCCATATATTCAATTACCGTAACCTCTGCTCCTAAGCGTTTGTACACTTGACCTAGTTCTAAACCTATGACACCGCCACCAATAACTAAAAGGTGTTTTGGTATTTCTTTAAGTTTTAAGGCTTCGGTAGATGTAATAATTTTTTCCTTGTCAATAGAAATAAAAGGCAAGCTAGACGGTTTAGAACCGGTAGCAATTATTGTGTTCTTTGCTTCAATGGTCTCTGTACTACCATCGTTCTTAGCTATTGTAATTGTAGTAGCATCTTTAAAACTACCTACACCTTCAAATACCTCTATCTTATTTTTATCCATCAAGAACTGAACTCCCTTGGTAGTTTGCTCTACCACGCTGTCCTTTCTGGCTATCATCTGTGCTAAATTCACTTTAATTTCTCCTGGAATTTCAATTCCGTGCTCTTCAAAATGCTTAACAGCATCCTCGTAGTGGTGAGAAGAATCTAACAATGCTTTAGAAGGGATACAACCAACATTTAAGCAAGTACCCCCAAGGGTAGCATATTTTTCTATTATAGCTGTTTTTAGGCCTAATTGGGCACAACGTATAGCAGCAACATAGCCTCCAGGTCCAGAACCGATAACGGCCACATCAAATTGACTCATAAATTCAGTATTTAAAACAAAAATACCACATAAAATTGGTATAGAAAACTAGCGTAATTAGATGTAAACCGCGGTTGTTTTTTTAACCTGATTAATCACAAAAGAACTTTGCGTACTACCAATCTGGTCTATCGCCGTTAATTTATTGACCATAAACTCCCTGTATTCCTGCATATTAGCCACATTTACCAGCACAATGTAATCATAATCACCACTAATATGTTGGCACTCTTGTACTTCTTGCAATTGTTGTATTTGATGCTCAAAACGTAACACATTTTCCTTTGTGTGTTGTACTAACTTAATATGGCAATACACCGTAAAACTTTTTTGCACCTTTTTTTTATCTACCAACCCAACATAATCTGTAATAATGGCATTACGCTCTAACCGCTTTATACGCTCAAAAACAGCCGTCGTGGACAACCCTAGTTCTAAAGCATACGCTTTTGTGGTCTTTTTGCAGTCTTGTTGTAATAAGTTCAGTAATTTTTTGTCCGTTGCATCTAGTTCCATCTTAATGTCATTCGTTAAATATGAGATTAAAGATAGTAAAAGTGATTAATTTTCTAATAATCAGAATAAATCTGAATTAAATTCTTCATTTTATAAATTCTATTGACAAATACGCTTTTAAAAATGATTTTTACCAAAAATAGTTCTATCATGAAAAGCAAAGCCGCACAGAAATTACAAGACTTACATTACTTTGGCGAATTTGGAGGTGTTAATCCATCAATATCCGATTCTTCTACCTATACATTTTTATCTGCTAAAACCATGTTCGATACCTTTGAGGGTAATACCGAAGGTTGTTACTTGTATAGCAGACACTCCTCCCCTTCTAATTTATATTTGGGTGAAGCACTAGCAGCACTGGAGCAGACAGAATCTGCCAACGTATATGCCAGCGGCATGGGAGCCATTACAGCGGTAATTATGCAATTGTGCAATGCTAATGACCATATTGTAACCAGTAGGACCATTTATGGCGGTACCTACGCTTTGATGAAGAATTTTTTACCAAAATTCAATATTAACAGCAGTTTTGTTGATATTACTAAATTAGAAGCTGTAACCGCAGCCATTACCCCAAAAACCAAGATGATTTACTGCGAAGCGGTTAGTAATCCACTCTTAGAAATAGCGGATATTACAGCACTTGCCCAATTGGCAAAACAGCACAATATTCCTTTAGTAGTAGACAACACTTTTTCCCCGCTAAGCATTAACCCTGCAAGTCTTGGTGCCGACATTGTAATTCACAGTTTAACCAAATTTATTAATGGCACCAGTGATTGTGTAGCTGGCGTGGTGTGTGGTACTACAGACTTTTGCTTAAGTTTAAAAGATGTAAATGATGGTGCTGGTATGCTTTTTGGCAGCACCCTGGATAGCCTACGCGCCGCTTCCATCCTAAAAAATATGCGCACCCTGCATATTCGGATTAAAAAACATAGTGAAAACACTCATTATTTAGCCAACAAGTTTGAAGCGGATGGTTTAAAAGTGGTTTATCCCGGTCTGGCATCCCATCCTGGGCACGAAACCATGCTAAAACAATTGAATCCTGAATACGGCTTTGGTGGCATGATGACTTTAGACGTTGGCTCTTTGGACAAGGCCAATGCGCTGATGGAATTGATGCAGCAAGAAAACTTGGGATACCTTGCGGTAAGCTTAGGATTTTACAAGACCTTATTTAGTGCTCCAGGAACATCTACCTCTTCTGAAATTCCAATAGAAGAGCAAAAAGAAATGGGCCTTACGGATGGTTTAATACGTTTTTCTATAGGTTTGGACCATGATATAGAACATACATATAACGCGATGAAAAGTTGCATGCTAAAACTCGGAATTCTAGATAGTTCCACAGTCACAGCATAATTAGAAGCATTTTACGGCTTGCAGAACCTAGGTCAAAGTCGTAATATTACAGGATTGCAACTTGTATTACATGGCAGATAACAAACCAAACTACGAACACAGAGAAAACGAGAATATAGTATCTAACAGAGAATTAAATATTTGGGAGGCTTTATTGCCTGTTTTTATTCTTGTAGGCATGCTTGCCTTTAATGTATTTGTTTATGGAGACGATGCCCTAAGCGGTTCTAACCAATTTATTCTATTGCTTGGCGCAGCTGTTGCTGCCATTGTTGGTTTTTTTAACAAAGTATCTTACCAACAAATGATGGATGAAGTTGCAGAAAATGTGCGGTCTACCACAGGTGCATTGTTGATTCTTCTTATGGTTGGTGCACTTTCTGGCACATGGCTTATCAGCGGTATTATTCCCAGCATGATTTATTATGGGCTGCAAATTTTAAACCCAACCATATTCTTAGCGGCCTGTGTTGTTATTTGTGCCATAATCTCTATTGCAACAGGTAGTAGTTGGACCACCGCTGCTACAGTAGGAATTGCGTTAATAGGTATTGGAGAAGCCTTAGGTATTTCTTTGGGGATGACAGCGGGCGCTGTACTTTCTGGAGCCTATTTTGGTGATAAAATGTCGCCTTTGAGTGATACTACCAACTTAGCGCCTACCATGGCGGGGGGCGAATTGTTTTCTCACATAAAATACATGACCATTACTACCGTACCTACGGTAATTGTAACCTTAATCATATTTATCATCCTTGGTTTCACCATAGAAACAACAGGAACCGCACAAACTGATGCCTTACTGGGTACTATTAGTAGTACTTTTAATGTAAGCGGTTGGTTGTTTTTAGTACCCGTAGTTGTTGTGGCCATGATTGTAAAAAAAGCACCACCGTTGTTGGCCTTGCTAGTAGGTACGCTTTTAGGCGGTTTATTCGCACTTATATTTCAGCCAGAAATTGTTGCAAAAATAGGGGGCGGAGAAAGTCTAAATCTACAGACAGCATACAAAGGAATAATGGACGCCATTACAGTAGATGTGGCCATAGAAACGGATAATAGTAGCCTAAACGACTTATTTTCTTCTGGAGGCATGAAGGGGATGTTAGGTACCATTTGGCTTATTTTATGTGCTATGGTCTTTGGTGGTATTATGGACGGTATTGGCGCGTTGGAAAGAATTACTAAATCCCTACTAAAATTAGCTAAATCTACCTTTGGGTTGTTCGCTAGTACCGTAGGTAGCTGTTTGGCATTAAATATTACGGCTTCTGACCAATATTTGGCCATAGTGGTACCCGGTAAAATGTTTTCTAAAGCCTACGAGGAAAGAGGTTTAGCCCCAGAAAACTTAAGTAGAACATTGGAAGATTCTGGAACAGTAACCTCCGTTTTAATTCCTTGGAATACTTGCGGGGCTTACCACAGTAGCGTACTAGGTGTTGGTGTAGCGGAATACGCTCTTTTTGCCATTTTTAACTGGTTAAGTCCATTAATGACCCTCTTATTTGCAGCATTGAATATTAAGATTAAGCAATTAGAATCAAAATAAATTATTAGGAGCAATCTACACATCCATCCTTTTCTTTTCAATATGATAAATTAGTAGGTTTATTTTTGTCAAATCGTTAATAAATTAGATCGATTTTTACGGTATAACCGTTACCTATTTTAGTATAACATTTACTTATTGTACGTCATTTTAATAACTGTTTTATAGGGGTTAATTTTGCTAAAATTTTGAACCGATAAACACGAATAGATATGGCAATCGTAGGAAGAAAATTCCCAAACATTGAAGTAAACGCAATAGACGAATTAGGTGATGTATTCAAATTAAACATCCTTAAAAAAGCACAGGAAGAAAAGAAAAAAGTGGTTCTTTTCTGGTACCCAAAAGATTTTACTTTTGTTTGCCCAACAGAATTACACGCTTTTCAAAAAGCTCAAGCAGAATTTGAAAAAAGAAATACATTAGTAGTTGGTGCTTCTTGTGACACTGCAGAAGTTCACTTTGCTTGGTTAAATACAAAAAAAGACAATGGTGGTATAGAAGGTGTTACTTACCCATTAATTGCAGATAGCAATAGAAATTTAGCAAGTGCACTTAATATTTTAGATAACACAACACAAGAGTACAATGAAGAAACGGATTCTGTATTGTTAGATGGTGATAATGTTACTTTTAGAGCTACTTACCTTATAGACGAAGAAGGTACTGTATTTCACGAGAGCGTAAACCACATGCCTTTAGGTAGAAACGTTAGCGAATTTTTACGTTTAGTTGATGCTTATACCCACGTACAGGAAAAAGGTGAAGTTTGCCCAGCAGATTGGGAAGAAGGTAAAGAAGCTATGAATGCAGACCGTAAGGGCGTTGCAGATTACTTGGCTAACCACGTAAACTAATTAAGTATGTTACTAGAATTAGAACAGGACAATTTACAAGAAATCATTGCTGAGAACAGTAATGTAGTTGTGCAATATTCTGCTTCTTGGTGTGGTAACTGCAGAATCATGAAACCCAAGTTTAAAAAAGAAGCTAGGGAAAATGAGAATGTAACCTTTGTCTTGGTAGATGCAGAAAAGTTTCCAGAATCGCGCAAATTAGCAACGGTAGATAACTTGCCAACATTCGCTGCTTTTCAAAATGGAAGTTTAAAAAACCAAGTACAGACCAATAAGTACGATGTTTTAAAAACATTAGTTCATGAGGTTGCCGCTAATTAAACATTTGGTGGCTTTTGCAGAAGCCAACGATGAAGATTTCTTAATAGAGACCGCAGAAACATTAGAAGACCTTACAGAGAGTCCATCTTTAAAAGATGAAGAACTGGATACCGTGGGCGAATTAATTTCTAATATCTATGGGGCTATAGAAGTTTACAAAGAAGTAAAGCAAGGTACTCCCAAAAAAGAGGCCTTAAACGGTTTTATGTCTAGGGTAACGGGAGCCATAGATAAATAGAGGTTTTTAAACCTTAATACTATAAACCTTCCGCATTAACTTGTGGAAGGTTTTCTTTTTGTGCTATTTTTGAGAAAACATAAAAACAAAAAAATGGCTACAGTTACCTTAAAAGGAAACGAAATACACACAGTGGGGAACCTACCAGAAGTTGGCGGTACTGCCCCAGATTTTACATTGGTTAAAAACGACTTAAGTGAGTGCTCCCTGTCGGATTTTAAAGGACAAAAAGTGGTGCTAAACATTTTTCCAAGTATAGATACCGGAACATGTGCACAATCGGTTAGACAATTTAACCAAGAGGCAGCCGAACTAGAAAATACCAAAATTTTATGCATTTCTAGAGACTTACCTTTTGCACAAGCCCGTTTTTGTGGTGCAGAAGGTATTGATAGTGTAGAAACCGTATCTGATTTTAGGTCTGGAGATTTTGGTAAAGCGTACGCATTAGAATTCACGGATGGACCTTTGAAAGGACTACACTCCCGCTCTGTAGTAGTTTTAGATGAAAATGCGAAAGTTTTATATGCAGAACAAGTTGCAGAAACGGTAGACGAGCCTAATTATAAAGCCGCACTTGAAGCTTTGATGGATGCCTAAAGAACCATTTATCATTAACCGCATAAAAAGTGTAGGATATGCTTTTAAAGGTCTGTTTATTCTGCTTTTTACCGAAGCAAGTATAAAAATTCAGCTTTTTATTGCGGTTATGGTTACTATTGCAGGGTGGTATTTTAAGATATCGGCCATGGAATGGGCATTGCAATTTTTAGCGGTTGGTATGGTTATGGGTATAGAAGGTCTAAATACCGCTGTAGAAAAGATTTCGGACTTTGTACAACCAGAATACGATGAAAAAATAGGCCTAATCAAAGACGTTTCCGCTGGGGCTGTTATGCTGGTTTCCATAGTTGCGGTGGCAGTTGGCCTAATCATTTATATTCCCAAAGTACTTTAAAAAGCTTCGGCTTTTACAGCTAAGCTAATTTTGTAAATTTGCCCTTTTATTCAACCTATGGCCAAAAAACGGAGAAAATCCAAAGCATCTTCAACCCCTAAACCAAATCGGTTTGTACTATCCAAAAAGAATAAAATTATTTTTGGGTGTTTCTTAATCGTGTTGAGTATTGCCTTATTCTTCTCGTTTATCTCGTTTTATTTTACCTGGCAAGCAGACCAAAGCTTGTTGACCGAATTTAGAGACCGTAATGCAGAAGCTAAAAACTTGCTCAATAAATTTGGAGCAGCGGTAAGCCACTTTTTTATGTACAAGGGTTTTGGGTTAGCATCTTTTGTGTTGCCTGTACTTATGGCCATTAGCGGACTATACCTTTTTTTAGGATTGCAATACAAAAACTTAATTGGTAAATGGATTTGGGGCCTCATAGGGATGATTTGGACCTCTATTGCTTTAGGTTTCTTTGCTTTTGAATATCCGCTTTTGGGTGGATTGATAGGTTTTGAGATGAACGACTTTCTCCAAGATTATGTGGGTAAAATTGGTGTATTTCTGGTATTGTTATTTGCTTTGATAGTTATCTTGGTACAACTATTCAATTTTTCACCAGAAGCTATAGGTAATTATTTTAAGGCGATGGATTTGCCTAAGCGGAAACCAAAACCAGCAAATAACGCTGTAACTTCAAACGTAGAAGATACACCCCTATCCATTTCTGATGAGGATTCCGAAATTAATCTGGACACCTACACCCATAAAGAAGACATACCTCTATTAGAACCCGAAGCGCCAGAAACATCAGTAACAAACTCATCGGATATGGACATTACCATAACTCAACCCGAAGAAGAGGAAGAAGATGTTGATTTACAGGTAGAAGCCGCTAAGGTAGAAAAGGAAGAGACCAGCAGCACCGCGGAACAACTGGTAAAGGATTTTGGTGAGTTTGACCCAACTTTAGAACTTGGTAATTATAAATTCCCACCACTGGATTTATTAGAGCAACATGGTGCCAATACCAGTATCACTATAAATCAAGAAGAGTTAGAAGAAAACAAAAACAAAATTGTTTCTACGCTTAAAAACTATAAAATTGGTATTGCGCAGATTAAAGCTACTATTGGGCCTACCGTTACTTTATATGAAATTGTACCCGAAGCAGGTATTCGCATCTCTAAAATCAAAAATTTAGAAGACGATATTGCACTTTCACTTGCGGCATTGGGTATTAGAATTATAGCCCCCATTCCAGGTAAAGGAACTATTGGTATTGAGGTGCCCAATAAAAATGCTTCTATAGTAAGTATGCGTTCGGTAATTGCTTCCGCTAAATTTCAAAAGGCTGAAATGCAATTACCCATTGCTTTTGGTAAAACCATTAGTAATGAAACCTTTGTGGTAGACCTTGCAAAAATGCCGCACATGCTTATGGCAGGTGCTACCGGTCAAGGTAAATCGGTTGGTTTAAATGCTGTTATTACTTCCCTACTCTATAAAAAACATCCAGCAGAAATAAAATTTGTTCTGGTAGACCCTAAAAAGGTAGAGTTAACGCTGTATAATAAAATTGAACGTCATTTCTTAGCCAAACTTCCAGATTCTGAGGAAGCCATTATCACAGATAACAGTAAAGTTATTAGTACGCTAAATTCACTTTGTATAGAAATGGATAATCGCTATGAGCTTTTAAAAACAGCCATGGTAAGGAACCTCAAAGAATACAACACCAAGTTTAAGGCTCGTAAATTAAATCCAAACGAAGGGCACAAATACCTACCATACATTATATTGGTAATAGATGAGTTCGCAGATTTAATTATGACCGCAGGGAAAGAAGTAGAAACGCCTATTGCACGTTTGGCACAATTGGCAAGAGCTATTGGTATTCACTTAATTATTGCTACGCAAAGACCTTCTGTGAACGTAATTACGGGTATTATTAAAGCAAACTTTCCTGCACGTATTGCGTTTAGAGTAACCTCTAAAATAGATTCTAGAACTATTTTAGATACACAAGGAGCAGACCAATTAATTGGTCGTGGAGATATGCTTTATACTCAGGGCAATGATGTTACCCGTATACAATGTGCGTTTGTAGACACACCAGAAGTTAGTAAAATAACCGAATTTATCGGTTCTCAACGGGCTTTCCCAGATGCTCATTTACTGCCAGAATTTGTAGGTGAAGACTCTGGCACGGGAATTGATTATGAGATAAGCGAAAGGGATAGTAAGTTCCGGGAAGCAGCGGAAGTTATTGTCATTGCACAGCAAGGTTCTGCCTCTCTTATTCAACGTAAACTTAAATTAGGCTATAACCGTGCAGGTAGAATAATAGATCAATTAGAAGCTGCGGGAATTGTAGGTCCTTTTGAAGGTAGTAAAGCTAGACAGGTTCTGGTACCAGACATGGTAGCTTTAGACCAATTATTAGAAAATGAATCGAATACATAAAACGAATACAAAATCGATGAAAAAAGTATTACTATTTATCTTATTTATCGCACTAAGTGCAACCACTTTTGCCCAGAATTCACCAAAAGCAAAAGCGTTGTTAGATGATGTCTACAACAAAGTAAAGTCTTACGATAATATTGAAGTTACTTTTAAGTATGCTTTAGAAAACACAGAAGCCAATACAAAGAGTGAAACTAAAGGTAATGCCACCATGCAAGGCGAAAAGTACCGTGTAAATTTATTTGGTGCAACCCAGTTGTTTGATGGTGCTAAAGTGTACACTATTGTTCCTGATAATGAAGAGGTTACTATTGATGATAAATCCGAGGAAGAAGACACGATAACCCCTTCTAAAATGCTAACCTTTTACAGAGAAGGTCACAATTATAAGTGGGACATTTTACAAAATGTACAAGGCAGAAAAATACAGTATGTAAAACTTACCCCTATAGACACCTATTCTGACATTAAATCTATTCTTTTAGGTATAGATGCAGAGACCAAACATATTTATAAGGTTATAGAAACGGGTAAAAACGGTACTAAAACTACCATCACAGTTAATTCTTTTAAAACGAATCAACCTTTATCAAAAAGCTTGTTTACCTTTGACCAAGCCAAGTATGAGGATGAAGGGTATTACATTATTAAAAACTAATAGCCTGAATTAAATAAAACACATTTCCATAAAGAGGTCCTTGGCTAAGGCACCTCTTTTGGTTTTTATAACTAGATAACAAGAAAGACCAGGTGCTACCTATCATTGACCGATATATATTATCGCGATTCCTATACAACTTCTTCAGTTCGTTCGCAATTCTGATGATTATCTTCATCTTCCAAACCGTATGGCTATTTATAGATGACTTGGCAGGGAAAGATTTAGATTTAGCCATCATTGGTAAATTCTTGTTGTACTACATGCCTACACTTATAGACAAAGTATTACCACTTACAGTACTACTTGCTAGTATATTAACTTTTGGTACGTTCGCAGAAAACTATGAGTTCGCTGCTATGAAAGCTTCTGGTGTTTCTTTACAAAAAGCAATGCGGAGTTTAATTGTATTTGTAAGTATTCTGGGGATTGGAGCGTTCTTTTTGGCCAATAATGTAATACCTGCTTCTGAACAGAAGATTTTTAACATGCGTAGAAATATTGCTAAGGTAAAACCGGCTGCTGTAATAGTAGAAGGAGTGTTTAGTGATGTAGAAGGCACCAATATGAATATGAAGGTTGCTAAAAAATCTGGTGACAAAGACCAATACCTTCACGACGTTATCATCCACCAAAAATCTAAAAGCAACGTAAATACCACGGTAATCAAAGCCAAAGAAGGTGAACTTGTTAGCAGTGAAGGTTCAGACATTATTTCTCTTGTACTTAAAGATGGGTATTACTACGAAGAAATGCAACCTAAAGCCGCCAAAGAAAAACGGCAACAACCCTTTGCTAAGGCTTATTTTGATACTTACATTAAAAACATAGACGTATCCGCATTAAATAGTCAAGATATTGAGGAAGAATCAGATATCATGACAGATAAAATGAAAAACGTAGTACGTTTAACTAAGGATATCGATTCGCTAAAAGGAGTAAATTTAAAACAGGTTACAGCTTTTTCTCATAACATATATGCTCGGATGGGCGCTTTCCCAGTTAACCCAAAAGATTCTTTAAAAGGAAAGCCGAAACTAAAACCTTTAGACAGTATCATAGACACAGATGATATTCCAATGCTTTACAAGGACTGGCAGCAAACACAAATTTATAATAATGCCAAAAATTCTGTAAAGAACGTTATGAATACTGTCAATTCTAAAAAAGAAGAATTGGGTAAACGGTATGAGGTGTATAATCGCCACATTTTATCGCTACACAAAAAATTCGCACTGGCACTATCATGTATAATATTATTCTTTGTTGGTGCTCCCTTGGGCGCTATAATTCGTAAAGGTGGATTGGGATTACCCATGGTTATTGCAATCATCTTATTTCTAACCTATTATTTTATTGGGGTTTTTGCAGAGAATTCTGCCAAGCAAGGCGGTATCAATCCAATCTTAGGCGCATGGTTATCTACCATCATCATGTTACCCTTAGGAGTTTATTTAACTAGAAGGGCTACTGCAGACCGTGGTCTAATGGGAGACGGAAACTGGATTCAACAAGTAACTAAACTATTCAAAAAGAAAAAAAGCCAAGAGGCTGCATAATAGCATGGAAAAGAAATTTACTTTAAATACCATAGAAGAAGCAATTGCAGATATTAGAAAAGGAAAGGTAATTATTGTAGTTGATGATGAAAACAGAGAGAATGAAGGTGATTTTCTTGCAGCTGCTGAGCTTATTACGCCAGAAACCATCAATTTTATGGCCACCCACGGTAAAGGCTTAATTTGTGCTCCACTAACAGAAAGCCGATGCAACCAATTAGGGTTACACCGCATGGTAACCAACAATACAGACCCCTTAGAAACTGCTTTTACCGTTTCTGTAGATTTAAGAGGTCATGGGGTAACTACCGGAATTTCTGCTGGAGATAGAGCTAAAACCGTTCTTTCTCTAGTGGACGAAGATACACGCCCACACGATTTAGGAAGGCCTGGACATATTTTTCCGTTGATTGCTAAAGAAGGGGGCGTATTAAGAAGAACAGGGCATACAGAAGCTGCTATTGATTTTGCGCGCCTAGCAGGTCTAAAACCTGCTGGAGTAATAGTAGAAATAATGAATGAAGACGGTACCATGGCTCGGTTACCGCAATTGATAGAAGTAGCTAAGAAATTCGACCTTAAAATAGTCTCCATAGAAGATTTGGTGGCATACCGCATGGAACATGATAGTTTGATTGAGAAAAAGGAAGATTTTAATATCACTACTCGTTTTGGAGCGTTCCGTCTACGTGCCTATAAACAGACTACGAATGACCAAATACACATTGCTCTTACCAAAGGAAATTGGAAAAAAGGTGAAAGTGTATTAACACGTATCAATAGTACCTTGGTAAATAATGACATTTTAGGCACCCTAACCAATAATCCTGAAGACAAGTTAAAAGACATGTTTAAAGCGATAAATAAGGAAGAAAAGGGCGCTTTTGTATTCATAAATCAAGAACCTAAAAGCATGAATCTTTTAGCGCGTTTAGCGCAAGTAAAAGAGTTACAGGGTCAAGGCGAATTTAAAGCTCCAAAAATAGAAATGGATAATAAAGACTTTGGCGTTGGCGCACAGATTCTGCACAACCTTAACCTAACAAAAATTAAACTACTTTCTAATTCTGAACATACCAAACGTGTTGGTATTGTAGGTTATGGATTAGAAATTGTGGAATACGTTGGCTACTAATTAAATAGTAGCCAGTAGGGTTGCCATTTTTGTAGCGCGGGCTTCCATTTCTTCCGCAGACCAGCTTAATTTAATCAAACAAGATATATTGCGTCCTACCCAAGCGTCAGAGGCAGAAAAGTCTGCTTTGCTGTAGTCTGGTAGCTGTTGTAATACTTCTTTTGGTAATTTCCCTAGCGCTGTTTTATGGGTTAAGTGCTCCCATTTACGGTAATAGTGCCAATTATTATCAAACCAATAAAAACAAGCATCTACACCCCCGTCCTTAAGTGCCTTATGTGCTAATCTTGCCTTTTCTATAGTTGGCATGTAAAAATTTAAGAAAGAAAAGTTTTCTTCACCGCCTTCTGGCACCCGCCTAAAAGTGATACCCGGCACAGCCTTTAATTTCTCCTTTAAAATAGTATAGTTTCTTTTTTGTAATGCTATAAAGCCATCTAACTTTTCTATTTGCGCACAGCCTACAGCCGCATGTAGCTCAGAAATACGATAGTTGTATCCAAGAAATGGATGAGCCTCTGCTCCCCTATCATTCCCTATATGGTCATGTCCATGGTCAGAATATTTATGGGCATTCTGGTAGTAGGTTTTGTTATTAGTTAACACAGCACCACCTTCACCACACGTTATCGTTTTTACATAATCAAAAGACAAGCAACCTAAATCACCAATACTACCCAAGGGTTGGCCTTTATAGCTTCCACCAATGGCTTGGCAAGCGTCTTCTATTAATAACAAGCTATGCTTGGCACAAATTGCTTTTAACACATCTAAATCTGCCATAGAACCACACATATGCACCGGCATTATAGCTTTAGTGTTTGGTGTTATTGCTTTTTCTACCGCGGTTGGGTTTATTGTTAAGGTATCGTCCACATCTACTAAAATAGGAACTGCCCCTAAGGCTAAGATAGATTCAAAACTGGCTACAAAAGTAAATGTGGGCATAATAACTTCATCTCCTGCACCAATACCTGAGCTAGCTAAGGCAACAGTTAAGGCTGCGGTACCACTACTTACACAATGTACCTCCTTTACCTGCATTCTAGAAGCTAATGCCTGCTCCAGTTCTTTAGCTTTCCAATACCCATTGCGCATACCATCAAAACCGTAACGCATAAAAACGGTAGAATCTAATACTTGGTTCACGTGCTTTTTTTCTTCTTCAGCTATCATTTCAAATCCTGGCATGCCTATGTGTTTTAAAGTGATTACAAAAGTATGGAGAACAAAAGAAATATACCTTCTAATAAAATTTGTTAAGAATGTTTTTACAGATTTAAAAAAGGTTCTTATATTTGCACCCGCTTAGGAGAAATGGCAGAGTGGTCGAATGCGGCAGTCTTGAAAACTGTTGAGGGTCACACCTCCGGGGGTTCGAATCCCTCTTTCTCCGCAAAAAACCCTGTAATCAATTGATTTACAGGGTTTTGCTTTTTTAGATGATAGTATAGTTGACAGTTGTTGCGGCCATAAGATTTTGCTTGACTAAAAAATTTTTAAGATTGATAGCTTCCTTACGAAAAATATTAAATTGATTTTTTACAAAATTCCGATATACAATAAAGATTTTTTATCCTTTCGCTGTAAAACGATACTAGTATCTGGCTTCATTTTTTTAAAACCTGTTTATTAATTGTCCTTTAAATAGAATTTTAGATTCCTACAATCTAATTAAGTAGACTTTCTACGCTTAACTATACTACTCAGTAATTTCAGAACCAATCCTTTTTAATGAACTTTCAATGGTCCTATGTAGGATGCGTAACCCACAGCGTATGTACTATACGCCGATTGGTTGCTAAAGACAAAAGCAAGAGGTTGGTATTAATCGCGGTTTGTAATAAGTTAGCAAAACAAGTTTCTGGTATTGTAAAAAATGGACTTTCTTACGATGAAAAATTGGTGACAATTTTAAGCTAAAAAGGCTTGTTTTTCAACTCAGTTCTTTGTTGTACACCGTATTTTATCCATTTATTAATTCAAAAGACTCATTTACGTTTGCTTTAAAATCTCCTTTTCTAACTCTTCTAATAAAACTAAATTCGAGAGTTGGTTCTAAGCTACTGTCACTAATTATATTTCCGTTGACATCTTTATATTTAGACTCTTGCTTTGTAAATCCTCCAAAAATATCAATATCATACCATCCATTTTTAATTTCATAAAAGGGTTTGTTCCATTTGTTTGGGGTTTTCATAAGTTCTCTAACTTTTTCATCGCTAAAGTCATTCAAAAACCACCAAGTAAATAGGACTACTTTCCTGTTTTCAACTTTCAAAATATAACCACTTTTCTTGAAAATCAGTTCATTTTCAGACTTTTCAAATTCAGATTTATTCTTGGTTGTTTTAAATATTATGGTATATGGTTGGTTTACTATTTTAGACATTGGAAGAAGTATTCCGTTTTTTACAATTTCATCTCCGCTGTCATTAGTTGTAAATTCGGTTGCCAAATCATTGGACAAGTTGTTTTTCTCTTTGTAATAAAGCAAGAGCTCAACATCGCCAAGAAGAAAATAATCAATGGTGTCATTTAAAACTTCAGTAAACTTTGTCATTTTCTCAATGTTGGGTTTATATGGTGTACAACGGACTTGTGTATGGAACGTAGCGTGCAAAAAAGACACTAACTTTTCGGATTAACACAGAGCCGAATTTTTATATTTTGTTTTTAATTTTTCTCTTTTAAAAGCCAAATTAAAAATTTGGCGAACTTTCTAAATATACACACACCTTTCGGTTAAGCACTTATTAGCTATGTTTTATACACCGTGTTGTAGCACGTTATTTTTTGTTTTCATACTGTTCAATTGCCTTTAAGAATTTCTTTCCTCCAGCTTCATTTTGCACATTAATATTAAGTTCAAGATTGAGTTCAGGATGATTTTCTTTAGTCCAATTTAAAAGTTCAGTTCTATTCTTTCCCCAAGTTTCTTCGTCGAAATTTATATACTCCGTTTCTATTTCAGTTATTTTGTCACCTTTGAATCTTAAAATCTCATTTGTTACAAAAGGCTTTCCCATAAAGAAAACAATTCTCTTGTCCGATTTTGAAACCTTTGCTTTGACAGTTCCGTTTTCCATATTCATTTCAAGCACTTCATAAGTTGGCTCGAAAATCGAGTCCCATTTTAACCAGTTCCTCAAGTAGTCATTTTTAGAGTATCTCACTTCATATTCATATTTCGGTATCGTAGTTATCAAACTATCAGCTAATAAATCTTCCATTTTGGCGCTATTCGATTCATCAAGAGCCGCGAAATAATTTTTAGCAATTTGAAGCTTGTCAATTGTCTTTTCAGGATTTTTACAACTTATAAGTCCAACTAAAAGGATAAGGGAAATTATCAGAATTCGATTCATATTGATTTTGTTACTCATAATGTGCTACAACGCTTTAGCTATGAACCGTACGGGAGCTAACCGGCGTTTGCTTTCCGCCAAGTACATAGCGAAATCTTTTGGTTTTCTTTTTTTCTTTGTCCTACTAAAGAGCAAAATCCTAAAGATTTTGCGGACTTCATAAAAATACGCAAACCGTTCGTTTAAGCCCAAAGCCCGTATTGTTTATAGGTTTTGTTAGCAAACGTATTTATTCCGTTATTCATTTTCAATTGGTGGCGGTGGAGGCATATATTCAGCAAGGTACTTTTCCATTTCCATTGGATATAACTCAAACATAATCCTTTGATAACGCTCAATATTAAATCCACGATTCCCAAGTCCAGTTGTCCGTAAAATAGTTTTGTCCTTTTCTTTTGGACTAGTCATAATGAAAAAAGGACTACCAATTTTTTCTTGATGGTAAATATCAAAATCCATCATCATTTTTTCTAAGTTTAAAGAATCATTTTTTAATTGGTAATAAACCTTGGCAAAGTGCATTGGTTCATCATCCATAACACGTTTTTCGAGTAGTTGAAGATAAATACTGTCATTTAACTTAGTCACTTGTAACTGGTCATACTCTTCCCACATACACATTGACAATTGTACTCCAATATTCAAAGTGTCTCCATTTTCCATTTTGTCAGCAAACTGAGTATAATCCTTAGCCACTTTAAAGTCAGATAATTTTAGTTTTTCCTTTTCCTCAATTTTTTCCGCACACCCTAAGATTAGGATTCCAAAAACTAAAATTAGTATGTTGAACTTAGGTTTCATGATATGTTTGCTAACGGTTAGTGTATGATTAGTTGCGGACTTTTTCAACGGAAAATGTTCGCCTGTACCGAAGATAGTTAATTGCAAGGATTTCCTTTTTGGGAAATCCGACCGCAATTAATTATACACCGTGTTGGCAACAGTATTTTTTATATTAAACATCGTTTGATAATAAACTCCAAGCACAATGGTTAGTCTATTTTCAAATTCTTTCAAGTCATACTCGCTTGTCCAGTTCAATCTCTTTTTCGCAATCTTAGGACTAATTCTATACTTTGAATTAAATAATAAGAAACTCCTAGTACCAATTCTCCAATCAATTTTTTCAGAAAGACAATTCGAAAATTCTTGATTTAGTTTTACCCTAATGGGGTTCATTGAAGCAACATTGAAAAGTTGCTTTTCCAATTCCATATCTTTTTCCGAGCGAGTTGATTCCGTCCATACATTCAAATTCCTAATTTTTAATTCCAACGAATCTTGAAAAAAGTCAACAGGTAATTTTTTATTACTCCAGTCGGATATAAATTCAAAATAAGCCGCCTCAACTGAAATTTCCGGATATTTTTCTTTAATTCTTGTTTCAAACAATTCAACTGCCTTTTCCAAAATTTCCCTTTGCTCTTTCTCAATACACTCTTTTGAAGATTTGTCAAATGAAGTCGAGTCGATTCCTGATTTACACCCAGAAATTATTAGAAATGATATGAAGAGTAGTTTTTTCAATATTGTTGCCAACGCGTTAGCTATGATTTGTTGGGGGAATTTCACGCAATGAAAATTCCGCCATAGGTTAAAGATAGCTTTTTGCTGTCGATTTTCGCATAGAAAATCGACCCCCAATGAATTATAGGTTTTGTTGTCTGTAGTGATTTAGCCCCGCAGGGCCACCACGGAGTGGCAGTCACCACGTTCTGCTTGCGCAACCCTCCGTACTGAATGGAAGGCTTTCGTACGAGTTAGTAATCGGTCTGTGATGTCTTCGTTAGAGGCAGATTATGGCTTTAAAAAGTCCGACATAACATCAACGAGTAAGAAAAACGGCTGAGTAAACTTTAAGAGATTTTTGCTCGAGTAAGTAGCTCTAGCATTACAGACAACAATTGAATATCCGTAATATAACGGATATCTCTTTTGTATAAAACTACTAAATCTTAAACGGGAGGAAAATCCTTTATTTAAACTTTTAATCCTATTCTGGATTGCCAAGAATGTGTCCTAACTATAACCCGGTCTAACTACTAGCGTTCATTTGCCTATTATCTTTCATAGCTATAACGGTTACTTTGTTTTTAGCAAAAATATAAAAAACAGTTGTGTTCTTATGAATGACAGCCCGTCTCAAATGTCTTTGATTTTTTGATTCAGGATATAATGTAGGAAAATTGGAAACTGCTAGTTCAAATTGCCGAAGTAAACTCTCAAATTTAGACACCTCTTTCTTCGTAAATTTTAGATTCAGGTATTTTTTGATGGCAATGGCGTTTAGTAAGGACCGTTTTGTCCATTCCACCTCGTAAGCTCTATCCATTTGTCAAGCCATTCCAAAAATCGCTGGATTTCATGGTTTCACCTTGCCGATAATCTCTGATACCATTCAGGATATTGACCCGATCGCTTTCGGTAAGCTCTTCCCACCAGTCTGAAGTCTTACCCTCACTTGATAATTTGACAGAACTAAGCAGGCCTAAAATGGAATCATCGGTTAATGATTGAATCCACCCCACTAGCTCCTTTTTAGTCTTATTTAATTCTGATGTACTCATGCCATTACTTTTCAAGTAAAGTTACAAAAACGTTCAATTTTGGAATAATTCTAATATGAACATAAAACTCACCGAGAAAGTGTCCTATCCCATACTTTTTTTGAACTTTCAACGATTAAGCTATGATTTCGTAGCGAGAAATTCGCAAGAATTTCGAATTATAGAAATCAAGCTTTATTAAAAATAACAATTTTCAACTTAGTAGATGGGTAGCTATGAAATATACCTTATTCTGACCTCCATTTTACAGACTTAATTTAAAAGTTCATTTTCCCATGCGTTTTCGTGAACTTTCCAAAAGTTCATGGAAAGTTCATTTCTAAGGTAGCCAGACGGTGGGTATTATGCACTCTAGTTTTTTTCATGTTTAAAATAAAACAATACCTAAACGCAATTAGAATCACCCGAGAAATAAGCAAAACTACCCCATTAAGCAGACGACTCTGGTAGGTTGGTAAAGAACCCCTACCCTAGCTGTCTAAACTTGTACTAAAGCCATTTTTATATGCTCAAAATTAAACGAAACGGAAAGTACTTAAAACCATTTATTACAGATACTCCTTTGTAGCTTGTAAAAAATCTACGGTTGCACCATCTTTTACCTTAAATTTAAAATTAATAAGCTCCTTGACCAACCAACTATCGTATTCATCTTCTTCAATACGATTATCTTCAATACTGATGGTTGTGGTTTCTTCTTCGTGATTAAAATCAATTGAAATCTTATCTAATTCCGCTTGGCTAACATCTTCTGCACCATTTTCCAGTAGCAAATTTCTATCAAGATTTGCTGTTCTAGAATAGGTTAGTTTGTTAGATTTTGCAACGCTCTTAACCGCTATATCGTTTATAAACCTTTTTAAAATGGTATAGTACTTTTCATAATCACTAGAAAAATCTATACTGTTTTGGTATTTATTTTTTAAACCTTGTATTGCTTTGGTAGCCGCCTCTATACGTTCTTGTTCGTACATTTTTATGAGTCGCACATTTTCTTCTTCAATATCATTTAAAACAATTTCCACGCCTTCTACAGGTTGGTACCACCCCATGTTTAAAAAAAATTCTGTTAACTCAGAACTCCCAAAATCAAAACCTCTTCTAGCAAAAATCTCATTTCTAAGGAGAGATAGCTCCCACCTACTATTTAATTTCAGGTATTCTTCAGGAATAATACGCGTGTCTAACCTATCATGTATTAGCATTCTTGTTTTGTAGGGACTATAACCATTACGAGAAAACCATAGGTTTTTATTAGTTATCGTTTCTAAAAAAGGAATTTGCAAAGCTGTATAATCTATTAATTTCTTATTATTAGTAAAATCTAATTGATTACCAATAAACATCAACTTCTGCAGCCCATTTAACGATTTTAATTCCGATAAATAACTAAGGTCTAAATCCTCATACACTTTCTCTAAACTTCTAAAGCCTGTTAAATCTTCTAGGGCATAGTTTCGTCTTAAAAAGATTCTATCTGCGCTTTTTAAATTACTGAAACCACTAAGGTCTACTAATTCGCTATTTTCATGTACGTAGAGGTAAGAAATAAAGTCTAAGTTTTTAAACCCTTGTATACTTTTTAGCACCGGATTTTCTACAATATTAAAAGTGCCCGTTAAGGTCACTAAACCATTGAATCCTTGTACGTTGTTTAAACGTTTATTCTTTTTAATATCTATATTTTCTCTAACCGTTTTAAGACCATTAAACCCAGACAATGACTCTAGCTTCTCATTATCTGTTACAACTATTTTCCCTATTTCTGCAATAGCATTGGGTCCACTAAAATGTTTTAACGTTTCTTCACTCCTCAGAAAAAAACCGTCTTTAACAAACCGTAAATTTTTAAATGTGTTTGTTAAATCAACAACCTCTAAATTGGTCCCAATTCCCAAATCTTCAACACTTGTAAGGTTTTCAAAGGCATTAAAATCTTTGATGTAATCAAATGTAAGGCCAAGCCCTTCTCCTATAGTTTTTAACCCGTTAAAACCTGTAATTCTTTCTAAGTTATTTTTATGAATTTGTACATCCGCTGCAACGCCAACTATATTATTTAACCCGTTAATTTCTCTTAAAGAAAGGTTTCTACCAATATAAATTCCTTTAACGGTCCCTTTTAAACTATTAATAGCACTAATATCTGTTAGTAGTGAATTCTCTGTTATTTTTAAATTTCCCTGTAGAGTACTCAGTTTTTTAATTCCATTTAAAGCAGTTAAATTATCATTCTTAGTAATATAAAAGCCCCCTCCTATACTTTTTAAAGAAGATAATCCTTCTAAATTTTTAAGGTTATGGTTTTGCTTAATATTTAGATAATCACCAACTTCTGTTAATTTTTCTAGACCTTTTAAAGATTCTAATTTTTGGTTTTTGCTAATAACAATATTCCCCGAACATCTTTGTAGTTCTTTTAAAAGCGTTAAATCTACTCCATCAAAATCCTGAATAGTAATAGTTCCTTTAACTTCTGTATAGTGGCCAGCGGCAAAATCTTTTAAGTCTTGGGTCAATAAATTGCCTGTCCATACTTTTTGGGCTTGAGTTTTAACGTTATTGAGCAGAACAGTTATCAGCAATAGGTATACTAGCTTGCTTAATCTCATCTTGGTTTGGGGATATGTTTGTTGGTTTGTATGTTGTGCTTTGGTTGTTACTCAATTATATTTTTAACTTTATTATCTGTTAAATGTTGTACGTTTTGAGTTATTTTTTCAATATCCCAATTCCACCATTTCAGCTCTAATAATTTTCCGATTATTTCGCTTGAAAATCTTTTTTTAATTTCTTTAGCTGGGTTTCCTCCAACAATTGAATAAGGTTCAACATCTTTAATCACTGTGGAATTTGCAGCAATTATTGCTCCGTCGCCAATTGTTACTCCTGCCATAATTGTTGCATTGTAACCTATCCAAACATCGTTACCAATATTAATATTTCCTTTTTGGGGATAGCTCTTTCCATCCATTGCATTTTCCCAGCCATTCCCAAAAATCGCAAAAGGATAAGTTGATAATGAGTCAGTTAAGTGATTTGCTCCGTTCATTATAAATTTAACATCAGAAGCAATCATACAGAATTTTCCAATTATTAATTTGTCACCAACAAAATCAAAGTGATATTTTACATTTTTTTCAAAATTATCAACGTTTTCAAAATCATCATAATAAGTGTAATCTCCAACGATTATGTTAGGGTTCTTTACAATATTTTTTAAGAAACAAAGCCTTTCGTAATTATTAAGTGGAAATTTTAGGTTTTTATCCGGACCTGCCATTCAATTTTAATTTTGTTTTGCTTAGTGTTTTATTTCTAACTTCAATTGTCTTCCTTCTTCAAATGCTTTCTTATCCATCCCTTGACCGACTGCGATACCCATAGCCAATCCGATGGGTAATCCTGCTGCTAAAAAAGCCATACTCCCAAGGATTGTCCCAAAAGCAACTCCTAAAGGGATACCAAATGCAAACATCCCTAATGCTAACCAAGTATTTTTATAATGATTTTTTGTCACTAGCTTAAGTTTCTTCTCAATCAACTTAAGAATACTTGACTGACTCTTTTTTATTTGTATTCTTAGTTCTTTGTTTGATTCCGAAACTGCGTTTATTTGTTCAATTCCATCATTAACAAACTTTACAATTTCTTCTGGCAGTTCCCTTTTTTTCAATTCAATCAAAAGTTTATCAAATTGCGAATAAGTATTAGTCAGGTTTTTATTTTGGTCAATGCTTGGCCTTTTTTTAAGCTCTTTTATTTTCATCTGTAAATTTTAGGTTTAGAATTAACGTCTACTATAGGTGTACAAGCAGTGCAAAATGTTACCATGTTTTTAATTTTTCTCCACATTGGTTGCTACTAAAAGTTTTAACAAACTTTATTTTCTTATCAAAAGTGCTGCAATAATACAGTCTATGGTTTAGCCACTATAGTATAACAGAATCTATTGAGTAAAAATTTATACAGCTATTTATCCTCTTATGTAGATTATTTAAGACGATGAAATAGAACTTATGGAGATACCATCTTATTGCTTAACAGAAGTAATAGAAATCTGTCCATTATGAATTTGGTCAAAAATCAAAAGTTTGTGTTCAAAACCCACTTTTTCATACTTCCTTTTTTTTTGACAAGGTGGTTTTTTGATTCTTTCATAGATTACTAAATAGGATAACTTTTTTAGTCAACCTATTTCAGGACGATGCGGTTTTTCAGCTTTTTGCTAACGGTATTGTTTATGAGTAACAGCGAATTTATACTCGCAAACCTTTTGGTTTTGCACATGCCTTTGTTTTATGCTTGTACTTTCGTTTTATCACTTAAACCGCTATTACCTATACACCGTGTTGTATGGCGTTATTTATTCGGGTCGTAAATTCACTCTTCTTGTCAACGTGTAATGCCAAATTCTTGTATTTATATTTAATTCCATATAATCCTGTCAGTTCGTTTTCTTGCTTTAATCTAATAATGATATTGTGGCTTTCTAATTCTCCCAAAAATGATAGTTTCCGTGTTTCCTTGTTTAACTCTATATCTTTTGACGAAATCTCAATACTATCAACACTTTTTAAATCGATAGTTGTTTCCTTCATTATTCCATATTTAAGGTATAATTTATCATCTTTAATTAATATTGGTCTTTTAGACATTGATTTTAGAAATCCAAGAAGCTGAATTCCAGAATAAATACTTAAGAAAGTTAAAATCCAAGCAACCGTAACATTCCATTTTTGAAGAAGAATATGTAAAACAACAGTTTCAATAACAACAATGAAAATGATTGCAATTAATAGTGAAACTGTTCCACTATCTTTGTGATAAGAAAATTCATTTTCATTTAGTTTTCTTTTTTTCCAGTAAATAAATCCATAGTAAAAAACAGCAATTTCTGTCACTACAGGAATAACTGCTTTTTTGGGAAGTATTTCGTAACAAGTGTTTTTTAGTGCCGTGAAAAAGTCAACTTCATCACTTTTGTTTACTCTATATCGCTTTAGTGCTTTGGCAACATTATATATGATATATGACACTATCGATAACTCAACTACTGGAAACATCCAAGTTTTAAAGAGGTCGAGAAAATATTGATTTTCTATCGGAAGTATTGCGGAACAGACTAACATTCCAATAATCAAAAAAGGAACTACAGTTGTTTTTGGAATACTGGTTTTTCTGATAAGCAAAAAGTATATAATTGGAACTATTAATAATAGGTCTAACGTAATTCCAATCGAGAGTGTATTTGGGTTTGTTTTAAAAATTGATGATTTCGCAAGGATTGTCATCATTCCAATAATCAATATTGGTATTCCAAATAAGATTAGGTTTTTATGAAAATTTAATGTTCTGTTCATAGTTGTGTTTTAATTCCTTACAACGGTTTGGCTATGATTTCGTTGCGGATTTTACACACTTATTATTTGATTTATAGCTGACCTTTAATTTGTTCATTTTGTTTCTTTTAAGCGATTAAACCGCTATTATTTTTATACAATGTTGTAGCCAGTTTATTTTTAGCTGCTAATTTTGTTCCTAAATTAGGTTTAATCATTGATTCAAGTTCTGTATTCATAATTAACTTATCTTTTCTTGAATCGGTTTTTATAACTTTACCATAATAGTCATTAACGAGTTTCCAAGCATAAATTTGAGCTTGTATGGTCAATTTTCGATTAACCTTAAAAGGCTTACTTTTTAGGTTATGAGCAACTTTGTTCCTTATTTCATTTACTAAATATGCGTGAAAATTGAAGTAAGATTTATTTGTGTCCAAAAACTTTTCTTCCGGTTCTATATTCAGCACTTCTTTCCAACGTGCTAATCTTTTTTCTTTATTTGAACCAGGTTGACCAAGTAAACCTTCAACAGCTTTTGTAGCTTGAATAATCGCGATTTCTAGTCTTGGCAAGGCAAATACTTCATAATATTTTTCAAAATCGTGATTTGGATGTTTCCTATATTCTGGCGGTGATAATTCACACACGTGACAATACCAATGAGTCGAAACAGCAGATACTATGTGTTGCACTGCAAAGAAAAATTTATCATTAAAATACAATTCCGATAAAAGTCTTTTGTTTTCAAAAAAGTAGGATAAATTTAGTATTCTACCCTCATTATAAATCTTCTTTAAATCATAATTGAAAGTAAACTCATCAAATCTGTATTTTTCAAGTTCTGGATAGATTAAGTCTTTTTTTAATTTAGTTTTATCAAAATCTGTAATCCATTTATATTCCAGGTCAATTAAAGATTCAAAATCAGAAGTTAAAGCCATAGCATACTTAAATAGTATACCAAAGTTTTTCCAATAATTATGATTATGAATTGACGGCTTAATAACAGAAATCAATTTAGAATAATCGTCCTTTTCAGGCGTCCAAACAAATACATCTTCCAATGGTAATTCCATTAGCTTAATGAAATCATTAGAATATGGTCCGAATGAATTATCAATAAGCAAACCACTTAGTATTCCTGTATTTGTATCTTTATTTGGAAACATTTTTTCAAAATTGGCTACAACAATAAAATATCCGTAATAAAGCGGATATCTCTTTTGTATAAAACTACCAAATCTTCCACAAACAAAGAATCTTTTTCTAAACCTTTTAAGGTACTAAATTCTATGGAGTATCGGTTGTAGTAATTGGAGATAACTACAATTAAAATAATACTCTAAAACAACTTAAATCTTCTTTATCTCTTTCTACAACCTGTACAGGAGCTTCTTTCCATTGTGCAAACATTTCTTTTGCATTTTGAGATAGATTAATGGCTCCACGGGTACCTTGCATACTTACTTTAGTCCAAGCGTTTGCAATATGCTCTCGGCTTGTTCCAAATTGGTTCATTATTTCTGCTATCAACTGTATGGCATCATAACCTTCTAAAGCTACAAATGAAGGTTCTTCTTTACCCCTTTCACGTATTTCTTTTAGAACATATTCCATTTGTGAATTTGCTTCCTTGGGCATATACCGCAAAAACGGAATTGAACTACCTATTGTGCCAAGAGTATTGGTCCAGCCATTGAATTCTGGTTGTCCAGCTGGGGCTCCTATCCTCAAATTTTGCAATCTATTATCTTCTCGTAAAGCTTTTACAATAGCTATTGCAGGTTCTGGATATCCTGTTAAAAGCAGCAATGCAGTGGCGTTACTGGCTGCAACAACATCACATAATTCTAATGGTGTATAATCTTGGATATTAAACGCTATTACAGAACCGTTTTGCTGACTAAACGCTTTTTTAAGAATAGTTACTCCCGATTCCCAATACACGCTTGGTGCAATTGCTACTGCTATATTTGTATGGCCCTCATCCATCAAAAATCTTGAATAAACCTCCCACCCTTTGGATTGTACCAGAGGTAGCCTTGCAATGTATGTAGAAGGTTTATCAATTAAATTATCTATAACGGCAGAGGTACATAAAAAAGGAACGTTTAGCTCATCTGCCTTAACCGCTATATGCTTTGCAACAACACTATGGTATTCGCCAAGGATTGCCTTTACCCCTAAACCAACCAATTCTTCTACAAACTTGGAGGCTTTTTTGGGGTCCGCCGCACTGTCTCTTACTAATAATTTTATAGGCTTTCCACTAATACCACCGCTACTATTTATTTCTGAAACTCCGAGCTCTATACCCGCAAGTACTTGTTTTCCTGCCTCCGCCCAACCTGGACTAGTTAAAGGAACGATTACACCTAAGTAAATAGGGGTATTTTGTTTATGCATAGCTACCTATTTTCTACAAAAATCTTCAATAATAATACTGTTAGGTGTAAAACTACTAAAATCCGATTAAAGGAAAACCCTTGTTATGTTAACTTAGCGCCATATATACTAATGCTGCAATTACGCAGCCTAGAATGGGGCCTACAATGGGTATCCAGGCGTATCCCCAATCACTAGTACCTTTTAAGGGCAATAAGGTGTGTACAATTCTTGGGCCTAAATCTCGCGCAGGATTAATAGCATAGCCTGTAGTACCACCCAATGCAAGGCCAATTACCCATACTAAAAATGCCACTGGCACTGCTCCTATGGAACCAAGTCCCATCACAGCTTTGGTATCTACCGTACTTACAATATCTAGCTCTGGACCTGCTAAATAAAAAATTACAAATACCAATACAAATGTTCCAATAACCTCACTCAACAAATTAGAAAATGGATTCCTTATAGCAGGGCCTGTACTAAAACAGGCCAGCACTCCTCCTTCGTCTTCGGTTACCTTAAAATGGTCCCTGTAGAACACCCAAACCAAAAAAGCACCAAGCATGGCACCTAACAATTCGCCCGCAAGGTATTCTGGAACCAATCCCCACGCTAACTTACCAGCGACAGCTAAGGCTATGGTCACAGCAGGATTTAAATGCGCTCCACTATATGGCCCAGCTACCACTACTCCAACAAATACTGCTAACGCCCAAGCGGTAGTAATGACCATCCAACCTGCATTATTCCCTTTTGTATCTTTTAAAACCACATTGGCTACCACCCCATTACCCAAGAGAATGAGTAGCATGGTACCTAACAGTTCTGCAACAATTATTGACATAATTTACTATTTAAAAGGGTTGGTTTATTCTTCTATCCAGTTTTGTGCGCACTTGACCGCTTTATGCCAGTAATGTAGCATATTTGCAATCTTTTCTTTAGGTGCTTCTGGATAAAACTCTTTATCAATACTCCATTGCTGCTGTATTTCCTCTATATTTTCCCAATATCCTACTGCTAGTCCAGCTAAATATGCCGCTCCCATTGCAGTGGTTTCTAATGTTTTGGGTCTGATGATTTTAAAATCGAATAAATCGGATTGTATTTGTAACAATAGATTACTTGCACTAGCCCCACCATCTACACGAAGCTCTATGCTTTTTGCTCCCGCGTCTGCTTCCATCGCTTTTGCAATATCATAGACCTGAAAAGCAATACCCTCTACCGTTGCTCTAGCAATATGAGCATCTGTTGTACCTCTAGTAATCCCCATCATCGCGCCTCTAGCATATTGGTCCCAATATGGCGCACCTAAACCAGTTAATGCTGGTACAAAGTACACCCCACCATTATCTTCTACAGTTTCTGCTAAATGATTTATCCCTGGGGCAGTTTTTACCATTTTTGCTCCGTCTCTTAACCACTGTACGGCAGCACCCCCTACAAATACGCTGCCTTCTAGCGCATAAGTGGTTTTACCATTAATTTTCCATGCTACGGTGGTTAACAAATTATTCTTAGAATATACAGCCTTATCTCCCGTATTCATGAGTAGAAAACAACCCGTACCGTACGTATTCTTTAACATTCCAGGTTTGGTACACATTTGTCCAAATAAAGCAGCTTGCTGGTCACCTGCTACACCCGCTATCGGAATTTTAGTAGAAAATAAAGTAGTTGCTGTTGTTCCATAAACTTCACTACTTTCTTTTACCTCTGGTAAAATTGCTTTGGGTATGTTTAACAAAGTAAGTAATTCATCATCCCAAGAAAGGGTATGGATGTTAAATAACATGGTCCTACTAGCGTTAGAAACATCAGTGACAAACATTTTTCCGCGAGTAAGTTTCCATATCAACCAAGTATCCACGGTGCCAAAACAAAGCTTACCAGCCTCCGCTTTTTCTCTTGCGCCATCTACATTATCTAAAATCCATTTAACCTTAGTAGCAGAAAAATAGGCATCTATGACCAAGCCCGTTTTCTTTTTAATTAAATCGATATGACCTTCCGCTTTTAGCTGGTCACAGTATTTTGCAGTCCTTCTATCTTGCCAAACTATAGCATTATAGATGGGCTCGCTGGTTTCTCTATCCCATACCACTACCGTTTCTCGCTGATTAGTAATTCCTATAGCCGCAATATTTTCTCCTGTAATTCCCTGTTTTGCAATCACCTCTGCTGCCACGGATATTTGAGAGGACCAAATCTCGTTTGGGTCGTGCTCCACCCATCCTGGTTTTGGAAATATTTGTTCAAAAGGCTTTTGAGATACACGAACAATTTCGCCATCATGATTAAACAAAATGGCTCTGGAAGAGGTAGTCCCTTGATCTAGGGCTAAAATTAGTTTAGTTTTCATTTATTTTTCAGTTTAAGTGGTTTTAACCCGCTGTGGGTAAAGGTTAAAACTTAAAAATTTATAATATATAGTTTGCAGTTACGGCTTTATAATCCGCTAATTGTTGTTGTTGCCATTCTAGGTCTTTTCCTAGTTCTTTTGCCATAATTTCTGCAACTTTAGGAGCCATTTCTAGACTTTCTTTAGCATCTAATAATTGACATCGTGTACGCCTTGCTAAAAAGTCCTCTACCGTCCTAGCCATTTCAAAACGAACCGCCCATACCACTTGTGCCTCTATTACACCTAAAGCAGTACTTATACTGCCCTCCCAAGTATTTTGCTTTGCTAGATGCAACAAAAGCTCTTGGTCACTACCATAAAAGTACAATGGATTGTGCAAATCTACATTAGCTTGGTAACCATGTATTTTTAAATCCTTGGTTTGGGTTTGGGTTTTTGGCCAACCTTGATTTTTCTCTGCTTGGTCTACTAGGTCTTCCCCCATTTTACGGTAGGTGGTCCATTTACCACCAACCATGGTTAATAACCCTGAATTTGTGGTGAAAATTTTATGACTTCTAGAGATTTCTTTCGTTTTCTTTCCTTTTTCATTAGAAGCCGCTAAGGGGCGCAATCCTGCGAATACACTCAATACATCGTTACGCTTGGGGGCTTTTGTCAAATATCGTGTAGCTGTGCGTAAAATAAAATCAATTTCTTCTTCTAAAGCCACAGGTTCCAAAGATTCTTGTTCCACCGGGGTGTCTGTGGTGCCAACAACCACCTTGTTGTGCCACGGTACTAAAAATAACACACGACCGTCATCTGTTTTAGGAATCATAATGGCATCTGTTCCAGGAAGAAAAGATTGGTCTAAAACTACGTGTACCCCTTGGCTAGGTGCAATAGTTTTTTGAGCATTGGGCGAATCCATTTTTAAGACATGATCTGCAAATACGCCAGTGGCATTCACTACTTGTTTCGCGTTAAGTTGATGTGTTATTCCTGTTTCTTCATCTACAAAAGTTACACCACAAATTTTTCCATTATCATTTTTTAAAACCGAAGTAACTCCAGCATAATTCAGGGCTAAAGCTCCCTGCTCAACTGCAGTTTGTAGCGAATTAATAGCCAATCGGGTATCATCAAACTGTCCATCATGATACACCACTCCCGCAGAAATTTTATCAGGTTTAATTGTGGAAATACGTTTAAGGGTTTTCTTTTTGTTGATTCTTTTAGACTTACCTAAGCTTAAGGAACCCGCAAGCCAATCGTACAAGGTTAGTCCAACAGTATATTTTATTTCATCAAATAAACCATGTGTGGGTATTACAAAACTTTGGTCTTTTACTAGGTGTGGTGCATTCTTTGCCAACAGCCCTCTCTCTATCACCGCTTCTCTTACCAAACCTACATTCCCCTGTGCCAAATAACGCACACCACCATGTACTAATTTTGTGCTTTTACTAGAGGTAGATTTGGCAAAATCAGATTTTTCTAACAACACTACAGCATAGCCTCTTGCCGCAGCTTCTAAAGCAATACCTATACCTGTTGCCCCACCACCAATGACCACAAAATCATATATTTTTTTGGTTTCTGTTATTTTGGAAATCATCTCATCCCTATTCATGATGTGCAATTTTTTATTTCGAAATATTAATTCGATATAAAATTATACAAAAACGAAACAATTCAAAACTTATTTTTTGTTATTTTGATATGCAAGTCTTGATTAAAACGATAAATTTTTGTCCTTCGCTTTAAATGTATTACCCCATTACTACCATTTATGGTGATAAATTAAAAAAAAGCATAAAAAAACTTCGTTATATTTCGTTTTTACTAAATCGAAATATTAAATAGTAGCGTTTTGAAGCAGTTATGGCTATCTTTGCTCAAAACGAAACCTTATGTCTATTAATATTGTTGACCGACACAAACGCATTTTAGACAAATTAGAGACCAACGGCTATGTTAAGGTAAACGAGCTAAGTGAGGAGTTCAATGTTTCTCTGGTGACCATTCGTAAGGATTTAAAAGTATTAGAAGAACGAAATCTTTTGTTTCGTTCGCATGGCAAGGCAATTCCTGCAAACCCATATATTACTGAACATCATGTTACCATTAAAGAAAAACTATACAGTAAAGAAAAAAGTAAAATAGCAGCGACTGCCGCTGCCATTTTAGAACCTAATGACAGTATTATATTAGCCTCTGGTACTTCTGTAATTGAGTTCGCAAGACATATTCCCCCTCTCAATGGCTTAACCGTATTATCTGCTTCTTTAAATGCTTCTATAATTTTAGCGGAACTTAAAGAAATAGAAGTTATGCAATTAGGTGGCAGCGTGCGATCTAGTGCTTCTTCTGTAGTGGGCCCTATTGCAGAAAAAATGCTTTCTGAATTTACTTTTACCAAATTATTTGTTGGTGTAGACGGTATTGATCTTGATTTTGGATTAACAACCACCAGTGCTATGGAGGCCTCTTTAAATAAAGAAATGATAAAAGCTTCACAGAAAATTATTGTGCTTGCAGACTCTTCTAAGTTTAATAAAAAAGGATTTGGTCGTATTTGCGGTTTAGAAGAGGTAGACCAAATTATTACGGATTCGGGTATTGATAACCGCACCAAAGAACGTTTAATAGAATTGGGGGTTGAACTCACCATTGTTTAATTCGGTTTAAAATAGCATTTCCTCTACTTGTAGTAACTTGCTCCCAAATTTTTAACACCTTGGTACGAATAAATAAATACTTTAGTGAAGTTGGTTATTGCTCTCGCAGAGAAGCCGATAAATTGGTAGCCCAGAAAAGAGTCACTATTAATGGTATAACGGCAGAAATGGGCAGCAAGGTTGGGCCAGAAGACCAAGTACGGTTAGATGGCAAACTCATTGCAGAAAAAGAAAGTAACTATGTGTATTTGGCTTTTAATAAGCCTCGAGGTATTGTTTGTACTACAGATACTAAAAGGGAGAAGAACAATATTGTAGACTTTATTAATTATAAGGAACGTATTTTTCCTATTGGCCGTTTAGATAAGGACAGCCAAGGTCTTATTTTATTGACTAATGATGGTGATATTGTAAACAAGATACTACGCGCCAAGAACAATCATGAGAAGGAATACATTGTTACCGTAAAACAGCGCATCAACCAAAAATTTATACAGAAAATGGGAAACGGTGTCCCTATTCTAGATACAGTCACTAAAAAATGCTACGTAGAACAGCTAGATGAGTATCGTTTTAAAATAATTCTCACCCAAGGTCTTAATAGACAGATAAGACGAATGTGCGAATACCTGGGGAATAAAGTAACCCGATTAGAACGTAAACGTATTATGAATATTCATCTAGACACTCCTTTAGGTAAATGGCGAAACCTAACCACAGAAGAATTAAGTACACTCCAAGATTTAGTGGCCGACTCCTCTAAAACCAGTGAATTCTAATTGATTTCTGCTAACGCTTTAGCTACTTCTTCTTTTAATCTGGGCAAAACTTCTGTTTTAAACCAAGGGTTTTTAGCTTGCCAAATAGCATTTCTGGGAGAAGGATGTGGCAAAACAAAGTAATTTGGCAAATATTCGTTATACGCCTGCACGGTCTTGGTTAAGGTGGATTTTTTTGTTGCTCTTAAATAATAATTTTGTGCATAGCTACCTATTAATAATGTAAGGCTAACGCTTGGCAATTGCTGTAAAACCCTAGAATGCCAAGTTTCAGCACATTCTGGATGTGGTGGTAAGTCTCCAGATTTTCCTTTTCCTGGATAACAAAACCCCATCGGAACTAAGGCTGTTATTTCTTCGTTGTAAAAATCGTTTGCTGAAATCCCCATCCAATTACGCAGGTTTTCTCCACTTTTATCATCCCAAGGTATACCAGTTTTATGCACTACACTGCCTGGTGCTTGGCCAATTATAAGCAATTTACTATTAGGTTGCGCACTAATAATAGGTCGTGGTCCTAATGGTAATTTTTCTTGACACAAAGTGCACATCCGTATTTGTTCTAGTAATGGGTTAAGCATACCTATATCTTATAAAATAGTATATGTATAGTAGGTCCTTTTTTAATTTTCTTTCATAAAAGGTGCTTTTCAAGCAATTTAAATGATGCTTCTGAAAGTAAAAAAACCATTCATCGATAGATTAAAACAATTAATACTACGACGAAATGCACAATAATCTTCGTTGAAATGCACTTTTTTGTCGTTTAAAGTGCAAAACCTATGAATTTTTCATAAGTAAACAGGTCAAATCTTTACTGACCTTTGTATTGTTCAATAGTTCTAAATCTAAATGTTATGAAAAACAAACTTAAAAACGGCCTACTTACCTGCTTAGCCATCATGGCAGCCAACGTCGCTGTAAATGCGCAAGAAATGGACAAGGCCACAATGACTAAAAACATTGACGACTATTTAGAGTTGATGGAAATGGGTTACTCAGAAACCGAAATTTTCCAAGACTTAGGTAACGTTAACTTTATCGTAGAAAACTATGAAAACGCAGCTTTTTGGTACGAGAAATTGTTAGCTAGCAATGTGGCGCTTAGCGATAAAGAAAAATACCAAGAAAGATTGGCTTTTGCACAGTCTAAAACAAACGGTAAGAGCGTTACAAAAAAAGCTAACAAAGATTGGTTAGCAGCGGTAGAGGGTGATTATAAGGTAGCTTCTACTAAAATTGCAAATAATTTAGAAGAGGTGGCATTATCTCCTGATGGTAGATTCGCATTTTTCAGCAAAGAATCCGAGCAAAAACCAGAATATGGAGTTTTCTCTAAAAAAGAAATTGTATACGAATTGTACCGTGCAGAAAATAAGAATGGAAAGTGGTCTAACTTTAGAAAGTTAGCGGTAACACCAAAGCATTTTTCTGCTAAGCACCCTACAGTATCTAAAGATGGTTCTCAATTGTTTTTTGCCTCTAATATGCCAGGCAGCTATGGAAAGTATGACATATACGTAGCAAACATTAAAGCAGACGGTTCTTTAGGACAAGCTATGAACTTAGGCCCAAAAGTAAATTCTAAAAAGGATGATATGAATCCTACTTATGGTGCAGATAACACACTTTACTTTGCTTCTAACGGTAGAAAAGGCTATGGTGGTATGGATTTGTTTGCTGTGCAGGTAAATGGTAACAAACTAGGTAGTTCCAGAAATCTAGGTAATACCGTTAACAGCAGCAAAGATGATATTGCAATTAAGTTTGATGCCAACACTGGTATGGCTCATGTAACCACCAACAGAAATAGCAGTAAAAGCTTAAGTCAAATTGCTGTAAGCTTTCCGCAAAAGAAAAGCCCTGTTGTTTTAAAAGACGAGAAAGGTTTATTACGAGCGTTGAATGACGACTCTTCTAAAGAATTATCTACAACAGTATTTGATGAATAAGACTCCTTAAGCTTCCCCCCAGAAATTTCCCAAAACTTATAAAACCCCAAGTCATGAAAGCATTTATTAACAACTTTAGAAAAAACATTCTACCATTGGCAATAGTACTTATGGTAGCTGTAATGCCTAACGTAACAGAGGCGCAAGAGACCGCTCCTAACAATAATTATAACGTTGTTAGCCCGTTTCACAATCAGTTGTTCTTTAACAGGTTTATGATTAACCCTACCTATTCTTTGGTAAGAGAAAACAAATCATACCTAAACGTGCTTTTAAGAAACCAGTATTCTGGCTACCAAGACAACAATCAGAACTACTATCTTGGATTTAGTAACAAATTGGACCAAAACACTGCACTTGGTCTTGGAGTCTACGGAAATTGGTCTGGGGTTATACAAGAATTTGGGATAAACGCGAACTACGCTACTGGGGTAGCTTTAGGAGAAAAAAGTGCCTTAACTTTTGGTGCTAACGTTAAATACATGACTATCGGTTTAGACAGAAACAGAACCATAGCCAATGAAGATGACCCACTTATACAAGAGGCGCCAAAACAAAATAAGGTAGCATTAGAGCCAGGTATCAATCTAACATTGGGTATGTTTGATTTTGGAGTACACATGACAGATATGGTGGCCTACAACCAAACTAACGAAACATTAGAAACTAACTTTGGTTTTAACGGTATGCGTTCTACCGTGCAATACACACACAAGTTTAAAAACACCAGGGGAATCTTAGAAGATGGTAGAATAATGCCTTTAGTACAAGTGGGGAATAATGTACAAGGCAACTTCTCTTACACCGGTTCTTTGTTAGTAGACTTGCCTAAGTTTGGATGGCTACAAGGAACTTATGATGCGGATTATGGATTCTCTTCTGGTGTAGGGTTTAATTTGAATAAAAAATTATCTCTTGGCTATGTTATGGGGAAAGACATGAGCAAAACAGGTGATAATCTAGGATGGAATCATGAACTTTCTTTAGCATACAACTTTAAAGATGATTTAAGAGGGGTTGGGATTAATGTAAACATTGCAGATGCTAGCAAATCAGAAGACGCAAGAGTAGATGAGATTGTAAGAAATTACGAAGAGCAATTGACTTCTCTGAAACAACAAATGAAAAAAGAAGCTGTAATTGAAGATAAAAATAGCTTAGCTTATGAAAACAGACTAGTTTTAGACGAGTTAATGTTAAGACAAGACTCTATAGAAAAAGCCAGAGATGAAATGTTTGAAAGAAGGTTTGAGACTATGGTACGCTTAATTAGACATGAGGTTAAGCAAGTATTAGACAGACCTGAGCCTGCAAGAAAAGAGAAAAAACAATATTACGGTTCTCGTTTGGCACAAACCGATACTAAAACCAACAGCACTACTACCAAGAGCACACCTATCAAAAGAGATTATGACGACTCCTTTATCCGTCAGCAAAAAAATGCAGACCACCTAGGAATAAGTTCTGGATACTACGTAATAGCTAATGTATTCAAAAACAAAACTTATTTACAAAGCTTCATGAACAAGCTAAACAAAAAAGGATTGGATGCTAAAAAGTTTTATAACAAAGAAAACGGCTTATACTATGTGTACTTAGCAGATTACAAAAGTAAGGCAGATGCATCTACCGCTATGGTGAGCAATTTAAATGGTGCCTACGAAGATGAAAAATGGGTTATGGAAGTGTACAACACACCTATGGCAACTGCCAATGTAACCTTTACAGAATAAGAAATTAAGGTCTAGCAATAGACTTAAACATATTAAAAATAAAGACTTGGGGAAGTTTTTACGTGGTCTTAAGTGAGTTAGCGCACTTAGGACCACTTTTATTTTTCTGATAATCAGATATATACAAATTTTTCGATAAACTACACTTGAATTTGGTCGAAATTTCCTACAACTAATTTTCAGATTTGGATATAATTTTTAACTTGCCATTAATTATTAAACCCCCGAGTCTATGAATACCTACTTTTATACTTATCAAAAGTTCTGGCAGTCCTGACCAGGAACCTACAAGAAAAAATTACGATGGTTTTAGAAACCGTTCTGCTATAGTTTCGCGGCATTAGCAAAACAGCCCTATTTACTATCCAAAATAAAAGTCTATTATGCTTTAGGTATAGTAACTTTTATGCCCATTAATAAGTATGGATATTTCCATTACTTAATACAAATGTTACAACCCCAAATCTTTGTATAATGAACGCTAACACCATTAAAGTTATTGTTATTGACAATGACCCCATTTCTAAAAAGAAATTTGAGACCTATTTTTCACACCTAGGCCAATATAGCCTTATTGGCACCTATGATTCCTTTACACCTGTTTTGGACAATTATAAAAAACTGAATCCAGACATTATTATATCTGAAGTTAAATTACAAGGAATTAGTGGTTTAGAAGGTGTGCGTGCCCTTAGAGACAAAAAGGTAGACACCAAATGTATAATGATTAGTGAAGAGAATAATTTAGACCTAATCAAAAAAGCATTTAAAGTTGGTGTCAATGGTTTTTTAAGCAAACCTCTTACCTTAGACAGACTACTGAATGCTTTAGAATCTGTTAAACAAGAAGGTACTGCTTTAAGTTATGATGTTGCTAAAAAAGTTGTCGCTGTATTTCAAAAAAAACAATTCGATTTTCTTTCAAAGAGAGAAAATCAGATTGCAGATTTATTAATGCAAGGTCATACCTACAAGACTATTGCACAACAACTGTATGTAACACCAAGTACCGTAAACTTTCATATTCAGAATATTTATTTAAAACTGAATGTAAACTCTAAGTGGGAAGCTTTAGAAAAATTGAGAGAAATGGAAATGGCAGAGCTAAAATCTGCTTAACTTTAACAAAATACCCCATAGGATAGTGCTGTTCATCTATTTTATGGGGTTTGTTTTGTATTTAATAGTATATTCATATACGATAACAGTTACTTTAGTTGTTATCTCAATACTATTAAATATATTTTCATGGAAAACCAATTCACAACTACACCAAAACTCGTTAGTCAGTTAGAAGACCAAGCCCGAGTTGCTTTCTACAAAAAAACATATGCACATTTAGCAGGTGCGGTGTTATTATTTATTCTGGTAGAAACCTTATTTTTTCAATTAGATGGTATATTAAATTTAGCCTTGTCTCTTACTGGTGGCGTAAGTTGGTTGCTATTATTAGGCGGATTTATGCTAGTTACTAACTATGCTGAAAAATTAGCTTTAGGTAGTAACGATAAAAAGATGCATTATGCAGGTCTTGCATTATATGTAGTGGCAGAAGCATTTATTTTTATTCCCTTAATTTTTGTAGCTATGTATATGGCTCAAGATGGTGGTTTTGAAATTCTGAATCAAGCTGCTATATTGACCTTAGCGTTATTTTCTGGTTTAACTGCCGTAGTATTTATTACTAAAAAAGATTTTTCTTTTTTAAGCTCTATTTTAACCATTGGCTTTTTTATTGCCTTAGGTTTAATAGTTGCTGGAGTGCTTTTTGGCTTTAACTTAGGATTATGGTTTAGCGTGGGTATGGTAGTTTTAGCCTCTGGTTCTATTCTATACCAGACCTCTAATCTTATCCATAAATACAATGAAGAACAATATGTTGCTGCATCTTTAGGTTTGTTTGCTTCTTTAATGCTTCTATTTTGGTACATTCTAAGTATTTTATCTAGAGACTAAGAATAAAAATTGCATAAAAAAACCCTGATGAAAATCATCAGGGTTTTTATTTTAATATATTTTAGAAGTTTATTTCACTTCTTCAAAATCTACGTCTTCCACGTTATCACCTTCAGACGCTTGTCCGTTTGCTCCTGCCGCACCACCTGCATTTGCAGTTGGGTCACCACCAGCTTGGCCAGCCTCTGCTTGCGCTTTATACATCTCTTCTGATGCTACTTTCCAAGCTTCGTTAATTTTCTCTAATGCTGGAGAAATAACTGCTAGGTCTTTGGTTTCATAAGCCTTCTTTAATTCTTCCAAAGCCTCCTCTATTGGCTTTTTCTTATCATCAGAAAGTTTATCTCCAAACTCGCTCAATTGCTTTTCTGTTTGGAAAATCATACCATCAGCTTCATTTAACTTATCTGCTGTTTCTTTAGCTTTTTTGTCTGCCTCTGCATTAGCTTCTGCTTCTGCTTTCATTTTCTGAATTTCCTCTTCCGTCAATCCTGAAGACGCTTCAATTCTAATATCTTGAGACTTATTTGTAGCTTTATCTGTTGCAGATACTTTAATGATACCGTTGGCATCAATATCAAAAGTTACTTCAATTTGAGGCGTACCTCTTGGCGCAGGTGGAATACCATCTAAATGGAACCTACCGATGGTCTTGTTATCCGCAGCCATTGGTCTTTCTCCTTGTAGAACGTGTATTTCTACAGAAGGCTGGTTATCTGCCGCCGTAGAAAATACTTGAGACTTCTTTGTTGGAATTGTTGTATTAGCTTCAATCAATTTAGTAGCTACACCACCCATAGTTTCAATACCTAAAGAAAGTGGCGTTACATCTAACAACAATACATCCTTGACATCTCCTGTTAATACACCACCCTGGATTGCAGCACCTACAGCAACTACCTCATCCGGATTAACCCCTTTGCTTGGCTTTTTACCAAAGAATTTCTCAACAGCTTCTTGTACTGCAGGGATTCTCGTAGAACCACCAACTAAGATAATTTCATCAATATCACTCTTAGATAAACCCGCAGATTTTAATGCAGACTCACAAGGAGCAATTGTTCTCTTTACTAAATCATCTATAAGTTGTTCAAACTTAGCGCGACTCAGTGTTCTCACTAAGTGCTTTGGTCCAGAAGCAGTCGCTGTTACGTAAGGCAAGTTAATCTCTGTCTGTGCAGAAGAAGACAACTCAATCTTCGCTTTTTCAGCAGCTTCACGTAGTCTTTGCAATGCCATAGCATCCTCACGCAAATCCATTGACTCATCTGCCTTAAACTCTTCTGCCAACCAATCGATTATTTTCTGGTCAACATCATCACCTCCTAAATGCGTATCGCCATCTGTTGCTAATACTTCAAAAACGCCATCTCCTAACTCAAGGATAGAAACATCATGTGTACCACCACCAAAATCAAATACTACAATTTTCTGGTCAGAATCTTTTTTATCCAAACCATAAGCCAAAGAGGCTGCTGTTGGCTCATTAATAATACGCTCTACTTTAAGACCTGCAATTTCACCAGCTTCTTTAGTAGCTTGTCTTTGAGAATCGTTAAAGTAAGCTGGTACAGTAATTACAGCTCTAGTTACATCCTGCCCTAAATAATCTTCTGCAGTTTTCTTCATTTTTTGAAGAATCATGGCAGACAATTCTTGTGGGGTATACAAACGACCATCAATATCCACTCTTGGTGTATCGTTATCTCCTTTTACAACATTATAAGGTACTCTGTTGGCCTCTTTTTGACTTTCAGAGAACTTATTTCCCATAAATCTTTTTATGGAATAAATGGTTTTATTTGGGTTAGTCACTGCTTGTCTTTTTGCAGGGTCCCCCACTTTTATCTCTCCTCCTTCTACAAATGCAATTACAGACGGAGTTGTCCTTTTACCTTCTGCATTAGGTATAACCACAGGCTCGTTACCCTCCATTACGGAAACACAAGAGTTGGTCGTACCCAAATCGATACCTATTATTTTACTCATGCTTATTATTTTATTTTTTTTCTATTCATTTTACACTGCATAAATGTCAATGATTATGCCATGCCTTAAGCCTATGACAAGGTGTCAGTATAGCGTCAATTTTTTGTCAACTTAATTTCTTTAGACAAGAAAAGAAATTATCAATATGATATTAACCATAAAGATTCTTAAAATTATTCCTAATAACTTAGGGTGTATTTAACTTATATTTGATTATCTAATAATCTGAATCATGGAATGCATTAGTGTTTTTGATATGCTTAAAATTGGCGTAGGTCCCTCTAGTTCTCATACGCTTGGACCTTGGCGCGCAGCAGAACAGTTTTTGGCAGTATTAAAAAAAGAACAAAACCTGGAAAAAGTGATTCAAGTAAATGTATTGCTTTATGGCTCACTATCGTTAACAGGTAAAGGACATGCCACAGATATAGCAGCAGTTTTAGGCTTATTGGGTAAAGACCCAGTATTTATAGATTGTGATACTATTGACCCTATTATAAATACAGTAAAAAAGACTGGTAAAATCTGTTTGGATGCTAAACATGAAATTGATTTTTCCTTTACAGAGAACATTAAGTTTCTAAAAGAATTTTTACCGTTTCATGCAAATGGAATCACTTTTGAAGCTACCCTAGAAAATAACACCAAAGTAACAGAAACCTATTACTCCATCGGTGGCGGTTTTGTGGCACAAGAAAAGATAGATTTATTGCCCAACACTGCCTTAGCTACAAGCGTATTCCCCTACCCCATAGAAAATGGAGAAGCAATTTTACAGTATTGTAAAAGCAATCAATGGTCTATTTCTGAACTGGTTTTAGAGAACGAACGCGCACTGCGGACAGATGCAGAAATAGATTTGCAATTACAGCATATATGGAACACTATGCTGGAGAGCATGTTTCTTGGTTGCCATACACAAGGCATCTTGCCTGGAGGTTTACAGGTAAAGAGACGTGCTTTTGACATGAATCAAAAGCTTATTGGCGACAAACCCTATAAGTCACCGCAAGAATGGATAGAAGCCATAAGAGACACAGAAGTTAAGTTTAGACAAATTATAAAATGGGTGAGCTGTTTTGCCTTGGCAGTTAATGAGGTAAACGCTTCCTTAGGTAGAGTTGTTACTGCACCTACCAATGGTAGCGCAGGTGTAATCCCTGCTGTTTTAATGTATTATTTAGTCATAGAAAACCACGACGGTAATTTTGACGACATTAAAAAATTTCTGTTAGTAGCTGGGGAAATTGGTAGTGTCTTTAAAAAAGGAGCTACCATTTCTGCTGCTATGGGTGGTTGCCAAGCAGAAATTGGCGTTTCTTCTGCAATGGCAGCTGCAGGATTAACAGAACTTATGGGGGGATCTCCGGAACAAGTTCTCATGGCCGCAGAAATTGCGATGGAACATCATTTAGGACTTACATGCGATCCTATTGGTGGTTTGGTACAAGTACCATGCATAGAGCGTAATACCATGGGTGCTATTAAAGCCATAAACGCTTCGGAACTGGCATTAGATAGTGACCCAACTTCCGCTAAAGTTCCGTTAGATAAGGTAGTGAATACCATGTGGGAAACTGCCAAAGACATGAGCAGCAAGTACAAAGAAACCTCTGAAGGTGGTTTGGCTGTAGGAGTAAATTTGAGTGATTGCTAGTTTTCACAACCTTCTTTACCGCGCGTATCTATGAGGTAAATAATCTTCCAATTTCCATCAAAGTTTATGAGCTGAAAAGAATTGACGCCACAATGACTAAATTCTTTATTTAAAAAAAATGTATAATCTATCCATGCATTCGCCATGGTACGGTCTACCTGTATAGAAAAGTTAGTTAATTCTTCTTTAAACTCCACCTTAGCTGGTATTGACACAATATTTTTATAAAGGGTGTGTATGTCTTCTGTCTTAAATAGCGTTTTCCCTTCTTGGGTTACACTTGTAGTTTGCACCACTACATGGTCTGCCACCACTTGTTTCATCATTAGAGAATCTTTTGCATGAAAACCTTTAAAAAAAATAGTAATTGCTTTTTTTACTTGTTCTTCTGGAGATTGAGAAAAACCTAAAGCATTGGTAAACAAATAAAGAATAACTAAAACGACAATTTTCATAAGGTTCAATTACAGTTCCTGCAATCAAATTAAACAAAACTGCTTACATTTAGGCATCAAAGTACAATATAATGTCTGTAGCTAAAAAACGATATAAAAGGGTTACCGTGAAATCCTTGGTAGAAATGAAGCAAAATGGAGAAAAAATCTCCATGCTCACGGCCTACGATTATTCTATGGCGAAAATTGTAGACGCTGCTAATGTAGATGTGATTTTGGTAGGCGATTCTGCTAGTAACGTCATGGCTGGTCACGAAACCACGCTACCTATTACATTAGACCAAATGATTTACCACGCTACTTCTGTTGTGCGTGCAGCGACTAGAGCATTAGTAGTTGTAGATATACCTTTTGGCAGCTACCAAGGAGATTCTAAAGAAGCCTTACGTTCTGCCATCCGAATAATGAAGGAAAGTGGCGGACACGCTGTTAAAGTAGAAGGTGGCTCGGAAATACAAGTTTCTATCAGTAGAATTTTGGAAGCTGGCATACCTGTTATGGGACATTTAGGATTAACCCCACAATCTATTTACAAATTTGGCACCTATACCGTTCGTGCTAAAGAAGAGGAAGAGGCAGAAAAGCTAAAAAGTGATGCCAAGCTCCTAGAAGAATTAGGCTGTTTTGCTTTGGTTTTAGAAAAAATACCAGCAAAACTAGCACAAGAGGTGGCAGAAAGTGTCTCTATACCTGTAATAGGAATCGGTGCTGGTGGCGGTGTTGATGGCCAAGTATTGGTGGTGCATGATTTATTAGGAATGACCCACGAGTTTAATCCACGGTTTTTACGTAGATACATGAATTTGTATGATGAAATGGAAAGCGCCATTTCTAACTATGTGAAAGATGTAAAAAGCAAAGACTTTCCTAACGACGAAGAATCCTATTAAAAATAAGTGTTTTGAGAACCAAATCGATTGTAATCTTACTTCTGATTTTGGTGAATTTTGGATGCGACCAAATTTCTAAAGAACTGGTGCGCAAAAAGGTAGAAGACAATGCATACATACCTTTGGTAAAGGACAATTTTATATTAACCAAAGTAGAAAATACGGGAGCAGCACTGGGTTTTGGCGCTAATTTTTCTCCCATACTAAAAAATGTATTGCTCAACTTTTTACCACTTGTTGTGCTGTTAATTTTATTAGTTCGCATATTTAAAAAGCAAAATTTGCCAAATTGGAATTTAGTTGCTTTCGCTTTTTTAATCGGTGGAGGCCTAGGCAACTTAATAGACCGTTTTTTATATGGCTCGGTTACTGATTTCTTTCATTTGAAAATCGGCTTTTTAAGAACAGGAATTTTTAATATGGCAGATGTATCCGTGACCCTTGGCGCTATTTGTCTACTGATCTCCGTAATGCAACAACAAAAGAAAACATCATCAAAAAATCTAGCATAAAAAATTTAGACGTCTTGTATGAGGACAATCACCTAATCGTGGTAAATAAACGTCCTGGAGATATTGTACAAGGTGATAAAACTGGGGACACTCCCTTGTCAGAAATAGTTAAGGGTTTTCTAAAAGAAAAATACAACAAACCAGGCAATGTATATTTGGGCGTTGTACACAGATTAGACCGCCCTACCTCTGGTATTGTGCTTTTCTCTAAAACTAGTAAAGCTCTGCCCAGATTAAATAAACTATTTGCAGAAGGTAAGACAGAAAAAACCTATTGGGCAGTTGTTAAACAGGTTCCCGACAAAAAAGAAGCCACACTTACGCACTGGCTTAAACGTAATCCAAAACAAAATAAATCTTACGCATACCCTCAAGAAGTTGCAGACAGTAAAAAGGCAATATTGAGTTACCAAACTATTAAAGTATTGAATAATTATTTTTTACTAGAAGTAGATTTGCATACCGGCAGACACCATCAAATACGATCACAATTAGCAGCTATAGGTAGTACTATTAAGGGCGATTTAAAATACGGGGCGGACCGTAGCAACAAAAATGGTAGTATTCATCTACATGCACGCAAATTGACCTTTACGCATCCTGTTAGCAAAGAACATATTACTGTGGTAGCCAACCCACCTAAAGACCCTATTTGGGATTCTTGCTATTAAAGTCTTACTTTAGAAGAAACTCAGAAACATGAAAAAGCTTCTCCCCTTTGTATTTTTATTGATACTTGCTTCTTGTAGTAGCTATAACTCCATTGCTGATTTTTACGAAGCGCACAAAAATGACAATCAAGTTACTGCCTTTAGAGTACCACAATTCATGTTTTCTCTAGTACGAAGTATATCTCCAGAAATGAATAGTATTATAGGGGATACCAAAGATTTAAGATACATGCAATTCCCTAGTGCTACAGATACACAATCTCAATTCTTAAACAACCAAATGAACAGTTTTACGGGCAATTCTTTTATAGAAATTTACCGTAAAAACGATGATTTAAAACGCAATGTGATTTCTGTCCGCGAAAAGCGAGACGTTATTAAAGAAATATTGGTGTACAAAAACGATAATAAAAATGGCTCTTTTCTATATTTTAAAGGTAATTTTGACCCCGTGCAAGTAAGAAAAATGGCCGCAAATAATGAGTTTGAAAGTTTTAGTCAAAGCTTGTTACCCCAAATGTTAAATACCAATGTACCACCTACCGAGTGATAGCTAAAGACTTTTCTCTGATGATTTCTGAAACGGGTCTATTTTGTAAATGACTTTCTAACCAAGACAAAATATCTAAATACAAGAACGCTCTTTTTTCATAAGGATGGTCCTCATATTTCTTAAGCTCATTATATAGTTTCTGAAATTCTGCTTTTAAATCTGTTGGATATATCTCTCCAAGATTACGCAAGAATTTTATCATCTCCTTTTGTACAGCATGCAAATCGTTCATTTTTAATAAAAACTTATAGGTGTTCTTTAACTGCACCTCTAAATGATAATCCATACCCGCCTCATAATGCGCTACCAGACTTAAAACTCTAGCAAAACACATTAAATCTTCTCGCATTTTAAGATTTTTATTGTTGATGATTCGTTTTAAATATGCTATACAATTTTTATTGTCTCCAACACCAAAATACAAGCACGCAATCTTGTAATACAACAACATTACGTGGTGTTCATCAATTCTATCTTTATGCTTCCTAATACCATACTCAACAACATTTACAAGATATAAGCCACTCTCGAACGTACCTTCAAAAAAATGAAGATTTAATTTATTACTGTTGATGTACAAAAAGGCTAGAGATGTAACATTATCGTTTTTAGGAAAACTTTTATTGGCAACTGTATCCTCTAACTTTTGTAAAGTTTCTTTAAATAGACTTCTATATTTTACATAGAAAAGCGATTCTAATAAATAATGATTGCCCTTTAAATAAAAAACGGGATTTAGATAAATCATTTCATGATTTGAGTAAAATAATTCTACCCACTTAGTGCTGTATTTATAAGCTGATAAAAAATCTTGGGTTAAAAAACTATACCATAAATGCGCCTTGTACAACCATAGCTTTTCTCTAAAATCTAAATCCTCAATCTTATATTCGGGTAAATGTGCTTCAAAATATTCCTTTACTAGTTTTAGGTCTTTATCATTCCGAACATAACCCACCTTAAGCATCATACCATACAACTGTAAAGAAAGATTAGACAATTTACTGGTTACTACATTTTGTCTACTTAAATCCTTGGCTTGTCTAGCAAGTTCATCTGCTCTATCTGGTATGCTGCGGGTAATATATTGGGTTTCTATTATCTTTTCTAGTTCCACAATCTCATAGGCAACATTCTTTTCTTCATTCTCTATTGCCATGGTTTTTGCTTTATCTAAAAGCTTTAAACTTTGTTTGTATAATCCTTTCTGGTAAAGAATAGTGGCAAAGTCTAATTGTTCCCTTATTTGCACTCTAATATTCTGATTAACAGGATTCAACCTTAAACTAATCAATATTTGCTTATACAAATGTGCTTTTAAGTTAGATAACTGCGCTTTTTTAACAATACCACTCTCTAAAATTTGCTTTTCATTATAAGATTTCATCTTATCCAACAAATTAAAAAGTGCTAAGAATTTTGCATCGGTATTAACCCCTAGCCTACCCACGTACAATTTAAACTGCCTTTTCTCTGACTTAGAAAGGGATTTAATCAAAATAAACAAGGTATCCTTAGCAGTGCTTGTCATCGTAAAAAATTATATCTATACAACTGATTTATAATAACTTAATATACTCCATTACTAGATAAACATTGTAACAGAAAGTGCTTACGATATTTATTTAATCCCAGCATTAATACATTCGTAAGGATTAGATAAAATCTACGTAAACTATGGGTAAAGATAAGGTACATATTTTTGATACAACACTAAGGGATGGCGAACAAGTTCCAGGTTGTAAATTAGACACGGAGCAAAAATTGGTCATTGCAAGCCGCTTAGATGAGATGGGTGTGGATGTTATAGAGGCAGGTTTTCCCATATCTAGCCCTGGAGATTTTAAATCTGTAGAAGAGATTGCCAAATTGGTTAAAAATGCAACGGTCTGTGGTTTAACCCGTTCCGTTCAAAAAGATATTGAAGTTGCCGCCCAAGCCCTTAAATTTGCCAAAAGACCTAGAATACACACCGGAATAGGAACCTCTGATTCCCACATTACCCATAAATTCAAATCTAACCGAGAAGACATTATAGAAAGAGCTGTTGCTGCTGTAAAATATGCAAAAACTTTTGTAGAAGATGTGGAGTTCTATGCAGAAGATGCTGGCAGAACGGATAATGAATATTTAGCAAGAGTATGCGAAGCTGTAATTAAAGCCGGAGCAACCGTACTAAACATCCCGGATACTACAGGCTACTGTTTACCAGATGAATACGGTGCCAAAATGAAATACCTTAAAGAAAATGTAAAGGACATAGATAAAGCCATTTTATCCTGTCATTGCCATAACGATTTAGGTTTGGCTACTGCAAATTCTATTGCTGGCGCCATAAACGGTGCTCGCCAGATAGAATGTACTATAAACGGTATTGGAGAACGTGCAGGAAACACATCTTTAGAAGAGGTAGTAATGATTATGAGACAACATCCAGACTTACACTTAGATACTAATATTAACAGTAAGTTGCTGTATGACACTAGTTTAATGGTGTCTCAAAAAATGGGAATGCCTGTACAACCCAATAAAGCTATTGTAGGTACAAATGCTTTTGCACATAGCTCCGGCATACACCAAGATGGCGTTATAAAAAATAGAGAAACCTATGAAATTATTGACCCCGCAGATGTAGGCGTTAGCCAATCTTCTATTGTACTTACCGCTCGTAGTGGTAGAGCTGCCTTGGCCTACCGCGCAAAAAACGTTGGTTATGAATTAACTAAAGTACAATTAGACAAGGTTTATGAAAACTTTTTAAAGTACGCAGACCGTAAAAAAGAAATTGTGGATGCGGATATCCATGAAATTGTGGAAACTAGCGCCATAGACATGACAAGTTTAGCTTAATCCCCCCATTTAAAATAAAAGCTTTATGAATTTAGACATCGCCTTATTAGCCGGAGATGGTGTAGGACCAGAAGTTACCCAACAAGCGGTAAAGTGTTTGGAGGCCATTGAGGAGATTTACAATCATAATTTTAAATTTACCCCCGCCATCGTAGGTGCGCAAGCCATAGAAACCTACGGGAGTGCATTACCTAAGACAACTTTAGAAATATGCCAAAATGCAGATGCCGTACTCTTTGGTACAGTGGGCGACCCAAAATTTAACAACAATCCTGTTGCTCAGGTAAGACCGGAACATGGTTTAATACAACTCCGTAAAGCATTAGATTTATATGCCGACTTACGACCAGTTAAAATTTTTCCGTCGCTTGTAAATAAATCCCCTTTAAAACCAGAAATTATTAAGGGAACCGATTTTATTGTATATAGAGAACTCACAGGGGGTATCTATTTTGGAGAAAAAAATATGAACGCAGAAGGCACAAAAGCCTCTGATGTTTGTGAGTATACAGAAAAAGAAATAAGTAAAATTGCTCACTTAGCATTTAAAGCTGCAAAAAACAGAAAAAACAAGGTTACTCTTATTGATAAAGCTAATGTTTTAGAATCTTCTAAATTATGGCGAAAAGTGGTTGGTACAATTGCTCAGAGCTATCCAGATGTTAAGTTGGAATACATGTTTGTAGATCATGCAGCCACGGAATTAGTTAGTAATCCAAATGTTTTTGATGTATTACTAACTGAGAATATGTTTGGTGATATTATTGCTGATGAAGGTGGCGTAATAAGTGGTATTACTAATACTTTAGCCTCTGCAGCTATCGGGGATAATAATGGACTATTTCATCCTTTACATGGTGCATATCCAGAACAAAAGGATAAGAATATTGCCAATCCTATAGCCGCTATTTTGGCTGCTGCCATGTTATTAGAATATTTTAAAATGTTTGAGGAAGCTATGGCCATAAGAGAAGCGGTAAATAAAGCCATAAATCTTGGTATTGTTACCAAAGATTTAGATGCCAATAGTACCTATGGAACAAGCCACATAGGGGATTTTATTGCCAACCACATTGTAGATAATGACGACCAGTTTAATATGAATAATGAAAATATTAATCTAGGAAGGTCTACAATTATCTAAACTTTACTGCAAGCTTAACATTATAAAAGAACTACTCATTAAGTAGTTCTTTTATTGTTTTATCAAATTCCTTTTTAAATTCTTCATATTTCTCCCCAGTTGCAGGGCCATTGAACCCAGTATGTATTTTTCTTACCGCACCTTTTTTATCTATATAAATAGTGGTTGGATATGAGAGAACATGATTTAACATCGGTAATTTTTCATTAGCCTTGTCTTTGGCAGATGTACCAACTTGCGCTAATAAAATTGGGTAGTCTACTCCCACACGTTCTTTTAACCGCTTTATTCCTTCAAAAGCCTTCTCCTCTGTTCTTGCATATTCAAAAGCTAATGCCACCATTTCTACATCCGCATCAGGATTATTTTGCAAATACTCTACATAAAACTTTGTTTCATCCAGACAATTAGGACACCAAGTTCCCATAATCTGCACCAATACTGGCTTATCTTTAAATTGGTCATCAGAAAGACTTACCATTTGTCCGTCCACGTCTGGGAAACTGAAATCAAATGTCTCATACCCCTCCTTTAAAAAGGTTAGTTCGTTAGCATCAGGGAGCTCATAAGTCTCGTCTCTACTACCCTTAAAATTTGCTACATAATGTTTGCCAGAGTAAAATTTACCATTAAGCACATTATCCTCTACTTTGGCCAAGAACAAAAATACATGAGCACCATCAAAAGTGGAAAGCTTTAAACTATCTCCATCCATAACACCCTCTAAATACCTGTAATCTCCAGTAGTAGTTCTAATGGTCCCCGTAACCTTATCATCAGACTGATAAAAAATACCTTTTGCCATATATGCAGAAGGCAAATCGTACTCAAATTCTGCTTTCCAGATTCCAGATACAGATGCCTTCGCGTCTTGCTGAACAGAAAATCTAGGTGCTTCTCCATAGCTGGCCTCAAAAGGCACAGAGCGTCCTAAACTTTCTTTTATAAAATTACCTGCAATATGGTTTTCTGTAAAAGTAGCATTGATGTACCCCTCAAAAACAGGCATTTGTATCCTTATGCTATCTCCTTTTACCATGATTTCGTCTACGGTAAGTTTTTCATCAGCATTGCTAATTGTCATTACATAAGAACTATCTTGCTGCTTCAGCATAAAAGTAAAAGGCAATTCATGCCCTTCCGATACTTCCATAACCGCACGCCAAGGACCTGTATTTAAACTTGGTTTCTTAGGTGTCTCTTTACAAGCAAAGAATACCACACATAACAGCAACAAAACAATCTTCTTAAGCATAAAATTAAATTTTCGTGAAATTTTAAAAAATAAAGGTAATGCTTAGCCCCATTACAAAAAAATGTAAGTACAAATGCCATTGAATGTACCATGGCAATGTTTTATATTTGCGGACTTTAATATAGGTAGATGAAGATTTCTTACAACTGGTTAAAGCAGTTTATACAATTAGATTGGGAAGCCGATAAAACAGGCGAATTATTAACCGATTTGGGATTAGAAGTAGAAGGCATTTCTAAATTTGAGTCTGTTAAAGGCAGCTTAGCAGGCGTTGTTATTGGCCATGTACTTACTTGTGAGCAACACCCCAATGCAGACCGCTTAAAAGTAACCACTGTAAATATTGGACAAGAGGAGCCCGTACAGATTGTGTGTGGCGCTCCCAACGTTGCCGCTGGTCAAAAAGTACCTGTTGCTACTATCGGCACTACTTTATATACACCAGAAGGAGAAGCTTGGACCATAAAAAAAGGTAAAATAAGAGGTGAAGAAAGCCATGGTATGATTTGCGCTGAGGACGAATTAGGTCTGGGCAAAAGCCATGAAGGTATTATGGTTTTAGATGAAGATTTACTGCCTGGAACAGCCTGTGCCGAAATATTTGAGATTGAAACTGATGAAGTTTTTGAAATAGGTCTTACTCCAAACCGCTCAGATGCAATGAGTCATTTTGGCGTAGCACGAGATCTAAAGGCTGGGCTAGAACAAAAAGAGGTATTTGCAGAATTAATTACGCCATCTACTAGCAATTTTAATGTAGCTGAGCGTTCTATTAAAATAGACGTGGATGTTCTAGATAGTAAACTAGCTCCACGTTATTGCGGTGTTACTATAAAAAATGTATTAGTACAAGAATCGCCTAATTGGTTAAAAAACAGATTAAAATCTATTGGCTTAGCCCCAATCAATAATATTGTAGACATCACCAATTATGTACTACACGAACTTGGACAACCCTTGCATGCTTTTGATGCCAGTAAAATTAAAGGGAATAAGATTGAAGTAAAAACTTTAGAAGAAGGTACCAAATTTGTTACTTTAGATGGGGAAGAACGTACCTTGCATGCAGATGATTTAATGATTTGCGATGCGGAAAAACCCTTATGTATTGCTGGAGTTTTTGGAGGGTTACATTCTGGCGTAACAGAACATACTACCACTGTATTTTTAGAAAGTGCTTATTTTGAACCAGTTACCGTTCGTAAAACCGCAAAAAGACATGGGTTAAATACAGATGCCTCTTTTCGTTTTGAACGCGGAATAGATATCAATTTTACCAAATATGCACTTAAGCGTGCTGCTGTTTTGATAAAGGAAATTGCAGGTGGTGAAATTTGCTCAGAGATTGTAGACCTTTATCCGGTAAAGAAAGAAGACCACCAAGTATTCTTAACCTTTGAAAAAATAAATAAACTCATTGGTGAAGAACTAAAAAAAGACACTATCAAATCCATTCTAACAGCTTTAGAAATTAAAGTAAACAATGTTACTGAAGCTGGTTTAGGATTAACTATACCATCTTACCGGACAGATGTGGAAAGAGAGGTAGATGTTATAGAAGAAATTTTACGAGTATACGGCTACAATAATATTAATATCAGCGAAAAAATAACCGCATCTGTAGCTAGCACTTCTAAATTTGATAACCACCGTCTACAAAATATAATTGGTAACTTATTAGCCGATAAAGGTTTTTATGAAATAATGACCAATAGCTTGGTTCCAGAATCTCAAAAAAACGATGCCAATCTACCAGATGATGAAAAAGCGGTGTATTTACTTAATCCATTGAGTAATGATTTATCCAAATTACGCCAATCACTTCTGTTTACTGGATTAGAGAGTATTGCATACAACCAAAATAGAAGACAAAACAATCTAAGATTGTTTGAGTTTGGTAAGACCTATAATAAAACCGGGGACGGATATGCAGAAGCAAATCATTTAGGAATTTATTTAAGTGGTAACCAAAATGAAGGGAATTGGTTAGAAACCGATAGAAAAGGAGATTTCTTTTATCTAAAAGGATTAATTACCAATGTTTTAGAGCGATTAGGTATTAACACCTTAAAAGAAAATCCTACCTATAGCGCTTTGTTAAGCGAAGGAATTGATTTAAAAGTTAAGAAAGAAACTGTCGTAAGTTTTGGACTTGTACACAATAGAATACTAAAAGAAGTTGGTATTAAAACTGAAGTTTTTTATGCCGACATTCATTGGGATAGTATCCTACGTTTAGTACAACAACAAAATATTATCTATAAAGAAATAGCTAGATTTCCTGAGGTTAAACGAGATTTTGCCTTACTGCTAGACCAGTCTATTAGTTTTAAGGATATACATGCAACGGCGTTAGAAACCGAACGGAAACTTTTAAAAGAAGTAAGTCTTTTTGATGTTTATACCGGTAAGAATTTACCAGAAGGCAAAAAGTCTTACGCAGTTAGTTTTACATTATTGGATGAAAAGAAAACGCTAACCGATAAACAGATTGATAAAATCATGGCTAAATTAGAAAAGAATTTTGTGGATAAACTCGGAGCTAGTCTTAGATAAATCAAAACAACATCAAACAATAAAAAGCTTTAGGAATCCCTAAAGCTTTTTTTATAATTCATATATAAAATCTTATTATTTAGAAGGACGTATCACTTGGTCTATTTGATGAATGACGCCATTACTCTGGGTAGCATCTGCATTGGTAATTACAGCTTTGTTTCCTAAAGCATCAGTCAGCACAATATCTAACCCAGACATTGTAGCTATAATTTTATTGCCATGTATAGTAGTGAAAGAAGCTTTCCCTCCTCCCCTGCACATTGCCTTTAAAATTTTAGATGCAGAATAATTACCGGCCACCAAATGATAGGTCAGTAATTCTTTTAAATCAGACTTATTTTCTTCTTTAAACAACTCTGACAACTCCATTTTGCTCATTTTGTTGAAGGCTACTTCAGAAGGAGCAAAAAAAGTAAATGGTCCGTTCGTATCTAAAACTTCCTCTAAATCGGCTGCTTTTAAGGCCGTAAATAAAGTTCTAAAATGTTCGGAATCAGCCGTTTTTTCTGCAATTGTTTTTTTAGCAGAAAAATACATTCCGGCAGGAATAGCACTAAGCCCTTGATTTTGAGCAGATAAAAATAGAGAAAAACAGCACAATAAGGCTACAAAGTAGGTTTTTGTCTGGGGGACATTCATTAGTAAGCTAGGTTTGTTTGGTTTATTTTATGGCCAAATCATCGACCAACTGCAAAATTCTTCGGTAAGTTAACTCTTTAAAACTTATCCACACAATACTAACATGCCGTTTATAGAATTTAACAATTATTTAACTTTTTACAGATTAAACAGTTTTTTTATCGTCTTAATTCATTCAGTAATTTTGATGTAATTGCTAAAAAAAAGAAAATGAATGTACCACGTACCAATTTACAGAACCGATTGCAACAGCGACAGGCTAAAACCATTAAAGAAAAGCAGGTAATAAATGAGGTTAAAGCTATTTTAAAACACCACAAAGTCGCCACAAACAAATTTAATTTTGATGCTTTAGAAACTAACCGAATATATCATATAAATACCATTAAACATATTTGTACAACGTATCGTTTACGCTTTTTGGATTTAAAATATTTTAAGCCAGAGTTACCAGAAGAGGCGCATTCAGAAATCCGAATGTTAGAAAAGAAACATCAAACCAAACTAGATGGCTTTAAAGTTATGGCGCCCTCAAAATTATTTAAACTAGAAGACAAGGATGATCCTTTATTATTTGTACCTCTTGGCAATGATTATTACTACTTAATACACAAATGGGGTAATGATTTACACCCCTTGAGAAAAATACTGGTTTGGCCCTTTAAAAGTATTGGCAACTTACTCTTAGTTCTATTAGCTATTAGTTTATTAGCTACAATTTTATTACCACAAGGTTTATTCTCCAAAACCAGCTCTGCGAGTCAGTTTTGGATAATATACTTTTTTGTGTTTAAATCTCTTGCCTCAGTAGCCTTGTTTTATGGTTTCGCTTTAGGCAAAAACTTTAATCCTTTTATTTGGAATAGTAAATACTTCAATGCCTAATAAAATTAGGCATTGACTGCATACATTTTTTGTCTTTGCTCTTTAATGGATTTGTCAGACATATAATCGTCAAAAGTTAAATAACGATCAATAACTCCATTAGGTGTAATTTCTATAATCCTATTAGCTACAGACTGCACAAAAGCGTGGTCATGGGTAGTCATTAAAACAGTGCCTTTAAAATTTTTGAGAGAGTTATTAAAGGCAGTAATACTTTCTAAATCTAAGTGATTGGTAGGTTCGTCTAACATTAAAACGTTGGCACGCATTAACATCATTCTACTAAGCATACATCGCACTTTTTCTCCCCCAGATAAAACATTACTCATTTTTAGGGCTTCTTCTCCACTAAATAGCATTTTTCCTAAGAAACCACGAATATGCACCTCCTCTTTTTCTTCATCGGTTTTAGCATATTGACGCAGCCAATCTACCAAATTCATTGAGCCATCAAAATAAGCCTCGTTATCTGCTGGCAAATAAGACTGCGTAGTAGTTACTCCCCATTGAAATTCTCCCTCACGAGCCGCTTGGTTTCCGTTAACTATTTCGTAAAATGCACTAGTTGCTCTAGAATCTTTAGAAATCAATGCAACCTTATCCCCCTTTGCCAAGTTAATATTGACGTTACTAAAAAGTACTTCACCTTCTTCTGTAACAGCAGAAAGGTTTTCTACGTTTAAAATTTGGTCACCAGCCTCTCGCTCTCGCTCAAAAATAATGGCCGGATATCGTCTACTCGAAGGTTTAATGTCTTCTACCTTCAATTTATCCAACATCTTTTTACGAGAAGTAGCTTGTTTACTTTTAGCCACATTAGCGCTAAAACGCTGAATAAATTCTTGTAATTCTTTTGCTTTCTCCTCTGCTTTCTTATTTTGCTGAGCACGTTGTCTTGCAGCCAGTTGACTACTTTCGTACCAGAAGGTATAGTTACCACTAAACAAATTTATCTTGCCAAAATCTATATCTGCAATGTGCGTACAAACCGCATCTAAAAAGTGCCTATCGTGAGAAACTACGATAACTGTATTATCGTAATTTGCTAAAAAGTGTTCTAACCAGTGGATGGTATCGTAATCCAAATCGTTTGTAGGCTCATCCATAATTAACACGTCTGGATTCCCAAACAAAGCTTGAGCTAAAAGGACACGAACCTTAAGCTTAGCATCCATATCACCCATAGCAGTGTAATGCAAATCTTCAGCGATACCGAGATTGGACAACAAGGCTGCAGCATCACTATCAGCATTCCATCCATTCATCTCTTCAAATTGCACCTGCAACTCTCCAATCTTATCAGCATTTTCATCTGTGTAATCTGCATAAAGCGCATCTATCTGTTTCTTTATTTCATACAACGGCTTATTCCCTATAACTACGGCCTCTAATACGGAGAAATCATCATAAGCATTATGATTTTGCTCAAGAATAGACATACGTTTACCAGGCTCTAAATGTACATGCCCAGAAGTAGGGTCTATTTTTTTTGATAGTACTTTTAGAAAGGTAGATTTACCAGCACCATTGGCACCAATAATACCATAACAGTTCCCTTGTAAAAAGGCAACATTAACCTCGTCAAAAAGTACTCGTTTACCAAATTGTACAGATAAATTAGATACTGATAGCATGTATTTCTATTTATTTTTTTGCAAAAATAGCCAAATTTAAACGGGCTTTACAAGCAAACAACAAAGTATTAAATCTAATAATTTTGCCGTTTAACAACATTTAACTGCTCCTTAACAACATGGAATACCCTCTAAATGTTAGATTTGCTTAGACTAAGTTTGTATGAATAGACTACTACCACTACTATTTTTATGGGGACTCGTTGCGTGCAAGAAAGATAAAACCGATAAAGATTTGGTTTTTTTTGCTGGCGAGATTGTCAATCCAAGTAGCCAACACGTTGTACTATACAAGAATAATGAGGTGGTAGATTCCGCCGCTTTAGACCCCAACAATAGATTTGCTTTTAAATTAAAGAACATAGACGAAGGTTTATATCACTTTAATCACGCTCCACAGTACCAATATGTTTATCTAGAAAAAGGCGACAGCGTTTTAATTAGATTGAACGCTACACCTTCTTATTTTGATGAGTCTTTGGTGTTTTCTGGAAGTAATGAAGAGGTGAACAACTTTATGATTGAGATGTTTCTTACCTATGAAGATGAAGACCCACTAGTTCGCAGTTTTTATAGTTTACCTCCTGCAGATTTTAGCAAAAAAATTGATTCTTTAAAAGAAATGAAGTTAGCGGAGTTAAAAACATTAACTGTCAACAATGCTAATTTAACAGATAAAGCTATGGCAATGGCAAAAGCAGCCGTGCTATATAATAGTTATTTGTATAAAGAGAAATATCCTTTTTATCATAAAAAATACACAGGTGAAAATACACTTCATAACTTAAGTGATGATTTTTATGATTACCGAAAAACTTTAGACCTTAATAATGAGGAGTTATCCTATTTTAGACCTTATTATGATTTTCTAAAATTTCATTTTGGAAACCTTTCTTATATGGCTTGTCATAAAGAATGTGCCACGGAAGAAGGTGCCGAAACGACTACTTTAACACGCCTGCACCACAATAAACATAAACTATCCATTATAGATAGTATTGTGGTTGAGGAAAAATTGCGCAATAATCTTTTTAGAAATATTGCAATGGATTACCTCTTAAAGGAACATGAAGCGAGTGAATCTTGTCGTGATTTCATAAGAGAATTTGAAGAGCTTTGTACCAATCCTGCCTACGTTACAGAAATAAACGATTTATATGGCAACATAAAATCTTTACAAGCAGAAAACACATTGCCAGAATTAACGGTGCAATGTGTACAAGGCATCCCCAAAACACTTTCAGAATTAGCAAAAGACCGCAAAACAGTTTTTTATTTTTGGACGGCAGACCGTAAAAGACATTTTAGAAATGCGACCAATAGGATAAATAAGTTAGAGCAAGAATATCCAGACATTCAATTTATAGGCATCAACCTTAAAACAGGTAATGATGAATGGCAAAAGTTGATGGCAGAAAAAAACATGAATACTAAAAATCAATACTGGGCATCTGATTTTGAAATGGCTCAAAAAAAATTGATAGTAGATAATTTAAACAAATGCATTTTGGCAAAAGACGCTAAAGTGGTCAATGGTTTTTCTAACATTTATCAACCAGTTGCCATAGAATAAACATCCTTTATAGTATTTAAAACAAAAATGCCCTTGGAAATCCAAGGGCATTTTTTATTTACAACGCTAAAATTAATTAGCTATTTCCTTTTTTGTAATCCGCCAAAAACTTTTCTAAACCGATATCTGTTAATGGATGTTTTAACAAACCAGTAATAGCAGATAAAGGTCCTGTCATTACATCTGCGCCTATTTTAGCACAATCTATAACATGCATGGTATGCCTAACAGATGCTGCTAAAATTTCTGTATCAAAACCATAGTTGTCATAAATGTGTCTAATTTCCGCTATTAAGTTAAGGCCATCTGTAGATATATCATCTAGACGACCTATAAATGGAGACACATATGTAGCTCCGGCCTTAGCTGCTAATAAAGCCTGACCAGCAGAAAAAACTAAAGTTACATTTGTTTTTATCCCCTTATCAGAAAAATACTTACAAGCTTTTACTCCATCTGCAATCATTGGTAATTTTACTACAATTTGCGGATTCAAGGCTGCCAAAGCTTCACCCTCCTTTACCATGCCATCAAAATCTGTAGCTATAACCTCTGCAGATACATGACCTTCTGTAATTGCGCAGATGTCTTTATAATGTTGTAAAATATTTTCTTGTCCTGTAATACCCTCTTTTGCCATTAAAGATGGATTAGTGGTAACACCATCCAAAACGCCTAATTGCTGTGCTTCTTTAATCTGCTCTAAATTAGCGGTATCTATAAAAAATTTCATTTTCCAATGCTTTTTAAGTTCTATGTAAAACTACAATTTATAATGCTTTAAAAGTAATTTTTCAAAGGCTTTATCTGGCAATAATCGCTTTAATACTTGCGAAATTTTTTGCGTAAATTCTCCTACCCTATAGTGTACCTTTGGATTGGTAGTATCTATTATTTTATAAATGGCTTTAGCTACCAGTAAAGGGTCTCCGCCATGGTCTACGTGCTCATTCATCAATGCCAGGGAATCGCCATAGGTTTTTTCATAAGTAGAACCTTTAATCACAGGAGCGTGGTATCTTCCGTTTGCAATGTTAGTTGCAAAATCTCCTGGTGCCAAAGTGGTAATTTTGATACCCGATGCCTTTGTTTCCATACGTATGGCCTCAGTTACCAGTTCTAACGCGCCTTTACTAGCAGAATACACACCTCTAAAAGGCAATCCCATATAACCGGCTATAGAAGTGATATTGATAATTAGACCACTTTGTTGGTTTCGCATAACAGGTAAAACGGCCTGCATTAACCGTATTGGCCCGTTAAAATTGGTGTCAAAAGCTTTATTAATTTCATCAATCGGCGTTTCCTCTATTGGTCCAGTAATCCCGACTCCCGCATTGTTAATTAAAATATCTATTTTACCAGACTGCGTGACGATGTGATTGATTGCAGTACTAATAGTTTCCTCTTTGGTCACATCTAGTTCAACCAACTCAAACTCCCTAAAATCTACATATTTTCCTAAACTTCTTGTAGTGCCGTAAACTTTAAAACCTTTTTGGGTAAGAAATTGTCCGGTTGCTTTGCCAATTCCAGAAGAACCTCCGGTAATTAGTACAATTTTTTGTTCCATGTAAAAACGCTTAATTATTAGGTGAAAAGTACCTAACTTTTGGGTACAAAAAAAGGCAAGCTACCTACATCGCACCGCTACGACCGCATACCCTTGCTGCGTTCCCACCCTGGGGGATTCTGCAGGAGCTGGTCGTGTAGGACTTGCCGGGTGCAAATATACAATCTTTTAAATTTGCCACAATCGTTTGTTAACAGTAATTTGCTTTAGATTTTATAAACTATAGATTGTGAGAATTTTATCTTTTATTTTAAGCTTATTTTTTTTGGTTATGACAAGTTGTAGTAGCTCTTCTAAAGCTACGGACTTGTTTGGTATTCAGCTAGAAGGCAACCAAAAGACGTTTACAAAAGGAGCACAAGTAGGCATAGCCTTGAACAATAAAAAAGACACTGAAGTAACCAGCATTTCGTATTCCCTAGATGGCGAATCCCTCCCTGTTACTAATGGAAAAGTGGTTTTTAACCCAAAAAAATTAGGTTCTAAAGTGTTAAAGGCTACAGTTTCTTATGGTGATAAGACAGCAGAAATCACTAAAGACATCAAAGTTTTAGCTGAGGATGCACCTGATATTTACACCTATGAAGTTATTAACACATTTCCGCATGATATTAAAGCCTTTACACAAGGGTTAGAGTTTTATGATGGTGTACTTTATGAAAGCACTGGAATAAAAGGAGAATCGTCCTTACGTAAAGTAAATTTTGAAACAGGAGAAATTTTACAAGAAGTTGCTCTAGACGATACACTATTTGGAGAAGGCATTACCATTCTTAACAATAAGGTATACCTACTTACATGGCAGTCCGGACTTGGCTTTGTTTATGATGCTACAAGCCTTGAAAAAACTGGTTCTTTTACCTATGGTAACAGTAAAGAAGGTTGGGGACTCTGTAATGACGGAACTTCAATTTACAAAAGCGATGGTACCGAAAAAATATGGAAGCTAGACCCAGACAGTTTAACCGAAAAGGAATACATACAAACTGTAACCAATCGCTCTGTATTCAATAAAACTAATGAATTAGAATATGTAGATGGAAAAATTTACGCCAATGTATGGCAAAAGCCAAGCATGATGATTATTGATGCCAATAGTGGTGCCATAGAAGGAGTAATCAATTTTAGTGGTCTAAAAAACAGAGTAAAACAACATAGCAAGTTAGATGTATTAAATGGCGTAGCTTACCATCCTGAGAGAGGCACATTCTTTGTTACGGGAAAACGCTGGAATAAGTTATTTGAAGTAAAAATTAAGAAAAAATAGCAATGAAAAGCTATACAAAGACCATTACAGTTAAGGAAACCGACCTAGACGATTTAGACCATGTTAACAATATAAGGTACATAGAATGGATTCAAGATATTTCTAAAGAACATTGGCAAAAAACCGTCCCTACAGAAGAATTGGAACTCTACATCTGGGTGGTACGCCACCATGATATTACCTACCACGCTTCTGCATTACTACAAGACACCTTAGAACTTACAACACACATAAAAAGCTGGCGAGGACCATTATCAATTAGACAAGTAGAAATTAAAAATAAAGTAACGGGTAAAACTCTAATAACAGCAGAAACAGAATGGTGCTTATTGCAACCAGAAAATGCTAGACCAAAAAGAGTTCCGGAACATATTGCAAATATGTTTGTTTAGTATGAAAAAGGCTTGGTTTTTAAGTATCATAGGTTTAGTTCTTCTCTTTTCTTGGTCCTGCAGAGAAGATTTTGATTATGAACCAAGCGTTGGACAGCTTTCCTTTTCTAAAGACACTGTTTTTTTAGATACTGTTTTTAAAGGTATCAGTAGTAGCACCTATAGCCTTACAGTATATAATACAAGTAGTACAGATATACGCATACCCACAGTAACGCTTAAAAATGGTGAGCAAAGTCAATACAGATTAAATGTAAATGGGAATGCAGGAAATTCTTTTACAGATGTTCCACTTTTAGCCAAAGACAGCCTTTTTATATTTATAGAGACTACCGTAACTGACGTCAATGAAAACGAGTTTTTGTATACAGACGTGTTACAATTAGGCCAAGAAGATAATTACCAAGAAGTTCCACTTATCACTCTTGTTAAACAAGCAAATTTCATTTATGCAGATGGTACATCACGTAAGAAAACCATTCAAATTGGCCAAGATATAGATGGCAACCCAATCCAGGTAGAGGGTTTTGTTTTAAAAGATGACCAATTAGAATTCGTAAACACGCAACCCTATGTGGTTTATGGGTATGCTATTGTTCCAGAAAATAAACAACTTAACGTTGCTGCAGGTAGTCGTGTGCATTTTCATTCTAATTCGGGCATATACATTAGCTCCAATTCTCAATTAAATGTAAATGGAGTTTTAAGCGAAGACATAAACCAGTTAGAAAATGAAGTTATTTTTGAGGGTGACCGCCTAGAACCAGAATTTGCTCATGTAGCAGGCCAATGGGGTGGTATTATCTTTGAGGCAAATAGCATTAACAATTCCCTACATCATTTAACCATTAAAAACGCTCAAATAGGCATACAGATTAAAGGCGATCCTAATGATGACGCTCCCAACATACAATTGAATAATTGCCAAATACACAACTCCAGTATAGTTAATATGATGAGCCAAGGCGGAAGTTTTACCGCTGTGAATTCAGTTTTTGGTAGTGCCGGCAACAATTCGGTTTTACTGCAGAAAGGAGGATTTTATTCATTTACGCATTGCACGCTTGCTAATTATTGGAATGAAGGATTTAGAACCCAGCCAGCATTTTTTATTCATGCTACGGAGAACGGAGGCAGCTATCCACTTTCCTTAGTAATGGAAAATAGTATAATTGATGGAAGTACTTTTTCTGAAATAGCATTGAGTATAGATATAAGTACCATACAAGAATTACGTTTTAACCATACCAGTTTAAAAACGACAACTTTGGACTTAACCCCAGATATCTCTATAGAAGCATCTGAATATTTTATAAACCCAATCCTCAATCCTGCCCTAACCTACCTTAACCCCAACAAATTATTGTTCTGGCCACAGTCAGGTTCTGAAACCTTGGATATCGGTGACCCAAATATTTCGGCAGATTTCCCAAAAGACATTCACGGGGTTGATAGAATGACTTCTCCAGATTTGGGAGCAAAAGAACTACTACCATAGAAAAAACTTAATTATTTGTAGGAAAACCCTACTATTTTTAAGGTAAAACTGTAATACAAACTAGATATTTGTGCCTACCTTGCTGTAAATAAGCTACTTGACCATGAGGTATGGCTACGTCATAATGGACTCTGCTACCTCAACAGCTGTACAATTGCAACTGTTGCTGCACGAGTATGCAGATTTTCAACATTTTGGGACTGGAGACAACTTTGAAGAAACACTAGATTTAGTACTAAAAACCAATCCAGAAATTTTAATTCTAAATCTTGATTATCAAACAGATTCTTGCTTTAATCTATGTACTGAATTACTTAAATACATGGATAAAACCCCTATAATTATTGGGGCTTCTAAAACAGAGCAACATGCCTTCCAAGCATTAAAAAACGGTTTTTACGATTATTGGCTTTTACCATATACTGCTTTTGAGGTTAGAAAAACAGTCTACAAACTAAGAAAACAGCATCCTGTAGAAAAAGTGGCTCCAACCCTATGCCTAAGTTCCTATAAGGATTTTCATTATTTAGACACAAATGAAATCCTTTATCTAAAAGCAGATAATAACAGTACAGATTTCTACCTTAAAAACGGAAAAGTGGTTAGCGCCTTTAAAACCCTTAAAACCTTTGAAAACAAATTACCCAATAACTTTATACGTATTCACCAGAGCTACATATTAAATACTAACTACGTTTCTAGAATCAATTTTGGAAAAAATACGTGTCTATTAAAAAATAGCGAAGAAAAACTGCCTTTTTCTAGAAGTTACCGCAAAAAGATAGATGATTTAAAAGCTATTCTATCCAAAAACGCAATAAATACCCTTAGTTAACCAAATTCTTTAAAACACCTGTCAAATACTCACAGATAGGTGCAGCCTACTAGGTATCGATTTTAAATAGGAATTTTCTTACCCAGCGCCATTAGTTTTGGAGTGTAATTAAATCAAAAATCCAATCTAAAATCTTTTAACATGAAAAATTTACTTAGTCTTTTTTTATTAGCTCTTTTAACTTTAGGTTTTGTTGCCTGTGATAACGATAGCGTTGCTAATGAAGAAAAAGTTTACATTGATTCCCCAGACGGAGACGATTTGCCAGAAATAGAAACCGATTCTCCAGATGGCGACGATTTACCAGAAATAGAAGACCTTGACTCCCCAGACGGAGACGATTTACCTGAGATTGAGGACTTAGACTCCCCAGATGGTGATGACTTACCAGAAATAGAGGACTAATTCTGTAACAGGCAACTTTCTGAATTTTGGAAGAATGAAGTAACCTCCTGTCAGATTAAAAATACAAAACATTAACTTTGGCCCTAAATAAAATTTATTTAGGGTTTTTTTTTACCTTGTAGGTAAGGCACTTTCCATGAACTATAGCACTAAATTTGTACAAGGAAGCATGTCTCTTTTGCTCCCCCTTTTGTTTCTTATAATTGGTTGCACCAATGATAAAGAAACAAAAACGAACATCAAACCCCAAGACAAGGATAGCATTTACAATATCGTCATTTGGGCAAAAGACAGCACAACACTACCCCTTAAAGAACGGAAAGCATTATTAGAAAAAGCCTACTCGCAAGCTAAAAAAGAAAAAAGCTTAAAAATTAGACTCAAGAACTTAAATCAAATAAGCAGCACCTACCATTCTTTTAATGACACTTCTCGTTTTAAAAAACTACAAGAAGAATATATTACGTTAGCGAACCAAACTAAGGATTATGTAGGCAAAGGAGATGCACATATTAAATTTGGTCAGTATTATTTTAACAAACAGGTAGATAGTGCGTACTATCATTTTAGAGAAGCATATAATGCATACCTGCAAGCCAAATTAAAAACATCAGAAATAGACAAGCCCCTTGTAGCCCTGTATTATATGGGCTCTATTAAGGAACGCAATAAAGATTATGCTGGAGCAGAAAAAGAGGCAACGCAAGTAATCACCTATGCAGAAGAAAATGGATTAAAGGACAAGCTTTTTCCCGGTTACACCTTACTTGGTATAATCCAAAATGGTTTAGATAATTATGACGAAGCAGTAAATTATCATAATCAAGCCAAAAAATATATTAAATACACAGATCCAAAAAGACAAGATTCTTACCAATATATCAATCAAAATAATATAGGGAGTACCTATTTGAGAAGCGAAAATTATTCCGAAGCTAAAAAAATTTTCAATTCGCTATTAGCAAGCGAGTCTTTAAAAACAATTCGGCCTAAGCTTTACGCCAAAGCGCTATCTAGCTATGCATACGCAAGCTACAAAGAGAAATCAGTTTTCAATGATAGTCTTGTCAAAGTTATTAAACAATCCAACCAATTATTAGATAGCATTAATTACACTTACGATTATGCGCGTAACTACTACTTTTTAGCTGATATTTTAGCCAAGAAAGATAAAGCAAAAGCTATAGAATATGCTTATACCTCTAAAAATGTAGCGTTAGAAACTGAAAATAGAGACCGCTTACTAAGTACTTTGCAATTACTAACTATAATCGATGATAAAAATAGTGCTAAGCATGCCGAAGATTATTTTAATCTTAACCACCGATTGCAACAAGAAGAACGCAGAATTAGAGACAAGTTTGCGCGTATTCAGTTAGAGACAGACCAAATTTTAGATGAAAACCTAACACTATCTAAGAAAAATGAACTGTATACTAAGATTGGTATAGCAACACTTGTTCTGGGCTTTGGTTTATTCATCATCATAATACAACGTATTAACAACCAAAAACTTAGATTTAATCAAAGGCAGCAAGAGAAAAATGAGGAAATATATGACCTGATGCTTTCCCAACAGGGAAAATTAGAAGAAGGTAAAAAAGAGGCCCAACGACGAATATCACAAGAGCTGCATGATGGTATTCTAGGAGAAATGCTAGGCATTAGATTACTGCTCAGCGGTCTTAACAACCGTACTGATGAAGCCTCTATAGCACACCGAGACGAATTAATTCTAAAATTGCAGCAATGCGAAGAAGAAATTAGAACCGTTTCTCATGAGCTAAATGCTGCTAGCCACACTAAACTTGGAAATTTTGTGTCTACGATAGAAAATTACATATCACAGGTGTCAGAATCTTCCCGTATTAATGTATGCTTTAATTATGATATTAACTTTAATTGGGATGTGTTACCTGGAGAATTAAAAATTAATATCTATCGTATTATCCAAGAAAGCCTACAAAACAGCATAAAACATGCTCAAGCGGAGAAAGCAGAAATTACATTTGTTAAAGAAGAAGATCGCTTAGAAGTTTTAATAGAAGATAACGGTTTGGGGTTTGATCCTAATAAGGAAAGAAAAGGTATTGGTTTAAAAAATATTAATTCTAGAATAGCAAAACTGAACGGAAAAGTATTTGTAAAAAGTGCGCCTGGTAAAGGAACAAAAATAAAGTTAGATATTCCTACAAACCTAGTATACTAAAAACAAGAAAAGTACTAACTTTAACGTTTTAGTTTTATAGACTCTAGTAAGAAATAGCTTATGAAAACCCTTAGAATACTAGCCATAGATGACCATGAAATGACGATGTTAGGCTATAAATTCATCTTGGAACGTATTGTTTTTGATGATTATACTATAATTGTAGACACTGCTAATAATTTTGATGCTGGTAAAAGTAAAATAGAAGAAAGTGCAAAGGGCCTTCCCTACAATATTATTTTTTTAGATATACAATTGTACCCTCCTAATGAAAACCAACCCGCCAACGGTGAGGATTTAGGGATTTTAGCTCGTAATCTAGTGCCAGATAGTAGAATAATTTTTATGTCTAGTTTTAGTGACAACTACCGTATAAATAGTATTCTTAAATCTGTTGACCCTGATGGTTATATGGTTAAAACAGATATTGACCCTAAAACTTTGGAACAAGCGGTTAAAACGGTATTAAATCATCCTCCATATTACTCACCAAAAGCCTTATCTGCTATCCGTAAAAAGATGGCCAATGATATTAGCTTAGACGAAAACGATAAAAAAATACTTTACCACCTTTCTGTAGGTACAAAAACAAAGGATTTGGAGCAGTTTATAAAGTTGTCTTCGTCTTCTATTGAAAACAGAAAACGACATTTAAAAACCCTATTTGGAACTGAAAAAGAAAACGATTTAGCACTTATACTGGCTGCTAAAAACAGAGGTTTCATCTAATTTACACTTCAATCCTTATATTTTGCATTTCAGCTTAAAATGTTGCAATTCACTTTAAAACCAATTTTTTAACCGAATTTTAACGATAAAAATGTTAAAATTTGCTAATTCCATAGTTTTTTTAGGGTTCAAACCTAGTCCAGAAATTATTTTTCTGAGTACTTTAGGTAAACAATCAAAAAACTATGGCTAAGATGGTTAACAAAAGTATATGCAAACTGTACCGCCAAAAGTATGGTGTTAAAGGACTTAGTAAATTTGCAAAAGTCCTAGAGAAAGATTTTATAGCAAAAGTGGCTTTACGTTTAAGCCCTACTCCCAATAACAGATTTAATCTTTCCCTGCATATAGATTGTAATTATGCCCTGCATATTGCCCTTTTTCAACTAACTAATTATAACTGGGGTAACTTAAATGCGGTAGAAAACAAAAATATATCTATCCTTAAAAAAGAACTTGAACAGTTAAATTATTTAAATGATGGAAAAATAACTGTGGACGAACTCATCTTTTCTTTCACGGATACTTCCTTAATAATTAATTGTATTGAGCGTATTTCTATAGAAGACAATCTTAAAGAAATATTAGAAAATTTAAGTTTAAACTACGTTAATATAACCAAGGGCCTAACAGAAATGCCTTATGAAATATTTACAACTATCTATGAAGATACTATTAATGAAAAGAGCAGTGAAACTACTCTTAAGATAAAACCCTTTATGGACTACCTAGACCATTGGGGACTCTATTTTCCCTCAAATGATGAAATAGAGATTTTTGACGTGCAACGTAAAGTATTTATGAAAAATACGGATTGTTACCTTTTAGAAGAGTAGTAACAATCCGTATTTAAATTTATTTTAGTTAGGCATTGAATAGTGGTCTAGGACCCATAAATTCGTTGACCTTATCCTTAATAGAAGAAAGCAAGCTTTCATTGCCAGAGTTCTTAACGATTTCATCTATATAACCTACTACCGTCTCCATATCCCCTTCTTTAAGTCCTCTAGTTGTAATTGCTGGAGTTCCAAAACGAATTCCCGAGGTGATAAATGGAGATTGGTCATCAAAAGGAACCATATTTTTATTGGCTGTGATATCTGCTTTACCCAAAACCTCTTCAGCTTCCTTACCCGTAATCCCTTTGTTCCTAAGGTCAATCAACATCATATGGTTATCTGTACCGCCAGAAATTACTTTATAATCTAGCGCTACAAATGCTTTTGCCATAGCTTCTGCGTTTTTCTTAACCTGTATCATGTAGTGCAAAAAGTCGTCTGTTAATGCTTCTCCAAAAGCTACAGCCTTCGCTGCAATAATATGTTCCAGAGGCCCTCCTTGGTTCCCAGGGAACACAGCTAAATCTAACAAACCAGACATTTTCCTTAAATTTCCATTCTTCAGTTTAATACCAAAAGGATTTTCAAAATTCTCACCCATCATAATTAAACCACCTCTTGGCCCTCTTAAAGTTTTATGCGTAGTAGTAGTTACAATGTGGCAATGTGGAATAGGGTCATTTAAAATTCCTTTAGCAATTAACCCAGAGGGGTGAGAAATATCTGCTAATAAAATAGCATTAACACTATCTGCAATTTCTCTAAAACGTTTAAAGTCTATATCTCTAGAATAAGCAGAAGCTCCCGCAATTATAAGTTTTGGTTGCTCTTTCTCAGCTATTTCCTGAATCTTATCATAATCCAACATTCCGGTTTCTCTATCTACCCCATAAAAAACAGGGTTGTATAGTTTACCAGAAAAGTTAACAGGAGAACCATGGGTTAAATGACCACCATGAGAAAGGTCAAACCCTAAAATTTTATCTCCCGCCTGCAAACAAGCATGGTATACTGATGCGTTTGCTTGGGAACCCGAATGTGGCTGCACATTGGCATAAACTGCCCCAAACAACTCTTTTGCTCTATCTATTGCCAACTGCTCTACTTGGTCTACAACCTCACAACCGCCGTAGTAACGTTTGCCTGGATAACCTTCTGCATACTTATTGGTTAGTACAGAACCTGCAGCTTCCATTACTTGCGGACTCGTAAAGTTTTCAGAGGCTATCAACTCTATACCTCTTAGCTGTCTTTGTTTTTCCTCTTGAATAAGATCAAAAATCCTTTCGTCTCTTTGCATTTTACGTATGTTGGATTAAGGCTTCAAAAATACAAATAGCCATTCATAATTAGCAAGCTACGCTACTGTTTTTAAGTCTATTTTATCACCAAAATTAATCAAGTTGTTAACAGCTCCTATTGGGGCTAAGCACTAGCTTTAGACTTAAAATTATACTAGGACTACCGTACAAACGTTCTACCCTATAAACCAATTTTGGCACGTTAGTTGAAAATGTTTAAATCAACCTTAAAATCAAAGACCATGAAAAAACTTTTACTCTTTGTAATATCAATCACCCTAATTGCATGTAGCGGTGTAAAGAAAACTCAAGAAGCATTAAATAGTGGTCAATACAACTTGGCCATGAACAAGGCTATCAAAAATCTTAGAGATAATAAGACCAAAAAAGGACACCAGAAGTATGTGCTGTTACTGGAGGAGGCCTTTGAAAAACATCAACAACGTGAACTTGATAAAATTAATTTTTGGAGACAAGATGGCAATCCTGCACATCTAGAAAAGATTTACAACAGCTATACTTCGCTCAGAAATCTACAGAATCAGATTAAACCCTTATTGCCATTACCGGTTTACGAGCAAGACAGAAATGCAAAATTCAAATTTAAAGACTTTGACAGTGCTATTGTAAGTACCAAAGAAGACTTATCTAATTACTTGTATAATAATGCCATAGCCTTGAGTAAAAACGCTATTAATAAGCAAGAATTTAGAGAGGCTTATGCAGACTTTGATTATTTATTAAAGATTAACCCCGGCTACAAAGATGCTGCTATTAAGATGGAAGAAGCAAGGGTTAAAGGCCAAGATTATATAAGAGTAGCACTCTATAATGCTACGGAGCAAATTATACCAGAACGTTTAGAAGATGCACTACTAGATTTTAACACCTATGGGATTAATGATTTTTGGACACAATACCATGCCAACCCAATACAAAATTTGCATTATGATTATGAAATGGCTTTAGATTTTACAAACATATTTGTTTCACCCGAGCAGGTAACAGAAAAACAGCTAGTAAAAGAAAAAGTGGTTAAAGATGGCTTTGACTATGTTTTGGATAAAAATGGGAATGTAGCTAAAGATAGTTTAGGTAATGATATTAAAGTGAATAAGTTTAAAACAGTTAGATGTGAATTTTATCGTTTTACCCAAACCAAGTCTGCAGAGATTGGTGCTAAAGTTAGTTTTACAGATTTAAAAAGCAATCAGGTTATCAACTCATATCCTTTAAGCAGTGGCTTTGTGTTTGAGCATGTTTATGCCAATCACCGCGGCGATAAAAGAGCCTTAGAAGAAGACCTTATTCAATTATTAGCGGTTAAGTCTGTTCCATTTCCTAGCAACGAACAAATGGTATATGATGCAGGTGAAGATTTAAAACAAGGGTTAAAAGAGATTGTTAAAAAACATCGCTTTAACTAAAACCAAATACACCCCAACTATGTTGGGGATTTTTATTGGTACTGCTTTAAATCTACGTCTGATATTGCGCCGTGAGAAGTATGAAAAACCACTTTGCCGTCTTTTACAATAATTAATTGTGGCGATTGGTGCACTACTTGAAACACTTCTGCAATTTTGTTAGATACATTTCTGTAGGCATGCAAATCTAAAAAGTACATGTCCATTTCTCCTTCTGGAACATCAAAATTAGATGTAAACATATTTAACACCATCCTACTGATACCACAAGTGGTAGAGTGTTTAAAAAGCACTTGTGTCCTTAATTTAGATTGCTCCGTTATAATGTTTAGTTGGTCCTCATTTTCTAATGGAATCCAAGGAATACCACTAGCATTAGATTCATCTGTAGAACCACCAAATATCTTATTAAATAATCCCATACTACAAAGTTACGTTATTCTATTTCACTTTTGAAACCGTCAATTTGTCGCACAAAACTCCATAAACTAACGCCATATTGGCACTGTTTTTAAGTTGGTATTCTATTTGACTGTAGAACAGAAAAACAGTAAAATGAATTTCAATAATTATACTATAAAATCACAGGAGGCCATACAACAGTCGCAGCAAATAGCGCAAGAGATGGGGCACCAACAGATAGAAAATGAGCATATTTATAAAGCGATAACGGTAGTAGATGAAAACGTACTCCCTTTTATCCTAAAAAAATTGAATGCAAATATTAACTTGATTAATCAAGTAATAGAAAAAGAACTACAAACATTTGCTAAGGTTAGTGGTGCAGACATTGTCCTTTCTAGAGAGGCTGGCAAAACACTCAATGAGGCTAGCATACAAGCTAAAACCATGGGAGACGAATATGTTTCTGTTGAGCATCTTCTTTTAGCCATCTTTAAATCTAAAAGTAAAATTGCGCAAATACTTAAAGATAACGGAATCACAGAAAAGGATTTAAAGGCAGCCATTAATGAATTACGTAAAGGCGGCAATGTTACTTCTCAAAGTGCAGAAGAAACCTATAATTCACTAGAAAAATTTGCAAAAAACTTAAACAAATTAGCAGATTCAGGAAAATTAGACCCAGTTATTGGGAGAGACGAAGAAATTAGAAGGGTGTTGCAAATCCTTTCTCGTAGAACCAAAAACAATCCAATGTTAGTAGGCGAACCTGGCGTAGGTAAAACAGCTATTGCAGAAGGTTTGGCGCATAGAATTGTACAAGGAGATGTTCCTGAAAATTTAAAAGACAAGGTACTGTATTCCTTAGATATGGGGGCATTAATTGCTGGGGCAAAATATAAAGGCGAGTTTGAAGAACGATTAAAAGCGGTTATCAAAGAAGTTACCTCTTCTGATGGCAATATAGTCCTTTTCATAGATGAGATTCATACCCTTGTAGGTGCCGGCGGAGGGCAAGGTGCCATGGATGCTGCAAATATTTTAAAACCAGCTTTGGCGCGTGGCGAATTAAGAGCGATTGGCGCCACAACTTTAGATGAATATCAAAAGTATTTTGAAAAAGACAAAGCCTTAGAAAGGCGTTTTCAAAAAGTAGTAGTAGATGAACCAGATACAGAAAGTGCTATTTCTATCTTAAGAGGTATTAAAGAAAAGTATGAAGCACACCATAAGGTACGCATTAAAGACGAAGCCGTGATAGCGGCAGTAGAACTTTCGCAACGCTACATTACCAATCGTTTTTTACCAGATAAGGCCATTGATTTGATGGATGAGGCGGCTTCTAAATTACGAATGGAAATCAATTCTAAACCAGAAGAGTTAGACGTTCTAGACCGTAAAATTATGCAGCTAGAAATAGAGATTGAAGCTATTAAGAGAGAAAATGATGAAAGCAAACTAAAATCTTTAAATCTAGAATTAGCTAATTTAAAAGAAGAACGAAACGAAATATTTGCACAATGGGAAAGTGAAAAATCTGTAGTAGATAATATTCAAAAAACAAAACAGGACATTGAAAACTACAAAGCAGATGCAGAGCGTGCAGAGCGTAATGGTGATTATGGTAAAGTAGCAGAGTTACGTTATGGTAAGATTAAAGAGGCACAAGCAGCTTTAGAAAAATTACAAACCGATTTAGAAGCACAACAGCAAAATAGCACGCTGATAAAAGAAGAAGTTACCAATGAAGATATTGCAGAGGTGGTAGCCAAGTGGACCGGAATACCGGTTACAAAAATGTTACAGAGCGAAAGAGAAAAACTTTTACAGCTAGAAGCCGTACTTCACAAGCGTGTAGTAGGCCAAGAAGAAGCTATAGAAGCCGTTTCTGATGCCATACGTAGAAGCAGAGCTGGGTTGCAAGATGCGAGAAAACCCATTGGTTCTTTCTTATTTTTAGGAACAACTGGTGTTGGTAAAACCGAATTGGCAAAAACATTGGCTTCTTATCTGTTTGATGATGAAAATGCCATGACCCGGATAGATATGAGTGAATACCAAGAACGCCATTCTGTTAGCAGACTAGTTGGTGCTCCTCCAGGTTATGTTGGGTATGATGAAGGCGGCCAACTTACAGAAGCGGTACGCAGAAGACCTTACTCAGTAGTCTTGTTAGATGAGATAGAAAAAGCGCATCCAGATACTTTTAATATCCTTTTACAGGTGTTAGATGAGGGACGATTAACAGACAACAAAGGGCGTGTAGCCGATTTTAAGAATGCTATCATTATCATGACAAGTAATATGGGAAGCCATATTATTCAAGAAAAGTTTGAAAATTCTAACGATATCTATAGTGCTACAGAAGCTGCCCGGGTAGAGGTATTAGGATTATTAAAAAAATCAATTCGCCCAGAATTCCTGAATAGAATAGACGACATAATTATGTTTACACCGCTGAGCAAAGAAAACATTAAAGCTATTGTTCAATTACAAATAGAACAGTTAAAGCGTTTATTAAATCAGCAAAACATTATATTGGATGCTACAGCAGAAGCTGTAGAATATTTGAGCAACAAAGGGTATGACCCACAATACGGCGCTAGACCGATAAAAAGATTGGTACAAAAGGAAGTATTAAATAGATTGTCTAAGGAATTATTAAAAGGGACTATTAAGGCAGACAGCATTGTCTTATTAGATGCGTTTGATGACGAGTTGGTCTTCAGAAATCAGAATGAGTTGGTAGAATAAAATCCTATAAACTTGCGTGTTAAGACCCCTAAATTAAGGGGTCTTTTTTTATACCTATCAGTATTTATAGTATCTTAGCAATAAAAGCACTTAAATCATGACCACAAAAGCGGAACGTACCACAAAGTACATTATAGAAACGGTTGCACCTATCTTTAGCAAACATGGTTACGTAGGCACAAGTATGAGCCATTTAACCGAAGCTACAGGATTAACAAAGGGTGCTATTTATGGTAATTTTGAAAACAAAGAAGCCTTAGCACTTGCTGCTTTTGAATACAATAAAAATATACTTTTAACCAAATTTGATGAAGTATTAACAGTAGAAGGTTCTGCAATAATAAAATTGAATAACCTTTTGAGCTTTTACAAACAATACGACGTATTTACAGCTGAACTAGGTGGTTGTCCCATTTTGAATACAGGGGTGGATGCAAAACATAATAATGATTTACTAGCAGCTGCCAATAAAGAAACCATAAAAGAGTTAGAGGGTAAAATAGCCTTGGTTCTAGAAAACGGACTCAATCAGCAAGAAATAAAGCTATCCGTTCCCCCATTACAATTTGCAAAGCAACTGTATACCATGTTACAGGGTGCGGTAGCGATGGCTACTATGGCTAACGACCGCAAATACTTAAGTAATACCGCTACTTATTTAACCTATTTAGTAAATGGCGAATTAAAAAAATAGGAACCGTGGGTTACCTTTATACTCATAAAATAAACCCTAACATTTTGCGTTATGGGAATACTGCTACCTACAGACCAAATAATACCAGATAATGAACGAGCTACTTTATATAAAACGCAATACAAAATGGCAATTATTAATACTGTTAATGCTAGGAACTGTATTTATAGCTTGTAAAAAAGATCCAAAAACACCCGTTTCTACAAAAGCCCCTGTTATTACAACATTTTACTTGATAAGACACGCAGAAAAAGACCGTAGTAATCCAGAGAATAATGACCCTGAACTTACACAAGATGGCTTAGGTAGAGCCATGCTCTGGGCTAATGTTTTTGATACTTTACAACTAGATGCTATCTATTCTACAGACTACAAAAGAACACGTATGACGGCTGCTCCCGCTTCTGTAAAACACAATATAGAGATTCAACTCTATAATCCTAATACTATAGATACAAAACAATTACTGAAAGAAAATTTTGGCGGCAATGTTTTAATTGTTGGCCACAGCAATACCACCCCTGCTCTAGCTAATAAGCTTATAGGGAAAGAGAAATATGAGCCTATGAGCGATGATAATAATGGCAATATATACATTGTAAAATTAGCCGACAGCACAGGGCAAGTTGCGCAAACTAGGGTGGAATATGTACAAGCTTATCAAAACTAACACTATTGTTCCACTCTAATATTCTCTAGTTCAATTTTAGACACTAATTCTAATTCTTTACCAACAAATGCCTCTGCAATTTTAGAAAATTTCACGTGCTTTCGCGGCTTGTAATTTTCATAATCTACAAAGCGTATTTTACCTATATAACGCTCGTTGTAGGCCCTTCTAAAACGTACTCCTCCTCCGTTTACCGTAAACGTATACGCTAAATAATCTACTTTAAAATCTTCTTTACCAATCCAATAGTGATAAACATCTTCAAAATCGTCTCCACCATTAGTCTGGTCAAAATCTATCTGAATTTTATAGTACTGTTTTCCATTTATAGTTTCTGTTCCTAAAAACTGTTTGTTTACAGCAGCATCATTTAAACCATAAGGTAATTTAGCAAAATAGTGTACTGAATTTACGGAGTTATCGTATTTACGCGCTGTAGTATCTGCTAAAAAGGCAATGGAGTCATTTATAGTCCTAGTGAACTTACCATCATACTTCGTATCTAAAATTATGCTATCTCCGCTAACAAACTCTCTTGTTAATTGCATCTTTCCGTTAATAAAGTCACTAGAATACATCTTTTCCCTAAATTGAAAAGTAGCTTTATGGGTTTCCCACAAAATACCCCCACTTTCTGCAATTGCTTTATCTACAATTTGCTGTGCATTTATTTTTTCTTCTTGATGACAAGAATAAAATAGTCCAATGCAAAACATTACCGTCAAAATCCTTTTCATGATATCCTTTATTTTATCAGTTAATCGCAAAAACGAATGCAACATTACAAATTAAAGTAGAACCCTTATTTTTGTCTTAATGAATAACATCAACATAAAAAATAAGAGAGCCAAGTTCGATTATGAAATCTTGGACAAATATACCGCGGGGATTGTTTTATCTGGAACAGAGATAAAATCTATAAGGCTGGGGAAAGCGTCTATTTCCCAAAGTTTTTGCGAGTTTAACAAAAAAGGAGAGTTATTTATTATTAACATGCAGGTAGATGAATACAGTTATGGCGGCCATTATAACCACTTGCCTAAAGCTGAACGTAAATTACTACTTAACAAACGAGAACTTAAAAAATTACATAAGGAGGTTGCCACTAGTGGCTTAACCATTGTTCCTCTAAATCTGTTTATTAACGATAGAGGACTTGCTAAAATGAATATTGCCTTGGCAAAAGGTAAAAAACAATACGATAAGCGAGAAACTATAAAGGATAGAGACAGCGAGCGTAATTTAGCTCGAGTTAAAAAGAACTTTAATAACTAATTTTTATCTTCTAACAAGGGTACAAATCTGAAATTTCCGAAGGTAGTTTTCTCAAATTCTTTCTCACTTTTACGCACATAAAGAGTCATGATTTGGTCTTCTATACCAACAGGAATAACTAATCTGCCCCCAACTGCTAATTGTGATAATAGCGCTTTGGGCACTTCTGGTGCTCCAGCAGTTACAATTATACCGTTAAAAGGTGCTTCTTCTGGCAATCCTTTGTAACCATCACCAAAAATATGCTTTTTAGGTCTGTAGCCCATTTTGCCAAAAAACCTGCTTGTGGTCTTAAAAAGCTCTAGCTGGCGCTCTATAGTATACACTCTTGCTTTTAATTTTAGCAACACAGAGGTTTGGTAACCGCTACCCGTTCCTATCTCTAAAATTTTATCGTTTGGTTTAACCTGCAACAATTGACTTTGAAAAGCAACGGTATAGGGTTGAGAAATAGTTTGCTCAGCACCTATCGGGAAAGCTTTATCTTGGTAAGCGTGAGCTTCAAAACTACTATCTAAAAATAGATGTCTAGGCACCTCTCTTATCGCAGCTAATACTTTCTCATCTTCTATACCCTTAGCGGCCAATAAGTTTGCCAACTTATTGCGCATCCCTTTATGTTTTAACGTATCTCGCATGTTTTGGTTTGGTTCTCAAAATTACTGAACTCTTTAAAAAAATCACACCCTTTTAATGCGATATCCTTATTTTTGAAAAAACTATAGTACATGCTAAAAGTAGGCGTTTTAGGAGCAGGACATTTAGGAAAAATACATCTTAGGCTGTTAAACCAATCAGAGAAGTATATACTTGTTGGGTTCTATGACCCAGATGAAATTAATGCTCAAAAAGTTTGTAAAGAATTTGGTTACACCTACTTTGCTAATATTAATACCTTAATAGAAGAGGTAGATGTAGTAGACATTGTAACCCCTACACTGTCTCATTTTGATTGTGCAAAGAAAGCTATAGAAAAAGGCAAACACGTTTTTATAGAAAAACCTATTACCAATACCATAGAAGAAGCAGAAACCCTAATTGCACTTGCAGAAAAACATAAGGTTAAAGGACAAATAGGCCATGTAGAACGTTTTAACCCCGCCTTTTTATCTGTAAAACATAAGGTAGATAACCCTATGTTTATAGAAACCCATAGATTAGCAGAATTTAATCCTAGAGGTACAGATGTACCTGTAGTTTTAGATTTAATGATACATGATATTGATGTAATTCTCAGCGTTGTACCCAGTAAAGTAAAAAATATAAATGCTAGTGGTGTTTCTGTTATCAGTAATTCGCCAGATATCGCAAACGCTCGTATTGAGTTTGAAAATGGCTGTGTTGCTAATTTAACTGCGAGTCGCATTTCCTTAAAAAATATGCGTAAATCACGTTTCTTTCAAAAAGATGCCTATATCTCTGTAGATTTTCTAGAGAAAAAAGTAGAAGTAGTTAAAATGAAAGATGCTCCAGAGCAACCAGGTGATTTTGATATGATTTTACAAAATGCTGAGGGCGAAAAGAAACAAATTTATTTTGAAAATCCCGAAATAGCACCGAACAATGCTATTTTAGACGAGCTAGAAACTTTTGCTGATGCCATTGCCAACAATAAGACCCCTGTTGTTAGTTTGGCAGACGGGACAGAAGCTTTGCGTGTGGCTTTAGCCATCATTTCTTCTTTTGAAAACAACAACTAAAGACTAAATAAAATGAATACAATTGCAGTAATCGGTGCAGGAACTATGGGTAACGGTATTGCCCACGTTTTTGCACAAAACGGCTATCAAGTAAATTTAATAGATATTAGCCAAGAAGCTCTAGATAAAGGCATGCTAACTATCACCAAAAATTTAGACCGGATGCTAGCTAAAGAACGTATTAGCGAGCAAGATAAAATAGATACGCTAAATAATATTGCTACACACACCATTTTAAAAGAGGGTGTAAATCAGGTAGATTTAGTAGTAGAAGCTGCTACAGAAAACCATGATATCAAATTAAAAATTTTTAAAGAACTGGACCTAATTTGTTCAGAAAAAACCATTTTAGCTACCAATACTTCTTCTATCAGTATAACGCAGATTGCTGCTGCCACCAATAGACCAGAAAAGGTAATTGGTATGCACTTTATGAACCCTGTACCTATCATGAAATTGGTAGAAATTATCCGTGGTTACAACACTACTGACGAGGTAACAGCCACTATTATGCAACTTTCTAAAAATCTTGGTAAAACTCCTACAGAAGTTAATGATTATCCTGGTTTTGTTGCTAACAGAATTCTTATGCCAATGATTAATGAAGCCATTGAAACCTTGTATAATGGTGTAGCTGGCGTTCAAGAAATAGATACCGTAATGAAATTGGGAATGGCACATCCAATGGGGCCATTACAATTAGCAGATTTTATTGGTCTAGATGTATGTCTTTCTATTTTGAAAGTAATGTATGATGGTTTCAAAAATCCGAAATATGCCCCATGTCCTTTATTGGTAAATATGGTAATGGCGGGTAAACTAGGTGTAAAGTCAGGCGAAGGATTTTATGATTATTCAGAAGTCAAAAAGGCAGAAAAAGTAGCAAAACAGTTCGCGTAATTTATGGCGTTGATAAAACCTTTTAAGGCGATAAGACCCGCCAAGGACAAAGTGGCCTTGGTGGCTTCTCGCTCCTACGAGGAATACTCAGAAAAAGAATTACAGTGCACTTTAGAACACAATCCTTTCTCTTTTTTGCACATAATTAATCCAGGATTTAAATTCCATAAAAGTCTATCTGGTGAAGAACGTTTTAAATTGGTAAAAAACCGCTATTGGGAATTTTTAGAAGAAAAAACATTTATAAAGGATAATACACCCTGTTTTTACCTCTATCAAATAAAAAAAGAAAACTTTAAATGCCTTGGACTATTCTGTGCCACCAGTGTAAGTGATTATGATAAGGGATTAATTAAACAGCACGAGAATACCTTAGAAAGTAGAGAAACACTTTTTGCCAATTATTTGAAAACGGTTGGGTTTAATGCGGAACCCGTTTTAATTACCTATAAAGACAACGAAACTATTGCATCACTTCTTAAGGCAGAGACAAAAAAAGACCCTGAATACCATTTTACGTGCACAGACAAAGTCACCCACACTTTATGGCGCGTAACAGACAATACCACCTTAAACGCCATACAAAATGCTTTTAAAGAGATAAGACAAATGTATATTGCAGATGGGCATCATAGGAGCGCCTCCTCTAGCTTATTGGCAAATGAGATTAAACATAACAACCCCAACCATACAGGGCAAGAGGCCTATAACTATTTCATGAGTTATCTTATACCTGAACATCAAGTTAAAATCTTTGATTTCAACCGTATGGTGAAGGACCTAAACGGTTTAACCAAGGAAGAGTTTCTAATTAAATTAGATACCTATTTTAGAATTGAGCAAAATTCAAACAACGGTAATCGTCCTTTAAAAAAGCATCATTTTAGTATGTATTTAGATGGCGAATTTTACATGCTTTACCTTAGAAAACAATCTTATACTTTTACAGATGCCTTAAGTAAGTTAGACACTCAAATTCTATACAAAACTATTCTAGAGCCGATTTTGGGGATAACGGACTTACGGAATGATGAACGTATTTCTTATGGTTACGGCAAGCATAACCTTATAAAAATGAAAGATTGTATTGATAAGGGCGAGTTTAAGGTTGGCTTTAGCCTTGTCCCTATTACAATAGAAGAAATAAGACAGATTGCAGATGCAGGGCTTGTGATGCCACCAAAAAGCACTTATATTGAACCTAAACTAAGAAGCGGACTTACTATATACGAACTATAGCCCATGGCAATACAGGAAAATTTAAAAGCAATACGCGCTACCCTACCAGAACATGTTACCCTAGTTGCTGTTTCTAAAACTAAACCAAATACAGCTGTTTTAGATGCATATGAGGCCGGTCAGCGTATTTTTGGTGAAAACAAAATTCAAGAAATGACCCAGAAATGGGAAGAACTACCCAAGGATATTCAATGGCATATGATAGGTCATGTACAACGTAACAAGGTAAAGTACATGGCACCATTTGTAAGTTTAATACACGGTGTAGATAGCTTTAAATTGCTAAAAGAAATAAATAAACAGGCAGAAAAATTGGATAGAACAATCCAATGTCTATTGCAAATGCACATTGCAGAAGAAAGCAGCAAATTTGGTATGGACCAAGAAGAACTTTTGACCGTAATTAATTCTGATGAATTTAATGCAATGAAAAACATCAAAATTAATGGTTTAATGGGCATGGCTACTTTTACAGATAATAAAAACCAAGTAAGAAAGGAATTTAGATACTTAAAGTCCATTTTCGATAGTACAAAAGACCTCTTACCACAAAGTGAAATACTTTCGATGGGGATGAGTGGAGATTATAAAATTGCCATAGAAGAAGGTAGTACTATGGTACGCATTGGCAGTAGTATTTTTGGCGCAAGAAATTACAACCAATAATCTATGATGTATGCAATCTTAGACATAGAAAGTACTGGTGGTAAGTACAATGAAGAAGGCATTATGGAGATTGCTATCCATAGATTTAATGGAGAACAAGTTGTAGACCAGTTTATCAGTTTAATAAATCCAGAAAGAGACATACAGCCCTTTGTGGTAAAGCTTACTGGTATTAACGAAAGAATGCTAACTACTGCACCTAAATTTCATGAGGTTGCCAAACGAATTGTAGAGATAACGGAAAATGCTGTACTAGTAGCACATAATGCACAGTTTGATTATAGAATTTTACGTACAGAATTTAGAAGGTTGGGATACGATTTTAAACGGAAAACACTGTGTACCGTAGATTTATCTAAACAGTTAATTCCAGATGCGGAATCCCATAGCTTAGGAAAATTAGTCCGCTCTTTAGGCATCCCTGTCGGGGATAGACACCGAGCTAATGGAGATGCTATAGCAACCTTAAAGTTATTTAAGCTATTGTTAGCTAAGGATACCGATAAGACCATCATAAAACAGATTATAAAAGAAGAAAACCTTGGTGAACTCTCTCCTAATCAAATAGATATTATTGAGGCTTTGCCGTCTGCTACTGGTGTTTATTACATGCACGATAAAGATGGGGAGATTACATACATCAGCAAAAGCAGTAACATTAAAAAAAGAGTAAATCAACACTTTACCAATGTAGGCGATTTTGCCCGTAAACTACAAAAATCTACAAAACGGGTAAGCTATGAACGTACTGGAGGCGAATTGGCTGGGCTGATTAAGGAAGCTATAGAAATACGTAAAAACAGACCTAAATACAATAAAAAGCCAAATCAAAAAGGGTTTAGCCACGGCATTTATCTTAAAGAGAATGAAGATGGTATAATTTATCTAGTTGCAGAACGTGCTAACCACAGAAATGCTAGATTAAGTAGTTTTTCTTCCTTAAAGTCTGCTAAAAGTTTTTTACAAAAATTAAAAGAGCGGTATGGAGTAAACATGGAAAGGCACCAAGAACATCAAAATGAGTTGGTGCACGAATTGTTTTTGGACTTTAGCACGTATAAAAGAAACATCATTCTAATAGATAAAGGTAGAGAACTAGGGGAAAAATCTGTATTTCTCATTAAAAATGGTGAATTGGCAGGCATGGGCTACGCAGAGTTAAATCATCAAATTAATAATATTGCTATCTTAGAATCGCTCTTAACTCCCATAAAAGGAAACCCTTATTTAACTTACATTGTGGAATCCTTGTTACGAAAGAATGAGCGCATCAAGATTTTAGAACTAAATCAAGAATAATTTTGAAAGAGCACGAAGTGCATTCTGGCTGGAGACATAAGCTCCACGAAATCATTTACGAGGCTGACACCCCTAAAGGTAAAGTGTTCGATATTGCCCTGATTATCCTCATAGTCATCAGCGTAATTCTAGTAATGTTAGAAACGGTAGATGAGTTTGATGCTAAATATCATAATGTTTTGTGGTTTTTAGAATGGGTAGTAACAGTATTCTTTACGGTAGAATATATTGCTAGGATTATCAGCATAAAAAAACCTCTTAAGTATATCTTTAGTTTTTATGGCGTTATCGATTTTCTATCCACTATACCACTGTATCTATCCTATATTTTTGCCGGTTCTCAGGTACTTTTAGCCGTTAGAGCCTTTAGATTATTACGTATTTTTAGAATACTCAAATTGGTAAAATTCATTGGAGAAGCATCCCAGTTGAGCCATGCATTAAAAGCAAGTAGAACCAAAATAGCTGTTTTTATTTATGTTGTTCTAATCCTATCTGTCATCATGGGAACGTTCATGTATATTATAGAGGGTGATGAGGCCGGCTTCACCAGTATTCCTAGAAGTATTTATTGGACCATAGTAACCCTTACAACAGTGGGTTATGGAGATATTGCTCCACAAACTAATCTTGGACAATTTATTGCAACAGTTATTATGATTTTGGGTTACGGAATAATCGCAGTGCCAACCGGAATAGTTACCACAGAATTTGCTAAAGAATATAAAAAGAACCAAGCTGCTGGAGGATTGCAAGATAATGCACATTACGTTCACGTAAATACACAGTCTTGTCCCAGCTGCGCAGCAGAAGGGCACAGAGACAACGCCAAACATTGCTATAACTGTGGAGATTTATTATGAAAAACAAAACTGTAATAGCCATTGTGGGTCCTACTGCCATTGGTAAAACACGTACCGCTATTAGTATAGCAAAACATTTAAATACAGAGATAATTTCTGCAGATTCCAGACAATTTTATAAAGAAATGTGTATTGGCACGGCGGTGCCAACAGCAGAAGAATTAGCTAGTACTCCTCACCATTTTATACAACACAAAAGTATTAATGAACCCTACAGTGTGGGCGACTTTGAAAGAGATGCGGTAAAAAAAATACAAGAACTTTTTACAACACATAATACAGTGGTAGTCGTTGGCGGCAGCGGACTATATGTAGATGCTATTTTGTATGGCTTAGATGAATTCCCCACAATAGCTGAATCTGTTAGAAAAGAATTAAATGAAACGCTAGAGAAAGAAGGCATTTCCACTTTACAAGATTTATTAAAAGAAAAAGACCCTAATTATTACCAGCGCGTAGATATACATAATCCCCATCGTATAATTCGTGCTTTAGAAGTATGTATAGGTACAGGAAAACCCTATTCAGAATTTCTAAAACGAGAAAAAAAATCCAGATTTTTTAATCATATTCTTATAGGACTAGAAGCAGACCGAAAAATCATCTATGACCGTATTAACAGAAGAGTAGACTTGATGTTAGAGATGGGGCAACTAGAAGAAGTACAACAATTACTACCGTTTAAAGGATTAAACGCCTTACAAACCGTAGGTTACAGAGAATTGTTTGCGTATTTAGATGGGAATTTTAGCTTAGAAGAAGCTATTGAAGAAATAAAAAAGAACACAAGACGCTTTGCCAAACGCCAATTAACTTGGTACCGTAAGAACAAAGAAATATGCTGGATTCCATTTGATATCTCCACAGATAAACTAAAACAAACTATAGACCAACAATTAACTTAAAACCAAATGCCTTCTACCAAAATATACTTTATCATGGGCGTTTCTGGCACCGGAAAAAGCACTATTGGCAAATTACTATCTAAAGCGTTAAATTACCCTTTTTTTGACGGTGATGACTACCACCCCGAAGCTAACATTAGAAAAATGAGTAATGGCGAGCCGCTCAATGATAACGACCGGAAAGAATGGTTAGAATCGCTAAACAATTTAGCTAAGGAACAATTGCAAAATGGAGCTATAATTGCTTGCTCTGCCCTTAAACAAAAATATAGAACCTCTTTACTAAAAAATATTGAGACTAAAGGCAAATTTATTTATCTGGAAGGGCAAATAGAAGATATAGCAGCGCGTTTAGCTAAGCGCAAAGACCATTTTATGCCTAAACAATTACTGCAGTCCCAATTTGATACTTTAGAACCACCTAAAGAAGCTATTACGGTTTCTATATTACCAAGTCCAGAAGAGATTGTTGACAATATTTTAAAAGCTATAGATTGATGGAAACTACTCTGCTTATAGCTGTTGTTGCTGGGATTGCCTTGTTATTGTTCCTTATTTTACGTTTAAAAATAAATGCTTTCTTAGCACTTTTAATGGGCAGCATCCTCACCGGTATAATTGCTGGGATGCCCCCCTCAACCATTATAGACACCATCCAAAAAGGAATGGGAGGTACGCTTGGCTTTGTAGCAACAGTTGTGGGTTTAGGCGCCATGTTTGGTGCCATTTTAGAAAGTTCTGGTGGCGCAAAAACCATTGCAGATTTTATGGTAAAAACTTTTGGTTTAAAAAATGCGCCCTTAGCCATGGTTATATCTGGTTTTTTAATTGCCATTCCCGTATTCTTTGATGTAGCTTTTATCATTTTAGTTCCTATGATTTATGCTTTACAGCGTAAGACAGGAAAATCACTATTGTTGTATGCTATTCCTCTTTTGGCAGGATTAGCAATCACCCACGCCTTTATCCCACCTACTCCTGGTCCTATAGCTGTAGCAGATATTCTTGGCGCTGAGTTGGGTTGGGTGATCTTAATTGGTTTTATTGTAGGTATTCCCACGGCAATTACAAGTGGATTACTCTTTGGAAAATTCATCGCAAAAAAAATTCATGTTGACGCGCCTTTAGCAGTTGCAGAAGAAACTCCCACCGCCACACCTCCTATTGCACTAACGCTAATTATTATAGGAATACCCATTGTGCTTATATTAGTAAACACCTTGACTAAAAGTGGTTTACTAGGTATTGAAAATTCGCAGTTCGTGGCCTCAATGGAGCTTTTGGGCCACCCCTTTGCTGCTTTGATTATTGCAAACCTTTTAGCTTGGTACTTTTTTGGCTTAAAAAGAGGATATACTAAGGAAGATTTGTTTAAAATTACCAGCAAATCTTTAATGCCAGCTGGTACTATAATACTACTAACAGGTGCAGGTGGTGTTTTTAAACAAATGCTTACAGATACCGGTGCTGGTAAATTATTGGCTACTTCGCTAAACGATTTGGGTTTCCCCGTTATTTTATTTGCATTTATTGGCGCTGCAATTGTAAGAATTATACAAGGGTCCTCTACGGTGGCTATGATTACGGCCGCTGGTTTAATAGCTCCCTTGCTAGCAGAAAGCAGTTATAGTCAACCACAATTGGCATGTTTGGTTATTGCTATTGCATCTGGTGCAAGTATTTTTTCTCACGTAAACGACAGTGGATTTTGGTTGGTAGGTCAATATTTGAGAATTACAGAAAAGCAAACCTTTAAATCTTGGACCTTAATGACCACTATTTTGGCATTGACAGGGTTTATCACAGTTAGTGTACTGTTTATAATGGTATAAAAAAAACCGCTACATTGCTGTAACGGTTTACATCTTTATCCTATTTTTTACTATTAACTAGCAGCTTCATCTTCAGTTTTAACCACTAATCGGAAACCTTCTCCGTGAATGTTAAGTATTTCTACAACATCATCTTTTTTAAGATACTTACGTAATTTGGCAATGTAAACATCCATACTCCTAGAAGTAAAGTAATTATCATCTCTCCAAATTTTTGTCAACGCCAGTTCTCTCGGCATCAAATCATTCTCATGTAAAGCTAACAAACGCAGTAATTCATTTTCTTTTGGCGAAAGTTTAATAGGCTCTTCCTCCATATATTTTAAAAAGCGAAGCTTTGAGTTAAGATGAAAGTTACCTATCTTAAATTCAAATTGTTTGCTGTCTGCTAAAGTACTAGACGCTTTACGCTGTAAAATAGCCCTTAACTTCATCAACAATACTTCCGAATCAAAAGGTTTATTAAGATAATCATCTGCACCAGCTTTGTACCCTTTTAGCACATCTTCTTTCATTGTCTTTGCGGTCAAAAAGACAATAGGTACATTTTCATTCTTTTCTCTAATTTCTTTGGCAAGGGTAAATCCGTCCTTATAAGGCATCATTACATCTAAGATACAGATGTCAAAATTGTCTTTTTTGAACTTTTCAAAACCTTCCATTCCATTCTTGGCCAAAACCACATCAAAATCATTCATTTGAAGGTAATCCTTCAACACGATTCCAAAGTTTGGGTCATCCTCAACTAAAAGTATTTTTTTATTCTCTGTTTCCATAACGTTTAAATTAAAGGCAATTTTATGTAGAAGGTACTTCCCTTCCCTTTTTCACTTTCTACATAGACCTCACCTTGATGATCATCAATTATATTTTTAACGTAAGCCAATCCTAAACCATGGCCCTTTACGTTGTGTATGTTCCCTGTATGCTCTCTAAAGAACTTTTCAAAAACTTTCTTTTGCACCGCTTTACTCATCCCCGACCCTTGATCCTGTACCTTTATAACAATGTGGTTCTTTACCGTTTCTGTATACACATCTATCTTGGGAGTTTCTGGAGAATATTTTATGGCATTATCTAACATGTTAACAATAACATTGGTAAAATGCATATCATTGGCCAATATCTCCGTTCTTGCTGCATCTAAATGCGTATTAATATACCCCCCTCTATCTTGCACTATTAAATCTACATGGGTCACTGCATCTTCTATTATGTCGTGCACATCTACCCTATCCTTACTTATATCTAACTGGTTCTTTTCTAATTTAGATATACGCAAAACATTTTCTACCTGTGCATGCATACGTTTATTTTCATCTCTTATCATACCCAAATACCGTAATACTTTTTCTTGATCTGTAATGGATTTAGGGTTACGTATGGCTTCTACCGCTAAATTAATTGTAGCAATAGGAGTTTTAAACTCATGCGTCATATTGTTGATAAAGTCCGACTTAATCTCAGAAATTTGCTTCTGCTGTATTAATTGATAAATAGCACTAGAATATGCAAGTACAATTATCAAAGTAAATAACAAGGATAAGATGGCCATAGACATGATACTATTCAACAAAAACTTTTTCTTTTCTGGAAATGTCAGTAATAAAGAAAAGTTAGTAACGCCTTCACTATCCCTAAAGATTGGTGTTTCGTAAATGGTACCTCTATCAAATTTAAAACCTTTGGTTCTCACTTTTGTAGGGAAACCTTTGCTGTAAATACCATATTCAAATTCAATATCAATACCCCTGTCTTCTAGTTCTTTTTGCAGTGATAGCTGCAGTTCCTGGTTAGAAACACGTTCATGTATTGGCACTAGCTTGGCCTGCTCCATAAATACATCTTCATAAGCAGCTTTATCTACGGCACTAAGACCTCCAATTTTTTCTACCTTTTGTATAGGGGTTAGCGCATAACGTTTACCATCTAAACCAAAATCTTCCTTAAGTATGGTCGTCGTACGCTTACTAGTAAAATTCTTAATCGTAGTCGTGTCATCTAAAGCGTTGTCAAAGAACATGGATGAGATATCGTACCCTTCTTCCAGAATTCCATGGGAGTAGAATTTCATCTCATCAGAATTTAAATCTCTATCTACAAAAAATATGCTTTTGTAATGAGAGGTCTTTGGTTTTCCTACACTGTCTATTAAATCTACCAAACGGTCCATGTAGTCTTTTCGTTCTCTACTTTCTACCCGTTCAGCAACTTTATCTAAAACATCCTCCACAGTATTTGAAAACTGCTCTTGCTTATCTGATACTGATTTCTTAATCCAATATACTTGAACGGAAATAATACCAACAAGCGAGAGACTCATCAAAATGACCAGTAGAATAAACTTTCTCTTGTTCATTTAGTCAAAATTAGAAATTTAACATTTCGGGACTTGTCCGTTTAACCTAACCTTAACAAAAATGTTAAAGTTTTAATCGCAACTAGCTTGTTTTAACAGATTTAGATGTATTATGGCAACTTTTTCCCTGGTTTTAGAGAGAAGCGTATTTTCAATAACCAAAGTGGCTCTATCTCTTTTTTCAGCTTCCGCTAACTGGTTAGCCATACGTGCCCTAACTTTTTCTGGAGCTACTTGGTCTCTTTTTACTACCCGTGCTAACCTTACTTCCTCTGGCGCTGTAACTAAAATTACAGCATCAAAGTTAGCTTCATTATTGTTTTCGAATATCAAAGCAGATTCTTGCAACACATATGGAGCTTCTTGTTTTTTTACCCAATCTAAAAAATGAGTACGAACGGCGGGATGCACTATAGCATTTAATTCTTGCAACAATCCTTTGTTTGCAAATACTTTATCTGCAATGTAAGCCCTGTTGAGCCTACCATTTAAGTAAGCGTCTTTGCCCAATAACTGTACAATGGCAGATTTGACTTCTGGTTGGGTATGCATCAGTTTTTTGGCCTCTTCATCTGCAATGTAAACAGGAATGCCTAATTCTTGAAACATTTTGGCTACCGTGCTTTTACCACTACCTATACCTCCTGTTAGCCCTACAATCATTCTTTCTCTAAAACAAATTCTACCTTGTTCTGTACCAACTTTACAGAATACACGCCTTCTGGGTCTTTACCCAACTCTATATATAAGGTTTGTTCTTCTTGTTCGTTTTTTGAATTGTAATCTACAAAAACTTCAAAATCTTCTTCAGTAATTTCTTTAAGCTTATCTACGCTTGCTTTGCACACCAATTTAACTGTATTGGGGAACATCTTTAATTGATATCCTTCTGGTACATGCAAAGGACTAATAGGCACTACAAACTCTTTTTCTGAAAAACGAACCACCTTTCCTTTAACCGTTACAGAAGTTGCAGCAATTTCCAGATTCTCCCCATTTTCTATAGGTTTTAAAGCTACTTGCCTCTTAAAATTTTGATTTACCGAATGCAATTCAAGTTTTTCTGTGACTACTTTATGTATTTTATCGAGTTTTACCTTTGGACCTTTTATTAAAACGCTGTCTGGCACCAACTGCACTGCTTCTTCCATTATAAAGTTATGGGCTAAGCTCAAATCTAGAGCTAATATAACTGGTACTTTTTTAGCATCTACCAGCATAGCTTTTACCTGATGCTCTTCCTCTAAAAGATCTATTAAGGCAATGTTACTAGGTAATTGTTGATTTATTTGTCTTTTTACTTCTGCATTTGTTAAATAAAAACCGGTACGCCCTTCTCTTAATTGGCTTAAGTTCAGTTGAAGTTCTTTAGCACTCATGGCATATCCTAAGTATTTAAAGCCACTAGCTTTAACCTTGGCAGGGATTAGTGGTTGGGCATCTGGGGGTAACATTAAACTATCTGGTAATTGTGTATAGGCAACATTAAAACTTACACTAGACTCGTATGCTTCAGAAAGCTTATTAATAGTCCATGCAAAAAACGAACAAAGCAAAAACAAAGAAAATACTTTAAACTTACGTTTATCTACTAATTTTTTTATGTCTTTTGTTGCTTTCAATTCTTAAAAAATAGTTTAGGAAAAACCTCTTCTGGTTCTTTACCGCTAAAGTTAACCAACAAGGTGGATTTTAAAAAGCCCCAACCGTACCCAAAAAATTGAATTATTACCGCATACAATGATAAAAAAGCAATTTCTAAATTTTTATTCCTTACTAATGATTCTACAAATAATACTATAAAATAGGAAGCAAGCATTTTTAAGGGTAGGTAAAAGCCAAATAGCGGTGCAAACACGGCTAAAATGCTAAATATGAAAAATACCGTAGGAAACCAATATGTAATTTTAGCCGTGTTCGGATGCCATTTATTCAAAATTGGTCTTACCATGCCAAATTTCTGAACTTGTAACTTAAACTTGTCCCAGTCTATTCTACGTTTATGATAAACGTATGCCTCTGGAAACAATCGAGTTTCAAAGCCCGCGTTCCAGATTCTAAAAGTTAAATCTGGGTCTTCTCCAGGGTGTATGTTGCCAAATCCTTGAGTAGCCTCAAAAGCTTGTTTAGAAATACCCATATTAAAACTACGGGGTTGAAATTTACCGACCGCATTTTTATTACCCCTTATGCCTCCTGTGGTTAAAACGGAAGTCATAGCATAGTTAATTGCTTTTTGTATTTTAGAAAAAGACTCATGTGCCGCATCTGGCCCACCAAAGCAATGGACAAAACGGGTATTTTGCTCTTTTTCTACTTCCATTAAATACTGTGGCGGAATTATACAATCTGAATCTAAAACAATAAAGTAATTTCCCTTAGCCTTACGCATACCGTAATTTCTAGAATCTCCCGGTCCGGAGTTAGGTTTTTGGTAATAACTAATTTGCAACTGCTCTGTAAATGCTTCCACTACAGCAGCACTGTCTTTTGTTGAGCCATCTTCTACAATAACAATTTCAAAAGGTTTACCGTATTCTTGCTTAACCAAACTTTGTAAAAGCTCTTGCACCTCGTCTGGGCGATTGTATACAGGTATAATAAAAGAATAATATAATGACTCCATGGTCTAAAAAGTAAAAAGCCATCCATAAAAATGGATGGCCCCTTAACGCTTATGCTAAATTATTTGCTAAATTCTTCAATCACCTCTTGACTAACACCTACATTAGAAAAGCCTCCATCATGGAACAAATTCTGCATGGTTACTTTCTTTGTTAAATCAGAAAACAAGCTTACAGTATAGTCTGCACAATCCTGTGCTGTTGCATTACCTAAAGGAGACATTTTTTCTGCATAAGAAATAAAACCATCAAACCCCTTAACACCTTGGCCCGCTGTTGTTGGTGTAGGAGATTGAGAGATGGTATTTACTCTTACTTTCTTTTCTTTACCAAAGAAATAGCCAAAACTTCTCGCTACAGATTCTAAGTAAGCTTTATTATCGGCCATATCATTATAATCAGGAAATGTACGTTGTGCAGCCATATAGGTTAATGCTACAATACTACCCCATTCGTTCATAGCATCTGCTTTGAACAAGGATTGCATTACTTTATGAAAAGAAAGCGCAGACACATCCCACCCCTTGGCTGTCCAATCATACTTTTCATCTGTATAGTGCTTGCCTTTTCTAACGTTAACAGACATTCCTATAGAGTGTAGTACAAAATCTAGTTTACCACCAAGGATTTCCATGGATTTCTCTACCAAGTTTTTTAAATCTTCTTCATTGGTAGCGTCTGCAGGTATAATTTCTGAACCAGTTTTAGCAGCCAATTCATTAATCTGCCCCATCCGCATTGCTATAGGCGCATTGGTCAACACAAAGGAACCGCCTTCTTCATGCACACGTTCAGCTGTTTTCCAAGCGATAGAATTCTCGTCTAACGCACCAAAAATAATTCCCTTTTTACCTTTTAATAAGTTATAACCCATGTGTGATTTTTGTTGGTTTAAGTTGTAAATATACTAATTTGACCTGCAAAAAAAGCTGCCTTATGCATTAGCCAATAATTCTTTTGCATGTTCCATTGCAGAAGAGGAAAATTGCTTTCCTCCTAGCATTTCTGCTAATTCTTCAATGCGTTGCTCTTCTTCTAAACGCTTCATTTGTGTTGTGGTGGTATCCCCTACCTCTTGCTTAAATACCTTGTATTGCTGCTTACCCTTGGCAGCTACCTGTGGTAAATGTGTAATGGAAAAAACCTGCATATAAGCTCCCATTTCTTTCATTATTTCTCCCATTCGGTTAGAAATTTCTCCTGACACGCCTGTATCTATTTCATCAAACATTAACGTCGGTAGTTTTTCATAAGATGCTAATATGGATTTTATTGCCAACATAATTCGGGACAATTCACCCCCAGATGCTACTTTTTTTAATTCGCCATAGGCAGAACCTTTGTTAGAAGATAAAAGAAAAACAAGTTCGTCCTTTCCATTACTTTTAAAGTCTGCCGCAGGTACTATTTCTATCTTAAATGTCGCCGCCGGCATTCCTAAAGAGGCTATTTTTTCTTGAAGCGTATTTGCTAAAATGGGTATACTTTTTTTTCTATTTTGATGTAATGATGCACAGATAGTATTTAAAATAGATTCTTGCTCCTTTACTGCTTTGGCATTAGCTGCAATTTTTTGATCCATATTTAAAGAAACATCCACTTTCTCCTCCAAATCTTTTTTAAGTGCCAGTAATTCTTCTTCTGAACTTACTTGATGCTTTTTAAGAAGAGTGTGCAATTGTTGCATCTGCCCGTTTACGATTTCTAAACGCTCTGGGTCTGCATCAATAGTATCATTCAATTTTTCAATTTCCGATGCTAAATCTGCAAGCTCTATGGCTACCGATTGTACCCGATTATTAAGTACTCCATATTGCTGACCAAAAGTGGCTAATTTCTGCAAGGCTTGTTGTAAACCTGCTGCAGTGTTTACCATACCTATTTGTTCGTCATTTAAAACCTGATGTGCTTGAGCTAGCCATTCTTGTACCTGCTCAACATTGCTTAGTTGCTCGTATTCCTCCTCCAGTTCAGCTAACTTTCCTTCCTTTAGTGGTGCAGCCTGCAATTCTTCTAATAAAAATGTGTTGTATTCTAATTCTTTAGAAGCTTCCGTTTGATACTGGAGTAGCTCTTGATACGCTTTTACTAGTTTGCGATACTCATTTAGTTCCTTTCGATATTTCAATAATTCCGCTTGGTTCCCTGCAAGCGCATCTACCACCTTAAACTGAAAGGCGTTTTCTGTTAATTGCATTGTTTGGTGTTGACTGTGGATATCTACCAGTAATTCTCCTAAACTAGAAAGCACACCTAAAGTAACAGGGGTATCATTTATAAATGCTCTAGATTTACCACTGGGTAAAATTTCTCTACGCAAGATAGAATCCTCCTCATAATCCAAGTCGTTTTCTTTAAAAAAGCCTTCTAATTGATAAGCTTTGATAGCAAAAGTGCCTTCTATAGTACACTTTTTATCTTGATTTTTTAGGGCGCTTAAGTCTGCTCTTTTGCCTAATACTAAAGACAAGGCCCCTAATAAGATGGACTTACCGGCTCCAGTTTCTCCGGTGATTGTAGTAAAACCGCTTTCAAAACCAACATTTAAGTCGTCTATTAGCGCGTAATTTTTTATTGTGAGTTGGGTAAGCAATTCAATTTAGATTTTGAATCGCAAAGATAAGCATACAACTTAATTGGCATCAATATTTTATCTGATTCCAAGTATTAGAATAGAAAGGCGCAACTTTATTTAAAGTTTCTTTTAATTTAACGATATCTACCTTTGGTCCGTCAGAAAAAACATTTTGTATTTCTTCTGATTTAGCATCAAAAAAGGTTTGTATTAAAAACGCATTTGGTCTTCTTTTTATCAAGGTTTCAAAAAGACGCAAGCTCCCTGCTATTATTTGCTTACCAGTACTATTATTATCCCCTAAAATATCTAGTCCTTTTCTATGGTAATTATACATAGCTATACGGTACTCTCTAAAAGTGTTAGATAATAGATTATCTATCAACTCAAACCGTGTACGCTGACCACTATCTTGATCCCAGCCTGCAAAATTACTTCCTTGTGCTTGTGTCACTATGTTTCTGGCTTGTCTATAAAAATCGTCGCCACCTTGCAAAGCAAAAGTATCTGCATCTAAACCTAAAATTACATAAACGTAATAACTAATAACGCCCACTAGATTACTTTCAAAATTATTAGGATTATACACTAGAGGTTCAAATTCCTGATATTGAAAATTAAAAGCGTTGTCTTTGTAATTAAAGACTGGGCTCTCATAAGAAGTATTGAAAACAGGACGTGTAGATTGTATTTGAAGGTTTGCCTCAAAGCGGTCCGACTCGTAATTGGTTACCGTGATAAACATACGTGCGTTTACGCGCTCATTTTCGCCGTATACTCTATTGGTCCACTTATTCTTGTTTACAAAATCATTTAAACTCCGTTCTAAGGTTTTAAAAATCTGTTGATTGGTTTGCCCAACTTGGTCAGAATTAATGGTTATTTCGCAATTAAGCTCTTGTGCTTTTATCACAAAACTCAGCAAACAAGTAAACAAACAAATAAGAAAGCTACGCATGTATTCTCTGGATAATTTCTTCCCAAATATCTATAGCTACTTGGGCTTTTGTCTTTACATCAAACGTTTTTACCTTTAAATTCTTATCTAAAAAAGTAATTTTATTGGTATTCGTTCCAAATCCTGCTCCAGCATCATTTAAAGAATTTAAAACAATAGCATCCAAATTCTTACGCTCTAGTTTACCTTTAGCATTCATCATTTCATCTTGGGTTTCTAAAGCAAAACCAACTAAAAACTGATTCTTTTTAGCCTCTCCTAAAGATTTTAATATGTCTTTGGTACGTTCCAACTCTAGTACCATAGGTTCGCCATCTTTCTTTTTGATTTTTTGTACTGCGATGGTTTTAGGTCTATAATCTGCAACTGCAGCAGCACTAATAACCACAGCAACGTCTTGAAAGTATAGATGTACCGCATTGTACATTTCTTCTGCAGAAGTTACTCGTATTAATTGTATATGCGAAGTTGTTGTTTGTAATGTGGTTGGACCGGCTATCAAAATTACATCTGCCCCTAAATGAGCGGCTTGTTCCGCTAGCCTAAAACCCATTGTCCCAGTAGATTTATTCCCTATAAAACGAACAGGATCCAAAGCCTCATGGGTTGGCCCTGCAGTAATTAAGACTTTTTTACCATGCAAAGGCAAACCTTGTTTTAAATGTGCATTGATAAATGCAACAATATTTTCTGGCTCTGCCATTCTTCCCTGTCCACTTAAACCACTTGCCAGTTCCCCTTCTTCTGCAGGAATAAGAATATTACCAAAAGCTATTAAAGTATCTAAAGATTGTTTGGTGCTTGGATGTTTGTACATATCCAAATCCATCGCAGGGGCAAAATACACAGGACACTTAGCAGAAAGGTAAGTAGCCATTAATAAATTATCACAACGACCACTAGCCATTTTAGATAAGGTATTTGCGGTTGCGGGAGCAATAAGCATCAGGTCTGCCCAAAGGCCCAAATCTACATGGTTGTTCCAAGATAGAGCGCCATCTTCCTCATTAATAAAATCTAACTGTACTGGGTTTTTAGATAGTGTAGCCAAGGTAAGAGGCGTAACAAAAGAGCTGGCGCTAGGGGTCATTACTACCTTGACCTCAGCGCCAGCTTTTACCAATAAACGTGTTAAAAAACTCGTTTTGTATGCAGCAATCCCTCCGGTTACCCCCAAAAGGATTTTTTTACCGCTTAACATTTATGCGTCTTTCTCTGTATTTCTATAATAGATTTTGTCATCTAACCACTCTTGGATAGCCAAAGCGTGTGGTTTAGGTAACTTCTCATAGAACTTAGAAACCTCTATTTGCTCCTTGTTTTCGAAAACCTCCTCTAAGCTGTCACTGTACGTAGCAAACTCTTCTAACTTCTCTAACAACTCTTTTTTTATTTCTGAGTTGATTTGGATTGCCCTTTTAGAGGCAATAGAAATAGCCTCGTAGATATTCTCTGTTCTTGTATCTACCTCGTTACGGTTGTGCGTTACCGTAGATACTGGGGCGTTGGTATTTTTTAAATCCTTCATGTGTAACAATCTAACTTTTATTTAGCAACTTCCTCTTGTTCTAGATTCAGTTCTTCCTTTAATACTTCGTAAAACTTATCAACTTCCTTCTTATACTTGGTCTCTGGGTAAGACTTTAATAACGCCTTATAATAGTCCAAAGCTTCCTGATAACGCTCCTCTTGCTTTGCTGCAACACTGTTTTCAGCCAAAGTCATTGCAGATTTTAATCTGTAATAAAAAGCATCTTCACGATAAACAGAACCTGGATTATCTGTGATAAAATTGTTAAAAGCCGTCATAGAAGATATCAAAATGGGATAGTTAAATTCTCCCAATTTATCAAACTGTTTGGCTATTTCTAATTCTTTTCTCTGCTTTTTAGTAGTAAGCTCCTGCGCCATATTATTGGCCTCCTCAAAGTACTCTGATTCTGGGAACGTATTGATAAAATTCTGCAATTTAGCAAGGGCTTTATCTGTATCTGTTTGATCTAATGAATATTTTGGAGACATTTTATAGTAGCTCTTACCTTCTAAAAAAGAGGCCTCTTGTAGTTTATCACTTTGTGGATAGGATTTGATAAAACGTTCAAATTGATATCCTGCCAAGTAATATTGTTTTGTTTTAAAATAAGAATTTGCAAAAAAGAACATCACTCGTTCTCCTTGCGGTTTACCTATATATTTTGGAGCTATTTGCTCAAACAAGCGATTAGCTCTTTTAAAATCTCCTTCATTATAGTAACGCTCTGCTAAATCATACTTTGCTTTAACATCTTCATTCTTAAGTACTTTTTGGTACTCGTTACAAGAGGTTAGTACGATAGCGCCCATTAACGCTATAATAAGATTAGTGCTCTTTTTCCAAAACATTCTGCAAAATTAGTGATTATCAACGGATTTATAAAACACAAATTAGAATCAAAAAAAAGAGGCAACCTAGTTGCCTCTTAAGTTTTAGTCAAATTTTAACGCATTAGGCAGGTACTTGCTGTGTCGTCTTTAAAAACTGTGCTATTTTTTGTTGTAATTCCTGACTAGCCGCCACTAATGGTAAACGCACATTGGTACTTCCAATACCTTGTTGCGCGCAAAGTGCTTTTATCCCAGCTGGGTTACCTTCCTCAAAAATAAGATGCATTCCATTTAAAAGTGATTGGTGTATTGCGTAGGCTGGCTCACTATCTCCTTGCAAACCTAGCGCTATCATTTTAGAAAATTGAGCGGGCAAACCTTGTCCAATGACAGAAATTACACCGCTACCACCTGCCAAAACAGTTTGTAAGGCAGTAAAATCATCCCCAGAAATGATTAAAAAATCCTCTGGTTTATCTTGTATCAACTGATCTATTTGTTTAGGGTCACCAATTGCTTCTTTTATACCAATAATATTTTCAAAATCTCTTGCTAGACGCAACGTTGTTGCTGGCAACATATTACTACCTGTTCTAGAAGGTACATTGTACAGTATAATAGGTAGTGGCGCTACCTCGGATACCGCTTTAAAATGCTGATAAATACCTTCTTGTGTAGGTTTATTGTAAGCAGGTGACACCGATAATATGGCTTGGTAGTCTAAAAAATCTAAGGTTTGTAATTCTTCTACCAATGCCATTGTATTATTACTAGCTACCCCAACCACTAAAGGTAAGCGACCTGCATTTACTTTAGAAACGGTTTGCATCACCAATTGTTTCTCCTCTTTGGAAAGTGTAACGGATTCTGCAGTTGTACCTAAAACTACCAAATAATCTGTACCACCTGCAATGTTGTATTCTACCAAGGCTTCCAAAGCCGGTACATTCACCTTTAAATCTGAGGTAAATGGAGTTATCAACGCTACACCTGTTCCAATAAACTGCTCCATGGCTTAAATTTCATTTAATATTGTCAAATACTTTTTTAGTTCGTTTTTGAACGTGTTATAATCGTTCATTTGCGCTCCAAGAATTAAATCGCTCAAGGCGTTATCACCACCTACCAACCCTACTCTTATCCGGGCATCTACATGTAACGACATCAATTTTAAAAACAACCGATCATCTGTAAAATAATTTATGAGCACATCATAAGGTCTACCCATAAACTCAGAAAAATCGCCATTTTCAACAGAGCCATTCCATCCCAAATCCTTATCAGTACAAAAAGGAATTGAGAACATGCCATTTTTATCTCTCCCCCTTTTATAACCAATAATTTGTACCGCATTGGGTTTTAATCCCAAGGTGTTTTTAAGCTCCTTAAAAATCTCTGCGTTATTAAATTGGTCCATGTCTACAATACACGCCACATTACCAATGCCTTTTTTATTGTTCAATGAACTTTCTTGATTAAGCTTATCCTCCACAAACTTTTTGGCGGACTTAATCTTAAATTTATCTTGGATTACTTTGAACACACTTTACTATTTAACTATGCCATTACTGCAAATGTAAATATTCTGCTCAAAGCACTGTGCGAAGTTACAGGAAAGCCTAAATTAAATAATTACACATTTTGTTACAAATACAACAAATTGAAATTTTCATTTTCTAACCTTCTCCTTGCACAAGCTTAACACAACTCTCTTATATTTAGACTAATAAATTTCCCCACAGTACTAAACACATAATAATTGCCATGGCTACATTAAAATTCGCACTTTGGAATGCCGAATGGATGAACGAATTGTTTACAGGAAATCCACCACAATTTCATCCCAACAACCACAAAGGTTACATGACAAAACAAAAAATTGAAAACCGGCGTAGAGATTTGGCTGGTGTTATTAATGATATTGATGCTGATATCTGGGTACTCGTAGAAGGTCCTAACCAAAAAGAAGAACTACAATTATTCTTTGATAGTGATATACAAGGGGATTGGCAGTGCGAGGTACAATCTTCTGGAGCACAAAGTATTGGCATTGCTATTAAAACAGATAACAACTTATTTGCAGCAAATCCTATAACATGGCATGATTTATTGAACGACCCTTTGGCACAACCACTCCGAGCGGCTACGGATGATTTTTTTATGGATACTGATAATGATGGCTTAAAAGAACAACACAAATTTGAACGCAGACCACTTTATGCAACGATACATACGGCCAACCAAAAAGCCTTTAGAGTGGTAGGTGTACACTTAAAGAGCAAAGGAATATTCAACGCAATGGAATGGTCTAAGTGGTGGGCAAAAGCTGATGGAAATCGAAAAAAAATTGTGGCCCAATGCTATCAATTGCGATGTGCCTTCTTAGATGATTATTTAGAAGATGCTACCACAAAAGACATCCCTATCATTATTTGCGGTGATATTAATGACGGTCCTGGTTTTGACACCAGCGAAATGAAAATCAGCGCTAGCGGTGTAGAACGCCTTATGGGTAGTATTTGGCAACCAGAAAAAACCTTGGGCAATGTAATGTTTGATAGTTTATCTGCTGAAGACCAAAAAGAATTGGATTTTAGAAGCCTTTATACCGCAAGTTTTAAAGACCCCATTTTTAACAACCAATACCAACGCGCATGGATAGACCATATTCTGTACAGTAAAAACAAGAAAGATTGGATTGCTAACGGTGCAATTATAGATACACTCAGCAATGGCGAGAAGATATACCGTGCTTTCCCAGATTCATCTGACCATTTTCCTGTAGTGTGCAATATAGAAACAACTAGACTGTAAATTATTTTCGTAATTAAATCTTAAAATTTGTAAGAAAATTATTATGTAAGTTGAAATTAAATTAGTTTTGAATTGTTCATCGTATAAAGAAAAGCATTTAACTCCCCCGGCTTTTCTTTTTCATTTTAGGGTGGATTTGTACTACAAATAAAAACCACGAGTATTCCTATACAAACTTAGATTAACACCCTTAAACAAATGATTTTTAGCTAATTGACAAGAGGACTATTATCTGTAAAATTGAAGAAATATAATCTTAAAATGCAAATAGCCATAAGCTTTTATTATTTTAAGAAAAAGGAAAGAATCTAATTGTAGGAGCTACTAAGTTCATTTAGAAGAAATTCTAAATCTCATCTTGATAATTTCGCAACGCAATTACAATAATCTACACTTATCTGATTAATATAACATATACTTTTATTTAAACGTTAGTATTTTTAAATGTATAAAACTTGTCTATGAGTTTCTTTAAAAAGCTATTTACCAAAACCTCGACTCATACATCTGTTCCAGAAAAATCCATAACCACCTATAAGGATTTTTGGAACTGGTTTACACAACATCAGGAAAGCTTTTACAAAGTTATAGCAAATAACGGTGATATTACTAAAGTGTTTTTTGACGAGCTATCTCCTAAGTTAGAAGTTATTCACCCAGGGATATGGTTTTTATGTGGTATGTATAATGACACCACGGCCGAGCTCATTTTAACTCCAGATGGTATCGTTAAAAATGTAGTGTTTGTAGAAGAACTAATTGCAGAAGCTCCAGAATTACCTAATTGGAGATTTACAGCTTTAAAGCCTCCATCGATAAAAGGTGAATCAACGTTAGAAAAAGACGGATTTTCTTTCAGTGCAGAGAAGTTAAATTTTTATAGCATTGATGACATTAGCTATCCAGACCAAATTAGCATTACCGTAACGCACCAAGATTTTTCTGAGGAAACTAAAGATGCTATTTTCCAAGGGGTTTGTCTTTATCTAGATAATTATATTGGCGAACTAAAATTTATAACTTTAATTGATGACATTACGGTTATACACCCATCCCAAGCATCTCAAGAACTCGTACCAATTAACAAATTAAAAGATTTCTTAATCTGGAGAGAAAAAGAATTTATAGAGAAATATACAGGAACCAGACGTAATACTGATACGGATAACTATTCTCTTTTAGAGGCAACACTTAAAAATGGTAATCCACTTATTGCCGTTGTAAATATGGATTTACTCCATTGGGAACGTAAAGCCTCTCATCCTTGGATTGCAACCCTTTCCATTAAATATAAAGAAGCCTTAGAAAATGGTATGCCTAATCAAAAAAGTTTAGACATGATGAATGGTTTAGAGGATGCTATTTTAGAAGAATTAAAAGATGAAGAAGGATATTTAAATATTGGTAGGGAAACAGCAGACCACTTAAGAGAAATCTTTTTTGCTTGTAAGGATTTTAGAAGAGTTTCTAAAGTGTTGAACCGTTATTGCAAAAATAGTGATGATTTGGAACTAAAATACACAGTTTACAAGGATAAATATTGGCAGTCTTTTAATCGGTATATCCCTAACCCAATTAGCTAATTAGTTTTCAACAAAGCAGCAATTATTGTATCTCTTTCTTCTCGTATACTAATATTTGGCATGGTCTTACCTGCTTGGCGATACCAATAATTAGCATTCCATTGGTCACCCTCTTCTCTATGTAAATGAGCATGTACCCATTTACTAGTGGCATCTGTACTCTGGTCTACCAAATCATGTGCGTTTTTCCAATTCTCATTACAAGCCCACCATAAAGCCTGTAAATAATTTGGCCAAGATTTTATAGGCTCATCAGCATCCAAGGTGTCTTTAAATACTTCTAAACTAACGGGTACTTTCATCTTTTTGTTTTTCTAACACTTTTTGTACATCTTCTGGCTCAAAAACATATTGTGGCCAAACCCGGTGCCCTAAATAGCCACCGCAAAACATAATTAACACTTGTAACCATGGCTCAATTTGTAAATCTTCTATTTGCCCAATTGCAAACAAAAGAATAAGCATAGCTAAAAAACCAAAGAAACCAGAAATCTCTTTCTTCTTTACCGTCACTTTTCTATTAAAAAATACTTTGGCTATAAGTCCTGAGAGCAGAAAGTTCAACCAAATCAGTTCGCTTCGATTGTGTTCTACCACCTCACTAAACGTGGGAAATTCATCTCCCAATATTACAAGAATGATATCTAGAACAACCATAACCCCAAAGAGAATAGCTAAAATTAAGCGAATGGTATTAATAGCCTTTAAATGACGTAACAGAAAGAATCTCAACTTCATCTTAATCAAAATTTAATGACCATAAAAAATGACCGTAAGCTAGTCCTAACAATAGTAATAAGCATAAAAACCATAATGGCTTCTTAAATTCAACCTTATACCCTATAATGGTGCAAATAATAGCTAACGCGAACAAAATATAAACAGGCCAGCCGTCCCCTATATAGAATGCCTTATTTGTAGTACCAATAAACAAATGCCCCAAAATTGCACCTAATGCAAATGGGATGAAGAAAAACTGTTTTTTGGCAGCGTCTAGCAAAATAATATTAGAGGTATCATCCTCTAGTTCGTTAAGATTTAGCGCTACCTCAAAAAGCACGTAAAAAATAGCGAAACCTATCATGATGTTACGCACCATTCTATAGGCTTCAGGATTAAACAGTTCTTCCATACCCTAAAGCATATTTAAAAAATCTTGTTCGCTTATTATAGGCACACCTAAATTTTCTGCTTTGGTACGTTTACTAGGTCCCATTTTATCCCCAGCCACTAGATAGGAAGTTTTTGAGCTTATAGACGACCCTACCTTACCTCCATTATCCTCTATCATTTTCTTAAGTTGATTGCGGTCTAATGTTTGGAACACTCCAGAAACCACTAAGGTTTGCCCTTTTAATTTATCTGATTGATTTTGCAGTTGCTCTTCTGACAAGGAAAACTGCAATCCGTAAGACTTTAATCTTGCCACCAACTCTTGATGGTGTGGGTCTAAGAAAAATGATACCACACTTTTAGCAATACGCGTACCAATTTCATCTATGGCAGTCAACTGCTCTTCCGTAGCCGCCATTAAAGCATCTATATTTTTATAAGCTTTTGCCAATTTCTTAGCTACGGTTTCCCCAACATACCTAATCCCTAAAGCAAACAAAACCCGCTCAAACGGAATAGCCACAGATGCAGCCACACCGTTGACCAAATTTTCTGCAGACTTTTCGGCCATTCGTTCTAAAGGCAATAGTTGTTCTTTGGTCAATGTGTACAAATCTGCATAATTACGTATCAAACCTTCCTTAAACAGCAACTCTACTGTTTCCCCTCCTAAACCCTCTATATCCATAGCCTTACGACTAATAAAATGCTGTATTTTCCCTGTAATTTGGGGTGGGCACCCCATATCGTTGGGACAAAAATGCTGAGCCTCTCCTTCTTTACGTATAAGTTGGGTACCGCATTCCGGACACTGTTGTATGTATTGAGTAGGCTCCGAGTCCAAACTTCGTTTGGTAAAATCAACTGCAATAATTTTCGGAATAATTTCACCTCCCTTTTCAACAAATACCGCATCCCCTTCCCTTACATCTAATTTTGCAATTTGGTCAGCATTGTGTAGTGATGCTCGTTTAACTGTTGTACCGGCAAGTAAAACAGGATTTAAATTAGCAACCGGTGTAATGGCGCCAGTACGCCCCACTTGGTAAGTAATTTGCTTTAAGACGGTAGCCACTTGTTCTGCCTTAAATTTATATGCCATAGCCCACCTAGGCGATTTGGAGGTGTACCCTAGTTCTTCTTGTTGCACAAGATTGTTTACTTTTATAACCACACCATCGGTTTCATAAGGTAAATCATGACGATGTACATCCCAGTAGGCAACAAAATCCATCACTTCTTGGGTAGATTTACACAATTTAGCCACCGTAGGTACTTTAAAGCCCCATGCCCTGGCTTTCTCTAGCATATCAAACTGGGTATCAAAATTTAAATCGCTGCCCACAATACTATACAACAAACACTCTAAAGGTCGTTGTGCTACCAAACTACTATCTTGTAACTTTAAGCTTCCAGAGGCCGTATTTCTGGGATTCATATAGGGTTCTTCTCCATTTTCTAATCGCTCTTGATTCATCTGAGCAAAACCCTCTAAGGGTAAAATAATTTCGCCCCTAATGTGGAACTTTGGAGGGTAATCTCCTTTCAACTTAAGAGGTACAGACTTAATCGTTTTAATGTTTGTAGTAACGTCATCTCCTTGAAAACCATCTCCACGAGTCACTGCCCGTACTAGTGTACCGTTTTCGTACGTTAAACTTATACTAGCACCATCATACTTTAACTCACAAGTATAGCTCACTTCAGCATCACCTAAAATGCGTTGTATACGTTTTTCCCAATCTTCTAAGTCTTCTTTAGAATAAGAATTGTCCAAGGAATACATGCGGTAATCATGAACCACGGTATCAAAATTCTTAGTAATACCGCCACCCACACGTAAAGTAGGTGAGCTTTCGTCAAAAAACTCTGGATGCGCCTCCTCTAATGCCTGTAACTCTTTCAATTTCATATCAAAATCATAATCTGATATTGATGGTTGATCCATAACATAATATTGGTAATTATGCGCTCTTAACTCCTCTCTAAGTGCAGTAATTTTTTTTTCTACATCCATAATTTACGGTGACAATACCTAATTTTTGCCCGATTTAATTCCTTTTAACATTCGGAAATTACCAAAAATATCCTTTTTCAATTCCACTTGCTCAAAAGAGTTTTCCACTAGTAGTTGCTTTGTTTCTTCTGGCAGGTACTGGTTAATTTCAAAATATAATCTACCACTGGGTTTTAAGAGTATTTTTGCTTTTAGAGTGATGTGTTGATAAAAAATGAGTGGGTCTTGGTCCGAAACAAAAAGAGCCGTTACTGGCTCATAATCTTTTACGTTTTTTTGAATTTCTGCTTTTTCCAATTCTCGAACATAGGGCGGATTAGACACTATAATATCCCAAGGTCCTTGTAGTTCTTTTTGGAAATTATCAGACAATACATCAGCCTGTAAAAAATTTACAGCTACACCATTCTTTTCTGCATTTTGCTTTGCAACAGCCAGAGCTTCTTTGCTAATATCTATGGCGGTCACAGATGCTTTAAGAAGTTCTTGTGCTATGGACAATGCAATACACCCACTACCTGTACCTATATCTAAAACCTTGAGTTGTTGATTTTCCCTAACATCTTCCAAAATCCATGACACTAGCTCTTCTGTTTCTGGCCTGGGTATAAGCGTATCTTTAGTAACTTTTAGCGTTAAATTTCTGAAATATGCTGCACCTGTTATGTGCTGTAAAGGCTCTTCTTGTTTTAAGCGATGAAGTGCATTAAACAATAGTGATTCTTCCTCTTTACTAACTACATAATTAGGCTGCATTACTAGGACAAACTTTTGCAGGTTTAAAAAATGGTCTATCAAAGCATAAAAGAAACTATCTATCTCTTCTTTGGGATAGTAATGTACTAGTTCTTTATGAAAGATACTTTTGATTTCTGAAAGCTGCATATTATAATTTTCTCAACATATATACAGGACAAGCAGAGTGGCCTGTACAGCCCATAGGAGCATCAATGTATTCAAATCCATTTTTCTTATATAATTTTTGAGCAGCTTCCATATAGGGCATGGTTTCTAAATACATTGCTTCAAAACCATAAGCTATAGCCTGGTTAATACAGGTAGTTATCATTTTAGCACCCAAACCTAAACCTCTAGCCTCTTCTAAAAAATACATTTTTTGTAGTTCACAAACGTTGCCTTCATAATTATCCAAAGGTGCAATTCCGGCACAACCTATTACCTTACCATTGGCCTCAACTACAAAATAATCACTGCGGTCTTTCTTATATGCATTATACATATTATCCAAGGCCTTATCTGCATAGGCTGTACCCACTTTTGGCACTCCTAGGTCTTCTAAAACCTTCCGCACTACTGCAGCAATATGGGCATTATCTTTTGGGGTTATTTTTCTAATTACAGGAGTGTTCATTACTTTGAAATTAAATACTACTTTTAAGGCATGAATATAGACGAAAAATACTTGTTTCGCTGTATAGAATTAGGCAAAAATGCTTTAGGTAGCGCTGCACCCAATCCTATGGTGGGTTGTGTTATAGTGTATAATGATAAAATTATTGGGGAAGGCTTTACAAGCCCTTTTGGTGGCCCACATGCAGAAGTTAATGCCATACATAGTGTCAAAGACCAATCGCTTTTACAAAAAGCTACGCTGTATGTAACCCTAGAACCTTGTTCACACTATGGAAAAACACCTCCCTGTGCAGACTTAATCATTGAAAAAGGAATACCCAATATTGTTATTGGCCTTAAGGACCCGCATGAAAAAGTTGCAGGGCAAGGCATTCAAAAATTGAAAGACGCGGGTAAAAATGTCGTCTACGGGATTCTGGAAGAAGAATGTAGAGAACATCATAAGCGTTTTTTAACTTTTATAGAAAAAAAGCGTCCTTACATCATTCTAAAATGGGCAGAAACCTATGACGGTTTTTTAGCTCCGGACCCACAAATGAGAAGTAAAAACCCAGAACCATATTGGATTACAGGGATACCTGCAAGACAATTGGTGCACAAATGGCGTGCAGAGGAACAAGCAATTTTAGTGGGCACAAAAACTGTTCTAATGGATAACCCCTCCTTAACTGTTAGAGATTGGAAAGGAAAAAACCCCATACGTGTAATTATAGATAAAGACCTAAAATTATCCGCTACAGCCGCAGTTTTTAATGATGACGCCAAAGTGCTGGTATTAACAAATAAGAAGACCACTGCAACTAAAGCGAATTTAACCTACCTAACCTTAGATTTTAGCACTCCCTTAGTTCCACAAATTTTAAAAGCATTGCATCTGCAAAATATAACAAGTTTAATTGTAGAAGGTGGCGCCAAAACATTAGAGCAGTTTATTACGGAAGACCTTTGGGATGAAGCCCGAATTTTTACTGGAAATACTGTATTTAAATCTGGAATTGCAGCACCAAAAATTACAGGAAAACTTATGTTTGCACAAAACTTAGAAACCGATAGCCTAACCATACTGTATAATGATTAAAAACATCATTTTTGATTTTGGCGATATTTTTATCAATCTAGATAAAACGGCAACACCAAAAGCAATGTCAGAATTCGGGTTTACCGAAATTACACCTTCCCTAGACCATTTATTTAAAGCCTACGAAAAAGGAACGATTAGTACCGATGTATTTTTGCAAGAAACGGGAGCAATTTTCCCAAACGCAAGTAAAACTGACTTGATAGACGCTTGGAATGCCATTTTAAAGGATTTTCCAGAGTATCGTTTAAAGTTTTTACAAGATTTAAAAAAACATAATCATTACCGATTGTTCTTATTAAGCAATACGAATGATTTGCATATTGAAGAAGTAAAAAAACAGATGGGCAATGCCTATACCGAATTTCAAAACTGTTTTGAAGTTTTTTACCTTTCTTACAATATGGGTAAACGTAAACCAGATGCCGATATATTTGAGCAAGTATTGCAAGAAAATAATTTAATTGCAGAAGAAACCTTTTTTATAGATGACACCCAAGAGAATACAGACACCGCTGCTAAACTTGGCATGAAAACTTGGAATCTATTAGTGGGCAAAGAAGATATTATAGACCTTAAAAAACATTTATAATGCTAAATCTTGCTCTAAGTGTTTTATGTTCTAGCCTCATTTTTGTGGTATTCAAACTTTTTGGCACTTATAAAGTTCAGTCGCTTTACGCTATTGTGGTCAACTATTTTGTTGCCTGTATTTGCGGACTTCTTTTTTATGAGGGAGATGTGCAATTGGGCAATCTAACACAGACTGGTTGGTTTTATGGTACATTTGCTTTGGGCGTATTATTTATTACCATTTTTAATGTAATGGCAAAGTCATCTCAGGTAAATGGAGTTGCAGTTACCTCTGTTGCCACAAAAATGTCCTTAGCTATCCCTGTAGTATTTGCTCTTGTTGTTTACAAAGAGAGTTTATCCTTTTGGCAAGGCATTGGCATACTCCTAGCTTTAGGCGCTGTGTATTTTGCTTCTATAAAAAAGAAAGGATTAGTTATTGACCCTAAAATGCTTTTGCTTCCTTTTCTGGTATTTGTGGGATCTGGGGTTATTGATACTACCATAAAGTATATCCAGGATGAATTTTTAGACGAAAGTCTGTATCCCATATTTTCCGCAACTGTTTTCGGTGCCGCAGGCACCACAGGCGTTATATACCTTTTAATAAATAGTAGAAAGGTACCCTTAAAACTAAATTTAAAAAATGTGGTAGGCGGAATTTGTTTAGGTATCCCTAACTACTTTTCTATCTACTTTTTATTACAGGCTTTGAATAATCCAAATTTTAATAGTGCATCTATCTTTACTATTAATAATGTTGCCGTAGTAATGTTTACCACTTTAATTGGTATTCTGCTATTTAAAGAAAAATTATTGCCTAAAAACTGGCTAGGTGTGGGATTAGCTATAATCAGTATACTTTTGGTAGCTTTGCTATAATGCAAGAGGTAGAAGACAGTTATAAAACCATCAAAGAACCCGTTACAGATGTCCTTTTCAAAGAAAAGAAAAGCAAGTTTATCAGCTATGCGTATCCTATATCTACAGAAGAAGAGGTAAAGCCGATTATAGAAACATTGCAACTACAGTACCCCAATGCCAACCATGTTTGTTACGCTTGGCAATTGGGAGTAAAAAATGTAAGATACCGTGCTAACGATGATGGTGAACCCAATAACTCTGCTGGTATGCCTATTTATGGTCAGTTGCAAGCATTTGAACTCACTAATATACTAGTGGCTGTTGTTCGGATTTTTGGTGGTGTTAAATTAGGCGTAGGCGGTCTTATTTCTGCTTATAGAACCGCAGCGCAATTGGCTTTGGAAGAAGCTAAAATTTGCACACAATACCAACAATCAAGCTTACAACTACAATTTGCCTATGAGCAAATGAACAACGTAATGCGGTTAATTAAAAAACACCAATTAGATATTATTGCACAACGATTAGAAATGGACTGCTCCATTACTCTTCAATTTAGAGCCAGTAAATTAGCGGCAGTTAAAGAAGACTTATCCCTTTTAAGAAAGGTAAAGGTTAAAATTTTAACCCCTTAACTTATCTAAGATATAACTTGGGCATTTTATAGGCTTCATTTTTAACTTATCCATGAATACTAAAGTGGTGCTTGCCTCGACCAACAACTCTTTATTTTCGTTATAAATTTCGTAGTCAAAAATAATTCGTACGCCTGGAACTTTTCTTAGAATGGTTTTTACTGTGATTAAGTCATCGTACTTTGCAGATTTTTTATACAAAATTTGTAAGTTTATTACAGGTAACATTACACCGTCTTCTTCCATTGTTTTGTAAGAAACACCTAAAGCTCTAAGCCACTCCACACGACCAACCTCAAGATAATCAGCATATTTGCCATGATATACTACTCCCATTTGGTCTGTTTCGCCATACCTTACTCTAAAACTACATGTGTTAAAATTCATAAAAAGTGCAAAAAAATACTATATTTATAAGATCTGCTTTTGGGTTACAAAGCATGCAAAAAAAAAAGTATATTTTCAACTGATGCCCTATTTTTTTTTTAGCTTTTTTGTTCACATATTTGCCCCTGTTCATAGCAACAGGGATACCCCCAAAAGTTTTATCCTATAAAACACGAGTTAAACACTAACCAACAACAAAGGACACACTAAGAATGAATAATACTGCATCTTCCGTATGGAACAATTGTTTGGCATTTATCGAGGATAATATCCAACCGCAGGCATTCAAAACGTGGTTCCTTCCTATTAAGCCCGTTAGACTTGCAGACAATGCATTAAGCATACAAGTGCCTAGTAAATTTTTCTATGAATGGCTAGAAGAGCATTACGTAAAGCTCTTAAAAGTTGCTCTAAGAAAGGAACTCGGTGCCAATGCTAAGTTGATTTATGTAATTAAAATGGAAAACAAGTACGGTAACAATGAATCTTTTACAGAAAAGATTCCGAGTTCTAACCGTTCTGCTATGGCACCACAAGAATTGGATGTTCCTATAACTTCTAAAAATCCGGAGCTTAAAAACCCGTTTGTAATTCCTGGTATTCGAAATATTAAAATTGAATCCCAATTAAATCCCAATTACAATTTTGAGAATTTTTTAGAAGGAGACTCTAATAGGTTAGCACGTTCGGCAGGTATGGCCGTTGCCAATAAACCAGGAGGCACTAGTTTTAATCCATTAATGATTTTTGGCGGGGTAGGCTTAGGAAAAACTCACCTAGCACATGCTATTGGAGTAGAAATTAAAGATAAATACCCAGAACGTACAGTTCTCTATATTTCTGCGGAAAAATTTACGCAACAGTATATTGAATCCGTTAAAAAGAATACCCGTAATGATTTTATTCATTTTTATCAATTAATAGATGTACTTATAATTGATGATGTACAATTTTTAAGCGGTAAATCTGGGACTCAAGATGTGTTCTTCCATATATTCAATCACTTGCACCAAAATGGCAAACAAGTAATTTTGACCTCAGATAAAGCACCTGTAGACATGCAAGATATTGAGCAACGCTTATTATCTCGGTTTAAATGGGGCTTATCTGCAGAATTACAAAGTCCAGACTATGAAACTCGGGTATCCATCCTTAAAAACAAATTGTACCGGGATGGGGTAGAAATGCCAGAGGAAATTATAGACCACGTTGCTAAAAATATTAAAACGAACATTCGTGAGTTAGAGGGAGCAATCATTTCTCTGATTGCACAATCCTCTTTTAACAAAAGAGAAGTTACTTTAGATTTAGCGCAACAAGTAGTAGAAAAATTTGTAAAAAACACTAAAAGAGAAGTGTCTATTGACTACATACAAAAAGTAGTTTCTGATTACTTTGAAATGGATGTGGCCACACTGCAGTCCAAGACACGTAAAAGACATATTGTACAGGCAAGACAGCTAGCAATGTTTTTTGCGAAGAAATTCACTAAAGCATCTTTAGCAAGCATAGGTTCTCAAATAGGCAAACGAGATCATGCTACGGTATTACATGCCTGTAAAACTGTGGATAATCTTGCGGAAACCGATAAGCAATTTCGCAAGTACATAGATGATTTAACTAAAAAATTCACCTAAAAAGTTTACTGCATGACCAAAGTACTCATGGTGTGCCTTGGCAATATTTGCAGGTCTCCGTTAGCAGAAGGAATTTTGAAAGCTAAAGTTGACCCAGATAAAGTATATGTAGACTCCGCAGGCACAGCAGGTTATCATATAGGTAATGCGCCCGACCCTAGGTCTGTTGCTGTTGCTAAAATTCACGGTCTAGATATTAGCAAACAACAGTGTAGAAAGTTTATTCCTGAAGATTTTGATGCCTTTAACAGTATCTATGTAATGGATAAAAGTAACTTGGCTAATGTTTTAGCTTTAGCTAAAAATGATGCAGATAGAGCCAAAGTTAAATTATTACTTAGTGAACTAAATGGTCCAATAAAAGAAGTACCAGACCCTTACTATGGGGGAGATGACGGTTTTGAAAAAGTATTTCAGATGATAGATGAAGCTTGTACTAAAATTGCAAAACAAATAACACTCTAATGAATACCACAAGCCCCCAAGGTATTTTATATATGATACCTACAATGTTGGGAGATACAGCTCCGTTAGAAGTTTTGCCGTTGTCTATAAAGCAAACTATTGAGAATATTGACTTTTACATTGCGGAGAATGAAAAAACAGCAAGGCGATTTATTAAAAGAATAAGCCCATCTAAATCACAACCTTCCTTACATTTTCAGCTATTAAATAAATATACAGACCCACTAGAAATTCCTTCCTTTTTAGACCCATGTCTAGAAGGCACTTCTGTTGGTTTATTATCAGAAGCTGGGTGCCCAGGTATTGCAGATCCAGGGGCAGATGTAGTTAAGATAGCCCATGAAAAAGGTATACAGGTTGTCCCTTTAGTAGGCCCCTCCTCTATTCTATTAGCACTTATGGCCAGTGGAATGAACGGGCAAAGCTTTGCGTTTAACGGCTATTTGCCAATTGATGGAGCAGAACGAGGAAAAGCGCTAAAGAAGTTTGAAAAACTTTCAAAAGACATACAACAATCTCAAGTATTTATCGAAACTCCTTACAGAAACGATAAGTTGTTTCAAGAAATGCTTAAAAAGCTGCATCCAGATACCCGGTTATGTATTGGTATTGATATTACGCTACCTACAGAATATATAGTCACTAAAACCATACTAGAATGGAAAAAGACTAGTTTAGACCTTCAAAAAAGGCCAGCGGTCTTTATCATACATTCCTTTTAACCAATTCTATCTACACCTTAGGCCGCTGTACCGCTTTAATGCCAGACACATCAAAACCTGCAAACTTTTTAATATAATAAGCAATGGTACTACCGTAGGCGTCTGCAAAATCTTGTTGTCCGTAAGACCTCAAGTATTTTTTAACATTACCAGCACCAGCCAAATGTGCTGCCGCAACAATACCAGATTCTGTTATTACAGTACCATTGATTTTCTTACCCACAAATCTCTTAATATCTCTACGCAAAATCCATTTATTTCTTGCCACGTTCAATTCAAAAACACGTTCTTGAATTTCTGGATTTTGAATAAAGTCATCCACATCATACACACCCATCAACCGTAGAGTGCCTGCACCAAATTGGTATTTACCTAGATACCCCAATGTATTTATAGAGGTATAATCCCCTCTAGACTCTTTAAAAGCCAAGGCTTCTTTAAAACCATGGAAAGACTTACCAAGAAAAACAGAAGAAGTTTCTTCTTTTGGCTGATTTGCCAATATTTTTGGATATCCAAACTTGTACACTCCGTCTGCAACAACTAAATCTGCAGGTACAGCTACTTTATTACTTTTTGCCTTATAACTGGCAAAACTGGTCAAAATTGTAATTATGGCAAGATGACCTAAAAAACCGATCCATCTTTTCATAAGCGTTCTCTTTTAAGAATTCTCGCAAATTCTAATTAGCGGGCAAATATAAGAGGGGATCTTTGTTCTAGAGGTTAAAATTTCCTAACTTTTTGATAAATAGGTATTAAAATCCGCTAAAAGGCATGCTTTGTGGGTTAAAATACACTATCTGTTTATTTTTTGCTGGTTTAACCATCGGACGTACTGCACTTTATTTTGGTTGTGCTGCGCTAGGGTTTTGGCAAACATATGATAGCCGAACCTTGATACATCTGCTACAAAATATAAATAATCATGCTTTTCCGAATTTAAGACTGCATCTATAGAAGAAACATCTGGCATTGTTATAGGCCCTGGTGGAAGCCCAGCATATTTATACGTATTGTAGGGAGAATCCATCTCTAAATCCCGAAACAAAACCCGTTTTATGATGGTATCATAATTCCCTGTTTCTTTTTTTATAGCATAAATTACGGTTGGATCTGCTTGCAACAGCATACCACGTTTTAAGCGGTTTAAATACACCCCTGCTACACGTGGTCTCTCATCTACCTTTACAGTTTCCTTCTGTACAATAGATGCCAAAGCCGTAACTTGGTTAGGTTTCATACCTAATTGTTTTGCTTTTGCCCTACGCTCCTCATTCCAAAATCTGTTGTATTCTTTCAACATTCTTGCCCTAATACCTTCTGCAGAAGTATTCCAGAAAAACTCATATGTATTAGGAATATACATGCTTAAGTAATTTGGTTCATCAAAACCATTTTCTGTTAGAAAAGTAGCATCGCTAAGGCTTTTTAAAAGGCTTAAACTATCTGGTTCTAATTGCGTAGCAATGCGCCCTGATAGGGTAGCAACGCTTTCTTGATTATTAAAAGTTACTTTAACGGGCAGGTTACCGCTACGCAAGGCATTCACTATTTCATTATTGTTCATCCCTTTTTTTAGTGCATACTTACCTCCTTTTACATTAGTGGTATAGCCTTTGCGCCTTGCTACCGCAACAAAAGAATCGGCATCATCTAATAAAGGCGCCAATTGTTGCATCACTTCACCAAATCCTGCATCGGAAGGAATAAAAACATAGGCCTCTTCATTAGAAAAAACTGTATTTGGTGTAAAAATGGCACTATACACGTAGTAGGCAAAAATTCCGCACACTAGCAAACCTAATAAGGCTGTTGCCCAGATAACTTTCTTTAAATTTTTCAAGCGTTTATTTTTTGATATAAAACTTCATTCTTAAACGTACCATCTATACGCACCCAATCTTTTTTTGTACCGATAAGCGAAAATCCTAATTTTTCAAATACGGTTCTACTAACACTATTGTCTTCTAATATATTTGCAAATACTTGATGTACATCTAAAACCTTAAATGCATAATCACAAACCAACTGCAATGCCTCTGTACCTATTCCCTTACCCCTATCTTCCTCATTATATACTAACACTCCTACTCCCACACGTTTATTAATAGGGTCAAATTCAAACAAATCTATCAACCCTAAACGCTTATTATGATCATCACAGATACAGAATCTAAATTGTTTAGCTTCATAAATATCTAAATGCGCTTGATCCAAATATCGTTCTAATATAGCTTTAGAATAGGGTGCAAAAGTACCGCTTAGCTCCCATATTTTAGTGTCATTCTCCAACCGATAGAGGTACTCTAAATCTTCTGGTTCTAGTGCTCGCAGTTTACAATATTTGCCTTTGAGGGTTAACATTTTATAACACCAGAAAATACTTGTTTTGCACTACCTTTTAAACGCACTTTGGTAAAACTGCCATCTTCTTGGGGTTCAAAAGAAACTTCTAAATCTCCACCCATTGCTTTGATTTGAATTCTTTTAACGTCTGTTTTTTTAGCTGCATACATGGATAAGGCCACTGCAGTTACCCCAGTACCGCAAGACAATGTTTCATCCTCTACGCCTCTTTCATAAGTGCGTACAGCGTAGGTTTCTGCGTCTACTGCTTCTACAAAATTAATATTACTCCCCTTTTCGCCATAAATACCATATCGGAGTTTAGCACCCTCTTCCTTTACCTTTAGCTTAGGCAAGTCTTTTACCAATTGCACATGGTGAGGCGACCCTGTATTCACAAAAAAATACTTATCTCTTTGCTCCACAAGAGTTACATCTATCATCTGTAAAGAAACTACATCTTTTACTAGGGTTGCATGGTGTAATCCATCTACAGCATTGAACTTAGTTTCTCCTTGTATTATTCCTAAATCTCTGGCAAAGGCCACAATACATCTGCCACCATTACCACACATGGTACTAGGATTACCATCAGAATTATAATATACCATCTTAAAATCTGACACATTGTCATTTTCTAATAGTATGAGTCCATCTGCTCCTATTCCAAATCGTCTGTCGCATAAAAAAGCTACCAATTCCGTGTTTTCCTTTGGAAAAGATAAAGCTCGGTTATCCACCATTACAAAGTCATTTCCCGTGCCTTGATATTTATAAAATTCTAATTGTAAGCCTGTGTTCATGCCACAAATATAGTACATTCTTTAAGCTTTGTTTAGCAGTTAAAAAGCCGTTAAACTGTTAAAATTGGCACGATTTATGGCTAATTTTAAACAACAGAAAGAAAATAAAATTTAATGAACATATGAAAAAAGTAGCACAACTATTTTTGGTAGCTCTATTAGCTGGCGGAATTACACTTGGAGCTTATAAAACCTTTTTAGAAAAGGACCAATTTACATTTGTATCAGAATCAGACAATAACCCTTTTATCACCACAAGTATGCCAACATCTCCAAGAGGTGCGGGTATAAATGAGGTGGATTTTACGATAGCTGCAGAAAAAACGGTGCACGCCGTAGTACACGTTAAAAACATGACGGTAGGTACCAGTAATCCTATTGCGGAATTCTTTTACGGTTATAAAGGCGGACAACCATCTCAAGTTGGCACTGGTTCTGGAGTAATCATTTCGCCTGACGGATATATTGTAACCAACAACCATGTTATTGACAATGCTAAAAATCTAGAAATTACACTGAATAACAACAGAAGTTACGATGCAGAAGTGGTGGGTACCGATGCCAATTCTGATATTGCTTTATTAAAAATCAACGTTGAAGAACCCTTACCCTATTTAGCATTTGGAGATTCTGACAATGCAAAAATTGGCGAATGGGTTTTAGCCGTAGGGAATCCTTTTAACTTAACGTCCACGGTTACCGCAGGTATTGTAAGCGCTAAAGCACGTTCTATTAGCCCAGGCAGAAACCAATCGTTTATACAAACTGATGCTGCTGTGAATCCTGGTAATTCTGGTGGTGCATTGGTAAACACTAATGGAGATTTAATCGGGATTAATACCGCAATTACCTCACAAACTGGTTCGTATGTAGGCTACAGTTTTGCAGTTCCTAGTAACATTGCTAAAAAGGTGGTAGATGATTTACTTGAGTTTGGTAAGGTACAAAAAGGGATTTTAGGCGTAACTACTATAAATGCTAATAGCTCTGTAGCAAAAGAGAAAAATTTAGACCAAATAGATGGGGTTTATATAAATGGTGTAGAAGATGAATCTGGCGCAGCAGATGCTGGCTTGCAAGAAGGTGATATTATTAAACAGGTAGGGAATGTTAGAGTATCTAAATTTTCTGAATTAACCGGATATTTATCTACTAAACGTCCTGGAGACATCATAGAAGTTATAGTAGATCGTAATGGAAAAACGGAGACTTTTGAGGTAGAATTAAAGAAAAAAATGACCGAAATCCTACCTATTATGGGCCTAGAGGTTAAAAATCTATCTAAGGATGATGAAAAAGCGTTTAAAACCAAAAAAGGTGTGAAAATTACGAATGTTCCGGAGCGTTTTAGAGGTTATGAATTAGAAGATAAGGTAATGATTATGATAGACGATGAAGAAATTAAAGATGTAGATGATGCCAAGGAATTATTTGGTAGTATATCTAGATACGGACGCACAAGCATAACGCTACTTGGCAAAAATGGGGAGCGAGAAAGACTAATTTTTCAGTAGTTTACCCGATAAAAATTACCATTGAAAGAGCATCCTAAAAAAGGATGCTTTTTTTATTTCACAAACTTTCACGAAAACGTTTGAAATGATACTTTTGCAAAAACTTTAAGACTATTCTAAACTGTTATGAGCAACATTACATCCTACGAAAAGGAACTTGCTTTTCAGGCTGACAGAAGAAAGGCCACGACTGAATTCATTAAACTTATTAGCGATTTATGGTATGACAAGGCTATAGAGATTGTCCTCTTTAAAAATCAGGTAATTGATAAAAATGTAAGTGATATCATCAACCTACATGAATACGCTGGTGAGTTTGTGCAAAAACCTATTTCTATTTTTGATTCGGTAGAGATTTTAAGGGCTATCAATGATATTCCCCTGCCACCTGCAAAAATAGATATTGGTAAACTAACGTATGAATTTCACACCCAAGAAGATGAGCATTTAAATGTCAAGGCCTTTGTACTAGATAAGTTGAATGACGCGCAATCCTCTAAACCTATTAAACCCAAAGATGTTGTTTTATACGGTTTTGGAAGAATTGGTCGTTTGCTTGCAAGAGAATTAATGGCAAAAACAGGAAAAGGCAACCAATTGCGTCTACGGGCCATTGTAACCCGTGGCGAAATTACAGCAGAAGTACTAGAAAAAAGAGCTGCATTATTAAGAACAGACTCTGTTCACGGAGAATTCAGCGGTACCGTGAGTATAGATATAGAAAACAAGGCTTTAGCCATTAATGGAACTACTGTTTATTTCATTAGTGCTAACCAACCAGAAGATATAGATTACAGTGTGTATGGCATTAAAGATGCCCTAGTCATAGACAACACAGGCGCCTTTAGAGATAAAGCTGCTTTATCTAGACATCTAAAAGCTAAAGGTGCCAGCAGAGTGTTGCTTACTGCCCCTGGCAAAGAAATTCCTAACATTGTTCACGGTGTAAACCACACGGAGTACGACCCTAATAAAACTAAAATATTTTCCGCGGCATCTTGCACTACAAATGCTATTACTCCAATATTAAAAGTAATAGAAGATTCGCTTGGCATTAAAAAAGGACATTTAGAAACCATACATGCATATACCAACGACCAAAACTTGGTAGATAATATGCATAACAAATACCGCAGAGGTAGAGCGGCCGCTTTAAATATGGTTATTACAGAAACAGGAGCCGGCAAAGCGGTATCTAAAGCGCTACCAGTGTTAGAAGGTAAATTAACGTCTAATGCCATCCGAGTTCCTGTACCCAACGGTTCTTTAGCTATTCTTAATTTAGAAGTGAATAACAAAACAAGCAAGGAAGCGGTAAATACAATTCTTAAGAAATATGCTTTGGAGGGTGATTTGGTAGAGCAAATTAAGTACTCCTTAAGTAATGAATTGGTGTCTTCTGATATCGTTGGCACCTCTGCCCCTTCTATTTACGATAGTAAAGCTACTATTGTAGATGCAGATGGCAATAATATTGTGCTTTATGTTTGGTATGATAATGAATATGGCTATTCTCATCAAGTAATACGTCTGGCTAAATACATTGCCAAGGTAAGACGTTACACCTATTATTAGAATATTTTTGGGGATTGGAGTAATTGCTGTAACTTCGCCAATCCCCAAAATAATCTAAGAACACTAAAGCATTAAGAACACTATGAAAAAGCTTTCAATGTACCTACTATTGGTAGGTTTGTCCATTGCCACAATGACTGCCCAAGAAACAGAAGAAGAAACTACGCAAGATGACCCATCTGTTAAAGGACAATTTGAAACTTTAATACGTAAATCTGGTAACTATAGGGCCAACGGAAAAAGATACGAAGTTGTTAACGTAATTGACTTGGATCGTTTGCAACGTAATGTTATAGATTCTCTAAAAACCGCTAATAATACCATTAGCGATTTAAACGCTACCATTCAAGAACATGAAAATACTATTAGTGGTTTAAATAGTAAATTAGATAATACTACAGAAAACCTAAACAATATCACACAGGAAAAAGATAGTATTGATTTTTTTGGGGTTCAAATAGACAAAGGAACGTATAAGCTGATTGTTTGGTCCATAATTCTAACATTGGTTGTTTTCTTAGCTTTCTTTATCTATAAGTTTAAAAATAGCAATTCGCTAACACAACAAGCCAAAATTGCGTTAGCAGATTTAGAAGAAGAATATGAGCAACACAGACGAAGAGCTTTAGAAAGAGAGCAAAAGATTAGTCGTAAGTTACAAGACGAAATCAATAAAAATAAAAAAGGTATTTAATTACGTATGAGTACCGTAGAAATTAAAAGAGCCACACCTGCAACTATTGCAGATGTGGCTTTTCTTTTTGATGCCTACCGCGTTTTTTATAAGCAAACATCTGATGTAGCAGCTGCTCATAAATTCTTAACAGAGAGATTATCTAAAGATGAATCTGTAATTTTTGTAGCTTATTTAGAGGGCAAGCCCGTTGGTTTCACCCAATTATATACTTCTTTTTCTTCAGTCTCACTACAACCACTTTTTATTTTGAACGATTTGTTTGTAGAAGGAGCACATAGAGGCAAAGGTATTGGAGAACAATTATTGTTAGCTGCTAAAACACTATGCAAACAGAACAATTATAAAGGCGTAGCGCTAGAGACAGCAGAAGATAATCCGGCTCAACATTTGTATGAAAAATTAGGTTGGATAAAAGATGATGGATTTTTGCATTACTTTTGGAGCTGCAATTAAACTATTTGCTTTTATACTTCCATTGTGCGCATAGATATCATAACAGTATTACCCGAGTTATTACATAGTCCATTTGAGGCCTCTATTTTAAAACGTGCCCAAGAAAAAGGGCTTGTAGAGGTTCATTTACATCAACTTAGAGACTATGCTGTTGGCAACTACAAACAAGTAGATGACTACCAATTTGGTGGTGGTGCTGGCATGGTACTTATGATTGAACCTATAGATAAATGTATTAGCCAATTAAAAGCAGAGAGAGATTATGATGAGGTGATTTACATGACTCCTGATGGCGTTACACTTAACCAACAAATAGCAAACGAACTTTCTTTAAAAGGAAATCTAATTATTCTTTGCGGTCATTATAAAGGTGTAGATCAACGTGTACGGGATTTATTAGTTACCAAAGAAATATCTATAGGAGATTATGTTTTATCTGGTGGTGAACTTGCAGCAGCTGTTTTAGCAGATTCCGTAATTCGTCTTTTACCAGGGGTTTTAAATGATGAAACTTCTGCACTTACAGACACCTTTCAAGACAATTTATTAGCACCGCCAGTATATACTAGACCTGCTGAGTATAATGGGCATGAGGTACCAGAAATTCTAACTAGTGGTAATACCCCCAAAATTGAAGAGTGGAGGGAGGAGCAAGCGCTAAAAAGAACACAAGAACGCCGACCAGATTTACTAGACAAAGCATAGACTATGGAATATTTAGATATTTACTCAATCCTAACAGCAATATTTACGGGTCTTGTTTCCCTTCTCTTTTTAGTCTTAGGAATAATCATGGTTACCAAGATAAAAGGGTTACCTAGTTATTTGGTTTTAGTCGGTTCAATATTGGGAATACTATTCTTATCTGGGCGATTTGTACTTTCAATACTATTTGCCCAACATTCAGTTGAAGCCTTAGTAAATGCACAAATGATTTTTAACGTCTTTGCCGTGTTGCCAAGTTTATTAATCGTTACAGGGCTAATAGCTTTTGTTATCAAGCTGCCTAAAACAGAAAACTGAGTAGAAAATTCCTTACAAATGCTTGTCTAATCAAAAATTTGAACTAATTTTGCACTCGCATAATTGCAACCTCTGACGATATCCGTGTAAGTTGCTCTTAGTAAACCATCTAAAAAGATTAAAATGGAGTCTTTAATAAAATTTGTAGAAGACGAGTTTGTAACAAAAAAAGAGTTCCCTAATTTCAGTTCTGGTGATACCATCACTGTGTATTATGAAATTAAGGAAGGTGAAAAAACCCGTACTCAGTTCTTTAGAGGTGTAGTAATCCAAAGACGTGGTTCTGGAGCTACAGAAACTTTTACTATCAGAAAAATGTCTGGTACTGTTGGTGTAGAGCGTATCTTTCCAATCAACATGCCTGCCTTACAGAAGATAGAGGTGAACAAAAGAGGTAAAGTACGTAGAGCTAGAATCTACTACTTTAGACAACTTAGAGGTAAAAAAGCAAGACTTAAAGAAATTCGTTCTTAAGACTACGCTAGCACAAATACAAAAGCACCCCATTGGGGTGCTTTTTTTATGAACAATTGTTAATTTTAACAGTTTATAACCAGTTGATTTCTAAAGTGTTAAAATTACAATTTGCATTAAATTAATTAGTACATTAGTATAGTTGTTAAGGATATAGCCTTACATTTTATTAAAAGTTCACGTTCTTTTATTTAAATGATGTTCAGCTTATAAAGAATGCCTGAGGTGTTAATCACATTCTAAAAAGTAATTGAATTACTACAATTAATTAGTTATTTACTTTGTGTGCAGACAAGTCGGGTAAAGACATGTTTTGACAGAGTTAGGTGAGCTGCAACAGTATTGATAACAGCAATCTAACAACGCATATCAATACCTAAAAACGTAGAAATACACACCAAAAGTGCTATGGCTCTTACCAGGACCGTAATACTATGGTAAAGTGTTTTCTAAAAAGCCATGTTAAAGTATTATACATTAACATGGCTTTTAACATTTATAGCAGCTTTTGTACCATATTTTTAGGGATTTCGCAGCATTTTACAAGGTGTTAAAATCGTATATTTGCTCCGCTTAAAATTAAAATATTTTAAATGGCAAAAATACTCTACACTAAAACTGACGAAGCTCCCGCTTTAGCAACCCAATCATTTCTTCCAATCGTAAAAGCTTTTACTAAATCTGCCGATATTCAAATTGAAACCATGGATATTTCCTTGGCAGGTAGAATTATTTCTGCTTTTCCTGAGTTTTTAAAAGAAGACCAACGCATTTCTGATGATTTAGCTAGCCTTGGTGCTATTGCTAAAACACCAGAAGCTAACATAATTAAACTTCCTAATATCAGTGCTTCAATTCCACAGCTTACAGAGGCTATAGAGGAATTGCAACAAAAGGGATTTGCACTGCCAGACTACCCTGCAGCACCTAAAACCGCTGAAGAAAAAGACATAAAGTCTCGCTATGACAAAATTAAAGGTAGTGCTGTTAATCCTGTTCTTAGGGAAGGAAACTCTGACCGTAGAGCTCCTAAGGCAGTAAAAAATTATGCCAAAAAGAACCCACACAAAATGGGCGCATGGAGTAGTGATTCTGCTACTCACGTTGCCACTATGGGGCAAGGAGACTTCAGGTCTAATGAGCAGTCTACAACCTTAGAAAGTGCAACCACTGTACAAATTGTATTAAAAAATAGCAATGGTACAACTGTTCTAAAGGATAACCTTTCCATTTTAGACAAGGAAATCATAGATGCTACCGTAATGAGTAAGGCGGCATTGGTAAGCTTTTTAAAGCAAGAAATTGCAGACGCAAAGGAAAAAGGATTATTGTTATCCCTTCATCTTAAAGCGACCATGATGAAGGTGAGTGACCCAATTATCTTTGGTCATGCTGTAGAAGCCTTCTTTTCAGATGTTTTTGCACAATATCAAGATAGTTTTAAAGAAGCCGGTATTTCTCCAAATGATGGTTTAGAGAGTTTGTTTGATAAACTAGAAAAACTGCCAGAAGACCAACAAAAAGCTATTGAAAATGCGATTACAAGCGCTATCGAAAATGGACCCGATTTAGCCATGGTAAATTCTGATAAAGGGATTACCAATCTACACGTGCCTTCTGATATTATTATTGATGCATCTATGCCTGCTATGATTAGGAATAGCGGTAAAATGTGGAATAAGGCAGGAGAGTTGCAAGATACTAAAGCTATAATTCCTGATAGCAGCTACGCAGCCGTGTACCAAGCTACAATCGAATTTTGTAAAGAAAATGGAGCGTTTGATCCTACTACTATGGGTACAGTGCCCAACGTAGGCCTAATGGCACAAAAGGCAGAAGAATACGGTTCTCATGATAAAACATTTGAGCTAGCAGAAGCAGGTACCGTTCAAGTAATAGATACAACAACAGGTAACGTACTTACAGAGCACGCTGTAGAAGCAGGTGATATTTGGAGAATGTGCCAAGTAAAAGATGAGCCTGTAAAAGACTGGGTAAAATTGGCGGTTACTAGAGCTAGAGCCACCAATTGGCCAGCTGTTTTTTGGTTAGATGAAAATAGAGCTCATGATGCTGAGCTTATTAAAAAAGTGAACCAATACCTACCAGAGCATGATACTTCTGGGTTAGAGATTCATATTCTATCGCCATTAGAGGCTACCAAATTCACGCTTAAACGCATGAAAGAAGGTAAAGATACCATCTCTGTTTCTGGTAATGTTTTAAGGGATTATTTAACAGATTTGTTTCCAATTTTAGAAGTAGGTACTAGCGCAAAAATGCTTTCCATTGTTCCTTTAATGAATGGTGGTGGTTTGTTTGAAACTGGTGCTGGTGGTTCTGCTCCTAAACATGTGGAACAATTTATGGAAGAAGGCCACTTACGATGGGACTCTTTGGGCGAATTTTTAGCGCTTGGTGTTTCTTTAGAACATTATGGCGAAAAAAATAACAATGAAAAAGCATTGGTATTAGCAGATACTTTAGATAAGGCTACAGAAAAGTTCTTGGAGAATGATAAATCACCTTCTAGAAAAGTTAACGAATTGGACACTAGAGGCAGTCATTTTTACCTTTCGTTATATTGGGCACAAGAGCTAGCTATTCAAGATAAAAATGAAACTTTAAAAAGCCTATTCTCTCCGATTGCGGAGGAGTTGACAGCGCAAGAAGCTACCATTCATCAAGAGTTATTGGCTGCTCAGGGTAAAACGATAAATATTGGAGGTTATTACTTGCCAAATAATGAACAAGCCGCTGCAGCAATGCGACCAAGTGCTACATTAAACAGCATTCTAGCAAAGTTATAAGCATTTTATGCTTTAAATAAGTGTTAATCATGGGTAACTATGGCTTCCTTTAGTTAATTTAGGCAGCAATTTAGTTACCCATGATTATTAAAAAAATCACTCCAATCCTCTTTCTAGCGTTCTGCTTAGTAGCCTGTGAGGACACCATAGATGTAGATTTAGAAACTACTGAACCTAGATTGGTCATAGATGCTATTATTGGCTATAATGATAACGATGGAGAACCCGTTACTATAGGCGAAGTAAAACTAACGCTAACTACTGCTTTCTTTGATGAAGAAGTTCCTATTGCTAGCGGTGCCGAAGTTGCCCTAATTGATGAAAGTATGAAGACCTCTTATCCTCTAACTGAAAACGAACCTGGAGTTTTTAGAGACGGTATTCCTAATTTAGAATTTAATGCAGAATACACACTCCGTGTAGTATACCAGGGCGAAACCTATGAAGCAACAACGCAACTGATGCGTACGGGCACCATTAATAGTGTTACCCAAGGAGATGGCTACCTGTTTGATGAGGAAGAGGAAACCGAAGTAATTGTAGATTTTTCTGATGTTATTGGGGAACGTAATTATTATTTATTTGCCTTCGGTTTTAACAATTTTCTAGTAACAGACGATGAATATTACATAGACGAAGGTTTAAGATTTTCTTATTACTATGAAGAAGTGGAACCTGGAGACTTGTTGACGATAACTCTGTTAGGAATAGATAAAGATTTTGCAGATTATACAGAACAAATTTTAACCCAATCAGGAGAAGATGGGAGCGGCGGCTTTGGCATACCACCAGCAAATGTTCGTGGCAATTTTTATAATACTACCAATCCAGAAAATTATGCATTTGGCTATTTTGCCATAAGTGAAGCTGAGGTAGCCTTAATCCGAGTTCAATAATGCAAACCCCTTCTATGCGTATCAGAAATCGTAAAGCCAACCATAATTTTCTTTTTGTCTTTATACTTTTTACTTCTTTTTACTCACTCACGGCGCAAGAAAAATATACGTTAAGTGGTGTCATTAAAGAAGCGAGTAGCAATGAAACTTTAATTGGTGTCACCGTTGCAGTGCCAAGTCTAAATACGGGTACGGTTACCAATGAATATGGCTTTTATTCCCTAACACTCCCTAACGGTAGTTACGATGTTATAGTGTCTTACATGGGGTTTAAAGAAGAATACTTAACCTTGGAACTATCTAAAAATACCAAGATGGACTTTTCCCTTACAGAAGAGGCAGAGCAATTGGCAGAGGTTATTGTATCAGAAGATGTAGAACGCATGGATGTCCGTAAACCCCAAATGAGTGTTAACACTTTATCCGCAGCTACCATTAAAAAAGTACCTGTTGTTCTGGGAGAAGCAGACGTTATTAAATCTTTAGTTTTACTCCCAGGGGTAACTAATGCTGGTGAAGGTGCTTCTGGTTTTAATGTAAGAGGTGGTGCAGTAGACCAAAACCTAATTCTGTTAGATGAGGCAACTGTATTTAACTCTTCGCATTTATTCGGGTTTTTCTCGGTATTTAATCCCGATGCTATTAAAGACTTAAAATTATACAAAGGAGGTATCCCAGCGCGCTATGGCGGTCGTGTTTCTTCTGTATTAGATATTTATCAAAAAGAAGGCAATAGCAAAGAATTTAAAGTAAGTGGTGGTATTGGTGCCGTAGCAAGTCGATTATTACTAGAAGGTCCTATCAAAAAAGACAAAACTGCCTTTTTAATTGGCGGTCGTTCTTCTTATGCGCATTTATTTTTACCGCTGTTTGATATTAACAATAAAGCCTACTTCTATGATGTTAATACCAAGATAAACCATCGTATTAATGATAATAATAGCCTTTACCTTTCTGGCTACTTTGGCAGGGATTTATTTAGCATTAATGAAAGTTTTATCAATGTATATGGTAATGCTGTAGGTAATCTGCGTTGGAATCATTTGTTCAGTGATAAGCTGTTTTCTAACTTATCTTTAATCTATTCTGACTATTATTATGGCCTAGAACTAGATTTTGTTGGGTTTGAATGGGATTCTGGCATACAGAATTTTAATGTGAAATACGATTTAAAACATTACTTAAACAATAACCTACAAATCAACTACGGATTAAATAATATTTATTATGTTTTTAATCCAGGAGAAATAGCACCAAACAATCCAGATTCTGGTATTATAGAAGACCAGTTAACCAAAAAATATGCAAACGAAACTGCGGGTTATATAGATATAGAACATCAAATCACTACTAACTTATCTCTTAACTATGGTTTGCGGGTCAGCCATTTTAACCGTATGGGGCAAGATGAATTCTTTGTTTATGAAAATGACCATGCTGTTGTGTTTGATGAGCGTCAAGGCATATACAAAGAAGCCACTCCTATAGATACCTTAACACCAGGCAGAGGTGGCAGTTTGTCCAAATTCACCAATTTTGAACCTAGATTTTCTTTAGCTTATACGCTCAATGAGCAATCCTCTATAAAAACCAGTTACACACGCTTAGCACAATACTTGCATTTATTATCTAATACCAGCTCACCTACCCCTTTAGATGTATGGACCCCTAGTGGACCGTTTGTAGACCCCCAATTGTTAGACCAATTTGCTATAGGGTATTTTAGAACGATTAATGAAGGAGATTACACCTTAGAAGTAGAAGGTTTTTATAAAGACATACAAAACCGTATAGATTATATAGATGGGGCAGACTTAATTGCAAATAACGCTATTGAACGCGTAATCCTAAATGGAGACGCAAGGGCGTATGGATTAGAATTTTTATTTAGAAAAAATGAGGGCGATTTAACCGGTTGGTTGTCTTATACCCTTTCTCGTTCTGAGCAACGTGCACAAGGAAGAACAGCTGTTGAAACTGGTATTAATAATGGTAACTGGTACCCTACTGCTTATGACAAAACACACGACCTTTCTTTAAATGCCAATTATCAATATAATGATAAATGGTCTTTTGGTTCTAACTTTATATTTCAAACGGGGCAACCCACCAATTTTCCAATAGGGCAATTTCAACAACAAGGTTTAGTTATCCCTATCTATGGAGAGCGTAATCAAACCCGCTTACCCAGCTACCATCGGTTGGACCTTTCTGCTACCTTAACCCCAAGAAAAAACAAGAATAGAAAATTACAGGGCGAGTGGGTTTTTAGCATTTACAATGTATACAACAGGCGTAATGCGGCATCCATTAACTTTAGTAGAAATGAGGATAACGGCCGTAATGAAGCTACACGAACTGCTATTTTTGGATTAGTACCTAGCGTCACATACAATTTTAAATTCTAACCATAGCTTCCGTAACTTTGCAGGATGAGAAGAACAGATAAGGATTTATTGGTAAAAGGGTTAAAATCATTCTTAAAAACAGTAGGTCTTATGTTTTTAGCTCCCTTTGTGCTATATCAAGCTTTTAAAAATACAGGTCACCCGTTTTACATCCCTGTATTAATTGTGGGTGTAATTTTAGCTATTACAGCTGTATACATGGGTTTTAGGTCTGTGCAAATAGTAATGGATGCTGTTTTTGGCAAAAAACCTAAATCCTAGTTGCTTTCGGTAGGTTTGGGCGCGTTTTTCCACTTATTGCTAAGTTCAGCATAATCATAGTCCAACACAGATTTTTGTCTTTTAAGTTGATTAGCCGCAAAAGCCCGTTGTAGAATATCTTCAATAAGGTAATCCTCGTGCCTTTCTTCCGGTATAAATTCTTCTTTTAAGCTAATATTAAAAGCACTTGCTGTGGTATTGTACCAGAAAGCGCGCCAACCGTTGCGGAGTTCTTTAACCAAATCAAACGCGGTACTACCTGTTTGCCTATGGATGAGCTTTACTAAAATCTGCCCTTCTGTACGGGTTAGTTTTTTTAACTCCGCAGAAAATTCGCCTTCAATATATTTTTGTACTTCTTTGGTATATTTCTTTTTATGTCTCTTTTTGGTAATCTTTCCCAAACTATCGTTTAGTTCTACCAAGCGTTCCGCAGCTAGTTTAGCGTACGGATAGACCTTTATTGTTTTTCGTCTTAAAATATAGTACCGTAAACGCTCTTTTTTATCATCAAACTTTAGCTTACCAAAAATATACACATCGTCTAATGCAATGGTTCCTAACCACGTAGTGTCTCCTTGCATACGCACATAATATTCTGTGGAGTCTATTTCTTTCTGCTGTGCAAAAAGGAACATTCCATAGAACAATGCGATAATTGGTACTAACTTTTTCATATAAAAAATAATACAAAAACCTTACCAAAGGTAACGATTAGAAACAGCGTGTATTATTAAATCCTCTTTAAATTGCTAAGTTTGTATTGAAATTTAAAACTATGGCAGAGAAAAGCATACTTACCGAAAAGTCGTTAGCATTTTTTGAGAAATATCTAAATAATGCTTCCCCTACCGGTTACGAATGGGAAGGGCAAAAAATATGGATGGATTACCTAAAGCCGTACGTAGATGAGTTTATCACAGATACCTACGGTACTGCTGTTGCGGTTATAAATCCAGACGCAAAATACAAGGTGGTTATAGAAGGCCATTCTGATGAAATATCTTGGTACGTAAATTACATTACCGATAATGGTCTTATTTATGTGATTAGAAATGGCGGTAGTGACCACCAAATTGCTCCATCTAAATGGGTAAATATCCATACCAAAAACGGAATTGTAAAAGGCGTTTTTGGTTGGCCGGCCATCCACACTCGTAAAAACGAAAAAGAAGAAGCCCCAAAAGTTGATAATATATTTATAGATATAGGTGCAAAAGACAAAGAGGAGGTAGAAAAAATGGGCGTACACGTGGGTTGTGTAATTACCTACCCAGATGAATTTCAAGTGCTGAACAATGATAAATTTGTGTGCCGGGCCATTGATAACCGTGCTGGCGGATTTATGATTGCAGAGGTGGCTCGTTTGTTACACGAAAATGGGAAAAAACTACCTTTTGGATTGTACATAACCAACTCCGTACAAGAAGAGATAGGCTTGCGTGGTGCAGAAATGATTACCCAACGCATTAAACCTAATGTGGCTATAGTTACAGATGTAACACACGATACCACTACCCCAATGATTGACAAGAAAACCCAAGGCGAAACCCATATTGGCAAAGGCCCTGTAGTTTCCTATGCGCCTGCGGTACAACAGAAGTTGCGCGATTTAATTTTAGACACTGCGGAAGAAAAGAATATCCCGTTCCAAAGACAAGCTTCTTCTAGATATACCGGTACGGATACCGATGCGTTTGCCTATAGTAATGGTGGTGTGGCTTCTGCATTAATCTCCCTACCCTTACGCTATATGCATACCACGGTAGAAATGGTGCATAGAGACGATGTAGAAAACGTGATAAAACTGATTTACGAAACCCTATTGAACATTAAAGACGGGGAAACCTTTAGTTATTTTGAGTAGTCTTTTATGGACGAATTGATAGATATATTGCATGAAAACGGTTCCCCAACGGGAACCGTTTTGCTTAAGTCCAAAGCGCACCAACGTGGACTTTTCCACCCTACGGTACATGTATGGTTTTATACCAACCGAGGTGAAGTTTTGCTACAACAACGTGGAAAAAACAAGGCCACCCATCCCCTACTTTGGGATGTTTCCGTTGCAGGGCATATTGCCGCAGGCGAAGCGTATGAGATTGCCGCTGTGCGGGAAGTTTTAGAGGAGATTGGATTAACGATTAAACCTGAACAGTTAGAGAAAATTGCCGTTGTAAAAGCGATGCATACCCATTCTAATGGCATACAGGATAACGAATTTCACCAGGTGTATTTATGTGCGCTTACCGTACCCCTAACCCAATTGACCAAACAAGAATCTGAGGTTGAAGCGTTACAATTAAAACCGCTCTTGAGGTTTGCAGAAGAAACATGGGGTCTTGCTCAGACGAATGCCTACGTGCCGCATGGCTCCGATTATTATAAGCTGATTTGTAAAGAAATACAGGCTCGACTTAAACGATAGTTGTTCGTTGTTCGTTGTTCGTTTTTCGTTTTTCGTTTTTCGTTGTTCGTTTTTCGTTTATAGATAAGAAATTAAATTTATTAAGACATTGGAGGAAATACGTCCTCTGTATTTTTTACTTTGCACTTCTAAAAAGATTTCTTAGTCAAAGCTTCGCTTTTCTTATCAAAATGACACCATAAATTTCCCTAAAACGAGATGCTGAAACAAGTTCAGCATGGCGAATACAGACCACTTAATACTTTCTACTTCGTACTTTTTACTTTTAACTAATCACTTCTAACTACAAAACAGACCCCTCAGTCCTTCGGACAGCTCCCCTTACTAAAGGGAGCACCTATATTCGTATTCTACACAGATTTCTCAGTCAAAGCTTCGCTTTTCTTATCGAAATGACAGCCTAAATTTCTCTAAAACGAGATGCTGAAACAAGTTCAGCATGACGAATACAAACCACTTACTACTTAATACTTCGTACTTTTTACTTTTAACTAATCACTTCTAACTACAAAATAGACCCCTCAGTCCTTCGGACAGCTCCCCTTACTAAAGGGAGCACCTGTATTCGTTTTTTAAACAGATTTCTCAGTTAAAGTTTCGCTTTTCTTTCGAAATGACACCATAAATTTCCATAAAACGAGATGCTGAAACAAGTTCAGCATGACGGATACAGACGACACCTAATACTTTGCACTTCGTTCTTGTTACTTCCAAACAGATTTCTCGGTCAAAGCTTAGCCATTCTATCGAAATGACACATTAAATTCTTTAGAAACAAGATGCTGAAACAAGGTTAGCATGACGAATACAGACCACTTAATACTTTGTACTTCGTCCTTGTTACTTCCAAACAGATTTCTCAGTAAAAGCTTCGCTTTTCTTATCGAAATGACACCATAAATTTCCCTAAAACGAGATGCTGAAACAAGTTCAGCAAGACGAATACAGACCACTTAATACTTAATACTTCGTACTTACTACCTTTAACTAAAAAAAGTCTCGACTACGCTCTCCCTGACAACAAATTACTGCTGCTTCACCTTAGTAACAAAAGCTTCCAAATCGGTAAGGCTATAGTTAGTTTGCTCGCCTTTGGCCATGTCTTTTACGGTAAATTCACCTTGGGTAATTTCACTTTCACCCAAAAGAATAACATACGGCACATTGCGCTTATCCGCATATTTAAATTGTTTTTGCATTTTGGTTGCAGACGGATACAAATCTGCACGCAAGCCATGACTACGCAGTGCGGTAACCAAACGCAATGCGGCACGACCTTCTTTTTGCCCAAAATTTAGGCATAATACATCTAAAGACTGCTCCATGGCTTTTGGAAACAAATCCAGCTCTTCTAACACCAGATAAATACGGTCTAGACCAAAAGAAATACCAACGCCACTCACATCTTTAAGTCCAAAAATCCCGGTAAGGTCGTCATAGCGGCCACCGCCACCAATAGACCCCATTTTTACGCCTTCTGGTGCAGCTACTTCAAAAATAGCTCCCGTATAGTAATTTAATCCACGGGCCAGGGTAACATCTAGTTCTAGCTTGGCAGACTTAAGCCCTAACTCGGTCACGGTTTCCAGGATCTCGTCTAGCTCTGCCACACCTTTCATCCCCACTTCAGAAGTTACCAACAAATCTTTAAGTTGGTCTAATTGCTCCGCCACGGAACCTTGCATATTAAAGAGCGGTTGTGCCTTGGCAATTGCAGCGGCGGAAATGCCTTTGGCCAACATTTCTTCTTTTACTTTTTCTTCACCAATCTTATCTAACTTATCCAAAGCCACGGTAAAATCTACCAGTAGGTGTTGCGCACCAATAACCTCCGCTATACCAGACAACACTTTTCGGTTGTTTAGTTTAATGGTAGTACCCGTAAGCCCTAAATCTGTAAAAACAGCATCGTACAACTGTACAAACTCCACCTCTTGTAGCAGGCTGTTGGCACCCACCACATCGGCATCGCACTGGTAAAACTCCCTAAACCTACCTTTTTGCGGTCTATCTGCCCGCCAAACCGGCTGTACCTGGTAGCGCTTAAACGGAAAATCTATCTCGTTCTGGTGCATTACCACATACCGCGCAAACGGTACCGTAAGGTCGTACCGCAGGGCTTTCTCCGTAATTTTAGGTGCTATGGTACTGCTATTTTTAGAGCTGTACGTTACATCATCAACTTTAGAAATAAAGTCGCCCGAATTTAAAATCTTAAAAATCAGACGGTCGCCCTCTTCTCCATACTTGCCCAAAAGAGTATCCGAATTCTCAAAACTTGGTGTTTCTATGGGCATAAACCCAAAGGTTTCAAAATGCTTTTTTATGGTTTTGATAATGTGGTTACGCTTAGCGACCTCTACTGGAGAAAAATCGCGTGTTCCTTTAGGTATACTTGGTTTATGGGCCATAAGTTGTATTTAAAATGCAAATATAAGTTGCCATGGCCGCCCTGCCAAAGTTGGGCTAAGCCGACCGTTTATTTCAATATTTAGTTCTCTATAATAGCATCAAACCATTGGTACAATTCCCCTTTGGTTATGACCGCCCCTTGTTTAATAAGCTCAAACTTATCTACATTTTTATCGTGGCTGTATGCTTTGGATGCGGTGAGGTATTCTACAAAGTCTGATTGCCAGTTCTTTTTAAACCAACCAAAACCTTCTTTGGTGCGCAGGTCTATTTCTGGATTCATCACTTTTACGGAAATCAGTTTCATCTCTTTCTCTTCTAAATGAAACAGATGCATGTGGCGTTCCGATATGTTTTCTAAATAGTTAACCTTGTTTAAAACCCCTTCCCAGATTAAATCGCTAAACACATCTAGCTCCTCTTCTGCTACTGCGGGCTTGTCTTTTTTTAATTGCTCCCATTCCGTTGCGGTGATGCTCTGGGTTGCTAAAAAGTTGATAAACTCTTGGTGTAGCTCCTCTAACTGCTCTTTAGTGAGTCTTCTGTATTTCATGGTTGTATTGCTGCTGTACTAAATTGGCTGCAAAAATACGGAAAGTTGTGTTTTGTTTGGGTGTTGGGTTGATGGTCAATCGTTGTTCGTTGTTCGTTGTTCGTTGTTCGTTGTTCGTTGTTCGTTGTTCGTTGTTCGTTGTTCGTTGTTCGTTGTTCGTTGCTCGTTTTTCGTTTTTCGTTTTTCGTTTTTCGTGGATAGAAGTAAAGTGCTAAAAGGAATTTACCAAGGGATTTAATAAGATATGGCAATTTTTACTTGCTAAGAGGTCTCAACTGCGCTCGACCAGACAGCAATAGCAATTTATGAAATAGAAATTCTCATTACTACAACACTAAGATGCTGAAACAAGTTCAGCATAACGAATACAGACAATATTTTTTACTTTGTACTTAGTACTTCCTACCCAGTACTTTACCCTTCTTACTCGGTACGGCACTAGTTACAAACTAGCGCTAGCGGGGGGGCTCTAATGATGATAAAAAATGATTATTACTTTTCTTGATGCAATTATTACTAAACGTAAAGTGCAATCCCTGGCTTAAGTGTTTGATAATAGAACTTTCATACTTTCAAAAGCATCTACCCAAGCTTGATCTTTTAATTGCTCAGTAACTAGTTTTTCAACATAAGACTGAAGTTCATCAAACTCTGTATCCTTACACAATTTTGATATTATTAAACCTTTAAATAAGAATTCAGGGCCTCCGTCAAGAATTTCGTTCCATAGCTTCCCCTCTCTTCTCAACTCTTTCATTTTATCAAGAACATTCTCAAGAGTTGAATACCTTTCATAAAAAGGCAATCCATGATTAACGATATATGTCCTAATATTTTTCACAAACAAATCAGATGACTCCTTCGAATCAACTTGATGCGTTAATAAAGATTGATTGGCAGAACCTTTTAAACATATCGTACTATGACCTACTTTATGATTTTTAACAGTTGAAATAGAGAAACTTGGCAAACTTTCTAATTCTAACAATTTGTTTTCAACCTCTAATAACTTAATCCTTAAATGTGAAATAGTTTGCTGTAGTACTTTTGACCCTAAATTCAAAGAAAAAAATGCCTGTACACCTTCCTTCTCTTGATAAACAAAATAACCTGGCAATTCAGGTTCATAAAAAAAGTTTAAATCGGATAGTGCTTCTTTCAATCTCTCAATCACCTCCTGTTTAACATCAAAATATGCCATTATTAAAATGTAAATTCTGTTATAAATTCTAAATCATCAATTGACAAAGTATTGATTTGATCCGTTGTATGATCTGATATTTTCAAGCAATTCTCCTTCTTAATTGTAAGATATACACCAGCATCTATTCTAGTGTTAGCGTTCTTTTTATTTACTACCTCATACTTCACTTTCATTGACAAACCATCCGAAGTGTTTATAACAGCTCCAAACCCTTCAGTTTGTCTTACCGTTAAATCTGTTCCTTTGCTTAGTTTATTTTCAATGACTATCACATCTTCAATTTGTCCAAAATCATTTTTCTTGACAAGGACAACATCACCCTTCATAAATCCATTCGTAGTTTCTAATGGCAATTCCTCAAAAACGTCATATTTATGCCAATCACTTTTACTAGGAAATTTTTCTTTAAGCAACGCCCCCATATGCCCGCTTTCATTAAATTTTCCTGCTTCAGTTATCAAGTCAGTTTTTATATTTTTATTCAAGTCATTACCCAACTTCGCAAACCCTTGAAACTTGTTTATTCCTGCACTTCTATCATATGCATCATATAACTTTTGCTTATTTAACGAAGAAATATCATCAAAATCATCCAATTCCTCTGCTAGATTTGTAAAATTATCTTTAGTCATCAAATTCCCTTCTTTATGACCTACAACTCCTTTCGCGAAATCAGGTTTTGAATTTAGAGCGGTGATTAAGTCGTCATCCATATCACTAAAAAAATTCGCTATTGAACTCTTAGTAGGATCAACATCATCAGATAGCTTAATCAATAAAACCCTTACGTCTGGATTCAACTTATGATATTTCTCTAAAGCAGCTATATCCTTTGCAAAATGAATTTTTCCAGCTGTATAAAGATCATTCCAACTATCCACCAACTCCGGTTTCCCCGCTATGGTGGCCAGTTTATCAGCATCGGCAGCAAAGTCGTCTAAAAAATTGGCCGCCATGTCACAATTGGTTTGCCCAAATGCTAAGCTTATACCAAAAACAAAGGCGGTTACTAGGTTCACTAAAAACTTCATCTTTTCCTTTTTTTAGTTACACAGGCTTTTAAGCTTGTCTATAAATGTCTTATTTGTACTTATGTTACTAGGCACGTTTTTGTCTGCTACTTGCTTCCATACCATAAAAAAGCTGTCTTCTGCATCTAACATAGCATCTATAAAATCATCTGTACCAATGGCTAAATCGTCTGCAAGTTTCTGTACTGGAAATCCGTTTACACTGGCTTTAGACTCTATTAAAGTTAAGATATCTGCTGCTTTGTTTTTTGCTGCTAAGGTATTTGCCGTAGCATCTGTAATACCAGTGATGTTTTTAAAGCTGGTGGTCAACTCTTCTATAGAATTAGCTATATCCCCCGCTCTTCTAAATTGGATTGTTACGTTATCTGCCGTATTAATTAATATTTCAGGTGCAGCATCAAAGTTTAATCTTTTAATAATTTTACCTGAAGGTGTTAAAAAAGCTGCTTCTTCTGGAGAAATTGATGGTGTAATGTTATCTCCTGTTATTAATTTTTTGAACACAGACAGATTCGCTGGTTCACCACCAATATAACGGCTAGATGCTATATATTCTTCTTTAATAATACTTACCTCTGGGTGTCTGGCTAAACCATTTGCATAAATTTCAGCAGCTACTCCTTGTCTTTGTAAATATGGAGGAAGGTTTAAGTCAAATTCAATTGTTTTTGTTCCTTGTGTAAACGTATAATCCGCTACACCAACACTTGTATTATCTAAGAAGTTTACTTTATAGTAGCTACCTGTAAATTCCAAGTTGGTCCACAATCTATTATTAATTCCCGCCGGGCTCTCCTTCCAAATTTTATAACTACCACCAATATATTCAGCTACTTCATCTAGATTATCTAAGTCTAATTTGATGGCATCATCTACTCCTATATCATCTAAAACAAACCATGCTTCTGCAGCAATTGGATTTGCATCCAAATGTCTAAGAGATTCTGGTAATTCTGAAAATTGATTGGCAAATTTTATTACTTTCTCTGGGTTATCAAAGTTTGACAATAGAGTTTTTAAATTAGTAAAACCTGCCTCCTCTAGATTGGTAAGGAAACCATTTGTATTAGGTACATCCTCCGCTGCGCGAATAAAAAATTGTCCAGCAACGGATGAATTTTCCACTATTTCTATTGCCCCCTTGTTTAAACCATTATTGTATACAACATCTTGCAATTTCCCAATTACTCGCACATTGTTAATACTATTTGGTAACCATTTTGAAGACTCAAATATTTTTATAGTATTATTAGAACCTAGATCAATCTTAGCTAGGGTTGTTTGTACATTATCTCCTACGAGAATTAAATTTGGTTTAAAACTGGTATTAGAAGCTTCTGCTACTAAATTGTATTGTGTATTGAAGCCAGATGCGCTTACTTTTAATTTAAATTCTGCTAAGGTTCTAAATATTATTCTTCTAGAAACTAAATCGAACGGTTGTTGCGCTTTTACAGCAGCAATTAAATTGTCTATATTATTTAGTAAATCGACCTTTTTACTATTGCTAAGTGTTTTAAAAGCAGCTGAAGCTCCGTCCACATATTCTTTATTCAAAATCAATTTTTGTAATGATCTTGCTCCCTGTACATTCTCTACAAAAGTAAACATGGAATTAGCTGCTGAACCTACTCCTTTAATTATAGAAGGTAATTGCGTAAGTTGAAAAATACCGTATGCTGCATCCCAATATGCCAAAGCTTCTGGACCATATTCTTGTTCCAATTCGTATTTATTTAAAGCAAAATAAATATCTACCATAGCAAGAGTTCTTTCTGCCGTAACTAAAAATGCCAAAGACCCGCCAAAACTGTATGGCGCTGCTGCTATTGCTAATACATCTCCAAGAACTCGTAATGCAACCATACCTTGCTCATCCCTAATACTATCATGCAGCCAATGTAGAAATAAAGCAGGAACATAATATGATTGGCCTTTTTCATAGGTTGTTCCTTGCAGATACACATCTTCTTGAAAATGAATTAAAACATAATCTAATGGATGATAATTTGTTCGGATAATAGGTTTTAAATCTAAATGTAATTGTACATTAATCTCATTTCCATCAAAAGAGGTGTCTAAATCATAATCTGGATCCAACCAACTTTTAGTAAAATTGAAAAAGTTAGCTCTTGTAAAAGGAATGTATGGGTGATTCTCTGCAATTTCTGGTAGATTTGGGTTGCCTGTATCTGAAAAGTCAAAACTTGCATAATAATTAAAATCTTCCTGCGTAAAGTCTTCATTAGGGTTATCCATTTCTATTGACCAACTAGAAATGTTTAAAATAAATTCTGCTAAAGGATTTACTAAATTAACGTTGTCAAGTGTTTCAAAAGCGTATTTTAAAAATTGTGGATTATCCCTAAAATATCTATATAATCCTTGCTTAGAGCTCTGACTTTCGTCAAGATTATATAAAGTCCCAGCAAGTATAATTTCAGTACTCATTCCCCAGTCATCTTCATCTAATTCTAATAACTGTGCAAAAATTTCTATTCTATCATTTACTGAACCGTAATCCTTTATTAATTGCGTATACAAATTCATAAATGTGGTTAAATTTGTATCTGATAATACATCTGTAGTTTTCCAAAAATATTCTTTGCTATTCACTTCATTAAAGAACTGATACAATTCACTCTTATTTATGTCTGGAGTAAAATTTATTAACCTTAAAAGTCCCTCTTTTCTTTCTTCGCTAGCATAAATTTTATTGGGATTAGTTAAAAACTTTTTAATTGCTTTTTCTCTATACTCATAATCAAGATTTGTTAATTGTTCAGAACTAAGTTGTTTTATTACATCTCCTAATCTGGACACGCTTACTTCTACTTCATATGTGTTACCATTCTCATACCTCGATTCTGCCGTTACAGTTTCATAAACCTCATTATCAACATAATAATAAAATTGCTCTAAAAGTGATTTTCTGTTTTCAATAAAATAATTGATTAACTCAACATAATCTTGTAAGAGCGTATCAATATCTAACTGACTTACATCAGAATTGATATTGTATTTTTCTAACATATACTTCCAGAATATTGTAGAATTTGCATTGTTCAATTCTGCATACTTAACCAAAATCAAGTGCTTTTCAGTCCAATCAGATCCATAAATAACTGTATTAGTTTTAACATATTCTAAGTTATTTTGTTCTCTGAACATACCTTCAATATGAAAATCAAACTCTTGAGTCCTAAGAATATTTTCATCTAAATGGGAGATTGAATAATAATCTTCTACCAAATTAAAAAAGCCAGGATTTTTATATTCAAGACCTTCCTTTCTTACAAGGGCCAGATGTTTTTTCTGGGCTCCTGGAATATATGTGATGTATGTATTGTGGTATTCCTTATTAAATTCTTCTACAGGAAAAATTTCACCATTTTCATCTGTATAACCATCAAATGAATAAGTTAAATCTGATACTGAAATATCTAACTCTTCTTCCGTTTCATTTCCACTCCCATCAGGGGAAACAATTACGCCATTAAGTTTATTTTCCCTCAAAAGTTCTGCAGAATATCTAACATCCTCTAAAGTAAAACCAAGTAAGGCTCCCGGAATATAATCAACAAATCCATCTAAAAAGTCTAATCCTGTAGTGAACTCTACATTAGTCACAGTAGTTGGTAAAGTAATAATACCTCCATCCATTGTTAAGAAAGTATAACTATTATGACTTGGATTTTTAAACTCAGATGGTATTTGAGAAATGAGCACACTCTCCCCATCCTCCTCATCTTGGAAGGTGTAAAATTTAAGGTCTGGGTTGTGTATTTGTGCCCAATGCATGTGAGGTAAGCCGGTGCCGCTATTGTAATCCATTAACCAATCGGTAGCGTTTTTCATATCGCTGCCGTATGCTGCAAATGGGTGCTGTAAAGCAAAAATTCCGTGACCCATTTCGTGCGCCAATACTTTACCCTTATCACCGTCTTTACCTTCTTTTTCTCCAGAGCCAGAGAACACAAACCCAAATTGGCGTTGCAGTGGCATAAAGCCGGCAATGCCCGTGGAGGCTGGTATATCATTAAACACCAAAATATAATAGGTATCCCTATTGTAATCTGGATGATTTTTAACCTTATTTATTAGCATTTTTTGCTCCGCATTATATGCCGCTGCAAATGGGCTGTCCCCAACATCTAAACTACCGCCCAATTCTTCAGCAGTTATGCTTATTTGTAAAGGCTTTGCAAAATTTACTTGGGCTACACCTTGGTTAAAAATTTGGTCTATGGTATCTTGGTAATTATCTAATTGGGCATTATTTACCGCTACTAGTGCTACGTCTACACTGCGCTCCGTTAAATGCCAAAGGGTAAACGCCCCTGCGGTAAGTTGCTTGGTAGTATCTTGCTTAGAGGTAACTACGGCATAAATAGTCTCACTCTCTAAGGTGTAATGCCCATTTAATTTTAAATAGGTTTCTCCATTTACAACGTCTTTGGTTACCGTTTCCCCTTGTTTGGTCTTAAAAATAAGATCTTCTGCAGTGTAGTCATTACCCGTTACGGCTATGCTTGCTAAAATTTGAGTGTCTGCACCTTTTTTTACCGCATGGTGGGTTAGTACATAGTCTTTGCCTTCATAATCTTTTATTATAGTATACTCTTCTTTTAAGGCAGCATTAGCACCACTTGGCATACGGTCCATACCGTAAGTGCCCTTGGTGTTAAAGGTTACTTTTATGCCAGGTGCTGTTAAAGATTCTATCTCACCTCTGTTATTAACCCCAGAAACATTGTCTGCATTTACTATTCCCCCGGAGTCTTTAATACCACCCTTGGTAACATTACCTGCTGCATCTACGTGGTACACGTTTCCTTCAGAATCGGTAATTACCATATCGTCTCCAAGAGGTTCGGTAACGGTGGCGCCATTGGCGGGGTTGGTTATAACAACGTTACCGTCTTGCACCTTAATAGCGGTGGTATCTGCTATAGGGAAGTTTACGGTTATTTCGTCTAAATCGTTATCCCCTTCAAAAAACTCACCCACTTGCTCCGCTATAGTGTCTATGGTATCTATGACTTCATCGATATCTAAAATACTGCTATTTTCATAATCATACACCGTACGTACACTACCCTCTGCTAACTGGCTGTCCGTATTTACCAACACATTGGTAAATTCTACCGCCACTTTTAAATTTCGCAAGTAGGGAATACGTACAAAACCCGTACCCGTAAAACGACCGTTGCTTCCGCTTGCGGTTTCTACGGTGACCGGAAAATCCCCAGCTACAAAACTTTCGCCAGGACTTAAACTCGCTAACGGATTGGTGTTTTCTACAGAAAAATTAGGGTCTATACCACACTCGTACAAACTATCTTCTTCATTTTCTAGTGCGGTGGTAAATTCATCTACAGGGGTAAAATCACTTACCACAATACCACAACTTTTGGCAATTTGGTACTCGTAGGTGGTCCCTGCTGTAAGATCCCAAAGGGTTGTTGTATTGCTCGTAGTTTTACTATAAAACCACTCGTTGTTCTCCCCTTCTTTTTTACGGTAACGTATGGTATATTCTGGTACGTCAGTAGAAAAATCTGTCCAATACAGGTTAACATTAGACTTACCTTTAACTTCATAGGTTACGCCTTCTGGTAAACTACACTCCCCTGCGTAGCTAAAACTATAGATTTCTGAGTGCCCTTGGTTCTTAAATAACCCTATTTCTTCCGTACCCTGCAAGGCTTTTGCCGTTACCCGCCAAGCATAGCGCTTACCAGATAATAGGAGTGGGTCTGCGGGGCCATAAACGTAGTTGGTACTATTGGTTGTAATACTAAAAACAGGTGGCGAAGACAAAAATGCTTGCTGTGGATCTACTTGGTTATCCCACACTTCTACAATATCTAGCTGGTATTCCACATTGGTCACGTTAAGATGCCTCGGTGTCCATTGAAATACAATATTTTGTGGATTTTTTTCCTCTACATGGGCACGGTTGTACGGCATTACCAACAAAGGAGGTTCATTCTGGAACACAATAGCTGCAGCACAGGTACGCGCAGACAAGACATTGCCTGTGAGCACGTCTATAACTTCATAACATACGCTATAAGAACCTTCTGCCAATACTTTACCGTAGGCATTGCCAGAAACACCGCTGATATTCTCGAACTGAAAATAAGGCGCTAAATCCGTTTGTGTTAAAACTAAAGGCACTCCACCATCTAAAAATAGAGGTGCTGCACCATTTACAATGGGGTTGCTTTGAAAAGAAAGTCCGTTACCATCAAAATACATGCGTAACCGTACTTCTCTATTAGAGATAGAAAAATCATTCAACAACAATTGTACCCGTAACGGCCCATTGGTAACAGATGCATCTGCATATTCTGATAAGTATATGGGCGGCGGGGGGGTTACCTGTGGTATCACTTGTACAGGATAGCCTTGTGCATTTGTTGCCCAACCACTCAGTAACAGTGCCCATAACAATGCCATGAATCCTAGCTTGGTATTACCCAAGAAGCTACTACTGCATTCTAGCGTACTTCTTAATATGTTGTTGTACTTTTCCATAAGGTTAATTCTTATAGGTATATTTTAGTATAAAGGCCTCTGGGTCTACCAGTTGTAAAGACTTTTTATAATAGTAAATGTTCATTTCTCTTTCTAACCAAGCTGTTAGTATACTTTCATCTCCAGACTGTTCTAAGGTCTCCTTGGCTTTGATAAAAAACTTGTCTTTAAAACGCTTTAAATGCCCATCCATACCTTTTACGGCATAGACATTGGTGTATTTTTCTAAATCTTGCTGCATCCAACGGTAACCCACCAATTTTTCTAACCGGTCCTTATGATGCAATTTTAATTTACGGTATGCTGGCAATAACTTTAATTCTTCAATCTGTAAACCAATACTATCCTTACCATGCAATGGATGACTTATTAAATCTGATTTTGCCAAGACCATGTCTTCTTCCAAGTTTAAATCGCGCTGGTTAAACTCAGCCTTGGTTTTACGGATTGCATTGAATAAACTGCGGTTAAACAATTCTTCAAAATCCTTAAAATCATATAGTTTAGACAAGAAATCGAGTGCTTTTTCTTTGTACTTACCACTTTTGGTCTCTTTTTTAACAATTGTTAAATCTAAAATCAAAGCCTCTTTTTCTTTTTCGGGGATAAAACGAAACTGTTCGCTATTAAATACATCTGATAATTGTGTATTTACTTCTGCTATGCTGCCACTATAGGTAACGTTACGGTACCTAAAACTTACGTAGTTGCGTTCTTTTTTAATCCGTTCGCTTTTGTTCCACTTAAGGTCTAACCTAAAATTATCAAAGGTATAGGTATAGCCTAAAGAAAGGGTAACATCGTTCCCGGTGCTTGTGCTACTATTTCTAGTGAGGTATAAAGCTGAAAAATTAAAATTGTGCTTTTTAAACCAAGTATAGCCGCTGTTAAAGCGAATATTGAAAACCGAGTTGTCTTGATTGCCATTGGTGAATGAGGTATTGTAACTAGAAGATAAATTGGTTCTTAACCGCTTATCAAAAAACTGTTTGCCTACAGAAAGTGTAGGGCCTAGAATCATATTATCATCTATACCACCAGTAGTATTGTAGGATACGTTACCTGCCAATGCTATTTTAAGTTGATGCGGCATAAAACCCCACGTATGGGCTATTGCTGCATTGTAAAAAGAAGATTTACCGCCATCTATGGTCTCCCCTTCTTGTTGATTGTCCGAAGTTTGATAGACTAGGTTAATACTTGCATTATGCTGCTTAGCTTCTGTTTTTTTGGTGGCAACGTTTAATCCAAAATTGGCGTTTTGTGAAATTTGGCGGTAATTTAAGGTGTCTACATTATCTAATTGCCCTACCTGGTTGATATAGTCAAACTGGTCCCGTATGTTGGTGTATGATTGAAAATTACTGTAAGAAGCATTCATACTCACTTTTTCCGATGCATTTAACCCAACATTAAAGGCGCTTACAATGCGTTGTAGCTGTGTATTCTTACTTTTATCTAGGTTATCTTGTTGTAAACCTGCATTGGCAGCAACATTTAATTTACCATTGAATAAGGTTTGCGAAGCATTAACGGTGATATTTTCCAAATCATTATTAAAGAAATAGGCTCCCAAGGTTTTATATTCCGGGTCTATACGCTCGTAACCAACCCCCAAAGTTCCATTCCCTGCCGGGTATGTTAGATTGGCATTTATTGCGTTGTAATAATTGGTGGTAATGTTTTCATCTAACAAAAAGGATAACATACCTGCCGTTGGTCTAGTTGTAGCTTGTCTGGTATCTTCTGTTATACCAGAAATAGCATATTCTAAATGCAACCTTGCTTTGTCAAATAATTTAAAGTCAGATTCCAAGGATACTACCGTATTCTCTTTGGGTTGTACGCCAGTTTCTATAGGTATGGGATTGGTTAAAGAATTGATATCATCTTTAGCCCTAAAAATTATAGCCCCAAATTGGGCAAATTCAAATTCATACGATGTTTTAAGCCCGTACCCCATTCGTTGATATGCTGTTTGTGCTTGAGGTTCTTCTGGATTATACTCTGTAGGTCTTAATAAACGCCCATACATAGCACTAATCTTAAATTTCCCTTCTGGATTTAACTCTAATCCTGCCCCAGTAAATTGATGCCCTGCCAGTGTATATGGTGAAAATGTCATCGCTACGTCTCCAAAATGACCTGTAATCCATTTGTAAGAGGGATGAAAACTAAACCGGTTAAATTTGAATGGATTGGGAAAATCAAATTCTTGATTAGAATAACTAAAGGATAATGGAATATTATATACCCCGGCTACATTAAAGTTTAAGTTACCATTTAAATAATAGGTAAAGGGTTGCCTATTGGCTGTACCATCATAATAAATACCATTTGCGGATATACCACCATTATAACGCAGCCATTTTTCTTTACCTAGCTGGTCAAAATTGATGCTTTGCGCAAAAACAAATGATGAGCACATCATAAAAATTAGTACTAGTGTTTTACTCAAGTTGGTTGGTTTAATTGCTTTAATCTTCCGCTTTACTACGGATAAATGGTTCTATTTTATATCAATTAGTTTTTAATCACTTTTCTTAGGTATTTTCCATACGGGGTTTCTATGAGTACAGCGTATATGCCTGCGGGTTCAGAGCTGATATCCATTGCCATTTGGTAATAATCTTCTCCCCCTACCTTTTCTGCTGCTATAACACGGTTGTTGGCTAGGTTGAATACCTTAACCGATACGTTGGCTACCTCTGTTAGCCCTACTTCTACTGTAAAATTACCGGTGGTAGGGTTAGGATAAGCTAAAAACTCATCTACCCGCTTTTGGTACCCATCCGTACCCTCGCCGCTAACCGTTTGGTCTTTTTCTAATACCAATATAGTCTTGTATTGGAATGCCGTACATGGTCCACGGTAGGTAATCATTCCTATCTCATACTCCCCGGGCTCTTGAAACAAGAAAGCTACCTGGTCTTGGTCTTGCTCCAATAACTCCGCCTGTTCTGGTAATATCCATTCTACACGGTCTGGGAGTGGATAACTGATGTCTACTGCCATGATGCTCTCATCGGTAAAGGCTTGGGTAGATAGTGCTAGTTCTGCGCTTATATCTTGCGCTACCGTGGTAATGGTCACCGTGCCGCTGGCTGTACAACCTAGTGGAGTGCTTACTGTGGCGGTATAGGTACCGGCTTGGTCTAAATCTACTATGGGCGAGCTGCTGCTAAATCCTGTGTCGGACGTCCACTGGTAGGTGGCGCCTTCTGCTTCTGTGCTAATATCGTAACTCACGCCTTGGTCTCTACACAATACTACGTCTTGCCCTAAATCTACCGTGAGTAATGGGGGGTTAACTAACTCATACGTGCGGGTTTCTGTTCCGCTTGCAAAACCACTTATCGTTACCGTGTAAAAACCTGCAGACAATCCTGTTAGTTCCGCCGTGGTAGCTCCCGTGTTCCATTGATAGGTAAAACTT
>NZ_JAATON010000010.1:0-36046 GCF_011882165.1 Croceivirga sp. JEA036
TTTTTCTGGAACAACTCTTTAAACCTTAACCTTGGTTGGGTTAAGTTAGACAACAAAGATATTGATACAGATTCTGAAGACTTTGAAGCTCTGACAGATGTATTTCAAGTAACTTCTTTATACAGTAGAAAATTAAGTGAGAAATTTGCTATATCTGCTTTAGGTGAGTATAGAACAACATTGTTGAATAATTTTAATGACCCAGGTTATTTAGATTTAGGGGTTGGTGCTACTTGGACTCCTATTACGAATATGGTTGTAGTAATACACCCATTGAACTATAACTTCGTTTTTGCTGATAATGATTCTGTATTTGAATCTTCTTTAGGTGCTAAAATTGTAGCTGACTATACACGTAAAATTGGAGCTATAGGTTTTAAGTCTAATTTGTCTGCTTTCTTAAGTTATGAAACTAGTGATTTAAGTAACTGGACTTGGATTAACAATTTCTCTTACACCCTTTGGAAAGGTATTGGAGTAGGTTTTGATTTTGGTCTTCGTAACAGTAGACAGGAAGCTGCTAATTTTCAAGGTGTAGCTTTAGGTGAAGCTGATAACGAATTACAGACTTTTTACACCGTAGGTCTTAGTTACTCTTTCTAAGCTGCCTAGGATATAAAATAAAAAAAGCCCGAACATTTGTTCGGGCTTTTTTTGATTGGATAGGTTAGTTCATACTATTTTGTTGGTGTTAGTAATAACCTTGGGGCTAGCTATTAATAACACTGCTAATGTAGTGCAGGGTTCCGTTGCCCAAAATTTTTTGATGCCAACCTTATTTTTTTTGTGGTTTAGCGTTTTATTAAATTTTTCTGACAGAAAAACTATTCTTCCTCAGTTTGGGAGTATTCATCAAGGTTTTCTGGATATAGAAAGTTATTGTAAGGAAAACGTGTTACGTGTATGTCCCTTACTTCTCTATAAACGCGGTGTCTAAACTGGTCTAAATTTTCTTTATTCAGAGCAGAGATGAACAAAGCATTGTCTCCAATTTTATTAAACCATGTCTTTTGCCATTCATCTAGGGTAAAATGGGCAGATGTTTTTTCAGTCTCTAAATCATCTTCCTCAATTACTTCGGGTACGTACAGGTCTATTTTATTAAAAACCATAATGGTTTCCTTGTCCGTACTGTCAATTTCATCTAAAATTTGATTTACAGATGCAATATGCTCTTCAAAGTTGGGATGAGAGATATCTACTACGTGTAGTAATAAGTCTGCTTCTCTAACTTCGTCTAAAGTACTTTTAAAGCTTTCTACCAATTGGGTAGGCAGTTTGCGGATGAACCCAACAGTATCACTTAATAAAAAAGGAAGGTTTCCTAAAACCACCTTTCTAACCGTAGTGTCCAAAGTGGCAAACAGCTTATTCTCTGCAAATACATCACTTTTGCTAATTACGTTCATTAAGGTAGACTTACCTACGTTGGTGTAGCCTACCAGGGCTACACGGACTAAAGCGCCACGGTTGCCTCTTTGCGTTTCCATCTGGCGGTCTATCTTTGAAAGCTTCTTTTTAAGTAAAGCAATACGGTCTCTAACAATACGTCTATCCGTTTCAATCTCTGTTTCACCAGGTCCACGCATACCAATTCCACCACGTTGGCGTTCTAAGTGCGTCCATAAACCAGTAAGTCTAGGCAAAAGATATTCATATTGTGCTAGTTCTACCTGTGTACGGGCATAACTGGTCTTTGCACGTTGCGCAAAAATATCTAGGATAAGGCTGGTTCTATCCATTACCTTACACTTTAATAATTTTTCTATATTATTCTGTTGAGCAGGGGTAAGCTCATCATCAAAAATTACAGAACTTATATCGTTTTCTTTAACATAGGCATGTACCTCTTCCATCTTACCTGTACCTATATAGGTTTTAGGATTGGGTATATCCATCTTTTGCACAAAGCGTTTGGTAACTTCTCCGCCAGCAGTGTAAGTTAAGAATTCCAGTTCGTCTAGATATTCTTCTACTTTTTCAGCATTTTGTAATTGATTGATGACACCAACCAAAACAGCCTTTTCATATTCAATAGACTTCTTTTCAATCATATATAAAGCAAAATGCAAAGCTACATAATGTTTCCGTTCTGTTTTTGTAATTTGCCTCTTCTACTTAATCCGTATGTAAGTTTTTGTAGCGCTATTCTAAAAAATTATGGAAAACCAACATGTAATTGCTTTTTACAACCTTGAAAATTTGTTTGATACCGTGGACGACCCACATATATTAGACGATGATTTTACCAAAAAAGGCTTTAAAAAATGGAAGAATAAGCGTTACCTAGCCAAAACTAGAAAATTAGCTAAGGCGATTTCTAAGATTGGGGAAGATGACGGTCTTGCGCCACCAGTACTAGTTGGTGTGGCAGAAATAGAAAACAAAAGAGTAGTTGAACGATTGTTAGGAGAAGACGCTTTAAAGAATTTGGATTACGGATATGTGCACTATGATTCTCCTGATGAGAGAGGCATAGACACGGCATTATTCTACAGAAAAGATAATTTTGAGGTTTTAAGCAGCGAAACCATTCCCCTTCTAATTAATAGCCTTAATGGTGAGCGCGATTTTACTCGGGATATTCTTTATGTGCACGGAAAGTTGAACGGTGAAGCTCTACATATTTTTGTAAATCATTGGCCTTCTCGTAGAGACGGAGCTAAGCTAACTGCCTATAAACGCATTGCCGCTGCCCATACTATTATAGAGAAATTAGAACAAATTAGACAGGTGGAAGGCGAACCCAATGTACTAGTTATGGGCGATTTTAATGATGATCCTAATTCTGATAGTATTAAAACATTAATGAAAACGGGTTGGTTCATTAATCCCATGGAAAAATCACTTTCTCCAGATTTGGGGAGTGCTAATTATAAAGGAAAATGGAGTTTGTTTGACCAGATTATTGTATCTCATTCTTTTTTAAATCACGAACCAAATACCCATAGCTTTTCTAAGGCAAAGATTTTTGCGCCACATTTTTTAAAAGAATGGAAAGGTAAATACAAAGGAACCCCATTCCGTACGTTTGGCGGTAAACGCTATTTAGGAGGATATAGCGATCACTTTCCGGTTTATCTGGTTTTGAAAAAGAACTAAGCATAAGAGAAAATTCTTATAACACTTTTGCTGTTTTTCACAACAACTTATCTATTATAAGCGTGTATTTCATCGAAATAATTGTGCGTTTTATCGACGTATAGATGAGTTTGATATATGTTTGTAGTCCAAATCTTACTTACCTACTACTATGGATTACAAGGGGTTATACTCATCAGTAAAAATAGCAATGGCTACATTAGGCATTTTTATTTGTTTTATCAGTAGCGCGCAAACTGCGGAAAAGCTTGTTACTATTAAGGCTAGTACCAATGTACAGGCGTTACAAAACTTGGCTACTTCTTTTACTAAGGAGCACAGTTTAACGGCACAAAAAATGGCAATGTTTAAGATGAAAGGTGCAGATGGAAAAACTTTTACGGATGAGAATGGTTCTGTTGTAGGTTTAGCAGATATAGGTGAGGATGGTACTCCACTTTTTTATACCACACATGCAGATTTAACCAGTAAAGTGTCTAGAGCTGATGCTTTATATGCAGAGGGTTTTTTTAATGCGGGTATTACTGGAGAAGGTATGACAGTTGGGGTTTGGGATTCTGGTATCGCATTAAAAAGCCACACTGAATATAGTGGTAGAGTATTAAATGCAGATAATAGTGATGTAATAGACAACCACGCAACTATGGTTACAGGTACGTTAATCTCTTCTGGTGTTAATAATAAAGCAAAAGGTGTTGCCTACGGAGCACAGGCGTTAACACATAATTGGACAAGAGATAAGGTAGAGGTTGCAGAGGCGGCTGCAGAAGGATTGTTACTTTCTAACCATTCTTACGGCATAACTACAAGTGCAGTTCCAGATTGGTATTTTGGGGCATACATTAAAATTGCTCAAGACTGGGATAAGATAATGTATAATGCACCTTATTATTTAATGGTGGCTGCAGCAGGTAATGCCCAAAACTCTTTTGATAATGCAACTCCTAATTTTGGTAGAACTCAAGATGGTTTTGATTTGCTTGTAGGTTTTACTACCGCAAAAAATAACTTAGTAGTGGCTGGTGTAGATGCACGAATAGACGCAGATGGTAATGTTAAAAAAGCTAATGTAAGTGGGTATAGTAGTTTTGGCCCTACGGACGATGGAAGAATAAAACCGGACATCTCTGGTGATGGCACATCTATCTACACTACAGGTTCTGCAAACAATACCAATTATAGAACTGCTATGGGTACATCTATGGCTGCACCAGGTGTTACTGGTTCCTTATTGTTATTACAACAATACCATGAAGAGTTGGAAGGAAATTATATGAAAGCTGCTACCCTTAAAGGGTTGGCATTACATACGGCAGATGACATTGCCAATCCGGGACCAGATTATAAAATGGGTTGGGGTCTAATTAATACAAAAAGAGCTGCAGAAGTTATCCGTAGCAAAGATTTTAGTTCAGAAATAAGAGAGATTAAATTAACTAATGGTGAAACGGTAGAATTTGATGTAACCGCCAACGGTGTGGAACCTTTAGAAGTTTCAATTTCTTGGACAGACCCAGAAAGTGGCGTGGTAAATAGAGGTACATTAAATGATATGAAAGCTGCTTTGGTTAACGATTTGGATATCCGTGTAACGAAAGGAAGCAATACCTACTTTCCTTGGAAATTAAATCCTGCACAAGCAAGTGCAGATGCTATCCAAGGCGATAATAAAGTAGACCCATTTGAAAAAATACAAGTAAACGATGCAGAAGGTGTTTACACGATAACAATTACGCATAAGGGCGAGTTGTATAATGGTTCTCAAGATGTGAGTGTTATCGTTTCTGGAATCAAATTAACAGACTGCCAGTTAGTAGCACCAGAAAACGTTAGCTTACTTAAAGCGGATGCTACTAGTGCAACAATTAATTGGGATGCATTATCAGCAGAGAATTTATATGAAATTCAATTTAAAAATGAAAACTCCAGTACTTGGACAACCGTAACCACTTGGGATGGAGAAATTGTGTTAGAAGATTTAACCGTAGGTAATAATTATCAGGTAAAAGTGCAATCCGTTTGTACTGCTAATTTAAGCTCTGGCTACTCAGAGGAGTTCAATTTTACTTTTAATGGCGAAGAAACTTCCGTTGTAGCAAACCCAGTGCAAACTAATGCTGAATTAAGTTTAAAAGTTTTTCCAAATCCTGCAGTAAACTATTTACAAATAGATGCAGATGTATCTACAGATGCTCAGTTTTCTATCATAAATATGGCTGGTGGCACTATAAAAAACGGAAAAGCTAAAGGTGATATAGATGTGTCTAATTTGGAATCTGGCTTGTACATTATTACGGTGATGGACTATAGCGGAATCAAGAGTACAAAATTTTATAAAAGTTAATAACCATGTCTTGCGATAGTAGTAGCAGTTAATCGGTTAGCGTCTAAGGTCCCCCTAAATACTTTAATGTGTACTCCTTAGCTAATTAGATTAACAAGTAATCCCCCTGAAAAGCCCTATGAAAATGGGGCTTTTTATATTCTTTTTATTTGATGTTCTTTTAACACATCTTGGCACCTAAGCTTTAAGAATACTTGTGCTGTAGTAACTACGTCTAGCTCACAATAGGTAATAATTCGGTCTATATCATTTTCTTCATAAAACACCCCACGTACCATGCTGCCATCCATATCTTCTTTTGGGGATGGTATTCCCAAAACGTTCGCCATGAGTTTTAAAGAAGTGTAGTGTTTATAGTCGCCAAACTTCCAAAGCTCCATGGTATCTAAATGGGGTACTTCCCATGGCTTTTTGCCAAATAAATCTAGTTTGTATGGTAAGGAAATTTGATGAATTAGCATTCGCCTTGCGATATAAGGAAAATCGAACTCCTTGCCATTATGCGCACATAACACATGCCTAGCCTGGTTAAAATGGTCGTTTAAAAGGTTTTTAAATTCTTTTAGGAGTTTGGCTTCATCACCATGAAAACTAGTAACTCTAAACGTTGGTTCTTCTCCTTTAAGCACAAAATAGCCCACAGAAATACATACAATCTTACCAAATTCAGCCCAAATGCCAGCGCGTTCATAAAATTCTTCTGGAGTAATTTCTTCTTTACGTTGGTAAGCAGTCTTGTGTGCCCATAGTTCTTGTTTTTCCTCACTTAGGGTGGTAAACTTTGCCTCCTCTGGTACAGTTTCTATATCTAAAAATAGAATGTGGTCTAAGGGTAGTTTGTTCAGCATAAACTACAAGGTACAAAATTTAACGGTTAAGAATATGTTGCCTTAAAACAGTTTTCCTTGCTTAACTGGACTTTCATGGTCTAACAACCATTTTTTACGAGACAAACCTCCTGCATAACCTGTAAGTTCACCATTGCTCCCAATTACGCGGTGGCAAGGAATAACAATCCATAGTGGATTTTTGCCGTTTGCAGCTGCCACTGCGCGTATAGCCTTAACATCGCCTAAGGTTTTGGATAGTTCTAGATAACTGGTTGTGGTGCCAAAAGGAATCTTTAACAAGGCTTGCCATACTTTTTTTTGAAATGCAGTACCTTGCGGATTTAGTTTAAGGTCAAAAGTGTTTCTTGACCCATTAAAATATGCTTCAATCTGCTGAGCCGCCTCTTGTAAAGCGGCTGGTATTTTGGTTTCTAAGGCTTCATCTAACACTTTTACGGAAATTAAACCATGTGCATCGCCCTTAAACTCAGCGTAACCTATAGGAGTTTTTATTACGGCAGTTTCCATTATTGTGGTTCTGGTTCAGAACCTTCTTTGGGTTCTGGGTCTTGTAGCGGTACATCTATAATGCCTAAACGTTTTGCACGACTTTCCCAATTTTTGCGGGCAAGTAATTGTAGGTTCTCTACATTATCACTTTCGTCCATAATTTCTAGCCCTAATAGTGTTTCTATAACGTCTTCCATGGTTACTAAACCACTAACAGAACCGTACTCATCTACTACCAAGGATATGTGTTCATTCTTTTCCACAAATTTTTCAAACAATTGTGGAATAGGTTTATTTCTATTGGTGACTAATATTTCTCGTTTTAAGGAACCAAGGGTTTTATCTCCTTCCTTATTTACAATACTTTCTAGTAATTCATCTTTTAAGAAAAATCCTGTAATATTGTCCATACGATCTTTATACACAGGTATTCTAGAAAATTGTAGGGGTTTATTCTTATGGTAAAATTCCTCAATGGTAGTATCCTCAGAGGCAATTTTCATTACCGTTCTAGGAGTCATTACATCTTTGGCTTGTATCTCGTCAAAAGTGAGCAGATTACGGATTACCTTAGATTCAGATTCTTGAAATACACCCTCCTCTTCTGCAATATCTGTCATAGCTGTAAAGTCTTCTCTACTCAACACACTACCGTGTGCTCCTTTTTTTCCTATAAGCTTTGTAAATAATTGTAAAATCCAAAGTAAACCAGTCCACTTCATAATAAACACCATTATAGTCAGTGTTTTTGCTGTGAAATTGGCCAAACCTTTCCAATAGGTAGCTCCTATAGTTTTAGGAATAATTTCTGAGGCTACTAATATTAAGATGGTCATAACAGCAGAGATGATAAAAACCCCATAACCACCTTCTGCACCATAAAGAACCTCCGCTTGTCCACCCACCAAAATTGCGCCAACGGTATGTGCGATAGTATTGAGTGTTAAGATGGCAATAAGTGGCTTGTCTATATCTTTTTTATGTTCTTCTAACGTAGTGGCATAATCTTTACCTTCTTGTTTTTTAACGTTAAGAAAGGTTGGCGTTATACTAAGCAAAACCGCCTCTAAAATGGAGCATAAAAAGGAAAAGAAAATTGATATTAGGGCGTAAAATATGAGTAATCCCATTATAGTCTATGTTGTTAATGATTTTCTGTAAGCGGAAAGTTATAAAAAACATCTTGTATTTGGTCGCTAAATTTAATTAACTACCGTTTCTTTTTAAGTGCGCTTGCTTTTATGGTTAATACAGTGGGGGTTCTGTTAAGCGATGTTCGGGTTGTAATGCTTTTAGTTGTGCATACAATATTGCTGTAAGTCGTTTTTTAAGATGCTCAGGCTCTAGCACGCGAGCATAATCCCCAATAGACAAATACCACCGTGCAAAATTATGATATACGTCTGCTACCATAAATGTCATTACAATGCCTTCTGTTGTTTTTTCTTCACTTACCCAACCATAGTTCTTTTTACTTCCTAAGAATTTAGCCACTATTGGACTTACGCATATACGAACTTTAGTTAAAGGAACTTCTTCTTGTTTTCTCAATTCTTCTAATGATGGATGTGTTTTGGAAAAGGGAATATCCGTTCTTTTTATGTTTTGTATACGATCTGTGCGGAATTGTCTATAGTCTTTTCTTAATTGGCAAAAGGCTAAAATATACCAAAAGTTATTTTCGTTAAATATTCCGACGGGTTCAATAATACGATTTATAGCATCTTCTATTTTTAAAGAGGTATAGCTTAGGTGTACTTGGTTTTGAGTCGCAATACCTTCTAAGATGATTTCTAGGGCATCTGGAACCTTAGCATTGAATAATTCATGAGAAGGAGCATAGCTAATTTGGTTTTCTAAGGCTTCTACCCAGTCTTTGTCTTTGCCTCTTAAAACAGATTTTAATTTGAATAAAGCAGATTCATAATGGGCGCCTAGAGATTTGTCTGTTAGTTGTTGCATTAATTTTTGTGCAGCCACAAAGCTGGCTGCCTCTTCTTTGGTGAACATAATGGGAGGCAATCGGTAGCCATCCATAATGCTATAGCCAACTCCTGCCTCACTTAAAATGGGTACGCCAGCCTCTTCTAAAGACCTTATATCTCTATATATGGTGCGTAGTGTAACTTGAAAACGTTCTGCCAGTTCTTGAGCTTTTACAATCCGCTTGGATTGTAGTTGTATTAATATGGCAACAATACGATCAAAACGTTTTACGGGTTCCATTGGTTATAAATTGGTGGTGTATTGTAAAGATACTAGAATCTGTGTTTTACAAAATATTACAAGCTAGATTTAGAAAATAAAAATTTGTATTTACTACTGACAAAGGGCTGTCACTAAGAGGTTTTAGTTTTGACCTGTGAAAATCTAAAACACCAGAAAACTTATGGAAACAACAACAAAAACAACCGCAAATACGGTATTGACACCTGCTCAGTTATTGGCACATTGGCAAGGACATAGAGGCTTAACTAGACGTGTAATAGAGGCTTTTCCAGAAAACGAATTATTTAGCTACAGCATTGGCGGAATGAGACCTTTTGCAGCAATGGTAGAAGAGCTTTTAGGTATTGCAGCTCCTGGTATTCAAGAGATTGTAGAAAAGAAAACCGTAGAATTAAAGGAAAAGCTGAATCATGAGAATAGTAAAGAAAAATTGTTGGCTTTTTGGGATGATACAACTGCTAAAATTAATGCCTATTGGAGCACTATGGATAACGTGGATTACAATAGGGTATATTTAAGCTTTGGTACTTATGAAGGGACAGTGCAATCTGCTATTTTTTACTTTATAGATAATGAGATTCACCATAGAGCGCAAGCTTATGTTTACTTGCGTAGTTTAGGAATAGAACCACCCCATTTTTATGAGCGATAAAGTGGAGGTTTTGGTATTCAAAACTTCGGTACACAAAAGGCGCAACATTAGATTTGTTGCGCCTTATTTAAATCGATTGATAAAGCCACAAGGTTGTTGGAATTTTGACCTTGAGGATTGCGATAATATTTTGCGTGTAGAAACTACTTTTGCGAATGTGGATGCAATAGAAAATACACTTAAAGAATTGGGCTTCTTTTGTAGTGTACTCTGGTAGTCAGCTTATTAGCTTTACCGCATCTTTAGCAAAATAACTGGCTATAATATCTGCACCGGCACGTTTAATTGCTGTTAGCTGCTCTAACATCACAGCATCATGATTAAGCCATCCTTTTTCTGCAGCGGCTTTAAGCATGGCATATTCACCTGAAACTTGATATACCGCTACGGGTACTTCTACTGCATCTTTAATATCTCTTACAATGTCCAAATAACATAAACCTGGTTTTACCATAACAATGTCTGCCCCCTCATCGATATCCATTTCGGTTTCTTTAATGGCTTCTCTACGATTAGCTGGGTCCATTTGGTAGGTCTGTTTGTCTTTAGGAACATCTTTAATAGCAACGGGTGCGGAGTCTAAAGCATCTCTAAAAGGTCCATAAAAAGCACTCGCATATTTGGCGGAGTAGCTCATAATACCAGTATCGGTATAGCCTTCGTCCTCTAAGGCCTCTCTTAAAGTTAAAATGCGACCATCCATCATATCACTTGGTGCAACAATGTCCGCACCAGCTTGGGCATGACTTACGCTCATCTCTGCCAATACCTCGGTTGTTTCATCATTCAGAATTTTGCCTTCTGCCACAATACCGTCATGTCCATAACAAGAATAGGGGTCCAATGCTACATCTGTCATAACCAACATATCTGGACATGCATTTTTTACGGTCTTTATAGCACGTTGCATTAAACCTTTAGGATTTAAAGCTTCTGTTCCTTTATTGTCTTTTAAATTATCGGGTACTTTAACAAACAATAAAACGGCACATAGTCCCATTTGCCATAAATCTTTTACTTCTTTTTCTAAAAGGTCCAAGCTAAAGCGATAGTAGTTGGGCATAGAAGTGATTTCCTCTTTTACATTTTTACCTTCCACTACAAAAAGGGGAACAAGAAAATCGTTCGGTGTAATATACGTTTCGCGAACTAGTCTGCGTATAGCTTCGTTTTGTCTTAGTCTTCTATTTCTTATAAGTGGAAACATAGTTTGTACTTTTTAAACAATTAATAAGATTTATGTACTAGATGCGTTAACCCAATCTCTTGGATGTTGCAATACTTTAATAAGGCGTTCTTCTTCACTTCCTTTTTCTGGGGCGTGGTCATATACCCATTGTACGTGTGGAGGCAAACTCATGAGAATACTTTCTATTCTACCATTGGTTTTAAGGCCAAAAAGAGTGCCTTTATCATGCACCAAATTAAACTCAACATAACGCCCTCTACGTATTTCTTGCCAATTTCTATGGTCATTATTATAGGGGGTATTCAACCGTTTTGTAACAATTGGTATATAGGCATCTAAGAAACTATTGCCAACTTCAGATACAAAATTATACCAATCGTTCATTTTCATATTTTCATTGGCTTTGCAATAATCAAAAAACAAACCTCCTACACCACGTGCTTCATTTCTGTGTGTATTCCAAAAATAAGAGTCGCAACGTTCTTTATATTTTTGGTAAAATTCTGGATGATGTGCATCACATGCTTTTTTACAGATAGTATGGAAGTGTGCTGCATCTTCATCAAACAAATAATATGGTGTTAAATCCTGTCCGCCACCAAACCATTGGTCAACAATGTTACCTTCTTTGTCGTACATTTCAAAATAACGCCAGTTGGCATGAACGGTCGGTACAAAAGGGTTTTTTGGATGTAATACTAAACTCAGCCCGCAGGCAAAAAAATCTGCATCTTTAACCCCAAAATAGTTTTGCATAGATTCTGGTAATGCCCCATGAACTGCAGAAATATTTACCCCGCCTTTTTCAAAAACAGCTCCGTTTTCTATAACACGAGTTCTACCCCCGCCGCCTTCTGGTCTTTCCCAAATATCTTGCTTAAATTTTGCCTTGCCATCAACTGCTTCTAGTGCGGTAGTGATGTTATCTTGTAAGCCTTGTATGTAGTGGTAAAATTTATCTTTTAGTGTCATTTTACAATATGTACCATTTGGTTTTTAATATTTTTTATCTCTGGAACGCTTTTAATAAATACAGATTGCTCTGCTAAAATTCTGCACTTTTCTGCCGCTTGTTCTAAAGTTAAATTAGGATGTGATTTAAATAACAAACGTCCAATTTTGTTGTTATGTAAATCCATGGCTCTCGGCAAATCTCTATTCGGAAAGGCTTTTTCATGCCAGTCTGTTATCCTTTTACTGTACTGCAATGAGCGCTCTATCGTATACGATTTATTGTAGCAGTTTTTAGCAATACAATAGTTCCAATAAGCATGTCTAAACGCGTTAGCCTTACCGTTTAGATGATGAGCTTTTCCGTACCATTGGTCTGCGGTCTGCATGCAAATTTTCGTGGCGCTAAGCGTAGGTAAAATTGCCATAGGATAACGTAGCCCGATTTTTATTAACAACCAAAATGAGGAAAGCGAAACTCGTTTTAGAATTTTAAGCGGTTGCATCGTCTTAACCTCATTTTAAATTATAACTTATGGTATAAATTATTCTTTATATTGTTTTACAGCCTCTATAAATGCTCCTGCATTTTCTAAAGGTATGTTAGGTAGAATACCATGACCTAGATTTACTACGTATTTATCTTTCCCAAATTCACGAATCATTTGGGTGACCATCTTCTTAATTTCTTTAGGTGGTGATAACAATCTAGAAGGATCAAAATTGCCTTGTAACGTAATATTACCACCCGTTAAATACCGAGCGTTTTTTGCAGAGCAGGTCCAATCTACACCTAGGGCAGAAGCACCAGATTTTGCCATATCATTCAAAGCAAACCAACAACCTTTACCAAATACGATAACAGGTGCTAAATCTTTCAAGGCATCTACAATTTGTTGAATGTATTGCCAAGAAAATTCTTGGTAATCTGTGGGAGACAACATACCGCCCCAAGAATCAAAAACTTGAACTGCATTACACCCAGCTTTTACCTTTTCTTTTAGATAGGCAATGGTAGTGTCAGTAATTTTCTGTAACAAGCTATGTGCTGTATTTGGGTCAGAAAAACATAGGCCTTTAGCCATGTCAAAACTTTTAGAACCCTGCCCTTGTACGCAATAACACAAAATTGTCCATGGAGAACCTGCAAAACCAATTAAAGGTACTTCGTCATTCAGTTTTTCTTTGGTCATTTTAATCGCTTCTAGCACATAACCTAAACTATCATCTATATCTGGTACCACAACATGTTCTAAATCTTTAGCGGTTCTAATTGGTTTCGGTAGGTACGGACCAAAGTTGGGTTTCATCTCTACATCTATATTCATAGCCTGTGGAATTACCAAAATATCACTAAACAAAATAGCAGCATCCATTCCATACCTTCTAATGGGTTGCACGGTAATTTCTGATGCTAACTCTGGGGTTTTACATCTCGTAAAAAAATCGTACTTGTGTTTTAATTCCATGAACTCCGGCAAATAACGCCCGGCTTGGCGCATCATCCAAACAGGTGGTCTGTCTACCGTTTCACCTTTAAGAGCTCTAAGGAACAAATCGTTTTTAAGCATAGTTTAATGTTTTTATCGCCTGTACAATTACGTTTTCTATAGTAGGCTTTGTTGCAATAATAATCTTTTCGGTATATTTCTTAGCTTCTGCAGCTGTTGTACGACCAATACAAAAGGCTTCTGTCTCCTTTAATGTATTTGCTCTGGTGAAACTTTGAACACCAGAGGGACTGAAAAATAGCACGCCATCAAAACTTCGCTCAAATTTTTTGGGTGCAAGGTTTGTGATATAGCAAGTAACTTCTTTGTACTGAATATTATTTTCCTTTAACGCTGTTGGAATAGCATTATGTCTTAAATTACCAGAGAGGAAAGTAAAAGACGCGGCTTTATAATGTTGCTGTATACGTTCTGCTAATTCGGTTCCAAAATTAGCCTGTTCGGCTATAGTGAATCCATGAGATTTTAAGTAATCGGCTGTTTTGTCCCCAACACAGCATACAGGAATGTTTTGGCCTTTTTCTTTCTCTAAATGAGTGTTTACGTAATTTACTAAAACCTTAGCGCTGTTTTTACTAGTGATGATAAAGAAGTCTGTATCAAAGTCTAAAACAATCGGTATAAAATTTATAGTAATGCCATCATAGGCAACATACCCCAAACCTGAATTTAGAATAAGTTCTTGTTGGTGTGGTTTTAAAATTTTAGTCGATAGGATTGTTTTGCTCATCTTTTATCTTTTGCATCAACTCCTTACCACCTTTGGCTAAAATTTCATCAGCGCAATGGATTCCCATTCCCTTCGCTTCTGATAATGGAAGTGTTTTTTCTACCTGTAATACTTCTGTCCCATCTAGTGCGTGTAAGCATCCTTTAAATTGTACCTCTTGGTCTATTACGGTTGCTAAAGCTCCAATGGGAGCGGTACAGCCACCTTCTAATCTTCTTAGAAACTCCCGCTCTATAGTGGTAGCCAATTCACTTTCTGCATGGTTTAACATTTTAGAAGCATTAACAGCATCTGTGTTAGCCTCTAGGGCAACAATGACCATAGCTCCTTGAGCAGGCGCAGGAATCATCCAATCTAACTCTACCGCATCTTTAGGCAACAATTTAATGCGTTTTAGACCTGCTTGTGCAAAAATAGCTCCCTGCCAATTGTTCTCAATCAGTTTTACCAAGCGTGTATTTACATTGCCTCTTAAATCTGTAACAGCATGGTTTGGATATTTGTGCAACCACTGTGCGCGTCTTCTTAAACTACCAGTAGCGATTGTGGCTTTACCGTCTTCATCCTTTAAAAAATGGGTGCCTTTGTGGATTAGGACATCGTTAGTAACTTCACGCTCTAAAACGGCGGTTTGTATCATGCCTTTTGGCAGAGCAGTTGGCACGTCTTTCATAGAGTGTACGGCAATATCAATATCACCATTGATTAAAGCAACGTCTAAGGTTTTGGTAAAAATACCAGTGATACCAAGCTCGTATAAAGGTTTGTCTAGAATAATATCACCTGTAGATTTTACAGGGTGCAAAATGCAATCATAGCCTAAAGCTTCTAGCTTTTGTTGTACGGTTTCTGCTTGCCAGAGGGCAAGTTCGCTATCCCTGGTTCCAATACGGATGGGCTTTTTCATTTTTTTTCAATTTCCAATTGAAACACCTGTTGGATCAGTTGTAGGCTCTCTTCGGTATCCACGGCGTCATTTTTTAGATGATTAGCAAACTGTTTGGTGATTTTCTGAATGATACGTTCTGACACCATATCTGCCTGTTTTTCATCAAAGTTTTGCTGTTTTTTAGATTGAAAATTAAGCTCTTCTTCTTTGATGGTTTTTAGCTTATTCTTTAAGGCCTTAATGACTGGGGCAAACTTTCTAGTTTCTAACCAGGCCGAAAACTCTTGCTGTATATCCTTGATTATAGCTTCTGCCTTAGGAATGTACTGTTTACGCATAGCTAAGGTTTCGTCAGTAATTTTAGATAATTGGTCTAAATGTACTAAGGTTACGTGTTCCAATTCTTCCACATCATCTGCCACATTTTTTGGGATGGATAAGTCTAAAATCCATAGTGGTTTTTTGTTGTGGATAAGGGCTTTAGAAACGGTAGGTAATTGCGCCCCTGTAGCTACTACAAGAACATCTGTTTTTCTTATTTCAGTCTGTAAATCGCCAAAATCTTTTACCGTTAAATGAAATTTACCTCCAATTTTTTCAGCTTTTTCCTTAGTTCTATTAATTAGGGTTATGTGGCTATTACCGGTATGTTTAATTAAATTTTCGCAGGTGTTTCTTCCAATTTTACCTGTGCCAAAAAGCAAAATGTTTTTTTCTTCAATAGCTGGGATGTGTTCTAGGATATATTTTACAGAGGCAAAGGATACAGATGTAGCTCCAGAAGAAATCTCTGTTTCATTTTTTATCCGTTTACTTGCTTGTATAACAGAATTGCAAAGACGTTCCAAAAATGGATTGGCCATTTGATGTTTCTTAGCGCGATAAAAACTTTGCTTTATTTGCGAGATTATCTCAAAATCTCCCAAAATCTGACTGTCTAAACCGGTGCCTACCCTAAATAAATGACTGATTGCATCTTGGTTTTTATGCACATAAGCCACCTCTTGAAATTCTTCTACGTTACCTTTAGTATGTTCACAGAGAATTTTAATTAATTGAAAAGGGTGCTGGGCAAATCCATACATTTCCGTACGGTTACAGGTAGAGATTACCAATAGACCGTCTACGCCTTGCGCCTTGGCGTCACGGGTAATACTGTCTATTTTTGGAACATCTAGACTAAACTTTCCTCTAGTTTCGGCATCTGCTTTTTTATAGCTTAGACCAATAGCGTAGAAAGAACTATGCCTAGAAAGATGGTAATTCTTCATTTACTCAAAAACCTGAGCGGCAAAGATACAAGGTGCATTAACTAAAAAATAACGCTATCCGTACCATTTTTGTCGGTAGATTTTAACTGTCTTTCCCTTTTATCGTTATTTTTGTTAAGCATCATTTTTACTGGTGTTTTATCGACTTATAAATTATTTAGAGCAGTTCTAAATAAATTTACGCTGCAGTTAAAATCGCACTCCTATGGAAGAAAATAACGCAATTGGTGCTTATGAACAGGTGTTTGTGGAGCCAGACTTTTATGTGCTTAAAATTCAGAATGATACAGAAACAGAAAAAGAAGTGTATCATGAATTGAGCAGTAGTTTTATTCAGTTTCATTTTAGCTTAAAAGGAAGTGGTAAGTTCTTTTTTAATCAAGGCAATTACCACTTAAATGTTTCTGATGAAAACTCATTATTATTATACAATACACAGAAAGATTTACCTATTCACTTAAAACTTAATCCCAATAGTTGGGTATTTTCTGTGGTGATGACCATACGTAAATTCCACTCCCTTTTTTCTCAGGATACTAATGCAATCCCTTTTTTAAGTGAAACGTATAGTGAAAAAAAGTACTATGCCCAAGAGATGCTAACTCCGGGAATGGCGGTAGTACTAAGTCAATTAATGCACTATAACCTGCATCCTTCTATTAAAAAATTGTATGTAAAGGGAAAAGTGTATGAGTTGTTAGCGCTTTATTTCAACAGAAATGAGGATGCCGATTTGGAACAATGTCCCTTTTTAGCCGATGAAGACAATGTGCGTAAAATTAAAAAGGCGAAAGACATTATTATAGAACGTATGATGGAACCGCCGACACTGCAGGCGCTGTCTGAAGAAATTAACTTAAGTCTTAAAAAACTTAAAGAAGGATTTAAACAGATTTATGGCGATTCTGTTTACGGATACCTATTAGACCACAAAATGGATTTAGCGCGGCAAATGCTAGAATCTGGTAAATACAATGTCAACGAGGTGGGCCTAAAAGTGGGTTACAGTACCGCTAGTCATTTTATTGCTGCATTTAAAAAGAAATATGGTACTACACCTAAAAAATATTTAACTTCCATCATTAAAACATAACAGATGAGTAAGTTAGTTACCCTATTGTTGGCCGTAGTTTTTATGGGCCAACACCTTACAGCGCAATACAGCAATCCTAAATTTAAAGAGGCAAGGATTCCAGAGTTGGTATTAACCTTTACTAAAACGGCTGGTTTTAGGCATAAGAGTATAGAAAAAGGAGTAAAAACCCTAAGAGAAATTGGTCGTGAAAATGGTTTCATCGTTTTGCAAACAGAAACTTCGGCAGATTTTAACTTGGAAAACCTAAAAAACTATAAATGCGTAGTGTTTTTAAATACTACTATGGACGTGTTAAATGACCAAGAACAAAAGGCTTTTGAGCGCTATATACAAGGTGGCGGTAGTTTTATGGGCATACATGCAGCTGCAGATACAGAATATAATTGGCCTTGGTATGGAAAGTTGGTAGGTGCTTACTTTGCGGGTCATCCTAATAACCCTAACGTTAGAACAGCTAAAATAAATGTAGTTGATAAAATGCATGCCTGTACAGCACACTTGCCTAGTGTTTGGGAACGTACGGACGAATGGTATAACTATAAGAATATAAATCCGGATATTAATGTTTTGATGAAGTTAGACGAAACAAGTTATGAAGGCGGAACTAACGGAGACAACCATCCAATAGCTTGGTATCATGAGTTTGATGGCGGCCGTGCCTTTTATACCGGAAGTGGCCATACTGATGCTACCTTTGACGAGCCACACTTTAGAAAACACTTGTTAGAAGCGCTGCTTTGGTGTATGGACCGGCAAGAAGAAAATTAAACAGGACGAGCAACAATTATACCTATATTGCTCTTTATACTCTTAAGGTAATCTACCAGTGGTACCGTACTTAGTACCACTTTTTTTTGTTTGCTAGAGGCGTGTAATAAATAAATTCTACCATTCGGTTTTTTTACAAGAATACCGGTATGGGTTACGTCTAAGCCCTTGATATTAGTGGCAAGGGCTACAATATCTCCTGTTTGTAATTTTGCTTCTGCTTTTCGTATTTTATTTTGCGGCAAATAACATATTTCTTCTTTTGCCAATTGAGATTCAGCCGCTAAAATTTTCTGGTGATTGGCATCAATGTCCTTTAAATGTGGATATAAATCTCTATGAGTACCCATAAAATTGATGGATTTTTCAAGAGGAATACCTCCTAGTTCATTAGTGATATCTTTAACTAGACCCTTTCTTTGGTTGTCTTTAATCCATTCTGTAAAATAATGTAATCTAGAGGCATAGCCATCACGAATACCATTTCTATACCGAATGGTTTCTAAGGTAGATACAAATTGTTCCCAATTTATAGTATCCTGCTGTGCTGTGTGTGCCAATGCCAATACATTTTCTACAAAAGTGGTGCAATCTAGGCCTTGCTGATTAATAACTAAAGGTTCACCAGCAGCTACCTCTAAAGTTTGCTCCACGTAAGGTGTTTCTAGATAGGTTTTGCCAATCGCTAAAATCGTTTCTTCTAAAGTTAAACTTTTATAATCAGGCAAGGCTGCTATCTTCTGACTAAGAAGGATGCTGTCTTTTGGTTGATAAACCCTTTGACTTTGTAGTGTTAAGCAGTATAGTAGGGATAAGATAAAGCTAAACTTCATTCTCGTTTTCATTAGTTGTTTTATCCCAAAGAAGCACACGATTACGAGCAATGCTTTCAGGGTAATTTTGTTGTAAATAGGTAATCAGTTTCTCGCGTACATGAACACGTAAATCCCAAGCCGTGGGAGAATCTTTAGCGCTCATTAAAGCACGTATTTCTACATAATTGGCCTTGGTATCTGTTACTTGTAAGACGTTAACTTCTTTATCCCATAAATCTGTATTTTCTAAAATTCGCGTTAATTCCTCACGTAGTTTGTCAAACGGTACGTTGTAATCGGTATAAAGAAATACGGTACCTAAAATCTCAGAAGATGTTTTGGTCCAATTTTGAAACGGTTTATCTATAAAATAGGGGGTAGGTACAATTAAGCGGCGCTTATCCCAAATTTTTACAACCACGTAAGTAAGTGTTATTTCTTCAATACGGCCCCATTCGCCCTCAACAATAACTACGTCATCTAATTTTATAGGTTGTGCAATGGCTATTTGTATGCCTGCAATAATAGTACCGATAAATTTCTGGGCAGAAAACCCAATGATTATACCTGCTACACCTGCAGATGCAAAAACGCTTACGCCAATCTCCCGTATTTCGTCAAAAGTCATTAAAGCACCACCCATGGCAAATAAAACAATGACAAATATGGCAATGCGCTCCAGTATGGTAAATTGCGTGTAAACCTTTCTAGCCTTTAGGTTGTTGGCAGAACCAACATCATATCTGCTTAAAATTACCTGCTTGCTAACTTTAATTAGGGTTATAACAAGCCAGGTAAACGCAAAAATAAAAAGGAGTGTACTGCCTTTTTTAAACCAATAATCGTATTGCTCTAAGCTGAGTAAATTTCTAAAAGAACGTGTTCTTACTAAAATAGAAAGTAAGATTAATATAATGGGTATGGATAACCTTTTAAAGGTACCCTTTGGCAATAAATACTTGGGATGTTTGCCAAACCTTCTTAAAATATAAGAAAGTAGGGCGTAAACACACATTAAAAGCACTAAGGTGGCTACAAAAAACAATAGGGATTCTTTTTGTAAGGAAGATAAAAAAGCATTCATAGTTTTAGTATCTCTGCAAAATATAGGATTTTATCGTCATATAAATTTTGTTTATGGCCTATAAAAAAACAATTTAACCCCATCTTAACGAATACGCTGGCTTGTTGTATTTTTGTAACCAGAAAAAAAAGAGCAATGAAAAAAGGTGTACTTCTTGTAAATCTGGGTTCCCCAGATAGTCCTACCCCTAAAGATGTAAAACCGTATTTGGACGAGTTTTTAATGGATGAACGCGTAATAGATGTAAATCCAATCTTACGTAATATTATAGTGCGGGGCATCATCTTGCAAACAAGACCTAAAAAATCCGCAGCAGCATATTCTAAAATTTGGTGGGAAGAAGGCTCTCCTCTTATAGTAATTTCTGAGCGCTTTAAGAGTAAAGTAGCAGCGCAATTAGACATGCCTGTGGCTTTAGGTATGCGCTATGGTAGCGGTAGTATTAAAGAAGGATTGCAAGAGTTGCACAATAAAGGAGTAGAAGAGGTGTTATTGGTGCCATTATACCCACATTATGCCATGTCTTCCTATGAAACAGTTGTGGTAAAAGCACTGGAAGACCAATCGGTACATTTTCCTAAAATGAAGGTCACTACTTTGCCTGCTTTTTATAGTAATTCAGATTACATAAAGGTATTGGCGGCAAGCATAAAGGAGCAATTAGACCAGTTTGCCTATGACCATGTATTGTTTTCGTATCATGGTATTCCAGAAAGACATATTAGAAAGTCTGACCCCACAAAGTTTCATTGTAAAATAGATGGTAGTTGTTGCCAAACTAATTCGGTGGCACACCAGACTTGTTATCGCCATCAGTGCTATGATACTACGGAATTGGTGATTAGAGAGTTGGATTTGCCAAGAGATAAAGTAAGCTCTTCTTTTCAATCTAGATTGCCTAATGATCCTTGGTTAAAGCCGTACACCGATTTTGAGTTTGAAAGGTTAGCCAAAGAAGGGAAAACACGTTTGGCGGTTATTACACCTGCCTTTGTAAGTGATTGCCTGGAAACCTTAGAAGAGATTGCGATGGAGGGCAAAGAAGAATTTATGGAAGCAGGCGGTACGGATTACATTCATATTCCATGTCTAAATGATAGACAGGATTGGGTAGACCTAATGACTCAATGGATTAAGGATTGGCAGGCAACAGATGCTTTGCCACAAATGCATATTAGATAAGCTTTTATTAAAGACGATAAGATACAATGACGAGGATTGAACAAATTGAGACAGCACTATTGCCACAGCGCGAAGCGTTAAAAAACCACGAGTTGTACAGTTTACTAGAGGATGTAAAGGACATTCAATGCTTTATGGAGAGCCATGTGTACGCCGTATGGGATTTTATGTCGCTCCTTAAAGCATTACAGCGTAAGCTAACCTGTACTCAAGTGCCTTGGTTACCCGTGAACAATAGTACCACTGCTCGGTTTATTAATGAAATTGTTTTAGAAGAAGAAACGGATGTCAATGAGTTGGGTGTTCCTAAAAGTCACTTTAGCATGTATTTAGATGCTATGGAAGAGGTAGGGGCTAATACTAAGCAGATAACTCAATTTTTACTGGGAATAAAAGATTTAGAAACTATCCAGGGTTATATAAATTCATCTTCTTTAAATGCTGCGGAAAAATCATTTTTAAACTTTTCTTTCAATGTTATAAAAGAAGATAAAGTGCATACTATCGCTGCAGCTTTTACCTTTGGTAGGGAAGATGTAATCCCAGATATGTTCTTAAATATTATTGCAGGTGCAGAGCGTAACGGTGAGCTTGTTTTTCCTAAGATGAAGTACTATTTAAATAAACATATAGAATTAGATGGTGATGAGCATGGTCCTTTGGCTTTAAAGATGATTACTGAACTCTGTGGAGAGGATGAACATAAGTGGCAAGAGGTATTACAAGTATCTAAAGAGGCTTTACAACAGCGCATCAATTTATGGTCAAGTATAGCCGCTCAATTAAAAGAAAACAAAGAAAAGTTACAAATGGCTTAGGCTGTTTTAAGACGTATCTTTGGCAAAAAATAGACTATGGCCAAAGTTTCTTCAGAAGAGTTGGGTACAGCGCCCATTGGTAAGTTACTGGTAAAACAGGCAGTGCCAGCTTCTATCGGGATTTTAGTAATGTCTATCAATGTCCTAGTAGATTCTATTTTTGTTGGTAACTGGATTGGCCCCATGGCCATCGCTGCTATTAACGTAGTTTTACCTGTTTCTTTCTTCATAGCAGCTCTAGGTATGGCCATAGGTATTGGCGGGTCTAGTATAATTTCTAGAGCGCTAGGAGCAGGTCAAAAAGAAAAAGCCTTACAAACCTTCGGCAATCAAATTACCTTAACCTTATTGGTAACCGTATCTATGGTGGTTTTAGGACTCTATTTTGTAGATGTACTAATACCTGCTTTTGGAGGTAAAGGTTCTATTTTTGACCCAGCTAAAGTGTACTATGTAATAGTATTATATGGGGTGCCCTTCTTAGCCTTATGTATGATGGGTAATACCGTTATCCGAGCGGAAGGCAAACCTAAATTTGCGATGATTGCGATGATAATTCCTTCCATTGGCAACCTGTTTTTAGACTATATTTTTATTTATGTTTTTGATTGGGGTATGGAAGGTGCTGCATGGGCTACTACTGCTGGCTACTTGCTATGTTTTGGCTATGTACTCTATTTTTTTCTTTCTTCACATTCAGAATTAAAACTAAGTCCACAGCATTTTAAATTACAAGCACCCATTTTAAAAGAAATAGGCTCTCTGGGTTTTGTAACCCTTTCTAGACAAGCAGTTACTAGTGTTACGTATTTAATAATGAATAATATTCTCTACAATTTAGGAGGAGAACCCCTAGTGGCGGTCTACGCCATTATAGGGCGTATGCTTATGTTTGCGCTTTTCCCAGTTTTTGGAGTTACACAAGGGTTTTTACCTATCGCTGGCTTTAATTATGGAGCGGCAAAATACGACAGGGTAAAAAAAACAATTTACACGGCAATTGGGTATGCGGCTTTGGTCGCAACCCTAGTTTTTGTGTTTTTAATGGTTTTCCCTGCAGAAATAGCGAAACTATTTTTGAGTGATAGACCAGATTTGGATGCAGAAGCTTTAGCCACCAATGCCTATGTTTTAGAGCATACGCCTTTAGCTATGCGTTTGGTGTTTTTGGCCACCCCAATAATTGCATTGCAGCTCATTGGGGCAGCCTATTTTCAAGCCATCGGAAAAGCAATTCCGGCATTGTTACTTACTTTAACAAGGCAGGGCTTTTTCTTTATTCCACTAGTTTTAATTCTACCTAGTTTTTATAGAGAATTAGGCGTATGGATGTCTTTTTCTATAGCAGATGTACTTGCTACAATTGTCACCGGTATCTATTTATATAAAGAAGTGAAAAGAACATTGCACTAATTACTCGTTTTGAGTAGTATTGGTAGCTGCCTTGCTAATAATTTTCCAAGTCCCTGATAGCTTTTTAAGCAAGAATATATCCACATAAGTATCTTTTGTTTTTTCAAAATATATTTCCGCTTTTGCTAGGGCGATATCATTTAATACTTCTATAGAAAGCACTTTTGTAGCCCTGCCGTTATACGCTCCTTTTTCTTTGTTTTTGTAAAACCCAGCATACGCTTCCGGACTAACAAGCCATATTTCTTGGTCTGGTTTGGATAAGAATAGAGGCGCATCCTTATAAAAAGCTTCAGTGATTTTTTCTGGATAATTATAAGAAGAACCTTCTAAGTATAAATTTAGCGTTGTGGTTATGGCAGCCACCTCGTTCTGGCCGAAACTTAGTAGTGAAATGAATAGGGTTAAGACGATACATACTTTTTTCATAATTCGTTTGTTTTAGGTTTTATTTCAATGATTTTTCCGTTTTCTTCATCCGTAAGTAGGTATAGTTTTCCTGTAGGGCTTTGAGCTATTTTACGGGAACGTACTCGACTATCTAAGAACAATTCTTCTGCAGAAATGGGTACATCCTCATCCAGTTTAAATCGCCATAAACTACCTCTAGAAAGTCCAGGGACAAACAGACTGTTGGTCCACTGTGGAAAGGTAGTTCCTGTATAAAAGCATAAGCCAGTGGGCGCCACCGTGTGTTGCCAATACCAGACTGGTTCAACTACACTACTGTCTGCTAATACAGGGGGTTTATAGGTCTTGCTCCGTAATTTGCCGGTGGTTCTGCTAGGCCAGCCATAGTTGCCACCAGATTGTAAAAGATTAAGCTCGTCTCCTTGTATGGTGCCATGCTCTGTAAACCATAAAGATTGGGTGCTTGGATTTAGAGCGATGCCTTGTGCGTTTCTTATTCCAAAGGCATAAATACTGGCAATATCACCCTTACCTATAAGGGGATTATCTTTTGGAATGCTGCCATCTAGGTTAAACCGATGTATTTTTCCTCTGGGGTCGTTTAAATCCTGCGCAATAGGTGTGGTAGGTTCATCATTTTCCCAATACAAACGTTCTCCTACCGTTAGGTATAATTTTTGGTCCGTACCAATAGCCATACCGCCACCATAATGAAAGTTGTCTTGAGTAAAAGGTGCAGCAACTAAAATAGTCTGGATGTCCGTTAGCGAATCGTTTGCCAAACGTGCGGAAATAAATTTGGTAGTGCTGCCTATATTAGGTTTTTCAGCAGCATAGGCTATAAAGATTCGCTTATTTTGATTGTAATTAGGGTCTATTAATACATCAAAAATACCCGCATTGTCACCAAAATCTACAGCTCCAATACTGTCTTTTAAATCCGATGGAAAACCTTTTATGCTAGTCTTTGTTTGGGAGGTTAAGTTCACTTTTACCAAATCACCATTTTTCTCGGATACCAAGGCTATTTCTTCTGATAAAAAGGCAATACTCCAAGGTTTGTTTAAGCCTTCAACAACCACTTCCTTTACGGGAGTAGGTACAGGTTTAAATACGGGTGTGGCATCTTTGGTAATGCAATTCAGAAAGAAAATGGACAGCAATGATAGCAAATAACGCATAGAATTGTTTTTGCCAAAACTGCCTTTTTTAGCAAGGTTAAACTTTAAAAATCATGATTTTTAAGATGATTTTACCGCCGTAATGTGCCCTTTCTTATATTGTGTGGGCGTTATCTTGGTTATTGCTTTAAAAGCAATATTAAAGGAAGTAGGATTGTTAAAACCAACATCGTAAGCAATGGTTGCAATTTTTTCTTCTGCATAATCAGGGTGTACCAAAAGTTGTTTTGCTTTAGTAATGCGATGGGAGTTTACATATTCCGAAAAATTCATGTGCAAAGCTTCATTAATAGCTTGGGACAATGCTCTAGGCGTTACCTGTAGTTGTTCTGAAACACTAGCCAAATTCATGTTAGGTTGTAGGTACGTTGCTTCGGTTGTAAATAGCCGTTCTAATTTATTGATGATAAGGCGTACCTCCTTAGGGTCTACAGTTGTGTTCACATATTTTTCTAGCGTAAAGGTGTGCTGTTTCAACATTAAAAAAGAAAACACGTATACCAAAAAAGAAAAGAAAAGAGCTCCTCCGATGTAAAAAGGGACAATACCTAAAATATTACCGATATAAAAGAACCAAATTAGACCGACACCAATTACCAAGTTCCTAAACCATCGTATAGCAACTTTGGAAGCCAAAGGGCTACCAAATTTTAAAGTACGTATCGCCAATACTATATAGACGGCTAAATGTACAAATACGGCGTAATACGTTAGATAGGCCCATAGTTGACCATCGTTGGGGATTAACCAACATAACAACTCAAATAGACCAAAAGGTATCAAGTGTAGGTAAGCACTTTTGGGTAATGTTTTTAATTTAAAAAGCAGCACCTTTCCATACCACCAAAGACTAGGCCCCACCAGTAGTATGCCGCCCAAACCCATGTTACGTTGCCAAGGGCTTAGGTCTAAATAAACATGTAAAATAGACTTGCCAATACGTAGTATTAAACCAATGAGTATTAAAGAAAGGAGTTGATTGCCAAGTACATTCCCCTTTTTAAGGCTTAGTAAATAACCACACAAAAATAGTCCTTGCGCAATACCAAGGCTACATAGAATTAAGATGATACTGTCTTTATCCACGGCGTAAAGATAAAGAACGTTAATGGTTGCTTTGGTTTTAGCTAGAAATAGTTACTTTAGAAGCCCACAAACCACCTAAACATGAAAATGCAATACCACATTTTGGCCGTAGTACTTTTATTATTTACTGCTTGTAAAAAAGAAAAACCACAAGAGATGCAAAAAATATATATAGGTACGTATACTAACGGTAGCAGCGAAGGCATTTATTCTATCCAATTTAATCCGATAACGGGTGCCTTAGATTCTTTAAAGTTAGAAGTAAAGCTAAACAGTCCTTCTTTTTTAACTTTATCTGATGATGGTAAAATGCTTTATGCCGTAGAGGAAACCTCGGACTTTGACGCTAATAGTGGTGGGGTAGTGGCACTCCAAGTTACGGTAGATGGTTTAAAAAAGCTAAATGCGAAAGCAACAGGTGGGGCAAATCCTTGCCATGTGGCCTATTCGCCATCTGGTCAATTGGTAGTTTCTAACTATTCTGGGGGCAATTTGGCCATTTTTGATTTATTAGAAGATGGGCAATTAGGAGACCGACAAGTAATTAATCATAATCCGCCAGACACAACGGGCATTAGCCATGTACATATGGCTCATTTTAATGCGGATGGATTATTTGCTGCGGATCTAGGGTTAGACCAAGTAAAAAGATATACCAAACAACCTTATGGTTGGGTGCCTGCTGAGCAAGAGGCATTAACTTTAGATAAAGGTGCAGGTCCAAGACATTTTGTGTTTGATGAGAGCAGAAATTTTATGTACGTTATCAACGAACTTAATGCAACATTAACGGTATTTAAAAGAGACGCATTAGGTAAGTTTCAGCCCTTGCAAACAGAAAGCACTATCGACCCCGATTATGCTGGTCCACACCCTTGTGCGGATATTCATATGAGTCCAGATGGGCAATTCTTGTATGGGAGCAACCGAGGAGAAAACACCTTGGTAATTTTTAAAATTGACAAAGCTATTGGAAAAATTAGTCTAGTGGGCAGGACTTCTGTGGAAGGCGATTGGCCAAGAAACTTTACCCTTTCTCCAGACGGTAAGTTCGTTGTGGTAGCGAATAAAAAGAGCAATAATATTACTGTGTTTAAACGAGATGAAAAAGAAGGCACTTTAAATTTTTTGCACGAGGTAGCCTTGGATAGTCCCGTTTGTTTGGTGTTTGAATAGATAATTTAAATGCTGTCGTTTTTGGATTTATATAGAAGGTCTTTTCTATTATAAACAGGTTATCCTTTAGCAGCTTTTAAAGGATACTTTTTTCCATTCAGGAATTTACCAATAAAGGTGTTTCGTACTAAATAATGATAGCTCACAAAGCAAATTACTCCGGTGACTAGAATCACTATAAAAAACTTTATTAAGGCAGGTAAGGGTAGGTCTGCAAGTGCTGCGGGGATGAGCACGGTTATGGGTAGGTGAATGAGATACACCCAATACGATGCGTCTGAAATGTACCGTAGTTTAGGAGAATGTGTACTGGCATAGCGTACAAACAAACCTGTTAAACCAAAAATAAATAGGCTAACAATTATCGCGTTAAACGCTATGAGTAGGTTGGAGTTTCCACTAGGGTTTAAATTATAGGCCGTTATTACTAACCCCTCAACAATAGACAAACCAACAGCAAGACTCGTAGTTAGCCAGCTGTATTTTACAAATAGGGTTAAGGGTTCTTTGGAGATGTAGACCAACCAACCAAGAAAATAAAATATAAAATAATAAGAGAAGGTTTGATAATCAGGCACTAAAGACACGGAAGTAGCAACCATACTGCTGCCAAACACTTTTAACAATAGACCAACTATAGTTGCTAAACTGATGATTCTTATCAAAGGGTTTTTAAGAATAGCCTTAAATACCGCTTTTGTTTTAATCTTTAATATAGGTAGCGTTCTTAATAGTAAAGCGATGAGAACAGTGGCTATTGTGATAAGCATTAAATAGTACAAAAACCATAAATGTGAGGTGCTTTTTGGAATTAAATCCTGTGTGGATGATAACATTCTTAAAGCGTGGCTTAGAGGTTTTGGTTTAGCTAAAAACACCCCGTGGGTATAGCCAAACGCAAAAACAATAACAGGCCATAAAAGAATTAGAAATACTAGAAAGGGTAAGACTATTCTAGAAAACCTGTTTTTAATCATTTTTAGGGCAGACCTCTCATAAAAAAGTAGCGCCCCAAAAAAGCCAGCCACCATAAAAAATAGCGGCATCCTAAAGATGTGAATCAGTAATACCAGAAAGTCCGTTGCCAAACTAGTGCTATTAGGGTCTTTAATAGACCAAGCATCGCCATGTGGGGTAACCGAATATGTAAGCGCGCTGTGTAATACAATACCCAATAACATCATAATGCCACGTAGCGCATCAAGGGCATGTAATCGCTTGGTTTTGGTAGGTAATGCTTTCAAAAAATGGTCTAATCTAATTAAATATATGGAAAGCTATCTGCCAACTACCACTAGAATTCCTATGATGATGAGCCCCACTAAAACGGCAAAAAATATCTTCCAAGCACTATACGGTCTAGAGCCAGAAATGGTTCCGTTTTCGCCATTAACAAAAAAGTTATATTCCTTGCCGTTATACCGGTAAGAGCTTACATAAACGGGTAGTAAGATGTGCTTAAACGTTTCTTCTGATAATTGCACATCCATACTGCTTACCCGTTGGGTATCTCCACCAATATCTTGTCTGCACCAGCGTTCTGCAATCCGTTTAGCTTCGCCCTTGGCAGCCAAATGCCCTTGGGATAAGGGAATGGTATATTTTTCGGTTACAAAACCACGCAAAAAGCTGCTATTAAAAGGCTGTAGTAATTTAAGATTCCACCTAGCAATTTTACTGGGAACTCGGCCCTTTCTTTGTTTACTAGCTTCCACTAAAGTATCGTCTACAAAACCAGCTACGCTGCCAGAGGCTGGGTACCAACGTGTTTTCCGTACCCGCTGGTTTACCATTTTACCATTGCTGTTACGTACTCTTTTGGTTTCATAATAATATTCACCACGCTGCCCAGAATATTGGGCTTTTAATTGAGCATCAAACGTCCAATAGGGTAAATACAATCCTTTGGTAAATTGCGGGTCTAATGCTGCTTTTTTTAAGTTGTCTGGTGCAAACCAAAGCGAGTTCACCCATTTTTTAAAGATTTGAAAGGACTTTTGTTTGTCTATTTGAAAAGGCAATACGGCACCCGGCAAAATCCATTCTTCTTTATACTGGTCTTCTAAAACCAAAGGCATGCTGCAGTACACACAGTGTAGCGATTTGTAGTTTTCTTCCACATGCTGGGTAGCACCACAATTTTTACAATTGAGCATGGAAATTTTTTCGGAGTGGCGTTGCGCCCCCATTTCCTTAAGGTAGGGATACAGCTCTAGCTCTTCAAAACCATTTTCATCTAAATGAATTTCTTCGGTATGGCCACAATATTCGCACAAGACACTTTTAGTGCCGGGGCTATATTTCATTTCTGCACCACAGTTGATGCAGGGTTTTTTAAGTTCGGTTTGTTGAGTATTCACCGCTTCCATGAGCTGGGTATGCTTTGGTTTTTATAAGTGAGCAGCAGCAAAGCTGCTGCCCATAAATTAGTTTTATAAATTGTGGTAATTACGCTGTTGGCGGTAGTGGTGGAGGTGTGTTACCCCCTAAGAAGGACTTTAATTCTTCTACTTCTTGTAACTGCGCCCAATTGCTCATGCCCTGTTTCCACACCAAACTTTCCCTATTAATGGTACGGTTGGCAAATAGGGTTTTTAACTGGTCAAACGTAACCGGACCTTGTTGTGCGCCGTTGGCCGCATAAAAGTATTGTACCTGTACCGGAATTGGTGGGGGTACGGCGCCAGTTGTAGCAGGCTGCTGTGCAACAGCTTGGCCGCCCATTTGTGGATTCATTAAACCGCCCATTTGTTGCGCCAAAACAAAGCCCATGCCCATACCCATACCGGCACCGGCGGTTCCGCCTTCGTTTTGGGCTGCAGCTTCAATAGCTTTGGCAGCCTTGAACTTGGTTAGCTTATCTAAATCTAACTTGTCTATGCGGCTGTATTCAAAAATTTCTTTCTTAAGTTCTTCTGGCATAGAAACGTTTTCTATGTAGAATTTTTCCAAAGAAATACCCACACTTTGGAACTCAGGAGCCATTACCTCTTTACATGTGTCAGAAAGCTCTGTGGTATTGGCGGCATACAGTTCAATGGGTAAATTGGCCTCGCCAACGGTGTCTGTAAATCGTGTGGCGATTAAACTTTTTAAATGCTCGTTAATTTCAAAATTGGTAAAGTTGTTATCCGTACCTACAATATCAATAATAAATTTGCCCGCATCGGAAATACGGAAGGCATAAGTTCCAAAGGCACGTATCTCTACCAAGCCAAAACGGTCGTCACTTAAGGTAATTGGGTTTTTAGTGCCCCATTTTTCATCGGTAAATAAATGGGTGTTCACAAAATAAACTTCGGCCTTAAAAGGGGAGTTAAAACCATATTTCCAACCCTTTAAAGTAGAAAGGATAGGTAGGTTTTGGGTAGTTAACTCATAAGTACCGGGGGTAAAAACATCTGCAAGTTGCCCTTCGTTTACAAAAACGGCGGTCTGCCCTTCTCTAACGATGAGTTTAGCGCCGTTTTTAATTTCATTTTGGTACCGCTCAAAACGGTGTGCAATGGTGTCGTCCGTGTAGTCTAGCCACTCAATAATATCTATAAATTCATTACTGAGCTTTTCCTTGATTTTTCCGAAGATATCCATGTTTTAGAGTTTAGGTTTATAGTAGAAACAACAATGTATTAAAGGTGTTTCTTGGTTATTAGTACGGTTTAAAATAGTAGGCTTTGCCTTTCCTTAAAGCTAACAAAAATTGCCAAGCTTTGCTTTAGATAAGTATCAAATTAAAACTAAATGTTACAGACCTTCCAATTGATTGACTATTAAATCAATCTTAAATGTTTAATAAATATTCAAATAAATTAAACAAAATGATTATTTTTAAGGTGAAGAGGAAAAAAAATTGCTATGAAAAAGAAAACACCTTACATGATTGAGCGTCCTTTGGCAGATATGCATGCCGATGGCGTACGTTTTGATGTATCCATTATTGAAGCCTTACGAAACCAGCAAACCATTGCTGAAACTAAGTATCGAAAAGAAAACAATGCCCAATAACGTTCTTGGTACCACTTTAGAGCCTTGTTGTTTTGCACCAAAAACTGGATTTTACCGGGACGGCTATTGCAAAACGGGCGATATGGATACGGGTACGCATGTGGTATGTGCGCTAATGACCAAAGAGTTTTTAGCATTTTCATTAAGCCGTGGCAATGATTTAATAACACCCATACCCTATTATAATTTTCCAGGTTTAATACCTGGTGATAAATGGTGTCTGTGTGTTTCTCGTTGGAAGGAAGCCTACGATGCCCATGTTGCACCACCAGTAATTTTAGAGGCTACCCATGAAAAAGCCTTAAAAACAGTTTCTTTTGATATGTTGCTAGAACACAAGCATACCCATTAGGTGTGTTGTAGTTGATTCACTACTACACTGGCGCCTGCTTCTCCAGATTGCATGGCAGCATTTAAGGAGCCGTTCAAGGTATAATCGCCAATGAAAATGCTGTTGGCTGAGTCCCCTTTCTGTGTAAATTTTTGTCGAATGTTTTCTAAATCGGGCAATGCTTTTTTAATGTGGTAGTGTTTCACTAGCCTACCCGTTTCTATGGCACAATGTAATTTTAATTCTTTACGAACCAATTGCTCTAAATCACTTACAGCATGGGTACTTTCTTTAACCACGGTAACCGATAGTATGGGTGTTTTGGTTTGGAACAAGTAATTAATGTTGTTGGCATAGGTTTCCGGGGCCGTAAGCAATCCTATGATACCGGGTTCAAAAGCCCATTCTGCAGTTTCAAAATAAAAATTATGGCAACTTTTCCAGGCTACTTCGCTTTGCAATGGAGCGCTACAGAGGACTGCATCGGTAGTAATCGTTTCGCCCTTTTCAGTTGCGATTTTTCCCGTTGCAGAAAAATTTACTTTAGTATTAAACTGGAAGGTGGTCTGTTTTAAACTGTTTTTTAGTTGCTGAGCCACAGCGCCAATACCATTTTTGGGAACAGCTGCATAGCCTTCGCCAAACATCTTAAATACAAATTGAAACATTCTGGATGAGGTCCGTAATTCTTCCTCTAAAAAAATGCCTGTGAAAAAAGGTTTAAAAAAGTTATTGATTATGCTATCCGTAAAACCATAGTCTTGTAAAAAAGCTAGTGTAGTGGTTTCCTTAGATGCAAAAATGTGGTCTAGGGAAGTACGTTTTAATTGCAGCGAAAGTTTAAAAATTTTCCATTTGTCCTTAAAGGTACCCGCTTCTGCAACCAAGGTGGGCCACAAAGCGCTAAAATCCCGCAGGGGGTCGCCAATACGTTCTCTTTTACCGTTAGAAAATAAAAGCGCTCCTGGTTTAAAATAGTTGAGATTAAGCGCTTCTAAACTCAAGTGTTTTTGTACCATAGGGTAGGCCGTAAGTAGTACTTGAAAACCGTGGTCTAAAGGCACACTATCTATAAAATCGGTTTTAACTCTACCGCCAACTGTTTCCGTAGCCTCCACAACGGTTGGGCTATAGCCTTTTTCTTCCAAAGTTTTGGCGGCAAGCAGTCCGCTTACTCCGGCACCTATAATGGTAATGTTAGCTGTTTTTTCCATGATTTTCTATACGTTAAAGACGCTTTATGATGTGCTAAAAGCTGTTTTTTATGGGTTAAGTAACCTTTTAATAGTAGCTGTAGTTGCAGTTTTTGTTTTTCGGTTAGGTGTTTATAGGCAGGTCTGTTAATTTTTGTATCCCATTTCGCCTTAAATAGCCAATCTAAAGCAATACGCAAATAGCAATGGTTTTCAAAAGGCAATTTAGGGTATTGCGCTACCAACCTATTGGGTAGGTTTTCATATACTTCTTTTATTGTTGAATTTTTCACGTCATAAAATTAAACAGAATTAGTGTGAATATTCACAAATTGGGACGCACTTTTTTATAATGTAGCTTAAAAGAGGGTTTCCTCTAGTATTCCTTTTATTTTTACACCAAATAGTTGTAAGATGATAAAAGCAGTTTTGTTTGATATGGATGGGGTAATTATAGATTCTGAACCCCTGCATACAAAAGCCTACCACGCCATGTTCAAAGAATTTGGTATAGATGTATCTGCTGCTTTGTACCAAAGTTTTACTGGAAAGGCCACCTTGGCTATTTGTGAGGAACTGGTGGCCGAATTTAACCTAGATGCGCACCCCAAAGACTTGGTCGCCAGCAAACGCAAACACTTTAAGTTGCTTTTTGCGCTAGATACGGATTTAGAACTTATACCTGGCGTTCTAGACCTGATAAAGGATTACCATGCTAACGGACTTACCTTGGTTTTGGCAAGTTCTGCCAGTATGCCCAGCATAAATAATGTGTTTAAACGGTTTAATTTGGACCAGTATTTTGTGGCAAAATTAAGTGGGGCAGACTTAAAAGCATCTAAACCGCATCCGGAGATTTTTATAAAAGCTGCGGAAGCATCTGGTTACGACAAAGCCCATTGTATGGTAATAGAAGATTCTACCAATGGCATAAAAGCAGCACACAGCGCAGGTATTTATGCGGTAGCGTTTGATAGTCCACATTCTAAAAACCAAGATTATACCCTAGCCGATAAGGTAATTACTTCTTTTAAAGAGATTGCTTTTAGCGAATTACAGTAGACTGACTATATGGGTTGGAGCGGTTGCACTATTTAAAACAGTAGTGTATAAGAATTAGCTTATCTTTATCGTAATAGTAGAGTATCCGTCATATGACGGATATTCAATTGTTGTAGGTAATTAAAAAATGAACGCAAAGGAACTAAGAAAATATCTAAACAACTCTTTCAAAGAAAAGTTAACCCCTTATGGCTTCAAAAAGAATGGGGCAATTTTCTATTTGATGGAAAATGGAAAAAGTTATTCAATTTCTTTTAACTCGCTTAATTATGACAACTCATACCCAACATCATTTTTTTGTTTTTCAGGTTTTATAGAGGTAGAAAAGAAGTACATGGAACTGTTGAATAAAAATGAAAAAGAAATTGCCAAGACTAAAATTTCTTCTCAACTATACACAAATCAGGCCTATCTTTTTGATCAAAAAAAATACCATTGTTCAAATTATGATTTGTACACTTTTGATGAGGCTGAAAAAGCCGTTTTAGAAATTGTTGAATACTACACAAAAATAATTCTACCAAATTTTAAAAAAATTGAAACTATTAATGATTTGGACTCTTGGTTTAATGCCAAAGAATATATGCCAAATAGTAGACGTTTAAAAATTGACATAATCTACGGCTTGTTAGTCGCTAAATTAGTTTCAAATCCCAATTATGACATTCTTAAGATTGAATACAGAAAACTTTCTTCTCATTTTAGTGAATGGGATAGAAATGACTTAAACCAAGCCATTGAAAAGATAGAAAGTAATATTTTGTAAAACTACCTACAACACGGTATATAGCAAATAGGACATTCGGTGGTATACGAAAGTGCAGTGGTTATTTAAAAACCGCCAAATCGTTGATTTGGCTCAGAGCAAACCTGAAAGTTTATCGCTTTCTACTGCCCTACTTGCCATATACTATACGTTAGCCACAAGTTGTAAAAATATCGTTTCTCATAATATTATTATTGTTTTGCAATAATTATTGTATATTTGAACAATTAAATCTTCAAATATGAAAAAAGGAATATTATTTAAAACACTTGTTGACATACTTTACATTCTACATTTTATTGGACTAATTGGAATAATATTTATAATACCTTTTGGAACTGTCAATATTAACCAAGTAAATATGAGTGTAGAAGATTGGAATTTATTTTATTGGTTAATATTTATTGTAAGTCTATTTGCTTATATAATATTTTTAAGAGGTCTGTATTTTTTAAGAAAAATGGCAAGGTTCTTATTAACGAACAAATATTTTTCCGATAACACTATAGAAAACTTAAAAAAATCTGGAAATAATTTTCTTTACACAGGAATTATATCATTTGCTCTTATTGCTGTTTTATGGATAAGCAAACTAACTGGAGGAAAATTTGAATTGATATATGATAACAACCTATTAATCCCTTTGTTTTTGTCCATAATCGGAATGTTTTTTATCATTCAAAGTAATGCTCTGAATTTGGCAAAAGGAATGAAAGAAGAGAATGAACTAACAGTTTAATTTATGGCAATTATAATAAATCTTGATGTTATGCTAGCCAAAAGGAAAATGAAAAGTAAAGAACTTGCAGAAATAATTGGAATTACAACTGCTAATATTTCAATTTTAAAATCTGGAAAAGCAAAAGCAATTCGATTTTCGACATTAGAATCTATATGTAAAGCTCTTGAATGTCAACCTGCTGACATATTAGAATATTCAGAAAATGAATAAAAAACCAGTGGCTAACAACGTATATAATCCATTGCTAGTGAGAGCCTACTTGCGAAAATCCTCACAGATTTTCTATTCGGTTTTTATTTGCTAAATTACATGCTAAACCACGCAACGTATCATATACAAGACCGTCAGACTGTCTCAAAACCCACCCTTTTATCACCTCAATTTACTTTGTCACCTTGGTGATATTTCGTAACTTAATGTATGGAATACCAACAAGGACAAGACCGTTCGCAACTTACCCTTTACCGTAGCTGTTTGGATGATATGGTCGGTCAACAAAACACCGTCAGGGCCATTGATGCCTTTGTCAACTCTTTAGATTTGAGTGAACTCGGTTTTAAAACTTTGGCCTCACAAGGAAGACCTCCTTACAACCCTGCCGATTTGCTCAAACTTTACCTTTATGGCTATATGAATCGCATGCGCTCTTCTAGAGTGTTGGAGCTGGAATGTAATCGGAATATTGAACTTATATGGCTGTTGAAGAACC
>NZ_JAATON010000011.1:0-8639 GCF_011882165.1 Croceivirga sp. JEA036
TGGATTTTGAAACACCCAACCATGTACATCTAAACAAAAACAAACCGTACAAATCGTACAGAAAAAATAAAAAACAACTGGAATTTTTAACCATTTAATCTCAAAAAAATGGTCAACCTATTTTAGGACAAGACAGTATCTAGAGATGCTAAACTATCTTTTGGATTAAAGGGTGGTGGTAATTTCTTAAGTCTAGACTTTCAAAAGTTAAGAAATTTTGATGCTGAAGTTGTTGAGCAAGATAATATTGACAGTCAATTCTCTCCTAATTTTGGTTTAGGAGTCTACTATCATTCAGATAATTTTTATGCGGGTTTATCAGCACCCAATATTATAGAAACGGAGTTTTTTGATAATGACAACACAGATGCTAACAATGTGCAATTTTTAGCTACAGAGCGCATCAATTTTTACTTTATCACTGGTTATGTCTTTGATATCAATGGGGATTTAAAATTCAAACCTGCACTTTTAACCAAAGCAGTAGGTGGTGCTCCATTACAGGTAGATGTATCCGCAAATTTCTTGTTCGCAGAAAAATTTAGCTTTGGCGCGGCATACCGTTGGGATGCAGCCTTGAGCGCAATGGCAGGTTTCCAAATCACCGACCAGTTTATGTTAGGATTAGCTTACGATAAGGAAACTACAGATTTAGGAACACGGAGGTTTAATGATGGTTCTTTTGAGGTATTCCTTAGATTCGAATTACTGAAAAGATTCCAAAGAACAATCTCCCCACGTTTCTTCTAAATAACAGACCATGTTAAAAATTAGATTACTTACTGTTGCATTATTGCTTGGTATATTAGGTATATCGGCTCAGGAAAAAGCCTTAGAACGGGCAGACAAAAAGTATGACGAATACTCTTTTAGTCCGGCAATAGATATCTACAAAAAGGTATTAGATAAAGGATTCAGTTCTCCAGATTTATTAAAGCGATTAGGGAATGCCTACTATTTTAATGCTCGGTACAAAGAGGCTGCTGATACCTATGCTAAGCTTTTAGAGTCTTATGGTGATAATGATACGATTATTACAACGGATTATTACTTTAGGTATGCACAGTCTTTAAAATCTATGCAAGAGTATAAGAAGTCAGAAAAAATCATGAATCTCTTCAATCAGAAAGCAAGTAGTAGCCGTATAAAAGGAGCTTTTACAGAAGCGGATTATATGGCGAAGATTGAAGAGAATTCTGGTCGATATACGCTTAGAGATTTTCCGCATAACTCCAAATATTCGGACTTTGCCGCTGCCTATTATAAAGATGGACTAATCTTTTCTTCGGATAGAGATACTGGTAATTTTGCTAGATACAGACATACTTGGAATGCAAAAGACTTCTTGGATTTATATTTGGTAGACAGTTCTAATACTGTAGTTAAAATTCCTGGTGATGTAAACACAAAGTTGCACGAGTCTACTTCTGTGGTCACAAAAGACGGAACTACCATGTATTTTACCAGAAATAATTTTGTTGATGGTAAGAGAATTAAGGACGAAAAAGGAACAACCAATCTTAAAATTTTTCAAGCTAGTTTAGTTGGGGGTGAGTGGACTGATATTATTGAACTTCCTTTTAATAGTGATGAATATTCGGTGGCACACCCAATGCTTAGCCCAGATGAAAAGCAGTTGTACTTTGTTTCTGATATGCCTGGTACCAAGGGAGCTTCAGATATTTGGAAGGTAAGAATTGTAGGTGATGGTACCTTTAGCAGTCCTGTAAATTTAGGTGATAATATTAACACAGAAGCTAGAGAAACTTTTCCATTTATTACGCCAAATGATGTATTGTATTTTTCATCAGATGGGCATCCAGGTCTGGGAGGTTTAGATGTATTTGCTACAAAAATTGCATTTGATGAATATGACCAACCTATTGTTAATGTAGGTAAACCTATCAATGGACAGTTTGATGATTTCTCTTATATTTTTAACGAAGAAAATAAAACTGGTTACTTTTCATCCAATAGAGAGGAAGGGAGTGTAGGGGACGATGATATTTATGAATTTACAGAAGATATAGCTTTAAAATTAGATTGTCTTCAGGAGGTTACGGGTACCGTTAGAGACCGCATATCTAATGAAATTTTGATTGGTGCAACTGTTAAGTTGATTGATGAAGATAACAATGAAATCGCAACTGCTATTACAGATAATAAGGGAGAATATCTTCTTACCTTAGATTGTTCTAAAGGTAATTTTGTAAGAGCATTGATGGAAGGTTACGTGCCAGCAGAGGAGTTTTTACCGGCCTCTTACGGTAAACCTAGGATTGTAGATTTTTATTTAGAAAGGGATAGAGTTACAGGAGGTTTTGGAGACGATTTGGCCAAATTATTACAGTTAAGTACTATTTATTTTGATTTAAACAAGTACAATATAAGACCAGATGCAGAAATAGAAATACAAAAAGTTATTGCTGCAATGGAGAAGTACCCTAGTCTTAAATTAAAGGTAAATGCCCATACAGATAGTAGAGGTAGAGACGAGTATAACTTATGGTTATCTCAAAAAAGAGCAGAGGCTACAGTAGCATATATGATTTCTAAAGGTATAGCCAAAGAGCGCTTACAAGGCGAAGGTTTTGGAGAAAAACGTTTGCTAAATGATTGTGATGATGGGGTGTATTGTACCAGTGCACAACATCAATTAAATAGACGTTCGGAGTTTATCATATTAGAGTAGTCAAAAATATTTTAAAAACAAGAAAACGTCCAATTTTGGGCGTTTTTTTGTTTTCGTAGAATTTTAAACTTCAACTTTGCCTAGTTTCATCTTGAGTTATAAGCCTTTTGCAACAAATCTTGTTAACGACTAATTAACGTTCATAGTTTTGTAGTTAAATAGATATCCCTCTGTCTATGTACTATGTAAAGAAGGTTACGGCACTAGTTGTCTTTTTATTTATAATCGGTTTTGTTAACGGCCAAGAAACTTATCTAGATACGTTTAGCAATACCTCCTATTCTAATAACGATGGTTCCCAAAATTTTTCCTCCAACTGGATAGAACAAAATGATGGTGGTAGTTCGCCAAACTTCGGAAGGATTACAATATCTAATAACCAACTTAGGTTTAGAAATAATGATAACCGATGGATTTACAGATTTGCACCCTTAGCTGGAGCAACATCAGCTACACTGTCTTTAAATTACAATGCTAATTCGGCCGGTGGAGAGGCAATAGATGTTTTTATTTATAATGCAGATACGAATGGTTGGAATTTTATTCAAAGAATTAGTGGAGGCACAGGTACTGTTACATATAATCTAACTGCAGCAGAGATTGCTTCAAATCCTGCAATTATATTTTATCCGGCGGATACCAATTGGCAAGATAATGATACTATTTTTATAGACAATGTCCAGTTTACGGCTACCTATCAACCTGAGCTTAGAGTGCAAGATGTAACGGTAAATGAAGATGATGGTACCGCTACTTTTACCGTTGAACATATTGGGGGTAATGCAACAGGACCGTTTACCGTTAACTATGCTACTAGAGATGGCTCAGCAATAGCAGGTCAAGATTATACAACAACAACTGGTTCTATTAATTTTAGTGGTAATGTTGGTGATGATGATACCTTTTCTGTTCCTATTATAGATGATATTATTTTTGAAGGAGATGAGGCATTTGAGGTTTACTTTACTGCTGTTACCAACAGCGGCGTAGATATAACTGATACAGCTAATGGAATTATTTTAGCGAATGACGCATTAATTATGTCAGATGGGGATTCGGCAGATTCTTGTGATGATATATTTTTAGATTCTGGAGGTGTAAATCAATATGCAGATAACTTGGATATTGAGTATACCATTTGTCCTGATATTAGTGATAATTATTTGGAATTGGATTTTACACAATTTGATGTAATTCCAGGAGATATCTTATATATCTATGATGGTGACAATACAGGTGCAGATTTAATTGGCGCTTATGACAATGAAAATATTCCTACTCAAATCTTTGCAACGAATGAAGATGGATGTTTAACATTCCGATTTGTGTCTGATAACAACACAACGGGTAATGGGTGGCAAGCTAATGTGTCTTGTTCCCCACCAGGGCCAAAAATTGCGGTGGAAGATGTTTACATAGATGAAGATGCCGGTACAGCTGTATTTACAGTAACTCACCTAAGAGAACGTCACGGTAGAAATACATTTTTTGGATTTTTTCACACGCCTTTTACAGTTGATTATACTGTAACCGACGGTACTGCAACTAATGGTGCTGATTATGTTTCCGTAAATGGCACACTTACCTTTAACGGTAGGGTCGGTAATGTACAAACCTTTTCAGTACCTATAGTTAATGATGGTATTCCGGAACTGGTAGAATATTTTACGGTTGGGTTCACAGACGCAACAGCTCAATATGCTACAGTAGATTATAGTGATACGGCAAGAGGCTACATCAATTCTCAAATTTTAGCCAATGACCCTCTAACCTTGTTCCAAGAATTTGATGGCTATTATGATTACGTTACCACGGGTGGCACTTTACGTACTAACGACAATAATACAGATGCTTGTAGTATAACTACATCTTCTTCTAATACCTTAATTGCTCCCATACCAAATACAGGAACGGTGGTTCGGGCTTATTTATATTGGGCACATTCAAGTACAACCGTAGACGGAACGGTTACTTTTGAGGGGCAAACCGTAAATGCCAATTATCAATACCAAACCACGCTAACCAATAGAAACTTTTTTGGCTATGTTAGTGACGTAACAAGCATTGTTCAAGGCATAGCAGACCCATCTACCAATGTATATGATTTTACAGATTTAGATGTAGACAACTCTGGTGACTATTGTTCTACTGCTACAGTTTTGGGAGGATGGACCTTGTTTGTGTTTTACGAAGATCCTAATTTGCCGGCGGTAAATATTAATTTATATCAAGGATTTGATGGCCTAAGTAATGAGGGTACTTCTTTTACTTTAGATAGTTTTTATGCCATTGCGGGTGCGGGAGCTAAGGCTTCATTCTTGTCTTGGGAAGGAGATTCTACTTTAGACGGTAATAGTTCTGGAACAACAAATCCCAATGGTGAAAGTTTAACAGTTACTAACGAAGCCAATCAAACATTTAATTTATCTGGAGATGGTGGCCAAACCGGCAATAATGCCTACAATTCAACCATGTATGATAATACGGTTACCCCAGATTATAATGATACTGCTACCTATGGGGTAGACTTAGATACCTATGATATTTCAACGTACATCTCACCTGGAGATTCACAGGTAACGGCAAATGTAAATGTTGGGCAAGATTTTGTCATTTCTGCTGCTGTAATCTTAAAGGTTCCCTCTAACCTAATTGCAGGTACTGTTTTTGAAGACGTTAACTATCCTGGAGGTCTTGGTAGGAATATGACTAACGCCAATGGCGTTGGTGTTTTGGGAGCTATTGTAGAATTATATGAGGATGATGGTGATTTTGTAAGAAGAACAAATACAAATGCCAACGGAGATTATAGTTTTGGAGGTATGGCAGATGGTGATTACTACATAAAAGTAGTAAACCCTACAGTACGTTCTACAAGGCCAAACGGAATAAATTGTACAGCTTGTTATCCGGTACAAACCTATAGAAGCTTTGGTGATGCCACTACCAATAATGAAGTTCTTGATGAAATTGGTGGGGCCAACCCCGCAGCCAACACAGATTCTGCACTAGGTGTTTTCCAAGATTCACAGAGTTTATCTGCGGTAAGTATTGCCAGTAGTGGGGTGGCTAATATCGATTTTGGCTATAACTTTAATACAATTGTAAATACCAATGAGTCGGGTCAAGGTTCTTTGGAACAATTTATCATTAACAGTAACACTTTAGGAGAGGCAGGTTTGGATATTGAATCCAATGCTATTTTTGACCCGGCAGCGGAAGAGGATACCTCTATATTTATGATTCCTCCAACAGGTGATCCTTTAGGGAGAACAGCGGACCCCAACTATCAAGGTGGTGGTTTTTTTGATATATTTATTAATAGCAGTACCAATCTTACGGATATAACCGGTACAAATACCATAATAGACGGTAGAACACAAACGGCTTATTCCGGTGATTCTAATTCAGGTGTTTTAGGTTCAGGTGGTTCTGGAGTAGGCATAAGCAATGCCATTTTACCAAATTATGAGCGTCCAGAAATTCAAATTCATAGGAACGGAGGCGATTTGCTAGACCTAAATGGTACTAATGTTACCGTAAGGAATGTTTCTGTATTTGCCAATAATAACGCTGCCTTACGCGTAAGAGGTGGTAGTGCCACTATTTCTCATAACATTTTAGGTGTTAATGCCATTGGTGTGCAAGCAGGTAATATAGACTATGGGGTAGAACAAACTGCAGGTACGGCAACGATTACCTCAAATTATATTTCTAGAAATTCAGATGCTGGAATTTACATTAATGGCGGTACAGCTAGTAATATCAATCTAAACCATCTAATTTCTAACGGAACTACCGCTTGTAATGGTAATATTTTAGTCAATAACGGTACTGGAATTAACATAGCTCAAAATCTTTTGGAAAATCCTGGAGCAGCCAATATAGAATTGTCTGGAGTAGATGGAGTGTTGATCGCAGATAACAGCATTACGGGAGCTGGCCAAAATGGGGGTAATTGTAGTGGTTCCCTTAAAGCCATGGGCATCCTAATTGATGGAACTGGAAATACAGTAAGTCAAAACCGAATTTATACTAATGGTGAAGCTGGTATAGTGGTAAGCAATGGTACCGATAATACCATAACTCAAAATTCAACTTTTGCTAATGGTACTATAAATCCTAGTTTAGGAATAGACTTGAATGCGGATGCAATTACGTTAAATGATAGTGCTGACGGAGATACAGGACCTAATAACTTAACCAATTTCCCTTTAATTACTGCGGCTTATATAGCAGGAAATCAAATGGTCATTAAAGGATGGGCTAGACCTAATGTGCAAATGGAATTCTTTTTTACAGATGTGAATGAAGGCACTGCAAGTGCTGGGGATAATCAGTTGGGTACTACTCAAGATTATGGAGAAGGTCAATTATACATTGGAACGGCTCAAGAGGGTGGAGCACTGGACTTAGATGCCACAACCGCAGGCTATACAGATACAGATGGCAATACTGATAATACCAATAGGTTTCATGTAACTATTCCATTACCGTCGGGAACACAGTTGGGAGACATGATTACCGCAACAGCTACAGACGGGAGTGCAACCTCAGAATTTTCACCAATGTCTGTTTTAAAAGTAGCCACAGTAATTACCAATAGAAGAATTACGTACAGGGTAAATCAATAATAGAATAGTAGTTATAAGAGAGACCTATGAATTCTTACTAGGATTCATAGGTCTTGCTATTTCTGGGCTTATCGACAAACTGCGTGTTAAGAAAATTTTAACCTCAATTTTTCTAGGGTATACTTTGTTAAAATGCTGTTACACAACAATTATTTTATTAAACATCATTTATGGTCAATTTTTGCATTGAATGTAAAATGCCCCAAATCAAGGTTTTCTAAAATTAATTGGACGTAAGCCTTGAGTGTATTTTAAACACAAACCAAAACATGTATAATAGAAACTACCCCAAAAGAAAGTCTTTATTACCAGTATTACTTTTCTTATTTACTGGTTTTGCGTTTGCGCAAACCACCGTTACGTTGCAAGACCAATGTAATTGTGAGGTGTTAAGTGGAACAGATGTTTCCGCTCCAGGTGTTGCTACACCTGCTGGCGCAGATGTAGGTGATATCTATGTAAATACTACTACAGGTACAATTTACTACTGGGACGGAGATTCTTGGGAACTAACATCTTCTGATGATCAACAATTAGAAAATTTTACTTACGATAATACTACGGGAGAATTATCACTCACCCTAGAAAATGGAGGTACAGCCACTGTAGTATTACCAGTAGAAACTATAACTACATTAACCAATACCTTAGGGGCAGGTAATACAATTGGTGAGTATACCAACGAAAATGGTGATGTAGTAATTGTAAATGAAACAATTACCAATATCTCCGATGCTGGGGATGGTAATGTAACCTTCACTAACGAAGCCGGAAACAGTATTACGGTGGCCAAGTCCGATATCACCGATTTGGGTGGCGGACTTTATCAGTTCACCAATGGGGACGGTACGGATGTAACTTTAGATACCAGAGCCTCTAGTAACCCATATGACAATACAACTAGTGGTTTGGCGGCGACTGACGTACAAGCCGCGATAGATGAAATCAACGCTGCCGCGGGCACGGTTGCTTTGGTGGACAATGGCGATGGCACCTATGTATTCACGGATGCATCGGGAACTACCACAACGATAAGCGATACAAGTTTAAGTACAGTTGCCGATAATGGTGACGGAACCTATACGTATACGGACGAAGCTGGTAACACCCAGACTATCGATACCAGGGCATCTAGCAATCCATATGACAATACAACTAGTGGTTTAGCGGCGACTGACGTACAAGCTGCGATAGATGAAATCAACGCCGCTGCGGGCACAGTTGCTTTAGTTGACAATGGCGATGGCACCTATGTGTTCACGGATGCATCGGGAGCCACCACAACGATAAGCGATACAAGTTTAAGTACGGTA
>NZ_JAATON010000011.1:8735-15058 GCF_011882165.1 Croceivirga sp. JEA036
CAAGTTTAAGTACGGTAGCCGATAATGGTGACGGAACCTATACATATACGGACGAAGCTGGTAACACCCAGACTATCGATACCAGAGCATCAAGCAACCCATACGATAATACCACCAGTGGTTTGGCGGCGACTGACGTACAAGCTGCGATAGATGAAATCAACGCCGCTGCGGGCACGGTTGCCTTGGTAGACAATGGCGATGGCACCTATGTATTTACGGATGCATCGGGAGCTACCACAACGATAAGCGATACAAGTTTAAGTACGGTAGCCGATAATGGTGACGGAACCTATACGTATACGGACGAAGCTGGTAACACCCAGACTATCGATACCAGAGCCTCTAGCAACCCATACGATAATACCACCAGTGGTTTAGCTGCTACTGACGTACAAGCCGCGATAGATGAAATCAACGCTGCCGCGGGTACGGTTGCCTTGGTAGACAATGGCGATGGCACCTATGTATTTACGGATGCATCGGGAGCCACCACAACGATAAGCGATACAAGTTTAAGTACGGTAGCCGATAATGGTGACGGTACGTATACATATACGGACGAAGCTGGTAACACCCAGACTATCGATACCAGAGCCTCTAGCAACCCATACGATAATACCACCAGTGGTTTGGCCGCGACTGACGTACAAGCAGCTATAGATGAAATCAACGCCGCTGCGGGCACGGTTGCCTTGGTAGACAATGGCGATGGCACCTATGTATTCACGGATGCATCAGGAGCAACGACTACGATAAGCGATACAAGTATTAGCACTTTGGTAAATAACGGGGATGGAACATACACCTATACAGATGAAACAGGGTCAGCACAAACCTTTGATTTTGTAAGCAACGATGCTAATAACGACATTACTGTAGGTAGTGACGGTGGTTTATATTTAAATGTTGCTTCGGTAAGTATAGCTGAAACAATTACCAATATAGCAGATAATGGTAATGGTACGTTTACCTATACCAATGAAAATGGTGTTGCCCAAACAATAACAAAAGGCGACCTAACAAATAATGGAGATGGCACGTTTACCTATAATAACGGGAATGGAACACCAATTACATTTGTAGGTACAGATGATCAAACTGCAACTGAAGTAGCTATCACAGATGCAGCGGGTAACTTTGCCGCTAACAACGTTGAAGAGGCCTTGGCGGAATTAGCTACAAACAGCACAGACGACCAAGACTTAGGTCAAGGAGCAGGTAGCGTAGCTAATGAAAGCGTGGAATTAACCATTACAGATGGCGCAAGCACAACCATAGATATTCGTGATGCGGATTCAAATCCATTGAATGAGATACAGAATTTAAGTGAAGTATTGGCTGACGGAAATGACGGTGGAGGAGCAGCTATTACTAATATTGGGGACCCAACCAACGCTCAAGATGCTGCAACTAAGGCATATGTAGATGCTTTAGACGGTACAGATGACCAAGACTTAGGTCAAGGAGTAGGTGGCGTAGCCAATGAAAGCGTGGAATTGACGATTACAGATGGCGCAAGCACAACCATAGATATTCGTGATGCGGATTCAAATCCGTTGAATGAGATACAGAATTTAAGTGAAGTATTGGCCGACGGAAATGACGGTGGAGGAGCAGCTATTACTAATATTGCGGACCCAACCAACGCTCAAGATGCTGCAACTAAGGCATATGTAGATGCTTTAGACGGCACAGACGACCAGGACTTAGGTCAAGGAGCAGCTGGTGTAGCCAATGAAAGCGTGGAATTAACGATTACAGATGGCGCAAGCACAACCATAGATATTCGTGATGCGGATTCCAATCCGTTGAATGAGATACAAACTGTTGCTTCAGCAGACGGTTCGGTTACGGTAGTAAGAACTGGTGATGATTTTGATTTATCGGTAGACACGACTACAACTGTAGCCAACGCTAGTAGCGGAAATGAATTGACCACTACGGTAAATGGTGTTACAGGAGCACCTGTAGATATCATAAATAGCAATACGGTAACATTAAATGGTAGTAACGAATTAGTTAGTACGGTAAATGGAGAAGCTTCTACGGCGTTAGATTTAACTCCTGCGATACAAGCAAATCAAACCACTAGTTCTGTTGTAGCGGGTAATGGTGTATCGGTGACTCCAACCACAACAGGAAATAATACGGCATATACAGTTGCTGTTGACGAAGCCGCAATAGCGGATGGAACAATTTCTTCTTCAGATTTAACAGTAACCGGTGGTGCTAATTCAACTTTTGAGGATGTTACTTTAGAAATTGCGGCAGGTGCTGTAGGTACTGCAGAGCTTGCAGATGATGCTGTTGCTTTAGAAAAATTAGCCAACGGTACTGCAAATGGACAAGTAATGCAATGGGATGGTACGGAATGGACTTTAGTAGATTTAGGTTCTGTAACCGTAACTGAGAATGATGGTGTTATAGGTAACGAGGTTGTGGGACCAACAGACGGTACTTTGGTACGCTCTGGGGCTGGCTCAACAGTAAGTCCTTACACTTTAGATGTAGCTACAGGTGGGATTACTAGTAATGAAATTGCAACGGGAGCCGTAAATACGGACGAATTAGCAGATAGCGCGGTTACCTTAGGCAAACTTGAGGATGGTGCTAACGCAGGAGATATGATTCAATGGAATGGTACCTCATGGGAATATATAAATCCAAGTACTTTAATTCCTGCCAATAACGATAATGATGCGTCTAACGAGTTGCAAGATTTGTCCTTGACAGGAGATAATTTGACACTTAGTGACGATCCAACGGCAACCCCTATCGATTTATCGGATTACAGGGAAACTGTTGTAGGCGCTAATGATATTACGGTTACTAATGATGGTAATGGAAACTTTACGGTAGATTATGTTGATGGAGATAAGAGTGATACCAATGAGATACAGAATGCATCACAAGTAGAAATCACCGATGCTGCAGGAAACTTTACATCGACTGATGTAGAAGGAGCATTGGCAGAATTGGCTACGAACAGTACCGATGACCAGGCTTTAAGTTTAGCAGCAGGTAACATATTGACGTTGGAAGATGGAGGTACAGTAGATTTAACTCCGTTCTTGGATAACACGGACGACCAGGCCATCACAGCATTCAGTTTGGATAATGCTACCAATGTATTGACCATCACATTAGAGAATGGCGGTACGCAGACAGTGGATTTATCGAACTTAGATAACGCAGGTACGGACGACCAGACAGCTACTGAAGTAGAAATCACCGATGCAGCAGGAAACTTTACATCGACTGATGTAGAAGGAGCATTGGCAGAATTGGCTACGAACAGTACCGATGACCAAGCTTTAAGTTTGGCAGCAGGTAACATATTGACTTTAGAAGATGGAGGTACAGTAGATTTAACTCCGTTCTTGGATAATACGGACGACCAGGCCATCACGGCATTCAGTTTGGATAATGCTACCAATGTATTGACCATCACATTAGAGAATGGCGGTACGCAGACAGTGGATTTATCGAACTTGGATAACGCAGGTACGGATGACCAAGCTTTAAGTTTAGCAGCAGGTAACATATTGACTTTAGAAGATGGAGGTACGGTAGATTTAACTCCGTTCTTGGATAACACGGACGACCAGGCTATCACGGCATTCAGTTTGGATAATGCTACCAATGTATTGACCATCACATTAGAGAATGGCGGTACACAGACAGTGGATTTATCGAACTTGGATAACGCCGGTACGGATGACCAAACAGCAACTGAAGTAGCTATCACTGATGCTGCAGGAAACTTTACGTCGACTGATGTAGAAGGGGCATTGGCAGAATTGGCTACGAACAGTACCGATGACCAAGCTTTAAGTTTAGCAGCAGGTAACATATTGACGTTGGAAGATGGAGGTACAGTGGATTTGACCCCATTCTTGGATAACACGGACGACCAGGCCATCACAGCATTCAGTTTGGATAATGCTACCAATGTATTGACCATCACATTAGAGAATGGCGGTACCCAGACAGTAGATTTATCGAATTTGGATAATGCCGGTACGGACGACCAAACAGCAACTGAAGTAGCTATCACTGATGCTGCAGGAAACTTTACGTCGACTGATGTAGAAGGAGCATTGGCAGAATTGGCTGCAGCTAGTACAGACGACCAGGACTTAGGTCAAGGAGCAGCTGGTGTAGCCAATGAAAGCGTGGAATTAACGATTACAGATGGCGCAAGCACAACCATAGATATTCGTGATGCGGATTCCAATCCGTTGAATGAGATACAAACTGTTGCTTCAGCAGACGGTTCGGTTACGGTAGTAAGAACTGGTGATGATTTTGATTTATCGGTAGACACGACTACAACTGTAGCCAACGCTAGTAGCGGAAATGAATTGACCACTACGGTAAATGGTGTTACAGGAGCACCTGTAGATATCATAAATAGCAATACGGTAACATTAAATGGTAGTAACGAATTAGTTAGTACGGTAAATGGAGAAGCTTCTACGGCGTTAGATTTAACTCCTGCGATACAAGCAAATCAAACCACTAGTTCTGTTGTAGCGGGTAATGGTGTATCGGTGACTCCAACCACAACAGGAAATAATACGGCATATACAGTTGCTGTTGACGAAGCCGCAATAGCGGATGGAACAATTTCTTCTTCAGATTTAACAGTAACCGGTGGTGCTAATTCAACTTTTGAGGATGTTACTTTAGAGATTGCAGCAGGTGCTGTAGGTACAGCAGAGCTTGCAGATGATGCAGTTGCATTAGAAAAATTAGCCAACGGTACCGCAAATGGACAAGTAATGCAATGGGATGGTACGGAATGGACCTTGGTAGATTTGGGTTCTGTAACCGTAACTGAGAATGATGGTGTTATAGGTAACGAAGTAGTAGGACCAACAGACGGTACTTTGGTACGTTCTGGGGCTGGCTCAACAGTAAGTCCTTACACTTTAGATATAGCAACAGACGGTATTACAAGCAATGAAATCGCAACGGGAGCCGTAAATACGGACGAGTTAGCAGATAGCGCGGTTACCTTAGGTAAACTTGCGGATGGTGCCAATGCAGGAGATATGATACAATGGAATGGTACTTCTTGGGAATATATAGATCCAAGTACGTTGATTCCCGCGAACAACGATAATGATGCGTCGAACGAGTTGCAAGATTTGTCCTTGACAGGCGATAATTTAACACTTAGTGACGATCCAACGGCAACCCCTATCGATTTATCGGATTACAGGGAAACCGTTGTAGGCGCTAATGATATTACAGTCACTAATGATGGTAATGGAAACTTTACGGTAGATTATGTTGATGGAGATAACGATGATCAAAACGAAATTGAATTACCAACGGGAGGTGTTAACGGACAAGTATTAAGTACAGATGGAAGTGGTAATTATAGTTGGGTGAATCCAGATTCAGGACCACAAGGTCCAGCAGGTACTGATGGTGCAGATGGAAACGGAATTGCTTCCACAGTAGATAACAATGACGGTACATTTACTTTAAATTATACGGATGGTACCAGCTTTACCACTTCGGATTTGACAGGTCCTCAAGGTACTCAAGGTCCAGCCGGTAATGATGGTGCTGACGGTGCGGTAGGTCCTCAGGGTCCACAAGGTCCAGCGGGTGCAGACGGTGCAAATGGTACAGATGGAAACGGAATTGCTTCCACAGTAGATAATAATGACGGTACGTTCACTTTAAATTATACGGATGGTACCAGCTTTACTACTTCAGATTTGACAGGCCCTCAAGGCGCTCAAGGACCAGCAGGTAATGATGGCGCGGATGGCGCTGTAGGCCCACAAGGTCCAGCGGGTGCAGACGGTGCAAATGGTGTAGATGGAAACGGAATTGCTTCCACAGTAGATAACAATGACGGTACATTTACTTTAAATTATACGGATGGTACCAGCTTTACCACTTCGGATTTGACAGGTCCTCAAGGTACTCAAGGTCCAGCCGGTAATGATGGTGCTGACGGTGCGGTAGGTCCTCAGGGTCCACAAGGTCCAGCGGGTGCAGACGGTGCAAATGGTGCAGATGGAAACGGAATTGCTTCCACAGTAGATAATAATGACGGTACGTTCACTTTAAATTATACGGATGGTACCAGCTTTACTACTTCAGATTTGACAGGTCCTCAAGGCGCTCAAGGACCAGCAGGTAATGATGGCGCGGATGGCGCTGTAGGCCCACAAGGTCCAGCGGGTGCAGACGGTGCAAATGGTGTAGATGGAAACGGAATTGCTTCCACAGTAGATAATAATGACGGTACGTTCACTTTAAATTATACGGATGGTACCAGCTTTACCACTTCGGAT
>NZ_JAATON010000012.1:0-9486 GCF_011882165.1 Croceivirga sp. JEA036
CAGAAAAGGTAGGGGGAGAAGATTATTACCAAATGGCAATGGATATCAGCTCTGAACCCGCAGGCATATACGCTGTACTCATAGAAACCCCGTATGGAAAATACCTAAGAAAAGTGATTAAAACATAACAATTATGAACAGTCAATAGTCTAATTTATAATTTCATTCCAAAATGTTAAATTCCTAAAGTATTTAGTTATTTATCGAAAACTTTCGATGACTGTTAAAGTTATGTTTAAATTTAATGCGGAAAATTTATTTAATGGGTATACATCTGTGGCCCGAGTCAACTAGATGTTAAATTAATTTTTTCAATAGATTATAAAAAATATTTATACGAAACGGTAAGAAAATCAGTTATTGTATAAGCCTCAAACAACTAACGTATGACCAACAAACTACACTACGCCTTAGGGTTCGTTTTTGTGTTTATTTCTAGTTTTGTCTTAAACGCAACAGTTATTAAAAGTGGTAGTGGAAAAGATTCTACAGTTACAGCTTCTAAAGTTGAAAAGAAAAATCATACAATTACACCACAAGTTGTAAGAACATTTCCAGAGGTAGATACGCAACTAGAGCAACAGCTAACTTCATTTTCTTTGAATTATGCTTCTAGTGAACCAGAATTTAATCCGGCATATTTAGAAGAACATTTTGGGAGGAATCCCAAAACAGATACATTGATTGCAAAAGCCTATAGTTTGTTCAAAACCGTAGAAGGTTTAGGAAGTTTTGTTGATAAAATTACGGGAAAGGAATTATTAAAGCTCCCTATTGGTATGCGTAAGAGAGATTCTACAGGAAATACGGTAACCCTAGCAATTTCAGAAGTAGAATTTACGCCTCAACACGCCATTTTAAAAGCTTATGCCAAATTAGAAATACCAGAAAAAGGCAGTAATAACGCAAAGAAAGAACTGATTTTTGGGGCTGAAAATATCACCTTAACACATGATGGAGGTTTAGCTGGAGATATGAGGCTTGTTTTGCTAGGTGATGTGGGTATACCTATAAATGGTGATCAATGGTTAATAACCCTTAAGGGGAATATCGATTTAGAAAATGATGGAGCCTTTTCTGATGATAGTTACGTAGAGTTTGATTGTGATGGATTGAAAGGAATAGGATTAAAGGGAGATGTAAGAGTATCGAGACAGGTTTTAAAACCACTAAATTCTAATGGAACACCAAAATGTACTAATGTCAATGAATTGGATTTTTTGACACAAAGTTCTGTAAGTAAGGAATGTTATGTTGGATCATCATTTGACATTAAAACATCGGGATGGAATGATATTTTTTTGGAGGTAGATTTAGATCCTTTTGAGGTGGTTGGGCTAGATGGCTGGGGTTTTTATACCAAGAATGTGGTATTAGATTTAAGTGATACGCGAGGGTCTACCAAAATGAATTTACCCAAGGAATATGAAGCGATTTATGGAGGTGCAGACCTAAAATTATGGAGGGGTTTTTATGCAGAAGAAATAAGTGTGATGTTGCCTCAAGGGATAGAAGATAAAAATGCATCTAACGGGAGGGTAAGTTTTGGCGCTACTAATTTGATTTTAGACAGTCAAGGTATTTCTGGGACTTTTTTCGGTGAGAATATATTAACTGCTGGTAACGGTGCTGCTGGGGATTGGGCTTTTACTATAGAAGATGTTTCTTTATCACTTTTAGCAAATAATGTGCAAGGTGGCTCAATGGGCGGGGATATTTCAGTTCCCATTTTAAAACAACCAATGGATTATAATGGTTATATACATCAAAATGGTTACGGTTTGCAAGTTAGTTTGACAGAGGCTTATAGTGCTCCTGTATTTATGGGAGAGTTGAATTTAGCTCCTAACAGTAGCGTAGCTATTGATGTATTAGAAGGTAAAGTATATCCTTATGCCAATCTTACAGGTACTATGGGTATAACAGGTAACTTAAATGATACCCCAGAAACTGTAGAACAACGTGCGGAAGACAATAAATCTGAAACAACAAGTAGCGAAACAAAAGAAGAAGAAGAAAGTGGAGCTATTAATTTTAGAGGCATAGTTTTTGAAGAATTAGAATTGCAAACACAACCAGGGACAAAAAAGATTCAGGCTAAGAAGTTTGGTTTTGAAGGTAATCTCAATTTGATGAATTTTCCTGCCACAATTAGCAATTTAAGTTTGATTACTCCTGGGAAACAAGTCGGTTTAGAATTTGATTTAACTGTAAATTTGGATGGGTCGGGTGCTGGTGCAACAACTAAATTGGCTATTCTAGGGAATACAGAGGAGAATGGTAAAGCTTGGAAATTTGATCAAGTAAAACTATCTGCAATAAAAATTGACTATAAGAAAAGCGGTATTGCTTTAAAGGGTGGTCTTGAAATTATGAAAGATGACCCTCTGTATGGTAATGGTTTCAAAGGGTTGTTAATGGCAGATATAGAAAAGCTAAGTTTCAATGCTAACGGAAAAGCGATTTTTGGAGCTAAAGACTTTCGGTATTGGAGTGTAGATATCTGGACAACTAAAAATGGTAATACGCAATCTAAAAACAAACTTCTTATAGATTCTTTTGTTGGCGGTATTTCCAATAAAATGAGAAAAGTTTCTGATAACAGTGGTTTCAGTCCTGAAAACTCTGTTTATGAGCCTGATAGTGAAACTGGATTAGGTATTAGAGCTGGCGTTCAAATTAATTCAAAAAACTCAGGTACTTTCTCAGGTAGAGCCTATTTAGATATGGAGTTTAATACACATGGAGGATTAAACAGAATTGGGTTTATTGGAGAAGGAGCTTTCATGGGTAATAATGATTACGTAAAGGAAACAGGAGACACTGCAGCCTTAGCAGAAACATTAAAGGAAGTAGATGAAAAAATAAAAGAAGATTCAACTCAAATTAACCAGTTAAAGGAAGATGGTAATTATATGGAAGCTTCTAAAGAAGCGATTCCATTAAGTTCTGTGGCAAGCTCAGGTAAAGTTGGGGTGTATGTTGGTATAGAAAAAGATTTTGTCAATGACACTTTTGATGGTGAATTTGAATTGTATATAGATTTGCCTGGTTTACGTGGTGGTGGACAAAACAATATGGCAGGTTATGCAAAAATTCATACAAGTCCAACAGATTGGTATGTTTATATAGGTACACCGCAAAAACGTATTTCTTTAATCTTTGATGTAAAAATGACGGAAATTGAGGTTGGTGGTTATTTTATGACCGGAACTCAGTTGCCAAGTCAATTAGATCCACATCCAAGAGTTGTTCAAATTCTTGGGAGAGATATGTTAAACAATAATAGACAAGAAAACCAACTACAAGCGGGTAGAGGTTTTGCTTTTGGTTTGAATTTTGCCTACCGAAAATCATTTACTGGCGGACTATTTTACGCATCAATAGAGGCTGGAGCAGGATTTGATGTTATGCATGCTTTTTATCCAGATGCACAATGTGTTGGTCGTCCAGGACCAGTTGGTAATAACGGCTGGTATTCTATGGGGCAGGTGTATGCTTATATCTATGGAGAATTTGGTATAGACGTCAATCTTTTATTTGTAAAAGGAAAATTTAAAATTGGCGAAGCTGGTATTGCCGCTATGTTAAGAGGACAATTTCCTAATCCAGTATATATTCAAGGGTATGTGGGGATGTATTACAATATTCTTGGAGGGTTGGTTAAAGGTAGAATGCGTTTAAAAGTAGAAATGGGAGAGGAATGCCAACTTTCTAATATTGCAGAAGGAGTAGGGGTCCCAATAATATCAGATGTTCAACCTAACAACGGTGCAGATGATGTTTCTGTCTTTGCTGCTCCGCAAGCGGTCTTTAATTATGCTATTAATGAGGAAGTAACAGTAGACTTAGCAGAAGGGCAAAAAACTTTTCGTATTCATTTAGATACTTTTAAAGTAACGCATCTGGGTCAAGAAATCGATGGTGTAACAGAATGGAACGATTCTAAAGATGCAATAACCTTTAAACCAGAGGAAACCTTACCTTCTAAAGAAGATATCAAGGTGTTAGTAGAAGTGTCGTTTGAAGAACGCGTAAATGGTGCATTTAGACCCTTATTAGAAAATGGTAGCCCAGTTAAGGAGAAGAAAGAAATTGTTTTTCAGACAGACGAAGCACCAGACCACATTCCTTTCGAAAATATAGAATACATCTACCCTGTTGTGGACCAAGGACAATTTTATCCAGAAGAATATAAAACGGGTTATCTAAAGATGATTACCACACAAGATTATTTGTTCCAAGGAGAATATGAGATGAGAGCAGAATTTATTGCCAACGGGCAAGGTATAAGAACAGATTTATCTTATGATAGAGCCAATAAATTGGTATTCTTCGATATTCCAGATATGGATTTAGAAAGTGACTATGAAGTAAGTATCATCGCTTTTCCTCCAGGAGCCAATATAGAAACAGAAATTGTTGTAGAAGAATCTGAAGTATACTCAGAAGAGGATGCAGGAGATACAGCTTGGTACAATCCAGATTCAGATACTCAAGAGAATAAAAATGTGGGCAGTAGTGTTGTGGTAAGTAATAAAAAGGCTGCTAATGTTAAAATATCTAACGGAGCTCCAAAACCAATACTTACCTATAATTTTCATACAAGTCAACATTCTAGTTTTGGTGATAAAATAAGTGATTTAGAAATAACAAATAACATTACTAATTACATCGTAGCAGATGTGCACAGTTTAAGTATTAAGGTCGCCAATTATGAGTATTTAGATGCGTTAGAGATTTTTGGGGGTAGGTATACCAATTCGCAACCTCTAGTTTATGCGCAAGCAAAACTAACAGACAATTATTTTAATAATGTAATCGAGCCTTTAGTATACAATGAATACCCTTTAAATGGAAACATTTATGTGGATAGAGGTGAACAATCAGCAGAAGTATTAGGTGTACCTCCCATACGGTCATTTTACATTAGTACTAATTACATTGCTAATCTAGAGGAGAACCCTAATTCTTCATGGGTAAAAAATAGAATACCGTTTGTGTATAATTTACCAATGCAATACAAAATAGATTTTGCACATTTTAGAAATACTATTGCAAATAGGTATGAACCAGGTTCAGCTGGGTATAATCAATACAGTTACTTAATGCAAGTTTTTCCGGCTATGCCATTTGGTACGTATAAAGCAGAATTAATCTATAGAACCCCAGGCAATCGCTATCAAAAGGGGTATACCATCAGATATAAAAACGATTAAAAGCTATGTACAGTAAAATACTTACATATTTAATTTTACCTATAATTCTTGGGTTTACCCAGTTAACCATTGGTCAAGAACTTACTAATACCGCCAATCCTTCGGTAAAAGTTATTGCACGGTCTTTAGAAGACAAAGTGCTTTTGCGTTGGGCTGTAGATCAACCTTATGCGTGGAAGAAAGCTAATGAATCTGGTTTCTTAATAGAACGCATTACTATAGAAAGTAATGGTCTTGCTCTAGATAACGGTCCTAGGATAATTTTAACAACCCAACCATTAAAACCTGCTCCATTAGAGGCCTGGGAAAATTTGGCCACGCAAAATCAGAATGCCGCGATTTTAGCGCAAGCATTATACGGTCAAAGTTTTAATGCTACGCCCCCAGGCAATAGTACCATGACCATGGTTTATACCATTAATGAAGAGTTGGAGCAAAGACATACGTTTGCTCTATTAGCAGCAGAACAAAGCTGGGATGCCGCTAAGTTAGCAGGTTGGGCATTTGAAGACACGTCTATAATAAAAGGTGAAAAATACATCTACAGCGTTAAGGTGGCTTCGACCGATGAAGAAGCAATAAAAATTGATAAATCTGCCGTAGTAGCTGGTACACCTTTTTATGAGGCATTACCCAAACCTATAGAACTATCTGCGGTTTTTGGAGATGGTGTGGCTAACGTAACATGGGACTTTAATTTGCTGAAGTATATTTATTCGAGCTACAATTTGGAGCGCTCTGTTAACGGTAATCCTTTTGAGCAAGTTAATACATCGCCCATATTTAATGCGCAGCAAGGAGCAGATGGTCAAAGTGCAGCTTTGTTCTATCAAGACTCCATTACTAACGGTAAATCGTATAAGTATAGAGTAAAAGGTTTTACGGCTTTTGGTGAAGTAGGGCCATATTCAGAAGAAGTAGGGGGTATGCCTAAAGAAAGATTAGCATTTACCCCTAGAATTTCTAGGAAAAAAATCTTAGATCCCAATACAGTAGAATTACAATGGGAGTACAATGAAAAAGGAAACGAAGCCATTCAAAGTTTTTATTTGAGCAGAAGCAATAAAGACGATGGTGTTTATTATAAAGTAGTAGAAAACATCCCTGTTAATCAAAGAAAAATCACCTATAGAGGGCTAAAGGCAATAAATTATTTTAGAATTACGGCTGTTGGCAAAAATGGCATAGAGAGTGAATCCTATTCTTCCATGGTGCAACCAATAGATAGTACTCCACCAGCTCCACCAGTAAACATAACGGCCAAAATAGATACTACTGGCGTAGTAACTTTAGAATGGAATAGAAATACAGAGGTAGATTTGGCCGGTTATCGGGTGTATAGAAATACCTCTAAAACTGCTGAGTTTTCTATGGTAAGTCCAGCGTTGATAAAAGATAATCGTTTTACTGATACGATTACCATCAAAACCTTGAATACCAAGATGTACTATAAGGTAACGGCGGAAGACCAAAGGTATAATACTTCAGAATTTTCTAAGGTATTCGCTTTAAATATTCCCGATGTTTTACCTCCTTCTCCTCCTGTAATAAAATCGTTTGCAAATAATGCGGAAGGTGTAGCAATTACTTGGGTACCAAGTAGTAGTAAAGATGTAAAAGCGCATATTCTATTTAAAAAGGAGACCCAAAGCAAAGAATGGTTACAGCTCAAAGTATTGGAAAGCGATACCACTTTTATGGATGAGAATACGGTAGCTGGTACGTTTGCTTATACGGTTATTGCAAAAGACAGCACCGGATTAGAAAGTACCCCTGCCAAGCCAATAATTGTAAAGCGTAAGGGACAAACAACTACAGAAAAAGCGATGAACTTAACGGCAGTGCCTAATAGAGAGCTCAGGTTTATAGCCATCCAATGGCGTATAAAAAATGAAGACATAAGCGAGTACCGCTTGTACAAAAGTGTTAACAGTGGACCTTTGCGGTTGTACCGAACGCTAGATAAAGAAAGCAATGGCTTAAATGATGTGGATATCTCTGTAAACACGCTATATAGTTATGGTATACAGGGAGTTAGTAGGTTAGGTGTAATGACGCCTATTAAGAAAATTCAAGTAAAATATTAGGATGAAAAAAATTCTTTATATTTCGATTTTATTTTCAATCCAAATAATAAATAGCCAATATTATTATAAGGTTGAAGCAGATATTACTATTACTCCAGAGGCTTTAGCAAATAGATTGTATATTTTTCTAGTAGACGAAGAAGGTAATAGAGAAAGAATATTTGCGGAAGTTGGTGCCAATGTAGGTAATCCGGATGCTTTTCAACCAGTTACATACGTTGAAAACTTTGTTGTTGAATCTCCAAATGTTTATACACAAATTAGATACGAGTATGTTGTTTTTTCATGTATTTATTGTCCAGAACCTCCACCCAATGTTTATGAAGATAGTTTTATCTCATGCTATAACGATAACTCTTACAACACTGGAGGTGTAGAAATAAATAAACTTAGAGTAATATCTATAAATGATGTTGACAACATTTTAGACAGATATGATAATAATGAGTGGAATGGATGTGATGATTTAACTTTTAATATTAACAATTGTAACACGAATTTACAGTATGGTGTTAATATAAATTATCAGGATTTTACTTCAAATCTAATTGCATATGGAGAACATCCTTTTAATTTTAGTTTTGATACCAACGACTTGGCTTTTATAGATTCAAACACTGTTTTTGAATTAGAAATAGTTTATTCTGAAGATGTAGGTAACGAATTTACGGACAGTATTATTTTAGAGAAAAGGGACTGCTCCATCGAACACAGTAGTTTAACTACTGAAGATGAGACTTGCGCTGGTTCAGGAGATGGTAAAATACGTTTGGGTTTTGAAGATGACGTGGAAGAGGGTTATTTTATGCGGTATTATATCTATCAGGGCAATGCGGATGATTTTGTAGGTAATGTAACCGATTCTATACCGGCTAGGCCAACAGACGTTTATGAGGATGTAAATTTTCGGACCTCAGCAGAATCTGGCAATAACCTGGGTCCGCTACAATTAAACCCAGACACTGGTGAATACGAGGGAGAATATTCTGGTTTAGCGGGCTTGCCAGGAAATAATACCGGCCAGCCTTATTACATCGTTTACCAAGAAGTAGAGGATTTAGGCGATACATTCAACGTTAAGAGCGGTAATATCACGGAGACATTTTACATTAGGGTGCCATCGGCATTGTCAGTGAGCACGCCCGTTTTTACCCAGCCAGAATGTGCCGGAGACAAGGGCACCATTGGTTTTAACGTTTCAGGAGGTGGTTATGCTAATACTGATGCTGCACGATATTATTATAGTGTAGATAGTGGCGGTGGTTTTGTGGATTGGACCGAAAGTACTACGGGAGCTATTAGTATCCCCAATCTAAATGCGGGCACTTATAATATAAAGGTAGTTGCTGGGAACAGTAGTTTGGCCAATACGGATGGTTGTCATGTGACCCTTTCGGACCTCACCATTGCTGCCCCCGTTCCCTTAGGCTTTGATTTGAGCTCCAGCCCGGAGTCCTATCCAGGAGCCAATGACGGAACCGTAAGTGTGAACAACATCACGGGCCGAGCAGGGATGACCTTGTCCATCAATACTATTCCAGAACAAAGCTTAACAGTGGCCAATCGCGGTGAACATTCATTTACCTCCTTGCCATCCGGCATCTATACGGTCACCCTAAGTGCAGGTACTTGTACGTATACGGATAGTATCGAGGTCACGGGGGTTACCCTACCCGTGATTACGGTCAACAGCACTACGGCAGATAATTGCGACCCTGCGGGAGCGGGTAGCGTAGATTTCGGTATAAGTGGTGGTGTAGGCGACCGTCCCTACCGTGTTTTGGCCAGTGACGGTACAACGGTAATCGCCAATGGTACCGCTACGGATGCCAATGCGATTACGGTAAACAATTTGGTTTTTGACACCTACACCATACAAGCGGTAAACCAAGGCAATGATTTTAGTAATCCGAACCTAATATCCTCAGCAGAATTTACCATAGACTCTGGAGCCAACATAGAAATAAGCAACGTAGCTACCACGGTGATAAACTGTTTTGGAGGTACCAGTACCCTGACCTTTGATACCAACCTAGGTACCGCTGCGGAATACTACCTAGATACCCAAGCGAACCCCGATTTAACAACGGTTACTTGGACGACCTATGATGTAGCAGGCCAATCAGGATTAACGGCAGGCACGTATTACCTTTGGGTACGTAGTACTACGGATACGAGCT
>NZ_JAATON010000013.1:0-6209 GCF_011882165.1 Croceivirga sp. JEA036
CCAACCATGTACATCTAAACAAAAACAAACCGTACAAATCGTACAGAAAAAATAAAAAACAACTGGAATTTTTAACCATTTAATCTCAAAAAAATGGTCAACCTATTTCAGGACAAGACACAAACCCACGAATAGATGAATAAATTAATAACATTAATCTTTCTTTTTATTTCAATAATCGTATTCGGACAGACATACGAGGAAAAAATTGCTAAAAAATCTTGTGAGTGTATTTCTAAAGATTCTGAAACTGACAACTTAAATGACCTTTTGAAAAAATGCATCATTTCATCAAAAATTGACGTTGAAAATAATGACACAAGCGAAAAAGACAATAGACAATTTACAGTAGAGGGAATTCGCAAAACTTTTAGCGATGTATCGAAACTTGTCATAGAAAAATGTCCATCTTTAAGAACAAAAGTTTCTGAAAAGAAAAAACAAGAATTTTATAGACTTTCTGACAATCAGAAAGCAAATAAATATTTTGAAAAAGGAAATCAACTTCGAGATAAAAAACAGTTTGAATTAGCAATAGAACAATACAAAAAGGCAATTAAAAAAGATAAGGAATTTGTAATGGCTTATGACCATTTGGGAGTAGCTTATCGAATGAAGAATGATTTGAAAAATGCTATAAAAACTTATAAAAAATCTCTTGAAATATTTCCAGAAGGAGATTTTTCGCTTTTAAATATTGCTGCCATTTATTCAATGAAAGAAAATGAAACGGAAGCACAAAAATTTTATCAAAATCTAATTAATTTTTACCCTGAAAATCCTGAAGGTTATTATGGAAATGGAAAAATAAACTTGATTTTAGGCAATAATGAAATTGCTTTGAAAAATACATTACAGTCAATAATTTTATACAATAACCAGAATTCAAATAAAATATTGGATGCTGAAAACCTTTTAGGTTTTATTCAAGCAAAAATGAAAGATGATATAGAATTAGATAAATTTAATAAGATTACAAAAGAATATAATGTTAAACTTAAATAATAAAAAAACTGCCTACAACAACGTGTATAATTAATGGCTAGTTCTCGCCTGCTTACGAAAGTCCTCGCGGATTTTCTATTCAGTTTCTATTTGCTAAATTAGGTGCTTAAACACGCCACTAATCATACACAAAGCCGTTGTGGTTTATATTGACCAACATTCAAAAATTTTTAACTTTAAAGCACCAACGGTATGAAAAACAGACTATCAAAACTTATTCTTTGTTCTGCGGCTCTTTCCTTTGCACTTTCGTGTGAAAAGGAAATTACGGTCGAACAAGGGGAACATCAAGTAGAACACTCCCATGTGGAAACGGGGGGCTTTCTTGATTATCCGGAACTTTCCAATATTCTTGAGGGACTGGATATAAAAAACGCTAACGGAAAATACTTTACGGAAAAGAACGGTAAGGAACAGGAGATAAAAATAGATTCAAGCGAAGTCTCCAGATATAAGAATAAGTCTGTCGAAACCTATACCTTAAGGGTCGAGACCAAGAAGAATGCAAAGGAAAAGGGAATTTTGGAGAACCTCGTATTGAGAAAGGATCTCGAGGGTTACAGTGGATTTATCCTTCGTTACCATCTCACAAAGGACTACCTCAAAGAAATGCGGAATAACAAAAGGGCAGCAATGCGGGCCCATATATCCATGGAAAGGGTGAACGTTCAATCGTTTACCGCTAAGCAGAGCTGCACCTATGTCACTGTGCCCACCTGTAGTAACCCCGGATTTGATGGTGATGGGGCCTATGTGGGTTCTAATGGGGAGCATATCCGTACAGACAGGTGCACCAATTCAAGCTACTTCACCACGGAGACCTTCAGCGTATGCACCGATAGTGGAGACGACTGTAACGGATGCTATTATTTTGACGGCACGGTTACCGGTGGCGGCGGTGACCCTACCATGACGGGGGGTTCAACGGGCATTACCTCCACCCCTGCATCGGAATACGATGAGGACGTGGTAGTAACACAACCAAGCGGCTTCCAGAACATGTTCGTCTCATTGGCGGAGACCATCAACGAAAAACTAGGCAATTCCCTTTCGCCAGAGGAACTGGGGCTTCTTGTATCAAGTTATAACTTTTCCCTAGAATTGAACCAATTGATGAACCAAAACGGAAATTCTATTGAGTCTAGAAAAGCGACACAAATTGCAATAGAGGCCTATACCAAAGAAATGCATTATTCTGAGGTAGGTTCTGGTTTTACCGATATTGTGAACAAGTACAACTCCTTCAACATCAATTCTTCCAATTCCCACCTAGTCAATATTTGGTTTACGATGAAATGTGCGGAATTGCAGGCTCTGCACCCCGAATGGAGCGAATGGAGGGTCGTATGGGAAGCCTCAAAGGAGTTTATCCATATTTCACTTGATGTTCTCGGCCTTGTGCCCGGCGTGGGAGAAGTGGCCGACTTACTGAATGGTGCAATTTACTTTGCAGAAGGTGACAGCTTAAATGGGACTTTAAGCTTAACCGCTGCCATTCCTATATATGGTTGGCTGTCAACCGGAGCAAAATGGGCAATAAAGGTGACCAAATTGGCAAACGGGACAAAAATTGCCCTCCAGATGACCAAACGAGCGGATGGATTTATTGATTTTGGAAGAAAGTGCAGCGACCTTTTCAGAAAACAGTTGGGACTTACCAAAGGTGACGGTATGATTGGTCATCATGTTATTCCTTGGAATCTTAACGGCCATCCGGTAGTTCAAGCAGCCGCAAACTTTAAATGGCATCCACACGACGCAGCCATCAATGGAAAGGCTGTTAGTTCTACCAGACATTCGGGAAGTCATTTCAATTATGATAATTATGTTAGAAACCAATTGGAATCATTAAAAAACAGGCCAGACGTAATAAATAATCCTGAAAAGGCCTGTAATGAAATAAAAGCACTTTCTGAAAGACTTCAACACATTATAGACTCTAATCCAACAAAAAAAATTAACGAACTATTTTAAAGATGCTTTATAAAATTCAACCTGCCTTAATCAACAAGATTGTTGGTTGGGTAGCGTCTAATCATATGATTGAAGAATACAATCCAAATCCTGATGATTCAATAGTTAACTTAAAGTGCAGGGGTAAACTCGAGTTTACCCCTGATTTTAACGCTATTAAAATCCTGAATCGTGCCAAACCAATGGATATTATTACTTCTGTTCCTATTACTTCAAGCGGTTTGATTCTAAGTGAAAAACTCCTTAAAATAATTTTAAAACATACAATACCTATAGAGACACAAATTTTTGAAGCACTTGCAATACATAAAAACAAAACATATAACTACAATTACTTTTACGTTTATGAACCGAGTGATTATAGATTAATTGATTGGAACAATTCTTTATTTGTTAGAAAGAAAATGGAAGAAATACTGAAAATGGAAAATAAAATTTATAACGAATTAGAATACCAATCACTTCAATCAAACTTGGAACCCATGCAGCAAATAGTGCCGAGTAAACTTGCATTGGCCAAAGAATTTATTTTATCTGACATATTAAGATTACACAATTCTTGGCATGGTTATTACGTTACAGAAGCCTTAAAAAATGAAATTGAAAAAAGTGATTGCCAAGGAGTGGATTTGATACCGATTGACCAACTAGGGTTTGAGGTGGAATTCATTTAAGAGCGGAGAAAATACAAACCACAACATGGTATAAACGCAATAGCGGCTTTGGTGTTAACCTGCTCCGTTTTGTTTTGAGACTAACCCTGATTACCAAAAGGAAAGACTAAACCTTTAAAACCGCCACTTCGCTTATACGAGACCGTTGTGGTTTATATTGACCAACATTCAAAAATTTTTAAATTTAAAACACCAACGGTATGAAAAACAGACTATCCAAACTCATTCTATGTTTTGCAGCTCTTTCCTTTACCCTATCATGTGAGAAGGAAGTTACTGTCGAGCAAATGGAACAAGAAGCGGACCACTCACATGTTGAAATGGGGGACTTCCTCGACTATCCTGAACTTTCCAATATCCTCAAGGGATTGGACATCAAAAACGAGAACGGAAAATATCTTACGGAAAAAGACGGAAAGCAACAGGAAGTAAAAATCGATTCAAGCGAAGTCTCGAAATATAAGAATGGGTCTGTCGAGACCTATACCTTAAGGGTCGAGACCAAAAAAAATGGAAAGGAAAAGGGAATCTTGGAGAACCTCGTATTGAGAAAGGATCCCGAGGGCTACAGTGGCTTTATCCTTCGTTACCATCTCACAAAGGACTACCTCAAAGAACTGCGGGATAACAAAAGGGCAGCAATGCGGGCCCATATATCCATGGAAAGGGTCAACGTCCAATCGCTTACCGCCAAACAGAGCTGTACCTATGTCACGGTGCCCACCTGTAGCAACCCCGGGTTTGATGGCGATGGGGCCTATGTGGGCTCCAATGGGGAGCATATCCGTACCGACAGGTGCACCAATGCAAGCTACTTTACGACCGAGACCTTCAGCGTGTGCACCGACAGCAGTGATGACTGTAACGGCTGTTATTATTTCGACGGCACGGTTACCGGGGGCGGCGGTGACCCTACCATGACCGGAGGTTCAACGGGCATTACCTCCACCCCTGCGTCGGAATACGACGAGGACGTGGTGGTCACACAACCAAGTGGCTTCCAGAACATGTTCGTCTCATTGGCGGAGACCATCAACGAAAAACTGGGCAATTCACTATCGCCAGAGGAACTCAGTTTTCTTGTCGCTTTTTATGATTTTGCCCTTGAGGCAAATCAATTCATGAACGACAATGGGAATTCCAACAAATCAAAGAATTTTATCGATTGGGTTATAGACTTTCAACTATTACCCCAAACACCCTGTGGAGTAGGTCACGACTGTGTAAAATCTATAAAGCATATGGCAGAAGGCCTTCGTAAATTACATGGTGAAGAAGGGGTTTTGATGGCAGATTATTTTGATAGTCTTGTTGTAAATTATAATTCATTTACACTATATGAGTTACAAGGCTTTTACGATACTGCGAAAGCAATTACTGACCGATATAATGACCTAATGTTTGTGAGCATTGTTGGTGGTTTTGCAGAAGGCGTTACCCCAATTGTTGAAATAGCGCTCTTTGAAATGGGCCTGCCGGTAGCGGTAAAACTTTTTCAGAAAATACCAATCTCATGGGTGTATAGAGGTGTTCGTTTGAATAGTGTTGTAAGGAAAGTTGGGCTTTTGGGAAAGCAAGGTTTCAACAACACAATTCGTGAAGTTGTTACAAACTCACCTGTGACAAAAGCTCGAGAACTTTTCAATTCATTGACAAAGCACGCTATTTCAAAAACCACAAAAGCAGATGGGGCAATTGTCGCTGATATGGGGAGCGGTAATTTTATAACCTACAGACCAATAACAGCATCTGGCAGTAATGTCCCTGCTACAATTTCGCTGGACTTTAAAACTATATGGTCAAAACCACGTCAAGTAAAATTCCTTAATCAATAGTATGAACACCGACAATTTTTTTAAGAATAAAAGCATCGATTTATTTCATCCAGAAGGGATAGAACTTATTTCGACTATCCTTTTCGGTCTTGGTTTCAATTACGACAATCTAAAGTCAGACCAAGCAAGGAAAGAAGGAATTTATTTCATCAAAAATCTGATTGATTTAGAATTAATAGAAATTTATCATTGGGGCAATTATCATGAAAGTCTCAAAAATGTAAAAATGACCAATGAAGAGACAATTAAGAATATTGAAAAAGTTTGGTTTGTCGGTGCTGACGTTCCAGATTTTTATGGAATGTTAATCCTAAAATACAAAGATTGGTATGTGGATGCCCTTAAAAAGGAGGGGCTGGAATTAACCGGTAGGGATTGGAAAAGCTTTGTAACCGAAAAAATTGGTGATTTGGAAAAGTGGATTGAGGAAAACAGACCCAAAAATACAAACCACAACACGGTATAAACGCAATAGCGGCTTTGGTTCTAAACCAAGCCGCTTTATTTTGAAGCAAACCTTTATCCCAAACGGAAATACCAAATTTCTAAAATCCGCTACTGCGCTTATACGATACCGTTAGCAAACATTCACAAAAATCGCATCGTCCTGAAATAGGTTGACTAAAAAAGTTATCATATTTAGTAATCTATGGAAGAATCAAAAAAAACACCCTGCCGAAAAAAGAAGTATGAAAAAGTGGGTTTTGAACACAAACTTTTC
>NZ_JAATON010000014.1:0-2528 GCF_011882165.1 Croceivirga sp. JEA036
CAGGAAAAAGCTTGCTTTTTTGCTGACGACCGGCGCACGGGTGCGGAACGCGTATGGAACCTGCCCCTATCTGGGGAATAGCCTTTAGAAATGAAGATTAATGCCCCATAGTAATAATTAGTTGCATGATTAATTATTTAAAGAATTTCGGATAGGGATGGCCATGCGTATCATTAGCTAGTTGGTGAGGTAACGGCTCACCAAAGCAACGATGATTAGGGGCCCTGAGAGGGGGATCCCCCACACTGGTACTGAGACACGGACCAGACTCCTACGGGAGGCAGCAGTGAGGAATATTGGACAATGGCCGCAAGGTTGATCCAGCCATGCCGCGTGCAGGATGACTGCCCTATGGGTTGTAAACTGCTTTTATATGGGAAGAAACCACTCTACGTGTAGAGTACTGACGGTACCATAAGAATAAGGACCGGCTAACTCCGTGCCAGCAGCCGCGGTAATACGGAGGGTCCGAGCGTTATCCGGAATCATTGGGTTTAAAGGGTCCGTAGGCGGGCTAATAAGTCAGGGGTGAAAGGCCACAGCTCAACTGTGGGACTGCCCTTGATACTGTTAGTCTTGAGTTATAGTGGGGTTGCCGGAACATGTGGTGTAGCGGTGAAATGCATAGATATCACATAGAACACCGATCGCGAAGGCAGGTGACCAACTATATACTGACGCTGATGGACGAAAGCGTGGGGAGCGAACGGGATTAGATACCCCGGTAGTCCACGCCGTAAACGATGGATACTAGCTGTGGGGCATTTAGCTCCGTGGCCAAGCGAAAGTGATAAGTATCCCACCTGGGGAGTACGTTCGCAAGAATGAAACTCAAAGGAATTGACGGGGGCCCGCACAAGCGGTGGAGCATGTGGTTTAATTCGATGATACGCGAGGAACCTTACCAGGGCTTAAATGTAAGTTGCATGGGGCAGAGACGTCCCTTTCTTCGGACTACTTACAAGGTGCTGCATGGTTGTCGTCAGCTCGTGCCGTGAGGTGTCAGGTTAAGTCCTATAACGAGCGCAACCCCTGCCGTTAGTTGCCAGCATGTAAAGATGGGGACTCTAACGGGACTGCCGGTGCAAACCGTGAGGAAGGTGGGGACGACGTCAAATCATCACGGCCCTTACGTCCTGGGCCACACACGTGCTACAATGGCCAGTACAGAGGGAAGCCACTCCGCAAGGAGGCGCGGATCTACAAAGCTGGTCACAGTTCGGATCGGGGTCTGCAACTCGACCCCGTGAAGCTGGAATCGCTAGTAATCGGATATCAGCCATGATCCGGTGAATACGTTCCCGGGCCTTGTACACACCGCCCGTCAAGCCATGGAAGCCGGGAGTGCCTGAAGTCCGTCACCGTAAGGAGCGGCCTAGGGCAAAATTGGTAACTAGGGCTAAGTCGTAACAAGGTAGCCGTACCGGAAGGTGCGGCTGGAACACCTCCTTTCTAGAGACGATAGGCCCTTAGGCCCCGTACTTTGGCGAAGGAACGGTAGTTTTCTTTGTGTTGTTGTTTTGGATGTCCATAGATATAATGTGGTCATAAGACCTAAGAAGTCTCATAGCTCAGCTGGTTAGAGCGCTACACTGATAATGTAGAGGTCGGCAGTTCGAGTCTGCCTGAGACTACGAGTCGCGAGACTAAAAAGTGCGAAGTTCTGAGGGAAACCTCAATAAAAAATATTGAACAATTAGGAAATTCTGGAAGTTGGGTATGTAGTTATGTACTAACTACTAACTACTCATTACTAACTACTAGTTATGGGGAATTAGCTCAGCTGGCTAGAGCGCCTGCCTTGCACGCAGGAGGTCATCGGTTCGACTCCGATATTCTCCACAAAGTGCCTGATTTAATTAGGTATTAAAAAGTTCATTGACATATTGGGACGTAGCACAATACATTGATTTGTATTGATGCGAAGTCAAAAGAAGAAACTTGAAAGCAAGTAAAGTAGTAGAATACGAGAGTAAGAAATATATAAAGATTACGAGGGGCACTTTAGAAGTAAAGTGCGACAAGCTAAGCAAGGGCGTATGGGGAATGCCTAGGCTCCCAGAGGCGATGAAGGACGTGGTAAGCTGCGAAAAGTCATGGGGAACTGCACACGAGTGTTGATCCGTGAATATCCGAATGGGGCAACCCGCTATGTTGAAGGCATAGCATCGAAAGAGGCCAACCCGCTGAACTGAAACATCTAAGTAGGCGGAGGAAAAGAAAACAAGAGTGATTCCGAGAGTAGTGGCGAGCGAAATCGGAACAGCCCAAACCAGTGTTGTTTCGGCAATACTGGGGTTGTAGGACCACGCTGTTCTCTGCGCGACGAACCAGAACACTTTGGAAAGAGTGGCCGTAGACGGTGATAGCCCGGTACGGGTAAGGGACGTTAGAGATAGTGGTATCCTGAGTAGGACGGGGCACGTGAAACCCTGTTTGAATCCGGCGGGACCATCCGCCAAGGCTAAATACTCCTGGGAGACCGATAGTGAACCAGTACCGTGAGGGAAAGGTGAAAAGAACCCTAA
>NZ_JAATON010000015.1:0-3690 GCF_011882165.1 Croceivirga sp. JEA036
TTCTTTTCCGTAAAGTATTTTCCGTTAGCGTTTTTTATATCCAGTCCCTCAAGGATATTGGAAAGTTCCGGATAATCAAGAAAGCCCCCCGTTTCCACATGGGAGTGTTCTACTTGCTGTTCCCCTTGTTCGACCGTAATTTCCTTTTCACATGAAAGTGCAAAGGAAAGAGCCGCAGAACAAAGAATAAGTTTTGATAGTCTGTTTTTCATACCGTTGGTGTTTTAAAATTAAAAAATGTTCGGATGTTAGTCAATATAAACCACAACGGTTTTGTGTAAGCGTAGTAGCGGGTTTTGGTTACTGTTTTTCCTTTTGTTATAATGTTTATTTAAAACAAAACGGCTTAGGTATGCACCCAAACCGCTATTGCGTTTATACCATGTTGTGGTTTGTATTTTTAGGTCTGTTTTCTTCAATCCATTTTTCCAAATCTCCTATTTCTTCTTTAACAAAAGTCTTCCAATCTGTTGTCATTGTTAGACCTAATTTTTTTGTTTTATTGACATACCACTCTGGAGTAGTAAAATATACCATATCGTAAAAGTCAGGATATGTTGCCTTTTCATTCCATATTTCATCTAAGTTTTTAACGATTTCTTTAACGGTAAGTTTTTTAGAATTTAATTCCGGTCTTTGATACCATTCCCCTACTTGTAAGATTGAATAATTTAAAAGGCTTTTAATGGTGTCTAGAATAATTCTTTTGTTGTTTGGTTTTGAAGACTCGTTGTCTTTTATTCCCAAATGCATGTATACCCCCCAAATATATTCAACTCCATTGGGGGCTAACAAATCTAAATACTTTTTATCAAAAATGTTTATACTATTCATAAACCGAATTTTATAACTTGTTTTACTGCAAACATACTGGGAAAGTTCAAATCAATTGTAGCGGGAAATCCTGACTGAGATACTGTCCTAAATGTAATAAAGTTTCCATTACCCATATTTGCAACTATTGCTCCATTGGATTGTGTAGTTTTAGAGAGTGCATTTTTTGAAAGCGCATTGAAAAGCCCTCTGGCCCTACCAACTGGATTTGTTGTTTTAACAAGTCTAACATGAGCTTGTGTGCCCTGAACACCAAGTCTAGCAACATTCTGGACAAAAGGAGTTAGTGTACTACCTCTAAGAACCCAAGAGAGAGGTATTTTTTGAAGTAAGGCTACAGCTGCATTTCCTCCCATTTCTGTAAGTATAACGCTTAAAATAGTTGCAGACCCTTCTGCAAAAGCACCGGTAATCTCAGCAAACATTACATTATTGTAATGTTGAGTAGTCGCTTTAGCCCAATCATAGAATAATTGTAAGTCAGTTCGAGTAAACGAGTCAGGGGTATCTATGCAAACTTCAAACATTTCTGCCATGCGTATTCCTTGCTCTCCGTGAAACTTTCTAAGTCCTTCAGCCATGACTTGGATAGATTTCATACAGTCGTGGCCTACTCCACAGGGTATTTGGGGTAATAATTGAAAGTCTATAACCCAATTGATAAAATTCTGTGATTTATTGGAATTTCCATTGTCGTTCATGAATTGATTTGCTTCAAGGGCAAAATCATAAAAAGCGACAAGAAAACTGAGTTCCTCTGGCGAAAGGGAATTGCCTAGTTTTTCGTTGATGGTCTCCGCCAATGAGACGAACATGTTCTGGAAGCCGCTTGATTGTGTTACCACCACGTCCCCATCGTATTCCGATGCAGGTGTAGAGGTGATGCCCGTTGAACCTCCGGTCATGGTAGAGTCACCGCCGCCACCGGTAGCCGTGCCGTCAAAATAATAGCATCCTTTACAGTCGTTTCCATTATCGGTGCATACGCTGTAAATCTCGGTAGTGAAGTAACTTGAATTGGTACATCTATCGGTACGAATGTGCTCTCCATTGAATCCAACATAGGCACCATCACCATCAAAACCGGGGTTGTCACAGGTGGGCACGGTTACATAGGTACAGGTCTGCTTTGCGGTAAGTGATTGAACGTTGACCCTTTCCATGGATATGTAGGCTCTCATTGCCGCCCTTCTGTTGTCTCGCAGTTCTTTAAGGTAATCTTTTGTGAGATGGTAACGAAGGATAAAGCCACTGTAACCCTCGGGATTCTTCCTCAATACGAGGTTCTCCAAGATTCCCTTTTCATTTCCATTTTCTTTGCTCTCGACCCTTAGGGTATAGGTCTCGACCGAGCCATTCCTATATTTAGAGACTTCGCTTGAATCTATTTTTATCTCCTGTTCTTACCGTTCTTTTCCGTAAAGTATTTTCCGTTAGCGTTTTTGATATCCAGTCCCTCAAGGATATTGGAAAGTTCCGGATAATCAAGAAAGTCCCCCGTTTCCACATGAGAGTGTTCTACTTGCTAATCCTCTTGTTCGACCGTAATTTCCTTTTCACATGAAAGTACAAAGAAAAGAGCAGAAGAACAAAGAATAAGTTTTGATAGTTTATTTTTCATACCGTTGGTGCTTTAAAGTTAAAAATTTGTGAATGTTGGTCAACATAAACCACAACAATTGAATATCCATCATGTGAGGAATATATACTATTATTTGTGGATATCCGTAATAACGAATATCTCTTTCGCATAAAACTACTAAATCTTAGACGGGCAGAAAATCCTTTTTTTGAACTTTTAATGGTAAAGCTATGAAGGGTTGTGGTTTGTGGATTTGAACCTAGCGTTGGCCTTTACCTCTTGCGAGGATTAGAGTCACGTCGGAAACGTGACGCTTCAATTTTGTTCTTGGAGTTCAAGATAAGAAAATAGTCTAAATCGTGTAAGACAGCAGCAACGCTTTATAGCCCTTTGTTGTAACACGTCGTGTTATTGATCTTCCAATATTTTCAAATCGCTTTTATCATTTGGATTCCAGTCTAAAGGTCTTCCTTTAATATGATTATCAATAAAACTATAATCCCCTTCTCCCATTCTGTTTTCTGTAAACTCTTTATCAATTAACTGCCTTATTTCAGGCCAAAATTCTTTAGGTGCATGTCTAAAGATAATGACTGGAGAAATGTACTCTTCGCAACCAAGTTCAGCCTTGCTTACCCAGCCTCTATTTTTGGTAATATCTATAAGAGTCCTTGTGTTTTTCCTATCTATTTGAGATTGAATTTTCCATAATGAATCTCGAGTTTGTTCAGATGCTTTAGGTCTTTTATCGGCAATTTCTCTTGCAATCTTACCCCATGCTAATTGTTCCTCTTTACCTAATTTCATATAAGTTTCACGGTCGAGATCATTGGCAAACCTAATGGAGTCTAATATTTCAAAAAATGAATCTGTTAATTCTGGTAAGGCTCGAATACTTTGATCTGTTTGATACATCTCATTCAGTAGGGCACATAATTCAGAATTATTTTCGTAGTTGTTGTCAGTCTTACAACCATAAAGGAATGAGACAGTTAGAATATACAAGAGAATTTTTTTCATAATGTGTTACAACGGCAGTCTGTCCCAAAACCGCCTTCAGATTTTAATATAAAATTAGCTTATTAGTTTCAAACTACCGAAGCTTGTAAAAAGGAGGGCGAAATTTTGTTTTGCTCCAAACTACCATTAATTGATTTAAAACCCTTTTTAATAGTGCCTATTGGCTTCCAAATAAGTTGAAAATACCTTAAAAATGCGGTAATAAGTTCTTTCCCTTGCACTTTGAGGATTTTCAGTATTCGTTTTAGATTATA
>NZ_JAATON010000016.1:0-3583 GCF_011882165.1 Croceivirga sp. JEA036
CTGCCATTGGTAGGTAAGGTTATTCCCTGTAGCCGTTACGGTAAAGGTTTCTGGGTTACTACCATTGGTTAGCACATCTTGGGGCTGCTCTGCAGCACCAGCAATAGTAGGCGAGGAGCCAGGTTGTTGAAAATCGTATTGTGTATTGGCAGGGCCATCTACATTAGCAGGAGTGGTATAGCCATCAGTTACTGTGGTACCAGTTACCAAGCCATTGGCATCTACCACAAGAGGTAGTTCACCAAGAATACCATCTGCGTTAGGGTCAGAGAACCCAGCTTCAGTAACATCGTTACAGCCATCCCCATCTGCATCTAATTCTAAATAGTCAGGATTTCCGTCAGGCGTGTTCTCTGAATCTGCTAAGGTATAATTGATAGTACCCGCATTTTGTTGTCCACTAGCTTGTACGATATTAGGAATACCATCGGTACCTACCGCACCATTGACTATGCCATTGGTATGTACTTGCTGGTGACCAGCCTCTATGGCATCATAAATACCATCGTTATCCGCATCTAAATCAAAGTGATTTGGCACCCCATCGTTATCGGTATCAAAGCTATCCACAATACCATCACCATTAGCATCAGCTCCAAGGTCAAGGTCTCTGTAGTTGGGAATACCATCGTTATCAGCATCGGCACTAGGGTCAATGCCCGTAGTACTTTCATTAGTATCTAAGATACCATCGTTATCATCGTCTAAATCAACAGTATCAGGGATACCATCATTATCATTATCATCAGCGCCTACCTCTCTATAATCTACTTCAGGAGTAGCAATAATAGCGTTGTTAGGTAGGTCAGCAGCCCCATTGTTTTGGTCGTCATTAGCATCGAAAGGCCCCCCAGTAGTATCAACATCGTCATAAGCATTTAGTAATCCATCGCCATCCGCATCTAGGTTATTGGTAGCCGCAGCGAAGCCAGCTTCCTGTCTATCAATTAATCCGTCTTCATCAGAATCCAAATCCAAATAATCTTTAATGCCATCTGCATCAGTATCTATAGGAGATAGTCCTTGGTCCCCAGTACCTTCGTAGACATCTAATAACCCATCATTATCCGTATCAGCAACGCCACCAGCTACATAAGAAGCGGTCAATTGTGCCTCTACGTTATCAGGAATACCATCATTATCCGCATCAATATCTAAATCATCAGAAATACCATCGTTATCAGAATCAATACCATCATTAACAGTAAACACAGCAGCGGTACCTGGACCAGAAGAAATACCGGTAGGAGTTCCTTGAGTATTTGTAGTACCGGTAGTATTGTTAGGGTGAAATAACCCATTAATATCACAGGTTTGGAATAGTACCGAACCAAGGTAATTGGTAGAGGTAAATCCAGGTTGTAGTTCTAGGTCAAAGGTTACGGTAAAGGCCGAAGTATCATAATAATTAAAATACATAGCCAAACGCGGACCAAAGTCGATACCGTTCCAAGTTTGCCCCGGTCCTTGGAATGTGGTAGTACCTGTAGCGTTATTTTCTGTCACGGAAATAAGGCTATTCGCATCTACAGCATATAGTCCGGGTCTAGCTAGGGTTACGCTTTCTCTAGCATTAGCGCCATCAATATCATAGATAACCCCACCGAAGCGTTCTACGGTTACTTGGAAATTAGTGCCAGCAGCGACAAGGGTTATTTGGAAAGACATGCTACCTGAGTCACCAGCAACGCCAGTGATATCAAAACTAGGTTGCCAAGCATCATTGCTACCAACGCCCCCTAAGTCAATATCATTAAAGATAACGTTAGCATCTTTTTCTGTAATGGTTACAATGGCATCTAGTATCCCCAAAGAGGTACTCACCACATTAGAGAAACGGTATTGCGCATTAACGGTACCAGGCCCGGAGCCTCCACCGATGTAAGTGCCCCCGGTAAAGCTACCAGAAGGGATACCACAGGCATCTCCTTGGGTATCCGTAGGTTCAAAGCCAAGGGATTCTACATAATCTAAAATACCATCATTATCATCATCAATATCTACATCATCATTAATACCATCACCATCGGTATCTACAGGAACTAAGGGCACACTATCATCTCTAAAGTCAACCTGAGCAGTAGCAGGGTCTTGATCGTTAGGGAAATCGGTTGGTTTTTGTCCTGCATTGAAAGCCCCGAAAGGGTCTGCAATACCATTAGGAGCACTGATGCTGTTATCAAAAGCATCGTCTAAGCCGTCATTATCTGCATCTGTATTAGCAGGTGCGGTATCAGGTGTATTGTCTCCATTGGTGTCATAGGCTTCAATGTAATCACTAAGCCCGTCGTTATCAGAATCGGTATCTCTAAAGTCAGGAGCCCCTTGTCCGTCGGTATTCACAGGTTCGTTTACAGAAACTCCAGAACCAGGAGCGGTTTCATAAATATCTGCCAAACCGTTGCCATCAGAGTCGGCAAAAGGCTGAATGTACCCTGCAGTAGACTGCCATTCTATATTATCTACAATACCATCATCATCAGCATCTAAATCCAAATAATCTGGTTGTGTGTCTCCATCCGTATTTTCTGGAGTATTGATAAAAGCCCCTCCGTTGTCTGCATCAAAAGCATCATCAATACCATCGTTATCGCTGTCATTACCAGTAGGTTGTACAAGGGTGGCATCTGGTTGCGCTTCTATGGTATCTAAAATACCATCGTTATCAGCATCAATATCTAGATAATCTGCACCCCCAGTACCATCGCTGTTTACAGGAGGGGTAGAAACGCCGTTACCATCTACACCACCGTCCTCAGCAGCATTAGGAATACCATTAGTACCAGCAGGACTTTCCGCAGCATCAATACTACCATTACCATCGGTATCTAAAGCACCATTGCCTGTTTCTACCACGTCTGGAATACCATCATTATCACTATCTAAATCAAGACTGTTAGGGATACCATCGTTATCAAAATCAGCATTACCTTCTACCACATCAGGGATACCATCATTGTCATCATCCTCATCAGAGGTATTACAAATACCATCACCGTCGGTATCTGGCCCGTCATTAGCGGTATCAAAGTTAGAGCCCGGAGTAAAGTCGTTATTTGCAGTAGCGGAACAATCGTCACAACCATCACCATCTAAGTCTTGACAGCTAGACGGGTCAAAAGGAGCGTTATCAGAGGTATCTGGCACCCCATCATTATCATCATCCGTATCCGTATCATCAGGAATACCATCCCCATCATTATCCAATTGGTAAACTTTGGTAGCAGTTACGGTATTGGTATTGTTATTAGCATCAGTAGTGGTTACGCTACCATCAATAGTTAAATCTGGGTCAGCGGCTAATTGGCTGCCAGGAACATTAATAGTAAAGGCACCACTAGCATTTACGGTACCGGTATAATCTGTACCGTTGATAGATAAGGTTACCGTATCACCAGTATTGAATTCACCACTTACGGTACCCGTAATAGGAATGGTGGTTGTTGCTTCTGCAGAACTCAATAAGTTATCTGCAGTAACATCATTAATAACTAAAACAGGAGTAGGGAAAGTATTATCTAGTGTAATGGGGGCGTTATCAGTAGCTGGGTTACCCGCTACATCACTAACATCCGCCGTTACG
>NZ_JAATON010000017.1:0-3420 GCF_011882165.1 Croceivirga sp. JEA036
GATGTTATCACCCTCGATAGGGGTGGTAATATCGATAGTAGGTACGGTATTATCTAAAGTAATCGGGTCGTTATCGGTAGCTGGATTACCCGCTACATCGGTAACATCCGCCGTTACGGTGATAGTTCCATTGTTCAATCCAGAGATATCTGCATCAATAGCCGTCCACGCATTACCAGTTACGGTAGCGGTAGTAGTTACTGGAGGATTAACGCCATCATCAAAAGTAACGGTCACGACTTGTCCATCTTCTATAGCTGTAGTTGTCCCTGAGATGGTAACGTCCCCATCTTCGGTAGCATTGACAATATTATCCCCTTCAATAGGTATAGTGATGTCTATAGTTGGTAGTGTATTATCTAGAGTCACAGGCGCATTATCGGTAGCCGTGTTACCCGCTACATCACTAACATCCGCAGTTACAGTAATGGTACCGTTATTCAATCCAGAGATATCGGCATCTAAAGCGGTCCACGCATTACCAGTTACAGTAGCAGTAGTGGTTACTGGAGGATTCACGCCATCATCAAAAGTTACGGTAACTACTTGTCCATCTTCTACATCTGTAGTAGTCCCTGAGATGGTTACATCCCCATCTTCGGCAGCATTTACGATGTTATCACCCTCGATAGGGGTGGTAATATCGATAGTAGGTACGGTATTATCTAAAGTAATCGGGTCGTTATCGGTAGCCGGATTACCCGCTACATCAGTAACATCCGCAGTTACGGTGATGGTACCGTTATTCAATCCAGAGATATCGGCATCTAAAGCCGTCCACGCGTTACCAGTTACGGTAGCGGTAGTAGTTACTGGAGGATTCACGCCATCATCAAAAGTAACGGTCACGACTTGTCCATCTTCTATAGCTGTAGTCGTACCCGAGATGGTTACATCCCCATCTTCGGCAGCATTTACGATGTTATCACCCTCGATAGGTGTGGTAATATCGATAGTAGGTACGGTATTATCTAAAGTAATCGGGTCGTTATCGGTAGCTGGATTACCCGCTACATCGGTAACATCCGCAGTTACGGTGATAGTTCCATTGTCCAATCCTGAAATATCTGCATCGGTGGCAGTCCAGGTGTTACCCGAAACAGTAGCGGTAGTAGTTACTGGAGGATTAACGCCATCATCAAAAGTAACGGTTACCACTTGTCCATCTTCTACACCTGTAGTCGTACCCGAGATGGTTACATCGCCATCTTCGGTAGCATTTACGATATTGTCACCCTCGATAGGTGTAGTAATATCGATAGTTGGTACGGTATTATCTAAAGTAATTGGGTCGTTATCGGTAGCCGGATTACCCGCTACATCAGTAACATCCGCAGTTACGGTGATGGTACCGTTATTCAATCCAGAGATATCCGCATCGGTAGCCGTCCACGCGTTACCAGTTACAGTAGCGCTAGTGGTTACTGGAGGATTAACACCATCATCAAAAGTAACCGTTACTACTTGTCCATCTTCTATAGCTGTAGTAGTACCTGAGATGGTTACATCCCCATCTTCGATAGCATTGACAATATTATCTCCTTCAATAGGTGTGGTAATATCGATAGTTGGTACGGTATTATCTAAAGTAATTGGGTCGTTATCGGTAGCTGGGTTGCCCGCTACATCCGTAACATCCGCAGTTACGGTGATGGTACCGTTATTCAATCCAGAGATATCGGCATCGGTAGCCGTCCACGCGTTACCGGTTACGGTAGCGGTAGTGGTTACTGGAGGATTCACGCCATCATCAAAAGTTACGGTCACGACTTGTCCATCTTCTACACCTGTGGTAGTTCCTGAGATGGTAACGTCGTTATCTTCCGTTGCACTTACGATATTATCGAACTCAATAGGAGTTGTAATATCGATAGTTGGTACGGTATTATCCAGTGTAATTGGGTCGTTATCGGTAGTCGGGTTACCCGCTACATCCGTAACATCCACCGTTACGGTGATAGTTCCATTGTCCAATCCAGAAATATCGGCATCAGTAGCGGTCCACGCATTACCCGAAACAGTAGCGGTAGTGGTTACTGGAGGATTCACCCCATCATCAAAAGTAACCGTTACTACTTGTCCATCTTCTATAGCTGTAGTAGTCCCCGAGATGGTTACATCGCCATCTTCGGCAGCATTTACGATGTTATCACCCTCGATAGGGGTGGTAATATCGATAGTAGGTACGGTATTATCTAAAGTAATCGGGTCGTTATCGGTAGCCGGATTACCCGCTACATCCGTAACATCCGCAGTTACGGTTATGGTACCATTGTTTAATCCAGCAATGTTTGCATCAATAGCCGTCCACGCGTTACCCGAAACAGTAGCGGTAGTGGTCACTGGAGGATTAACGCCATCATCAAAAGAAATAATCGCCACTTGTCCATCTTCTATAGCTGTAGTTGTCCCTGAGATGGTAACGTCCCCATCTTCGGTAGCATTGACAATATTATCCCCTTCAATAGGTATAGTGATGTCTATAGTTGGTAGTGTATTATCTAGAGTCACAGGCGCATTATCGGTAGCCGTGTTACCCGCTACATCAGTAACATCCGCAGTTACGGTGATGGTACCGTTGTTCAATCCAGAGATATCGGCATCGGTAGCCGTCCACGCATTACCCGAAACAGTAGCGGTAGTGGTCACTGGAGGATTAACGCCATCATCAAAAGTTACGGTAACTACTTGTCCATCTTCTATAGCTGTAGTCGTCCCCGAGATGGTTACATCTCCAGCCTCACTGGCATTAGCAATATCATCCCCTTCAATAGGCGTGGTTATGGTAATTGCGGCATCCACATCATGAACAACGTCTCTAGTTGCCTGAGTGGCGGCATTACCAGCACGGTCAGTTACATCGGCAGTGATAGTTTCTAGAGCGCTTAAAGCCTGTGCATCTGCAGCAGAGATATCTAAAGACCAAGTACCCGCAGTAACCGAGGTAGTGTATAGATTACCGTTTAAAGTCACTGTCACTGTTTGTCCGTCTTCAGCATCAGTAGTTCCAGAAATGGTTACTGGAGCATCGTCTTCTATAGCATTAATAATATCATCCCCAGCAACTACATCAATGGCAATCACAGGATTGGTAACATCTACAGTAAGTAGCGCAGCATTAGAAGTTACGGGAGAACAAACAAAAGAAGCGTCAGTTACCAAAACTCTATAGGTATACCCATTGTAAGCAGCTGTAATTCCAGTAAGAGTAAGGTTAGCGGTATTGCTACCGGTATAGATGTCTGTAGCATTGGCATCATCAATATCGACAAATCCGCCACCTAACTGGTCATCTATCTGCCATTGGTAGGTAAGGTTATTCCCTGTAGCCGTTACGGTAAAGGTTTCTGGGTTACTACCATTGGTTAGCACATCTTGGGGCTGCTCTGCAGCACCAGCAATAGTAGGCGAGGAGCCAGG
>NZ_JAATON010000018.1:0-2448 GCF_011882165.1 Croceivirga sp. JEA036
CCGATTACATTCCAGCTCCAACACTCTAGAAGAGCGCATGCGATTCATATAGCCATAAAGGTAAAGTTTGAGCAAATCGGCAGGGTTGTAAGGAGGTCTTCCTTGTGAGGCCAAAGTTTTAAAGCCGAGTTCACTCAAATCTAAAGAATTGACAAAGGCATCAATGGCCCTGACGGTGTTTTGTTGACCGACCATATCATCCAAACAGCTACGGTAAAGGGTAAGTTGCGAGCGGTCTTGTCCTTGTTGATATTCCATACATTAAGTTACGAAATATCACCAAGGTGACAAAGTAAATTGAGGTGATAAAAAGTGGGTTTTGAGACAGTCTGACGGCTCGTATAAGAAAAGTAGGGCAGATGGTATGCGTTTAACTTTCCGTTTAGCCACAAGCCGAATCTTTTGTATTTTGTTTTTATCTTATTTTTTTAAAAGCCAAATCAAAAGATTTGGCGACATTGAAAATATGCTCAAGCCTTTATTTAAGCTCATTTCCGCCCTATTTTTTTTATACATTGTTAGCAACTGCCCTTTTCACTCGAATATTGGTTTGGTTGAATTAGTTTCTTTAATGAAAATCATCGTGTCAAAATTCTTGATTAATGGAAGATAATAAATATCCTCTTCCGACTCTTTTGAATATCCAATTAGCCTTGTAGGACCCATTATTTTGTCTGTGGTTAATTCATTTTTTAAATCGGACATATTTATAATAAACGATTTGCCAATTTCAGATAATCTATTTTCCCAAAACAAGCTATCAATGGGTTTAAATGATTCGATTTTAAGTTTCTCCTTATAACTGTGGTCTCCGTTTATAAATTTTTCATCCATATACGAATAACTGCCTTTTAAGGTCGTAAGTCCAATTGTGTAATAATCTTTATTGAAATCATTTTTTAAATCTCTGCCCATAATCCCTATTTCATTATCTGTGATAATTTTGTTTGAAATATGTGCATTGTGAGCCCAAACAATAATCTTATTGTCCGAATTTTTAGCCAAAAATGATATTCTGTCTGCCATTATTTCATCTCGACTTTGAAATGGTTTTTGGTTTTTAATGTTTACATAGTTGATATATGTGTTTTTCCCATTGAATAGAATTTCTCTGATTGATTTAGTTAGTTTTTTAGTTGATTCTAAATAATTTTCAATTTCTAAGATATTATTGTAAATAGAATTATTGACTTTGTATTCTTTTTTTAAATTATCAGTTGAACTTTTTGCAATATTGGATTCTAATTCCTGCAAAAGCTTATTCAATATTTTATCATTTATTGGATTAATGTTGTCTTTTAGTAGTTCATAGAAAACCCAATATGAATCGTCACAACCTTTAAACTTAATGTTATATTGGGTTTTATTGTCCTTATACCATTGTAAGAAAGATTTTATTTCTTGGGTTTGATAAATTGAAAATAGGTGTTTTCGCATTAAGCTATCTAATGGCATTTTATCCAAATCTTTGTTCAAGATTTCAATATCATCGTATGGGTTTTCCAAAACAACGAGACTAAACCCTTTTTCTTTAATTAGTCTTTTTGTTATGATTTCTCTAAGTCGATAAAATTCAGATGTTCCGTGTGTGCTTTCGCCTATTGCAACTATCTTTTTGTCTCCGATTTTTTCTATCAAAGGGTCTAAACTATTGCGCAGACTTTCTTCGTTGGAAAAGTCCAATTTTTTAGAGGATTTTGATAAAGCCGATTCTAGTTGGTTAGAATTGTAGTTTTCTAAAGTTAACTTTTTTGTTTCTTTTAATTCCTGAATGTCTTTGCCGTCAATACTCACTTTAAAGTCATCAAACCAAGCGACACCTTTTTTGCCTAAAATTCCGCCTACAAAGATTGTTTTTGCATTAGATGGAAAAGGTAGTTTTATAGAGTATTCTTTCCAATCACTTGTTCCTCTTATTTTTTGATTTTGCATTGATTTAAACGCTAAAGACCTTTTTTTTGAATTTCCGTCAATCCGCATCAAAAGCCCTACAAATCCTTTTACATTCTCGTATTTAATTTTACCAGAAAGTAAAATGGTGTCTCCAATGTAATTTGCTGGTATTCTATAAGTAATGCAGCCAAATTTACCATCTTTATCGGAAACAACTTTCCCAACAGAATTACCCTCGCTAATAATTTCTCCCGTTAAATTTTCGAAATTCCCCCACTTAAACCATCCTGTGGGCATTTTTTGTTCTTCTTGGTTAAAATCGTTAAAGTCTAAATTGTATTTATTTTGACTACTAACAGCTAAAGGTATTAGCATCAGAAGAACTAAAAAGTAAAATGTTTGTTTTATAACTTTCATATCTTACTTGATTTTTGTCTTGTCCTAAAATAGGTTGACCATTTTTTTGAGATTAAATGGTTAAAAATTCCAGTTGTTTTTTATTTTTTCTGTACGATTTGTACGGTTTGTTTTTGTTTAGATGTACATGGTTGGGTG
>NZ_JAATON010000019.1:0-1483 GCF_011882165.1 Croceivirga sp. JEA036
TTCAAGCTACTTCACCACGGAGACCTTCAGCGTATGCACCGATAGTGGAGACGACTGTAACGGATGCTATTATTTTGACGGCACGGTTACCGGTGGCGGCGGTGACCCTACCATGACGGGGGGGTCAACGGGCATTACCTCCACCCCTGCATCGGAATACGATGAGGACGTGGTAGTAACGCAACCAAGCGGCTTCCAGAACATGTTCGTCTCATTGGCGGAGACCATCAACGAAAAACTGGGCAATTCGCTTTCGCCAGAAGAACTCAGTTTTCTTGTCGCTTTTTATGATTTTGCTATTGAGGCAAATCAATTCTTGAACGGTAATAATAACTCGGTAGAAGCTAAATCGATTGTAAAAGATATAGTTGATACTTTAAGTAGGGATATACTTAAAGAATTTGAGCAAGATTATCGTAACAGAATGTCCATTAGTGAAAAAGCCATTTTTGACTCTATGAGTCAATTCAAACAAAAAGGCTACCTAGTAAATGGTCAAAAAGCTACATGGGCTGCTGAAGATTTATATCCTAATTCATTTTATAATGGCAAAGGTGATGCTTTTAGACATGCTTACTTTAATGCATTAAATGCCATTTTGCTTGGAGTGACATTAGCTAAGGATTTGGCAACAGCACACGAAGATAAGCCTGCTCCTTCCAATTACCCTAACTATTCTAAAGAAGTGCAAATGGACTTGTTTAACAATGAGGTTGGGAGAAATAAAAGAACCTGGTTTACTGATGGTTTTAATTCCTTAGTCGAAAGTATTTCAGCAGCTATGGTCAATGGTGAGTTGAGGTACCTGTCTCATCTACTGGGTGGTGGAAGCAGTGGTCCTGCTACCAATCAGTCTCAATTAATCCCTACAAATTAAGCAAAATGAAGAAGATAGCAATTTGTTTTTTACTATATAATTTAATTATATCCTGTAATTGTAACAATCGTGGAGATCAAATAAATTTTTTGATTACGGATTTCACAAAACAAAGAGTGGACACACTTGTCCCTTACAAAAACAAAAGTTATATCACTTACTATATAAAAATCAAGGGAAAAGTGAATGATACCATTAAAATCCAAAGAAAAGATTATGGCCATTATTTTATTCTTCCGGGACATGTTGATACACTCTTGAATGGCGACTATTATGGTACTGAAAATATCATATGGACTTTTGACCCTTACAAGGCCACAAAGGGAGAATTGAAAATTGAGTATAGCTTATAAATACAAACCACAACACGGTATAAACGCAATGGCGGCTTGGGTGTTAAACCGAGCCGCTTTGTTTTCAAGCTAGCTCCTATGCTAACAGGAAAGAATACACCTTTAAAGCTGCCACTTCGCTTATACAAGACCGTCAGACTGTCTCAAAACCCACTTTTTATCACCTCAATTTACTTTGTCACCTTGGTGATATTTCGTAACTTAATGTATGGAATATCAACAAGGACAAGACCGCTCGCAACTTACCCTTTAC